>JAAYJQ010000024.1 GCA_012522855.1 Bacteroidales bacterium
GTAATTGCAGTGATTTACAAATTTATGGATGCCTTGGGTTTCTTTGGCTAAAATGTACATTTTACTTTACCAAAAATTGTACATTCTTCTTTGCCAAAAAATGTACAAGCAAAGTTACTTATTACAAGTCCCTTCATCTCCTTGAAGCACACTTCGATGGCCCAGCGCATGGAGTATATTCTGTAGGCCTTGAAGGCATCCAGAGACGTGTCTGTCGACAGCAGGGCGTTCCAGGCGCCTCTCCTTCCGTTGCGGTAAAAGAACAACCGGACGTCGGCCCCGGCGAACTTCACAATGATTGAAGCATGATAGAACTTATGTTTGCGACTGTACTAAACAGCCTTGATCCTGACAAGTTTGGAGACAATCGCACCGGCGGTCATCGTCCCCACTGTGTGCCGTACTTCGTCTGGCAGAACTTGACGATCCCGAGAAACTCGGAGTGCTTGCCGGTCTTCTCCATCTCGGTGTCGTCCACGATTATGCACACTGGGTTCTCGTTCTCCCTGCATCGGTCCTGACGGAGATACGACTCAGAAGCCTCCTGTTGATGGAGTGGACGACCTTTCTTCAGTCGATGTCGGGGTGCGACAGGAAGCGGTAGAAGACATCCTTCCTGCATCCGAAGATCTTCTCAAGGACGCTGTCGATGTAGTTCCCGGCATTCTTCACGGCGAAGAACGGGAAGAGGACCATCAGCTGAAGGGTCTAGGCGCAGGTCATCTTGCAGTTGGGGTTCTTCCCGAAACCAATCTGCCTCTCATCGATGCGTATGCGCTCCATCGTGTTCATGATTGCTGTTATCGCTCTGCTATTGTCGTCTTTGCTCAAAAGGCTTTTGAGTTCAGAAATAATTTCGGTATTTTTGTTCATAGGCTAAGGACTATATTTTGTATGATAACTCTAATATGTTGATTTTTAATTTAATATGGAAATCTTCTTTGGCTTTTTTCGTCTTATTTTACTTGCGAAACTTTAGTTTCCTTATTCTTCACACTCACGTACGTTCCTGTCAGTCACGGCGGAACCTATTTTGAGAATTTCGGGGGAGAGTTCTTCCGCATGGCCCGTACCTGTGAGTCTCAGGCAACCGTGGAGATTTGATAGGCTGCGATTTTGTTGTCTAATCTAATTTTACGAGTTTGGTGAAACAGCAATACGTGAGCCTTTTCAACCGGTATAGGCGACGTTCGCTATCGGAGCGGGGATCCCTTCAAATGCGTTAGTCTTCAGTCCTGAAACGTGTTAAGATCGATTTTATCTCGTCGAAGATCTTCTCTTCATTCGTGTCTTCCGACATTTCCTTATAGGCATACCACCAGTGCCCCCTACCGATCCTGTAGGAAGGATCCATTTCGGGGAGATCCGATGTGTCCATCTCGATATCCCTTCCAGGAAGTTTCCGAACTCCGATTTCAAAATAGTTCTTCTTACATCCCCATGCCCAGCAGATAAAATACTTGTCTCTCCGTCGCACACCCACACTAAGCCACTCGCGCGCCCAGTCGGCATCCCGCATGATGGGATAATCCCGCCAGAGCCCGCCGCCCCTGGCGTCGCCGTTCCCGGCGACATAAACAGTTTCTGCTCCATCGAGCCTGAGAGCGAGGGCTTCCATCATCTCTCGGCGGCGGGCTTGAAGATCTGTGAGGCTTGTCTCTTTCAGTAAGGCATCGAATAACGCATAGCATTGGCGATAGATGTCAAGCGTCCGCTTGAATATTACTTCCGCAAAACGATAGCTCCCTTCTGAATTTTCAGTTAGTTTCGCGCCGAGTTTGGACAGATCCAGGAATGCCTTATCGAAGAGGAGCGCATCAGCGTTATTCTCATAGACATTGTATGAATCTCTGTCACCCTTTGAACGGTTGTCTTCGAACGGAATAGCAGCGATGTTGCCGATCCTATTGACCCAGTGGCTGCAGTAGTCCCTGAATTCCCTGCGTGCACGCCCCCTTTCCCTGATCCAGTTCTGCGGGATGATATGGTCGTAATCCCATGGGCGGTTATACTCGCCCCACATGTCCTCTCTGGCCGGGTCGTACAGACAGAAGTGTGTATTGATGAACGTCCGCTGGGCATACAGAAGCATCTCTTGCGCCTCGGAATTGCTCCACACGGAGATTCGAGAATAGAAATCGTACCAGGGTGCGTAATCCTTTGCGCTCCAGGGATTCCAGTCAGGATTTGCCTTGATTTGAATGAACTGGTGCATCTCATCGGGAGAGAACACCGGTAGAAGTAAGTTTTTACCGGTACACTCGGACAGTGCCTTCCGGAGCCGCAGAGTCATCTCCTCATTTCCGCCGGAATGAATATTACCGAAGACAACCCCCACAGCATTCTTCTGGTCCAGGCTAAACCAGTGAAGCAATAGTGCGAGACCTCTGACCTCGGAAGGGGAGATTTGCATTCTTTTGTCTAGGTCTTCCGATGCGAGGTACATCAGCAGGAGGAAGACCTCAGGGGATTTGTGGGCTATGGATGTCCGGATGTACGCAGGCATTCTTTCAGGATCGGTATTCGTCTGCCCGTCGTAGACGTAGAGCCACTCATCGATCCTCTTCATTATGTCATCGAGATGGTCGTATACTCTGTTAATGCAATCTTTCGCTTCGGAATTCATCGCGAGGGTTCGGATTTGGCGTACAGAAAGGGGATTGCAGAGGCCTTTCGAGCTGTCCATCTTGGTTAGTGCAAGACGGAAGGCGAGCATCACAAGCTTTGAGGGTGGCATGTATCGCTTTGCGATTGTGTCATTGACTTTCTTGATATCAGGCCAATATGCCTTGATCGCGGAATAGTTCAGATCATGCTGCGAGATCCTGGTTCCGCCGGTATTGAGTCGATTGAAGAGAATCTCCAGAGACGTGGTCTCGTGGGTTTCATCTTTCTCCGAAGACTCCCGTTCAATGACCGTATGCGAGAGGATGTCGCACTGGACGGTGTAGCCATCGAGATTCTTGAACACATTGTAGTATTTCTCCTTGATAATCATAACGTCTTCATCGCTCAGTTGCGCCCAACGCAGGCCTGCCCTTTCCCCACAGCTTTTGATGATGGCATCTGCGAATGACTGAGCGCTATCAAGCGGTGCTTCGAGGAAGAAGCGTAGCGGAATCGGTTTCCTGGCCTTCACCGGCCATGTATCAAAAAGGCTGATTTGCTCCTGATAGATGTTTCTCCCCTTCATCCCAAAATCCTCGAGGGCCTTCCTACGTTCAGCCGAGGATAGCATGGAGCAGTCGTCATTGTTGTTGAACCCCCAGGGATGTGCCGCCGTCGTTGCCTTCACCCAGAAGGCGCGAGTGCTATTCTCCTGCTTTGCAGGATGGATGTCCAGCCAGAGCAGCACATCCCTTTCGGAGGTGCCGAACCCCGTAGCGATCGCATTCAAGCGCTGTTGGCCGTCCATGAGGAAGTATTTTTTATCCTTATCGTCGGAGAGAATGAACGATCCAATGGGGAAGCCCCTCAGTATAGAGTCCCAGAGGAGCTCCATCTGGCGCGCTTTCCATACAAGACCCCGTTGCAGGTCGGGGATATTTACCTCTGTTTTGTTGACATACACCCACTTGGCGATCTCGCGGAGCGTGTAGATTCGTTGACGATTGTCCATTCTAGTTTCCATTTATGTAAAGATAATTTTTTTCATTATTCGAAAGCCAGACCTTTACTCGCCCTGGATGTAACAGGTAAAATAAACCCTATTCATAGAGCTTTGCCATTTCTTTGACGTCTCCGGCGACTTCGTCTCGGAACCATTCGGGCGTGAGGACCTGCACCTTGGGGCCACGGCTCAGGATTTCCTGTTTGAAGTCGAATGTGGGCACCAGATGATACTGGAAGATGGTATATTCCGGCGTGGAATCGACCGGCTTTTGCGACCTGTGCAGCGGCAGGGATTCGAAATATTTGACCTGATCGGCCACCACCTTCAATTCCACCTTCGACGGCTTGCAATCGTTACCGACGATGATGCCGAAGTAATTGGAAAAGAAATCTTCTGCATCGAACTTCGTCGGGACCCGCAGCTTATTCTTCAAAGGCACCACATTGATCATCCGCTCGTCCAATGAATAGATACGCGGTTCATCATAGCCTTCACTCTTGGCCAGCATATACCAGCGCTGTCTGAAGAGTTTTACGCACCAGGGATGTGCTTCAAAGGTGTGCGGCTCATCCCGCGAGAAACTCTGGTAAGTCAGTTCTACCGTTTTTCTGTCGCGCATTGCATCCACGATGACGGACAGCCAGCGCTGACTGGAGGGAATCTTCTCAAAGAGGATCCGGTCGCGCATATCCCGGCTCTCGTTCAGGAGGTTGTTCATCGACAACGAATCCAGCAGCCATCGGCGTATGCCGTCGCTTTCTACGTCGTCGCTGTTGGCGATGTAGTAACCCAGCGAACGGTCGTACTTGATCTCGATGCCGAAGGTATCGAGGATGGCTGCGCGATGATTGTGAAAAGTACGCTCGGGAAGCTCCTTGTCGCGTTTTTCGTTCAGCGAAGATCTGTACCACATTTCGTCGATTTCCTTTTTTGAGATGTGACCGTATCGGTTGACGGTGTCAATCAGCCATACGTACCTGTCGAAATAGTTCTTTGCCATATATCAGGTTTTTGTTGTTTTCTTTCAAATCTTATTATCATATTTCTGACTGTAAAGGTAAGGTAATAATTTGCCAAAATATGGCAGTGTTGCAAAAAAGCGGCAAATCGGAGCGAATTGTACTGCTAGAGGCTGACATTCTTAGAAACCAATTCTTGTCCTTTGGGTGCCTGCCCCTCTCTCTTCCTCGCAACAATAACCGAGCAATTCTTCTCTGGATGGTTCGGAACCATATAAAATGCTCTGTATGGTCTTTTTTCGCACGATGTTCTCAATCTGGGCGCCACTGAATTCGAACTTGCTTGCAAGGTATCGGGCATCCGCCTCAGAGAGTTCAGGCATCATGGCCTTCCATATCTGTTTTTTCGCCTCTTGAGACGGCTTCTCAAATTTGATCTTATACAGGAAGCGCCTCTCAAAAGCCTTATCCAGATTAGCGGTCAGGTTTGTGGTGGCTATCAGGATGCCTTCCAGATCCTCCATCTCCTGCAAAATGATATTCTGGATAGAGTTCTCCATTTTATCCACAGCTCTCTCAACACCCTCCTGTCGTATTCCAAAGATCGCATCCGCTTCGTTGAAAAGCAGAATCGGCACTTCTCCGCCAGCATTCACAGTCTGGCGATATTTGTCGAAAACACCCTTGATGTTCTTCTCACTTTCACCAACCCAGCAACTCTTGACCTTGGAGACATCCACAATAAAGAGGTCACGGCCGCTTTCCCTTGCGACCTGGTAGGCGGTCTCTGTCTTGCCGGTGCCCGGACCACCGTAGAAAAGGCAGGTGAATCCGGTACGGAGGCCCATGTTCTTCATCCTCTCGCGTATTTCATTGAAGTTTCTTTTACTCATCAATTTCTTGAGTTGGGATACTTGCCGCCCTTCAGTGTCGTTATAAAACAGGATTTTGGGCATAATCTCCGAAGCAAGCAGTTTTCGGGAGGCACTGATCTTTTGTTCTTCTATCCAAAGCCCACCCGTGTCAGCAAAGATTTCCTCCTTCACTTCAGTTTTTAGTCTGAAATAATCCTTCTCTATCAAACCGTCTCTGCCGGTGTATTCTATGATGTCATTCAGTTGCAAAGAAAGGAACTCCCTTTTATACATGCTCTTGAGCTGATCCAAGTCTTCTTCGTCCAGATAGTCACTCATATCGTGCCAGTCCACCATGTCATCGTCCTCGAAATAATACCGATATATCAGGCCATAAAGAACAATTTCCTCTATTCTGGGAATGTCCTTTTGAATTTTTCTGATAGAACGCGAAACACTGTTGTCCGGATTTAGTTCCATCAATAGGTTCACTTCGTCAAGCAGTTCCTGAGTAGTGCATTGATTTTCTTCGCGAATTGTTAGCGCTCGCTTGATTCGGGAAAGGAGTTCATCGGCATCAAGTCCGGTCATAAGAATGGGCTTCACCGGCGTATTCTCTTTTAGACAGGTCAAGACGGATTTGGGCATGACAATGTCCCCATCATTGTTGATGCGGATATATCCGCGCTTCCGGAGCCCTTCTGTCTCCTTGTTATAGGTAAGAAACCTCAGGTATTCCAGCCCGAGTTCTTGTGCCAGGTCATTGACACACACGCTATAACGCGCAGCCTTTTGGACTATGGCAGTGAGTATTACTACTTGGACGGGACTCATTTCGAGAGTCCTTGAGAGGGCCCGAATGTCAGCAGCAGCCTTCTTTATGTTGGAAATAGGCATGCCGCTCTTCTCGTCCTCAGGACGCATCTTTTCAGCGATGCTGCACATTCTTTCGATAATGGTTTTGCTCATCTGTTCTAATTTTACGAAGCAAAGGAAATCATTTATCCTGCCGAAAAGTGGCAGGATGCAATAATTTTTCAAAACTTTCATATCATGTCGGCACGCACATTGAGTATTGAAATGAAGAATTATTTGTGGCTGCCAAGTTTTGGCAGGACGAACTCTTTAATTTGCATCAAACATTTATTGAAAATCGTTGATTTCAATGAAAAATGTTTGGATAGAATTCATAAATTTGTCTGACTTATGTTCTAAATAGAAATATTAATTTTTTAACGAATCTTTGGAGAAATGGCACAAGCAAATATTGATGTAAATAAACAAACTGTTCTGGAGTTGTTACAGAGTGGCCAGGAAACACCTTTTTTAGTACCCGAGTATCAGCGTCCATACTCCTGGGGTGATGATGAGATATCCACACTGTTTGATGATATCTGGAGTTTCTCTATAGAACATACCCAACCCAATGGAGCCAGAAGTTATTTCCTGGGCTGCGTTGTTTCTTATAAAGAAGAGGGCTTCCGCCAGATTATCGATGGACAACAGAGAATAACCTCTTTGTTCTTACTCCTTCGTGCTGTATTTGCCATGTTGGAAAAAGAAGATAATCAGACGAAGGAAGTCTCGAACTTCATGTCGAAGATTAAACCTGCCCTCTGGAAAGTAGATGAGATGACAGGAGAAGAGGACAGGGAGCAGATGCTTCTGGAGTCTGATGTAGTATCAGATAGGGGAAATCGGCTTCTCAGAAAGATACTTGAGACCGGAGAAACAAAAGAAGGGGCGACCGATAATTACTCGAAGAACTATAATACATTCATCGGTCTTTATACAGAGAAGTCGAAAAACAGCCCGCACCAAATTTACAATTTCATCAACGCGTTGCTGAACTATACTATTCTGCTGCCCATAGGCGCGGATGACCAGGAAACCGCCCTGACGATTTTCAATACGCTCAACAATAGAGGTTTGCCTCTCTCAGATGCCGATATTTTCAAGTCCTACATCTACAAAGGGCTTGATGATTCTGACAAAAAGACATTCATTGGTAAATGGAAAGAACTTGAATACGATTCGGAAAAAGTATCAGAAAGTATTCAGTCACTTTTCTACTACCATATGTTTTATCTTCGCGCTAAAGAGGGGGACACAAAAACGACAACCCCTGGCGTCAGAAAATATTATCTGGAAAAGAATAAGAATCGTTTATCTGTTGAAGTGATTGACGAGTTGGCCGAAAACTTGCACCTGTGGGAAGTGGTCAACGGACGTGATTCGATTGAGGATGAATCTTGGAGCCGGAATATCGATATTCGAAAGACGCTTGACTGTCTGTCTTCATACTCTAATGAATTCTGGAAGTACCCTGTTTCCATTTTCTATATGAAATACAAGCACCGGGAGGACTTTGAGGAGTTGTTCTTGAAGTTTCTCCGGAAACTCCTTGTTATGCTGCTGACACGTTTCCTCGAGGCTCCGACAATCAGCGCCGTAAAAGGCGATATCTTGAAACTTAACGCTCAGATCATCAATACCTGTCACCCGGATTTCCCGGCAGGATTCGAGGAAAAGAAAACGGATGATGAATTCGAATTACAGGCGGAAAACATAAGGACGGATACTCTTCTTACAAAGCCGAATAAAAAGGTTGAGAGGATGATGCTGAAGCTTCTGGCCTACCGGGAAGAAAAACAGGAAGACTTGCTCCCAACCTACTGGGAGATTGAGCATATTTTCCCCCAAAAATGGGATACTAAATACTACACCTTAAGCGAGGAAGAGGCCAATGAAACGTTGGAACACATCGGGAATAAATTGCCGTTGGAGAAGAAACTGAATATCGCTGCAAGCAACAATTATTTCGACAAGAAGAAAGAAAAATACAGGGAGTCGAAAATTGCGATCTGCCGGAAATTGGGCAATTCATCGTTGAAAGAGTGGGATCTAGACAATATTGAAGAGAACGATAAAAGGATCTGTAGCCAAATAAAGGAACTCTTCAATAAATGGGTGGCTGATTACGAATCAGTTGAGACGACACAAACAGCGCCAGTCCCTACTGAAGAGGATTTAGCCATGATGAAGATTCTACGGGATAAAGGACTAATCCCATAAGAGTGGGTCAAGGGCCATATGATCGATGAAGACAAACTTTACTCGGTCGTCATAGTCTTCCGGCAAACTCAGTTTCGGCAATTTGTATTTTGGTAAACGGTTCATATCCATAAAAACCCTATTTGATGATGCTGTAAAGATAGGTCTCACAAATGCCAAACTACAGCAGGGTGATGTATTCTTTGCACCGTATGAAAAAGCAACACCAAAACACGCTGCTGCTGGACCTCGTCAACCGCACTTACAAACGCACGGCGAACCCTTCTTGCGTTAAATATCAGAAATCTTTAATAGCTAGACATCAGTGAGGTTCTTGACCATCATTTCCCTGTGGTTGATGAACAATTCGGTGACTCTGTAGCTCTCAGTCTCTTCGTATCCGATGTGGCTGATGGGCGACGTGTCGAACGAGATGATGTCGGCTCCTGGTATAGCGATCAAGATGGGGGAGTGAGTGACTATAATGTACTGAGAACCCTCCCTAGCCATCTCGATGATGTGGGAGAAATGGGACAACTGACGGTTAGGCGACAGGGTTGCTTTTGGCTCGTCTATGATGAAGATCCCAGTCTTCGAGAAGGTATTGATAAAGTTCAGGAAACTCTCGCCGTGCGATTGCTCATGAAGGGTCTTCTCCCCATACATGGGTCTCCATCTTTTCTCGTACTAGATAACTCGTGTGGAAACATTATAGAAACTCTCCGCAGATTCACGAATAATCGTCATGGGTGGAGAATCGATAATTTAGGGATTCGCCTTCAGGATTGAAGCCATATGCGAGGAGACAAGCAGAGGATCTCGGTTAACCGCTACATGCTGAAAGTAGACAGTACAAGCTATCATGTAATAATTGATTATTTATTTGAGTTAACCCTTGAAAGAAGATCTCTTATGTACTGTTTATCTATTGGAACATATTCTTTGATGTCTTCCACAGGCTTACCTAATATTTCTCTAAGTTCAACTTCACATTTTGGCCAATTTTCCGTATTCGAGAACTTGTTGAGCATTGATTTATCATAAATCTCCAGCCTCCAACCTCTTTTATGATAAATAAAGATTGTGACCGGAATACTGCAAATCAAAATCTCAAAATAGATTCCTGGATTTTCTTCTCCGGAGCGGACACTTGCATAATGGATGAAGTCATATTCTTCATATTCGGATTTCAATTCAAAAAACAACTCACGGCTAAGTAATTCAGAGTGATAATGGTTCATCTGACTCTGATGCAACAGGGTTATGTGTCCATTGTTTTTATGTATAAATCCTTGAGAACAAATGTCAATCAATTGTTTGCCATATGGGCCTAAGAAAGGAGCATACCACTCATCGGAATGAGTATGATTCTGACGATATGTGTCATACATATTTTGAAGTGACTCTATGGCATCATTCTCATTTGACCATTTGGCGGTAATGATTTGCTTAAAGGCTTTGATACCCTCGTTATTTTTCTCTTTGAAAGGAACCTCTAATAGCTTTTTCCAACTATTATCACGATCAAAAGGTCGGTTACAAAAGTTTAATCTAGAGCTAGTGTTATGTCGTAGATACATCCCATTAATAAGCATTGTCTGTTCAAGAAGGTGATCCTCTACCAATTTATCAGTAAAGTTTCTTTTGAAATGTGAAAAAATTCTCCTAGAATTCTTTGATGCTTGATCAAGGATCTTCAAGGCCTTATCACTATCTTCTTTGTTAAATGAATCAAATTCATTTAAGTATACTCCACTAATTACAAGGAGAAAACCAATCTGCCCATCCATGTATTCATCGGTCTCGTTTTCACGGATGAGACGATTCCAACGTACTTCATTGTTATCTCGTCCCCATTTTATAAGATTAGCCTTTACATATTCTTCAAATACTTGATTTTGAGAAAACTTATTTATAACAGGTTTAGTGCATAACCAATCGATTATTGGATTATCATGTATATCCTTCAGTATTCGCTCTATAGAGTTGAACATTTCGGACATATCGGTAGATTCATTGATATTGGTAGCATTCACCAGATTATGTATCAATCTGATCCACTGAGGCAGCTCAGTTTTAAGATCACCCTTGTATTGTGCCATGAATCGGATATAAGCATAGAAAAACACAAGTTGGTCGTATTCAATGTTGCTAAGATTTTCATGCAAAACATATGATATCTCATTTCTTTCGTCATACCATGGCAAACACAAACTTTCTTCTTTGATAAGAGGTGAATCTTCCCCACATAAAGCCGACATAGCATCAATGATATGATTTGCAATATTTACCTCAATTCTCTTGATGTTGTCTGAAATTTGATTCTCCTTTAAATGAATGTCGTGTAAAATCTCAAGGTCAGAGAATCTACTATAGGCGAATATAATATCCTGCTTATTAAAACAGAATATTTTATCAAGGATAACCTTGCTAGGCTTTGCGACCTCAGTACAATAGCCACATCCAATCATTAATCGTATTATCCTTTCCAGAACAGCATCTGTATTGGTTTGTTCATAACGCCATAGAAAATCACTCCAACAGCCATCAATATTTTCCTCAAAGCATTTTTTAAATGATGGGCTATGGTTGAGACTTTTTTCATACAGGGCTTTAAAGATTTCAAAATCGGTGAGTTTGAGACCTCTTGCATTCATTTTTATGTAGAGGTCATCAGTCCGGGTATATCCGTCGAGAGGTTGCCACTGAAAAATAATCGGTTCTTTTTCTGAGGAAAAGAGTCTAATATATAAATTATTAATATATTCGGAAAAGGATTCCTCGTACGAAATGCCCTTCTTGATTTTACTCTCAGAATTGACTTGATCATCAATTTCATTCAGCATTACTAACATACCAGCGACCGTCGGGTCTTGTTTCCAGGCCTGGAAAAACCATCCTTGATTCTCTATGATTCTGCTGGGTTTAATGTCAGTGCCACTTTCAGAATTCCGCTTAATGATCAGTAGTTCACTCCAAACGTTGCTACTTATGAGCCCCTTACAGAACTCGGAGGAACTTTTTCTAGTCGAATATCTGAATTTCCCCTTTATCCTCTCTTTGAATGTATCATAATTATTCGACATTCCAGCAATATACAAATGCAGAAGGAATAGTGTTGTAAGCCGTTGTTGCCCATCAAGTGGGATGAAAATCTTAGACTCTTCAGTATTAGAGTATTCAACTGTACCATAAACATAATCGATATTATGAGACTGGCTATTGTCAGAGATATAAAACAGAAGATCTTTGACAAATTGTTTTCGTATTTCTGTAACCACATCTGTTTCCCTGCCTTGGACATAGTCTCTCTGAATAACAGGAACATTTATAATATGATTGTCGATTAGCCTTAAGAAGCTCATCGAAGTAGCATGTTTTATCTCTGATGAACTGTATTCCATAATTATAGTTTAATGTATTCTGGTAGAGTGAAATTGACTGGTAGGAATCTCTTTAATGTTCTGTTGATCTCGTCCCAATAATCCTTCGCATCTTTTCGTCCCCAAGAAATAAGATTTGAAAGCTTAAGGGAATAGGCTTTATCAAAGACGTTGCGTGTACCAATAGGAGTAAAGACAGTATCTTCATCCCTAATGATTCTTTTACGTTTTATTGGGAAAATACTATTGCCGTAACTCATATTTGTCTTCGAGTTTAGTAGAACAAAATTCCATATAAAATCTTTCTCGTTCATGACACTATTGCCACACCTGACTTCCTCAATAAGAGGATCATCGGCATCAAAATGCTGCTGAATTTTAGAAAATACGGATTGGAGTTCTTTCTCTTTCTCATCTTTGGCTGCTTGTTCTTCGGGAAGAGCGTCGAAAAGCTTTAAAAGTAATGTACATAATTCTTGCTCCTTATTACCAAGACAACGGATACCATCAGAGTATTTTCCCTTAAAGGACAGCTCTTTATCAGCCTTTATAACTTCTATCGGTATGTCTATACCAGTAAAATACTCCATCAAATCGCGTCCAAGTTGTTGACGCTTGTCTAGATCAGGAACATAATCTGTATTTGAAGCTATGTGCTCCAGATGCCATACCATGCCATTATGCAGACCAAGTTTAATGCTTTTAAATTCGTTGAAGGAAAACCTGGCATTTGGATTGGAACGATTGTCTTCCTTAATAACGTTGAAAAGCATCAGGAACTTCATCATTATGTCTTTGTTTGTAAAGACGAGCTGACTTGGTGTAAGAGTTGATAAAGAGTCTTTTACTAGCTCGGTTAGCTTATTTAGCCATTTATCCTTTGGCAACATTTTTTTATTATCCGGATCAACATAAAGAAGGGATATAAGATCCAGAATTGTCATTGGCCTTTTATTTATCTCTCCGTACTCAAGCAAATAACCAGTCAGATGATAGAAATGTCTGTTATTATACCATTCTTCCAGTATTTGGAACAAATCATTAAGATATTTCCATTCTTGTTTCACATATTCAAATTTATCTTGGGCTTGCAAGTATTTATCATAATAGTAATCGAAAGTATAGTTCTCCCTGTGTTGATGTTCTGGTTGCTTATTTGATATGATATCAAAGAGATATTCAATATGAGTATCGTACGATGTCGCTTTATTACTTCGGCAGATAAACATCCAGAATTCTGGTTCCTGCAACCTTTTTTCAAGATGGTCCCATTCAATGGCAAGTTGATCTCTTTCTATTATCCGTTCAGGTGAATATACACCACTCTGTAGGAATAGGGCCTTGATTAGTTCCGCATTGTTTAATTTGATCTTCGTAGCATTCAAGCGGTTAAAAATCATTTCGTTCGAATCTTCAAAATCGACTTTCGATTTGTCGTACCAGATAAACTTAGCCCTTTGTTTGAACAATGTCTCCCAAGTATTAAGATCACTGATTATATTATTGTCTTTTAATGAAGATATACATGTTAGAAGTACTTCAGCAAAGTGATAATAGTCTCTACACTTTTTCTTGAATTCTTCAATATGAGTTATTCCTCCTTCTTTTTGATCAAGAAGGTATGCCATAGTTATCTCCTCAAGCCAAATGTTACTGCTGTCACTGCTTTTTCTTGTCTGATAAGTGATTTTATATCCTTTAGGAACAAGTCCCATTTTTGACTTAATGATAACATCCTGGAATCTTGACTCTTCAATGTTTTTTACAATGTGAAACGCTTGATTCATCAAAAGCATTGTGGTCAATCTCTGCTGTCCATCTATGACCTCATATATGACCTCATAGAGATTGTTTTTCTTTTGTTCTACAACAAGAACTTGAAGACTGTAGAAAGGACATTGTTTACTTCTTTCTTTTTCGTCTTCTTCCTTCTGGTATTCGGATAGATCTTCAATCAACCGCCTAACTTGTTCTTCTGTCCATCTATACCCACGCTGGTATGAAGGAACGACGAATGAAATTTCATCATCAAGAAATGTTTTTATATTCGGCAAGGCCATTGCTTCGCCATCAAGTACTTCATTCATTCTTAAATTTAATTATAAGGGAAAGATTTTATAACAATTATTAGGGAGAAATTTTACAATGCCGGTGAATGTTTTCCTTTACCATGATCATCGGGGTGACGGGGACAAGAGCATGCGGTGAGAGTTCTTACCGAAGTGTTGCATATGCCGCAATATTCGCAGTAAAACTTGGCCATAGTTTTAGAGTTAATATGTTCATGCTATATAGCTTGCGAACAAATGTAGTAATTTAATTTCAATGCGAGTCAAATGTATTCTTGCTAACTGCCAAAGCATGACAGAACGCTCCTAAAGAAAGATGGATTTGATATTATAATCAGAAAGCGTTTTGAGATCAACATGTCAGGCATTTTATGTGTTTATGACAACCTGATTAGCAGCAGGATTGCAAAAGAAGTAGGTGGTAGCTGATCACCTTTTAAGGTGAAATACTGTTAAACTGAAGGAATGATGAAGACATCCCATAGCCCGTCTTTATCGCGACGGGATATATATCCTTTGTCCGTCATGGATTTCAGGTGCTTTTGGACGGCGGAAGTGTTGATTCCAATGGTCTGAGCAAGATTTGCTATGGTGATTCCGAGTTCAGTCATAAGTATATTCAGGATCTTGCCTGAATTATGGCTACGGAAAACGATGTGCTGGCCGTTATACCATCACACGTTCTCGCCTTTCGTCATGATGAAGTCGATATGTTTTTTGACTTCTTCCGAAACCATTTTCTTGAACCAGTTGACAAAGTGCCTGGCATCACGTAAACTCGCTTGGGACAGTTCCCACGACAAGATCCGATCGATGCAGCGCCTCCAGATAGTTCTTTTTCTTCCTGCTGCGGACGACAACCATCGGATAATAATGGCGGGCGAGGACATAATTGGCCAGTAGACGTGCAATTCTGCCGTTTTCTCCCACAAGGAACGTGACGGGAGAACTGAATTCGATTCTCTCAAGACCCTCTAATGAAGGAATCTTCCTTAGGTATGAAACTGCACCGCAAAGGTATCTCCTGATATGGCCGAAACCTGGCAATGGCAACAGTTTTCTTCACATCGCGAATAATGAATGAATTTGGCAAGAATTTTCACTCAATATATCATAAAATAAATAAAATGCTTATATTTGTACACTGAATATAATGTTGTGAATAAATGAGCAAAGCGACGATGGGGACGAAGATGCCCCGCAAACTCGAGCGGAAGATGCAGACAGTAGGCGAGCAGATCAAACTTGCCAGGCTGCGCAGGAACCTGAGCATCGCCCAGGTCGCCGAGCGTGCAACCTGTTCTCCCGTTACAATCAACAGGGTTGAAAAGGGCGCGCCTACAGTCGCAATCGGTATCTATCTTCGTGTCCTGTATGCCCTGCAGTTGGACGATGACATCCTGCATCTCGCGCGGAAGGACGAGATGGGGCGGGCGCTTCAGGATCTGGCGCTGACTAATCGCGAACGCGCGTCAAAGAAGGTATAGGCCATGAAATTCTTGTACATATTCGCGGATTTCGATTGGCTCGACAGCCCCGTGCAGGTCGGCGAACTGGGCTATGAATCTCTTCGTGGCTCGGACTCATATTCCTTCAATTTCGACAAAGGATGGCTGCAGAAATATGGCGGCATATTCCTGAGCGCTGACATCAACAACTATCCGGGGCAGCAGTACACCCTGCCCGGAAAGGACATCTTCGGGTGCTTCGGCGATGCGCTGCCTGACCGTTGGGGGCGAATGCTTCTGAATCGCAGGGAGCAGATTCTGGCCGCAGAGGAGAAAAGGCCGGTGAGGAGGCTGTCCTCATTCGACTATCTCGTCGGTATCGACGACTTCTCACGTATGGGCGGGTTCCGCTTCAAGGAAGATCCGGATGGCGATTTCATCAATTGCAGTGAATATCTTCGCATCCCTCCCGTTGCGGAGATCCGCTCGTTGGTTCAGGCAAGTATGGAAATTGAGCGGAGCGAGGAAAAGAATCAGCTGCCCGACAAGAAATGGATCCGGCATCTGCTTCATCCGGGAACATCACTTGGGGGCGCGCGTCCGAAGGCAGGCGTAATCGATGAAGATGGAAGGCTTTGCGTGGCAAAGTTCCCTTCACGGGGGGATGACTATGATGTCGCTCTCTGGGAACACCATAGCCATCTGCTCGCCAAAGAGGCCGGGGTAAATGCTGCTGAAACGACCGTGATCAATTCCGGAGACAAGTATCACGTCCTTCTGTCAAGGCGGTTCGATAGGACCGGCGAGGGGAGACGCCGGCATTTCGCATCGGCGATGTCGCTCCTCGGCTTGACCGACGGCTGCGATGCCAAGAGCGGCAACGGGTATCTGGACATTGTCGATTTCGTTATTCAGAACAGCTGTGATGTCAGCGCCAATCTTCGTCAGCTCTATCGTCGCGTCGCCTTCAACATCGCCATCGGAAACAGTGACGACCATTTTCGCAACCACGGCTTCTTTCTGACGCCTCGCGGATGGACACTCGCCCCAGCCTACGACCTGAATCCGACACTGAGCGGGTATCAGAGCCTTCTGATCAACTCGACGACAAACGAGTCCGACCTGCAGATCCTTCTGGATTCCAGCAAGGAATATATGATCGGAAGGGAAGAAGCCGAATCCATCCTGAATGAGGTAGTCGAAGGCGTCAGCAAATGGAGATCTCTTGCCCTTAGTTTGGGAATATCCAGACGTGAGATTGACCTTTTCGAGCAAGTATACACAAATAAAAATAATGAATTATGAAACGAATCCTACACCTTACAATCATTGCACTCGCATTGTTTTCATGTACGAAGTCAGCCGACTGCGGACGACATGGCATCATCAATGAGCAGGAGGGCTGGTTCATTGTGAAAGATATCACCCCTTCTCAGTCGCAGGGCAATATCTGGATGATCAGCGAACATGGTAACGCTACATGCTATCTGGTAACCGGCTCCAAGTATGCAATGCTGATCGACACCGGTATCGGAGTCGGAGATCTTGCCGGGCTGGTAAGAGGCCTTACCGACCTTCCGTTGATCGTGGTCAATACGCATGGTCATCCTGATCACGTGGGCGCGAATTATCAGTTTACGGAGGTATGGTTTCCTGAGAAGGACCTGGATCTCTTAAACGAAATGAATCCGCTTAACAATCCCGACCTTGAGGCATATGTTGAGTCCTATCTCAGGGACTTTGAATATGACAGGCAGGCGGCAAAGGAAAATATCGAGCGGATCAAAGCTTATAAGCCTTATAAACTTAAACTTTTTAACGAAGGCAAGTCTTGGGATCTCGGAGGAAAGGTCATCAGCACGATTGAACTTGGAGGTCATACTCCGGGCGGAACCCTGTTTGTCGATGAGTCCGACAAGATCCTCTTCACCGGAGACGCGCTCAATGGTTATCTCTGGATGTGGCTTGACACCTGTCTGTCATTGGAAGAATTCGAGCGGAATTTGACTGCGGTCGTGCCGAAGATATCCCATCTTGAAAGAATGTACGGCGGTCACGAGTCCCGTGCCGAAGGAGTGGAGATCCGGCAGGCGGAAACGATGCTCAATGACTTGAGATCCGCTCTTGCCGGTGAAGTTGAACCTGTCGTGACGCCAAAGCCGATGAATGGCGAGGGCACCGTAAATGTATATTATTTCCCAACATGGCTTCTTTGGGCCAAATAATCATAGAAATGAAAAAGAATTTGTTTTTTTGCGCAATTGTCGCATTCGTTTGCGCGGCATCCTGCGGTTCTCCGGAACCGGCTTTTGAAGAGACCGTGGAAATCGGTCCTTATACAGTCTCTCGAATCGAGGAGAATGTATGGCATATTGAGGACTACAATTCATCACATCCTCGCGGCCTTGTTGTCAAGGAAGACGGCAGCTATTCTTTCAACGGTACTTCCGATATGTACATCGTCAGAGGAAAGAAGAAAGCGATCCTGATTGATCTTTCCAACAGGATCAGATGGGCAGACGATGCCGATGAGGCTCTCAGAACCATTTTCTATGAGCGCGCCGGCAAGAGAGAAAAGCTCATCACTGTAACACACAACCATGGCGACCATACAGGAATGTATTACGCATTCAAGGATGAACCGGACATTAGTTTCCTACTTCCCGTCAACGATTTCCAGAATGATACAGTATTCAAGCAGAAGTCGCTGATCGGTGATCGTGAATGTATCGATCTTGGTGGCGAGACCATCCAGTGCGTTCAGTGCGAGGGCCATACACCCGGTTCAATGGTATTCTTCCTCAAGGGACACAACTACGCATTCTCCGGCGATGCCATCGGATCGGGAACGGGCGTTTGGATCTTCAGCGTCAATGGTTTTGAACAGTACAGAAAGGGTATCGAGAATCTTCTTTCTTACCTTCTTGACCCGGCTTCAGGCATCGATCCTGAAACTTTCCTTTTCTGGGGCGGTCATACCTATCAGAACCAAGGAATTAACCTCGGTGTCCAGACAGTAAAAGACGCCAAGGTGCTCAATGACCAGATTGCCGAGGGTACCGCAGAGTGGGAGCCCTATCAGACTTCCATGAGAAACCTTGACGCGACTTTCAAGTACGGAGAGGCACTTCTCGTTTGGAACAAGGCGCAGAGCGAAGCGTACGCGGCATCTCTTAAGAATATGTAAATAATACAATCGTCTAGGCATGAAAACCAGATTATGGGTTCCGGCGACTTTGCTCGCCATAGGAGTTTTTTTGTCCGGTTGCGGTACAGAGACAGACTTTTACTCCAGGCTGAATGCTGCTGCCGCAGAGGAGTACCAGCACCCTATTCGTCCTGCCTCGGAAGGCCGGAACCCGTGCTGGAACGCGTTCAGCAAGAAATTCACATATTCCCCGGCCTTCGATGTGAAGGCCTTGGAAGGCGCGTCCGAATACCGCTTTGTCATCCGCCAGGAAAAGGGGGAGGGGACCTGGTCCTTCACTTCCAAAGACCCTTGCTCGGACCTTTCTCCGGTATGGGCCTTCGTCACCCCGTCCGATGTCCGTCTGGATATCATCGCCCTTGACGGCAAAGGTGATGTGATGGATACTGTATTCACCCGAAAGTTCCTTCGCGACTTCCCGTTCGAGGGTCCTTACAACCGTAACGTGCGCCCCTATCGCGAATCCGCTATGATGGCAGCCCTGTACATCCACAACATGGAGGCCGTTCAGAAGTTCAAGGATTCATCCGTTCCCGATCTTGAGGCATACAGCCATTTCACATATCCCAACAAGATCATCGGCAGTCTTGTCAGCGTGGAGGCTCAGATTGCCCGGAACATTCCCGCCCTTCGCGAGGAGGCGCTCCTGATCGCCCGCAATGCCGCGCAGTTCCTCATCGACCAGAGCCGTCCGGAGGGAGATCCGCTTGCGTTCTTCCCTCCTACCTATTACGGAGACAAGGCCGCGTCTTCCAGGGACTGGAATATCGGCAAGACGATGACAATGGATGCCTGCTATTCAGGGAATGCTTTCCTCGACCTGTACGATGTTACAGGCGACAAGTTGTATTATGAGCGCGCCCTTCGTATCGCGGATACCTTCGCCCATATTCAGAGAGCGGACGGTTCGTTCCCGATCAAGGTTGATTTCGCTACAGGTGAGCCCGTGAACAGTGTCGGAGCGATGCTCCATCCCGTTCTCAACTATGCCAACAGGCTTGAGAAACAATACGGAGAGACCCGGTATCAGGAAATGACGGCAAAGGGCGCGGCCTGGATGAAAGAGGTGGCGCTTGAGACTTTCGATCTAACAGGCCAGTTTGAGGACGTTACGGTAGAGGGGCTTAAACCTTACGAGAACCTGACCAACTGTACAGCCGCGCCTTATGCGTCCTACATCCTTCACAATGACCCGTCCGCGGAGGATATTGCTGACGCAAGGGACCTCATTCGCCTCAGCGAGGATCAGTTCGTCCATTGGAACGAAGTTCCCGATGAAAATGGTATCCGGATACTGGGAACGCCTTGCGTGTTCGAACAGCATAAATACCAGATGCCGGTTGACAACAGCACCTGCAACGTGGCCAATGCTTACCTTGACCTGTATGAGGTAACAGGCGACCGGCTCGCTTTCGAAAAGGCGCGCGCCCTGATCGACAACCTTACCGTTGTGCAGCAGGTTACCAGCGGACAGATTCCTACCACATTCAAAATGCGCACGCCCGAAAACGACAAGAGAAGAACCTTCTGGATTAACTGTAGCAACGCTTCGATCAAGATTCTGCTCCGGATGGCGGAAATGACCGAAGGTTCATAATCTAACGGTCGTACTCGCTGCCGCCGGTCAGGATCGGATAGACGTTGGCCGGGAAGCAGAGGCTTTGGTAGATGGTGAACTCACTCTGCGAGATGGCCATCAGGTTATCGATATAGATGCGCTCCCTCGGGGTGTTTCTGTCAATGGCAGGATAGGATTTGCCGGCATTGGTGATGAGACCGGGACCGAAAACGATGAGGCCCGGTCGGATACCCCAGCCCATCTCGTGGTTGGTGTATTCTGTCTCGCGGTCATGCGGATGGTGGACGCGGTTGTAGCCCACGCCGGTCATGAAGCACTTGCCCAGCGGATTGAGTCCGAGGGCATAGTCCATCAACTGGCTGACACCGTCGATGTATTTCTGCTCGCCGGACAGCCGCCAGTAGAGCATCATCGGGTAGGCATACTGGCCCTGGGCGACATTGCTGCCCCACCAACGGAGGTTCTCCGGCGTCCCGACGGGGTAGGCATTCTGCGCGAGGATGTCAAGTTCCTTATCGGCGGTCCGCTTGAGAGCGTCGATGAATAGGGCCTTGACAGCGGGGTCCGTCTCCCTCTCCTTCGTGAGGATATAGGAGCAGAAATAGGACGGCAGCCAGGCATTCCGCGCGAAGGCTTCCGTGCCCATGTTGTAGGTATCGACAATGGCGTTCACATCTGCGGCATGGGCCTTGATGTAGTCATGATACTGACTCTCGCCGGTCATCAGGTACATCTCGACATTCCAATACATGTCGAAAGTCGGGAAAGCCTGTCCTTTCAGGGACTTGCGAGCCAGGGCGGAGCGTTCCATCAGCTGCGCCGCGCGTTCGGGCTTGTAGGGTTCGATCAAACGGGCCAGGTGCACGAAGAGACCGGAAGCCCAGGCCGCGGAGATGGGAGAGAGGACCTCGGTGCCGAAGAGATGGTCCTCGCGGTCATAGGTCGTAAACGGGGAATATCCGGTCGTTTCGGTCCCCCAAGGGATCTCTCCGGTCTCGGTCTGCACATATTCCCAGAACATGGTGCCCCATTCCGCTTCGTCCAGGATGTCCGGGATCCCGTTGCCTTTTCCGAGAATGTAGAAGTTCTCGTCGAAGATGTCGGGAATATTGAACTGGTCGTCCTTGAAATATTCCGGGAAGGCTTCGAAGGTCGTGAGAAGTGTGGAGGGAACGTTCATATGGTAGGTGCGGCGGTCGGCGTCGCCGGCATCGTGGTAACCGCCCCAGGCTTTGATGGACGGCTCCTCGCCGGTCACCTTGAGTCTGGCTTCGCCGATGGGGCCATACGTCAGGTAGACCGTCTCGTGGCAGGGCTTGGTGCGGATGTCCCACTCGGCGTAAGGCTTGATGATGGGCACTCCGCAGCGTTGATGATATAGGGCGCGGAAGCTGGTCCAGGCAAGATTCCGCGAAAAACTGCCGCCGATACCGAACGGATAGGACGCGCCGTATCCTTTGACGGAGATTGTGTACGGGCCCCCTTCCGGGACGGAAGAAAGGTCTATCCTGTAGACGAAGTCTCCGGAGGACTTGTCTTGTCCTACTTCTTGGAGGGTTCCTTCGGCCACCTGCTTCCCGCCTTGGTCGAATACGCTATAGTGGGGG
The DNA here is from genome assembly GCA_012522855.1 of Bacteroidales bacterium. GTDB lineage: Bacteria > Bacteroidota > Bacteroidia > Bacteroidales > UBA932 > Cryptobacteroides. The sequence goes on from JAAYJQ010000024.1 coordinate 21,775, forward strand.
AGAGGCCCTTCGATCTGCCGGACACCGCCATCGCCGAGCCAGATGGCGAAATTAGCGTAGCGGACCTTCGAGAGGGCGCTGTATCCGACCTGGTTGGTCTTGATGGACTCGCAGAACGTTTTCTTGTCATCAAAACGGAAGTCCCGGTTGCCGTAAGGGGTCTGGAGCGCGTAGAGCTTGCCGTTCTCGAGTTTCGGAACTTCCAGATAGATGTGATGTTCGGAAGCGTCGGCCTCCGTCACAAACTTGTAGATGGCCTTGACGGGCTCCCCATCCAGTTTCCAGAGGGACGGGTCCGAGGTATCCACACCGTTCAGATCGACGATGTCGCTGTTGAACAGGGCGACGACGACATTGTCGGATGCTGTTCGGATTTCTTTCAAGATGAGAGAGGCATCCTTCTCGTTATTGTCAGCAGCCGGATAAATCGGCATGACGGGGTCTTGTCCCGAAAGCTTGGCCGGGATGGACAGGCTGAGGACGATTCCGAATATGAGTGCGAAAGGTTTCATGGGATAGATGATTTATTCAGCGCGCAGCGTATTAATTATTTCTATAAATATAGTGTCTTTTCCAGAATTGAAAGTCTTTTTCTTCGCGGAGTATGCGTGATTCTTGTGAATTCTTGTTTAAAAGGTTGTCCGGGTTACTATGGAATGCAATGCCCTCAAAACTGGTAAGTTACCACCTTTGAGAGGGAAAGGCGGGAGCCGAGCAGCGCAGAGACATAATCCATTTGCGGGAAAAAGAAATGGTCAAAGCGAACCGATGAACGCTTTGAAGCGAAGAATTTTCTCTTAGAGGTACGAAACAGAAATGCAACTATTTGTCGTCATAATGACCATATGATGACAGGAAGCGTACATCTACAAACTCTCTAACAAGGAATCCAATGCATCCTTTCCTGATACCAAAGTGCCTTTTCCTTCAGCAATCTCTTTTCTTGCCTCGTCTACACGGGCAAAGAACTCTTTCTTGCTGACAAGATAGTCATCTTCAGTTACAGGAACAATCTTGAAATTACCGGAACGAGAGGTGAGAATAACGCTCTCCCCACGAGCGGCAAGAGCAAGGTATTTTCCTTGATTCGATCTGAAATCTCTGATGCTGATTAATGTCATAGTGGATATTTTTTACAAAAATAATAAATACCAAATTGGTATCCAAATTTTTGTTACATCTCTCTAATTTTATGAATAACTTTATGTTTGATTATTTTCGAATATAGACTCGGTGGAATCATTATTTCGGGCCAAATATCTCCTCAGCTATGTCATCCAATTGCTTGGCGATCGCAAGCGGTTCCTGTTCAAGATCCAGGGTTTGGGTCATCATGCGGTTTCCGAGGATGTTTTTGTCGAAGCCGTCAGGCTGGAGGGAATCCCGGGTTCGGGCATAGAGGAGCATGCCCACCACATCGAAGGGCTTCCCGGTCTTGGCAAGCTCGTACTTCTTGTTCTGAACGTAGGACAGTATCTGGTACAGATTCCCTGAGATAAGCGTCGTCCGGCCCAGGTTATTCTGGACGTTCTTGCTGTAGAACTTTGCATCGATGATAAACCAGGTGTGCCCGTCATGGAGCATAACGTCGCTGAGCATCGATGGCAGCATTCCGGAGGTGTCATCTTCGTCGATGCCCCATTTGATGCGAGAACTGCTTGCATGCAGTCGGGGCCATTCCTTTGCATAATACTTCAGAATGAACTTCTCATAAATCGTGTGCAAAGCACGCTCATCCAGAAGGTCCATCATCCGGAAGGTGCCGTCGGACTGCGTCATCAACAGATCCTTCAACACTAGCTTGCAGATGGCCATCAGAAACCTGTATGACTGATTGTTCCGGTCATACGCCATAGACCAGTTGATGGCGTGAGGGTCGATGAAATCCACATCCGCAAAGAAACGGATGAGTTTCCGGATTTCTATGCGATACTCCTGCTTGACATCTGAGGCCAACAGCACGAAAAGGGTCTGCTTGACGATTCGGTTGCGTACGGAATTCTCGGAGAATTCATCGTGAGAGCAGACTAGGCGATGATCCTGGATGGCTCCGGAAGTGATGGATGCGGTGATCTCAATCTTTCCTTTCGGCGACATCAATTCATCCTCCTCCGTGACATATTCCCGAATAAGGCCGCGTTTCAACTGAAGCGAGACAGCTCTGACGAGAATGCAGGCACAGAGGTCTTTCATCGTGTCCAGATTCTCCACGTTCATATACCGGTAGTCTGTTCCCCGCGACTCGCTGAATGCGTATGACAGCATATAGTATATGTTCCGAATCGGGATCATGTGATAGCGGCTCTGAGTCTTTCGGACCAGTCGGTGGCTTTGATGGGATTATCAAACCAATACTCCTCCAGCATCGGGATAATTTCGTATTTCACGACGTTAAAGATGTTTGAGTCACTAACGGCTTCGCTGTTGCAGAAGTAGCTGTGGCCAATGCGGAATCCGGAGCCGAGAGAAGGATCGTCTTTGATGTCATCGTTCAGATTTTTGACCTCCTCCAGCAGTTTTCCTAGCTTGGACTTGGGATCGATATTCAGCGCTTTTATGAGTTTGTCCAGGGCAGGCTCAATCTCTACGAAGCTAAATCTTCTACGGAGCGCATAATCAATCATGGACAAAGAACGGTCGGCAGTATTCAGCATGCCGATGATGTACAGATTCTTCGGGACTGAGAACATCTCTTCACGATAGGCCAGCCGGACCTCCTCTTCGCGTAGATCTGCTTCAATCAGGACAAACACTTCTCCGAAGACCTTGCTTAAATTGCCCCGATTGATTTCGTCTATGATAAAATAATAATCGTGATCAGGATCCAACTCGGCTTTCTTGCAGAATTGATAAAAGACCCCCGGACGCAGTACAAAACCGCCGCTGTCATTGGGGCGGTAGCCCATGACAAAATCCTCATAAGAATAGCTCTGGTGGAACTGCACGAACTTGACACGTTCCGTATTTCGCTCACCCATGATGGAGTAAGCCAAGCGCTTGGCCGCATAGGTCTTTCCAACGCCGGGGGCGCCTTTAAGAATCAAGTTCTTCTTGATCCGGAGAATGGAAACCAGGCGCTCATAGGCAGATTCGTCCATAAAGACATCCCGGAGAAAATCTTCTTTGGTATAGGGCTCATATTCATTCTCTTCTTCCTGCACCTTGGAGAGGTCAACGATCATACGTTCTTGCATCTCCCAAAGCACATCCTGCCCGACAAGGAGGTCGCTCCATAGCTGACCTTTGGTCTCTTTCATTAGATAGTCTCTAAGCTCCTTGTCTTTGTTGGCCGTCTGAGCTAGGCGGGATACGAGCTTCAGATAATGCATGTACTTATTTTCTGCCGAGATAGTCTCTTCTCCAAGGTAATGACAGTACTTCCGATAAATCTTGTCCATGTAGAAGGTGTATGCGTCTGGCCTTGCACAGGTAAGGAATGCTGCCGCTGTCCTCTCATCCGGAAATGCGAAATCAAATTTGTTTTCAGCGACAGGTTTAATAATGCCTGCGAAAGCAGCATAATTCTCGGCAAAACTCCGCTCAGAGTTGAGGAGCTCACTGAAGGAGGACTCCAGTTCTATCGGATTCTCAGTCAGCATCTGTTTGATCGCAAAACCGGCGCGTGACATATCGATGAGATTCATTTCGGATTTCGTAATGGCAACAAGGATGTCCTTCACATCCATGTCCTTTGTTTCGGTAAGTAGTTCCCATTTGTACTTTTCCTCAGGGAACTCCGAGGCGGGGGACATGACAAACTTCTTATAGCGGGCTATCAGGTCGTTGATTAGATACTCCTGCAGGGCATCTGCCAACTCTTTGCGTAGGGTCCATTCAAAGCCGTTTTTGGTGCTTCTCCCGATCATGGGGATATTCCAGAACGTCTCTGTACCTTCTGTACCCTCAAGGTAGAAGCGATTCAGTTTGTTCTTGACATGTTTTCCGAAATTTGTCACATTCACGTTAAAATAGTTGAATGAGCAATCGTACTTCTTTCCAAGTGCATTGCATGTGGCTTTGTGGCCAGGTTCCCTCAGGAACTTGATAAGCACATCGACAAAGGTTTTCTCTTGAATCTCCGGATCGCTGACGATACCAAGCCATTCCTCCTTGGTAATGTCAACGTCGGCATCATAGAAGCCTTCAAGTGTGTAATATTGTGTGATCTTCTGCATCGTTCAAAGCGTATCAGCGGTCAAACTTTTCAATCACCTTTCCCAGGGTATAGTCCATCTGGGCCATGATGAATTCGGTATTTGTAGATTCGTCAAAGACAATGATTGGATTGCCATCGTCGTCTTTCGGAATGTTAATCTTGGCATCAAGCACCTCCACGATCATGTAGGGACGAGTGCCCTTGTAAGCGCCGGTCAGAAACTTGATCGCATCATACTTGATGGGCACGGGAGTAATCTCACCCGGCTCGTCCTCTTCCGAGGGAATTTCATTCAACTTATACTCCTTTCCATTGATTCTGTAGCGAATGAAGCGGTCATTGTTTTCCGGGAATAGATCCCGGTATTCGTGCGTCTTGGTTCCAGCGAGAATCTCGTCAAAGTATTGACGCTTGAGGTTGAGAGTCAGGATTTTCATATCTTTCGTGACGATTAATAATTTCAATGTAGGAATATGCTTTGTCAAAGACCTCTTGGTCCCTGGTCTTACGCTTGAGCTAAGTTTCAAATTTAGCATTTTTTCATCTCGAAACCATCTTTCATGGTGATTTTCTGACTGTTGGCTATTTAAGTAACGAACTAACCATGTCTCAATGTGTCTTCATGTAGTTGTATGTCTCGTCGTAGAATTTCGGTAGGCGAGTGGCATCTTCCGGGAAGTGAAGAAAGAAGAGTCGGCGTCGTTCTTCAACCTTATCAACTTACAGACTAGAGAACAGGAAGACCATCTTCTCCTCCGATCCGACCGCAAATGGGAAGCAGCTACGTGATGCTGCTTCCGGAACCATACACACAAGAATAAAACCGAATAAGTGAGCCCTGAAATCGATGGACAAAATGTACAAACAACTTTACGAAAAAAGTCCAAGATACTATTGCCTATTACAACTGGCTTTTTGACTCTGCCGGCGGATTCTAATGCATATAAATAGTAATAAATGTCAAAAAAATATTTAACTTTATAATCTATAAATATCAACCATTTTTTGCTATGGACGGAAAATCCTTAACACCTCCTGCAGTCAAGCTTAATCAACTGAAACAAATTTTTCCTGAAGTATTTACTGAAAATAATATCGATTGGGAAAAGTTGCGTATTACCCTTGGTGAAAATATAAATTTTGCCAATGAACGATATGTATTAAACTGGGCCGGGAAAAGCGATGCTTTCCGACTGATGCAACAACCCACCACTCGAACACTTATGCCGATACCTGAAGAATCGGTAAACTTCGATGACACACAAAATATTTTCATCGAAGGCGACAACTTAGACGTGCTGAAAATCTTGCAAAAAAGCTACTTTGACAAGGTTAAAATGATATATATAGACCCTCCCTATAACACTGGAAATGATAGCTTTATCTATCGTGATCAGTTCTCGGAAACCAAAGCCGAATATCAAAAGCGAGTGGGCGACAAAGACGACGAAGGCTATATGACAAGCGAAGGTATATTCCGGAAGAACTCGCGTGAAAACGGGCAATATCACAGCAATTGGCTCAATATGATGATGCCCCGCCTTTTTTTAGCAAGAAACTTACTAAGAGACGATGGAGTGATTTTTATATCTATTGATGATAATGAAGTTCATAACTTGCGCTTGTTGATGAATGAGATTTTTGGTGAGGAGAATTTTATTGCGAATATTGTTTGGCAAAAAAAATATGCGGCAACCAATGATTCTAAAGGCTTTTCAACAACACATGACTATATTCTCGTATATCAAAAAACCGAATCGTTCTCAAGAAATCTACTTCCGAGAACTAAAGAGCAAAATCAGCCTTATAAAAATGATGATAATGACGGAAAAGGATTATGGCGAAGTGATAATCTATTAGTGAAGTCGTTTTCTGAATCAGGAGTTTATCCAATAGTTAATCCGAACACAGGAGAAGAGTTTTATCCACCTAAAGGGAGTTGTTGGAGAGCCAGTAAAGAAACCATGAAAGTGTGGTTGGCTGAAAATAGAATTTTCTTTGGTAAAAATGGTCAAGGAGCGCCTCAACTAAAACGCTATCTTAATGAAGTTCAGCAAGGTAGAGTGCCTATTACTTGGTGGACATTTCAAGAAGTGGGACATAATGATGAAGCAAATAAGGAGGTTTCTGCATTGTTTGGAACTAAAACGCCATTCGATACTCCAAAGCCAGTACGACTTCTGAAGCAAATGCTACTTATTGGCTCTGATAAAGATTCTCTTATCCTCGATTTCTTTGCCGGTAGTGCAACAACAGCTCATGCTTTAATGCAACTAAATAAAGAAGATGGCGGAAACCGCAGATATATTCTTGTGCAAATGCCGGAAATATGTGAAGAAAAGTCGGAAGCTTTCAAAGCAGGCTATAAAACCATCGCTGAAATTGCCAAAGAGCGTATTCGCCGTGCAGGAAAAAAACTTCAATATGAAATAGAAGCAGAAAATAAGAAAAAAGAGACACAACTAAACTTCGATAATCAAGAAAATAAGTACCCCAACCTTGATACAGGCTTCAAGGTGTTTCGCCTCGCAGAAAGCAATTTCAAGCAATGGAGACAACCTGAAACCTACTCTGCCGAAGCCTTAGCAGAGCAATTAAAACTGTTTGTCGATCCGGTCGCGGAAAAGACCAACCTACAATATATGGTGTATGAACTGTTGCTGAAAAGCGGGAAAGACCTCAATGTAAATATTGAAACGTGCAACAGTTATTATCTAATTGAAGGCAACGAATCAGCCTTTATTCTTGAAAAAGTGGACGAGCAAATCATTACCGAAGTGCTATCTAAACAACCCAAAAAAGTAATCGCACTCGACCGAATTTTTAAAGGAAATGACCAACTAAAAACCAATACCGCCCTGCAAATGAAAGACGCAGGCGTGGAGTTCAAAACGATATAGGGGGAGTATAATGAGCATTAAACACTATAAAGCAATAGATTTTTTCTGCGGCGGAGGTGGTATGACGTATGGACTACGCCAGGCAGGTATAGATGTAATTGCAGGTGTTGATTTTGATAAAGATGTAAAAAAAACATATGAATATAATAATCCTGGAAGTGTCTTTATTCACACAGATGTTAGGAATTTAAACTGCAATTACTTTGAATACAAATTTAATTTACTAAAAAATGATGACAATCTTATTTTTGCCGGATGTAGTCCTTGTCAATTTTATAGCATTATAAATTCCGACAAAGATAAATCTAAACAATCGAAAGATTTACTAATGGATTTTGCACGTTTTGTTGATTATTATAAACCGGGATATGTGTTTGTTGAAAATGTGCCGGGGATTTTAACACACAAAGATAGTGTCCTACCTTCATTCCTTAAGAAATTAAAATCTATCGGCTATGATAATATTGTATATGAGATAGTGAATATGAGTTATCATAAAATACCTCAAAGCAGAAAACGGTTTTCTTTAATTGCAACTCGTTTGGAAAATGTCAATATTCATTTACCTGTTCCTGAACAGAAAAGTATGGTTCTCAAGGAAGTTATCGGACAAAACAACGGTTTTCCAAAAGTTGAAGCGGGACATAAAGACTTGAGCGACTTTAATCACTCTGTAGCAGGATTAAGTGAAATTAGTTTACAAAGAATGAAAAAGACGAGACATAATGGTGGAAGCCGACTTGACTGGGCTGATGATAAAAAACTTCAACTCCGATGTTTTATTGGTAAAGATGATAGTTTTAAAGACACGTACGGACGTATGTGGTGGAATAAACCTGCGCCTACAATAACAACTAAATTTTTCAGCATCTCTAATGGACGTTTTGGGCATCCGGATGAAGATAGAGCTATTTCAATACGCGAAGGAGCAACCATACAAACATTTCCGAAGGATTATATTTTCAAAACAAACAGCATGGCTACGGCGGCAAAATTAATAGGAAACGCCGTGCCACCTGAATATGCAAAGAGATTAGGCGAAACGATAATAAAAAATAATCGGTAAATTATGGAAGATAGGAAACTAATAATGAGTTTTGACCCTCATACAATCGAGCATTTAGGTGTCAAAATGTACTCAGTACTACCAAATGCAATTGCTGAGCTTATTGCAAATGCCTACGATGCGGAAGCGGAAGTGGTTAATATAGAGTTAAAAGATGATGAAGGCGAGAAAAGTATTTCTGTTATTGATGACGGAGTAGGTATGACATTTGAAGAGGTAAATGACAAATTTTTACGCATAGGAAGAAAAAGAAGAAACGAAGACAATGGGGTGAGTCATAGTGGTTTAAGAAAGGTTACTGGTCGAAAAGGGTTAGGTAAGCTTGCTTTTTTTGGAATAGGAGATACTATTAATGTCGAAACGAAAAAGAATGGGGAGTGTATAAAATTTACACTAAGATGGAATGATTTAATAAATAGTGTAACCCCTGAATATGAGCCACATTTTAATATTAGTGATTGTGACCCTGAAGAAACAGGTACTACGATAAAACTAGAAGATTTGAAAAGAAAATCATCGTTTAATAAATATGACTTAGCCGTTAGTCTTTCTAAATTATTTAATTTTTTTGATGACTCCTTTAATGTCTACATTTCATGTAATGGAGACGAAAAGTTACAAATAGATGATAATTTAAAATATAGTAATCTTGATAAGCAAATAGAGTGGATATTCCCGAACAATTTCGATATTCCAAACGAGTATTTGGATGAAAAACAAGTTTCAGGGTTAATAATGGCAACCGAAAAGCCTTTAAAACCTGGCTTGAGAGGTATAACTTTGTTTGCTCACGGACGTTTAGTGAATGCTCCTGAGTTTTTTGGAGTTGGTGAATCAAGTCACGGATACTCATACCTTACTGGTTGGATGAATGTGGATTTTGTAGATGAATTAGAAGAAGATGTAATATCAACGGATAGACAATCTCTTAATTGGGATTTGCCGATTACTACGGAATTAAGAGATAATTTGCAAAATTTATTAAGAGATATAGAAAGAGATTGGCGTGAAAAAAGAAAAGTAGAAAAACGTAAGCGTGTTTCTAGAAAGGTTGAAATTAATGTTGAAGAATGGTATAGCAAACTCCCAGAAAGTGTTCAATCTAGTGTTGAAGGTATCGTTAATTCAGTAATTGAAGATTCAGAATTATCGGATGAAAAGCAAAGTGAAGTTGTAGATTTATTGCATAGTTTGATTCCCGAATATCCTTATTATCACTGGAGACACATACATCCAACAGTCCGGGATGCGTCTTATGAAGATTATAAAAAATTTGATTTTTATAGAGCTGTAGCAGAAACTATTAAAAGATATAAGGAGCGAGTACAAAGCAAATCTAATTTATCTAAAGATGGTATGGATTTAATGTTTAATGCATTCGGAGAAAAAGGAGTGCTTTCTGTTACGAAAAAATTCAAGAAATATGATGGAACGGAGTTTTCGAAAACGACAAAAGAGGACATTGAAGCAGGACAACAACATATTTCTGCAGGAGTAATGGTTGGTGTTAGAAATCCATTAGCTCATGAAGAGATAGTAGAATTAAGAAAAAGCGGACTGTTTACTGAAAAAGATTGTTTGGATATGTTAAGTTTATTATCTCATTTGTTTAGAAGGTTGGATGATGCAGAGAAATCAGTATAACCATGTCTGATATTTTCTCAAAAAACAAACGTTCGGATATTATGTCTAAAATATACGGCAAGGAAACAAAACCTGAGATTTTGGTACGAAAGTATCTCTTTGCACAAGGTTTTAGGTATAGAAAAAATGTAAAAGATTTGCCGGGTAAACCTGATATTGTCTTGCCTAAATACAAGACGGTTATTTTTGTAAATGGTTGTTTTTGGCATGGACACAAAAACTGTAAGCGATCTGCTTTACCTACATCAAATACCCAATTTTGGGAAGAGAAAATATCAAAAAATATTATTCGTGATTCGGAAAACATTCAAAAACTTCTTGATATGGGTTATAAGGTGCTTACTATTTGGCAGTGTGAATTAACATCAAAAACAAGAGAGAATAGTCTAAATAAATTGATTAAACACATCACCTTATGATCCTCCAATTCGAACCCAATCTCCAATTTCAGCTTGATGCCATTAATTCGGTAATTCGTTTGTTTGACGGACAACCAAAAGATAATGGTGAAACTGATTTTTTCATTCAAGAAGAAGGAGCGTTGAGTTTTATTGATGGTATTGCAAACCGACTGATTATTTCGGAAGAACAAGTATTACAAAATCTACAAAACGTTCAGCGTGATAATGAAATAGAGGTTTCCAACACATTACAAGGAATGAATTTTTCAGTAGAAATGGAAACCGGAACGGGGAAAACATACGTTTATTTACGAACCATTTACGAGCTTCACAAACAATACGGATTCAAGAAATTTGTAATCGTGGTGCCGTCGGTAGCTATTCGCGAAGGTGTGTTAAAGAACTTGGAAATTACGCATGAGCACTTTCAAAATCTTTACGATAATATTCCCGTGCATTATATGGTTTACGATAGCAACAGAATCTCGTCGCTACGAGGTTTTGCTACCGGAAACAATATTGAAATTTTAGTTATCAATATTGATTCGTTTGCCAAAGATGAAAATATTATCAATCGTCCTAACGATCGATTAAGCGGACAACTTCCGATTGAGTTTATCCGTTCATCTAAACCTATTGTTATAGTAGATGAACCGCAAAATATGGAAACGCTTAAACGTAAGAAAGCTGTAGAAAACTTAGATCCGCTCTTTACTTTGCGCTATTCTGCTACGCATAGGAATCTCTATAATCTGGTTTATAGTCTCAATCCCGTAAAGGCTTATGATTTGGGATTGGTGAAACAGATAGAAGTAGATTCGGTTATAGAGGAAAACTCATCGAACGATGCATTCGTTTCCGTGGACTCTATTACTGCGACAAAAACCAGAGTTTCTGCGAAAATCTCCATTATGGTAAACGAGCCAAAAGGGGTAAACAAAAAGAGTGTAACTGTTCGTGCAGGCGATGATTTATATCAACTCTCTAATGAGCGAGAAATATACAGAAACGGATATATTGTTGAGGAAATTGATGCAACTAACGGCAGCATAACACTTTCAAATGGTAACGTACTTTATAAAGGAACCACACAAGGTGCATTAACGGATGAATTGATGAAGTTTCAGATGCGAAAAACCGTTGAAGAGCATCTTAAAAAGGAACTAAAATATCAATCGAAAGGAATAAAGGTACTTTCGCTTTTTTTTATTGACCGTGTTGCCAATTACCGTCAATACGACAGCAACGGCAATCCGATAAAGGGAAAGTTTGCCCGTTGGTTTGAAGAAATTTACTTAGAGTTAATCCAAAAAAGTGCATTTCGTTCACTTCCCAATCATGACTTAAAAGACATCCATAACGGCTATTTTTCACAAGATAGAAAAGGTATTTTTAAAGACACATCGGGCGAAACACTTGCTGATAACGACACCTATAGCCTGATAATGAAAGATAAAGAGAAACTGTTGAATATCAATAATCCGCTTCGATTTATTTTTTCCCACTCGGCATTGCGCGAAGGATGGGACAATCCAAATGTTTATCAGATTTGTACGCTTAACGAAACAAAATCTGAAATGAAAAAACGTCAAGAAATAGGACGAGGACTTCGTTTGGCCGTTGATAGCGAAGGAAGACGTATTTATGACCGAAATATAAATCGGCTGACTGTAGTTGCAAATGAATCTTATAGCGACTTCGCAAAAGCCTTGCAACAAGAAATAGAGGAAGATTGTGGCGTAGTGTTCGAGGGACGTGTAAAAAACAAAAGAGAAAGAGTATGTATAAAATATCGTAAAGGATTTGAAGTTGATCCCAAGTTTCTGGAAATTTGGGAACGGATAAAACAAAAAACAAGCTATCGGGTGTATTACGATACAGAAGAACTTATAGCAAAGGCGTCAAAAGTCGTGAAAGAGATTCCTCCTATCACTCCTCCCTCTATTCGCTCTACAAAGGTAAAGATAGAAATGACGACCGAGGGAATTGAGACATCATATCTAGGGGATAGAATTGAACGCTATGGAAATCATGAGTGGCAAATTCCTGATGTACTGGGGTATATTCAGGACAAAACAGAACTTACTCGCCATACTTTGGCAGAAATCATTGAGCAGTCGGGGCGAATAGATGACATTCTCGTTAATCCGCAGTTGTTTATGGATTTATGTTCGCAAGCCATTTTGAGTACATTAAACGACTTGATGATTAACGGAATTAAATACAAGAAAATAGGTGATTCAGAATACGAAATGCGTCTCTTTGAGGAGCAAGAATTGGAAACTTATTTGAATGATTTTTTATTTACGGTATCGGATACATCTAAAACAGTTTATGAAAAATATATTCCGCTGGATTCTGACGCTGAAAATCAGTTTGCCCGTGATTGTGAGACCAGCGAACAGGTGAAATTCTATTTCAAGTTACCTAACTGGTTTACAATACCAACACCTATAGGCAGCTATAATCCCGACTGGGCAATTGTTTTCGAAGAAGATACAAGAATTTACTTTGTTGCCGAAACAAAAAGTACAGGTTTATCCAATGTCGATTTGGATAAATTGCGAAAACAAGAACAACAAAAAATCAAGTGCGGAAAAGCTCATTTTGAGCAGTTTGATGAAGTGGTGTATAAAGTGGTGAATAAAGTAGGACAATTGCTCGAATAACTTTTTATTTATTCTTATGTGCCGATAGCGCGCAAATGTTATCGGCAAAAAGAAGTGCAGTAAGATTGGCAACAATAGTACAGTGTTTTCGGCAACACTACCTTTCCGGCCATTTTGGGGACATTAAGAAGTGTCTATCCAGAGAAGCGTAAGAGACCGTTATAAGTTTTGAGATTCAAATCTCTTTGTTTGTCTCTTCAAAAAGGCTATCTTTGTTTCCAAACTTCTGACAAAAGTGTCAATTATTTGGAAAGTATGAGAATTGAAAGACCGGTCTATCTCGACAAGATGATTCGCTCCAGAGGGAACGGATTCATAAAGATTATCACTGGACTTCGCCGTTGCGGCAAGTCATACCTCCTTAAATTCATCTTCCGTGATTACTTGCTGGAGGAAGGAGTTTCTGCTGATCATATTATTGTTATCGATCTAGAGGATAAGAGGCAGGCTGCATTTAAGGATCCTGATTATCTACTTGATCATGTCGATAATGCGATAAAAGATGAGAATACTTATTTCATTCTCATCGATGAGGTCCAGGAGGTGAGAGATTTCGCGGCGGTCCTCTCTACACTGAACCTGAAGCCTAATGCTGATTTATTCGTGACCGGGAGCAACTCGAAGTTTTTATCTTCTGACATTGCCACCGAGTTTCGAGGCAGGGGAGAGGATATCCCCATGCGCCCGCTCTCATTCAGCGAATTCCTTCCTGCATACAATGGCACGGAGAATGACGCCTGGCTCGATTATCTGACTTTCGGCGGACTGCCGCAAATCCTCCTGCAGGATGGAGAGGACAAGAAAGCGATGTTCCTCAGAAAGCTGTATCAGACTGTCTATCTGAAAGATATCTATGACCGTCACAAAATAGAATTCCCAGAAGAATTCGAGGAACTTGTCCGCGTCATGGCATCCGCGATTGGATCTCCGCTCAACCCCAACAAACTGGCAAATACCTTCAAGAGCCTCAAGCATATGAAGGGTTTGACCAACAAGACCATCTCGACTTATATGGGCTATCTCGATGACGCTTTCATGACGGAAAAGTCTGATCGATACGACGTGAAGGGTAAGAGTTACATTGCATCGCTTTCAAAATACTATTTCCAAGATTTGGGTCTAAGAAATGCCATCCTTTCCTTCCGGCAGAACGAAGAGAACCATATCATGGAGAACATCATCTATAACGAACTACGCTACCGCGATTTCCTCGTTGATGTGGGGAACGTCACCATCCGTACCAAGGACGAGGAAGGCAAGCCCATACGTCTTTCGTTGGAAGTTGATTTCATCGCCAATAAAGGGAGCAAGCGCTATTATGTCCAGTCTGCTTGGAGGATGCCCGATGCCGATAAGGTCGAGCAGGAGACCCGTTCTCTCCGTGAGATTGGCGACTCGTTCAAAAAGATCATCGTCACGGCGGACAACATCCGTCTCAGGCGGGATGAAAGCGGGATAGTTACCATTCCTGTGATTCAGTTCCTCAAGGATTCCAACAGCCTTGACCTATAGAGATGTTTTCATCGCAATAACGTTATTAACGTTCTGCTGTTAACGGTAACTGCGAGTGCAGCATTTTGAGTAACAAGAGTACATCGTTTTCGGTAACAACGCTACAACACCAGCAAAGTTGATTCAGTGTACTCACTTCTGCATACAGAATGTAAATTCCCGCACCTTTCCGGTAGGGGAGAAGGAACGGGAATATAGATGCGATGGCGCAACAAGTATAAGAACTCTCCTGCTGACATCCAGCGCTTTACATCAGAAAGTCACCGAGGAGAATTCCCTTCCCAGGCTCCTGATCCCGGCGAGGATCTCCTCCTCCCGTTCGCGGGACGGTTTCTTGAACCCGTTGATATAGTTCCGGAGTAGAGTGGCGTTGATGCCCGTCTTCCGGGCGAAGCCGGAGATGTTGATCTCGGGGTGGGTGAGGAAGAACCGCTGCATAGGGGAGGGTTCCGCCTCGTCGTACAGGAAGCTCTCGAAGCTGACCTGCAGATCCACACGGTTCCAGAAGATGCCGTCGTAGACGAACCGGTAGTCGTTCCGGGTCTTGTCGTCAGCGTCCAGCAGATCCCTATACCACAGAAGGGATTGGCGGTAAGTCTTCCCGTCGTCCCCGAGGCCGTACAGCCATTCTCCGTCAAACCATATCTTGTTGATTTTAAACATTTTTATTGAAGTATTTGATCCAAGCGTTCACGATGATGTCCGTGTTGTCGTCGATTACGGTGCGTATCTTCTTCATGTCCAGCGTCTTGATGTTTTTTGCTTTCGGAGAGCGAGAATGTCTTCGTTTCCTCGTCGTAGGCGAACTTAGCGAACCCGTCGTTTCCAGCGACGTGGACGTGGATGGGCTCATGCTCCTTGCTGTAGAAGTAGAAGACGAAGCCAAAAAATCTGAACAACTCAGGCATATCCTTATTCTTTTTACAAATATGGGAATTATATTTGATACCTACAATGCTTATGTAAGAAAATGTTTCCGGCAGGGGTTCCGGACAGTTCGGCGTGACGATGAACCGGTACCTGATCAAGGATGACAACCTAAGCGGCTACAAACTGAACCCTGAATGTATGGAGCCGGTCAAGCGGTGCTGATGGGACGACTACAACGGAGACAGGTACACGTTTTTCCCGAAGGTGTCCGGCCTGAGGGGCTGGCTGGATCTAGCGCTGAGCAGACCTTCTTGTCGATTTGGCCCTGCAGTGCAGGGGAATCAATTACGTTTTAGAATTCACCTCCGTCATAGCCGAATTTCGGAGGGCGTCCGTCAAGGGATTGTAAAGAGATATCCCTGACATTTCAGACGTGTTTTGCTTTCCCGAATATTATCGCGTACGACAGTAGGCCCTGGACGACGTTGCAGGCGGGTTCCGTGTTCATCACCCCCTTTGTACGGACCGGGGTCGCGTACGGCATCATGCCCTGGACGACGTTGCAGGCTGGTTCGGTGTTCGTCACCCCCCTTGCACGGACCGGGGTCGCGTACGACAGTAGGCTTGCACGACGTTCCAGGCTGGTTCGGTGTCCGTCACCCCCTTTGTACAGACCGGGGTCGCGTACGGCAGCAGGCCTTAGACGACGTTGCAGGCGGGTTCGGTGTCCGTCACCCCCCTTGTATAACGGATTGTTTATAAGATAGATTCATAGAATATTCACGATTTATGAATTGCGAATATATCTTGCAATTACCAAAATAAATTGCTGTTGCTCTATCATTCACAATATTCCTTGATATTCTATAGGGATTCCAACTGAATATTTGAGAGATGCACTAGAGAACCTATGCTTCATTTTATGAATGATGAAGTTGTAGTAAGTGAAGAATAAACGGAGAACAATCTTGATACTCCTCGCGATTTGGCTATATGACAGTATTTTATTCGACAATTCTTCAGTCTTTTTCGTAACTTTACTAAAATTAGGGTGAAGTAGGTGCATTTAGGATTCATATTATATTTTTCGTTAATTTTAATGTTCTATAGTATTGTGTGGTAGAGTCTTTGCCCGATTCATTAATAATTATGATTGAATATGGCAAAATTGATTACTATTATCGGTTCGGGAATGATGGGCTCAGCCCTGGCATTCCCATCTCCCGTGGGACGACTTCACATTCGATTAAACAAGATAAATATGACCAGAAGAATTTTGACCATTATTGTAATGCTCTTCATCTGTGCGCTTTCATCAAGCGGACAGATAAAGATCGTCGGGCACAGGGGTGTACGTCATAACACTCCTGATGCTCCAGAGACAAGGTATTATGAGAATACGATCCCTGCGCTGGAATTCAGCCAGAGTCTTGGGATTTATGCCGCTGAATTCGATGTTCAGCTGACTTCTGACGAGAAGATCATCGTTTTTCATGGACCTACAGTTCCGGGACTCGGAATGAGTATTCAAAAGATTACGTTCGATGAGGCCAGGGCAGTAGTCCTTCCGGGCGGCTCGCATATGCCAACCATCGAGGAGTATTTCGAGCAGGCGAAAATGCACCCGGAGACAAAGATCATCTGCGAGATCAAGAAGCAGTCCACTCCGGAAAGGGAGACGAAGGCTGTCGAGCAGGTCATGGATGCGGTCCGCAGAATGAATATGCAGTCACAGATTGAATACACCACTTTTAGCGACTGGATGGCTCAGGAATTCCACCGCATTGATCCAAATGCGAAGGTTCTTTTCCTCGAAGACGGCGTATTTGTTCATGACCCTGACTATTGCAAGTCAAGAGGCTATGATGCCATCTCTTACGATATGAATGGGCTGATGAATCATCCTGATTACGTTAAGAGAGCCCATGAACTCGGAATGGAAGTCACGCTATGGGTTGTCAACGATTATGAGGTGGTGGACTGGGCAATCAGACATGGCGTTGATTATGTGTCATCCGATCACCCGGAGTTAATTAAGAAGTATGTGGAGGGACTTAGTAATTTTCCGTTGAGATAATCATTCCCCGGAGAAGTTTTGCTTTCCCGAATATTATCGCGTACGGCAGTATGCCCTGGACGACGTTGCAGGCGGGTTCCGTGTTCGTCACCCCCTTTGTACGGACCGGGGTCGCGTACGGCAGTATGCCCTGGACGACGTTGCAGGCTGGTTCGGTGTCCGTCACCCCCCTTGCACAGACCGGGGTCGCGTACGGCAGTAGGCCCTGGACGATGTTGCAAGTGGGTTTAGTGTTCGTCACCCTGAAACTACTTCATTTCCCTATACAAAACCTTTCAAAAATCCTTCCCAAGATCTCATCATCGGTGACCTCACCAAGGATGGATCCCAGGTGGTAGTTGGCCTGGCGGAGGTCTTCGGCGACGAGGTCGGAAGGGAGGCCGGAGGCGAGGGCGGCGCGCGCTGCTTCGAGGGCCTTTCCGGCTTTCCGGAGGGCTTCGTAATGCCGGAGATTGGTCACGATGGTCTCGTCGGACTCCGCGGAAAGGCCTTTCTGGCTCTCGATCAGCAGGTCTTTGAGCATTTCGATGCCGGATCCCGTCTTGGCAGAGATATGCATCATAACTGACTTATTTCCAGCGATTGAAACATTATTGTAACCATCTATAACATTTATGTTATCGCTCAAAAGGTCCGCTTTATTCAGCAGAATCATCAACATTTGATGCCCGAAATCAACCTTGGACACGATGTCCGTAATCACCGCTTCATTCTCCTCCTCGGGACGCGACAAATCCAGCACCGCCAGCACAACCGAGGCCTCCGAAAGCTTCCGATACGAGCGGTCAATCCCCATACTCTCCACAGAATCCGAGGTCTCCCGCAGTCCGGCGGTGTCGATGAACCGGAACAGAATCCCGCCGAGGGTCAGCGTCTCTTCCACGGTGTCGCGCGTCGTTCCGGCCACATCGGAGACCAGGGCGCGGTCATCCTCCAGCAGGGCGTTCAGCAGGGTGCTCTTCCCGGAATTCACGGCTCCGACAATCGCGACCGGAACCCCGTTCCGGAGCGCGTTTCCGTAGCGGAAGGATTCCGTAAGCCGATTGATCCGGGAGAGGGTCGCGTCGATCAAGCCCAGCAGTTTCGGCCGATCCGCGAATTCTACATCTTCTTCCGAAAAATCCAATTCCAGTTCCAGCAGGGAAGTCATCTCGACCAGCCGCTCCCGCAGATCTTTCAGATGGGAAGAATATCCACCCCGCAACTGGTTTTGAGCGACCCGCAGCGAACTTTCAGTTTTGGATAAGATAACGTCTGCAACGGCTTCTGCTTGAGCCAAATCCAATTTTCCGTTTACAAAGGCCCGACGGGTAAACTCACCGGGATCCGCAGGACGGACACCCGCTTCGCAGAGCAACCGCAGAATCTCCGAAGAGATATAGGGTGAGGCATGGCAAGATATTTCCGCGGAATCTTCGCCGGTGTAGGAGTGCGGCGCCCGGAACACCGACACCAGCACCTCGTCCACAACAGCTCCGTTCCGGAAGATCGTTCCGTATTTGATGGTCTGCGCCGGAGCGGAAGCCACCGTGCCGCGACGGAAGGTAACCACCCTATCCACAGCAGCCAGCGCATCCGTGCCGGACACCCGGATTACGGTAATCGCGCCCGTTCCCGGCAGGGTCGCGGTCGCAGCGATCGTATCTTCGAATCTGCTTATATCCATATTCCTCAATTTACCTTACGAAGTTACGATTTTTTGTTTAACTTTGCAGGAGCAAAATCCCAAGGACAATGACCCTTAACTCAAAATAAACCGAATTAGACCGTTTCATCCACGATGGAATGGTCTTTTTTTAACAAGACGAACTTGCCATGTACGAAAGAATCGGTGCAACCCTGAAGCTGGAGAACGGAATGGAATTCCGCGGATGGTCTTTCGGCTGGAACGGGCCCTGTGACGGGGAGGTGGTCTTCTCCAACGCCATGGTCGGCTATCCCGAAAGCCTCACAGACCCGTCCTATTCCGGACAGATTCTCTGCGTAACCTACCCGCTTATAGGTAATTATGGTGTTCCGCTTGAAGGATCGGATGAATACGGAATCTCGCGGAATTTCGAGTCGGAACGCATTTGGGTGCGCGGCCTCGTGATCAGCGAATGTTCCTTCGACTACAGCCATTGGGATGCGGTGAAGAGCCTGGACGAGTGGCTGAAGGAGCAGAAGATCCCGGGCATATTCGGAATCGACACCCGGGCGGTCACCCAACTCCTCCGCGACAAGGGGTCGATGCTGGGAATGATCGTCCCCGACGGGACGAAGAAGGATTTCCCGGTCGACGATCCGAATCTCGAGAACCAGATCGACATCGCGAGCTGCAAGGAGATCATCGAATACGGCAACGGCTCCAAGACTGTCGTGCTGGTGGACTGCGGTGTCAAGCACAACATCCTCCGCGGCCTCGTGGCGCTGGGCGTGAAACTCATACGCGTGCCCTGGAACTTCGATTTCAACACCTTGGAATATGACGGACTCTTCCTCTCGAACGGCCCCGGAAATCCGAAGTTCTGCAACATCACCGTCGCCAACCTGCGCAAGGCAATGGAAGGCGACAAGCCGATCCTCGGCGTCTGTATGGGCAACCAACTGCTCGCACGGGCGGCCGGCGCCAATACATTCAAACTGAAATACGGCCACCGGAGCCATAACCAGCCGGTGCGCATGATCGGCACCAACCGGTGCTTCATCACCTCCCAGAACCACGGATTCGCCGTGGACGAAAAGAGCCTCGACGCGGATTGGGAGCCCTGGTTCGTGAATATGAACGACGGGACGAACGAGGGGATCCGGCACAAGTCCAAGCCTTTCTGCTCCGTGCAGTTCCTGCCCCAAATCTCCGGCGGTCCGACCGATACGGCTTTTCTCCTTGACGAATTCATCAGCAAATTATGAAAGACACGAACATCAAGAAAGTGCTGCTGCTCGGTTCCGGAGCGCTCAAGATCGGTCAGGCGGGCGAATTTGACTATTCCGGCTCGCAGGCCCTGAAAGCCCTGCGCGAGGAGGGCATCGAAACGGTGCTCATCAACCCGAACATCGCGACCGTCCAGACTTCGGAAGATGTCGCGGACAAGATCTATTTTCTGCCGGTGAATCCCTTCTTCGTCGAGAAGGTCATCGCCAAAGAACAGCCGCAGGGCATCCTCCTTTCTTTCGGCGGACAGACCGCTTTGAACTGCGGTGTCGCCTTGTACGAATCGGGCGTCCTGGAAAAATACAACGTCCATGTGCTGGGCACCCCGATACAGACCATTATTGACACCGAGGACCGGGAGCTCTTCGTCGAGAAACTGGCGGAAATCGGCGTGAAAACCATCCAGTCCCATCCGGCTTCTAATCTGGCGCAAGCCCGGAAAGCCGCCCGCGAACTCGGCTACCCCCTGATCGTGCGGGCCGCCTATGCCCTGGGCGGACTCGGTTCCGGCTTCTGCGACAACGACGAGGAACTCGTGGAACTCTGCGAAAAAGCCTTTTCCTTCTCGTCTCAGGTTCTTGTCGAGAAATCCCTGAAAGGCTGGAAGGAAATTGAATATGAAGTCGTGCGCGACCGCTACGACAACTGCATCGCGGTCTGCAATATGGAAAACTTCGACCCGCTCGGCATCCACACCGGAGAGAGCATCGTCGTCGCTCCGTCCCAGACCCTGTCCAACCGGGACTTCTACTTCCTGCGCGACCTGTCTCTGAAGATCGTGCGCCACGTAGGCATCATCGGGGAGTGCAACGTGCAGTTCGCCTACGATCCCAATGCGATGGACTACCGCGTCATCGAGTTGAATGCTCGCTTGAGCCGATCGTCCGCATTGGCCTCGAAGGCAACGGGTTATCCGCTTGCTTTCGTGGCGGCCAAACTGGGGATCGGATACGGGCTTTTCGATCTGAAGAATTCCGTCACCAAGACGACGCCCGCTTTTTTCGAGCCCTCCCTTGACTACATCGTCTGCAAGATTCCGCGGTGGGACCTGAGCAAATTCCACGGTGTGTCGCGCAAAATCGGCTCTTCGATGAAGAGCGTCGGGGAAGTGATGGCCATCGGCCGGAGCTTCGAAGAAGCGATCCAGAAGGGACTCCGCATGATCGGCCAAGGCGCCCACGGATTCGTGGGCAACAAGGAACTCCATGTCGCCGATGTGGACGAAGCCTTGCGCGAACCCACGGACCGGCGCATATTCGTGATTTCCAAGGCCATGCGGGCCGGCTACACCGTCGACCAGATCCACGATCTCACGAAGATCGACAAGTGGTTCCTCTACAAGTTGGAGGACATCGTGCGCACCTACGAGGAGATGCACCGTTTCTCTGCCATCGAAGAGATGCCGTGCGACCTGCTGCGGCATGCCAAACAGCAAGGATTTTCGGATTTCCAGATCCAGCGCGCCCTCTACAAGGACGCGACGGGAACTCCCGCGGAGAATCTTGACAAGGTACGCGCGTACCGCAAATCCTGCGGCATCCTGCCTGTGGTCAAACAGATCGACACCCTCGCCGCGGAATACCCCGCGCAGACCAACTACCTGTATCTGACCTACAACGGAACGACCCATGACGTCCAATACGAGCGCGACAAGAAATCCGTCATCGTGCTGGGTTCGGGCGCCTACCGGATCGGCTCCTCCGTTGAATTCGACTGGTGTTCGGTGACCTGCCTGCAAACCATCCGCAAACAGGGTTACCGGGGTGTCATGATCAACTACAATCCCGAGACGGTCTCGACGGACTACGACATCTGCGACCGCCTCTATTTCGACGAGCTGACCTATGAACGGGTGCTCGACATCGTCGATTTGGAAGATCCGCACGGGGTCGTGGTCTCCGTGGGCGGTCAGATTCCCAATAACCTGGCCCTCCGCCTGCATCGGCAACAGGTACCCATTCTCGGAACCGGCGCGGAGAACATCGACAAAGCCGAAGACCGGCATAAATTCTCGACCATTGTCGATACGCTTGGCCTGGACCAGCCGGAATGGCGGGAGCTCACGACCCTGGAAGACGTGGACGAATTCATCGACAAGGTCGGGTTTCCCGTCCTGGTAAGGCCCTCCTACGTGCTCTCCGGCGCGGCGATGAATGTCTGCTACGACGAAGATAAGCTGCGCCACTTTCTGTCTCTCGCCTCCGAAGTCTCGCAGGAACATCCGGTCGTAATCAGCAAATTCATGGCCCGTGCCAAGGAAATCGAGTTCGATGCCGTCGCGGACGGCGGGGAAGTGCTCGCCTATGCCATCTCCGAACACATTGAATATGCCGGCGTGCATTCCGGAGACGCGACCATTCAGTTCCCTCCGCAGAAGTTGTATGTGGAAACCGTCCGCAGAATCAAGAAGATCGGCCGGGCCATCGCCGGCACTTTCCAGATTTCGGGACCTTTCAACATTCAGTTCCTGGCCAAGGAGAACAAGATCAAGGTCATCGAATGCAACCTGCGCGCCTCGCGGAGCTTCCCGTTCGTTTCGAAGGTCCTGAAGATCGATTTTATCGAATTGGCGACCAAGGTGATGCTCGGTCTGCATCCCGCTGCTCCTCAGAAGAGCGCCTTCGACCTGGACTACGTCGGTGTCAAGTCCTCCCAGTTCAGCTTCGCCCGTCTGGAAGAAGCGGATCCGATGCTCGGAGTGGACATGAGTTCGACCGGTGAGGTCGGCTGCCTGGGCGACGATCTCAACGAGGCCCTGCTGAAATCCGTACTCTCCGTCGGCTACGAAATTCCGCGCAAGCGTATTCTGCTGTCCACCGGTGACGCCCTCACGAAGGCGGATATGCTGATGGCTTGCAAACTGCTCCACGAAAACCGCTACGAATTGTTCGCGACCGGGGGCACCTACAAGTACCTGGTGGAGAACAGCATCCCCTGCACCAAGGTGCTCTGGCCGAGCGAGTGCAGCAACCCGAACTTCAAGGGACGCTTCAGGCCGGCCTTGGAAATGATTCACAACAAGGAAGTTGACATGGTGATCAATATTCCAAAGGACTTCTCCGAACTGGAACTGTTGAACGGCTACAAGCTCCGGCGCGCCGCCATCGACTTCAACGTCCCGCTGTTCACGAACGCGCGTCTGGCGACCGCCTTCATCCGCGCCTTCTGTTCGATGAAGGTGGAGGACATCGAGATCAAATCCTGGGATCAATACTAGTCCGATGTTCTATACCAGTGAGATCCGCACCACGGAGCCGCAGGTGTTCAAGTCTCCGCTGCAACGCCGCGTATATGCGGAGCTGAGGCGTCTGGACATCCCGTTCCAACGCGTCGATTCCGATCCCGGCATTACGATGGAGGACTGCTTGAATATTGACCGCGCGCTGGGAGCGCGCACCGTGAAGACGATCTTCCTCTGCAACCGCCAACAGACCCTTTTCTACCTGTACGTGACCCGGAGCGACAAACCCTTTGTGACCAAGGACTTCGGCAAGGCGCTGGGGATCCCCAGGGTTTCGTTCGCTCCCGCTGACCGGATGATGGAGATCGCCGGCACGGACCACGGAGCGGCCACCGTATTCAGTGCCTGTCTCGAATCCGCGAAGGAGGTGACGATCGTTCTGGACGAAGCGGTACTGCAGGAAGAATTTTTCTGTTGCACGGACGGCACGGCCACCTGTTTTGTCAAGATCCGTACCGCGGACCTGCTCGGGAAGTTCCTGCCTTCCACGGGGCACAAGCCCCGGATCATTCCCTAATACACGTGGAGACTGGCTCCCTGCGCCGAAGGGAGGTAATTGATGCCCCACCAGCACATTTGCAGCAGCAGGAAGGAAAAGACCAGCAGCAGAAGCGCCGTTTTCGGGTTCTTGAAACGAGGCCGGACGTGCAGGTAAAGCAGATAACTGACCCAGGTCGCGGCCGCCCAGGTCTCCTTGGGATCCCAGGTCCAATAATCTCCCCAGGCCTGTTTGGCCCACAACGCGCCCATTACGATCCCCATCGTGAGGAATGCCCAGCCGATTCTGACCAGCGCGTCACAGTCCTCCAGTTCCCGACCGGAAACCGGCCTTCGGGAATAGAGGCGCCACAGGAGGAAGATCGCAAAGAGCGCGGCGACCCCCAGCAGGGCATAGGCGAACATATAGACCGTCACGTGCGGCACGAACCACACGCTTTGCAGGGCAGGCATCAGGGCCTTGCTGTGGATTTCCGGCTTGAACAGGTTGACGCAGACAAAGACTGTCGCCAGAATTGAACTGAACGGAAGAATCCAGCGGTAACGCCAACGCGCGTAGAGAAAGGCGCCCGTCATCGAGAGGAAAAGACTGTACCAGAGCCGCGTTTCACCCAGGGTGCGGAGCGGGGGACGTTCCAAGGTGATCCAAAAGCCGATGATGAAGGCCAGGAATATGGCTGTGCCGGCAACTGAGATCAGCAGGGGAGCCGTTATCCGGCGGACCTTCAATGAAAGGAAACCGGCAGTCAGCCAGCAGAGCGCGGAAACGGTTCCGAAAAGGATGAACGAATTCCAATCCATTACGCGTCCTCCTTCTTCTTGGCGCCCGAAGTGACCGCCATGACCAGGGCGGCGGCGAGCATCAGCCAGAGCCCCGTCCGCACGGCAGGGTACCAGGGATCTTTCACGCACTCCAGGACGCTGACCGCGCTGAAGCGTCCTTTTTCGGTGTCATATCCTTTCTGATAAATTTGCCACGGCCCGACTTTTACCGGATGGTTCACTTCAATCTCCCGATTCAAGGAGGTGCCGTCCGGCCTGTCGATCCGCACGGTCGAAACGAAGCGCTGCCGTTCGGGATCCGATGATTCTATGGTGAAATTCGTAAGCGTGAGGGCAAAGGGCAACTCTACCCGACGGCCCTTCTCGTCTGTACCCGCGGCCTTCGGGATGCCCTCAATCAGCATCACCTGCGCTTTTTCAATGCTGCCGCTCCCGAAAATCGCCGCGATCAACAGCAAGGAAAGCGCGACGTGCGAGAAGACGACGCCGATGCGGTGACGCCGAAGATGGCAGAGTTCATCGATCGCCCGGAGCGCGACGGACGAGGTGAAAGCAAGCAAGACCAGGATGAAGAGGGGGTTGCGGTTCACCCGAAAGGGGAACAGACCGTCCACAATCAACAAAACCAGCATCCCCGCCAAGGTGAGGATGCCGGCATCGATTCCATAGAGTTTGCGCAGAAAAGGGAACCTGTCTCCGAGCGTGTAGAGGACGATCAGGAGATAGACATACAGCAGGCAGAGAATCAGTCCCCAGGGAGCGCTCATGTCAGGCTTCGGCCCATTGCGCCCGGAGTAGTTCGACTGCCCGGGTCACGGTGGTCGCGCGGTCTCCTTGGGTACCGCATTCGAAACTGACGTACTTGTCGTAGCCGAGTTCCTTGAGGGCCCGGAAGCCGTCGCGGTAGTTGTCCTTCTCCCCGTCCTCGCCCGGCATCAGCCGGTTGCCCCGACTGGCCACGTGGACATGCTGCAGGTACTTGCCTGCGGAATAGAAAGCGCCGTAGTCGGACACTTCCTCCTGCATATGCCAAAAATCTCCCATCACCTTGACGCCCTCGCTGTCCGCGTCCCGCGCGATCGCGGCGGCGTCTCCGACGAGGCGCAGGTAGAAGGCTTCCCGACGGTTGAGCGGCTCGAGAATGACGGTCGTCCCGCAAGACTTGGCATATTCGCCGAGGGCGTGCAGTTCCGAACAGAGGAAGTCGCGCGTCTCAAGGGTGTGCGGTCTGCAGGGTTTCTGATTGTTGAAAGCGGGAACCATGATGACACCGGTGGAACCCAGTTCGCCGGCGGCGCGCACGATTTCACGCATTGTGGTGTCGAATTGGGCCTTCACGGCAGGGTCTTCAGCGAGAATGAAGCCTTCGAAGCCCGCGCAGATCGCGGTAACTTGAATGTCTCGACCGTTGAGCGCCTGGCGTATATCGTTTACCCGCCCGGCGAGCCCTCCGCCCCAAAGTTCGAGGCCTGCGATACCGAGATTTTCCATGAAATCCAATTTTTCACCATAGGTCTCACCCGGTGCCGTATTCTCTTGGAAGGAGAGGTTCAGTTTCCCGGCAGGGGATTTCGCGTCCTTTCCCCGCGTAGCTGACGCGCAGGCGGTCAGTCCGGCAGAAGCCGCTGCGATGGCGGCGGCTCCTGCGAACGAAACCTTGAAAAATTCTTTCCGATTCATTGCCTTACGTTTACTGTTGCGCGCTTCCGGGAACAGGGACGGTGTACGCGCTCATATTCATCGGACCAAGTTCCAGCTTCTCGGGCATATAGTCCATATCCGAAGCGCTGATCTCGTCCCAGGTGACCGTCTTCCCTGTGTAGGCAGCCTCGCGTCCCATCACGCCGCAGAGGGAGGAAATCCCCGTCTCGCTTGCCTCTACGTGCCCTTCTCCTTTGCGAATATGGTTGATCCAGTCGACAAGCTCCAGCACATAGGGATCATGCTGCTGGAATGCCGCTTGCGCAGCTTCCTCATCGTATTTCCACAATTCGTTTCCTTGCAGGTCGCGGATCGTGAAATCGACGGAATTCCAGGAACCCTTCGTGCCTTGGACGAATTCGCTGACATTGTTGGAACAGCCGTCGATCTGGCGACACATGCTGTGCAGGTGGACGCCGTTTTCGTATTCGAAATCAACGCTGAAATTGTCATACTGGTCGCCCGTGATCCTGCGCTGGCGGCTTCCGAAAGCGGTCGCCTTGATGGGATGCTTCCCGATCATCCAGTTGAAGACATCGATGTTGTGAACGTGCTGTTCCACGATGTGATCCCCGGAGAGCCACTTCCAGTTCACCCAGTCGCGGATCATCCATTCCATGTCGCTCCACCCCTCCTGGCGCTGCTTGTACCAGAGCATCCCCTGGTTCCAGTAGACGTTGCCGCCGGTAATCTCGCCGATGAGGCCTTCCTGGATCTTCTTAAAGGACTCCACATACGGACGCTGATGATGCCGCTGGGTGCCTGTTACGACGCTGAGGCCCTTGGTTTCAGCTTGTTTGGCAGTCGCCATGATCTGGCGGTAGCCCTTGGGGTCCACGGCGATCGGTTTCTCCAGGAAAGAATGCACCCCTTTCTGGGTCGCATACTGGAAATGAAGCGGACGGAAAACCGGGGGAGTAGTCTGAATCACCATGTCCACACCGCTGTCGATCACCTGTTTGTAGGCATCGAAGCCCGCAAAGCAATTCTCGTCGGGAACGACCTGTCCCATTTCCTCCCGCAAGTGATGCTGGGTGTAGACCACCTTGTCCGCGAAGACGTCTCCGAGAGCGGTGATCTGGATGCCGTCCGCGGCCTCCAGCACATTGTAGAGGGCTCCGTGCCCGCGTCCGCCGCAGCCGATGAGGCCGACCTTGAGTTCCCTGCCTTCGATGGCCTTGTCAGGCATTTCGGGAATGTAGTACTCGTCCGGCTTCCGGAGCGGAACCGGTTTGCCGCTCTTCCGGGCGCAGGAAGTAAGAACCGCGCCGCCCAACAGACCGGCGGCTCCGATCATGGATGAGACCCCTATGAAGGACCTCCTGTTCATTTTGTTGTCCATATTGTTCTGTATATGATTAAAAGTATTCATTCACCGTCACGCCTTCCGGAACCTCGCAAACGACGCGGAAACCGATCCCCTTGATGTCGGAGTACCACCAGATGCTCTTGGGGTTCTGCGGATCGGTTCTCAACCATGCGTCATGTAATGTATGGCCTCGGCTGGCACATCGCACTCGCGAAGCGTCGTCGGAATAACTTCCGCCTCTCACTACAAATTCCGTTCCGTCTTCGGGCCCGCGCGGATCGGTCATTCCGTCTTCCAGCAAGGCGTAGGCGTCTTCCACATACCGGTCGGCACAATACTCCATGACGTTTCCGAGCATATTCTTGAGCCCGAAAGGATTCGCCGCCACCGAAGATGGCTCTTCGGTTTGGTTCCGGCTGTTGCCCGCGCAGACGACATAGCGTCCGATCATTGAGGTATCCGCTCCGAACCAGCGGTTCCAGGTCCTTTTCAGGGAATATTTCCGGGGATCCCCTTCAAAGAAATAGGGGGACTCCGTGCCGGCACGGGCGGCATATTCCCATTCCGCCTCCGTCGGCAAGCGATACTTCCGTCCCGTCTTCAGCGAGAGCCATTGACAGAAAGTCTCCGCGGCATAGTGAGTCATCGTGATGGCAGGACGGTCACCCATTCCCCATCCTTGATCCGGGAAACCGAAAGGCGGGGTAGGGCCGCTGACCGCATCGACATCCGGACGCGAATTGTTGGCATAGATCACTTCCGGAGGCGTACGCCCTTCCGACATCGTTTCGTTGTAGAAGGCCCAGTACTGCTGCCAGGTCACCTCGGTTTCGCCCATGAAGAAGGGGGAGATCCGGACCGTGCGTTGCGGGCCCTCGTCCGGACGGTGATACGGCTCCTTCGGAGAACTGCCGATCGTGAAACTTCCGCCCGGGATGGCGACCATCCGGATGGCGGCATTCGTGCCGGGCACCGTTTCGGTGAAAGGAGAGAATTCTTCGACGATCGCGAGGCTGTCATAGATGGTTCCGACGGTTTCCACCTTGCCTTCCAGGGTCTTGTGCTGATACCCGGGGATTTCGTGTCCGGCGTCCAAATGGCAGCTGATGCACTGCAGGTCCAGTTTCCGGGCATTCTCTTCGTAGTAGAGATGGGCGGTGATCCCGTCGTCCGTGACGCCTTCGGGATAGAGGTTGAGGTGGCATTTTTCACAGGTCGCGTTGAATACGATCCCGGTGGCGTACTCTACTTCGCGACGCGCCTGCCAGTCGATCTCGTCCGTGTCCTTCGTCCAATAGGACCACAAATCTTTGGCGCCCGTCCTGGCCTTCGTCATGTAATACCGCAACAGCCCGTCTTCCTTCGGGGGAAGGTGACAGGCAGCGCAGTCGGTGACGACACCGCTTTCGTTGTTGTAGTGGATGGATTTCTTCCAGTCGGCATCGGCCTGGGTGTGGACATGGCAACTCATACAGTAGTCGTTTGTGGAGGTTTCCACGGACAACTTCTCCAGCGCAAGCATCGCCGAGAATCCGACGATCGCTCCGCCAAGACCGATCAGCAGCCACGTCTTGCGCTTTCCCTTTGCCGTCATTCTCGCTGCGGGCTAAAAGGTATCGTAATACTTCGCCTCGCGCGGAGAAACCTTGTTCATGTTGTCGAGCAAGGATTCGTTGGTTTTGTATTCGTCCATGAGCTGCAGCATGAAATTCATGGCTTCCGTCGGATTCATGTCAGCCAGCAGCTTGCGTAGGATCCAGATCCGGTTGGCGACTTCCCGGCTGTACAGCAGGTCATCGCGGCGCGTGCTGGAGAGCACGACGTTCACGGCGGGGAAGATACGGCGGTTCGCCAGGGTACGGTCGAGCTGGAGTTCCATGTTGCCCGTCCCTTTGAATTCCTCGAAGATGACATCGTCCATCTTGGAACCGGTGTCCGTGAGCGCCGTGGCGAGAATGGTCAGGGAGCCGCCGTCCTCAATGTTGCGGGCCGCTCCGAAAAACCGCTTCGGCTTCTGGAGGGCATTGGCGTCCACACCGCCGGTCAGCACCTTGCCGGAGGCCGGCTGGACGGTGTTGTAGGCGCGTGCCAGACGGGTAATGGAGTCCAGCAGAATAACCACATCGTGACCGCACTCGACCAGTCTGCGGGCCTTCTCCAGCACCATGTTGGCCACTTTCACGTGCCGTTCGGCCGGTTCGTCGAAGGTGGAAGCGACCACCTCCGCGCGGACGCTCCGGCTCATGTCGGTGACCTCCTCCGGACGTTCGTCGATGAGCAGGACGATTTCGTAGACTTCGGGATGGTTGTCCGCGATCGCATTGGCGATCGATTTGAGCAGCATGGTCTTTCCGGTCTTGGGCTGCGACACGATCAGACCGCGCTGTCCCTTGCCGATCGGTGTGAACATGTCCACGATCCGGCAGGAAATGTCGTGCTGGTGGCCGTTCCCGAGCAGGTTGAACTTCTCATTGGGGAACAAGGGAGTCAGGAAATCGAAAGGAACACGGTCGCGGATGTACTCCGGTGTACGGCCGTTGATATACTTGATCTTGACAAGCGGGAAGTATTTGTCGCCTTCCTTCGGGGGACGGATCTCGCCGGTCACCGTGTCGCCGGATTTCAACGCGTTGTTCTTGATCTGGCCCTGGCTCACGTAGATGTCGTCCGGAGAATTCAGATAATTGTAGTCGGACGAACGCAGGAAGCCGTAGCCGTCCGGCATGATTTCCAGCACTCCGGTCGCCTCCACGGTTCCTTCAAATTCAATTTCGGGAACCTTGGGTCTCTGCTGCTTGGGAGCGCCGTTGTTCGGATGCTGTTCGTTGAATCTGTTTTTCTGCTTTTTGGAGTGGGGGCGGCCGTTCGCGGCGGCAGGGTCGTCCTTCAAGTCGTCGAACAACTGGTGCATGAATTCCTTGCCGTTGACGACAGGCTCCGCGGCCTCTCGGGAAGGAGCAGGGGCTTTTGCCGCTTTCGGGGCAGGGGATTCCGCCTTCTTTTCGGCGGATTCACTTTCCGGCTTTACTGCCTTTGCTGCCTTTACCGGAGCGGTCTCCTGGGTCTTGCGCGTGCTCTTCGGCTTGGCAGCCGCCTTCGGCTTCTTCTCCTCCGGCTCTGCGGCAGGGTCTGCGACAGCGGCGGCGGCAGCAGGCTTCTTGGCGGCCGGTTTCGGCTTTGGCTTCGCGGCAGCGGGAGCCTTCTTTTCTTCTTTCTTGTCTGCTTTGTTTTTCGGTTCCGCCTTTTCCGTCTTCTCGGCCTTTTCGGCCGGCTTGGCCTTCTCCGTCTTCTCGACCTTTTCGGCCTTTTCAGCCGGCTTGGACGCGGTGGCGGTCTTCTTCGGACGTCCGCGTTTCGCCTTCGGTTTTTCCGCCTGCGGTTTCAGCGATTCCGCTTTCGCCTGGGCATCCAGGATGGCATAGGCAAGATTCTCGCTGTCAAGCTTCTTCGCGTTGGCAATATCGTACTTCTGGGCAATGGCGTCCAATTGTTCCTTGTCCAACTTGTTGAGTTCAAATAAACTGTATGTCATAAAAGATGAATATTCTTCCGGAATGAATCCGAGGGATTAGAATGTTAGAATGTTTGGTAAAATGTCACGTAAAATGCAGAAGTCATCAGATGATGAAGAATGACGTTGCAAAGATATGAAGATTATTCGGAAATTCAAAAATTAATTGTCCCAGTAACTGGAGCTTTTCTTGAAGCGTAACAGGTCCGCAAGGGCTGCCGCATTGGCGGAGATGAGGAACGAATACGACTGGTACATACCCATCGGCACCCACTGTACGGAGATGTTGAAGCAGTGCAGGTCGTACCGGGCGGAAACCTGCGAAGTAGTCATCTTCATGGCCATGAAATCAAAGCCGGTCTGCGCCTGGAGGGACAGCTTGGGGGTCAGTTGGATGTTCCCGGACAAACCGAGCGTCTGCGTGTACCGGTCGTTGACCATCAACTGGTTGTTTGTGTAGGAATAGCTCCGGGCCATGTTGAAAGAGTAATTCATGTTGATGGACCAGGGTACGTTTGGATGCGTGTAGTACAGCCATCCGCCGGGGATATATTCTCCGCTCACGGGGTGGTAGTAGATGCGTCGGTAGTAGTCTGCCGGGCTTCCGGAACCGCCGGAGCCGTCGTTTCCCTTCACCGTGCCCTTGCCGGAGAGGGAATAGGACAGGGAGGCGCTGACGTTGGTGAGCCGGAGCGGAACCCCGGTTTCAACCAAGTGGAACTTATTGATCTTCCGCCCCCGGGAGTCAATGGCATACGGGTCGAAATTGGCATTGGCGTTGATGCCCAGCTTGCCGAAGATCGAGGTGGACATCGACACGCCGACATTGTTCATCCGCAAGGAATCCGCCAGGAAATTGTACCCCGTGTTGAAGTTCAGCTGGTCGATCAGCTTGACCTTTTTCGTGCCGCTGCCGGTCGTGTCGGCAAAGTCCCGGACTTTCGCTTCGAAATTGTTCCCGATCGATAGGCTCATGGTCGCGGAACGCCCCTTTCCCGGCGGCGAGTTGATCTGGCCCGCGTAGATGTTGTAGTCGTACGACTTGGCGACTCCGCTGGTGTCCACATATTCAAGCGTTCTCCATCCGTTCATGGCCGTTCCCTTTTCCGGGCTTAGGCTCAGGCTGACGCTGGGTGAGACCACATGCCGGATGGCCTGCACCTTGTGGTATCTTCCGAAATCAAACATGCCGTACAGTCGCGTGCTCATCGAGATGGATCCGGAATAGGTCTGGGTGATCCCGAAGGTGCTGAACTGTTTGCCCATCTCGGTTTCCACCCGGTTGGTTTCCGGATTGAAATGGGCCTCCTGCTTTCGGAAGAACCAGTTCATGCCGTAACTGACGCTGGGCGTAAAGTTGAGATAGTTCAACAAAGTGAAGTTCGGGAGTCCGATCGTGAAATTGTGGGCCATCCCGTTCATGAATTTGTCGGAAAAGCCCGGTTCGCCGAATTCGGATGCCTTGAAGTTGATCTTGTTCTGAAGGGTCGTGTTGTAAGCCAGCGAGAACTTTTCGTAGAACCGCTCCTTGCCGATGCGGTTCTTGATCTTGAACGGATAGAACCGGGTGACGGAAAAGGTGACGTTCGGAAGTGAAAAACTGTAGGAACTATCCCGCGAACTCTGGCTATGCAGCGCGTTGACGGACAGGTTGAACTTGCCGCTCCAGTTTTTCGAATACGAAACGGAGGAAGAAATCTGGTTCTGCAGGGCTTCCGACACGGACCGAGAGTTGTAGCGGCTGTTGGATGGGCTGGAGAAGTTCACCGAGGCCGTGAAAGAAGTTCCGGGCCGCGACTTGGCGTCCTGCGAATGAGACCACCGCACCCCGAAGTTCTTGCTCTGGAAGAAATCAGTACTGCCTCGCTCGCCCGTCTGGTCGACCGAATAGTTGAGCGCCAGGTTGCCGGAAAATTTGTACTTGACCATGTAGCGCGAGTTCAGATCCATGGCCCAGGAGCCCAGGGTGTAGACGTCGCCGGTCAGGGACATGTCGAAATAGTCTCCGAACACGAAATACATGCCTGCGTCGCGGAGATAGAAGCCGCGGGCGTTTTCCTCGCCGAAAGTCGGCATGAGGAAGCCGGTCGCGCGCTCCGGCCGTTTGGGGATGAAGCCGAAGGGGATCGCGACGGGCAGCGGCACGTCCTCTACGACCAGGTTCGCCGGTCCGAAGACCGTTCTCTGGGACGGACGGGTCACCACTTTGGCGGCTGACAACTGCAGATAATAATGGGGGTGTTCAAGATCGCAGACCGTGTATTTCCCGCTGGTGATGTTGATGGAGCGGTCCGGCATCATCTTGATGTTCCGACCGTGCAGAATCCCGTCGTCCTCCTTCGTGACCATGTTTTGGATCATGGCTTTCCGGGAATTGAAATTGTAGCGGACTTCTTCCATGTTGTACGTCTGTCCGTCCTGCTCCATCTTCGGCTGCCCCTTCCAAGTGCGGGAAAGCGAGTCGTAGATTCCTTTGGCGAACACGATACCGGTGTTCATGTCGTATTCCATGTACTCGGCGGACAGTTTCAGGTTGCCGTAGGTCACCGTAACGTCTCCCCAATAGTACATCTTCCGTTGTCCGTTGGAAAAATCCTGCCGTACCGAGTCCTTCGCGCCCGAGAAAGCAGGCTGTTCCAGGGAACTCTTGCGCAGCAGATCGAGGGAGTCCAGCCGGAAAAGGGAGTCGGCGCGAACGATCGAATCCAGTCGTAAAAGTGAATCGGTGACGGAAATGGAATCCCGCGCGAAGAGGAGGGAATCGGGAACAGGAAGCGTCAGCGTGTCCGGGATTTCCGGCTGACCGTTGCCACGGTTCACCGTACGCAGGGGATTCTGGCCGAAAACTGCGAACCCGGTCAGCAGGACAATCAGCAAGATCAGGAGAATCGTATGGATATTGTGCCTGAAATACAATTTTTTCCTAAATTTGCAAGAGACAAATATAAAACTATTTTGAGAAACCTTCGCAATTTTCTTGCCGCAGCGGCTGCCGTCGCCCTTTTCTTCATCGGTTTGAAGGCCGGGGCGCAGCAACCTTCGGACGCGCTCAAATTGAAGACCGTGGTAATCGATCCCGGTCATGGCGGGAGGGATCCCGGTTGCGTCAGTCCCAGCGGCAAGACCCTGGAAAAAACGGTTGTCCTCGACATCTCCAAGCGGCTTGCGGCAAAGATCCGCGAAGGTTATCCGGACGTCAATGTGGTCATGACCCGAAGCACGGATGTGTTCGTAACGCTCCAGGACAGGGCGGACATCGCGAACCGAAACCACGCCAATCTCTTCATTTCCATACACGTCAATTCCGTTGAAGGCAAACGGAGCGGCCCGAACGGCTATTCTGTGCATATTCTGGGCCAATACACCAGCAAGCAAAAAGATCTCTATGCCGGCCAGATGGACGTGGTTCAGCGGGAAAATTCCGTGATCCTCCTGGAAGAGGACTATACCACCCGCTACGAAGGCTTCGATCCCGCCGATCCGGAATCCTACATCTTTATGAACCTG
Organism: Bacteroidales bacterium; assembly: GCA_012522855.1. GTDB lineage: Bacteria > Bacteroidota > Bacteroidia > Bacteroidales > UBA932 > Cryptobacteroides. The sequence goes on from JAAYJQ010000024.1 coordinate 56,534, forward strand.
ATGCAGAACGCCTTCCTCGAACAGAGTCTGCTCTTCGCTCAGTGCGTGAACGAAGAAATGGACGGAGGAGCGATCCGGCAGAGCCGCGGAATCTCGCAGGATCCCCTCTACGTACTCTGGCGGACGGCTATGCCGGCTGTCCTGGTGGAGTGCGGCTTCATGTCGAATCCAACGGACCGGGGCGCCCTCATTACGGAGGAGGGGAGAGACAAAATCGCCTCGGATCTCTTCGATGCTTTCAAAAATTACAAGAAAAATTACGATGGAGGAGTTCCGGAGGTCTCCAAGCCTGCAGCCCCCGAGACCGTCGCGGAGGAGGCCGATACCCCCGGCTCCGTTGCCGCGATCCCTTCCGGACCGGTCTTCGGGACGCAGGTCTTGGTCTCCTCCCGGAACATGTCGGAAAATGATCCGTTTTTCAAAGGATACTCCTTCAAAAAATATATCGCCGGAAGATATTATAAATATGTCATCGGAATTTCGGACAACCTGGAAGAAGCTAAGAAAAATCACCGGGAGATCAAGAAAAAATTTTCTGATTCTTTCCTCGTAAAGATCGAAAACGACGAATTTTCCCGGATCCGATAAACGCTTTTATCCCTATTATGCTCCCCTGTGAAAACGATTTATCGCTGTTTTAGTTATTTATAATAATTATAAATTATAACCCATTGGGTTCCTAGGGCATTAGCGTTTTTCATAGTGTGTAACTATTTTATAATAAATAGTTTACATAATCATCATCTTTCCGGATTTATTGCTTTTAAATACGAAAAACTTTGTAGAAAAACAATATCAAAAAAGATTTTTTATAAAGATTTTTTCCCCATCTTTGCACTAACTAAAGCAAGAAGGTGAAATAGCCTCACCCAATTTTTAAAATATTATACAGAGAACTACTGACCGTCAATGGCTGGACAGGAAAGACATATTTCCGTGTGGAACGCTTGCCTTCGCATCTTCGAACAGAACGTGGAGCCCAAGCAATTCTCCATCTGGTTCAAGACCATTGTCCCGGTTTCACTGGAGAGCAGCACGCTGACCCTGGAAGTCCCGACGGATTTCTTCCGGGATTACCTCGAAAGCGCCTTTCTGCCCATCATCAAGACGACATTGCGCAGAGTGATCGGCCCCGAAGCCAAACTGGTGTACAAGGTGCACCCGGTTCGGAAAGGGGAGGCTATGGTCTATCCTGCCGCGAACGAAATGACACCGGTCAACAAGCCGGTCTCCATCAACACCTTCCAGCCTTCCAGCAATCCGGGTCCCTTCGTGTTCCCCGGCATCCAGAAGGTGCAGATCAATCCTCGTCTCAATCCGGTCTATTGTTTTGAAAACTTGATCAAGGGGGAGTGCAACAAGATGGGGATCAATGCCGGGATAAGCATTTCCGAGCAACCCGGAAAGACCCCTTTCAATCCGCTGTTCGTCTTCGGAGGCCCCGGCCTCGGAAAAACGCACATCGGACAGGCGATTGGAATCGCGATCCACGACCGGTATCCGGATCTGGTCGTTCTCTATGTCACAGGGAACGAATTCCAGACCCAGTATGTAAATGCCATCACGGTGCAGAACAAGCTCTCCGACTTCATGGCTTACTACATGCGCATCGATGTCCTCATCGTGGACGACATCCATGAACTGATCGGGCCGGCCTCGCAAAATGCTTTCTTCAACATTTTCAACCACCTGCACCAATCCGGGAAACAGTTGATATTCACGTCCGACCGCGCACCCGTCGACTTGTTCAACTTTGAGGAAAGACTGCTTTCCCGATTCAAATGGGGACTCTCCGTTGAACTCTCCCGACCGGATTACGACACCCGGCTGACCATGCTGAAGTCAAGATGTTTCCGCGAGGGGATCCACGTTCCCGAGGAGGTGCTCGAATTCTTGTCCAATCGGATCCGTACCAATTTCAGGGAACTGGAGGGGGCGCTGATTTCCTTGATCGCGCATGCGACGCTGTGTCACAAAGAGATCACCCTAGGCCTCGCCGAGCGGGTCACCGAACACATCGTAGCGGAGGAGCAGAATGAAGTCACGATCGAGCGGATCCAGAGCGTGGTCTGCGAATATTTCAACATCACGCGGGAGATGCTGCTTTCCAAATCCCGCAAGCGCCACATTGTCCAGGCGCGGCAGATCGCCATGTATATGAGCCGCAATCTCATCAGCAACTGTTCCTTGTCTACGATCGGTATGGAAATCGGAGGAAAAGACCACGCTACAGTACTACACGCATGCACGACCGTGTCGGATTTGATGTCCACGGACAAGACTTTCCGGCAATATGTCACCGACATTGAGAAAATGCTTGTGCCTGTAGCCAGATAATACGGGTAAGTCATGGATTCAGCGAAAATTTTAGCCATCTTTCAGGAAATCACCCGGATTCCCCGGGAATCGGGGCATGAGGAGCAAATGACCGCCTTTCTGCAGGAATTCGCCGCGAAACGGAATCTGGAATGCAAAACCGACAAGATCGGAAACGTGTGCATCGTCAAACCGGCTTCAGCCGGCAAGGAAAAGGTGCCGACACTGGTGCTGCAGGGCCATCAAGATATGGTCTGCGAAAAGCGCGAGGGTTTCGTCCACGACTTCGCGAAAGACCCGATCCCCTACACAATTGAGGACGGATGGATGATCGCCAAGGACACGACCCTGGGCGCCGACGACGGCATCGGAGTCGCAGCCATGCTCGCGTTGCTGGACAGTGACTTGAAAACAGGCCGTCTGGAATGCGTCTTCACGGTTTCAGAAGAGACCGGAATGGACGGAGCTTTCGCGATGAAGCCGGGATTCTTTTCGGGAAGAACCCTGATCAATCTTGATTCGGAGGACGAAGGCCAGCTTTTCATAGGCTGCGCGGGCGGGATCGACACTTTCGCGCGTTTCCCGTATGTGCGTGAAAATCCCAAGAACGGATACCGGATCCTGCGGCTGCGCATCGGGAATGCGCTCGGCGGGCACAGCGGAGACGACATCGAGAAGGGCCGCATGAATACGATCCAGCAGATGGCTCGTTTCCTGTATTCGGAATTGAACTACGACTTTCAGCTGATCATGCTCAAGGGAGGCAACAAGCCCAACGCCATCGCCCGCGACTGCGAGGCGACGCTGGCCGTTCCGGACCTCGACGCGACCGTGGACCGTTTCAAATCGTTCAGCACCTGCGTCAAGCAGGAATATGCCAAGGCGGATCCGGATGTCACCTTCGAAGCAGCCCCGTTCGAGTGCACGGAGAAACCGATCCAGAGAGGGGTCGCGCGCAAACTGATCACTTCCTTGTTCACCTGCCCGCACGGGGTTGAAACCATGAGCCGGGAAATCCCCGGGCTTGTGGAGACCTCGACCAACCTGGCTGCGGTCCGGATGCGGAAGGTCGGCGAGGTGGAGGTCGTCACCAGCCAGCGCAGTTCCGTGAGTTCCGCCAAGGACATGATGGCGGCGAAAGTGGGCGCCAATTTCAAACTCGCAGGCGCCAAGGTCGAACATGCGTCCGCTTACCCGGGATGGAAGCCGAATCTGGATTCCCGCATCCTCAAAGTCTGTTTCGACTCTTACAAGAGACTCTTCGGCAAGGAGCCTGAAGTTAAGGCCATCCATGCCGGGCTTGAGTGCGGCCTCTTCGGCGAGAAGTTCGGGGATCTGGACATGATCTCCTTCGGTCCGACCCTGCGCGGGGTGCATGCTCCGGGAGAGCGTCTGGAGCTGGCCTCGCTGGACAAGTTCGCGCGGCATCTGGCCGACGTAGTCACCACTTTTAACTAGCACGCTATGGTCAAAATCGCCCCCTCCCTGCTCTCCGCCGACTTTCTGAATCTCAGGAAGGACGTGCGTCTGGTCAACGAACATGCCGACATCTTCCATCTGGACATCATGGACGGGAGTTTCGTTCCGAACCTTTCTTTCGGCTTCCCGGTTGTGGAAGCGATTGCCGAAGAAGCTCGGAAACCGCTCGATACCCACTAGATGATCGTACATCCGGAAAAATACATCGAACGTTTCGCCAAGGCCGGATCGGATATGATCAGTTTCCACTTGGAAGCGGCCGATCAGGCGGGGAAGGATGCGGCGGACATCCTTGCCCTGATCCGTTCCTTCGGGGTGAAGGCCGGACTGGTCATCAATCCCGACGTACCGGTGGATCGCCTGTTTCCCTACATCGACGATGCCGATTTCTTTCTGATCATGTCCGTGTTCGCAGGCTTCGGGGGGCAGAAATTCATAGAGGATTCGATCGGCCGCGTCGCGGCCCTCCGCCGTGAACTGGACCGTCGCGGGGCCCGGCATGACATCGAAGTGGACGGAGGTGTTTCCGCGGAGAACGCCGGGATCCTGGTGGAGGCCGGAGCTACGATCCTTGTCGCCGGCAGTTCCGTTTTCAAGGCCCCCGACCCTGCCGCCGCGGTTGCCGCACTACGAGTCAAATGATGTAGTTGACTTCTTTGAAGGCGTAATCCCGGAGGTTGCCTTCCTGCGTCTGCAGGAGCAGGCGGCCCGTTTCTGTCACCCCTACAATGGTTCCGCTGAACAACGCTCCTGAAGCGCAGTCCACATAGTCTTGAACGGAGCCGAGCTGGAAAAGCGAATTGGTGTATTCCCGGGCGAGAAGCAAGTAAGTATCTTCATTTTGCAGGGCTTCGAAGCGAACGCGCAGATGTTCGCAGAGCCGGGGGAGCAATTCCTTGATGTCGTAATGCAAACAGGTCAGGCAAGCCATGGAGGTCGGATTGACCAACGAAGGGGGAAACTCCCGCTGATTAACGTTCAGTCCGATCCCCACAACGCTCGCGTTCAGATATTCCCCTGCAAGCACATTTTCCACCAGCATGCCGCATATTTTCTTTCGTCCCGCATAAATGTCGTTCGGCCACTTCACCGTACAGGATATTCCTCCCTCTGCGAGAAAATCGAGCAGACCCAGGCTCGCCGCCTGGCTGATCCGGAATTGACGGTTGGCCCGGAGCGGCGGCAAGGCTCCAGGTCCGAATTTCAGCACCATCGAGAAGGTCAGATTCTCACCGGGTGCCGCATGCCACGTATTTCCCCGTTGTCCGCGTCCCGCGGTCTGGTTGAACGTCGCCAGCACTGACAAATTGGCAAGGCTCGAAATGCGCCTCGAAGCCTCGTTGTTCGTAGAATCGAGTTCATTGTGCCAGATGATGTGGACCTTGTTGCGCATTGGTTCGGAAATTGTTTTATATTTGTAGGTTGCTTTATTTTTATGCAAAAATATAAATAAAACAGAATATGATTACACACGATCTGAGGGTGATGGCCGATGCTATGCTGGACAAGAAGGCACAACGTGTCGTCAGCATCGACCTTCGCCCCTTGGAAACCGCGATAACGGACCATTTTATGATCTGCAACGCGGATTCCACGACCGCCGTATCGGCGATCGCCGACAATATCATTGAAAAAATGCAGGATGTGGGGAGGAGCCCCTTCCGCAAGCAGGGAATGGAAAACAACTTTTGGATCATTCTTGACTACGGGGACATCGTCGCCCATATCTTCCTGACCGAGTACCGCAATTTCTACCGGTTGGAGGATTTGTGGGCAGACGCGCCGCACAAGGAATACAATGAACGAAAAGTTCCTGCTTCCAAAACAAAAAAAACGAAATGACATGGCTGATGATATGAAAATGCGGCCGGGTGACCGCAACAGCAGCCGCAGAACCATGCGCATGCGGTTCAATTTTTCGTGGTTCTATCTGATCCTCATTCTGGGCATTGTCTGGATGTTGTTCAGTCAGGGCGGCGCGAACCCCCAGAAAATTGAATGGGATGAAGTGAAGACGATGTTCGTCGCCGGCGATATCAAGGAGATCAACTACGTCCGGAACGACTACAGAGGCGAAATATCGGTCAAGCCCGACCGGCTATCGAAATATGCCGATCGCTTCGGCGGCAAAGTTCCGTCCGCTTCTCCGCACTTCACCTTCCTGGTTTCCGACAAATTCGATGCGGAGAAGGAGTTCGGCGAACTCAATCTGTCGCTTCCGGAAGACGATAAGGTCAAAATTGTTGTCGAAAACGATAGCCGGGTCTGGGGACGGGTCCTGGAATGGATCCTGTTTCCCATCCTTTTGATCGTCATGTGGATCTGGATGTTCCGGGGATTCAGCCGGAACGTGGGCGGGGGAGGACCGGGCGGCGGTGTCGGCGGAGGCATTTTCAATGTCGGAAAATCGACCGGCAAGCTCGCGGACAAAGAAAAGGTCAATGTTACCTTCAAGGATGTGGCCGGACTCTACGGAGCGAAAGAAGAGGTGATGGAAATCGTGGATTTCCTGAAGAACCCCAAAAAATACACCGCGCTGGGCGGAAAGATCCCGAAGGGAGCCTTGCTGGTCGGTCCTCCCGGCACAGGGAAGACCCTGCTGGCCAAAGCAGTGGCGGGGGAGGCCAACGTGCCTTTCTTCTCCATTTCCGGTTCGGATTTCGTAGAGATGTTCGTGGGAGTCGGCGCCTCGCGCGTCAGAGACCTGTTCCGCCAGGCGAAGGAAAAGGCTCCCTGCATCGTTTTCATCGACGAAATTGATGCCGTCGGCAGGGCAAGGGGGAAGAATGTGGGCTTTTCCTCCAATGACGAACGGGAGAACACGCTGAACCAACTTCTGACGGAAATGGACGGCTTCGATACCAATTCCGGGGTCATCATTCTGGCTGCCACCAACCGCGCGGATATCCTGGACAAGGCCCTGATGCGCGCGGGACGTTTCGACCGGCAGATCCACGTGGATCTGCCCGAACTGAAAGAGCGGGAGGATATTTTCAATGTCCACATCCGCGGGTTGAAGATTTCGCCCGAGTTCGACGTGAAGTTCATGGCGCAGCACACGCCCGGCTTTTCCGGCGCGGACATCGCGAATGTCTGCAACGAGGCGGCCTTGACCGCAGCTCGGAAGAATAAAAAGGAAGTCGACCAGCAGGACTTTCTGGATGCTGTGGACCGGATTGTCGGCGGGCTGGAAAAGAAGGGTTCCATCATGACCCAGGCCGAGAAACGAACCACAGCCTATCACGAGGCCGGCCATGCCACGGTGGGCTGGCTGCTCCCGTATTCCGATCCGGTGTTCAAGGTCAGCCTCATCCCCAGAGGGGAGGCGCTTGGTTTGACGTGGTTCCTCCCGGACGAACGAAAGATCCTTTCGAAATCCGTGCTGATGGACAAGATGTGCGCCCTGATCGGCGGCCGAGTCGCGGAGGAAATCATCAACGGTGAACCGGCGACTGGGGCCTTGAACGACCTCGAGCGACTGACGCGGATGGCCTACAGCATGGTTCAGTACTACGGGATGAGCGAGAAAATCGGGGAGATTTCCTTCTATGATTCCACAGGGGCGCGTGGCTACGAATTCACCAAGCCCTACAGCGAAAAGACAGCGGAGATCATGGACAAGGAAGTCAAAGATCTGATCCAGCAGATCCACGACAAGACGCTGAAACTGCTTCAGGACCACAAAGAAGGCTTCGTTCAGATCGCGCAGATCCTGCTGGAGAAAGAAGTCATTTTCGCGGATGACATTGAAAAAATCTTGGGTCCCAAGGTGAAGCCGCAGGTGGACGATTCGTTTCCCGATGAAACGGAAGAAGTAAACCAAATGAAGGAAGGCGATGAATAATGTGCTTTTGCGCGCGATCTCGGGCACCGTTTTCGTGCTGGTGATGCTCACCTGTCTGATGTTCAACAAGTTTTTGTTCGCAGGGATGGTCGTCTTGATCATGGTCTTGATGTTGGTGGAGTTCTACCGCATTACCATGGGAAGAAGTTACCGCTTTTCAAAATTCCTGGCCATACTGGCCGGGATTTTCCTATTCGGGATCTTGTTCGCCACCTCGGCGTACCACCTGCCCATGCGGTTTGTCGCCCTCTCCATGATCCCGGTGTTCATCGTGATGGTCAATTCCCTCTACATCGAGGACAAAGAGGAATACGGAAAACTCTCGAACATCTATACCGGACTGCTCTACATCGCCGTCCCGCTCGCCCTCTCGAACTTGATCGCGTTTGACAAGAGCGGGAATTTCAGCGGGTTGCTGCTGATTTGCTTTTTCGTGATCATCTGGTGCGCGGACGTGGGCGCTTTCGCCATCGGCAACGCCTTGGGCAAACGCTTCCCCAAAAAACTTTTCCCGGAGGTCTCGCCGCACAAGACCTGGGTCGGTTTCATAGGCGGACTTGTCTGCTCGGTGTTTGCAGCCTTCCTCCTGTACCGGTTCGGAATCCTTCGTTTCCCGCTGATGCACTCTCTGATCCTCTCCGTAGTCATGAACATTGCCGGCGTCTACGGCGATTTGTATGAGTCCCAATGGAAGCGGTTCTACGGGGTAAAGGATTCCGGCAACATCATCCCCGGGCACGGAGGAGTGCTGGACCGCTTCGATAGCACCTTGATGGCGATGCCCTTCGGCGCGATCTATCTGGCCATATTCGACCTGCTCTGATTTCACGGATTCGGGAATATTGCTTATTTTTGCATCGGATAACCTCGATCGACCCCTTTTGTGAAGATTGACAAGAATTCATACGGAACGATTGCCTGGGTCTGCCTTGTACTGGCTGCCATGGTTGCCTGTATGTTCGCCTTTGTGCGTGTGCCTTTCATCACGATTCCGTTTTCCCTTCTCGTTTTTGTATTTATGTTCTTCGTGGTGTGGTTCCACCGGGTCCCCTCACGGCCGGTTCTTGATGAGGATCCCCGCGAGGTGACTTCGGTCGCCGACGGAAAAGTAATCATCGTGGAAAAAGTGTACGAACCGGAATACCTCAAGCGCGAGTGCACCCAGGTCTCGGTCTACATGGACTTTTTCAAAGTCCATTCCAATTTCTGGCCCATGACCGGTACGATTTCCTACTACAAGTATCATCCCGGAGATTACTTTCTGGCTTTCCTCCCCAAGGCTTCCGAACGGAATGAGCATTCATCCACCGGAATCCGGAACGAACACGGAGAAATATTCTTCAAACAGATCGCAGGCATGTTCGCTCGCAGGATCGTCTGCTATTCGGAGGAAGGAAAGGCGGTTTCGAAAGGGAAGCAATGCGGAATCATCAAGTTCGGATCCCGGATCGATGTCTTCCTGCCCCTGGACGCGGAGTTGAAAGTCCAAGTGGGAGACAATGCCCGGGCCTGCGAAACTGTCCTGGCCATACTGAAGTAAGATATGGGAGAAGCGATCTTTATACTTGTCCTCATCCTGCTGAACGGGGTATTTTCGATGTCGGAAATCGCTCTGATTTCCGCCCGCAAATCCAATCTGCAATCCGAAGCGGAGAAAGGGAACAAAGCCTCCGAAAATGCCTTCAAACTCGCATCGAATCCCGACAAGTTCCTTTCCTCCGTCCAAATCGGAATAACCCTTATCGGCATTCTGACCGGTCTCATCTCGGGTGACCGGATCGCCGATACGTTCACGGAGTGGCTGACCACGCTCGGCATTTCCGCGGGCACTGCCGCAACGCTGGCCAAAACCATCATCGTCATCATTGTCACCTTCCTGACCATCCTCCTGGGAGAACTTGTTCCGAAACGGATCGGCTTGAGCAATCCGGAAAAAGTCTCAAAACGGGTCGCCGGACCGATGCGTTTCTTTTCCTGGATCGCCAATCCGGCAGTCAACTTCCTGGCGAAGAGCACCGAATGGGTTTCCCGGATGCTCGGGATCCGGGAAAACGAAACAAAGGTGACGGAAGAGGAAATCAAATTCATTCTGCAGGAAGGAACGGAAGATGGAGAAGTCTCCCCGGTAGAGCAAGATCTCGTGGAGAAAGTCTTCACTTTGGGAGACTTGAGCATCAGCACGATCATGACGCTCCGAGATGACATCGTATGGCTGGACACGTCCATGGACAAGGGTACGATCCAAAAAACGATCGAAAACAATGTTTTCGAGCAATATCCGGTCGCCAACGGGGATCTGGACCATGTCATCGGCGTCCTCTCGCTGAAAGACTATGTCGTCAAACTCGGGGACATGAAGCCCGACGAGGTTCTGAATCTCAAAGAAATGATGAAAGAACCTGTCTACTTCCACGAAAACATGAATGTGTACGCAGTGCTCGAGGACATGAAAGAGAACAAGGTCAGCCGGGCGCTGGTTTGCGACGAATTCGGTTCGCTCTGCGGCATCATTTCCCTCAAGGACATTCTCAATGCCCTGGTCGGCAACCTGGGCACGGAGCCGCAGAAGGATCCGGACATCGTAGCGCGGCACGACGGGGACGGGTGGCTGGTCGACGGACAGATGTCGATTTACGATTTCCTTACCTATTTCGACATCGAGGACTCGATGGAAGACTACGATTTCTCCACCGTCGCCGGCATGTTGATGGAAGTCACCGAACACGTCCCCGTCACAGGGGAGAAATGTGAATGGAAAGACTTTAGTTTCGAAGTCGCGGACAAAGACGGGGCACGCATCGACAAGGTCATTGTCAAGAAACTCCCTGAGAAGCCTCTATCAGCTCCAGAAGGCGATCAATAGCTTCCGTATCCGGAACATGACGCAGCACCGGGGTCCTGCCCCTGTAGATAGATACTTTGTGGTTACCCTCCCCGACATATCCCCAGTCTGCGTCCGCCATTTCTCCCGGCCCGTTCACGATGCAGCCCATGACCGCGATGACGCAGCCCTTGAGATGGGATGTGCGCTGCTTGACGGTTTCGAAGGCCTCTTGTAGGTCGTACATCGTTCTGCCGCAACCCGGACAGGCAATGTATTCGGGCCTGTAGAATCTTCTCCGGGCCGCCTGCATGAGTTCATCTACGAGGTAAGCTCCCGTTCCGGAGCCCTCGATCGAAATCTCCTTGCCTGCCTCATCGACATAGGTGCCTGCAAGTTCCAGTTCATCCAGTTCCTTGTCCAGCAAACGCTTCCCGAAATCGCAGGAAAAATCGAACAGCAGGGTCTCCCGGGAAGGGGATCGGTATGTCGCCACCGCCTTGCGACTTTCGATGCGCAGAGACTCCAGACTGCTGGTGATCTTCCGGTCGTATCGCGCGGCCAGATAGGCGGCGACGGGAAGTTCGTTTTCGGGATCTTCGGTCAGCGAGACCCGGATCGTGTCTCCGATTCCTTCTGAAAGCAGGGTAGAGATGCCGACACAGGACTTGATCCGACCGCTGTCCCCGTTGCCTGCCTCGGTGACTCCCAGGTGGAGGGGAAAGAGGTGGCCGCGCGCGGCCATCAGCGACACCAAGCTTCTGTACGCGTCCACCATCACCCGCGTGTTGCTGGACTTGAGCGACACGACGACATTGAAGAACTTCGCCTGAACGCACATCTCAAGCCATTCCATCGCCGCCTTGGCCATCGCTTCGGGCGTGTTCCCGTACAGCCCGGTGATGTAGTCTCCCAAGGAGCCGTGGTTTACCCCGATCCGGATCGCGGTGCCTCCCTCCTTGCAAACTTCCAGCAGTTTGGCGAACTGCATGCGTGCTTCGGTGTGGTCCCGATGGAAATTGCCCGGATTGATGCGGACCTTTTCCGCCACGCGGGCGGCCAAAATAGCCGTCCGCGAAGAGAAATGAATATCCGCGACCAAAGGGGTTTCCACCCCTCGGGCGCGGAGCCCCTCCTTGATGGCCTTGAGACATTCAACATCCGTCGGTCCCGGAACGGTGATCCGGATCAGTTGAGCACCAGCATGGTGCAGGCGCAGGCACTGGGCGAGGGTAGCGTCCACATCGGATGTGCGGGTGTCGCACATGGTCTGGATTACGATCGGATTTCCGCTTCCGATGCGGAGATTACCGGCCCGCGCCGTCCAGTGCTGGATTTCCGTAGACTGCGTCATAGGCCTCTTTCCGTAATTGGGTTTTTCCTTTTCCCGTCCGCTTGGTCAGCTGAAAATAGAGTCCGGCCGTTACCATGAAATCAAACGGATAGGCAAACCGGTAATAATATTTGCTCATGTAGTCAGGGTCGTACAGGCTGCTCCAGCCGTACCGAACCGAACCGTTGACGTGGAACTCGAAGGGATCGAAGACCAGGGCGAAACCCACTCCGCCGGTCAATCCGTAGTCCAGCCGTCGGTCCGTGTCTTTAAAAGCGTGGACGAGTTCTTCGCTCACGGCCTCGCCGGTCCGGGTGATGGACAGGCGGTACCCACCGTAGATCCCGGCATCCGCCATGACCTTGAAGTGCAGCATGTCGATGTGGAAGTGCGCCATCAGCGGCACCTCGATGCATTCCATGACCGCCTGAGTCGCCCCTTCGAGGGTTGCCGTGACACCGGTCTCCTTGTTCTCCTTGAACTTGTAGCCCTCGTGTCCGTAGCGGACACCCGCTTTGAAGCCGAAGTACGGCAGGTAGCCGAACATCTTCCCGTATCGGGAATAGTAGATTCCGAATGTGCCGGGAAGCAGGAGTGACCCTTGCTCCATCGTAGGATTGAATGACATCCGGTTGAGCGATCCGCCGTATTCGAATCCGATCATGGAATAGTCGTTCACAATGAATTTCCGTTCAACTTGAACCGTATCCAGGTAGGCGTCCGAATATTCCATCTCATTCTGAAGATCGCGCCGGGAAACCGTATCCTGCAGAGATACGGGCTCCGGAGAAAATAGATCCTGGGCGGAAGCGATCCCGATAGCGGCAGCAGTTGCCGCGACCGTCAAGAAGAAATATGCAAAACCTGTTTTCATCAAGCTGTATTTGATCATTCGAACAGGGAAGTGATATCCAGATCCTGGGAAATCTCGCTCCGTTCCGGGATTTCCAGAATGTCCTTATCATCCACCGAGAAGAAACGGACCCGTTCCGGCTGTCTGCGCTGCAGCAGGTTGCCGGTATCCACGATCCCGTTCCCGTTGACATCTTCCGTGACCCGGAGTGAATATTTACCTTGTTTCAAGTAGGGGAAGGACAAAGTCTGATCCTGCGAAACGGAATAACTCCGCAGCACTTTCGTCCTTTTTTCGTCCAACAGATCGACCACGCATTTACCTGTAACGCCGGTTACATGGACCGACAGGGAACTCAGATTCTCGTCCGTCGGCAGTGAAACCTTTACTTCGGTACTGTCGTTCCAGTGCCCGTTGATGTCCCGGAAGGTGCGATGGGGAACCTTGAAGATGTATTCGTGCCCGGAAAGAATCTGAACCTGGGGAGTGATCAGATACCGGCGCAGATTGAGCGAATCCCGGACCAGTTTGAACTTCTCCTCCGTCTCCTGCTGTCTCGGGTTGACCGAGCGGAATTCCAACGCATCGAAATCTCCCCAGACCGGAGGATACTGAAACTCCATCGCGATTCCTTTCTGTTCGAACGTCTCAGGCGCGACCTGCAAATTGACCGTGAGCACGGTATCCGTGCGGGTTGTCTGGGTTCTGGCCGCTCTGCGGGACCTGGACCCGGCCACGTTTTCCCGGACAAGACGGATTTCTTCAGTGGCGGGACTCAAGACACCAAGGGTGTCGGTCTTGCGGTATTTCACGAACAGATGCAAGGTGTCCGGCATGGGACGCGGATCATTCACCCAGAGTTCCAAACTGTCCTTGGGGATATTGAACTGAGCGATCACCCGATTCGCAGCGATTCCGCGGAACCAAAGCGAGTCGATCCGGGCGTCGGGCGCCATGAAAGTGATGTAGGCGGCCCGATCCGCCAAACGGGCCTTGTTCAGGATCAACTGCTTGGATGGACGTTCGCGGAATACATTCAATTCCACTTCGCTCCGGCGCGCCTTGCAATTCAGAGTATCTTTCATTTCGTACTTCATCAGTTCCGGCAGCGTGTCGTTCACAACGGTGGTCGGCCGGAAAAGCGTGTCCAGAAAGGCGATCCTGTCCTCGTCCGGATCATACTTGTTGTTCCCGTTGGCATCGACCACAGCGTACATGCGGAAAAGCGTATCCTGCAGATTCCGGAGACAGAAAAAGCCCCAGTCATCCGTTTTGATCGAAGCGAAGGGACGCTGAAGAAAGACGGCGGAATCCCCGTGGTCCTTGTACAGCATCACGGTCGCCCCTTTGATCGGCTTCAAGTCCTCGCAATCCTGCACGGTTCCGGTGACCATCATGCTGTCGATCGATGTCCCGGTGGAAAACACAGCCGTATATCCCGGGAAAAAATTCCCCTCGTTGTTGTCTACGATCGCGCCGGTCAAATCCAAAGTATAGGTCGTATTGGGAAGCAGGTCTTCCTCAAAGTACACCACCACACTCTTCCCTCTGATCCTGTATTTGGGCGACTTTTCCTGGGGAGGGGAGAGATAGATACCCTTCGGTTCTTTCACTACGACATATTCATCGAAAGTGAAGACGATCTGGGTACCATGCACCGGCACAGAAAGCGCTCCCGGAGCTGGTGACACCTTGACGATCATGGGCGGAATCGTGTCTTTCGCTCCGCCGGTCGGCGCCTGTGTCGTGTTCGCGCAGGAATGGGAAAAGAGGGCGAAGACCAGGGCGGCGGCCAAGAAAGCGGGCAAGGCGTATTTCGAGAAAAGAGACTTCATGCTTTCACGTTTTCATCAGACATCCGTCCTTATTACACTTTGTATGCCATTGATCGTGCTAATCTTGCGGATCATTTTTTCGAGGATGGATTTTTCCTGGACGGATAAGTCCAAGTACCCTTCAAAGATACCTCCTTCTGTAGTTAAATTGATTTTTCGGATATTCACTCCCATAATCAAGGTGATGTAGCGGGAAATTTCATTCAAGAGGCCGACGCGGTCGATCCCGCGGATGGACAGGCGAACCGTGAATCCGGATTTCTCGGAGACCGAATCTTCCCAATCGGGAACAACAACCCAATCGCCGTATTTAGACGCAATGCTTTCCCCGACCGGACAGGTTTTTTTGTGGACCGTGGTCACCCCGTCCGGAGATTTGATCCCGATGACCGGATCACCGGGAATCGGGTTGCAGCAAGAAGCCAACACATATTCACCGAGAACGGCTTTCTTAGGCGCCTCCTTTTCCCGGGATTTCTTGAACCAGGGGAAGGGCCACAAGTGGTTCTTCCCCTCATGACCGGACAGAACCGTGGACAGATCAGACAGATTGAGCAATCCCAGGCCTGCTCTGAAGTAGAGTTCGTCCACGTTTCTACCGGGGATCTGAAAATGATCGGTGAGGATGGCAAGGGATGCATCGTTTGTTCGGTATCCCTGTGACTCAAGTTGGCTGAAAAGGAGTTGCTTTCCGCTTT
Source organism: Bacteroidales bacterium (assembly GCA_012522855.1). Classification (GTDB taxonomy): domain Bacteria; phylum Bacteroidota; class Bacteroidia; order Bacteroidales; family UBA932; genus Cryptobacteroides. The sequence continues at coordinate 71,713 of JAAYJQ010000024.1, forward strand.
CCGTCACCTCCTTCCGTCTGCCTTTGAAAAAGTCGATGACGACATTGCGGGCGTGGCGCGTATGCAGGAATTGAAGCCACTCCTTCTTAGGATGTTCATTCTCCGCCGTGATGATTTCCACTTGATCCCCGGTTTTCAGCACATGCGAGAGCGGGACCAGTTTCATGTTTACTTTCGCTGCGATCGCGCGGTTGCCGATCTCGGTGTGGATGACATAGGCGAAATCCAAGGCTGTGGCTCCCTTTTTCATCGTCTTCTGATCCCCTTTCGGAGTGAACACCATAATGTCGCTGCTGATCAAGTCGTTGTGGATGATGTCCAGCAGTTCCAGCGCATTGACGTCCGGGCTGACGAGGATCTCCTTGACCTTTTCAAGCCACTTGTCCATCTCGCTGCCGTTCTCGCTCAGGTAGCCCTCCCGTTTGTAGGTCCAGTGCGCCGCGATTCCTTTCTCGGCGATGTCGTCCATTCGCTTCGACCGGATCTGTACTTCGACCCAGACTCCCGTATCGCTCATGAGCGTGCAATGGAGCGCTTCATATCCATTGCTCTTGGGATGCTTGACCCAATCCCGGACCCGGTCCGGCTTGTATCGGTAAATGCCCGTAATAATGGAAAAAATGCGATAGCACTGCTCCCGTTCGCTTTCGCCCGAAGACGAGTCGGGCGTGAATACAATCCGCAGCGCGTAGAGGTCGTAGACTTGTTCGAACGGGACGTTTTTCGACTGCATCTTGTACCAGACGGAATAGGGGGTCTTGACTCTTCCGCGGATTTCGAAATGAAAGCCTGATCTTTCCAGCGAGCGCTTGATCGGTTCCACAAACTTGTCGATCCTCTCCTTCTTTCCGGCAAGGTTCTCTTCGATCTTCAGGCTGATGTCCGCATAGGCTTCCGGTTCTTTGTACCGGAGCCAGATGTTCTCCATCTCCGATTTGACGCCGTACAAACCGAGTCGGTGAGCCAGCGGAATGAAGATAAACATGGTCTCGCTCAGAATCTTGTCCCGCTTGTACTCCGGCATGTATTCAATGGTCTGGCAGTTGTGCAACCGATCGGCCAGTTTGATGAGGACGACGCGAACGTCGTCGTTCAGTGTCAAGAGAATCCGCTTGAAATTTTCCGCTTGGATGCTCTCGGTGTATTCGTTGAGTCTCTTGCTACGGTCCTCGTTGTCAAGCACGATCTTGATCTTGGTGAGTCCCTCGACCAGGGCGGCGATTTTGTCTCCGAAGAGGTTTCGGATGTCTTCGACCGTGTAGTTCGTGTCCTCGACCACGTCGTGCAGCAGGGCGGCGGAGATCGACTTGTAACCGAGACCGATGTCGCTGACCACAATTTTCGCCACTGCGATCGGATGCAGGATGTACGGCTCCCCGGAACGCCGCCGCACATTCTTGTGCGCCTCGTTGGCGAAATCGAAGGCCCGCTGGACGACAGCAAGTTCTTCCTGGCCCGCGCATCGTTTTTCGGCGGCTTCTTTCAAGGCCGCATACTGCTGATGGATCGCTTCGAAATCAGCATCTGTAAACGTAGAGAAACTCATTGCAACTCCTTGAAATCAGGTTTGATATCCCCGATCGACCCATCCGGCAGATAGTAATGGTCGACATTCTGGAAAGCATAGGACAATTCGGCCCCGAAGAGTATGATGAACCATCCGAAATTCAGCCAAAACATGAAGAGGGGGATCGCAGCCATGGCACCGTAGATGGTGTTCAGCCGGGTCACGAACAACTGCGTCTCCAGATAGAGGTACTGCAGGATCGTAAATGCGATCCCGGAAATGATCGCTGCGTCAAACGCGCAGCTGAAACGGACTTTGGCATGCGGGATGTACTTGTACATCACGGAGAAGACCAAGACGGCGACCGTACCGAAGATCACCCAGCCTACCAATGAAATGATGCCTTCGGAAAGGGACACGCTACGGGGCAGGATGTAGTCCAGCACGTGGGAATAGACGATGGATCCCGAGAAGAACAACATGATGACAAAGGGGGAAAGGATGAGGATGGCGATATAGAACCCGAGGCTCTGGAAGAAATTCCGCCTGCTTTCGACCTTCCAGACATTGTTGAAGGCGCGTTCTACGCTCATCATCATCCAGATGACGAGCCAGAAGAAGAGCAGGGCGCTGACCAGTCCCACAGGCCCGGATTGCGCCGTGTCGATGATGTTGGCGGCAAACCCCAGCACCATGTCGATTGTTTCCTGATTGTCGAAATTGGCATACAACAGATCCCGGAGGCGCTCCGCTTGTCCGAGTCCGCCCGTCACCGCGAACGCGATCGCGAGGAACGGCACGACTGCCATCGTGCAGAAGAAACTCAGAGCGACCGCCTGGGAACCGATTTTTTGCGCGGAAAAGGTCCGGATCGTGATGATGAGGATCTTGAGGTCACGCACGAGCCGGGCTTTCATCCTGGAGAGTTCCTCTATATTGAGCTCCCAGATGTCTTCCTTGAGGAAACGCTTCAAGCGTCGAAAATATGCTCGAGGTCCTGCCATATCAACCGAATAATGTCAAATCCAGTCCATTCAGCTCCTTTTTGCCGGCGGCGGAGGGTTCCCCGGGAAGCATATTCATGAATTCCGCCTCCGAAAGAATCCGCACTCCGAGTTCCGCCGCTTTCTTCATCTTCTCCGGTCCCGGCTTATCGCCGGCGAGAAGGAAAGAGGTCTTGCCGCTGACGGAAGAGCTGTTTTTTCCGCCGTGCCGCTCTACGAGACGTTTTATCTCGTCCCGGGAAACCTGGAAGGTGCCGGACACGACGACGGTCTTGCCGGCAAGCGCGGCCGAATCGGCGGCGGAAGTCTGTATGGAAAACTGCAGTCCGGCCGTCTTGAACCGCCGGATGTCATCGAGGTGCCGTTCATCACGGAAATATTCCAATACGCTCTCGGCGATGACGTCGCCCACGTCGGGGACTTCCAGCAGCTGTTCCAGGGAAGCGGACGCCACGGCCTCGATCGTTCCGAAATGACGCGCGATTTCTTTCGCGGTGGTTTCTCCCACGAAACGGATGCCGAGCGCGAAGAGCACGCGGTCAAAGGGAACGGAGCGGGAAACTTCAAGACTCTGCAGAAAGCGTTCCGCGGAACGCTGCTTCCAACCTTCCAGCTGCAACAGTTGTCCCTCCGATAGATCGTAGAAATCAGCCGGAGTGCGAACCAGCCCCAGATTGAACATCTGATCGACCGTGGCCTCGCCTGCCAGCACATTCATCGCTTTCCGGCTGAGGAAATGCAGCAGTTTGCCTTTGATCTGCGTGGGGCAGCCATCTTGGTTCGGGCAGAACCACTTCGCCTCGTCCTCCTCCCGTTCCAGCGGCGTGCCGCAATCCGGACAAATCGTCGGGAATATAGGAATCTCCGCTTCCGGGGTCCGCTTAGCAAGATCCACGCCGATGATCTTGGGGATGATCTCTCCTCCCTTGATCACTTTCACATAATCCCCGATCCGAATGTCCAGGAGCGCCATTTGATCGGCATTGTTGAGCGTGGCTCGTTTCACGACGGTGCCGGACAATTGAACCGGATCCAGGTTGGCGACTGGGGTGACGGCCCCGGTCCGTCCCACCTGGTAGTCGATCGACAGCAGTTTCGTGACAGCCTCTTGCGCCCGAAACTTGAAGGCCACTGCCCAGCGAGGAGATTTTGCCGTGACGCCCAAAGCATCGTGGAGGGCGAGCTCATTGATTTTGATTACGATCCCGTCCGTGGCATAGGGCAGGGAGTCCCGTTCTTGGTCCCAGTACCGGATGTACGCTTCGATTTCATGGATGTCCTGCACGACCTTCCGTTTATCGGAAATCGGGAGGCCCCAAGAGGCGGCGGCAGTCAAGGCCTCGTCGTGTGTAGCGAAACGCGCGCTTTGCGCAGGAATATGATAGAGGGTGCACCAAAGATCGCGTCGGGCAACTTCAGCGGGGTTCAACAATTTGAGGGAGCCGGAAGCCGCGTTTCTCGGATTGGCGAAAGGCGGCTCCTCGTTCTCTTCACGCTCCTTGTTCAGCCGGTCAAAAGAGGCGTAAGGCATCAGAATCTCCCCGCGGATTTCAAAATCCAGTGGCCAGCCGGATCCTTTGAGCGACTCGGGAACATTCTCGATGCGGCGTACGTTGGCCGTGACATCGTCCCCGACCACACCGTCGCCCCGGGTCAAGGCACGGAACAGTTTGCCGTCCCGGTAGGTCAGGCTGATCGCCGTCCCGTCGAACTTCAGTTCGCAGGAATAGGAGAAAGGGACTTCTCCGAGTTCTTTCTCCGCCCGGTTCACGAAGTCCTCGATCTCTCCGATGTTGTAGGTATTCCCGAGGGAAAGCATTGGATAGCGGTGCGGATATTGAGCAAATTCTTTTTGGACGGACACATCATCGGCTTCCGGGGCGTGCAGGTCACTGCCGACTTGTTGAGTCGGGGAGTCGGACGTCACCAAGTCCGGATGCGCTTTTTCGAGCGACTCCAGTTCGCGCATCAAGCCGTCGAACTCGAAATCGCTCATCGTAGGAGCGTTTTCGACATAGTACCTCCGGCTGTTCTCGCGCAACAATTCGCGAAGTTCAACAATCCTTATTTTTGCCTGATCGTAGTCCATCGTGCAAGGGCAATATCTGATAATCTTACAAATTTAGCCAAAAAATAGGGATATATTCGTGAAAATGGATTAAATTTGCTGTCGGTAAGTTGTATAACACGAAATAACAATTTTCAACATGAAAGAATCTATCATCATTCTCTGCGGCGGCGGTCCCGCCCCCGGCATGAACACAGTTGTCTGTTCTGTGACCAAGACTTTTATCTGCAACGGTTACCGGGTCATCGGACTTCACGGTGGCTATTCCGGCCTCTTCAGCAAGAACCCGCGTACGGAAGAACTGGACTTCTTCAAGGCAGACTATCACTTCAACCGGGGAGGTTCCTATTTGGAAATGAGCCGTTTCAAGCCCTCAGATGAAGATTTCGAAAAGAATTTCAACATTCCGCTGTTTAAGGACAACAACGTCAAGCTGCTCGTAACCGTGGGCGGCGACGACACGGCATCTACCGCGAACCGGGTCGCGAAGTTTCTGGAAGCCAAGAATTTCCCCGTCCGGAACATCCACGTGCCCAAAACCATCGACAACGATCTTCCGCTCCCTCAAAACGCGCCGACCTTCGGTTTCAATTCCGCGAAGGATGAGGGCGCCCATCTTGCCCGCACCATCTACGAAGACGCGCGTACTTCCGGCAACTGGCTGCTGATCTCCTGCATGGGACGTTCCGCGGGACACCTTGCGCTCGGCGTGGGCGAAGCGACCCATTGCCCGATGACCATCATTCCCGAGATGTTCTACAAAACGACCTTGACCTTGGACAAGATCATCCGCCTAACCCTTTCTTCTATCTTGAAGCGCAGACTGATGGGGATCAGATACGGTACCGTGGTGGTCTCGGAAGGCGTGTTCCACGATCTGGATCCGAAAGAGCTCAAAGCGACCGGAGTCACCATGTCCTATGACGAGCACGGACATCCGGAACTGGGTAAAATTTCGAAGGCGGTCCTCTTCAACGACCTGCTCGGGAAGGCGTTGGGCGAAATCAACTTGAAAGTGAAAACGCGTCCCGTGGAAATCGGCTACGACGTGCGCTGCCAAGATCCTGTTGCATACGATCTCACATACTGCACCGAACTGGCCATGGGCGTATTCGAACTCTTCCAGAAAGGGGAGACCGCCTGCATGGTCTATGTCGACCACAACGGGGAGGCGCATCCGCTCTACCTTCGGGATTTGCAGGGTCCGGACGGAAAAATTCCTCCGCGCCGCGTGAATATCCGAGGCGGAAGGGCGCAAAACTATTACGCGCACATCTGCCAATACATCACCCCGCAGGACTACGACGGAATCGCTTCCATCGTACCGGATCCTGAAGTCTATGACTTCAAGAAGATCTTGAACTGGTAGACTAACCTGCATCCCTCACAAAGGTGGCACCAAGGTGCCACCTTTGTGCTTGCGATAGTTTTCGCTGACGTTGCCGACCGTCATAAACAATCGAATCCTCCGTCCTTGGGGATTTTTGTACACCGGGATGGTCTGGATCTCCTCATTGTTTCACGAACGAACTTCCAATTCCGCCGCGGCTGGGTATTCGACGTCAGGTTCCGGCCACAGGCAACAAAGAATACGGCCACGTTTCCCCGCACAGGAATCCATGCAGATCCTAACAAATAACTCATAAACAAGAACTTGCAGGGGCGTCTACGAATGCTTCCGCCACAGCCTGATTCAGAACGGGTCCCCTTATATAGTTCCGGGAGAACTTATCGGGTTGAGACCTCTCCAACTGTAAAAGCATGAGACCGAGAAAAGCCGAAAAAGCGCAGTGAATTTCTACAAACCACGGCCGCACCGATCCTGCACACAGGTCGCTGCAGTGCATATTCATGCGGCAAGACCCCCTTTCAAAAGGCCATTTTGCCGCGGTGACCATGCTTGTAGCCGTCTCCAGGGCATATTCCTACGGCCGTGGTATGTAAAAACCATCGGCTCCGTCCCGGCGGTGCTTCGCAAAAGATTTCCGCCTCTATCCCAGCCGCGCGTTGCAAAAGATTTCCGCCTTTGGCGGCGCTCCGGGCACCAAAACCCGGGAAAACGTGCCCGCTGCTCCGCCTCAGGTGGTTATCCGGGCACCAAAGCCCGGGAAGGCGTGCCCGCAGCTCCGCCTCAAAGGGCGGGTCAAGTACGAGAGAAGTGTAGGCCGGTATTCAATATTTTCAAAGATTTTGTTTTTATTAAACTTTCACAATATTCTATGAAAACGGAAGTAAATCCCGATTATTTCTGCTATAAATGATTATATTTGAACGAATTATATAGAAAATGAAGAAATCATTTCTGCTTGCATTGTTCATCTCCCTTTCTGCGTGCCTGTCCGCCGGAAACGGTGTGGACAGCCTTTTTTTTGATGTGCGGGGGACCTTCCACCAGGAAACCATTGAAGGAAAATACGACAGCCGGCTTCAGGCGGATCACCTGAATCTGCATATTTTCGGCCATGTGGCCGATCAGCTGACCTACCGGGTTCGCCATCGCTTGAACCGGCCAATCGACAAAGAGAATCTTTTCAGCGCGACGGACTGGCTTTGCCTGTACTGGGACGCCTCTCCGAAATGGACCTTTACGGTGGGGAAGACCTCGGTGCTGGTCGGAGGCTATGAATACGCCTCCGCTCCCATCGATGTGTACTTCTATGGCCTGTTCTGCCGCAGGCTGAAGCAGACCTTCGCCTTCAGCGTCAATGCCGAGCATCATTTCCGGCCTACCCAGCACCTGACATTCCAGGTGGCCAACTCACCCCTTTCCTGGGGGTTTCAGAATTGCTACGCCTATAGCATCGCCTGGAAAGGGCGTGTCGCCCCCTGGTGGCAGACCATATGGAGCGCCAATCTCATTGAAGATGAATCCAACCGGATGATCAATTATCTTTCCCTCGGCAACCATCTGGTTTTCGGCGGTTTGACTGTAGATTTCGACTTCACGAACCGGTTTTCTTTCCGCCAGAAGAACTATTTTTCCGACTACACCCTGATTTCGAAAGCGATCTGGAACGTCGGCAAATGGAATTACTGCGCCAAGATCGGATACGATAGGAATTCCGCTGACAACGTCGATCGGATGGGCCGCGCGTACGACGTGGTGATCGCGCCCGGCACGGAATACCTGTACGGAGGATGCGGCATCGAATATTTCCCATTGGGTGCTCCGACCCTGCGCCTGCATGCCACGTATTTCCGCGACAATATCTATCACAGGAACAATTTTCAGATCGGGATCACCTGGCGCTTCAACGTCATCCAATCGGGAAAGAAAGCCTGACAATAGCCAGATCGAAAGGACGTACGCTGACGCGGGGGAGCACACCGTCCTCAAGGGGAATGCCCAGGGCGTCGAAAGCTTCCGGAGGCATCCGCAGGGTAGTCTCCGCTGCTACCGAGGAGAAATTGCAGAAGAACAGCAGGGTTTCTCCTCCTCCGGAGCGCAGGAAGGCGAAATGCCGGTCCGGATCAAAGCCCGGCGTATCCAGATTGCAGAACCCCAGATCGAACGTTTTTCCGGAAGAAATGACCGGTGTCCGGGCCAGCCTGAACAGACCCGAATACCGCTCCAGGGTTTCCTGCTCGCATTCCGAGAGCCCCGTTCCCGTATGGATCTGCGTGTACAGTCGCCGGAGGCTGCCCGAACTCCACCAGTCGAAGATGGAGGTCCGGCCATCCAGCCCGCTGAAACCTTCCGCATCCATCCCGCGTTCTCCGACCTCTTCTCCGAAATAGATCAGGAAAGCAGACGTGTTGAAAAAGAGGCTTGCCCCCAGAAGGGCGTAGGATTTCCGCGCATCCCCTCCGAAGAAATCCGAGGCGAAGCGCTGCTCGTCGTGATTTTCCAGAAAGTTCAGCATACGCGGTTGCAAGGAAGCGAGCGACTGCCAGTTCGAGGTGATCTTCCGCGCGGAATCTCCCTGGAAAACAGACCGGAGCACATCGTAGAGGCCGGATTTGTCGTAGAGGAAATCGAACCCGACAACGTCGGCATAGAAAGAATACTGCTCCGGCTCGTAAACCTCCGCGAGGAAGATCACCTCCGGGAATTCCGCTTTTATCCGGCGGATCAGCGCCTGGAGGAACTGCCAGGGAACCATTTCCACCATATCGCAACGGAAGCCGTCGACCCCTTTCCGGCACCACCAGCGCACGATGTCGAACATTTTTTCCCACGTACTGTTCGGTTCCTCGCCATAGTTCAGGCGAACCGTCTCATACCAATCTTCGACTGAGGGGGAAGGGGAGAAGCGATTGCCGGAAGCCTTCGCGGGATTTTCCGGATAGGGTTCCCCGTCCGATACCGGAAGTTCCAGCCGCTGTCCCGGATAGTAGTAGAAATCGTTCTCCGGCTTCCAATGGACGGTACAATCGTCATCAGCGCCGAAGGGTTTCGCTTCCTTGTTGACCCAACCCTTCTTCCCATAATCCCGGGAGACATGGTTGGGGACAAAATCGATCAATGCCTTGAGTCCTGCCGCATGGGTTCTCTTTAACAAGGACTCGAATTCAAGCATCCGTTCTTGAACATTTTCAGCAAGATACGGATTCACATCATAGTAATCTACGATCGCGTACGGGGAGCCCGCCAGGCCTTTCACAATCCGCGGATTGGAGGCCGGACAACCTTCGAAAGCCTCTGTCGTCGCATGTCGGACGACTCCCGTGTACCAGATATGGGTCACACCCATATTCCGCAAATAAGCCAGCGTAGGTACGTCAACGGAAGAAAATTTCCCCGTGCCGTTCCGGGAAAGCGTCCCGCTGCGAACGGGGTCAGGACAAAGGTTTCCCCAAAGGCGGGGGAGCAATTGGTATAAGATGGGTTTCTCCATATCGCGCGCCGGTCAAGTTCTCCGCCGGAATTCAGCGACGGCGACTGCCGCGGCGACCGCTGCGTTCAGGGATTCGGATCCGCGTTCTTCCTGCGGAAAAGAGGGGATATACAATCTTTCAGCAACTTCTCCGGCCACAGCGGGGGAGATTCCCCTCGCTTCATTCCCGACGACAAGCAGCACGGGATGAGCGGATCCGGTCTCCAGCGTCTTGGCGTAGAGGTCCTCGCCGTCAAGGAAGGTTCCGTAGACCTTGCCGCCGGCGGAAGCGGCTGCCCGACAGGCGGAAGGCAGGTCGCAATACCGGAATTTCACCCGGAACAAAGCCCCCATCGTGGCCTGAACCACTTTCGGGTTCAGCAGTTCAACGGTGTCGTCCGAAGCCAAGACCCCGTCGAGGCCGAACCAATCGGCGACGCGCAGGATGGTTCCCAGATTGCCGGGGTCCCGGATGCCGTCCAGGGCGAGATAAAGCCCTTTCGACCCGATCGCGCGCTCCACGTCTTCAGGGGTTTCCAGCCGAATTCCGGAAGGTCTCCGGACCAGCGCCAACACGGGGGAGGGAGTGGAAAACTGGGTGATCCGGGCCATGATGTCCGCGCCGATGTCTTCGATGCGATAGACCTCTTCCACAACGAAAGAGGAGCGCAACGCCTCTTCAACCATCTTCTCGCCTTCCACGACAAACAAACCGGTCTCATCTCTGAACTTCTTCTGTGCCAGAGACTTGATCCGTTTGATGTCCGAGTGAGTCAAAGTGGTCATGGCAAACTCCGTTTAATAGCCCAGAATCTTCAGCATGGATTCCGAGGACTGCTCCGACGCGAAGAGACGGGTCGTAATGTGTCCCTCCCGGTCCTTGTCGATGAGCAGATATTTCGGGGAAGGCTGCAGGCAGTGCTTGACCCCGCCGTATCCGGAAATCGCCTCTTGATAGGCGCCCGTATGGAAGAAGCCGATGTAGAGGGGATCCCGCCGGTTCTTCACGACCGGCATGAAGATCGCGTTGGAATGCGCTTCGGAATTGTAGTAGTCCTTGCTGTCACAGGTGAGGCCGCCGATGAATACGCGGTGATATTCATCGTTCCACTTGTTGATCGGGAATAAGATGAACCGCTGCTGGAGCCCCCAGGTGTCCGGCAGGCTCGTCATAAAGGAGTTGTCGATCATGTACCAGCACTCGCGATCGTTCTGCTGCTTGACGTCCAGCACCTTGAAAATGGTCGCGCCGGATTCGCCGACGGTGAAGTTCCCGAACTCGGTGTAGATGTCCGGAACGGGAATCCCGTGCGCGTCGCAGACCCCCTTGATTTGGTTGACGATCTCCTCGATCATGTACTTGTAGTCATAATCCATGGCCAAGGACGTCTTGATCGGGAGGCCGCCGCCGATGTTCAGCGAATCCAAGTCGGGGCAGATCTGCTTCAAGTCGCAATACAGATTGAGACAACGGGAAAGTTCGTTCCAGTAGTAGGATGTGTCCTTGATGCCGGTGTTGATGAAGAAATGCAGCATCTTCAGCTTGAACTTGGGGTTCCGGCTGATTCCGTTCCGGTAGAAGGGGATGATGTCGCTGTAGCGGATGCCGAGACGGGAGGTGTAGAAATCGAAGGCGGGTTCTTCCTCGGAAGCGATCCGGATCCCCAGATAGGTCGGGACTTCAACGAGGTCGTCCAGATCCTCCAGCTCGTTCTTGTTGTCAAGGATGGGGAAGAGATTGTGCCAGCCGGCATTCAGCATCGCCGCAATGTTTTCAATATATTGCGGACGCTTGAATCCGTTGCAGATCACGATCATATTCTTGTCGACCATTTCCTGTTCTTCAAGTTTCCTGACCAGGTCGAGGTCATAGGCGGACGAGGTCTCCAGATGGACATCGTTCCTCAATACTTGTTCGATCACAAACTTGAACTGGGAACTCTTCGTACAGTAGCAGTAGTGGTACTCGCCTTCGTAGCTCGCCTTGGACATGGCGTTGCGGAACATCCGCTTTGCACGTTGGATCTGTGAAGTGATTTTAGGAAGATAGGTGATTTTCAGGGGTGTGCCATATTCTTCGATGATTTTCATCATATCGATGTCGTTCACGATCAGGTTGCCGTTTTCCACCCTGAATTCGTCCTGGGGGAAGTCGAAAGTCTGCCCCACAAGGTCGATGTACTTGTTCTTCATGCCAAAAAATTGTATTCCTTAAAAATTCAACACTTTGGTATCAAAAATGTCGGACTGGCCAAATCCGGAATGCAAAGATAGACACGAAAATTAATATTTTACGCCTATTCTTGCAGAAAATTCCGAAAGGGTTGTTAATTTTGTAGAATATGATTCGGAAAATCCCCGGAATATTCCTGCGGAAGGGAAACTGGCTCTTGGCCGCCGCCTCGCTGATCGCGGTTTCGTGCAGCACGACGCGACTGCTGGACGACGGTTCCTACCGCCTGGCCAGCAACAAGATCGTGGTCACGAACGACAAACGGTTCGGTACCAAGGAGATCCAGAACTACATCAAGCAGAAGCCGAATTCCTACCTGATCCTGGGCTGGAATCCTTTTTTGAATCTCTACAACTGGTCCGGCCGGAACGAGTCCAAAGGCATCAACAAATTCATCCGCAAGATCGGAACTCCGCCGGTCGTCTATGCCCCGTCGTTGGTGGACGAATCCATCGACAATGTACGGAAGCACCTGGAATATCTCGGCTATTACAACTCTCTGGTCGAGAGTGAAGTCTCCGTGAGCGGAAGGAAGGTGGACGTGACCTATACCGTCACGCTCGGGAAACGATTCCGGATCGGGAACATCACCTACACGGTTCCCGAGGGGGAATTCCGGCAAGATTTCCGCGCCGATACCGCCAACATCTCCGTCAAGCCCGGAGAATTTCTTTCTGAGGACGCCCTTGAGAAAGAAACGGAGCGTTCCGCCCGGTATTTCCGGAACAACGGCTACTTCGGCTTCACGAAGAACTTCTACTCTTTCGTGGCGGACACCCTCTCCGGTAGAGATACTGCCGATTTGGAGATGATCGTGAACGAATATACCCGGAACGAGACCCCCGATGACGCCCGTCCGCTGCGGAAGTTCCACGTCGGGACGGTGACCCTCTCCCACGACCTCGACCTCAAGTTCAACGAGCGCACGCTCCGGAATATGAACACGATCCGTCCCGGAGCCCTGTATGACGAACGGGATGTGAACAACACCTATGCCCGCCTGACTGCTTTGCGGATGTTCAGCGGAGTAAATATCGAGATGAGCCCTCGAGACAGCGGTATCGTGGACTGTACGATCAACCTGTCGCAGTCCCGGATGCAGGGGTTCAAAGTGAATCTGGAGGCTTCGACCAATTCTTCCGGTCTCATCGGTATTTCTCCTCAGATCAGCTACTTCCATAAGAATATTTTCAGAGGAGGCCAATGGCTGAACCTCAGTTTCCTGGGAAACTTCCAGTTCAAGTACTACGACCGGCGCGTCCGCTCGAACGAACTGGGAACTTCGGTGAGTATCAGCTTCCCGGAATTCCTCGGACTGCCGAACTCCCTGTTCAAGGGCCCTTCGGTTCCGCGCACCGAGATCGCGGCTTCCTACAACTACCAGCAGCGTCCGGAATACACGCGGAACATGGTCTCGACCTCTTTCGGCTATTCCGGGTCTTTCAAGAACCGGTTTTTCTATCAGATCTATCCGCTGCAACTGAAGATCGTTCGCTTGTTCGACCTCGACCCGAGTTTCTACAAGATCATCTCCGACAATCCTTTCATGCGGGATGCCTATCAGAACCACTTTGACGCGGGTTCGGGCTTCATGGCCTACTACACGACCTCGGCCGATGTCAATCCCCGGACGTCCTACCGGTACGTCCGGCTGCAGTTTGACCTTTCCGGAAACGTGATGAGCCTGTTCAACCAGTCCATGAAACAGGATGCCTATGGCGCGCGTCTGGTTTGGGGGACACCGTATTCCCAGTATGTCCGGTCCGAACTAACCCTCGGGAATACCTTCGTGTTCGGGAGGAACAATAACCAGGCGCTCGCGATACGGCTGCTGGGCGGCTTCGGACATGCCTATGGGAACTCATCCGCGATCCCGTTTGAAAAGCAGTTCTACAGCGGCGGGGCAAACAGCATGCGGGGCTGGCAGGCGCGGGATCTCGGGCCTGGCCGCTCGCCTCAGGACACAACCTTTGTCATTCCGAGCCAGGCGGGAGACATGAAGCTGGAAGCGAATCTGGAATACAGGTTCCCGCTGTTCTGGAAATTCAACGGGGCGCTGTTCACCGATGTGGGCAATATCTGGACCTTGCATAGGAAGGAGGAGGATCCGGACCGCTCGCAGTTCTCCTTCCGGAGCTTCGGGGAAAGTGTCGCCGCGAACTGGGGGACCGGTCTCCGGCTGGACCTGACCTTCCTCATTCTCCGCCTCGACATGGGTATGAAGCTCCATGACCCCTCCCGCGAGGTATCGTGGATCGGACCGCGCGACTGGCTCCGCCGCGGCAACTACGCGATCCACTTCGGCGTCGGATATCCGTTCTAGGAGGTTACTGTTTCGGGTAGTACTTGGGCCAGCAGGCCTGCAGATAGGCTTTGAGGCGGTCTTCGTGGGAGTTGGGGGCCGGATCATAGAAGACGGTGCCCTCCAGACCCGCCGGCATGAACTCCTGATCCACAAAATGCCCCGGGTAATCGTGGGCGTACTTGTAGCCATCCGCGTAGCCCAGCTCATCCATCAACTTCGTCGGCGCATTCCGCAAGTACAGCGGTACGGACTTCGTCAGGTCGGCCTTGGCGGCCTCCAACGCCTTCTCTCCGGCCAGATAGGCCGTGTTGCTCTTCGGGGAGGAGGCCAGGTAGATCACGGTCTCGGCCAGCGGGATCCGGGCTTCGGGCATTCCGATCTGGTGGACGACCTGGAAGCACGCATTCGCCAGCAGCAGGGCGTTCGGGTTCGCCAGCCCCACGTCTTCCGCGGCGCTCAGGCAGAGCCGCCGGGCAATGAAGAGGGGATCCTCGCCTCCGGCCAGCATTCGTTGCATATAATAGAGCGCGGCATTGGGATCGGATCCGCGGATCGATTTGATGAACGCGGAGACGATGTCATAGTGCATCTCCCCGTCCTTGTCGTAGATCGCCGGATTCTCCTGCAGACAAGAGGTAACCGATTCGTTGTCGATGACAATAGGTTCTTCGCGGACTGTACAGGAATCCACTACGATCTCCAAAATATTCAGCAGTTTCCGGGCATCCCCGCCGCTGTAGCGGAACAGCGCCTCGCGCTCCCGTACCGTGATCGATTTTTCCTTCAGTAGGACATCCTGCGACAGCGCGCGGTCCAGCAGAATCTGCAGATCGTTCACTTCCAACGATTTGAGTACGAATACCTGTGTGCGGGAGAGGAGGGGAGCGATGACCTCGAACGAGGGATTTTCCGTCGTAGCTCCGATCAAGATGATCGTCCCGTTCTCGACCGCGCCGAGCAGGGCATCCTGCTGGGCCTTATTGAAGCGGTGGATTTCGTCGATGAACAAGATCGGCGCCATCCCTTGACTGAACACGGAAGCATTCCGCGCCCGGTCGATGACTTCCCGCACGTCCTTTACCCCGGCGCTGACCGCGGACAGGGTGTAGAATTCCCGGGAAAGGGTCTTGGCGATGATATGGGCGAGGGTGGTCTTCCCGACACCGGGCGGCCCCCATAGGATGAAGGAGGAGAGGTTTCCGCTCTCGATCATGTTGCGGAGGATGCTGCCTTCGCCGACCAGATGCCGCTGCCCCACATATTCATCGAGGCGCGAAGGGCGCATCCGTTCCGGAAGGGGAGGGAGCATGGCGCTTTGGCGGGAAAAGTCGTCATCCATAGATATATTTTTATAATTAATTTATTACTAATTAATAAAACAATTCTGTTATAGTATATAACATTTTTGTTATCTATAAACTTGCGCTTGCGGGGTAGTTTTCCGCGCCCAAGTCCGTGTTGACAAAAGTAGTAAATTTTGTCGATGATGAAAGTTACCAATGGAAGGATGAAGAAAAAATATTCATATCTTTGGTTTGTTATGAAACGCATGATCCTCCAATTCATCGCTCTTTTGAGCCTCAGTATGGCTGCGTCTCCTTACGTTCAGGCCCAGCCGATTTTCAAAAAGCGCTCTGCCGCTGTAGCCAAGGAGCCGGCTGCAGCATTCCTGAAATTCAATGCAGACGACCCGATAGGCAATCTCCAGCTAAGTACGGCAGGCACTCCGTGGGAGGAGTCCGACATCGCGCCTGTCAAGATGCCGGAGGGATTTGATGCCGAGTTGCCGGAGCCGCTGCCTGATGTCAGCAAGATTACCGCCGAGGAGTACAACGCCGCCGTAAACATGGCATTCGAGTGTCTTCGCATCCTGTACGGCGAGATGAGCGAGGCGGATGCGGAGAAGTTCTCTGCGATGTGGGCACCATTGTACGGCACACCTTCGCAGGAACTGATCGACTATTTCAACAAGCTCAACCCTCTGCTCAGCCAGTTCCTGGTGGCGAGAGAATCATATTTTCGTACCGCCTCCGACGTCCAGCTACTCTACATGGATGCCGCCGAGGCTGTGGAGCAGGATGAGCGTGAAGCGTTTGACGCCATCATCTTCGAGTCGAAGATCCTCGTGGGCTGCATGCAGTCGCTGGAGGCTGCCATGGTGGAGATCGCAAACAGGATCAGGATCCTCGGAAACCCACCCAACCCATTCATCGCCAAGGCGCAGGCGCGTAGGAGGTACAACAGCGCCTTCACCAAGAAGGAGAAAACTGTCTACCTTGGCGAATGCTGGATGGGCACGAGGCCTAGTTATATGTCCATGAAGGGAGTGCCGCCGCTCACCGAGGTGATGTTCAGGTACCTTTTCAAGGCGCAGGTCGACGGAGAGGACCGCTTCTACGTGGTCGAACTCAGTGAGAACGGCAGCCCGACCGAGGAGGAGAGCGACGACGAAAATGCAGTGCTGCAATACCTCGACGTCAAGCAGTACGATTGCCCTAACAGTGTCGAACGCCCTGATTTTACATCAGATGGAAAATTTCAGACTTACTTGCCCAAGCCGCCTGTGATGGCCATCACATCAATGACCATGACCTATTTGATGCAGAAGGAAGCTTCACAGGGAGTCGATACCGATTTCTTCAATGCAGTGTGCCGCTACGGCAACAGAGTCATGGGAGCAGGATTCTTCTTCAAGGCAGCAGTGGAGTGGTCTTCCATGGACAAATGGAACCAATACACATATTATAAGGACGGAGTGATACCGCAAGAGGCCCTCGATGACTTTGCGGAAGCGGTCAGAGAAGAGATACGTCGGGAATATGCAAACCGAAATAAATCGGCGAAGGAGCGCCGCGAGGCCGCCGCGCAACCGATGTCGGAGGAGGCCGTCAAACAGAAATACATCGAAGACTCACTGAAGTTCGAGAACCAGTCAAAACAGGAATCCATCGCTTCCCGCCAAGAGTTGATCCAAGAGGTCGAGGGGCAGATTTCACGCGAATACCAATACAGGGAGAGGGCTTGCGAAAGATACAACAAGGCCGCTACCGATGCCGAGAGAAGAAGCGCTCAGGCAGAGATCGAGGACATCGACAGGCGCATCATGTACATGCGCTCGAACATCCAGAACGAGCGCGACAACATCATGACGCTCCAGACAGGTGAATATGTCCACACAAGGACAGACTTCGACGAGTACTCACACAGCCTGCTAATCAAGAGGATGCAAGAAGATGCAGCCCGCCGTGACGCCACCAGAAGATATGCGAACGGCATTGAAAGGCAGATCAAGCTGCTCCCGACCGAAGAGGAAAGGGAGGCCGCGCGCGAGCGCGCGGAGAAGCTTTTCTATGAAGACGGCGCGCTCGTCTCCGGAGACCTCGAGAAGGCAAGGAAGCTCGCCAACGCCATCAATAACAAGATACTCGGCCATGAACTTATGGTTCAGGCGGAGGCCGAGGAGGCCATTGCATACGCAGACCTCAAGGAAGCTAGTGCCAATGCCGCGATCATGGCATGCGGAGCCGTGACAGTGGGGCTTGCAGCAGAGGCATTTGCGGCCACCTACGGCACTGGAGCCGCTGTTGTCACGTATGGCCCGAAAGTAATCGGTGCCCTGTATGGAGGCGCCACGGGATATATTGCAGGAGGCACCGCGAAGGGAGTTTGCTCCGCAGCAGGCTACATCCACCCGGTCACACAGGCCATGGCCTCTTTTTATGAAGGTTACACGGATAAGGCTAATGTCGGCAAATCCACTTCCGACAAGATATGGGAGGGGGCCAAGAAGGCAGGATTCGATTACATCGTGAACAAGGGTTTGGAGTTTTGTGCGAATACATTCGCCAAGACATGCCACGCATACTTCAACAAGGGCACAGCAAAGCCCACCTTCAAGGAAAAGCTTGATATCATGCGCACACAGCGCCAGCGTCTCGACGCGCAGGATGCGCTGAAGACCTTCTCCAAGGCCAGCGGCGAGTACAAGAGACTCGTGGAGAGCGGAACCGCAACGGCTGCACAGCTCAGTGCTGCAAAGGCCAACCGCGACCGCCTTGCAAGTGTGCTCAATGCCGATTACCACGCCAAGTGGCACATGAAGTACAAGGCATCAAACGAGCTTAAGGCAAGCTTCAATGATGGTGTACAGGCTAACTACGACAAGATGATACCGAAGATGAAGACTGAGCTGGCGGCAAAGGGATTCAAGATGGATGACATCGAGTTCAAGCCATTCAGAAATGCCTCCAGCGCAGGCACATCCAGCATGGACCTTGACATGGGGCCGGTGTCCAAGAGTACGGGTGCCGAGCCGGCCTTCTTCAGAAACGGGAAAGAAGTTTCCCCCGCCGAATTCATGAAGGAAGCCCAGAGTACGATGAATACCGTCTATCGCCAGCAGACCGGCATGAGTGCAAAAGCATCCGAGATGAACTTCACCACATCAGCACATCCTGAGGCATTCAACACGACGAAGCTCCTGGAGAAGAACATCGATTTCAGCACACTCACCAGGAGGGAAGTTGCCAGTGTCGGCAAGGTCATTGACGTCAAGATGAAGGGCATCGAGGGGAACGTTAACATGACGGCCACCACAAAAGTTCAGGCCAAGGCCAGAGAGGCGAGCAAGGAGATCGAGAACATGCTCCTTCCGAAGCTGAAGCAGGACCTCAATCATGCCGTGACCACCAAGCAGATCAACAAAGCAAACGAGATCAGCAAGAACCTTGAATACTGGCAGGGCATGCAGAACAATCTCACGGAAATAGGCAAGCAGACCAACGACCCTTTAAAGATCATGTTGTTAAACAACAAGATCAAAGACGCCACCGGTGGAAAGGACGTGACCCAGGTGGTCAACGACCTCGCCCGCGAGTTTGACGTCAAGTGGTAGCGCTTGTTGATACGCAGAAGTTCAGTATATTTGTAGACGGGAATCGGGTGAGCCGAAAGCTTGCCTCCACAAGCAAAACACATACATGAAACTTTCCGAAAAAATCCGTTACGCGGGAGTCGACGACCACCGTGAGAAGAATTTCGAAAACCAGTGGCCGCTGCCGAAAGGAATCAGCTACAACGCTTATCTGGTCATCGACAAGAAAATCGCGCTGATCGACACCGCGGACGCCGCCTTTGCCGATGAATTCCTGCGGAACATCCAAGCGGAGCTCGGAGACCGCCGCATCGACTATCTGATTGTCAACCACATGGAACCGGATCATTCCGCGCTCCTGTCCCTGATCAGCCGGGAATATCCTGAAGTTACGATCGTTACCAACGCCAAGGCGGTTCCGATGATCGAAGGCTACCACGGGATTACTGACCGGATCCGGGTGATCCGGGAAGGGGAGTCCCTGCCGCTGGGGGAGACCTCCCTGCAATTCTTCATGGTCCCGATGGTCCACTGGCCGGAAACGATGGTGACTTGGTGCCCGGAGGAGAAAACCCTGTTCAGCGGGGACGCCTTCGGCTGCTTCGGAGCCTTGAACGGCAATATAACCGATTCAAAATCAACTATTTTCGAGGAATACAAGGACGAGATGATCCGCTATTACGCGAACATCGTCGGGAAATACGGAACGCCTGTGCAGAACGCGCTGAAGAAACTGGGCGGGCTGGATATTCATAGAATCTGTTCCACGCACGGCCCGATCTGGGAACGTCAAATCGCGGACGTCGTTTCGCTCTATGACAAGATGAGCCGGTACGAGCCGCTGGAGCACGGGGTCTGCATCGCGTTCGGCTCGATGTACGGGAACACCGAGAAAGCCGCGCTGGAACTCGCGGAACAGCTCCGGGAGCGCGAAATTCCGTACACACTGCGGAATCTCACGGCGGAAAGCTATTCCTTCGCGTTGCGCGATGTTTTCCGTTTCGACACGCTGGTTGTGGGATCTCCGACTTACAACAATGAAATCTTTCCGCCGGTGCGGCAGTTCCTCGAAGGAATCCGCGACCGTCAGATCAAGAACCGTAGATTCGCAGCCTTCGGATCTTTCACTTGGGCCGGAGGCAGCGTCAAGCAGATGACGCAGATGGCCGTTGATGCCGGATTCGAAATCCTCAGGGAAGGATTATCCTTCAAACAGGGGTATATGCCCGGAAAATGCGATTTTGACGCGTTGGCAGACCTATGCAGGTAAAACCTTTGTTGTTATACAATTTATATTATGTTAAGTTAGACTATACGTAAAACACTTCCCTATGATATTGCAGATACTCACACTGCTCGGCGCCCTTGCCCTCGCGACTTACGGAATGGAACTGCTTAGCAACGGAATACAAAAATCCGTCGGCGACAAACTCCGGCGGTTCGAAAAAGGAATGAGTTCGGACAGTCCTGTCAAACAGATGCTTGCAGGGACAGGGGTCACGGCGCTGGTCCAATCGTCCAGCGCGACGACGATCATGGTCATCAGCCTCGTCAACGCCTCGGTTCTTTCGCTTGTCCAAGGCATTACGGTGATCATGGGTACCAACAT
This sequence comes from Bacteroidales bacterium, assembly GCA_012522855.1. GTDB lineage: Bacteria > Bacteroidota > Bacteroidia > Bacteroidales > UBA932 > Cryptobacteroides. The sequence continues at coordinate 92,129 of JAAYJQ010000024.1, forward strand.
CGGGACGACCATCACGCCCTGGATTTTGGGATTCCTCGGCTTTCATACCAACCTGATCGCCGTAGGATTCACCATGCTGGGAATCGGTTTCGTCATCAACCTGGCGAAGCGATCCTGGTTCAAAAACCTCGGAGAGGCGCTCATCGGTCTCGCGATGGTGTTCATCGGACTGATCTACATGCAGTCTTCGCTCGGCCAACTGGAGGCCATGACAGGCATCGGAACAGCGATCGGCAGCTTGGCCGGTGGCGGAGCGAGTTCGGTTGCCATCTTTGTCGGACTGGGCATCGTCTTGTCTTTCCTGCTGCAGTCGTCGAGTATAGCCGTGGTCGTGACCATGATCCTTATCTCTTTGGGCTGGATACCCGTCGAACTGGGAATCGCCATGGTGCTCGGCAATAACATCGGAATCACGATTTATCCGAATATCGCTGCCTGGGACGCGACGGTTTCCGCACGGAGAGCCGCCCTGTTCCACACCATATTCAATGTACTGGGCGTTCTTCTCGTTCTCATATTCTTCAACCCCTTCACGGCGCTGAATATCGGGATTATTTCTCTTACAGGACTTAACGCTCCCCTTTCGGATATAATCGCTATCGCATTGGCGCACACATTGTTCAACTTCTTTGCAACATGTCTGCTCATCGGCTTCCGGAAGCACTTTGCGAAGTTGCTTGTCCTCTTGGTGAAAGACGAAGCCCAACCGGAAGACCACCATCTGAAATACATCCGCTCTACGATGGTCGGAACCCCTTCCATCTCCATCGAACAGGCCTACAATGAAACCATTCACTTTGCGAAAAACGCCTGGGAAGGCTTTCAATATGTCAAGAAAGCGTTGAATGAGACCGATCCCGACAAATTCGAGGAATACCGGCAGCAGTTGGTCAAATGCGAGGAAGTGACGGACCGATTCGAATATGACATCGCCGATTATCTTAACAAAGTCACCGCGCAGTCGCTCAGCGAAGATGAAGCGCGGGAAATCAAAGTCATCTACCGCGTTATCGGAGAATTGGAGAGCCTGGGTGACAGTTGTGAAAATATCAGCCGCCTGCTCACGCGTCTGCGCGACCACAATCTCGCTTTCGATCAAGATTCAATCGCCAAATTGAATACCCTGATCGGACTTGTCGACCATGCCTTCGAAGTCATGCTGACGAATCAGAAACTCGCTGCCGAAGGCCGTCTGACCAGTATTCAGAATGCCTACGACGCTGAAATGGCGATCGACGAAGCCCGAAACGCGCTGCGGGACGAGGGAATTCTTCTCATCGAGAAACAGGCCGAAAACTACAAATCACTCAACTATTTCCTGGACATGTTGGCGGAACTGGAGGCGATGGGTGACTTCATGATCAATGTTTCCCAGTCCGTCATGAAGGAATCTGATTCCAGGGCATGAGCCATGTCCAGGAAACGCATAGACCTCCTGCTTGAGCGGCTGACGATCGAGTCTGTGGCCGCCGAGGGCAAGGCGCTGACCCACTACCAAGGCATGGTGGTATTTGTCCCCTTCGCCGTACCGGGCGATGTGGTGGACATCCGCGTGACGAAAAAGAGCAAGAACTATTACGAGGGCTTTATCGAACGGATCATCACCCCTTCAAAAGACCGCCTCGAGCCTTTCTGCGCGCATTTCGGAATCTGCGGGGGCTGCAAGTGGCAGCCGCTCCCCTATCCGCTCCAACTGGAAGCGAAACGGCGGCAGGTACAGGACCAGCTGGTCCGCCTGGGGGGTCTGGACCTGCCTGAGATCCTTCCTACTCTCCCCTCCGACCGCACGCAATACTATCGGAACAAACTGGAATTCACTTTTTCCTCGAAACGTTGGCTGCTCAAGGGTGAAGATCCCGAAACGGTTCCGCCGGAAGACCGGGCCGGCCTGGGCTTCCACGTGGCCAAATTCTTCGACAAAGTCCTGGACATCAAGCACTGCTATCTCCAGCAAGACCCCTCCAACGCCATCCGGCTCTTCATCAAGGAATATGCGGTCTCGCATGGGCTGGATTTCTTCGACATCCGGAACAACGTGGGCTACATCCGCAACATGTTCATCCGGACCTCCACGACCGGCGACCTGATGGTGATTATTTGCTTCTTCTACGAGAACCGCGAAGACCGGGAAGCCCTGCTGGATGCCGTCGCAGAAGCTTTTCCGGAAATCACTTCGCTCTTCTACATCATCAACACCAAGCTGAACGATTCGATCGGCGACCAGGAATGCATCTTATACAAGGGCGACCCCTGGATCCGGGAAACGATGGAGAACTTGACCTTCCGGGTCGGCCCCAAATCCTTCTACCAGACCAATTCGGAGCAAGCGCTCAAGCTCTACACGGTGGCACGGGAATTCGCAGGGCTTACCGGCAAGGAAGTGGTCTACGACCTCTACACCGGCATCGGGACCATCGCTCAATTCGTCTCGAAGCAGGCGTCCAAGGTGATCGGCATCGAATATCTTCCCGAAGCGATCGAGGATGCGAAAGCGAATGCGGCAGCGAACGGGATCACCAACTGCGAATTCTTCGCCGGCGACATGAAGCACGTGTTGAACGCAGATTTTATCGCTACGCACGGCAAGCCGGACGTCATCATCCTCGACCCGCCCCGGGCGGGCATCCACCCTGATATCGCCAAAGTCATCCTGGAGGCCTCCCCTGCCCGCATCGTCTACGTCAGCTGCAATCCGGCCTCCCAGGCCCGCGACCTGGCGACCCTCTGCTCGCGCTACGAGATCACCGCCGTCCAGCCCGTCGACATGTTCCCCCACACCCAGCACGTCGAGAATGTCTGCGCCCTGCGGTTAAGAGATGCCGGGGCTCAGGGGGATAATTGAATCGCAGTCGAACTTACTGCCTCCCGTCGGAATTCCGGTTCCCCGTTGAACTTCCGGGATGACCCGGCTGCCGGGGCGGGCATATTCCGTCGTTTTCTGCAAACCACGGGCACACCAACTCCGCCTCCAGGTGCCTGTATTGCATATTCCCGTGCCAACTCCCCCTCTTAAATGACCATCTTTGCACACCGATCTGGCCTGCAGCTATGTACAAGGCATGATACCGTGGCCGTGGTTTGTAAATTTTTTCCGCATTTCCAGAATCTTCACATAGTATTTGAAGAAAATCAACAAAAGCAGTTTCTGTTCATGCACCCCACGTGGGGTGCGACCCAGCATGTTCTACGGCTGCACCTCCCTCACCGGTTTCAATCCACGCACCCACGTGGGGTGCGACTTATTTCCGAATCTGCAATCTTACTTTTTTCAGCGTTTCAATCCACGCACCCACGTGGGGTGCGACAGTCGTCCAGGCCGTCGCCTTTATAGTCATAAGGTTTCAATCCACGCACCCACGTGGGGTGCGACACGGTCCTGCCGAGAACAAGAACAACACCCTCATTGTTTCAATCCACGCACCCACGTGGGGTGCGACCAGGCACCAGCAGTTTTCAGCCTCTTCGCCGATGTTTCAATCCACGCACCCACGTGGGGTGCGACTCCACATTTGCAAATCTTTTTTCAACTTTTTTCAAGTTTCAATCCACGCACCCACGTGGGGTGCGACTCATGCTACCTCCACTTTGAGGTAGACGAACTTGTTTCAATCCACGCACCCACGTGGGGTGCGACTTAGACAGTCCCCAGCTCGACGGAAATATTACAGTTTCAATCCACGCACCCACGTGGGGTGCGACTATTCACCGTCGCTGGCAACATCCACGACAATCCGGTTTCAATCCACGCACCCACGTGGGGTGCGACCCTATATGCCCGGCGACTGGGTTGCGGACGCAATGTTTCAATCCACGCACCCACGTGGGGTGCGACTTTGGCGGTCTCTTTCGTCTTCGTGCCGAATCCCGTGTTTCAATCCACGCACCCACGTGGGGTGCGACTGCCATCTTCGTGCCTGTAAATACCCCGGACACCGGGTTTCAATCCACGCACCCACGTGGGGTGCGACCAAAAAACTTTTTCTGCTCTCGATAGAACTCTTGTTTCAATCCACGCACCCACGTGGGGTGCGACTATACTTATTTGATCCCCGTCCTGCGAGGATTACGGTTTCAATCCACGCACCCACGTGGGGTGCGACATGGGTCACGGCGCACCCCCCGCAGAACAGATCTAGTTTCAATCCACGCACCCACGTGGGGTGCGACCTACGCCGTCATCTACGGATTTTCGCAGGACGGGGTTTCAATCCACGCACCCACGTGGGGTGCGACTCGACGACACCCTCTTTGCCGCCCGGATGGCCGGTTTCAATCCACGCACCCACGTGGGGTGCGACGATATACATCCGGCAGGATGCCGGAATGGTGGACGTTTCAATCCACGCACCCACGTGGGGTGCGACTCCTCGCTAGCGTACTTCCCGGAAACAGCGTCGAGGTTTCAATCCACGCACCCACGTGGGGTGCGACCCGTAATCTGATTGCTGATTCCGTCCGCTTCGTCGTTTCAATCCACGCACCCACGTGGGGTGCGACCCGAGATCAGTGCAGACCGACCAGCGTTGGTAGGTTTCAATCCACGCACCCACGTGGGGTGCGACGTGGATCTGTTTTCAGCCAGGCCTCCCGATCTCGTTTCAATCCACGCACCCACGTGGGGTGCGACGTTTCCATCGCCACCGCCGCCCTTGCCATCCAGCGGTTTCAATCCACGCACCCACGTGGGGTGCGACGCAGTCCCCGTTGATCTGCACAAAGAATTTCTCGTTTCAATCCACGCACCCACGTGGGGTGCGACGAGGCTATCAGGATGGCCGCCGATGCGTTAAAGGGTTTCAATCCACGCACCCACGTGGGGTGCGACCGAATGTACGGTTTACATTTACCGACACGCAAAGAGTTTCAATCCACGCACCCACGTGGGGTGCGAC
>JAAYJQ010000003.1 GCA_012522855.1 Bacteroidales bacterium
ATTCATGTGCCATTCTACGATAGTCAGGCAAAGATAAATTCAAATCGTTGCGGTCTCAAAACCTTTGTAACAACCTAACTTTCAATATTTTCAAAGAACTTTTATGATTTTTTAGTGGACACTAGTGAAAAAATATGTAATTAAGTAAGAGAATCAATAAGAGAGAGTAACTACAGTCGAGTGTGAAAGGTTGTCGAAGTATGTTAAACCGAGGCCATTATTCTTCGGCGAACAAGTCTTATGAGTATTCTATATGCGTTAAAGAAATGTTGATTTTATTATTAAATATGAGCATGAAATGGACAGAGTATGAAGAATTCGTTTTCCAAGAATGTTTAAGAGTTTTTGGTGATTCTGTGAAAAAGAATGTGTATCTCCCTGGTCGATTCTCAAAACACAAACGGCAAATTGATGTATTAATTACCCCAAGCGATGAAAATGATCTAAAACAAATAATTGCTATTGAGGTCAAGTATTATTCGACTAAAATAGATGTAAAAATAGTTGAATCATTTATTGCAATGTTAGATGATGTCGGGGTAGAGAAAGGTATCATCGTTTCGTCAAAGGGGTTTTCGAAATCAGCGGTTAATCGGGCTTACGAGGGGACAGATAATATTGAGGTAGATATACTATCAATTGAAGAACTAAAGCGCTTTCAGTCACCGGGTGCAATTATTTTCTCTGGCAGAAATGGATTTGCTATTATTACTCCTTTTGGCTGGGTAGTTGATGCCACAAGACATCAAAATATGTTAGCAATTCTCTATCGTCGTGGATTTTCAGATTTAGCTTCTGCAGCACTTGAGGAGAAGGTCTTTATGTATATCAATATTTTTGACAAGCAAAAAGACATATGTTCAGTCGAAGAACTGATAAAAAGGCAGGAACTTGAATTTCGTGCTTCTTTCTCGAGTTACTCGATACGCATAGAAAAGCACGAAGAAATCACATTAAGATTTTTCGAAAGCCCTTCGTATCCAACCTTGGAGGTATCAGCATTTAGAGAACAAAGTAACTGTATCCTCCTTGCAGTGCTATTTTGTCCCGTAAAAACTGCAAGAAAAGATATTGAAAAGCTTATGTTCTTAGTCAAGAATGCAATTTACATAAATGTGCTGCAGCACCCTGAATCATGTTCTTGATTATTTTTAAACAAGATTATCAAATGGTCGATTCTGTCTGAGCCGATACAGGCAACGCTAAAGGAACTTGTTTTACTCTTGACGAAGGGACTCTTGAAGTGATATTGTTTTGCAGAGTAATCCTATGTGAGCTGGCAATTATCTATGTCTAGCTATGTCTAGTTTTGATTGTATGCAACGTCCTTATTATATCATATGTTCGGCAGAAGGAGGTATGGGAAGGTGTAGCAAAAAGACATTGGAATCTCTGTCAACACGGAGTAATGGAAGAGGACGAAGCGGGACGGGTTTCCCGACGAGCCTCGCCGATGCGGAAGCTGATATAAAGAATAAGGCTCCAACTTGACGAGACACTGAACCAATACTGCGTGAAGATGTAATTTTAACTGCCATAAGCCCCGTCATCTCAAATGAGCATATGAGACAGATGCCACTTTACGAAAGAAGTAGGACCTTCTAGGAATAATTCCGCAATTGGGGTGAAAGGGGACGTTCCCGCGAAGAGGCAAAGAAAGAACATTTGCAGGTTCATAACCTATCTGATGGGGAGGCATGGGCATTGGAAGAGGTCAATGTCTCGTATTGCTTCAGCCTGATCTTCGGAGGCATCACATCCTCTTTCTGGTAGCCAGATATAAATATGGCCGCCTAATTAACGGGATAAATCATATTTTTAAAAATTCGTATTGTCATAACCGTAGTTCTTTTTGAGATTTCATCCTTTTGATCAGTATCTTGATCAGTGCGTCCTTCTCAGAGATCATTTCTAGGAGTTTTGTATTCAGTTTATTCCGCTCATCCAGTCTGGTCTCAATACGCATGATCCTGTCCAGAAGGCTTCTGTTCATTTCAGAGATAATGTTAAGCTTCTTGTTCATCGTGTCGTTCATCATGACGCATTCCTTTTCCCCCTCGAAATAGTTTGCCATGTTGGTCGTGGAATTGTCGCCAACGATCTTCCTGTTACCGTTTTGTTGGATCATGTCGCCACAGGTTAGCATGTTGCCCTCTCCGATCAACAGCCACCGGATGTTTAGGTCGGGACACGTTTTCGCAATCTTCATAAGGTTTCCGGTTGACAGCCCGTCCTTGATTTTACTGATAGAGCCGGAAGAGATTCCGGTCTTTCTTTCAAAATATGTCATGCCCATGTTGTGTCTTTTACGGGCATACTCCACTAATCTTTCTTTGAATCCACTTTTCATGTCAATTATATTAAACTGAATATTAAACGCTTGCAATTCAATTGTGCTTTTAAATGAAAAATTCCGTTGCTTTGCCTTTGGTTTAAGTAACCAACATAGGCATTAGTCATAGCAAACCCCTACCAATTTTTGGCATATTATCATCTGCAAGCAATTTTACCATATAGGTGGTTTTTTCTGAAACTACAAGCAGATATCAGAATTATTTAAGCCGTACCTGTCGTTTTCCCCTTAACTGCAAATAAAAAACCACATATAGAGCTCAAATGTCCGCCTACCTTCTTGCAAGGGCTGAACGGAAACGAAACATTTTTAAGCGGATGTGCGACACATTGGTGGCTGGAATTCCGGTCCGCTTGCAGAGGTGGGGTGCTACTCGCCTTCGAGTACATAGATCACGAAGCCGAGCCTTTCAGTTTCAGTGAGCGGAGTTGTCATATATCGCAAGACCTTTTATTAGTTTAATGAAGTTATCTCCTATCTCGTCTTATTTTTGAGATTATTTTATCCTGTCGATCAGCATCTTGATCTGTGCATCTTTCTCCGAAATCATGTCCAGGAGCTTCGCATTCAGTTTATTCCGCTCATCCAGTTCGGTCTCAATACGCACAATCCTGTCCAGAAGGCTTCTGCTCATTTCAGAGATTATGTTAAGTTTCTTATTCATAGCGTTCATTATGTTGTCCTCCTTTTCCCCGTTTCCGCTGAAATAGTTCGTCGTGTTAGTTGTGGAAATGTTACCGACGACCTTTTTGACACTTTCGATGCAACCGTTCTGCTGAACCATATCCCCGCATATATTATTAACGAGCATCTGCTGTCTTCCGGTAAGAAGCCATAAAATATTCAAATCAGGATACACTTCGTTAATCTTATCTATCTTCTCCGGAGAAATCGAACTTCTTATAGCATCCACGAATGACTTGCTTGCCCCAATGCTGGTCCCGAAAGCGGATTTAGTCATCCCTTTGCTAGCAATGTAGGAAAGTAACCTATCTTTTACGCTCTGATTATTAGACATAATAAAAAATTAAGTATTTTAGTAAAAACTCACTAGTGTCCGGTAAAAAATCACAAAAGTTCTTTGAAAATATTGATAGTTAGGTAGTTATAGATGTTTTTCGGGTCAACCGATTTGAATTTATCTTTGCCAGACTAACGTAGAATGGCATATGCATAAAGGAAAATACGTGTTCTCCCAGTTTTTAGACTTTCTCGATCGTAACGATTTCAACTATCTCGCAAGGAAATATGGCGGTGACAAATACGTCAAACAATTTAGCTGTTACAATCAGCTTTGCGTGCTGATGTTCGGCCAGCTTTCTAACCGCGAAAGTCTGAGAGATGTTGTCCTTGCAACTCAGGCTCACGCATCGAAGGCGTATCACCTTGGATTTGGCAGGCATGCCGCCAAGAGCACTCTTGCAGATGTCAACACCAAGCGCAATTATCGCATTTTCGAGGAGTTTGCCTACAAGGTGATTGCAGAAGCGCAAAGATGCAGGATAGTCGATATCTTCAAGCTGAATGGGAATGTCTATACCTTTGATTCTACAACAGTTGACTTATGTCTTAGCATCTTTGAATGGGCATTGTTCAGAAAGAAGAAAGGTGGTATCAAAATACATACTCTGTATGATCTGGAGACACAGATTCCTACATTCTTTCACATTACTCCTGCAAGGGTTCATGACACGAAAGCGATGGATGTCATACCATATGAAGAGAACTCGTTCTACATCTTTGACCGAGGTTACAATGACTTCAGGCGCCTTCATAACATCGAGAGCATTGGAGCATACTTCGTCATCAGAGGAAAGAACAACAATGACTTCAAACCGATGAGATGGAAGCGTAGATTCCCTCCTGAAACAGGCATCCAGTCAGATGCAATCGGCTACATGGCCGGTCAGCTGACGATGGAGAAGTATCCTGATAAGATCCGTAGAGTCATCCATTGGGATGAAGCCAACAATAGGAAGTTAATATTCTTCACAAATGCACTGACCATCAGCCCCGTAATGATTTCAGAACTCTATCACAACAGGTGGCAGATCGAGCTTTTCTTCAAGTGGATCAAGCAACATATGAAGATAAAAAAGTTCTGGGGTACATCGGAAAACGCAGTACGTATTCAGATCTACTCCGCAGTCATAGCCTATTGTATGATGGCAATCGTGCAGAAAAAGACGGGAATTGAACGTTCAATCTATGAGATGTTGCAGATTGTAAGCATCTCACTTACAGATACAACCGCCCTAAAAGATCTCTTTGCAAAACCTAACTACAATATTGTCAATGAACTGGATGGTTCTACCGAACCAACTTTGTTTTAATTGTTAAACTTTATAATAATATGTCCGAATTTTTACCGGACACGTATGATATTAGGTATAAAACATGACAAACCCTGCTGTTTTGTGGCATATAATCATTATGTACGATTATACTTAAAGGTAGGGTTTTTTCTGAAAACTATAAGCAAATAATATAATTATTAAATACTCACCTGTTGTTTTTTACTTGAGTGCAGATATAAATTGCATCTATATTTTGTATAAAGAGAGCTGGGATGACCGCATACCTTCCCCGAAAAGACTGAACGGAAACTAAACATCTTTCTAGCGGATGCTGTCTGACATGACGAATGGCCGGGCGAACGCTGCGAACGAGGATGAGTATATGATATTCATGACGCTGTATGACACCCCCATCGGGAATGGATAGATCCGGAGGAGACTCTTAAGATACTTAAGAGGACGGCGGTGTTCTACCTATATACAAAAGGAAAAGCATCCGAATCAACAGTACGAGGAGGCGATGAGGCATAATAAAAAGGACAGGATTCTTTCAGAATCATGCCCCCATTTTCTTGCCCCAGTATGCCCACAGCAGGCGTGTAGAATGGCGTTTTTGGTGCTCTGTTAGGGACTCGAACCCTAGACCCACTGATTAAGAGTCAGTTGCTCTACCAACTGAGCTAACAGAGCTTAACTTCCAATTTCGTGATCCGTTCGGGGCTCGAACCCGAGACCCCAACATTAAAAGTGTTGTGCTCTACCAACTGAGCTAACGGATCTTTCCAACCTTTCTCGGTGTACCGATTTTTCGGTACTCGAATTGGGCTTGCAAAGGTATTGTTTAATGTGGGAAAATCCAAATATTTTCTCAAGAATTCGTCCAACACGAGACTCTGATCAGCCAAAGAATCGCAGGAATCGCGGTTTTATCCTTGTAATATTCCCGATTATTTCTGATTGTGTCGTGCTTTGGCACGAAGAGAGGTTATCTTTATAACGTCAAATTTAATTATTCATTTATGACAATCGAAGATGCACTTAGAATTGCGATTGATGCCCACGGGGGACAGAAGGACCTCGACGGAAAACCGGTCATCCTTCACCCGCTTGCAGTCGGGCTGTCGGGGCGGAATGAAATTGAGCAAAAGGTTGGTTTCCTGCATGATGTCGTTGAGGATAGCGGGATTACGCTGCAGGATCTCAGCGCCCGTGGACTGGAAGAAGAAGCCCTTGTGGCGTTGAGCCTTTGCACTTGCCGGAAAGGACAAAGTTATTCTGATTATGTCGGGCAAATCGCGTCTTCAGGAAACCAGACAGCGATCCAGGTGAAGCTCCACGACCTTCGACACAACCTCGAGCGGGGCAGGAAATCACAGAACGCTGCCTTTGCCGCCGGCGATCAGGAAAAAGGGAAGGAGATGCTTCGAATCAACAACAAGCACCAAGAGGCGCTCGAAACGATCCTTGCCAAGGTGAGGCTGGAAATGAATGAATAATATTGACCATAAGTATTACAGCGGATAATTTTCCGAGATCCGAAAACTGTTATCCTTTTCTAGTCTCGGGGTCACGGACAGTAGTGCGTCTCGGACGGCGATGCAGACAGGTTCGGTGTTCTTGACCCCCGTCTCTCGAATCAGGGTTGCGAACGGTAATACCTCCCGGACGGCGGTGCAGGCAGGTTCGGTGTTCTTGACCCCCGTCTCTCGAACCGGGGTCGCGGACGGTAATACCTCCCGGACGGCGGTGCAGGCAGGTTCAGTGTTCGTGATCCGGCAAACCTGCCGCTATTGCATTAGTCTTCGCTCGTGGCCAAGTTCGGATTCCCGTGTTTCCGGTCTTGGAACGCCCTCCGGCACGCCACCTAGGCCCGGATTCCCGCGTTTCCGGTCTTGGCTACCCCTCCGGCATGCCACCCAAGCCCGGATTTCCGCATTTCCGGTCTTGGTAAGTCGCTCGGGCCCAGGACACCGTGCTTGCCACGTGGAGATGTCGGCGATGCAGCTGCCGCTACTCCGCTTTGCGGAACGTTCTTCCGCATTTCGGTGTATTCTTCCGGAATATTCCGTACTTTTACAGCATGGATTTGTATGAAGTGTTCAAGCAGTGCGGCGCCGTCACGACAGACAGTCGCGCGATTCGGGGCGGAGAACTGTTCTTCGGTCTGAAAGGAGAGAATTTCGATGGTTCGGATTATGCCCTGAAAGCGTTGGAAGCCGGGGTTGTCTATGCCGTCGTGTCCGCGGATTCCGAAGCGGCAAAGTTCGGAGACCCCCGCGTGATTCCGGTTCCCGACACGTTGAAGGCGCTCCAGGATCTGGCAAGGGAGCACCGCGAGCGGACGCTTGTGGACGGGAAGCGGCTGACGGTCATCGGCTTGACCGGCACCAACGGCAAGACCACCACGAAGAATCTGATCACGAAGGTGCTGTCCACGTGCTACCGTGTTACGGCCACTGAAGGCAATCTGAACAACGATATCGGCGTGCCGCTGTCCCTGCTGAAAATCAACTCCGCCACCCAGCTTGCCGTCATCGAAATGGGCGCCAGCCATCCGGACGACATCGGGCGTCTCTGCGCGGTCTGCGAACCGGACTACGGCCTCATCACCAACGTCGGAAAGGCACATCTGCTGGGTTTCGGCTCACTCGACGGCGTCAAGAAAGCCAAGGGGCAGCTCTATGACTATATTCATACACACGACGGAAGCATATTCCTGAATACGGACGATCCCGTCCTGACCGAGATGGCCGAAGCGCGGGAAGGGATCAAAAGAATCGAATATGGGATCGCGCGCGAAGGGGTTGAGATTCTTCCGGCAAGCGGGGAGCATCCCTTCCTCCGGATGCGTTTCCCGGCTCTTCTGGAATCGCGTCTGGTCGGCGCCTACAATGCAACCAATGTTATGGCCGCCGTTGCCGTCGGACGCCATTTCGGCGTTCGGCTTGAGGACGCCATCCGCGCGATCGGGGAATATATTCCGGACAACAACCGCTCCCAGATGGAGCGCACTGCGCGAAACATCTTGATCGAAGATGCCTACAACGCCAATCCGACCAGCATGGCCGCCGCACTGGACAATTTTTCGCTGGTGGAAGCCGCCCGGAAGGTCGCCTTGCTGGGGGATATGCGGGAACTCGGTCCGGATTCGGTACGAGAACATATGGACATCCTCCGGAAAGCGGAATCCCTGTCTCTAGACCTGATCTGTCTCGTGGGAGAAGAATTCGGAAAGGCAGTAGCCAACCTCGGCCGGCGGACGAATGTACAGTTGTTCAATACCTCCGCTGACTTGGCAGACTGGCTCCGGGAACATCCGGTTTCAGGCGCTACGATTCTTGTGAAGGGTTCGCGGGGGATTCAGATGGAGAAGGTTCTGCCGGAACTTTGACCCATTTCCGGATGACGAAGGCCGCCAGCTTTCCAATCAAAAAGCAGACGCAGATGCCGAAAATCGTCACCACGAGGATGTCTCCGAGATAGTGCTTCCCGGCAAAGATACGGCTGATCGCTACGAAGGATGCCCAGACCAGAATGCTGATTTCGAAGACGCGGTACGTTCGGGACTTGTCGTTCCGGAAGCCCAGAATCATGCAGACTGCCATCGAAAAAGCGTTGGAAGCATGTCCGGAAAAGAAGCCGTAGAAACCTCCGCGGGCTTCCAGGACGTTCAGGCCTCCCAAAACCATTTCGGCGCTGTAGCCGGGGCGAAGCCGCCCCACTGTCACTTTCATGAAGTTGGCGGATTGGTCGCAGATGCCCACGCAGAGCGCGATGGAAGCGATCACGATTAGCCCGTTCTTCCATCCCAGTCGCCAGATCAGACAGCCGGCGATGATGAGGTACATGGGGTACCAGACTTCCTGGGTGGTCACGAATTGCCAGAACTTGTCCATCGCGGGAGAGTTCAAACTATTGAGGTACAGGGTGATCGTCTGGTCGATCCGATGGAGATTGTCAATGAGCATAGGCTACTTGTTCAGGGCTTTCCAAAGCAGATCTTTCAATTCTTTCAAGCCTTCCTGCTTGATAGAGGAGATGAATACATACGGAATGCCTTTCGGCAGGGTCGGTTCAATTTCCGCTTCAATTTCTTTGTCGATGAGGTCGCATTTCGTAATGGCGAGTACCCGGTCTTTGTCGAGCAGTTCGGGATTGTATTCCCGGAGTTCATTCAGGAGCGTCTCGTACCCTTTTGCAATGTCGTCCTCCTCCGCAGAGACCATAAACAGCAGCACCGAGTTGCGCTCGATGTGCCGCAGGAAACGGATGCCGATGCCCCTTCCTTCGTGGGCCCCTTCAATGATGCCGGGGATGTCCGCCATCACGAACGATCGATCGTCATAGTACTGGACGATGCCCAGGTTCGGCTCCAGGGTCGTGAAAGCGTAGTCAGCGATTTTGGGTTTGGCGTTGGTGATCGTAGCGAGCAGGGTGGATTTTCCGGCGTTCGGAAAACCGACCAGGCCGACATCCGCAAGCAGCTTCAACTCCAGAATGAACCAGCCTTCCTCCCCGTCTTCTCCAGGCTGGGCGAAACGCGGCGTCTGCATCGTGGAAGTCTTGAAATTGCTGTTCCCCAGTCCGCCTCTTCCGCCTCTGCAGAGCGTTTTCTCCTCGCCCGGCTCCATTATCTCGAACAGAACTTCTCCCGTCTCGGCGTTCTTCGCTACAGTTCCGACCGGGACATCCACAATCACATCCTTCCCGCTTTTCCCCGTGCGCAGAGCTCCGGAACCCGGCGCTCCGTTTTCAGCCTTAATATGCTTCCGGTATTTCAAGTGGATCAAGGTCCAGAGCTGGGGGTTGGCTCGCAGGATCACATGGCCGCCGCGGCCGCCGTCTCCTCCGTCCGGCCCCCCTTTCGGGACGTACTTTGCCCGCAACAGATGCGTCGACCCGGCTCCGCCGCGACCCGACGCGCACCAGATTTTCACATAGTCTATGAAATTCGATTCGGGCATTTTAAATCAATTGGTCCATATCCATCAACACTCACGGTAGCAGTCCTATTTGGGATTGCAAAGTTAGCGATTCTTTTTGACTTCCAGAAAAGGCCCCTTTGCTCTCCACCGTCTCCTCAACGACATTCCGGATCCCGTACATGTCGCCCCAAAGATGGCGGCAGGAGTATGCTTCGTGTAATAATAACTAGATCAAATAGTCTAAGACCGATTCCCAGTCGGGAAACTGTTCACTTCCGAACTGAATCCATTCACCTTCAAATCTTTCTGCGCCGTTTTTGGATCGGTCATCAATCAGATAATCGCCCTTCAAGAGATCCTTGTGGTGGCTCAAGATAAGGCGCTTGTGCAGCACATCATCCAGATACTTCGTCACCCACGTCACCTTGTCTGCCCAGGCGGAAGGATTCTTCCAAGGTGCCGTGGACAGGATGTAGACATCATATTCCTCAACTAGAGCATGGACAGCGTTGATGGCACCCGGAATCGGGTCCATCAGCGCGAAGATGCCGGGGACCTCCTCCAGGCGATCGGCGTATTCCCGCCGTGTAGCCTCGTCAATCTTGGCGATCCCCGAAGCGAAGTCCACCAGGACGTTATCCATGTCGAGGTATACGCGTTTCATGCACCGAACTCTTTTTGGAAGGGTTTCAGATTCCCTTCCGGGTTATGCCGCATTCCGGTACGGTAGCCATCCAGGATCGCGAAGTCGATGCGGCGGAAAACATGCTTGAAGCCGTCTTCTTCGATGACCTGATGGAAGAGTTTGGCGATGTGGGCGGGCGGATTGGCAAAGGCGCCGCAGCCCAGAGCGCTCAGCACCAAAGAATCGTGGCCGTGCGCATAGGCGATGCGGAAGATGGTCCGGATCTTGTCCAGTGTTATATTCGCATCTTTCGCGGACATCATTCCGTCAGGACCGATGTCGGGTC
The DNA here is from genome assembly GCA_012522855.1 of Bacteroidales bacterium. GTDB lineage: Bacteria > Bacteroidota > Bacteroidia > Bacteroidales > UBA932 > Cryptobacteroides. The sequence continues at coordinate 10,547 of JAAYJQ010000003.1, forward strand.
CGGAAAGCGCTGCCACGGAGATGACCGGGATGTTGTAGGGCTTGTCCTCCAGCATGGAACCCGCGGATTCGGGTCCGCGGAAAAACGTGACGATGCCGCTGTAAACGCCGCCGTATCGCTCATCCATCGGATACTGGTCGGCGCTCTGGATAAGACCCAGATCCGGGTGCTGGTCAATTCTTGCGCGCGAGAACTGATAGAGCGACTGGATCAAGTTGCTGCGGCGGCAAAGGTTCTCCTCCTGCGCTCCGGAGCCGTATTCCACCAGCCCGCCCGGCGTATGGAGGTCGGCCAGATTGAGCATCGCCGGGTCGAAGCCTTCGTCAATGAGTCCTTTTGCCGCCAGGACGCAGTCCTTGTTCTCCACCCTCACCTCGGCTTCAAGTTTCTTTGACGGGTTCATAATCGATATTAGCGGTTGGCTATACAACTTCGCCGCAGCCATTACATCCTTCACCGGCGGCAATTCCACTTTGCGGCCAGAAGGCGAGACGTACCATCCTTGCTTGAGTAGCGAAAGCGTGGAGTTGAAGATTTCAATTCTGCTTGCAGGCATAGCGCTTTGTTTTTCAATTGTAAAGATAGTCAAAATAATCATCGGCGGGAAAGGCTTGGGATCTTGCGTCGGCAGTCCTCGGCAGGAAAAATTCAGAATTTTTCTTCTTGGGTTCACGAAAATCCTCTTGGCGAAAAGGATTTTTTCGTATATTTACGAATCTTAGGTCCTTGCACGAAACCGGGCCGAATGAATTAATAATCGAGGATCATTTATGAAAAAGGGTTTTTTTAGTCGCTTGGGAGATGTCTCCCGCATCCATCATCGCGCTGCCTTTGCGGATGTAGAGTACCGCATTAATCGGTTCTTTGGCTCATACGGGTTCCTGTCACTGGTAGAAAAACGATACTCTTGCAGGAAGTTCAAGAGCCAGCCAGTCTCCGACGTGAAGATCAACAGGATGCTGGAAGCCGCCCGCTTGGCTCCGACCGCAAGCAACAAGCAACCCGTCCATGTCTGGGCTGTCACCAGCGAAACGGCACTTGAGCGCCTGCGTGCCGTCCATCCGCTCTTCGGGGCTCCCATGGCCTTCATGGTCGGATGCAAGCCGGACGAAGCCTGGGTTCGTAGTTTCGACGGGAAGAACGGGGCCGAGACCGATGCAGCGATTATCGGCACGCACCTCATGCTGTGTGCGGCCGACCTCGATCTGGGCTGTACGTGGATCGGGGCTTTTGACCCGGTCAAGTTGGCCGAAGCCTTCCCGGAAGCAGCCGGTTATCAAATTACCGCTCTCTTCGCGGTAGGCGTCCCGGCATCGGATGCCACGCCGTCTGAAAGGCACTCCCAGCGCAAAAGCATGGAGGATTTCGCGACCGAACTCTAGCCGATGGGCAACAATATCGCACTCCCGTCCGGGGCATGCTCCCGTCCGCAACCTCTCGCAACACAGCTTTATTTTCGTCTTGCGACAGTTCCCTCACGTCAATACTGTTCCCCGTCTTGCAGGTGGAAGAATATTTGAACACCTGCAACTGTAGCGGTCTCATTTTGACGGGAATATGTTTCCGGGTGGGGAGTGCGGCCGTCCACTTGGAAGAGGAGCCCCCCGTTACAGGGCACCACAGCAGGCCTGGGGTCTCACAGGTGGACAATTACGCACCCCGCTCGCAAACAGATGTCTTTGGCCAGCAGCCGGATCCGTTCTCGGGTGGACGCGTACAATTCCACCTGCCAAGAGCGGCGCAGTAAAAGGTTCCGTGGAGGGTAACGATCTGAGGATATGGATCTTGCTATGTACCACCTCGGTCGATTCAGCCCGAGGTATGTTCATTTTTTCGCCTGTCTGTCAGCACATTGCCCTCCACGCATTCATCCTGGTGCACACGGGCGCAACATCCTGCCCGGCCGAGGCTTCAGAAAGGATCTGACGAACGACGCTGCCCGCCGCTGCAGACCACTCCCGCCCGGAGTGCCGAGGAGAAGGGAAGTCGGCAGCGTTAGGAACTGGGGCTTTTTTCAAAGACAGAGAATCTTGTCATAAAGCGAGAATAGCCAGAGCGAGACGGCGATCATCACGCAAGCCACGACCTTCTTGTAGCGGTTCTTGTCCACGTTGCTGATGAACTTCATGGCCAGGAAGTTGCCCAGGATCATGCCGCCCCCGAATCCGACCGATCCTGACAGCATACCGGCGATCAGGCCGATCCGTGCAAGGATAGCGTACATCATATCGATAATCGAACGGGTCGGATCTTCCTAGAACTTGTCCATCAAGGTGTTGATGCGTTCGCGCACTTCGTCGATCTTTCCGGTACCGTCGATCTCGTGGTATTTGCCCGAGGCTTTGTAGTAGTCGATGAGCGGCTCCGTCTTCTCGTGATACGTCTTGATGCGGTTGCTGATCGTCTCATCCTTCGCATCGTCCGCCCTGCCCTCGATTTTCGCCCTGTGCTTGATGCGCTCACGGATCATCTCGTCCGGGATCATGAGAGAAATCACTGCGGTTACCTCTTCCTTTGCCTTGTCCAGTATCTTGTCCAGCGCTTGCGCCTGGGCGATCGTGCGGGGGAATCCGTCCAGCAGAAATCCGCTTACATCGGTTACCCTCCGGAATTGGTTCTCGATCATGCCCTGGACCACCTCGTCAGGGACGAGTTCTCCGGCATCGATCAGGGCCTTCGCTTGCAGGCCCAGTTCGGTGCCCCGGACGATTTCGCTGCGGAGCAGATCACCGGTGGAAATGTGGCAGAGATTGTACTTCTCCACCATTGCAGAGGCCTGAGTGCCTTTTCCCGCACCGGGAGGCCCGAAGAGAATGTAATATTTCATATTCGTGTCCAATACGTAAATATCCTTACTGTTTCTTCCGATTTCGTCATAGTCCAGTCCGAAACCGACGATGAAATCGTTCGGAATCCGTATGCCTACATAGTCCAGGGGAATGTCTTTCTTGTAGATGTCGGGCTTGAGGAGCAGGGTGCAGACCCGGATTTCCGACGCGCCCCTGTCTTGGAGAATGCGCTTTAGATCCACGATCGTCGTCCCGGTGTCCACGATGTCCTCGACAATGATCACCCGCTTTCCCTCCACGCTGCCGCTCATGCCCATCACCTCTCGAACCTTGCCGGTCGACTGGGTGCCGGAGTAGGAGGTCAACTTGATGGACATAACTTCACAGGCGAAATCCAGCCTTTTGAGCAACTCCGCCGTGAACAGGATCGACCCGTTCAGCACGCACAGCAGGACGGGGACGTCTTCGCTGTCCTTGAAATCCGCATTGACACTCGCAGCGACCCGGTCGATCGCCTTTTCAATCTCGTCGTATGCGATGAACGGCTTGAATGTTTTGTCGTAAAGTCTTATCTTGCCCTTGTCTTTTGCATTGTCCATAGGAATCCCGCATTAAAGAAAGGACAAAGATAGTCTAATTTTCGTTAAAACACCAAGCGTTTTTTCGGCTATTTCCTTGAGCGATATTTGAATATGGCGCTTTTCGGGCCGCTGAAAGAAGTCCAGTTCACCTTCAAGTCCACTATATCGCCCCGGGTGTCGGGCAGGGCGTCCAGCCGGAAAGCGATGTGGCCGTCGGACAACCTTCCTTGAATATTGGTGTCTCCCTTGGCGTCGTGGTACAAGGTCACATCGTAGGGGCCGTCGTTTTTCACGAGGTTCATGACGTGGGGTTCGCCCCAGCCACTGAAGTAGGTGCGGATGCGGAGGGTCAGGTAGTCGTCCTCGCAGACCGTCGTCCAGTCAGCCACGATCTCGAAAGGATCGTTGCCGTAGACTACCACGTTTTCGTCCATCAGGTTTGCCGCCATTCCTTTGGTACGGATGGTGTCCACCCAGTTCACATGGACGTTTCGGAGGGTCCTGCTGACCTTCTCTTCCGGCTTCGCATCCTTGAAGTTGATAAAGGCGCGCAATTCCTTGGTGTAAGAGGAGTTCTGCAGATTGACCGGAAACAGGGCGGTTTCATCGTCCAACTGCAGGATCAGGCCATCCGCATCCGGTTTCAGGGTTACCACTGCATTGGGGTATAAGATTCCGTAGTCGGTGTCGTCCTGCTTGTTCAGACAGGACTGTGTCGAGAGCAGGGAACCGAGAAGGAAAAGTCCGATAAGGAGTTTATTCGTTTTCATATTCATAAAAAGCATTTTCACTCTATTAAATGCGCGAACATCGGAAATCTTGCATGAATATAGTTAAAATCTGTAACGATAATTAAGTCGATGGTATTTTCGCACCAAACCTGAAGATATGCAATCAATTGATAAATCTAGTAGATCGGCAGTATGATTATTCTTCTTTGACAATGAAACTGTAAGTTCCGCATGAAAGATCTTTCTCCAAGTTCGGGAGAGACAAATGCGCTATTGTATTGGAAGGTACTGTTAGGTAATACCTCATAATTCCTCCTTCTCGGAGCCATCCTGAGCATATCTTGCCATTAGGGCAGATAAATGATGCTTCGAACTGATCAAGCCCTTTCGGAAAGCCTGGTTTTACGTTGAACTCCGCGAAACCTGGTTTTTCTTCATCAGGAGTAATTCCACCAAGTGCTTTGTAGAGCCAAGCGTTGATTTCTCCGAACATCATATGGTTCAGGGATAAGTCGCGGATCTGCTCGATGTGCCAGTTCTCATAGAACGTGGTTGCGCCATTTTTCATCCAATAGCCCCATGATGGAAATTCTGTGCTTACAGCTAGACTGTATGCTATGTCCAGATAACCGTTTTCGCTAAGCGCACCTAATATCGCTTTTGAACCGAGTAAGCCTACATCAAGTCCTCTATTTTGGATGTCGATCGCAAGGTTGTCTGCGACCTTCTGTCTGTATTCATCAGGGACGACATCCCAATACAGAGGCATCGACATCTCAGTCTGTGTGCCATTTGCATAGATTCCTGTCTGCTTGTTTAGATACTTTTCGTTAATTTTTGTTCGAATCTTCTCTGCGAGAGATGAGTAGTGGCTTGCATCTGCTTCATGGGCAATTAAAGTTGCTATTTTTTCAAGTATTTTTACGTCCACGTAATAATATATTGAAGAAGTAAGTTCAGTAGTAGATGTTTCGTGAACGGGAAGCCAGTCCCCAAGCCCCCAGTCGGTAAGGCCTTCAGGATAATTTTTTTCAATGTAACGAATGTAAGACTTATTGTTTTCGTACATTGTATTGATTAATAGATCATCACCATAAAAAAGCCAGCATTTGTACGGAATGAGAATGTTTGTGCTAGTCCAGTCTGGACCGTTTCCCCAGTCGTAGCCCCATCCTGGCGAGGGGATAATGTTAGGATAGACCCCATTTGGAAGTTGTGCATCTTTGTGGTCGTTCATCCACTTTTCATAGACTGTTATTGGATCGAAATTATAAAAGCCGATATCCATTGCTGCGTTGGTGTCACCAGTCCAACCATTCTTTTCCCTTTGAGGACAGTCAGTCGGATAGCCAACAAGATTACTCAAATAAGAATAGCATGATGACTTCCAAAGCCAATTGATGATGTCATTCGAAGATTGAATATTCCCGCGTTGGGGAATATCGCTATGAACAAAAAATGCTACAATATTTTTTGCATCAAGAGATACAGGCCTATCTGTCGTGATCTCAACGTAACGGAAGCCCTTGTAGCCGAATTTCTGTCGGAAGGTTTCTTCTTTGTCGCCACCCAGGATGAAGATATCTGTGGCGAATAATTCATTTCGGGTCGAATCCGGGTAATAAAAATAATCAATGTTTTCAGTAGAAACATGCCCATCTCTAATGAGTTCTCCGTGCTTCAAGAAAAATGTCGTTCCGCTTTCGCCCTTGACTGTGAGCTCAGTTACACCTGAAATGTTTTGGCCGAAATCAAAAATGTAGTTTTTATCCGATAATTGTTTGAATGATATTACTTTAAGGGTATCGACATCTCGAATAGGTCTCATTAGTTGTGAGACAATATTCTCCGAGGGCGCTGATGTTAACTTGACATCAGACCAAGAGGATGCGTTATAGTCAGGTGTCGCCCATTTTCCTAAATTCAGCCTGTTATCAACTTGTTCTGCGACATAAATGTTATTATAGATTATTTCGGAGAAATGGGTTTTCCAGGTTTTGTCTGAAACGATAGTCTGTACGCTTCCGTCCTCGTATGTGATTCGAAGGTCCAAACAAAAAGAAGGACGGTGTCTCCATGGAGCCACTTCAAAATTCCAAACTGCCATTGGTTGGTGATTATACCATCCGTTACCCATCAAGACCCCTATTGTGTTTTTTCCGTCGACAATCTGGTCAGTCACATCTCTGGTGATGTAAAGAGTTCTTCTATCGAATCTTGTGAAGGCTGGTTCCAATCTGTCATTCCCGACTTTGAATCCGTTCAAATAAAGTTCAAAGAGGCCTGCAGCAGCGATGTAGGCTCTTGCCGACATGATCTTGCCATGAGTTAAAAAATCCTTTCGAAAGGCTCCGGCAGGTCGAATTTCGAGATCCTTTGTATCGTATATCCACCATCCATCCCAATTATTCGGATGCATTTTGCCTGTTTCGAAGTATGCAATAGGGCTTTTGAGAATAATGCCATTATCTGTCTTTGCTGTAACCTTCCAATAGTAGCAGGTATAAGGCTCAAGCGCTCTTCCCTGATAGGTTGCGATTACCTTGTGAGACTTGACCACTCCGGATGACCACATGTCACCAATCCCTCTCGCAACGGCAGAAGAGTCAGTTCCGACAATGATCTCCCATTGTCTCTGAGCCGTCACCCCATCTGGTAGTCGCCAAGATAATCGTGGTGCCTTCGAATCAACTCCTATCGGATTTTCGAGATGCTCACACTGAAGGAAGGAAAGCCTCCCGTGTCCGAAAGTAACGGTAGCAAAAAGCAGTGCAACTGCAGTAATCAAGGTTCTATTCATTGTTTTCGTCTTTAGTAGTTAATTTGGCGTAGTCTTTTGGCAAAGTCCCGTATTCCTTCAAGAATGATTTTGCAAAGTATGATGATGAATTATAGCCAACCAAATAACCGATTTCCCCTATCCGCAGATCGCTATTACGAAGCATTGCAGCTGCTTTTTCAAGTCGAATCTTCTTGATGAGTTTCCCAGGGCTCAGATTCGTTTTTTCTTTTATTTTCCGATAAAGATAAGAACGGCTGATGTGCAGTTCATCGCATAGCATATTAACGCTGAGCTCCTGATTCGAGAGATTGTATTCCACTGTGTCATAAAGTTTTTTCATCAGTCTTTCATCTTTTGCAGTCAAGGTCGACTGTGGCGCAATATTTTTGGAAAATCCGATAGATATTGAACTTCGCTTGTTTCTAATAATATTATGTATTTGCGCCATTAGTAATTGTGTTGAGAATGGTTTTTCAATGTAGGCCTCAGCCCCGGCGTCCATTCCTGCAACCTTTGACTTCAGATCCGTCTTTGCGGTGAGCAGTATTACAGGAATGTGCCGAAATTCATCATGATTCTTAATAACCTTGCAAAGAGAAATACCGTCAATATCTGACATCATCACATCTGAAATCACGAGATCGACAGGAGATTGTCTGAGGAGGGATATTGCCGATGAGCCGTCAAGAGCAGTAATGATATGGTATTGCCTACTTAGGAGTTTCTTAAGAAATTGTGTCATGCTCTTGTTATCATCCACAACAAGAACAGTCATCTTTCCATCTCTCGGGACTGTCTCATTAATTAAAGCATGAGCCTCAGTATTTTCGGGTTCATTAATTGTTGAGCAAACGCCTATAGGAATCTCGACCACGAATTCTGTCCCATCTTCTGTGTCAGGATTAACGTAAACTTTTCCACGATGAATTTCAACGAAACTCTTTACAAGAGACAACCCAACGCCTACCCCGCCAAGTTTTTGGTTCCCTGGGATCTGGAAGAACGGTTCGAATATTTTTTCTCGGAACTCCGGACCAATCGGAGGGCCGTTGTTCCAGACAGAGAGTCTGGCAATGTCTCCTTTTTTTGTAAGACTGAGCCTTATGATCCCACGACAATATTTTGAGGCATTGCTTAGCAAATTGCTTACTATTTTGGCGTATTCCTCATTATCAACGTTTGCGACTAGGTGGGGCTTACAAAGATGCTTGTAGATATGGATGTCATTCTGCTGGAGGGAAATCTTAAATGTCTTCAAAACATTCCCAATCAAATTGTTAAGATCTGTAGGTACTTTGTTTATTTTATATCCGCCCTGTTCTGTGATAGACAAATCTAGCATTTGTTTTGTGAGCGCGGTTAGTCGTTCAAGATTCTCATGCATCACCTCCATGCAGGAGTTCTTATCCTCTATTGTTGATTCTGGAGAAGAAAGAATTTCGAAGGGTGCTGAAATCAGCGACAAAGGAGTCTTGATCTCATGGGCAATTCCAGTAAAAAATGCGAGTTTTGTGTCGTATAGGACTTTTTCTTCGTTCGCCTTTATTTCTTCCATAATATACTTCTTACGTTCTTTTTGACGTTTCATTATGGACCAGAAGACCGCAGACACAATTCCAATGAAGAGAAGGAAGTATAATGATTTGGCCCACCAACTTCGCCAAGGGCTAGGTAGGACAAAGATCATGATCGATTTTCTGCTTTCGGGATTGTTGGCTTTTTCAACAACAAGTTTGTACTTCCCGTTCGGCAGATTCGAGTAATAGATCTGGTTGTTATGGGCGATTATCCACTTCTGGTCGTAGCCTTCCAGTTTATATACGAACTGGTTTCTTTGGGATGGCCTCATGTCCATTGAGGAAATTGACAATCTGAATGAGTTCTGGTTGTGGCGGATGATAATCTTGTCTGAATTGACAATTGAGTGTTCGAGCGGGGAAGTTTTTTCGCCAATTGTAGCGATTTGGTTGTTTACAAATAGGTCAGTAAAGTAAATTGATGAATTGGTAGTCCGGGGTTTTAATTTTTCTGGATTGAATCTTAAAAATCCTTCATTAGTTCCAAACATTAGGTATCCCTCATCATCTTTTATCCCGGAATTATGGATAAACTGATTTGAGAGTGGCCCCCCAGAAAATGAATAGTTTGTAAAACTTTCATCTTCAGTACAAAAGCATGACAGCCCATTATTAGTTGATATCCAGATATTCCCGGAGTTATCTTCCAGCATCTTTTGGATGATATTGTTCGGTAAGCCGTCCGTTATGGTAAATGTTCTGAACCTCTGTGTTTCTGTGCTGTAACGACAGACGCCGTTGCCTTCGGTAAGCATCCAGATATTACCTTTAGTGTCTTTGAATAGGCCTGAAATATTGTTGCAACAGAGACTATTATCATCATTGGGATCATTTATGTAATGTTTCCATGTCTGAATTCGAGGGTTATAAACAAAAACTCCATCTTCAGCACTTGATAGCCATAAATTCATGTCTTCGTCTTCAATAATGTCGCTGATTATATTGTGGTCGCGCGATAGAAGAGTACTGATAGTTGACCCATTGGAGCTGATGATATTCGCACCTTTCGTGGTCCCGACAATGAGGTTGCCTTCTGTGTCCTTGCATAGCGAAATAATGCTGTTGTCATTGAGGCTGTTGGGATAGGTGTATATCGTCGGGTATTGAAAAACGCTTTGAGTCTTGAGGTCAATTTGATCCAGTCCTCTTGCCATGTATCCTACCCACAGACGGTTGTCTGAGATTTCAATTAAAGTGATGTTGTCCCCTGATAAGCGAGTCTTTCCCAAAGGATAAGCATTAAAATTGCCGTCTTTCGGACGAAAGACAGATATTCCTCTGTCAGACACGAACCAGATATTTCCTTCGGAGTCTTTCGAAAAATGCTTAATCTGCCCATGGCTTGCCGTCTCTTCGGAGGAAGGATAGAACTCAAAATCTGACCAATTGTCTGGAAGATAATTAATCCCCTTAGAAAGAGTGCTAAACCAAAGTCCCCCGTTATGATCCATTAGGATATTAGTAATGTCATTGCTAGTCAATGAGTTATCCCGTATTGAACTTGATTCAAAATGGCTGATTTTTCCTGTTGTCTTATTTTTTATATAGAGTCCATCAGTTGTCCCTATCCAGAGGTTGTCCTTTTCCTCGAGGACATCTGTGATTGTTTGTTCTTTGCCTTTGATGAAGAATAGAGGCTCACTTCTCTCTGTGATGCGATTAAAAGAGCACAATCCATTAATCGGGGAGCAAACAAACAGGTTATTCGTACTACTTTCTGAGATTTTACTTACCCCTCCTTTAAACAGGTGTTCATAGGTTATAAACGAATCAGACAATTCATCGTACCTGCTGAGTCCTGACTTGTTAAACCCGATTGATCCTGCCCATAGCGTGCTGTCAAGGTCACAGCAAAGTGAAAGAACTTCATTTGAATTTATTTTCCCATTCTCCCTGGAATAACAAATAAGCTTATTATTGGATACTTCATATTTAAATACACCTTTTGAATAGTCTGCGATCCAAATGTCTCCATTCTTACCTTGGGCAATGTCGGTTACCTTTTCTTCTACCGAATTACCTTCTTCGGATATGGCATCTAGTCTGATGAATTTCTCCTTGTCGGTATCAAAGCGATAGATTCCCCTTAAGGTTCCGACCCAAATGTCACCATTTTTGTCTTCCAACAGGGAAAAGACGGAATTTGAGTGTGATCGTTTCTCGTCTTCAGTGGTGTGAACCAAAAAGTTTTTGACTGAATGCCCATCATATCGATTGAGTCCTTCACCAGTTGCTATCCAAATAAAACCTTTGCTATCAGCAATAGCATCGTTGACACAATTGTGCGAAAGCCCCTCTTCCATTGTCAATCTGCTGAAGTACAATTTTGATGGTTGTGCCTCAATACTAATAATTGTGAAAAATGATAGAATTGTCCAAAGATAGAATCGCAAGAACATCACACAACTTCTTTTTTCCAAATATAGTAATTCAGTATGAAAGGATTGTTTCAAAAAGGAAATATTTATTCCATTATTGAAATTTTTAAACGTTTTGAATGAAACTAATCCTTTTTTGAAATGATTGTGTGGTCATTTATTATTAATATCGGTCAACTTTGTAATACAATAAAAAAGACAAGCTACAACATGAATAAAACATTCAAATCTTTTCGAAATGCTGTCGGATCTGTACTTCTGGTTCTTGCCTTTGGGCTATTTCAATGTCCTGCTTTCGCTCAACTGAGCCGTACGATTACAGGTATAGTTTCTGATCAGAACGGAGACCCGGTAATCGGTGCCGGAATTCTTATTCAAGGCACTAACTCGGGGACGACGACTGCTTCAAATGGAAGCTTCGAATTACCCTTGATGATGTCTGGTGATGTTGTTCTTACTGTGTCGAGCCTTGGATTCCGCGAGAAGACAGTCATTGTCCCGGCGGCACAATCCCAAGTTGACATTGTCGTTGAAGAGGATATGACTCAGCTCAATGATGTTGTAGTGGTTGCCTATGGTACCCAAAAGAGAGCTTCTCTTACAGGCGCCATATCATCTGTGAGCTCCCAGGCGATCAAAAAAACCAGAAACGAAAATGTAATTAATATGCTGTCCGGCAAAATGTCAGGTGTTCGTGTCATCCAAACATCCGGAGAGCCTGGATCATTTTCATCATCAATCAATATTCGCGGCTTTGCCGCCCCGCTTGTAATCATTGACGGCGTCCCTAGAGATAACATGGAAAGGCTTGATGCGAACGAAATAGAGAGTATTTCAATCCTTAAAGATGCCTCTGCATCTATTTATGGTATGAGGGCCTCTAACGGTGTCATATTAATCACAACTAAGAAAGGACAGGCGGGATCGTCAAGCATCGAATACGAGGGCTATGCCGGGTTCTCAACGCCGATAAATACACCTGATGGACTGCAAGCCTGGCAATTTATGGAAATTACCAACGAGAACAACATTATGAGAGGTTCAATGCCGCCAGGTAAGTTCATCTATCCCCTTGATGAAATAGAAAAGTTCAAGTCTGGGAAAAAGGTCGGCACGGAGTGGTACAGAATTAACAACAACAAATACTCTCCTCAAACTTCTCATACGATTTCTATGAGCGGGGGAAATGATAAGATCCTGTATTTTACAAATTTCGCATACTTCTCCCAGAACGGCATATACAGTACGAGAGATCTCACCTATGAGAGATTCAACTTAAGAAGCAACATTTCTGTAAAAGTGACTGAGAATCTAAAAGCGGATGTACAGATTAACGGAATGATGGATACAAAGAATTCTCCATATTACGATACTGAGATATTCTATCGCGCGGCTTGGATTGAAAGGCCAGTTGAAGCAGCCTTCGCCAATTACACAAGACCGTTTCTTCAAAACGTCTCCCAAGGCTATAATCCGTATGTAATCTCTGATTCGGATCTCTCAGGATATAAGAAGATATGCGAAAGGCTAGTTCAAGCCACTGGCGCACTCACGTGGGATGTTCCATTTGTTTCCGGGTTACAAGCAAAGGCATCATACTCTTATGACTACACCAACCGGGACAATAAGGAACTGAAAAAGTCTTACACGCTATACACCTATAAAATTGACTCGAATGAGTTCGTTCCTTCCATTTACGGAGGAAAGGATGATGATCCAAAGTTGAATTCAATAAGGCGCGGCACGAAGTTCAATCAGAATAAACTTTTGCAGACATCGCTCAATTATGATCAATCGTTCGGAAGCCATCACGTCACGGCTCTTGCGCTTTATGAAGAGCAAACAACAGATATGGATAACTATTACGCACAGCGATATATTCAGATGAACTCTCTTGGAGAACTTTCTAACGGCATCAGTGAAGGACAAGTTGGTTCAATGGATCCTAGCTATTATTCCAGCGGCGTGCGAATAGCGGACCAGTCTGGCTTGTGGAAAATCGCAAGCAAATCTGTCGTAGGTCGAATTAATTATGATTACGCCGAGAGATACTATTTTGAAACTGCGTTCAGATATGACGGATCATCGAAGTTCTATAAGGGGCATCAGTGGGGTTTTTTCCCGTCAGTATCAGCAGGTTGGAGAATCTCTGAGGAACCTTTCATGAAAAATCTGAACCTTGGTTTTTTGGATAATCTGAAAATTCGCGCCTCTTACGGCCACTCCGGGGATGATGGTACGGCCAACTTTCAGTATATTGAAGGCTATTCCTACGGAAGTGGGGCAATCGATTGGTGGCCAATTCTTTGGGATGGAAAGGATCAGAATCTGGTGTCATTGCTTTCGACCCCTAACAAAAACCTTACATGGATCCGCACAGAAACGTCTAATTTGGGTTTTGACGGTGATTTCTGGAATGGTCGATTTGGCTTTGAATTCGATATTTTTCAGCGCTATCGTTCAGGCAAACCGGCAACGAAGAATGTTACAATTCCGGACTGGCTCGGTCAAAGCCTTGCTCAAGAAAACCTCAATAGCGATCGTACCAGAGGATTTGATGTGACGCTGCGCCACAGAAATCATTTCGGAGAATTTTTCTACGGGATTACAGGGAACCTTGCTTTTTCACGAACTATGAACCGTTATGTGGAACATACGGAATATGGTACCAGGTATCTGAACTGGAAAAACAACTCTTCCAATAGGTACAACGACATTTCGTGGGGTTACGATTATGCTGGACAATTTACCAGTCTAGACCATATTTGGCATTCGCCTGTTATGGATGGGCTAGGTAATGCTAATTTCAAACCGGGAGACTATATGTATGAGGATTGGAATGACGATGGGGTGATTGATGAGAATGACTCACATCCAATCGCTTTCGGTGCTCAGACTACTCCTGTTCTATATTTCGGTTTCACCATTGACTTTACTTGGAAGGCATTTGATTTTGCTGCAGTATTCCAAGGTGGAGCATTCAACAATGTCAAATACGAGTGGTACCTCTCAACGCCGTTCATTTACGACAAGAATGGTCCCGATTTCTTTTATGACCGTTGGCATATGGAAGATCCGTCCGCAAATCCTCTTGATCCGAGAACGATCTGGATCCCCGGATACCTCCCGACTACCAGCCAGGCAAGTCCAGCAATGAGTAGTAATGTGAGTACATCCAGGGCTTCCCTTCATGACGCGTCTTATCTTAGGCTAAAATCCCTGGAAATCGGCTATATCTTCCCCAAAAGATGGGCTGAGAAGATAAACGCATCGTCTGTCAGAATATTTGCAAACGGGTATAATCTACTGACATTTACGGGGCTGAAATACCTTGATCCTGAGCATCCTTCCTCTGGCTATGGAACAACATACCCGCTTATTTGTACTGCAAATTTCGGAGTCAAAATTAAACTTTAGAAGTGGCATGAAAAAAATAATCAACTTTCTGGCACCTTGTGCAACAGTATTAGCTCTGACGTTGAATTCCTGTGTAAATCTTGATATCGACCCGACGAATAACTTACGGGGAGATCAGGTGTATAGCAATGAGATCGGGATCACAGCGGCACTTGCGACATTATATTCATACCTTCCCATTGCTGCTCACAATGCTAGTGTTTGGGGGGGGATTAGAGGAGACGGTTTCGCTCCGTTCTCCATCTGGAACAATCCAAGTGTCGTGACAGGCGAAGCCCAGAATATTCCTCTTCGTGTTGCTCTTGCGCCAAGATCTTGTGAAGGTGGAATGCTATCATTTTGGGATTACGGTGCAATTCGTATGGCGAATCTTGTAATTGAAGGGATGAACGAAAATCAAGAAAAGTTTGCCGGTAACGAAGATGTCTTCAATCATTGGCTCGGAGAGGCATATTTCTGTAGGGCATTCCTGTACTACGCTATGGTTCGCAGCTTTGGTGGTGTTCCTATCGTTACCACGACAGACAGCTACACAAACCTTTCTCTTGAGGAATTCTATAGACCGAGGAACAAAGAGGCAGAATGCTATGATTTTATCGCGGAAGATTTAGACAGAGCTTATCAACTTATGGGGGAGAACGAAATCAACGGAGGTCGAGCAAATAAATTCATCGCTGCCGGTTTGAAGTCTCGTGCAATGCTTTATGCTGCTTGCGAAGCTAAAAACGGAATCGTCCAACTTGACGGAATATGCGGTATTCCGGCTTCTGAGGCGATAAAATATTACTTGCTCGCTTATGATGCCGCTTGCAAGGCGATGGACAACGGAGGAAAGTATGAATTATATAACCGCTATGACAATGGTACTGAAGCCGGTAAAATAAAGAATTATTGGAATATTTTCATAGATGAATCAACTTCCAACAAGGAGAGGATGCTCATCAAAGAGTATGACGCTGGTGTGGCAAATGGACGTCCTGAAAATTGGACTTGTCAGCAGTTGCCATATCACCATTCAATGGTTACAGATTCTGGTGAACTTTCCCCTACAGTCGAATGGCTCGAGCTCTGGGATGATAAGGATGGTAATCCATTCGTACTAAACATCGGGACTGAAGATAATCCAATGCGCTATGATAAAACTGAAGATCTATTCGCCCGCGCACAGCCCCGAATGAAGGCTACAATACTTTTTCCCGGATGTGAAATCCCTGGTCGTGACGGGGCAATCTTCGAAGTTCGCAGGGGAATCTATGATAGTTATCCAGAGGGACCTCTCTACGAATCTGCCTCGTTTACTGAGCGGCACCCGAACGGAATGACTATTCAAGGGTGGTGCGGTATAGGTAGTCAAATGACGAATGGAAACGGATGCCTCGTTTGGAAGTGGGTTGATCCTGCCGCTACTGCAAACTTTTGGGCCGGTTCTGTCGATTGGATTGAAATGCGTTATGCAGAAATTCTGCTGAATAAAGCCGAGGCGGCTGTAAACTTGATAGGACAAAAGTCACTAGACGGAAAAAACATTACGCAAGCAGATGCTCTCGATCCAATCAATAGTATCAGGAAGAGAGCTGGTACTACAGAACTTAACACAATTAACGAAGCCAAAGTAATTAATGAGCGTCGATGTGAACTCGCATTCGAGAATAGAATTTTCTGGGATCTAAAAAGATGGAGAATGTATGAGAACACAATCCAAAACAAAACATTTAGCGCATTATATCCTTACTATGTTGTTGATGAAGGCAAGTACATTTTCAAACTTCATGAGCGTACTGAAATCCGATACTCTTTTGACAGTAAATCCTATTATGCTCCAATTTCCTCAAGTGTCATTGCGAAGAGCGAGGGTGCAATTGTGCAGAATCCTGGATATTGATAATAAATTCAAAATCTGACAATATTATGAATAAGATTATCGTGCTTGCAATATGCAGCACCCTGTTACTGCAGTTATCTTCTTGTAAAGTGGATACATATGATCTTCCGTCTGAAACATTGACTGGCTCTCTTGTCCTTTCGGACGGATCACAATTCATAACTGAACAACCTAACGGGTTTAGAATCAAATTAAATGAGGTCGTTGATGGAGCAATCTCCACACTTCCTCAGTATTTTTGGGGAAAGGCAGACGGCACTTTTAACAACTCTAAAATTTTCAAAGGAATCTATATCGTGCAACCTGTAGAGGGTGCATTTTTCGAAGTGGATCCGGTTGAAGTTGAGATTTCAGGCACGACGACGCTGACATTTGAAGTGACTCCTTTCCTGAAGATTCTGGCAGACATTTCTACAAGCGGGCCTGATCTCATCGGAAGGTATCGGATCCATAAGTCAGAAGGAGCAGGTAAGATAATGACTGCAAGGCTACTGGTTTCGAAGTGGAATCCTAACGTGGGAATGAATCGGATTGATTTCGAAGCTGTTCGGGATTTTAGTCAGATTGATGATAAAAAGGTCGTATCTACCACTTACATGGATACTATTCTTAACTGCCTTGAGCCTGGGGTTACCTATTATGTCAGAGTTGCAGCGCTTGCCGCCAATACATCCGGGCGTTATAATCTATCCGAGGTAATTAAACTTGAAATATTATGATTTCAAAGATTATGAATATTAAAATAACAAAAATATTCTTTTCGGCTTTGGCAATATTGCTAATTGCTATATCATGTAACGAGGAATACGATCCGATAGGACCAAACAAACCGTCTCCTGTCCTGATTCTTACCCCTCTCGAACTTGCCTTTAACGGAAGTGGCGGGACGCTATCCTCAAAAATATCCACGAATGCTGAAGAGATTACTCTTGGTGACCTCCCCGATTGGATAGAGTCAGCTACAATCAGTGAAGACAACACAACAATAACAGTAGTAGCAAAAGCGAACACGACATCCTATGATGTCAGAAGGTCAAATATTAGGCTTACATGCTTTTCCGGAGACAATTCTGTTACTCAGGATTTGAAACTCTACGAGGCTGGAAAAGATTCCAAATTATCGTTCGCTGCTTTTTCTGGGAAGAGCCTTCCCGCAGGATGGACTGCTGATGATCCGTCAACAGTATCGATTGGTAACAGCTACCTCTCATTAAAGGCTACCGGAGCTCCTGGATATCTTTATACTCCGAATACGTCATTCAGTCCGGAAGGCCAAAAATATTTCTTTTCTGTTGACATCAGGATGAACGGTGGCGAAGGAGGTGTCAAGCTCTACGTCAATGAAAATCCTCTTCAAGTCGTAGAGATATACATGGGTTATAATGCTGCTACCAATAGAGGGGGGATCTGGGTGAAAAATGGAGAGACTTGGTGCGCGATGGATGATGGGACAATCGGATCAGGCGACTGTCCTAACAAGTTCAATGATGTATCTGAGATTCCGTCTGCAGAAGAGAGGGACGACTGGTGGAGGCTTTGCGTTTTCACAACAGAAACTACTCCAAACGAGCCAGTTGTTGAAGTGAGATCCCTCAAGACATTTAACGGAGAGACACGCGAAATCGCGCCTAACTATTCGCGCAAATTTTCATTCGTGAAAGCTGATCAAGGAAGTATTTCTCTGTGGGGAAGAAATCGTGAGAGTCAATTCAGGAATTATGTGCTCTCATATCAAGAATAGGATAATTTTTAATTAATAATTCAATTTTTAAATTAATAACGATTATGAAAAAGTTTTTTATTTTCATAAGTTTTGCCATTGTGACTCTTTTGACTGCCTGCAAAGGTGAAGATGACAACGCTCCAAAGACCATACTTTTTAATGCCGTATCGGCATCATATTCCTCCGGCCTTCAAACTTTATGGGTTACCGGGGATAAAATCGCTCTTTTCTCTGATAAAGTCTATTCCATGTCAGCTATGAAAGATGGCGAAACGACTACTTTCTCTGGAGAAATGAAAAAGGCTAGCCAGTACTATGCGATCTTTCCGTATTCCGCAAATTTCGTTGATGGAGTATTTCCTGCGGTTGTCCCTGCCGAGCAAATAGTTGTAAAGAATGGTGCTCCTGTCGGAGCTTCAGTAGCATATGCTTCAAGTCAAACAACTGATTTGACTTTTAAGCCGGCTACAGCATTGTTGAAGTTTTCATTGGGTTCAGACAACAATATCAAGTACGTCAAAATTGCTTCCAAGGGCAGCAATAAACCTGCGGGTTCCATTATGGTAAATACAATTGATGGAAAAGTCACCATCAACAGTGGAGAGGCAACCGTGACACTTAGCAACGGCGGCAACAACATAGAGAAAGCGACTTATTACGCAGCGGTGATCCCTGCTACATATGTCGAAGGCTTAGATATCACTGTCACTGATGAATACGGGCGAGTTTCTACATGTTCTTCAGAGGAATTCATTCGTTTAAATCCAGGAACTGTCTATGACCTTGGTCAAATAGATGCAACAGCGGAATTCGTCGCCCCCACCCTCATCTCCACGCCGGTTGATCTTGCGGTAAAGGGCGATGGAGAAACGGTAACAGCGACACTTTCTCTTGGATTTACAAGCGTTGGTGATATTTATTCGCCTGATTGGGCCACTGTCACAGTTGACGGAAATACGGTGAATGCTATTGTACCTGAGAGTCCATATGCTGACGATGTCCGTTATGGAATCATTCATATTGAAGGAATAACTTCAGAAGGTCCTGCAGTTGTTGAAATTCCTATCGCTCAAGCAGCTAAAGGCGCACTGCTTGTGTACGACAGCTTCTCTGGAAAAGAACTTGATGCGAATAATTGGAAGGGTAATTATACAAGGTCTGATCTCAAATACGGTGACGGATGTCTTAAAATGACTGGAACTGGCGAATTCAACAACCCTGAAAATACTTTCCCTCTCTTCTATATGGGTGCAAAGGTTCGTCAGAGATACATCGAGGACGGGGCTTGCAACCAGTTTATTTGTACTGTCGATATTAAAGCTGATGGAGGATGTGGAGGGATTATGGGATTTAATGCTTTCGGGATCAAGGCCGACGGCACTTGCGACTTTATAAGCAAGCAGAATTACATCGCTTTTATGTCTGCCACTGAAGGTGCGGAAGGTGGCGGATATTTTTGTTTTAACGCTACCTCGCCGAATGCGATGGATATGTGGACAAAGCCAGATAACACTGCTATTACTACCTGGCTCCGCCTCGAGATGAGCAATGTTGATAGAGCTGGGGATGGCGTGGAAGGAAATTGGGGGCTGAAGGCAATCTGGTCTCTCGAGGAAGATGCAAGCGGTGTTCTTCAGAAGAAGGATCTCCTCATGCATGGTGGCATGTGGTGGTGGAATGATAACCCACAACTCGGAACGCAGTATGGCTATTTTGGCATCTTCGCAAAAGATGCTTCTGAAGTCTCGTTCCGCAACTTTACGTTATCATATACAGATAAACAATAGGAAAAATAGTTTCACGACAAGAAAATGAAGACCAACGTCATCACTTTTTTGATAGCATGTGGTTTGTTTGTTATTGCTTGCGGGGGAGAAGAAGAAAATCCCACTAGTGAAACATATACAGTTAATTTTGAGACAATGGGCGGAATACCTGTTCCGCCCCCTCAAATAATTGAAAAAGGGAATTTTGCCAACGAACCATCAGAATTACCAGTTAAAGACGGGGTAACATTCTCTGGGTGGTATACTGAAAGTGGATTTAGGTACAATTTTAAGTCAAACCCGGTAACGAGGAATATTACTCTTTTTGCAAAATATTGGGCTGGACCGAAAAAGTATATTGTAATTAATGACTATGATTGGTCGTATCTTGAGCGGAAAATACACGAAATCTTCGGGGATTCTCAAGGAAAGGATGTAGCAGTAGGACAAGGAGTTCTATTTTATATATTCGAAAGACCGTTAGAGATTCATATCTCTACTCTTAGAAAACAACTCATAGAGAGCGAAAAATACTCTATTCCTTTGCTCATCCAGCTCGATCCTATCACTTTCTGGGACAATGTTCCTGAACTATGGAATTGGTTTGACCCCGGAATTCCTGGCTATAATGAAGACAACAAGGCGAATGTTGAATGGACCTCTTGGTCGATGGACGATGCAGTCAAAATAGGATGGCTTAATTGGGGGACACAAATTCGATTACGACCTATGGCAAATCTTTTTAGTAAAGCTTACCAAGCTGCCGTAAAAGCAAGAATGGATGCTTTTCTGTCGATTCTTTCAGAGTGGTATACTGAATTACCTGAAGCAAAAAAGTACCTATTGATTGGGGTAAAGATCACGGGTGAGCTCGCAGTCGGGGTTAACAATTGGTATTACACAGGGGGGAATCTACTTTATGGATTATCTGAAAAATATGATCCGAAGACAGGTATCAATATTTACAATAAGCCAAGCCGAAGCAACGGAGATGTGTCAACAATTGGATATGCTGGAGTGAAAAGCGCCGGCATCAAGTCTGCAGGAACCTTGACTGGAGAAGACATTGCTGAGCTAGAGAGGAAGTTCACTCTGTTCGTTAGTGACATAGCCGACGATTACTCGATCCCGCGAGAAAAGATTTTTGCACATGCGGGGGGATCAGATAACGATCTTGATGCATGTATCAATGATAAAGTCTGCCCTTCCTGGAGTTTTTATGGTTCAGATGCGATTAACGCAAAGAATGCAACCTACTGCATGAACCTTATAAAGAATTCCGATGCCCCTCATTGGGGGCTCGCGGAATGGGCAATATCCAGTGAGAAGCCATCTGATTGGTCAGACGCCATACGAAGGGCTTTCAATATTGATAGATGTTACTTTCTATCAATCTACACAAACGTAATCGGCAATAACAACGGAAGCACGATCAATGAGTCGGCTGTAGCTGGCATTAAAGCTGTCCAGAACGATAATTATTAAGCATGGCAACGAAAGGTAAGATTGCGACACTGATAGCAGGATCAGCCGTTGCTATGCTAGTGGTCGGCTGTATCATTCACTCTAAGTATTCGAAAGGTCCAGATCACTATTTCTTTTTGAATGATCAGTGTGATCATTTCAATTATGAGACGATTCACGCATACTTCGGAAGTCAGTCTGGAAAGAGAATTGCAATTGGGAATGCGATTTTGATCTACATCTTTGAACGACCGATACATGAGTTTGAAGTAATTCTTAAAAAACACTTCAAAGAATCGGTTAAAAATGATATTCCGATCCTTGTGCAACTTGATCCGATTTCTTTTTGGCAAGATGTTCCCGAATTATGGAACTGGTGGGATCCAAATACTCCTGGATACGATCCGGAAAACCGAAAAAATGTAGAGTGGTTTAGCTGGAACGAATACGATGCAGTAAAATTAGGCTGGCTGAACTGGGGAAGGCAGATTCGACTGCTCCCTATGGCAAACCTGTTTTCGCCTGCCTATCAAGCTGCGGTAATTGAAAGAATGGATAAGTTTCTGACATGGACAGCCGATTGGTATAATTCATTGCCGAAAAATAAAAGATATCTTCTCGGGGGTATCAAGATCACTGGTGAACTCGGATTCGGTATTAATAACTGGTACTATCCTAATGGCAATAGCCTATACGATATGGACAGCGAACAAGATCCCACTTATGGTATTGACATTCATAATATGCCAAGTCGCGGAGTGGCCCAGATCGGGTATGCATCGTTGAAATATTCAGGAATTCGTACTGAAGGGAAGATCACCGCACAGGATATATATTCGCTTGAATGGAAATTCGCCAACTTCATTGCGAACATTTCTCAGGGATATGAATTTCCTCGTGAAATGCTGTTTTCTCATTCTGGCGGCGTTGATGATGATCTAGCTGCTGCTGTGCAACCAAATACATGCCCGACTTGGTCATTCTACTGGGATAAAGCATTGGATCCATCTGATACAGATCAGGTGAAAAGGTACCTGAAGAAATCGGATGCACCCTATTGGGGCTGCTCAGAATGGAATATTGGTGATCAGCCAAAGGATAAATGGAAGGAAGCCTTGAAGAATTGCTACTCCATTCCCGGATGCCGTTTCATCTCGCTATTTAACTTTGAGACTATTTTCAAGGAGAAGGATGGCTCTCTTCTAGTTAATAATGATGCGGTTGAAGCATTGAAGGAAATTCAGTAGTTACTAATTGATACAGGTCGAATATTGTCGGCTCATCATGCTCAAAAAGTAATTATACATAAAGTTAATAATATGAAAATTCAAATGAGAGAAAGAATATTTATCCCTTTTCTGGTTGCACTTTTTGTGTTCGTATCTTTGAATGCGGAAACGAAAGATTACACACATTATGTAGATCCATTTATCGGGGCAGATGGCGGTGGTTATGTCTTTCCAGGTGTGTGCATGCCATATGGAATGGTAAAACTAGGGCCTGATTGCAATGAGCTGACCGAGAATGCAGGATGGCAGTCTGGAACAAATGTGGTAGGATTCAGTCATACTCACCTCAATGGCTCCGGAGGAGGGTGCAAGTACGGGAATGTGCTTTTTATGGCCTCTACGGGAGACATTGATCTCGAGAACTATTCATCGCCCTATGATCAAGCAGAAGCACAAGTAGGCATGTTTTCTATTCATCTGAGTAAGTATGATATTTATGTTAGACTCTCTGCAACAGAGCATGCAGGTTTCCACGAATATACGTTCCCCGAGACACAAAAAGCAAATATTTTTGTAGATTTGGGAAAATTTCTCGCCTCAATTGAGAAGCAAGAATTTGTCGGCTCAGAGGTTAGGATTCTTTCTGATACAGAAATAGAAGGATATACAAGAGTGCGTAATGGATGGAACTTTTCCAAAGCCTACACCGTCTATTTCTATGCGAAGTTCGATACGCATGCGGAGTCACTTGGTACTTGGAAGAATGGAAAAGCGCAGGCAGGTGTAAGATCTCAAAGTGACGAGAATACGAAGTGCGGTGCATGGTTTACATTCAATACCATGGAAAAAAAGACGGTAAAGGTCAAGGTTGGCATTTCGTACATGGGTTGCAACAAAGCT
Source organism: Bacteroidales bacterium (assembly GCA_012522855.1). Lineage (GTDB taxonomy): Bacteria > Bacteroidota > Bacteroidia > Bacteroidales > UBA932 > Cryptobacteroides. The sequence goes on from JAAYJQ010000003.1 coordinate 33,766, forward strand.
CGGGAGAATCTGGCTGAGATAGCCTCTTGGGATATCGAGGAACCTCATCAGAGGTCTGTGACTGCATGGAATGAAATTTTGTCTCAAATTGACGTTGAAACATCTGCTGAAGAATCCAAGAAAATATTTTATTCTTCTGTTTATAGGATATTCATGCAACCAGTTGATTATTCTGGAGAAAATCCTATGTGGAGTTCTGATGAACCATATTACGGTGATTATCATGCAATATGGGACACTTTTCGAGCAACTCATCCATTCATAAACTTGTTTCGGCCGACCCGCGGTGGCGAAATGGTGCAGAGCCTGGTTAACATTTATGAGCATGACAAATTCATGCCTGATGCTCGATCAAGTCATTGGTCAGGGCGTACGCAGGCAGGCTCTAATTGCGACATGCTAGTTGCAGATGCCTATGTCAAAGGAATTAAGGACGTTGACTGGGAGCAAGCTTTAAAAGCCATGATAAAGAATGCAACGGTTCCCCCGGGAGATGACGAGCGTCAGTATGGCCGTGGAGGTCTATGGGACTACAATCGAATAGGATATGTATCCACCTCTTTTGAAAGAGGGTGCAGCAGGACGTTTGAATATTCAGCGAATGACTATGCGATAGCGACACTTGCAAAAGGGTTGGGAAAAACAGAGATTTATCAAGAATTCATTAAAAAGGCATCTAGTTGGGAGAATCTCTGGAATCCGAATATTGAAAGTTTTGGTTTTAAAGGTTTCGCATGGCCTAGGAATAACGATGGAACATGGCTGGATGATCCTGATTTTACTGTATTCTCGTCTGGCTCATTCGAACATCAATTCTATGAGACATTCTCATGGGAGCTATCATTCTATGTGCCGCATGATATCAAGAGATTGATTACCAAGATGGGAGGAAAGGAACAGTTTACAAAACGACTGGACTCTTATTTCACAATTACTTTTCCGGGAAAGAGAGACGAACTGCTATTCTATACAAAGATGGTTGGTCTCTGCCAGATTTCAAATGAACCGTGCTTCTTGACACCATCACTTTATGCCTATGTTGGCGAGCCGTATAAAACAGCTAGAATCGTTCGTCAGATTCTGGCGACTCAGTATTCTTCAGCAAGTGATGGGGTTCCCGGAAATGATGATTCTGGGTCTATGGGGGCTTGGTATGCGTTTCACAGCCTCGGGTTCTATCCCAATGCCGGCCAAGATGTATACCTAATATCAAGTCCGGTTTTTAAAAGGGCGACACTCACCTTTGAGAATGGAAAACAGATGATCATCACTTCTATCAATTCATCTGATAAAAACATTTATATTCAGTCTTGCAAACTCAATGGTAAACAATTAGATCGATGCTGGCTAAGGCATAGCGAAATTGTAAACGGTGGCACTCTTGAGTTTATCATGGGACCAGAGCCTTCAACTTGGGCCATTAATGGAGAACTTCCTCCGTCAATGTCAGACAGCGATCCGTTTTGAACATTCATTGCGCCAATGAAAATGGTGATGTAATTCAAAAAAACAGAAAAACTTCGGCACCGGTTTCTGTTTCTGAAAGAATTTTCCGTTTCCCCTCCGTATCTTGGCCGACGTAGATCTAAACTATCGAACCATGGAAATTTCTTGCCGGAAGGGACTGTGCCCCTTGGTGCTTTTTTTCTTGGGAAATGTGTGCGCGCCGATCCCGCTTCCCGGGCAGTCGGTCGATGCTGTCGCTGCGATGGCCTATCTGGCCGGAGGATCCGGCGCCGAAGAACTTTCGGAAGAGGAGATCGAGCGATTCGAAACCTTTCTTTCCCGCCCGCTGGAACTGAACCGCGCTTCCCGCGGCCGTTTGCTGGCGTCCGGATTGCTGACGCAGTATCAGGTGGCGAGCCTGCAGGACTACCGATTTCGCAGCGGCGACGTGCTTTCCGTGACCGAGCTCTCCTTGGTGGACGGCTTCGGGGCTGATTTCGCCCGCGCGCTGGCCCCGTTCGTTTCTTTCCGCTCGGACAATCTTCCCGGCGCTTTGCCGAGGGACAGTCTGGAATGGCATCACTATCTGCTGCTTCGGGGAGCATCCCGATCCGCAGGGTCTCCGGAAAAGGAAACCGCTTGGAACTACGGATTCAAGTATCGACTGGATGCGGGAGAACGTTTCGAAGCGGCATTGGCCGCCCGGAGCGTCTTCGACGGGGCGCCGTGGCCACCGTCTTCCTGGTCTCTGAACATGGTCTGGCAGGGCGGGCGCGGCAAGGTGATCCTGGGAGACTTCAACACGCGGTTCGGACAGGGTCTGGCACTTTGGAGCGGCATGGTGATGGCGGGATTCTCGTCTTCCTATTCCTTTGTCCGCAGACCTTCCGGACTTAGTCCTTCCTGGTCCTATTCGGGACAGGGAACCCACAGAGGGGTAGCGGCGGACTTCGGTTTCGGACGCTTCGTGCTGTCCACCTTTCTGTCATTTCCCGGACTCCGCGATAGGTGGGAGCAGCGCAAGGATGCGGATCTCTCGCTGCTGCCCGGAGGCAACCTGGCCTGGTATGGCCGTAACGGACAGATCTCCTTCACGGGATTTGGCCGCAGATCTGTATCCGGAAGGCGGCTGCTCACAGGAAAGGTGTCGTTGGATGCGCGCTACAACTTCAAAGGCATCGATTTTTTCGGCGAAGGTGCCTGGGACTTTGCCGGCGATACCGGAGCCGGAGTCGCGGGGATTTCCTTTCCGGCGTGGAATGAATTCCGCGCGTTCGGCGTCCTGCGGCTTTATCCGTCTGCTTTTACAGCGGAATATGCCGGAGGCGTGCGGTCTAGATCAAAGACCTCTGATGAATATGGGGTCGCCTTGGGACTGGAAAGGGGACCGGCGGTGTTGACGGCCGATTTTTCCGGGAAGCCTTCCGATCCGGAGAGGATCCAAGGGAAGTTTCTGCTGAAATGGCCGCTGCAGCTCTTTCCGACAGCGGTTCTGACTTTCCGCGCCACCGAGCGGATCCGCCCGAGTGAATGGTTGCGCTATCGGACTGATCTGCGCATGGATCTGGACTGGTTCAGCGGGGGACTGGATGCCCGCTACGGAATGCAGACCTCTGAAGGGTGGACCGCCCGCTGGCGCGCGGAGTGTCTGGTGTGCCGGTCGGTGGGGCTGCTTTCCTATCTGGAAGGGGGCTGCAGGCGCGATGCCTGGAGCGCCTATCTCCGGTGCACGGCCTTCCGGATCGACCACTGGGACGACCGGATCTATTCCTATGAGCGGAACGCACCCGGAAATTATACGGTTCCCGCTTATTACGGAAGGGGAATATGCTGTTCGGCGGTGGCGGGCTGGAAGATCCGTTTGACCCGGGATTGGAAGACGCTCCGGCTCTACTTCCGCGCTTCCACGATCCGGTACGCCGGCGGGAAAGAAAACAAGCCCGGCCGGACCGAGCTGCTGTTTCAGATGATCGGGGACTGGTAGTTATTTGACCGGGATCTTGAGTACCATGCCCGGACGGATCGCGGCGCTGATCCCGTTGGCCTTCATGATGTCATCCGCGCTGACCCCCGGATACCGCTTGGCGATTTCGTAGAGGGTGTCGCCGCTGCGCACCGTGTACGTGGTCGTACTGCCGGTGCCGGACGTGCCGCCCGAGGATCCGGACGAGGTTTGAGCGGCAGAAGATGAGGCAGCTGGACCGCCGCTGGTGTAGATGTACAACCGTTGGCCGATCCGGATCATGCTCCCTCTCAAATTGTTCCACTCCTTCAACTGGGAGACGGTCACATTGTAGCGCGAGGCGATCTTGCCCAGATAATCTCCGCTGCGGACCCGGTAGGTGATGCGGTTGTTGGAAGCCGAGGCCGTCCGAACAGCGGTAAGGGTCCTGGGATTCATGTACAGCGAATCCTTGTAGGTGTAGACGGAGTCCTCATGGGCGATGAAATCGTTCGTGAAGTTGTACGGGATCCGGAGAATGTAGGTTCCGCTGTTGCCCGGGATGATGTCCTGGATGTACTGCGGATTGAGGTTACGCAGGGTCTCGATCGGGATCCCGACCAGTTCGCTGATCTGTCCGAAATGCAGGTTCCGCCGGATTTCAAAGGTGTCGGTTTCGGCGGGCATCTGCACGTTTTCCGGGAACAGACCGTTCTCTTTGCTGTACTTGATCGCGTACATCGCCCCGACGAACGCGGGCACGTAGCCGCGGGTCTCGCGGGGAAGGTAGTCGTAGACCGACCAGAAATCCCGTTTTCCGCCGTTCCGGCGCAAGGCTTTGTTGACATTGCCGGGACCGCAGTTGTAGGAGGAGATCGCCAGGTTCCAGTCGCCGAAGATCCGATACGATTCTTCGAGATAGCGGGCCGCCGCATCCGCGGACTTGAACGGATCCATCCGCTCGTCCACGAAAGAATTGATTTCCAGACCGTAGGCCTTTGCCGTCTGGAACATGAACTGCCACATGCCTTTCGCTCCCGCGCGGGACACGGCGAGCGGATTCAAGGCCGATTCGATGACGGCGAGGTACTTGAGCTCGTCGGGCAGGCCGTATTTGTTGAAGGTCTCTTCAAAGACCGGCATATAGTACTGGCAAAGTCCCAGGATGTTGCTCATCTTCTCGGGCATCTTTTCCGAATACAAGATCATGTAATTCCGGACGGTCTCGTTGAACGGCAGCGTGATGAAAGAGTTCATATTTTCGAGCCGCTCCTTCAGCACGGCGTCGGACACCTTCGAACTGAGCTGGAGCGAGTCCATGTCGTAGTTCTCGCCCTCCATACTCTCCCGGACCTGACGCTGCAGGTACCAAACGCTCAGCAGGCTGTCGGTCAATTCCGGACTGTAGTCTTCCGGGTTCAGACCTGCGGCGCTCTTCCCTTCGTTCTCTCCGTAGATGCCGATCATCTCTTTCTCGATGCTGTCCCGCATCTGGATTTCTTCCTGATACCGCCGGATCTGCAGCAGCAAGGAATCAACCAATGTCCGGAGTTCGGTGTTCTCCTTCTCGAGGACCCTTCTGCTTCGGGAAGTCAGCGGGTTCCGCGCGCCGGATTGGGCGGGCATATCGAAAGGGAGGATCAGCAACAGGGCAAGGAGCGTCGCGCATGTCTTGCGGAGTGGATGAGGTTTCATGGGGATGTATCGTTCTCTGCGTATGAATATTCAAAAAGTTATACCGATCTTGAAGCCGAAGGCATTCGTCCCCGAGACGGGCGAAGGCGTCCTGCCGATCCCGAAATTGCCGTCCGGGTTGAAGGCATAGGCGCTGTCCGGCGTGATCACCGTGGGGGCGATCCGCATGCTCAGGTCGTCCGTGACTTCGAAATCTTTCATGTAGGCGAACACATTGGCATCGATGACCTGCAAGAGGTAGAAGCCGATGATGGCCACCATCGAGTAGTCCCGGAAACGCCGGAAGACGTCCCGGTAGTAAAGCGCCCGCTCCGCCGGAATCCGTTCCGAATACGTGCCTTCCGGGTCGGTCGCTTCGTTGTGGATCCGCTTGTACCTTTTGTAGTTGGTGTTGTTCGTGGAGTAAAAGTGAAGGGAACCCATGATCCCGCCCCAGTAGATGGGGATTTTCCAGAATTCCCCGTTGTAGGCCTGGCCGAGGCCGGGCAGCAGAATGGAATAGATCGTCGCCCGGCCGGCGTCCAGCCGGTCCGGACCGTGGTAGTTCACAATTCCGTCCATCAGGGTTGACCAGTACAGGACGCCGGCCCCGGCGAACAGCCAGGTCGCCATATTCTTGGAGCGGGTGTCCACCGTCAGGGAGGTTTCGGGGTCTAGGGCATAGGCGGCTTCATAGGCGGCGAGGGAGGTCCGGTAGCGGCTGCGGTAATGGAACCCCAGCCCGACCGTCGCGCCCAGCCCGCCGTAGACGAGGGGAAGTTTCCAATACTGCCGGTTGTAGATCTGCTCGGAGCCGATGAACACCGTAGAGCCGGCGAACAGGGTTCCGATCCGCATGACGCTGTCCTTGTGGGAGACGCCCCGGAAGAATTCCTTGAAGGACCACATCTTGTCGATGGAGTCCCGTCTGGCGGTTGTGTCGCTGGGATTGACGTAACTCTGTCTGAAGGCTTCTTCCTTGAACTGGGCACGGATGCCCGTGGAAAAAACAGTCAGACAAAGTACAAGCAGGAAGATCTTTGGAAAGAAATACCTCATTGCAGCAATCAGATGTTCGAATCCTCGAGGGCTTTCAGAAACTTGCGCACTTCCTCGTCGGAGTTGAAATGGATCGTCATCGTTCCCCGACCCGAGGCCGTGCGTTTCAGACTGATGCTGTTATCAAAAAACTTGCCTATGCGCTCAAGTACGCGATAATATTCCTCAGGCAGTTCCTGGCCTGCGTGACCGGCGCCCGGACGTTGTTGGCGCAACCGCCGTCGGACTCTGTCTTCCAGTTGGCGCACGGAGAGGCCGTCGCGGATGACGGCGTCGCAGAGCGCTTCCTGCATGTCGGGATCCTCCACTCCGAGGAGTACTTTCGCATGTCCGACGCTCAGCAGTCCCACCTTGATGTCGTGTTGGACCTTGGCGGGCAGTTTGAGCAGGCGGAGGGAATTTGTAATCGTGACCCGTTTCTTCCCGACGCGGACGGCCATCTGTTCCTGGGTCAGGCCGCACTCATCGATGAGGCGCTGATAGCCCAGGGCGACCTCGATGGGGTCGAGGTCTTCCCGCTGGATGTTTTCCACGATGGCCATTTCCAGCATTCTCTGGTCATCCACTCCCCGGACGTACGCGGGAATCATGTCCATCCCGGTTAGCTTGCAGGCTTTGAATCGCCGTTCCCCGCTGATGATTTGATAGCGGCCATTATTTGTTCTCCGGACCGTGATCGGCTGGATCAGGCCGAATGTCTTGATGGAGTCGGCGAGTTCCTGCAGGGACTCGCTGTCGAAAGACATCCGGGGTTGGAAGGGATTCGGGTCGATCAGGGGGACGGGAATACGCAGCACGTCCGCCGTGTCCGGACGGGGCGCGGCGCCTGCGATTTCCTTGTTCACGTATCCGACCGGCTTGCGGAGCTGGTCGATATCGCCGGTCTCGCCCAACAGGGCGCTCAGACCTTTTCCTAATCCTCTTTTTTCCCTAGGCATGATTATTCGTTTTTGTCAAGCACCTCCTTGGCGAGGTTGAGGTAGTTGGAAGTCCCGTTGCTCATCACGTCGTACAAAATGATCGGCTTCCCGTGCGAAGGGGCTTCGCTCAGGCGGATGTTCCGCTGTATGATCGTTTTGAACACCATTTCCTTGAAATGCTCATTGAGTTCATTCACAACCTGCGTGTGCACCCTGGTCCGTCCGTCGAACATCGTCACCACGAATCCTTCGATGGTCAGCGAAGGATTGACACCGTTTTGGACGATACGGATGGTCTGAAGCAGTTTGCCGAGACCCTCAAGGGCGAAGAACTCGGGCTGCACCGGGATCATTACCGAATCCGCTGCCGTCAAGGCATTGACGGTCATGAGCCCCAGCGAAGGAGAGCAGTCGATGATGATGTAGTCGTAGTTGTTCCGGATCGGAGCGATTCTTTCCTTCAGGATGGATTCCCGGTTCTCTGCGTCCAGCATTTCAATCTCCACGGCGACGAGATTGATGTGGGAAGGAATCATCTGCAGGGAATTGATCTCGGTCTGGATCAAGGCGTCATGCACATCGATGCTGCCGATCATGACCTCGTACAAAGTCCGTTTCTGGTCATTCTCCGGGGAGAAATTCAGTCCCGAAGTCGTGTTCGCCTGCGGATCCGCATCAATCACCAGCACATTTTTTTCCAGCACCGCGAGCGAAGCGGCGAGATTGATGGCGGTCGTGGTTTTTCCGACCCCTCCCTTCTGATTGGCAATAGCGATGACTTTTCCCATATTTCAACAGTAACTTTAACTTACAAATGTAGTAAAAAACTTGCGAATTACACTGGATCTACATCCAAAGCGATGCGTCCGGAATATTTCCGCTCCCGTTCAAACGACTCCACGGTCTCTGCAAGGGCCTTTTTGTTCGCCGCGAGGGTCTTGTCTTTCCGAAGCAAAATCCGAAGATGCCGGATGTGCTGTCCCGAAATCTTGTCGATGGCAGGGGAATAGGGCCCCTCGATGCTGAGGACATTCGGCAGGCGGGCGCGCAGGGTCTGTCCGAAGGCGCGGCTCATCGCGTCAATCCTGTCGGGATTGTAGTCCTTGAACACGACTCCGATGACCCGGGAATACGGCGGATAGCCGAAAAGTTTCCTTTCCGCAAGGAGCCGTCCCTGCAGATCGTCGGAACGCAGTTCACCGCTGATCTTCCGGTAGACCGGGTGATCCGGCTGAGAGGTCTGAATCACGAAAAGCCCCTTCTGCCCGCGCCGGCCGCAGCGGCCCCGGAACTGCTCCAACAGTTGGAGACCTTTTTCGTCCGCGCGGAAATCCTGCTGTCCCATGATCGAATCCGCCTGAAGCACTGCGACGAGTCGTAAACCGCTGAAATCGAATCCCTTGGTTACGATCTGCGTGCCGATCAGCAGATCGATGGATCCGGCTGCAAACCGGCGGATCACCTCGGTCTCGTAGGCTCTGTTCTGGGCGGAATCGCTGTCCAGCCGCGCGATTCGAGCATCGGGAAACAGTTTCCGGGCTTCTTCCTCGATCTGCTGGGTTCCCGCTCCAAGAGGGAAAAACTTGCCCCCGCACTGTGGACATGTTCCGGAATATTCCTGTACCCGGCCGCAGTAATGGCAGACGAGTTTTTCGCTGCCGTCGGCGCGCTTGTGCAGGCTCAGGCGCACATTGCAGTGCTTGCATTGGGGAATATGCCCGCAGTCTTCGCACTGAACGAGCGGGGAATAGGATCGCCGCTCACGGAGCACGACCGCTTGCTCTCCTCGATCCAGACATTGCTGAATATGCGCGATCAGCTTGCGGGAAAATTGGCCGACCATGCCGTTCTTGCGCCGTTCCGCGATCGTATCCACGATTTCCACGTCCGAGTCCGCGGCGTCGAAGAAGCGCTTTGTCAGGAGAACGCGTCCGAATCGACCTACGCTACAGTTGTAGAGTGATTCCAGCGAGGGTGTGGCCGACCCGAGGACGATGTTCGCCCCGTGAATGCCCGCAAGCATGATGGCCGTTTCCCGGCCATTGTAGCGGGGGGCGGGGGAGTCCTGTTTGTAGGAGGTGTCGTGTTCCTCGTCCACGATGACAAGTCCCAGATTTCGATGCGGCAGGAAGAGGGCGCTCCGGGTGCCCAGGACCAAATAGCCGCGCCGCGGGTGTATTCCCCCCTCATCTCCTCGTTCATCGGCCGTTTTTCCGACAACGGCTTCGGGGTTGCCGGTTGTTTTTCCGACAACGACTTCGGGGTTGCCGGTTGTTTTTTCAACAACGGCTTCGGGGTTGCCGCTGTTGCGGAGGAAGGTCGCGACTTCCCGGCGTCCGGCCATGGTTTCCCCGGAATGGAAGACCTGCAGTTCCTGTGGGAAGAAGTCAGCGAGCCGGTCTTCCAGTTGCTTGCTGAGGGCGATTTCCGGCACGAGATAGAGGACGTTCTTCCCTTGCGCGAGGGTTTCCTGCGCCAGCTTGAGATAGATCTCTGTCTTGCCGGAACCCGTTACCCCGTGCAACAGCGCAGGTTTTCCGCTTCGGAAGATGGCTTTGATTTCCGAATATGCCTGCGACTGCGCGTCCGAGAGCACGACCGGTGTTTTCTCCGTTCCTGTTTCGTCTGATTGCAACTCCGTTGCGATTCCCGCTACAGTTCCTTTTCCGTCCGTCCCTGGAAGTTCGTGCAGTGACGCCGCTCGTTCGAGCGCTACCGTTTGCATGTTTACCTGTACAGTGAGATATTCCCGGATCGCCGCTGCTAGTTCCCGCTCGATCTTTTCTTTTTCCTCGGAATATCGCGCCCTTGTTTCCGGCTTCCTCGCCCTCTCGAGCGCCTGTTGCTTCTTGGCAAGCCGGCTCCTCAACGTCTCGATTTTCTTCTTCCGAGCTTCTGCCTGCCTTTGCCTCCGCGCCTCCTGAGCTGCTCTCTTCCTCGCCTCGACCGCTTCTCCCGCTACCTTCATCGCCGGATAGGCTGCCTTATACACTTCTCCCACCGTGCAAAGGTAGTAGTCGGCAACCTGCCTCCAGAGTTGGATCTCTTCCTGCGTGACGGGCTCCAGCCCTTCCGCCAACCCTTCGATTTCCTTGACGCCCTTGACAGGAGTCCCATCGGCCTGTATCGCCTCGGACGCCATCGCGCTCACCACCCCGACATATTCCTTCCCCGCAAAATTGACCCGCACCCGGGACCCGACCTTTATTTCTGTCGCGCCGCCGCTCTTTGCTCCTAACTGGGATTCGGTCTTTGCTTCTGCCGTTCCGCCGCCCTTTGCTCCTAACCGGGGTTCGGTCTTTGCTTCTGTCGTTCCGCCGCCCTTTGCTCCTAACCGGGGTTCGGTCTTTGCTTCTGCCGGGGGTACGGTCTTGATTTCGACGCCGGACCAGTCTTTTGCTCCCACATTGATCCGGGTGTCCATTGTCCTACCGTTCCCATTAGGATCTCTTGTCTCGGTTCCGTCCCCCCTGTCATCCAGATCAGCGGGCAGCCGATAGTAGGGCTCCCAGGTGAGCTTGAGAGGCAGAATGACTTGTATGAACGGCGCGTTCGGCATAATGGGCCTAATTTAACCATATTTTCGCCTGTCTGGAAAAATTTCGGTATGCTTTGGGGGAATTTTTGGAAAAAATTTGCAGACCGCTGAAAATTCTCTATATTTGCAGTCCCGAAACGGGAAAATGGTGTCGTAGCTCAGGTGGTAGAGCAATGGACTGAAAATCCATGTGTCGCTGGTTCAACTCCAGCCGACACCACTTCAACCCCTTCAGATAAGAGTCTGGAGGGGTTTTCTGATTCAAAAAGGGTTTTTCTGATTCGGACCAGACGTATTTCCTTTAGGCATGACGTACTTTCCGGATCATGGATCTGACGCAAAACCCTGCGGTGTCCCTTACGCCGCCCTGATCTTCCGGAATCCTAGGCGGCTGTTTACCCTGCCACAGTACACTTTATGTTCTACAACATTTTCTATAACTCGAAAAGGTAGACTCTTCAGCCGGATAATCCTCCCTACTATTTTTTTGCGAGAATCTGTATTCCTGATTTCCGGTTGTCCTGGACGTACCATTACCTACAATCTCGGTCCGTGGTACGGGGTGACGAACCCGGAACCCTCCTGCACGGCTGCCTAGGACATACTGCTGTTCTCCACCCCTGTCCGTGGCACGGGGGTGACGTACACCGGACCCTCCTGCACGGTTCTCTAGGACGTACTGCCGTCCGTGACCCTGGTCCGTGGTGAGGGGGTTACGAACGCTGAACCTGCTTACACAGCTCTCCAGAACGTATTACCGTCCGTGACCCCGGTCGGAGATACGGGGGTTGCGAACCCCGAACCCTCCTGCGCGATGCTCTGAGGCACTCTACTGTTCTCCACCCCTGTCCGTGATGCGGGGGTGGCGAACCCGGAACCCACCTGCGCGATGCTCTGAGGCACTCTACTGTTCTCCACCCTGGACCGTGGTACGGGGTGACGAACCCGGAACCCTCCTGCACGGCTGCCTGGGGCGTGCTGCCGTCCGTAACCCCGATACGGTCTCGCAAGTGGAAGAATATTCGAACACCTGCAACCGTAGTGGCCTCATCTTGACGGGAATATGTTTCCGGGTGGACGGTTCAATTGTCCACCTGGAAGAGGAGACTCCCAATTCAGGGCCTTGCAATGGGGCCGAGGTCTCGCAGGCGGATGATTCTGGACTTCACAGGCAAATGGATGTCCCAGACCTGCGGCCGGATCCTTTTTCAGGTGGACGTGCATTATTCCACCTGCAAGGGAGGAACGTGGCAGGAAGCCGTGTCGTGCGTCCAGGGGGTCGGGATGAAGACGCGAGGGTTAACCGGGGTCGGTCGGCAGGGTGGATGCTATCACTGACTTGTTTTTACCGCCCCACTCCTGTAGAAACTCCGTGGCCTTTACACGGACAACCACCTGAGGCGGAGCCGCGGGCACGTTTTGCCGGGATTTTGTGCCCGGACAACCACCTGAGGCGGAGCCGCGGGCACGTTTTGCCGAGTTTTGGTGCCCAGATAACCACCCAAGGCGGATCAGCGGCCATGTTTTCTCGGTTTTCCATCAAAATATATTACGAAAAACACATGAAGAGAAAAGGACATGGGGAAAAGAATATGAAAGAATATCAAGGAGAGAGGAGTGTATGGAGCTAAAAACACACCGAGAGAAGAACATACCACGGCTACGAAATCATGTCTAGTACCAGGATCTTGCGCTTTCGCTTTTTGAGAATTATCTTTGAAAAAATATTGTGAATCCTGAAAAGGTATAATAACCAAAGTATAAAGTATAGTGAAGAAAGACATCACGAAAGTATTCAATCCGAATTGCCTCTATCAGCGAATGAAGAGCATCAAGAATGCTGCATTGACGGTCGTGGGTTCCGTGTTTATGGTCGCGATGATTCAGTTGCCTGCCACGGCGCAACCACAGGTGCAGCCGCGGGCGCAAATTCAGCCGCCAGCTCAGCCGCGAGGGCAAGCACGACCGCAAACCCAACCCCAACCACAACCAAGACCGGATTCCGTCGCGCGGGCGCGGCCGACATTCAGCCGTGCAATGCCGGATTACACGAAAATATTCAATGCAACTATCGTCGGGGGCTATACGTACTCCGAACAAATGGTGGAAGGCGGGGACGGTTTCAAGCTTTTGACCAGAATCTATTTGCCGGAAGGAGAAGGGCCATGGCCGGTTGTCGTGACCCGTACTCCGTATGTTTACGGCGGCCGGGGAGACAACCTGCTTTTAGGTCGGGAATATGCCAAGCGCGGGATCGGGTATATTCAGCAAGATTGCCGCGGCAAAGGCGGATCGGAAGGTTTTTACAGTCCGAATATTTATGAGCGGGAAGACGGTATCGCGCTGTATGAATGGCTGGACGCGCAGGAATGGTGCGGCAGCATCGGCATATTCGGTAGTTCCTACACGGCGCTCACGGGATGGATCGTGGCGGATTCTCTTCCGGCGAAAGTGAAGGCCATGTATCTCAGCCATTACGGCGTGGACCGTCATGTGTCCTGTTTTCGCGCCGGCCTTTTCAGACAGGACATCATGAGCGGATGGGCGATCGACAATGCCGAGGAGGACATCATCCGGCCGGAGCGGAAGCCGGGGCAACCGGTCGGCGAGAATTATTATGACTTCTATCTCTATCGGCCCCATGTCGAGGCGGATGTGAACATCCTCGGCCAAAAGCTCGGTTACTATCGAGACTGGATCACCCATACGGATTACAACGATCCGTACTGGAACCAAGGAGTTTGGAGCGACTTGAAAAAGGCGAGCGCTGCCGTCGATGTTCCCATCACGATCGTCGCTGGTCAATTCGACCACCATGAAGAAGGGACGCTGCTGGGATACGAAAGACTTGCTCCTGCCGTAAAGGAGCGCAGCCGGCTCATTCTGGGTGCGTGGAACCACAGTTTTCAGCCTACTCCCACCCATATTCCTCACGAGCATGCCCGCGACTTCAACACGACTGCGGACCAGTTCGATTGGTTCCATCGTATTCTCATTCAGAATATCGTCCCGGAACCGGAGATCCGTGTTTACGACATCGAAGCGGATCGATGGATTCAATTGGAAGAATGGCCGATTGATCCGGATGCCGAGAAAGTGTATTATCTTACCTCAGCCACAACCGGAGAAAAGGACAATGTCTTTACGTTAAGCGACCGGGCCGAGAGCAAGGGGACTAAGGTCAGCTATGTCTATGATCCGGATGATCCCGTTTACGCGACGGCCGGTGAAACCATATTCACAACTCAGGCGCGTCGCGGATCTCATCCGCAGCCGGAAGCGGGTTACCGTGACGATGTGTTGAGCTTCGTCAGCGCGCCCTTGCAGGGGGACATGACCATTGCAGGTGCCGTCAAGGTTGTCCTCACCGTGAGCACCGACGTTGACGATACGGCCTTCGCTTTTACCTTGAGCGAGGTTACTCCGGACGGAAAGGCTTATAACATGCGAAATTCCATTACCACCTTGGGCTATCGGAACGATCTGCTCGGGGATAGGCAAAAATACAAACCGGGCAAAAAAGTCCGGGCGGAAATCGTGGCCCTTCCCATCGTTTGGACAGTGAAGGCCGGCAACTGTCTAAGGCTCGACATTCAATCTTCCCTGTTTCCTGAATATGCCGTCCATAGCAACTACGCAGGTGTATGGGCAGAGCAAAGTTCAACCAGGAAGGCTTGCCAGAACATCTTCGTCGGCGGAAAGAAGGGTTCTTATGTTTCCTTGCCGATTTGGCAGAAACACGTGATTAATTGACTATATTTGCGAAATAGATGCCCAATTTGCGAAATAGATGTCCACTGGAACCCGATCATACAACGTCGCAGATCACGTCTTTTCTTTGCAGATGGACGGGATCGCCGGTTTGCGTGCCGGGCTGAAAAATTATGAGCCTTTCCGGATTGATGGCCGGCGAAGCGAGGGGCGAGAAATATTCACCCTCAGGCTTTTCGAGAAACTGGAGTTTCCGGCCGTCAAGCCCTTCTACCTTTCCGAACCGGAGCCGGACGAGCGGAGGATCGACGTCTACGCGACGGAAGCGGGGGACTATCTTTTCGAGATGGGCCCATCCGCGGACGGACCTGTCGTCGGCAAACTGCTGTCAAGCCCGGACTTCTCGGAAGGGAAGTTGTTGGCGGTCGTTCCGAAATATTCCGAATTCTGCATCAACAACGCCCTGATGCTGCAATATGCCTTCCGCACGGCGACGGAAAGCACCCTCGAGATGCACGCCTCCGTCGTTCAATGGGAAGGAAGAGGCTATCTTTTCCTGGGGAGGAGCGGCACAGGCAAGAGTACCCACAGCTCCCTGTGGCTCCGGCATATTCCCGGAACCCGCCTCCTCAACGACGACAATCCCGTCGTACGCATCGCGGACGGCGTCCCTACCGTTTACGGGACTCCCTGGAGCGGAAAGACTCCTTGCTATCGGAACGAGCGCGTTCCGATCGGGGCGATTGTCCAGATCAACCAGGCGCCGGAGAACAGGATCCGCAGGATGTCGGTGCCGGAAGCCGTCGCCTCCCTTTTCGCATCCTGCTCCGGTCTGAAATCCATCCGGTCCATCGGAGACGGTCTCTTCGCCACCATCGCTTCCGTAATCGAGAGCGTTCCATGTTATCTGCTCGATTGCCTCCCCGACCGTGAGGCGGCTGAAATCTGCCACAAAACCGTGACGCAATATGGAAAGTAAGGTTCTTCCGAATGACGTGATGCTGGAAATGGTCGGAACCTTCCTCGCCGAAGGGAAGTCGGTGCGTATGACCCCGAAGGGATGCAGCATGCTTCCGTTCATCCGGGGAAACCGTGACAATGTGATACTGGCGAAACCGTCGCGGGCGCTTGAAACCGGAGACATCGTGCTTGCGAAGGTTCGGGAGAACTATGTGATGCACAGGATCTGGGCGTTGGACGGAGACCGTATCATCCTGATGGGGGACGGTAACCTGAAGAGGAGGGAACGCTGCGCTTCCAAAGACGTGATCGGTATCGTGACGGAAATTGTCAAACCGGACGGGAGACGGGTACGGCCGGGCAAAGGCCGGTTTTGGCGCGCGATGCTTCCTTTCCGCAGGTGGATACTGGCGATTTTGAGGAGAACCGTGTACCGTAAAGACACTCAGCATCCATGAAAGATTTTAAGACATGCATGAAGGGGCTGAACCGCATGGCCAAGCCGGTGCGAGGCAGGAATGCCGTTTCCGTTCTCGTCGGAATCGTCCGTATTCTGGCCTCGCTGACTTTCGTCTGGGCGAGCAAGCGCCTGGTCGATATCGTTACCGGCGTGGTCGATGCTCCGCTGTACCCGAATGTCTTCCTCATGGTCGGGATCATGCTTGTGCAGATCTCCTGCAACTTGTTTTCTACCTACTGGATGAACCTGAACGTGGTCAAAACCCAGAACAGCCTGCGGCTCGGTTTGTTTGCCCACGTGTTGAACGCCCGGTGGAGCGGTCGTGAAGCCTTCCGCTCCGGTGACACGATCAACCGGCTCGAAGAGGACATCCGCGTGTTAACCGAACTGATCTGCAACCGGATTCCCGAGGTCCTGATCACGTCGACGCAGTTGCTGGCCGCTTCCGCCTACTTGATGTGGATGGAGGCATCGCTCCTGTGGGTGTTGGTCGTGCTGATGGTCGTCGCTGTCCTCGGTTCGAAACTCTTCTTCGGCAAACTGCGCCAGTTGACCGCGGCCATACGCGCCCAGGACAGCGAGGTGCAGCAGCTCCTGCAGGAGAATCTCCAGAATCGGGTGCTGGTGCTGACCCTCTTCGGAGTCGGCCATGTGGTTTCGCGCCTTGCCAGCCTCCAGGATCTGCTGAAGAAGAACACCGTCAAGCGGCTGAACTACAATGCGGTAGCAAGGGGGTTCATGAGTTTCGGATTTATGGCCGGATACGCCGCGGCCTTCCTCTGGGGAATATTCGGGATCAAATCCGGGGCCGTGACCTTCGGTATGATGACCGCTTTCCTGCAACTCGTCGGCCAGATCCAGCGCCCGATCGCGGACTTGGGCCGTCAGGTCCCCGCTTTCATCAAGGCGCTGACTTCCATTGAAAGGCTTCTTGAACTGGAAGACCTCAAGGTCGAAAACTACCGCGGGGATATCCGGCTCGAAGGCGCTCCCGGAATCGATATGAAGGACGTGACTTTCGCCTACGAGGGGAAGAATGTCCTGGAAAATTTCTCCCATATGTTCCGGCCGGGCACCTTCACGGTCATCGCAGGGCCCACAGGGGTCGGGAAGAGCACGCTCACACGGTTGATGCTCGGACTTCTGACTCCGGAACAGGGGAAGGTGCTGCTTTATTCCCCGGGCGGACAGTCTCACGTGGCCGATGTGAACACGCGATGCAATTTCATGTACGTGCCGCAGGGGAACAGCCTCATGAGCGGGACAATCCGGGAGAACATGCGCCTGGCGAAGCCGGACGCGACCGACGCTGAGATTGAAGAAGCCTTGAATATAGCAGCCGCGGGATTCGTGTATGAATTGCCCGACGGGCTGGAGACGCTCTGCGGAGAAGGCGGAACCGGGCTGAGCGAGGGGCAGAGCCAGCGGATCGCCATCGCGCGGGCCCTCTTGCACGAAGGCGGCGTGATGATCCTCGACGAGGCGACATCTGCCCTCGATTCCGAGACGGAGGAACGGCTGCTCAAGAATATCGCGTCGCGCTACAAAGGAAAGAAGACCGTGATCTTCATTTCCCATCGTCCCGCAGCCGCCCGAATCGCTGACGAAGTGTTGAATCTATAGACTGGAATCAGGCATTTTTCTGTATATTTGCAAGCATATGCCTTACCTATGTGAAAAACAGCATTTTGCGTGTTGAATTTGTCACACGCAAAGGCGAAGCTGTATGCTAAACTTTGGCTGATAGTCTGAAACAGAAGACATTCAAGGGGATGGTGTGGCGTTCGGGAGAAAGCTTCATCACCTATGGCGTCTCCTTTGTCGTGGGGATCATCCTTGCGAGAATCCTGAATCCGGCCGATTTCGGCTTGATCGCCATGGTGGAGGTCTTCACCGTCATTGCGTCCAGATTCGCGGATTCCGGGTTCACAAACGCACTGATCCGCAAGAACAACAGGAAAGACATCGACTATTCGACCGTTTATGTGACGAATGTCGTCATTTCGACGGTTTTCGCATTGATCCTGTTCTTCGTCGCCACACCGATCGCGAACTTCTACAATCAGCCGCTTCTCCAGAAAATCGTCCGCTTCAACGCCCTTATGGTGTTCCTCGGATCTTTTTTGGCGGTGCAGTCGGCTAGATTGACCATTCAACTGGACTTCAAGACCAGGGGCATCATCAATGTTGTGGCGGCGACCATCACCGGCATTGTCTCGATCGTTCTGGCTTTTCTCGGGTACGGGGTCTGGGCGCTTGTCTACCCCGCGTTTTTCACTTTGCTGGCAAAGGCTGTGTTGTTCTGGCGCTACCAGCGCTGGTTCCCCGGATTCAAGTTCTCTTGGAAAATTTGGCGCGAATTCTTCAGTTTCGGTTCTAAATTGCTGCTCTCCGATCTGTTGAATACGGTCTATGGCTACATCTATCCTTTGGTTATCGGCAAGAAGTTTTCCGCTACCGATCTCGGATATTACACGAAAGCGGATTCTTACGCAGGTCTCCCGTCGACCGTTTCCACCTCCGTTCTCAGCAATGTTACCTTCCCGGTTCTGGCCCGCATACAAGATGACGACACAGCGCTGCAAAGCGTGTACAGGCGGCTGATCAGCCTGTCCGCCTTCGTCGTATTCCCCATCCTGATGGGAATATGCGCCCTCGCGAAGCCCCTCATCATTTGCCTGCTCACCGAGAAATGGAGCGAGAGCGTGATTTATCTCCAGATTCTGTGCTTCGCCCTGATGTGGTATCCCGTCCACGCGCTGAATTTGAACCTCTTGCAGGTGAAGGGAAGATCGGACTTGTTTTTGCGGCTTGAAGTCATCAAGAAGATCCTGGGGGTGGCGATCCTGATCGTCTCGATTCCATTCGGCTTGGTGTATATGTGCGCCGGAAGGGTCTTATCCTCGGTAATTTGCTTGGTCATCAACACCCATTACACAGGCAAACTCATCCACGTCGGTTTCTTCAAGCAGATGAAAGACGTTGCTCCTTCTCTGCTCTATTCCCTGGCGATGGGACTTTCGGTCTGGTTCCTGATCCAGTGGATTCCGAACCTGTGGATCCAATTGTTTGCAGGAATCCCGGCTGGCCTCGCCTTCTACTACGGTATCGCAAAACTCACGAAGTCGCCGGAACTCGCTTATATGATGCAACTTCTGCAAGAAAATTTCCTCCGAAATGGGAAACAATAGAGTCATTACCGTCACTTCGCCTCTGCTTCCGGATCTGGATGCCTTCCAGGGACTCCTGAAGCAGATCTGGGACAGCAAATGGATTACCAACAACGGAGACTTCCACAAGCAGCTGGAGACGGAACTCGCTGACTATCTGAAAGTCCCGTACGTCAGCCTGTTTACGAACGGAACCCTGTCGCTGGTGACCGCTTTGCAGGCGCTGCGGATTACCGGGGAGGTCATTACGACCCCCTATAGTTTCGTGGCGACGACGCATACCCTATGGTGGAACGGAATCTAGCCGGTCTTCGTGGACATCGACCGGAATACGGGCTGTATGGATCCCGGAAAGATCGAAGCCGCGATCACGCCGAGGACGACGGCGATCCTGCCGATTCATGTCTCTGGAAAGCCCTGCGACACGGCTGGAATTCAGGAGATCGCCGATCAATACGGGCTGAAAGTCATCTATGATGCCGCCCATGCCTTCGGCGTCGAAGTGTAAGGCAGGAGCGTCCTCCTCGAAGGCGATATGAGCACCCTGAGTTTTCATGCGACCAAGGTCTTCAACACGGTCGAAGGCGGAGCGATGGTGATGCACGACAAGCAGACGAAGGAAAGGATCGATTTCCTCAAGAACTTCGGCTTTGCGGGAGAGACGGAAGTGGTCACTCCGGGCATCAATGGAAAGTTGGATGAAATCCGCTCGGCTTACGGCTTGCTGAATCTTATGCAGGTCGATGCCGCGATCGAGGCTCGGCGCCGGGTCGCTGTGAAATACCGCGAGGCCTTGCGCGCGGTCGAGGGTATCGCTTTCTGGGACGATATGCCCGGTGTGCGTCATAACTACGGTTATTTCCCGATTTTCGTGGATGCTCGCAGGTATGGGATGACCCGGGATGAGCTTTACTTCCGGATGCGCGAGCGGAATGTCTGGGGAAGGCGGTACTTCTATCCGCTCATCAGTACGTTTCCTATGTACAGGGGCTTGCCGAGCGCGTCTCCGGCGAACCTCCCTATTGCCACTAAGATGGCCGATGAGGTGATCTGCCTCCCGATCCACCATGCGATGAGCGAGGAAGATGTGCAGCGGGTGATTGAAAATCTTCTTTATTTCTCCAAAACAGGGATTTCTAACCATATTTTGGATAAATAGCATATACGCTATTTTGCCAAAAATTACATTTTGAGTATATTTGAGGAGAAATAATACTGCTGATATGTCCGAAATCGTAGGCCGAATAGCGCAACTCGAATCGTTGGGAGAGATTTATTCCAGCGGTAATGCCGAATTCGTGGCCATTTATGGCAGGCGGCGTGTCGGGAAGACTTTTCTTGTCAGGGAATGCTTCAAAGATGATTTCTCCTTTTTCCACACGGGACTTTCTCCCTTCGAGTTGAAAGGAAAGAGACTTCTCAGGGAACAACTCCAAGCTTTCAGTTATTCTTTGTCCCGGTACGGACTTGAAATCTCACAACCGCCTGAAGACTGGATGGAGGCCTTCAATTTGCTGGTCAAGATGCTGGAAGGCAAATCGACAACGCAAAGGCAGGTCGTCTTTTTGGACGAGTTGCCTTGGATGGACACGCCTAGATCCGGATTCGTGACTGCGCTGGAACATTTTTGGAACGGCTGGGGTGCGAGCAGGGAAAATCTGATGCTCATCGTCTGCGGTTCCGCCACATCATGGATGAATGACAAACTGATCAACAACAAAGGCGGATTGTATGGAAGACTTACCCAAGTGTTGCGTCTCTCACCGTTCACTTTGGCTGAATGCGAGCAGTACTTCTCGAAGAAAGGCATTTCTCTCAGCCGTTATGACATTCTTCAGAGTTACATGGTCTTTGGCGGGATTCCCTATTATATGAATGGCTTCCGGAAGGGGAAAAGCCTGGCTCAGAATGTGGATTCGCTGATGTTCGGAAATGATGCCGTGTTTGCGGATGAATTTGAGCGCCTCTTTTCTTCCTTGTTCGTAAATCCCGATGATCATATCCGGATCGTCCGTTTCCTTGCGAATTCGGCAAAAGGATTCAAAAGAAGCGAGATCTCGGAAAAGACAGGCTTGGGCGGAGGAGGACTGACGAAGATACTCCAATCTCTGAAAGAGAGCGATTTCATCACTTTATGCAAGGATTTCAACGGCAGCTCGAGAGAAAACCGCTACAAGTTGACGGATCCTTTGAGCCTGTTCTGGCTGCGCATCATCGATGGGGAGAGGACGACCGACAAGCGCTTCTGGCAAAACAATCAGCTGTCCCCTGCGATCAATGCGTGGCGTGGCCATGCTTTCGAGAATCTCTGCTTCCGCCATATTCCGCAGATCAAGAAAGCCCTCGGGATTGCAGGCGTCCATACGGAGACCTCATCGTGGTCGTATGCCGGTGACGAGACCCGCAGTGGCTGCCAGATCGATATGCTTATCGACCGGGCGGATCGCATCGTCAACCTCTGCGAGATGAAATTTTCCGTTGATGACTATCGGATCGACAAGGAATACGATGCCCGTCTCCGTCATCGCCTTCAGACCTTTTTGGACGTGACAAGGACGCGGAAAACCATACACATGACCCTCGTCACGACTTTCGGACTTTTTCAGAATGAATATGCCGGCGGCATCCAAAGCGTTGTTTCCCAGGATGATTTGTTTGGATAGGATATCAATATTTGTATAATTATCTCAATATTTTGATTTAATTATAAGTATTTATATAATTTTTTTATGAATGCTATCGAGCAGAGAGAAATTTACGCGAAGTCCAATTTCGAAGTCATGACCGAATTGGGAGCCAGGTTTCGTGCCTACCGGATCGCCTTGGGCCTTTCGCAGAAAGAGGTGGCCGAACAGTGCGGAACGACCAATATGACGGTCAGCCGGTTCGAGTGCGGGAAGGCAGGCAGCATCCGACTGTCGACTTTTCTGGGACTGCTTCGTGCCCTGAAACTGCTCGAGAACGCTTACGCGACGATACCGAATCTTCTTGAAAGTCCTTCTGAAATCTACGAACGGCGGGAAAAACAACGCCGGAGAGCCCCGAGAAAATGAAAGAGAATGTGTTGATGGTCAAGATGTGGGGCAGGATGCGATCGTTGTTCTGCCGGATGTTTTGGATGGTTTAAAATGGGTGGAAAAGTGACGAAACCCAAAAGACTGATGCTTTTGGAGAGGATCCGAGGCCTCCTGCGCAAACGCCTTTGCCGAGGGTGAAAGACTGGATATCAGCCCTATCATGCTCGCTGAGTTGGACCATAACCGGTGGCAAATCGAGCGGTCAATCTATGAAATGCTGCAACTTGCAAGCGTCCCTTGATGTCATGTACTAAATGATAAATTATATTTTTTCGGCAATAGAAGAAACGAATTTAAAAGAATACTTTATGAATGAAAGAAAAGTTTTAGTTGTTGGCTCATCCGGACACGCAAAGGTTATTATTGATATTTTTGAAAGAACAAATATTGAGATTATAGGAGTAATTGATGATTATAGAAACAAAAATGAAAAAACACTGGGGTATAGTGTTTTAGGAAAAGTTCAAGATGTTGCGGAAATAATTGAAAAATTTAAATGTTCTGTTTTCATAGCGATAGGAGACAATTATGGAAGGCAACTTGTGATGAAAAAAATTAAAACACTCAATTCTAATGTAATATTTTCTTCCGCCATTCATCCATCAGCATTGATTGGTAAGAATGTTTCATTGGGGGAGGGTGTAGCATTAATGGCAGGTTCAATAGTTAATGCTGATGCTAAGATTGGAGACTTTGCTTTTATAAACACAAATGCAAGTGCTGATCACGATGTTGAAATGTCAAATTTTTCGAGTTTAGCGCCTGGTGTTACCGTTGGCGGAAATGTGAAAATCGGTGAATGTAGTGCAATCTCAATCGGTGCCACATTAAAGGAGAACATAGTAATTGGCAGTCATTCAGTTATAGGAGCCGGTTCCTTATTAATGAAGAACTGTCCGGATAATGTTGTAATGTACGGAGTTCCGGCAATAATTGTTAGAGATCGAAAAGCCGGAGATAAATATGTATGATTATATCATTTTATTGTGTGACATTAGTGTCCCGAAAAACTTGCGGACGATAGTACATCAGTATTTCTCTCCTTCAGAGGAGGAGGTCGCCTGGGCGACCGAAATGGTCGAACTTGCGGAAGAGGCCGCCCGCGAAGGAAAAGGTGCCGCAGTCAAGGATAACAAGTTTATCGGACCGCCCATGGTGAAAATGGCGCGTATCATCTTGGCCAAACATAAAAAAATAGCCTTGAGAAAAGCTGCCGATTGATTGCTGACTCCGAATCAACTTGTACACAATTTCGATCGCATGAACAAAACGTCTCAGCAACCATTGGTGTCTATTCAGTGCCTCGTCTATAAT
This sequence comes from Bacteroidales bacterium, assembly GCA_012522855.1. Classification (GTDB taxonomy): domain Bacteria; phylum Bacteroidota; class Bacteroidia; order Bacteroidales; family UBA932; genus Cryptobacteroides. The sequence continues at coordinate 57,037 of JAAYJQ010000003.1, forward strand.
CACGAACCCTATCTCCGGCAGTGTCTGGATGGTTTCGTGATGCAGAAAGCGAACTTCAAGTTCGAGGCGATCGTGCACGATGATGTCTCGACCGACCGGTCGGCGGAAATCATCCGGGAATACGCGGAGAAGTACCCGGACATCATCAAACCGATCTTCGAAAAGGAAAATCAGTTTTCGAAGGGATTCGACAAGTTGTCAAGTATTATGAATGCCGCCGGCAAAGGGAAATACATCGCTCTTTGCGAGGGGGACGACTACTGGACGGACCCGCTGAAGCTTCAGAAGCAGGTGGATTTCATGGAGGCGCATCCGGATTACGCAATGTGTTTCAGTGATGCGGTGGTAACCTGGGAGGATGACAAGGGCATCATCCCGCGTTCCGGTTTCTTCAACGTTGAAACCCGGGAATACACTGGGCAGGATCTTTTGCGGAACTGGGTGGTGCCGACGGCCAGTGTGTTGTACCGGAATTATTATCAAGAAGGGTTATCTCCACCCACGGACAAAAGATTTATCTATGCAGACATCGTGACATTCTTGTGGCTTGCGTCTCTCGGAAAAGTCTGGTGCGATGCAGAGAAAAGAGTGGTTTACCGCCGGCACCCAGGCAGTGTCTCCATGAAAAGGGTCTCGGTAGCTGCATGGATTCACCACCATGAGGCGTTGAACGAACACTTTGGACCCACGTATGATTCTACTATATTCACGCTCATACGGGAGTACTATCGGATGTGCCTTCTATCGAGATCGAGGATTGTGGAGGCGATGTCGTATCTCTTAAAGCATGACCTACGTCGTTTGTTTCCGACGCTCGCATATCTGGTGTATCGATTCGTGAAAAAATAAACAAATAAAGGATTTGTCGATGATTTCGTTTATTATTCCTGTCTACAATGCGCAGCGAACACTTTCCAAATGTGTGGAAAGCGTGATCCGTTTAGTCGGGAATCATCAGGTAATTCTGGTGAATGATGGATCCATGGATCAGTCATTGCAACTATGCGAACGGTACCGGATGGAGAATCGGAATGTCAAGGTGATTGACAAACCGAACGGCGGTGCCAGTTCCGCCAGAAATGCAGGATTAAAAGTGGCGGAAGGAGAGTATGTTTTTTTCCTCGATGCAGATGATTGGATTCCTGCGGAAGCGGCGGACATCCTAAATCGTGAGTATTCCACGGATCTCGTTCTTTTCGGCTATCTGCGGTGTCGCGAGAACGGGGAGCCGATTCGGGTAGATCGTTTTGAAGAAAGCCGTTTGCTCTCCGGTGCTGAGGAAGTGAAATCTTTCCTCCCTTCCCACATGCAGGCATTTCGCTCTTCTTGCGCCAAACTCTTCAAAAAAAAGTTGATAGGCGAGTTGAGATTTGATGAGAACATGGTATTTGCCGAGGACAACGAATTCGTGCTGCGCTTCCTCTCCAAAGTTGATTCTGTATATGTTTCGGCTGAAATCGCCTACAATTACGTTGACTCTGGCGATCCGTTCTTCATCAAGTACAAACAAAGTATTGACCGGTCGATCTATTGTTTGAAGCGCCTGTATGATGCCTATCATAAAATCGGAATTCATTCCCCGTATTTTGTTAGATACGCTTGGTGCGATACAAAGAAGCTGTGCCAGGAGGAAATCTATCGGACTCCCGCGCGCTGGTATGAAAATGAGGATGTGCAGGCAATCTACGGCAACATCAAGAAAGACTTGGGGATGAAATACCGGATCATGTACCGATTGTCCTCATGCAAGTTTTTGATGGAACTCAAAAAGAGGTTTTTTCGTCACGCTTCAAAATAAACAGCAGCTAGTCACAACTCCCTATAGTTTCGCTTGGATTCTCCTTAATGTTGTTTGCACGATGAGCCATATTCCTGCCGTTTCAGTGATTGTACCTGTTTACAACGGAGAAAAGACATTGGAAAAGTGTCTCGAAAGTTTGCGAATCCAAAGTTTTCGTGATTTCGAGGTTATCATGATCGATGACGGGAGCACCGATAGGTCTGGCAGTATTTGCGATAGATATGCTGCGGAAGATGCTCGTTTCATAGTCTTTCATCAACAGAACAGCGGAGTTGCGTCTGCAAGGCAACTTGGAACAGACAAAGCCTCGGGGAAATATTCAATCCATGCCGATGCTGATGACTGGATTGAACCGGATATGCTGGAGAAGATGTATAAGTGCGCGGTTACGAATGATGCCGACATTCTCTTTACTGATTACTATCTTAATAATGGGTCAACGCAGGTGTACAGATCTCAGAGATTGCAGTCGATTATTCCACGCGAGGTGCTCATCCAGTTGCTAAAAAACCAGTTGGAAGGATTTCTGTGGAATAAGATGGTCCGGCACTCGTTGTATGACAAATTTGAAATTCATTATTTCCCGGGGATTGATTTATCAGAGGATACATTAATTTTCGCCCAACTTCTTCAGCACGAGTTAAAATTGTGCTATCTTCCTGAGGCTTTTTATCACTATAATACATGGGCAAGCACATTGACGAAAGAGTGGACGGAATCTACTTTTGAGAAGAAATTGAAATTTTGCAACCAACTCCTGGAGATTGTCCCGAGTGATTTGAAAGAACAAACTCGATCTGTTCTTGTCCGTACTGGGTTTACGGCTTGGAAAAAAGGGCTGTTGTCTTCGAAATCGTTCAAATCACAGTTTCGGCCGGAATTCAAGCAAATGAAATGGATGTCTTTGGGGCGTAAGGATTCTATTGCATTTTTATTATTAATTTTAGGGATGACCGGTTTTGCAAAATGCTTAAAGTGAAACTTATTGTCAAGTTTCCCTGATTAAAAAAGGTTCCAATCGTATGGAGACTCAACGACAATCGAATTTCGAATTGCTGAGATTAGTGGCAATGGGATTCATCGTCCTGCATCATTTCATCTTTTATGGGATGAATCTATTCTCAGGCCTCGCTCTTGGGGAGAGCATAGATCTGGAACCTCGCATTTATGATTCTTTGTTGGTGCTTGATTCATTCTTGATCATCGGCGTCAACCTATTCGTCCTGATATCGGGCTATTTTTCTATCAAGTTAAGTTTCAAAGGTCTTGTGAGGCTGTTTGGAATCACAGCATTCTTCGGAATATTGACCTATGTCTACTGTTCCTTGCATGAAGGGAATTTTCAGTTGTCGTCCCTTCTCGCGCGACTTTTCCTTCCTTTGTCAAGGAGTCGCTTATGGTTCGTCCGGATCTATTTTGTGTTGATGCTTTTGAGTCCTTTCATCAACAAGGTGATTGATAACATCGGAAGACGGGGACTTTTGTATGCTTTGATTGTCCTGACGTTCATCAATATCTGGATCGGATGGCTCAACGGAAAGGAACAGACCCTCTATAATGGGTACAACGTATTGAATTTCATTTATTTATATTGCATCGGACGCTTTCTCCATCTATATGGAATCGGGACAGTGAAGCGCGGTTACTGTGTTGCGACTTATCTCTTATGTGGAATAATCATAGGGGCTGGGTGTATTTTCCTGAGAAACAGAGGAATCAATCCATTTCGGCTTTTGTATTACAATAACCCTTTGCTGATTCTCGAAGCGGTCGCTTTCTTTTTGCTCTTTTTACGGTTTCCATTCTATTCCAAAGCAATCAATTCAATGGCTGCCGGTTGTCTGTCGATCTATTTGATGCAAGAAGGCGGTATCAATTTTTATGATAGCGTGGCATCGGCATATTCGCGTTGGGGTATTTCATGGACATTCCTCGGATTGGTGTTTGTATTCTTCGTGCTTTCCATGTTCGTGCCCTTGCTGATCGAAAAGGTCCGGCAGTTGGCTTTTGGAAAGGTTGAGAAAAGGATCTCGAGTTGGCTGGACAATAAGGTCGATTTGACGCTGTAGTGTTAATAGGGGATGAATATGATGAATGAACAGGAAATAACAGAAACTGTTAAAAAAGAGCTCAAGGCTAATTTTAACCCCGAGGGATCCGAACTGCGGAATTTCCAGCTGCAGTTGTTGGAAATTCTGAGGTACGTGGTGGATGTCTGTGAAAGAAACGGGTTGACTTACTGGCTCTCCGGAGGGACGTTGCTCGGAGCGTATCTGTATAAGGGTTTCATCCCTTGGGATGATGACGTGGACATCGACATGCCCTACGCGGACTATCGGAAGTTCTGCCAGATCGTCAAGAAGGAGAAGCGCTACTTTCTGCAGGACAAGTCGTCGGACATTTTCTATCCCTACTATTACGGGAAAGTCCGCGAAGAGGGAGTCCAGAAAAAAGATAAGCATCCGATGTTGTCATTTTCCCCTTATTCCGGGATATTCATCGATGTCATCCCGGTGGAGAGGTGCAACAGAACCTTGAAGAAAATTTCTTTCTTGTTGATGTGCGGTGGGCAATACAAATTGATGAAACTGGCAGGCAAGTTTAGAGTTTTCAAATCTCTTCTCTATTTGAGGCATGGGATCAACTTGCTGTTCTTGTGTCTGTTCAGATTTATCTCCGGTTTTTCCAAGAAGAACCTTTTCTATGACACCTACAGTGTCGGGGACTGCAGGCACCATGTAATCGATGAGGCCTTCACCTGTATGAAGATGGATTTCGAAGGCCTGAATTGCAATGTTCCCGTGAGGATTTCAGAGTACCTTGACGAATGGTACCATGGAGCGGATTATCATTATCTTCCCGACATTTCCGATGTAGGTAGGTATCAACATTATGATTGGTAAAGTATTATGAACAGGATTCCGATCGTTTTCGCATTTGACTCGAACTTCGAGATGCCCGCGGGAGTGTGCCTCACTTCCTTGCTGGAGAATGCCGCGCAAGACACTTTCTACGAGATATTCGTGTTGCACGGTCGTGACACGGATTTTTCCGGGTCGAAGTTGAACCGCCTTCCGGAGATCTACAAGAACTGCAGTTTGACCTTCAAGGATGTCGGGGGCTCTTTTTCCGGAGCGTATCAGGTCCGTGGAATTACCGAGGCTACATACTACAAGCTTCTGATCCCTGAATTCCTGCCCGAATACGACAAGGTGCTTTATTCCGACGTAGACGTGATTTTCCGGGAAGACCTAAGGCGATTTTATGACTTGGATCTCGGAGATCATTATTTCGCTGCCGTGGACAATTGCGCAGAACTGCGGCCGGAAGCGCGGGAGTATGTAACAAACCTCGGATTGGACTACAATTCCGGTTACTTCTATGCGGGCAATTTGGTTGTAAATTCCGCTTTGCTTCGCGCGGATAAAATGACCGAAACTTTTCGAAAAATGGGGTCGCAAACATATCAGCAGCAAGACATGGACATAATGAACATAGCTTGCAACGGCCGGATTCTGCGTTTGGATCCCTCTTTCTGCTTGTCAATCCAACTCTATCATCTGATTGTAAACAGAAGGAAGGAGTTTGAGAAACTGTTTTCTTCCGAACTGCTGGAAAGAGCGCTGGAGTCCGGGATCGTCCATTATAATGGTGCCAAGCCTTGGAACGGCGCCTGTCTGAATATGGACATCTGGTGGGATTATTATCGCAGGTCAATATGGTTTGATCAAAAGTTCTGTTTCGATTTTTGGGATCGGCAGTGTACCTTGCTCGACCGTCTGCCGTTGGGCAAGAGATTCAGATTGTTGGTCAGGGGATTGCTTGGAAGATGAAAATAGCAGCTATCGTAGTTCTTTATCATCCGGATGAAGATGTTTTCCTTGACAATCTTGGAAAGTATGCGAAACTGGTTGACACTGTCTTGGTTTGGCGGAATTCTCCTATTGAGTTCGATGTCCCTGAGGAATTCAGCGAAAAGATCATCTGGTGTGGGACGCAAACAAATGCATACATCGCGGAGCCGTTGAACTATGCTTTGAATTGGTGTCAGGAACATGAATGTGATTATCTTCTCACGATGGATCAAGACAGTTCATGGGAAGATTTCGGCTCTTTTCTCGCAACTGTCGAGGCGTTACCGAAGGAGAACGTGGCCATATTCGCTCCCAACATCAACGGACCAAAGAATGGTGGGGTGGTGGCGGACGTCGAGGGCGTCGTTACCTCCTGCTCGCTTTGCAATGTCCAAATCGCCCAAAGGCTCGGCGGATTTCGGGAAGATTACCGGATCTATTGGGTGGACTCTGAATATTGCCTCTGGGCTCGGAGAAACGGATACCGAATCCAAGTCCTTTGCCAGCATTTTGTCAGACATGTTTTCGGCTCCTCGACAATTGTCGCCCTTGGCGTTAAGGCTTCAAATTATTCTGCAACCTCGTACTTCTTCCTGTTCAGGAATATGTTCTGGATGCGCCGGGAGTTCCGGAATGAACCAAGTTTGAAATGTATCACCTATACATTCGCCTACTACATTCCGGGAATCATTTTCGGAGAAAAGAATAAAATTCGCAAGCTTGGCTGCATTACCAAGGCTTGTTTCCAGGGATGTTTCAAAGGTATTCCTTCGAAAAGAAGGAGGAAACACTTAGAATGATGTTAAAATTTCATAAACTATGGAACGGACGCCATCTGTTGCGCTCGATTCTCCCTACAATCTGGTTCAATTTTCATTACCTGCCCTTTCGTCAGGCTATCAAACTACCGATCTGGTTGTACAAACCCAAACTGTACAAATGTGCAGGATCGATTGAGATAGACTTGGATACCGTTAAAACAGGTATGATCCGTCTTGGGTTTTTGATTGAAACTGTCTATCCGAACAGAGGCATTCTCTGGGACAACCGAGGCGGCAAGGTCATCTTTCGCGGGACATGCATTATTGGAAATGCTTCGAGTATCAAGGTGGGAAGCCGAGCCTGTTTGGATTTTGGATCTGAGATTCTATGTACTGCTGGTCTTAAATTGGTATGTCTTTCAGAGATTTGCTTTGAGGATCATGTGTTGCTCGGTTGGGAAAATACGATAATGGACACAGATTATCACTGCATCAAGTCTATGCAAGGAACATTCATCGGTTCCGCTTGCGCTCCTGTTCGGATCGGGCATCATACCTGGCTTTGCTCGCAGGTGATGGTTCTCAAAGGCGCCATTCTGCCTCCGAGATGCATTGTTGCTGCTCGTTCGCTCGTAAAGGCGGGTTTGGATGTGCCGGAATATTCGTTGATCGCCGGTAACCCTGCAAAATTGCGAAAATCCGGCGTCTGGTTGGATGTGGAGGACGAGCCAACCAATGATTTGTTTTTTTGATTGTTAAGACGATGTCCAATTCTTCACATTCTCTTTCTGTTTCCATAGTTGTGCCCATCTACGGCGCTTCCGCCCACATCGGACAATGTGCGGAAAGTCTCCTGTCACAGACTTATCCGAACATCGAGTTCGTATTTGTGAATGATGGGACTAAAGACGATTCGATCGACATTTTGCGAAGTGTGGTCGCCTTCCATCCTGAGCGAAAAGCAAAAGTCATCATTGTTGAAAAAGAAAATCAAGGTGTCGCATTGGCCAGAAAGACGGGAATAAGTCACGTCAAAGGCGATTACGTGATTCAAATCGATGCGGATGATTGGGTTGAGACGGATATGGTCGACAGGATGGTCAATGTGATTCTGGCTACAGGCGCCGATTTGGTATATACTGATTATTACCTGGAGTTTCCAGACCGTCAAGAGATCGCTTTTGAAAAGGAATATTCCGATCAAAAATTACTTTTCAAGGATTTGTACAACGGGAAGAATTTTCATGGTTATTACTGGAACAAATTGGTAAAGCGATCGTTGTACGCAGCTGTCCGGGTCTGGCCGCAATACGGCATGCGCGATGATTTGGTGGTTGTTTCGCAATTGATCAGCCATGCGGAGCGAGTAGTTCATTTTCCGCAGCCGTTCTACCACTATCGGATAGGCACTGAGGGTTCGATCTCGAACAGCAAGATTTCAAAACAGAAATTCGAATCTGCCCGCAATTTGATGGCCTTATTTGACTATTATCATAATTTGCCCATTGGAGAGCGCGCCCGATCCCCTATTTTGGGAGTTGAGGAGGATTTGCTCCTGCGGATCGGATGGTTTGCCTTCGGAGCGGGAGATTTTGCCATTTTCCGTCAATATCCTTACCTTAAAAAATTATTGAAAGCCATCGTGCCTTCGAAGAAGTATGATTTGAACATCTTTAAACAGTGGGCGCTCAACCTGGCAGTCCGAATGATATGTGTAAAGTAAGCGTAATCGTGCCCTTTTACAACGTTGAAAAGTACATTGAGAGATGCGCTGTATCCCTCTTGTCCCAAACGCTGAAGGAGATAGAGATTCTGTTCATTGATGATGCCTCCCCGGACAGGAGCAGAGCGATTCTCGAGCGAGTGCTCTTATCATACCCGGGAAATAGTGCTCGTATCATCACCCATCCGGTGAACAAAGGGCTTCCGGCTGCTCGGAATACCGGTCTTTCAGTTGCTTCGGGGGACTATATATACCACTGTGACAGTGATGATTGGGTGGAAACCGACATGTTGGAGAAAATGCATGCCCTTGCCCTTGAAAAGGAGGCGGACATTGTTTACTCCGATTTCTATCTGACCTTTCCTGGAGGAGAACGCTATATGCGCAACCCCGATTTCTCTACTGCTGAAGAAATGCTGACGAAGGGATTTTTGTCTGGGAAGATGAAATTCAATGTCTGGAATAAACTCGTGAAACGATCCATCTACTTTGACAACCGGATTTCGTTTCCGGATGGCTACGGGATGGGGGAGGATACAACAATGATTCTGCTGGCCGCAAAGTCAAAGCGCGTCGCCTATCTCCCCGAGGCGATGTATCATTATGTAAGATCCAATCCGAAGGCCTTCACGAACACGGTTTCAGACAAGCACCTTTCTGATTTTGAACACAACTTCAGCAGAACTGTCACATTTCTTGAAGGATGTCATTTCTCTGAAAGGGAGAAATACCTTCGCATGTTCAAACTCGGTTTGATCATCCCTTGTTTGACAGATGGGAGATGGAAAGAGGCAGAGTATTGGGAAAAACGCTATCCCGAAGCATTCAATAGGCCGCTTAGCGATACGGGACTGGGATTTCGGACCCGATTGATTGTATGGCTCGGGACCAAGCGTATGTACGGGATACTGAAAATCTACAATTTTATCGTGAACAAACTCTTTTACGGACTTCGTTTTGGCTGATGATTAAATTCTTGAAATACTTGTTGACGGGAATACTGGTGAGTATGTATTTCTTCCCGTTCGAATTTTCCGTGCTTCCGGGATTGAACACAAAAATGATGGAAGCTGCTCTCGGAGTCGTTTTCTTCATTTATTATCTCGTCACGATTCGCGAATTCAGAATTCCTAAAAGCATTTTCGTGATCATTCTTTTGGCCTCACTCGTGTCCCTGATAGGTTTGTTTTCAACAACATACAATCAGACGGAAGACTACGCTTATGCTACCTACCTGACTTCTGCATTGGTCTGGCTGGGCGGGGCGTTTTTCGTATGCTGCGTGATTCATTTCTTCCATAAAAGGATCGATATTCCGATTGTCGTCAATTATCTGATTGCCGTTTGCGTGTTCCAATGCGCGATTGCAATGCTGATCGAATATGTGGCTGTTGTTAGGCTTGTGATTGACTCAACAGTCAATCAAGGTCAGGAAATGCTTCAAAGCGTACATCGATTGTATGGAATTGGAGCGGGATTGGATGTTGCAGGTTGCCGCTTTTCCATTGTTTTGGCGGCGATGTCTGTCCTTGTGACAAAAGAAAGTTGGAGAATGAATACCCTGAAGATCGCATTGTATTTTCTGGCTTTCTTCATAATTGTCATAATCGGTAATATGATCGCCAGGACAACGCTCGTTGGAGCAGGTGTAGGGCTGGCGTATCTTGTTTTGTCTTTGATTTTCGAGTCAAACAAGGAAACGAAAAGGAAGTCCAAGATCATAGGGGCGTTCTTTATGATTGCTGCAATTGTAATCCTTGTCTCCGTATCTCTCTATCAGTCAATCCCTTCTGTCCGAGACCAGTACAGGTTCGCTTTCGAGGGTTTTTTTAATTATGTCGAAACGGGCGAATGGCAGAGTTCATCGACAGATAGGTTAGGTTCGATGGTCATTTTCCCTGAGTCATTGAAAACCTGGGTAATCGGCGACGGTTACTTCTCCAATTCTCGATACGATATCAATTATCTGGGTACTGCAACGGAGGGCGGTTTTTACATGGGTACGGATATCGGTTATCTTCGTTTTTTGTTCTATTTCGGTGTCATCGGTCTTTCAGCGATGATCGCTGTTATGGCCTACACCGCATTCGCGGCCGCAAAGAGAGATTCATACTATAGGCTTATTCCGCTGCTTACACTATTGGTGGGTTTGATCGTTTGGTTGAAAGTCTCCACAGATGTCTTTTTGGCACTGGCTTTATTTTTAATTGCTTTGGAAATGAAGGCGGAAATCGCACATCACGCCGGAAGGCAATGTGGCGCGGATGAGTGCGAGAAAGAGACATTTTAGGAGAACCTCAAGAAGGCATCGTCAAATACAGGGAAAAGATTTTTACTCCTGTTTGAGTTATAAGTTCATAATAATTTTGCAAATGTAAGATTTATTCTTACATTTGTAGGCGTATAAAGGAAAAGAATATGGCTAGAACTGTCACAGTTACTTTAGGCCCTCATTATGAAGAATTTATTCGGGCGAATATCGCGGGAGGGCGTTACAATAATGTAAGCGAGGTTATCCGTGCAGGACTTCGCCGGTTGGAGGAAGACGAGATCCGTCTGGCCGCTATTCGCGCGGCGCTGATCGAGGGAGAAGAAAGCGGGGTTGTTGAGGGCTTTAATCCTGAAGCCTTCGTAAAAAAGTTGAATGCCGATCATGAAGCCGAAGTACGACCTGTCTAAGCAGGCTGAAAAAGATTTGAGCGGAATTTGGCGTTATACGGTAGAAACATGGTCTCGTGAACAGGCCAACAAGTACATCGAAGGCTTGTTGCACGTGTGCTCTGAGATTGCAAAGGCTCCTGCTTTTCTCGGCCGTTCATATGAACATGTACGTTCCGGATACCGGAAATACCCATGGGGAAAACACGTGATATTCTATCAGATCAGAAGCAATGGCTCTGTTCTGATAAGCCGTATTCTTCACGAAAAGATGGATTTTGACAAGCATTTGTAGTCGTCACCTGTGGATGGAAGACTTGCCATGAAACTCCTCTACTGCATAGCGGGGACGTACCGCCCTGCAGGAATGGAACGGGTGCTGGCGAACAAGTCGCGGGCGCTCGTCGGAATGGGCTATGAGGTGGTGGTGGTCACCACGGAACAGAAGGGGAGGGCGAACGCCTTTCCATTCGACCCGTCCATCCGCTTCATCGACCTGGGAATCGGTTACGAAGACAACAACGGCGCCTCGTTCCTGGACAAAGTGATCCACTACCCGGCCAAGCAGCGGCTCCATCGCAAAAGGCTGACGGAAGTCTTGCTGCGGGAAAAGCCGGATGTGACGGTCAGCATGTTCTGCGGAGAGGAGACCTTTCTCCCGAAGATCCAGGACGGCAGCAAGAAGGTACTGGAGATTCATTTCTCCCGCTACAAGCGTCTGCAGTATGGCCGGAAGGGACTCTGGGCGATTGCGGACCGGTTCCGCAGTTGGGCAGACCTGCGCCATGTCAGGCGATTCGACAAATTCGTGGTGCTTACGCAGGAGGACAAGGAATATTGGGGCGGGCTCGACAACATCGTCGTAATCCCGAACGCCCGCACGTTCACGTTTGACAAGCCTGCTGCCCTCGATGCAAAGACCGTCTCGGCGGTGGGGCGATACTCGGAGCAGAAAGGGCTCGACCTGCTGATCGAGGCGTGGAAAACGCTTTGCGACCGGGTAGGGAAGGAGGCGCTCGGCTGGTCGCTGCGTCTTGTCGGCGACGGCGAGACGCGGCCGCTATTGCAGCGGATGATCGAGGAATATGACCTAGGAGCGACCGTAACGCTTCATGGTCCCGCTCGGGACGTGAAGGAAATCTATGCAAATACCTCCATTCTCGCCCTCTCTTCCCGTTACGAGGGGCTGCCGATGGTGCTGCTGGAGTCGCAGGCGGCCGGGGTTCCTGCCGTGTCTTTTGCCTGCAAATGTGGCCCGCGCGACATCATTGGAGACGGTCGGAACGGACTGTTGGTCCCGGAAGGAGACACGGGAGGCTTCGCTGACGCCCTGCTGCGCCTGATGAGAGACGACGCGCTCCGCAAGGCGATGGGCGCGGAGGCCTACCGGATGTCCGATGCCTGGGGTGAAGAAAAAATCATGCACCGATGGAAAACTTTGTTCGGAAATTTATAAGTTATTTTACTTATTATTATGTAATATAAGTTATTTAACTTATATTTGTTCGGAATAAGTAATATCAGAAATGTACGCGACAATTTCAGCGGATATAGTTCAATCCACCTCCCTTGAGATCAAGGAAATGTTGTTCTTGCGATCCAAGGTACAAGAACTGCTGAATAAATTGGAAGTGAGCTTCCCCGGATTCTGGGGAAGACTGGTTCGGGGCGATTCGATCGAATGTGTCACGGACAAGCCACAGGATGCATTCAGGATCACATTGATTCTCAAATGTTACGTTAAGTCTTTGAACATACGGAAGAGTGGGGCTCCGAAAGAATTGAAACGGTTCGGCATTCGCTCCGTCATCGGTTTGGGATCGATGCGGATGGTCGACAGGGAACACGATTTCATGGATGGAGAAGCGATTTACTTATCCGGAAGGGCATTGGACCAAAAAGCAACGTTGATGAAAGGAACGTTGCTCGTCGAGCCGTCTGAATCTTTTCAGAATAAAGCCTTGAATGCCATTGCTGCGCTCGTAGACGCCTTATTGAACCGTGCTACCGCTCGGCAATGCGAAGTACTTCTCCATCGACTTTTCGGAGAACGGGAACAAGAGATCGCTCGGCAGCTCGGCATTACACAATCTGCAGTGAACCAGCATCTTGCTTCCGCCGGATGGACACCGATTGAAAAAGCGCTCGATTATTATGAAACCTTGAACTTTTCGGACTATGAACCATGACTTATTCTTGATGTTGCTGCTCGCGCATCTAATAGGCGATTTCTATTGCCAGACGGACAAAACATGCGCAGACAAGCGTCGCAGGAAATGGAGAAGCCCCCATCTTTATTTCCATTCGGTTGTCATCGGCGTCCTCTCGTTCGTTGCGGTTTGGAAGATCGAATTCTTGCCTTGGATGCTTATGCTGATCGCTTCCCATCTTTTGATCGACGGGATCAAATCCGGTCGGGAAAATAAACTGGAACATTTTCTGTTGGATCAAGCCCTGCATTTGGCCGTGATCGTCATCATAGCGATGATCTGCACGTGCCAAATCGGTTGGATGCAGACAATCAACCTGAATATCGGTGCCATCAACCTCCCCGTTTTTATCACGGCTTTGCTTCTGTGTCTCAAACCTGCAAATCTGCTTGTGAGGTGTGTGCTCGAAAAGTATCATATTCTTGAGGAAGAACCGCTACAAAAGGAGCCTATGAGTGTCGGAGCCCTGATTGGGTCACTGGAAAGAAGCCTGTTCTTGCTGTTCGTGGTCATGGGGCAGTACGGTGCTGTCGGCTTCATCTTGGCAGCCAAATCCATCATCCGCTACAAGGAGGGCTCCACCCGGAAGACGGAATATGTACTGGCAGGCACATTGATGAGTTTGGGCATTGCTGTCGCAACCGGTGTTTTGGTCAGACTCCTGTCTCCGTTGTTCTTGTAATAACCAAAATCATGCACCGATGGAAAGCCCTGTTCGGAAATCTGTAGTGGTATCGGCGGTGAATCTCCGCAAGGGCGGCACGCTTACCGTGCTGCGAGATAGCTTGTCGTATCTCTCCACCCGGAAAGACTTGGATGTCACGGCGATTGTCCATTCCGAACGGCTGTGCCATTTCGACGGCATCCGCTACATCGAGATTCCATGGAGCGCAAAAAGCTGGATCAGGCGGCTCTGGTGCGAATATGTGACCCTCCACCGGATTTCCGGACAGATGCCCGAAACCGACCTCTGGCTTTCTCTTCACGACACGACGCCCCGGGTGCGTGCGAACAGACAGGCAGTCTATTGCCACACCTCTTTTCCCTTCCTGGAGACCCGCGCCCGCGACTGGCGGATGAATCCGAAAATTCCGCTCTTTTCGAAATTTACGAAATACGCGTACCGGATGTTCGTACACCGGAATGCCTTCCTAGTAGCCCAGCAGAACTGGTTTCGGGAAGGATTGAGCCGGATCACGGGCTTTCCTTCGGAGCGGATCATCGTGGCCCCGCCGCGGTTTGAAGCCGATCAGCGTCCGGATAATCAGATGGATCTGTCCGAACCGCCGATGTTTTTCTATCCCGCTTCGCCCGACTGCCACAAAAATTTCGAGACCCTCTGCGAGGCTGCGCGGCTTCTGGAAGCCCGAATCGGCACCGGCCGGTTCACCGTGAGACTGACTCTGTCCGGAGATGAAAATCGCTACGCGCGCTGGATCAAGCGCAAGTGGGGAAGTGTCGCGTCCCTCAGTTTCGCCGGCTTCCTGACGCGGGAGGACTTGTTCGCGCATTACGCGCAAGCCCATTGCTTGGTTTTCCCTTCCCGCGTAGAAACCTGGGGACTGCCGATCTCCGAATATATGCCCACGGGCAAACCGATGCTGCTGGCTGATCTTCCCTATGCCCATGAAACGGCCTCCGGAAGTATGAAGACAGCCTTCTTTCCCCCGAACGACCCGGAAGAACTTGCGGATCAGATGCATAGAATCCTTGAAAATGAATACGATTTCCTGTCACAGGTTCCCGGGCAGGAAACGAAGCCTCCACGGGCAGAAAACTGGGACCGGCTTTTTGAAATCTTGCTGATGCATGAAAATACTCCAACTCGGTAAATTCTATCCGATTCGCGGCGGCGTCGAAAAAGTGATGTGGGACATCACGAACGGGATCTCCGCGCGCGGAATCGACTGCGACATGCTCTGTGCGAAATTGGGCAAAGGAGAGGTTATCCGGTTGAACCCCCACGGCCGGGTCATCTGCGTACCGACCCTCAAGAAAGTGGCCGCGACCATGCTCGCCCCCGCCATGATCCGTTGGTTGCGGAAACACGCGGCGGAATATGACATCATCCACATCCATCATCCCGACCCGATGGCCGCGCTCGCCCTCTTCTTGAGCAGCTACAAAGGAAGGGTGTTCGTGCATTGGCACAGTGACATCCTGAAGCAGCAGCTGCTCCTCTTTTTCTACCGTCCGCTCCAGAACTGGGTCCTGCGGCGGGCTGAAAAGATCATCGGAACTACTCCGGTTTACGTGCGCGAATCGCCTTATTTGAAACAGTTTCAAGACAAGGTGACCTATGTGCCGATCGGGGTCGTCCCGATGGTTCCGGATCCGGCCGGAGTGGAGAAGATCCGCGCCCGCTGGCCGGACAGGAAGATCGTCTTTTCGCTCGGCAGGTTGGTGGGGTACAAAGGGTTCGAGTACCTCGTCGGAGCCGCGAAGTATCTCGGAGAGGGCTATCAAATCGTAATCGGTGGCGGAGGACCGTTGAAAGATGCGTTAAATGAGCAGATTATTCGTGAGAATGCGAAAAAAAACGTATCTTTGACAGGCTTTTTGCGTGATGACGAAGTGAGGAACTGGTTTGGAGCCTGCGATGTCTTTGTTCTCAGTTCCATCTGGAAAACCGAGGCCTTTGCCATTGTCCAGGTGGAGGCGATGTCCTGCGGGAAGCCGGTCGTCGCTACCCGGATTCCGGAATCCGGGGTTTCCTGGGTGAACGGACAAGGAGAATCCGGGCTGAATGTTTCTCCCGAGGACAGCAAGGCGCTTGCCGATGCCGTTTTGGAAATCACGAAAGACGCCGAGACCTATGAAAACTATTCCGCCGGCGCAAGAGCGCGTTATGAGCGGTTGTTTACATACGAAGAAATGATTGACAATGTGTTAAAAACGTACACCGGGTTATGACAATCGACAGACTTGCCGGCTTTGGCTTACTGATTTTCCTTTTGGCTTCGTGCTCTTCCGCCAGACAGTTGACGTACTTCAACGACATGGTCGTGAACACGGATTATACGGCCCTTCCCCAGCCGGAGATCGTTCTGCGCGCGGGCGATATCGTGAACATCACGGTTTCCAGCAGCGATCCGACACTTGCTGCCCCCTTCAACATCACGCAAGCCGTCAATATGGACGCCTTGATTGCAGATAGGTCGTTGGAGTTCAGCCAGAGTTCCGTCCCCGTGCAGGGTTACCTCATCGATGAGCGGGGCAACATTGAATTCCCGATTCTCGGGACGCAGCGCCTGGAAGGGAAGACGCTTTCGCAGGTGCGGGACATGATCGCCAACCAAATCATCTCGAACGGCTACATCAAAGAGCCGATCGTCACCGCCGACATCGAGAATTTCACCTACACGATCATCGGTGATGCCGGGACTCCGAACGTCTACACGGTGGAAGGGAACAACATCAACATCATCCAGGCCATTGCCGGAGCCCGGGACCTGAATCCGTCTGCGAAATTGAAAGACATCCGGGTCATCCGGACGGTGGACGGAAAAAGGACGGCCTATTCGCTGAACATTCTTTCCAAGGATATCTTTGATTCTCCGGCCTTCTTCCTCCAGCAAAACGACATCGTTTATGTCAAGCGTCGCGGCGCGAGGCTCGCCCCGGACGCCGAATTCGCGCTCCGGCTGTTGAGCACGGTGATGTCCGTCGGCTCTTTCGGCGCGACCATCTGGCTTCTTGTCCAAAACAGCAAGGGGTATTAATTATTTTAACCTGAGAGTCTCTTCATCCTATGCAGAACACGAATCATAGAACAAGCAAGCAGGACAATTCTTCCGTCAATCTGCTCGACGTTTTTTTCTATCTGTTGAGTTACTGGTACTGGTTTGCCCTATGCATCGTCCTGTTCGTCGGGTTTGCCTACTACAAGTACGCCAAGATGCCATTTACCTACCGGGCGGACGCCACCGTGATCATCAAAGATCCGGCCCAGGCTCGTTCGTCGGTCAGCATGAGCACCTATGGCACCAATATCAATCGGGTGAGCGTGTCCAACGAGATCCTGCAGTTCCAGTCCAAGGACTTGATGACCACGGTTGTCAAGACCCTCAATGCGGATGTGAATTATGTCCAAAAAGTATTTTTGCGGGACATCGAGTTGTACAAGGACGCGCCGGTGGAAG
The DNA here is from genome assembly GCA_012522855.1 of Bacteroidales bacterium. GTDB lineage: Bacteria > Bacteroidota > Bacteroidia > Bacteroidales > UBA932 > Cryptobacteroides. The sequence continues at coordinate 74,186 of JAAYJQ010000003.1, forward strand.
TCCGGTTCTTCTTTGACCAAGATTCCATCCAAACGGTAACCGAATCCTATTCGATGGTGGTCACCCCGGTGGACACGAAAAGTGTAACGTTGGATCTTTCCTCCTCCGGCGGATCTGTCGAATTGAAATGCAATCTGGGGGACACGGTCAAGGTTCGGAAAGGAGCCTTGATTGTACTTCCGACGGCTCAGTACACGAATCGGTATTTCGGGATTCCGATTTATGTCAGCAAGCATCCGGCCCGTTCGGTGGCCAATGGTATGCTGGCACGCTTCAAGATCAGGCAGACGGATGCCGAGGGTTCCATCCTAAGCCTGTCCTTGCAGGACTTCGCCCGCCAGCGGGCCCGGGACGTGCTGAACACCTTGGTTGATGAATACAACAAGCAGGCGATCATCGAAAAGAACATGGTGGCCGTCAACACGGCTGCATTCATCAACGAACGACTCGCCATCATTGAAAGCGAACTCGGAACCGTGGAAGGAGAGCTGGCCTACTTCAAGAGCTCCCAACAGATCATGAGCGTCGACGAATCCGCCTCGCGCTATCTGAGCGAGAGCCGCCAGAGCAATGCTGAAATCGTAAAGATCGAGACCAAGATCCGGCTTGCGGAGTACTTGAAGGAGTATCTCAACGATCCCGCGAAAGTCGATGAATCGATACCCGTCAACACCGGGGTCGAAGAGCCTGCCATCACGGAGGCGATCACGAAATACAATGATATGAAGATCCGTCGGGACAAATTGATCGCCGCCAGCAGTTCCGAAAGTCCTGTGGTCAAGGAGATGGATGCTTCCCTGCGCTTCCAGCGGGAAACCATCACCGGCTACATCGACAACCTGATCCGGGGGCTGGATGTCCAGAAGCAGGACCTTGCCCTGCAGGAAAGCCATTCGCTCAGCCAGTTCTCCGCCATGCCGAACAAGGCTCGGGAGGTTTTGTCCATCGAACGGCAACAGTCGATCAAGGAGACGTTGTACATGTACCTGCTCAACAAGCGGGAAGAGAATGCCCTGACGCAGGCGATGGTGGACAACAATGCCCGGATGATCGATCCGGCGGACGGACCCTGGGGACCGATTTACCCCTCCCGCAATAAAATGCTGCTGCTGGCTCTCTTGCTCGGCATCGCTCTTCCGGCGATCATCCTGTTGGCGAAACTTTTCCTTGACACGAAAGTCTACACACGGAAGGATATTGAAGACGCCATCTCCATCCCGTTTGTGGGAGAAGTCCCGCTCTACGGCAAGAACATACGGCAACGGAAGAAGATTCCGGCGAACGGCATCGCCTATGACGGAACCAAGAAAGGAATCTTCACCGAGGCGTTGCGGCTGCTTTGCACCGATATCGATTTTATGCGCGAGAAAGACACGAAGTGTCCCGTGCTATCGGCCGTTTCTTTCAATGTGGGTGCCGGAAAGACCTTTGTGACCACCAACGTCGCCGCCTGTTTAGCCGACGGGGCGAAAAAGATTGTGATCGTGGACCTGGACCTTCGCAAGCGCACAATTTCCCGGGCGTTCGGGCTCGGAAAGAAGGTCCGGGGCATCACCTCCTACCTCCATGACGACCAGATTGCCTTGGAAGACATTCTACATAGGGAGGTTGCGCCGGGAATTGACCTTGTGCCGGCAGGGCACATCCCCCCGAATCCGGTCGAACTGCTCAGACGTCCGCGGTTGGAGGAATTGATCGCGTCGCTGCGTCAGCACTACGACTACATCCTTCTCGATGCGGTCCCCGTCAACTTGGTCGCCGACTCCCAGGTGGTCAACCGGGTGGTGGACATGAACCTCTTCATCGTGCGCAGCGGGCTGCTTGACAAGCGGGTCTTGCCGATGCTGGAGGATTACTACAATTCGGGCCGTTTGACCAATGTGGGTGTGATCCTGAACGGAACAAATATGAGTCGTCGGTACGGCTACGGCGGTTATGGTTACGGCTACGGCTATGGATATGGTGGCTATGGCTATGGTTACGGGTATGGACAAGACCACGGAGAAAAAGAATCATAGAATCGGACTGAATGACAATTGCGGTTGATTTTGACGGCACGATCGTCGAGCACAAGTACCCGGAGATCGGGAAGGAGAAGGCATTCGCGATCGAAACCCTCAAGGATCTCCAAGCAGAGGGCCACAAGCTCATCCTGTGGACCTCCCGCGAAGGGAAGTTGCTGGAGGATGCTGTAGCATTCTGCAAGGAGCGCGGTCTGACGTTCTATGCGGTGAACAGCCAGTACCCTGAAAAGTATATGTTCAAGAAGAGCGAGGGTCGGAAGGTTGTCGCGGACCTGTACATCGACGACCGGAACCTCGGAGGCCTTCCGGATTGGGGGGTCATCTACGAGATGGTGTCGGGAATGCGCAGGCGCAGACGTAAAAAACGTTCGTTGTGGAGACGGATTCTGCAAAGTATTGAGCGATAATTCAAAAATTGTTATTATATTTGTTTATCATACGTTCTTTGTACGCTGTTAGCATTCGTATTTGAAAAAACTATTTGTTCTTATTAATAATCAACAATGAAAAAGATCTTCATCTCATTGCTTTCACTCGCTATGAGTGCCGCAATTCTTTCCGCTCAAGGGAACGACTCTGAGACCTATGACTACACCGGACGTTTTTACCTTTCTGTTCAAGGAGGCGCCCATGTCTCCGCCAGCGAGAACGCTTATTCCTACAGAAAAGAGGGCCGGATGACCGATTTGATCAAACCGCAAGGCTATCTTTCTTTGGGTTATGATTTCAGTCGCGCTTTCGGCGCCAGGTTTTCTCTCGGCTACGGATCCGAGGCCGGCGCCTTCAACTACAAGCAATCCTTCGAGTTTTTCCGCCCTTACACCTTCACGGGCATCGAGGCGTTTGCGGACTTAGTCGTCAATCTTAAGGGACTGGCCAACAAGGTGGGGCCTTTCAGTCCGAAACTCTATGCGGGACTGGGGTACGCCCGCACCTGGGGCATGGAGGACGCGTATGACAACTACGAGCCTCACTGGGCGGAGAAGTATCGTACCGATCCCAACAACTGTTTCGGTTTCCGCGGCGGTTTCATCGCCGAGTACGATTTCAAGTGCGGTTTCGGCCTCTTCTGTGACCTCGGCGCTGAACTGTTTTCCGATAGCTTCAACGGCCAGAATCCGCGTAAGTGGAAAGACTCGGCGTACTACAACCCTGCCGATCCGGGCTTCCCCTTTGATCTGCGCACGGTGGCATCTCTGGGTATCGTTTACCACTTCTAATTGAAAAACTCACACAACAAACACTATGAATATCAGTAAACTATTCGCTTGCGTGGCTGCCGTGCTGCTTTTTGCCGGGCAGATCGCATTTGCCCAATACGAGGTTGAGAACAACGGTTGGATGCTCTCCGGGGCCGCCGGATTCAACACTTCCTACAAAAATCTGAATCACGGCTACGGTACCGCCCTCGATCTGGGCATCGGTAAGTGGTTGAGTCCTGCTTTCGGACTCCGCGCTGGTTGGAACGGACTTTATTCCGGTCTGGATGAGGGACAAACCTATAACCAGAAGACTTTCAACTTTTTTCACGGCGATCTCCTTTGGGATCTCACCTCATCTTTCTGGGGCTATCGTCCCGAACGGGTCATCAGCCTCATCCCGTACGCGAATCTCGGCTATCTCGATCTCGGGAAACGTGATATTGCCCCGAGGGAAGGCATCTACGGAGCAGATGTCGCCTACAAAGGTATGGCTGTTGGGGGAGGCCTTATGCTTCCCGTCCGTCTGTCTTCTTGCCTGAACATTGTTCCTGAACTCAGACTCATGACCCCTGTCATGGGAGATGGAAAAGGCTATCTGAACGGCGCTGCTTTGGTCGGCCTGATGTTCAATTTCGGCAAGCCCAAGCGGGCGATCCAGGAACCGCCTGTGGTCATGCCCGCTCCGGTTCCCGCTCCCAAGCCGCAACCGGCTCCCGAGCCCGAAGTTGTTGAACCGCAGCCGGAGCCTGAAATTGTCGTCGTGCCGGCTTTCGAGTCGCTCCAGCGCAACATTCTCTTTGTCATCGACACCTGGGACATCAGCGATTCCGAGCAGCTCAAGATCGACGAAGTCGTCGCAGTGATGAAGGAATATCCTGAAACGCGCGTCCGTATTTCCGGCTACGCCGACAAAGAGACCGGAACGGCACAGCGGAACCTGTTCCTCTCCCGGAAACGAGCGGAAACGGTAGCGGCTGCCATCATGGATGCCGGCATCTCCAAGGACCGGATCGTCACCGAATACTTCGGCGACACGGTCAATCCGTATGACGTGCCCGAGCAGAACCGCGTTGCCGTCTGCTTCGTGAAATAGGCATCGAGTGCTTTAGAATACGCTTCGTGAAATAGGCATCTACTGCTCAAAATAACGTGAGGGCTGGCCAAGATATCGGCCAGCCCATATTTTGTTGTTTTGGTACGAGGATTGTCAGTCTAGGTGTAAACGGAATTGAGAAATGCAGCAAAAGTGGTAACGGGAGTACAACAAAAATAGCAACAACAGTACATCAAAATCGGTAACAAGAGTGCAGCAAAAATGGCAACAGGAGTACAACAATCCTGAATTATTAACCGACCTTTGGCGCATAACTTTTAGCAAAGGTGTTATGACGACAAAGGACTACAAAGCACTCAGTCGACTGATTATGTACGACAAGATCAAGAGGTTCTACGAAGAGGACCACCAATCCATCCGCTGGATAGCCAGAGAATTGAAACTAAACTTCAGGACTGTCAAGAAATACCTGGAGATGGACCGGAGGGAGTTCGAGCGGTTCTCGGACACAGTTATCAACAGGGGGCATATCCTTGACCCTTACAGAGACTTCATCGTCGGGCGTCTAAGCCGGTACCAAGAGACTTCCGCAGCGCAGATGCATGACTGGCTGAAGGAGAACTACAGGGACTTCCCGAAAGTCGCGCCGAAGACGGTGTACAACTACGTAATGAAGATCCGCCAGGAGTATGGCCTTCCGAAGATCAGCGAAGGCGAACGCCAATACTCGGCACTGCCGGAGACTGCTCCGGGAGAATATGCGCAAGTTGACTTCGGCCAGACAAAACTCCGCAAGAGTGACGGCGCACGCATCAAGGTGTACTTCATTGCAATATTGCTGAGTCACAGCCGCTACAAGTTCATCTGGTTCCAGGACAAGCCCTTCACCAGTGAAACGGCCGTAATTGGTCATGAGAAAGCTTTCGAGTTCTTCCGCGGGATACCCAAGAATCTTGTCTACGATCAGGATGCCGTGTTCCTGTTCGACGAGAATGCGGGAGACTACCGCATGACTCAGGTCTTTGACAGTTACGTGAAAAGCCGTCCGTTCAAAGCGATCTTCTGCCGTCCTGCCGATCCGGAAAGCAAGGGCAAGGTTGAAAACTGCGTAAAGTATGTCAAGCAGAACTTCCTGCTCAACCGGCAATACTCAAGCCTGGATAACCTTAACCGGGAAGCTCTTGCCTGGCTTGACCGTACCGGCAACGGAACGGTCCACAACACAACCTGCAAGATACCATATGAGGTATGGTGTACAGAATGCAAGGAACTGCTTCCGTTCATACCGGTTCTTGCTCCCGAGGCAAAAGCCGGACACAAGGTCCTCAAGACCAATAGTATCAGATATCGTGGCAATACCTACTCTCTTCCTGTGGGGACTTACCGTGGAGAGGACATCAGGGTGTATCTCTCGGAGGAAGGCGGCAGCCTTATGATAAAAGACGCGGATGACAATCTCATTGCAAAGCACGTCATCCCGGCAGGCAAAGGGCAGACGGTGATAAACAGCAATCACGCAAGAGACACGTCAGTCAGCATCAATGAGAAGTGCGACTATGTCAAGAGTCTCTTTACGGATCAGAATGCCATCGGTATCTTCCTCGTTCATATACGTGAACGTTATCCACGTTATATGAGGGACCAGCTGGCCGTAATCATGACATGTGTAAGCAAGTACGGTCAGAAACGTGCTGACGAGGTACTGACAGTATGCGTGCGGAACAAACTTTACAGTGCGACGGACTTCAAGGAAATCATATCATCGTCCTCTGTGCCGAAGTCAGATGAAGAAGTAAGCATAAAGCCTCTGGGTGATGCATCTTCACGCCTTATGGTCAACGTCGAACCCAACAGATCCTCTATTGACGTGTACGAGGGCCTCTTCAAGAATAGCTGACATGGAAGAGTACGGAGACAAAATCTTGTGCATAAAGAGTTATGCGAAGCGTCTTAAACTGTCATGGTTGTGCGCCAATGCAGCAGAAATGCTGTTGGAAGCCGGCTCCAACTCTCCCAGTTATGACGACTTCATATGCGATCTCCTGACACATGAAGTGCAGGGCCGCGAAGAAAGACAACGCCAGAAGCGTCTCAAAGAAGCACGTCTTCCCATGTCGCATGATCTGGACCAGTATGACCACAGTATGTCCAACGGGCTTACAAAGACTCAGCTCAACCAGTTGCGCGAGTTGCACTGGATAGAGGAGGGCTTCAACCTGATGCTGTCCGGGCCGAGCGGCGTCGGCAAGACATACATCGCCGCCGGACTGTGCTCTGACGCCATAAACAAAGGATACAAGGCCTGCTTCAGGACTATGGATGAGATCCTGGCCACACTAAAGATGAAAGACATAACACCAAGTGCTAAAAGGGAGTATAAGTGTCTTTGTGATAGTGACGTGATCATCATAGATGACCTGATGAACATCATTGTGGACCATAATGAGGGCAATCAACTGTTCTCGTTCATAAACAGCACCTTTGAATCGACGTCCTTTATTATAACCACAAACAGATCACCTGCCGAGTGGGCCAAATCTCTGAATGACGAAGTCTTGGCGACGGCTTTACTCGACCGGCTTCTGTATAAATGTGAACTCATCCAGCTCTCAGGAGCAAGTTACAGGATGAAGAACCGCAAAAGAATCTTTGCCGCAGATAAGGAGTAGCGGCTACAGCCGCTACTCCTTATCATAAAATGAATAAACTTGTACGATAAAACGAAAATAAACTTACCTTTGCTGGTGTTGTAGCGTTGTTACCGAATCTGCTGCATCGTTGTTACCGAAAACGATGTACGCTTGTTACTCAAAATGCTGCACTCTATCTTGCCAAAAATGCTGCACTCGCAGTTACCGTTAACACTAGGATTCAAATTTTGAGATCTCGGCGACATATTCTGCCCCCTCCCAGCCGTCTGCCTCAGCCTCTGCTTCTGTTCGGGGAAGGGCTCGGATAGTCGACCGAAAACAGACTTGGAAAAAAAGTCGACCGAGTCCCTACCTGAAAACGGACGCCCTTGACCTGCAGACCGATCCGCTCCACGGTGGTTTCCCTTTCGTGCGGAACGGGTGGTGGGGTGACCTGCTCTTTATCACATTCGTCACGGCTACAGGCTCCGAAAACACCCAGTTTGGAACGCGCCGGAGGGTTTCTACAAACCACGGCCACACCGATACCGCCCACAGATGTCTGTAGGGCATATTCATGCGGCAAGTCTCCCTTTTAAATGGCCATATTGCCACCCTCATCGTGCTTGTAGCCATCTCCAGGGCATAATCCGGCGGCCGTGTTTCGCAAAAGATTTCCGCCTACATTCCGGGTGTGCCGATCAATCACCCGCCCGCAAAACCCTGAGGTGGCTGTGGGCTACTCTGCCGGGAGTCTCCTCTTCCAGGTGGTCGACAGGACTGTCCACCTGGAAATATATTTCCGTTAATACAAGGCTGCTTCAGTTGCAGGTATTCGAATATTTTTCCACCTGCGAATATTCCGGGTAAAGCACGGGGAGCCCTCGACTCAGCCTTGGGCTCGCCGCTCCGCCTGAGGTGGTTATCCGGGCACAAAATCCCCGGGAAACGTGCCCGCTGCTCCGCCTGAGGTGGTGTTCCGGGCACAGAATCACGAGAAAACGTGCCCGCAACTCCGCTTTGGGGAGGGCGTGAGTCAAGGGCATGGATGGGCGGGAGTCAAAGGCTCGGACGGGGGGAGTCAAGGGCATGGATGGGCGTGAGTCAAGGGCACGGACGGGTGGGAGTCAAGGGCCGCTGGGGGGGTGACAAGTCGGCAGCCGACCGATAGGGCGGGACTCTGCCGCTGGTACCGAAGCGGCCGAGTAAGCAAAGTTGTGGAGGTTTCAATGGAGATTCCCCTTCGCCAATTCGGCCATCGTCCAAAAGGTTTCCCGGGGCGCGTACCGGAGCGAGAAGGGGAGTCGCCGGACGAAGGCAAGGAGGGTTTGCAACTTTCCTTGTTTCAAACCTTTGCGGTACTGGCCGAAATTGCCGCCGGAAAAAACGATCCCGAACAACCGCGCGGGATCTACGGATCGGTAGGCCGGAAGCGTCTCTTCCGGTACCTCCAAATAGGTCTCAAGGAAGGAGCACAGCAGATGGTTCCACTGCTGCAGGCCTGCCGTTTTGATGAACTTCCCAAGCGCCTCCCGGTCATATTTTCCCTGCAACATCCGGTACGCCTGCGCGATGTCGCAGATCTGCCGCAGGCCGACCCCGACCCCGATCGCGTGTTTGAGAATATGGGCGGAGAGCATCAACAGTTCCGCCTCTGCCGACGGGACAGGCGGGAGCCGGTTCGCCCGCACGTGCACATCGTAGTAGCGCGGATGGTGCTCCACGGTGACGCCTTCCAGCGAATAAAGGTGGCTGCCGTCCGGTTCCGGGGAGGCTGCGATACCACGTTCCGACAGCCAGGAAAGGGCGGATCCATATTCCTTTCCGCTCAGGAAGAGGTCGATGTCTCCGCTCGTGCGAAATGACGGAGCGGGGTAGTATTTGCCCACGGCGGGACCCTTCATCACGACGGGATGGAATCCGGCGGCTTGAAAATCCGCCAATAACTTTTTCGCGACCTTCAACACATGATCGGTACGGCTCGAAATCCGGTTCACCTCCACCAGCAGCCCCATACGAAGGGTTTCGGGAGGCATTTCCTCCTCGGGCAGCCGTGTCGCGCCTTTGAAGACGATGCCGGACACGGCTTGCTCACGGGCGATCCGGAATATTCTCTCCCACGCCTCCGGCGTTGCCCCGATCCCGGAAATGTCGGATTCGTACAAGCCCGCCCGAAGCAGTTTGAAGAATATTTCCACGACCGCCTGTTCCATACTCATTCCGCCAGCAGATGGCGCGCTTTCCAGTCTTGAACCAGTTCCCGGACATCGGCTAGCGCCGTTTCGTACGCGACATCATATTCCCTCACAAGTTGATCCGCGAGCCATTCTTCGGTGAATTCCTTGCCTTCCGCCACCTTCCAGAGGAAGGCCGCGGTTTCGTTGAGGGGCAGGACACGGGTGAGCCGGATCTGCTCGCCCTCGTTGATCAGAATCCGGGTTTCGCCCATCTCCCGGAGCACGTATTCTTTTTTGAGTCTCATAATTTCTCGAATGAAGTGCGCGGAATCCGGGCCTTCGCCTGCAGCAATCCGCTCAGGTTCACCACGATGAAGGTCTTCTCGTCCGTTGTCAGGACATACCCTTCCACGCCTTTCAGTTTGCCGCGGATGACCCGTATCCTGTCGCCTGCCTGAACGGATTGCTCGATCGGTACGGGTTCTTCGTCTTCCTGCAGCACCCGGATAAAATCCTCCATCTGCTTGTCCGGAACGATGAGCAGCGAATTCGTGGATCGGTCGATGAGGTAGTGGAGCGGCACGCCGAAGTCATTGGCGAGTCCGAGCGCGACCGATTTGGCGGCGCGGAGGAAGATGAGGTTGTTGATCAGAGGCTTCTCGACCTTCTTCCGTCTGCCGGCGCGCTCCACCGTCACGATTTTGGTGGGAATGAAACATTCCACGCCGCGCGCCTCGAGCTTGCGGCCGATGCTCAATTCCTGACCGTAGCGCGTACGGGAGGCGAACCAGCAGATCTTCTCGTCCATTTTGCTCCTAGAAGACTTTTCCGAACACGATGTTGGTGAAGGTGTTCCAGAGCACGCGGCATTCGAAGGCTATCGACCGGTGGCTCAAGTAATAAAGGTCGAGATCCAGCCGCTGGAGCATCTTCTCCAGGGTATCGGCGTAGCCGTTGTACAGGGTGGCGTAGGAAGTGACCCCGGGGCGGATCTGGTAGAGATACCGGTAACGGGGATTCCGCTCCATGATCTGGTCGATGTAGTGCTTCCGTTCTGGCCGGTGGCCGATGAAGGACATGTCTCCTTTGAATACATTCCACAACTGCGGCAGTTCGTCCAAGTGGTGATTCCGGAGAAATTTTCCCGTCCGGGTGAGCCTCGGATCGTCGTCTCCCGCGTAAAGCGCTGGTCCCGCAGCCTCCGCATCCATCTTCATGGAGCGGAATTTCAGGATCTCGAAGGGCTTCCCGAGTCGTCCGATCCTTTCCTGTCTGAAGATGGCAGGCCCGCCGTCTTCCCGTTTGATGGCGATCCAGCAGATCAGGAAGAGGGGAGAGAACACGATCAGCAGCAGGCCGGAGAGCGTGAGATCGAAGCCCCGCTTGATGGCCAATTGCCCGAGGGGCATCGCATCCCGGATGAAGTCCGGATTTCCCGGAGGCACCGCGTTTCTTGTTTCGTTGCCTTCGCCTTTCCCGGTCCCAGGGGGGTCCGTTCTGCTCTTTTCGATTGCATCTAGGCTCGGGAACCGCACCACCTGTATTCCAAGTTTCAGACAGATCTCCATCAACCGCCGGTCCTTCTCTCGGTCGGAGTGGGGGAAGATCACCGCATCAATCCCGCCAAGATTCCAACTCCACTTGATCAAATCCTTCTCGTCTCCGAAATAGTAGATTTTCCGATCTCCGAGGTAGTTGCCGTGGAGGGCCTTCTTGGACGTCAGGAAGCCGAGGAGGTTGTATCGGTTCTGTACCCCGAGGATGGCGTTGACGCCAATGGATTCATTGGAAGTTCCGTTGATGAGCACGGAGAGTTTCCGGATGTCTTCGGCAGGGTTGATGGCGTTCGTGTCATAGATCCGGGCGGAAAGAATCCGTGTGGTGAGGATGATGGTGAGCACCAGCAGGAAATCCGTCAGAAGAATGAAAAGCGCCATCTTCGAAGGGATCCGGATCAGGTGAGAGAAATACACGGCCGCCAATAAGGCCTCCTTGATGAAGGCGGCGCGGAGGAACTTCCCCATCGACATCATCGAGGCGTGACGCACGATGATCTTGTGTGTTCCGGTCAACTTGAAGGCGAGGAAAGAAATCACCCCGGAGGCAAGCACGCTTCCGAGTACGATCAACTTGAAGTTGTAGATGGGCTTGGAGAGCCAGCGCACGATCAATGTGGAGAGCAATGTCGCCAGCATCGACAGCAGGATGTCTTGCAGCAGCACGACGGACGACTTTACGTACTTTTTATGCTTCAGCTCTTTCAAAACGGGTAAGTTTGTGTCTTACGCAAAGATAGGAAGATTCTCGGAATATTCATCGGAAAAAATCCCGCCCGGGTGAGACCCGCGGCGGGATTGGTAGGTGTTCAGCAAATCCGGCCGACGGTGATTAGTTGATCGTCACGACGGCGCTGGCTTCGTCGGTCTTGAAGTAGCCGCCCTTGTCGGTTACGGAGACGCGGATCGGAGTTACGCTGTTTGTCGTCTTGAAGACCAGTTCCTTTGTATTGTGGTACGTGGTCCCGTCGTAGTAGTCGGAATAGTCCAGGGTGTACAGGAAGTAGAAGGACGACTCATCTGTTCTGAAATAGGATGGACCGGTCTCGACGGGCAGATTCGCTGTCACCGGATTCAGGTTGTTCTGCTCCGCCTCGATCTTGAAGATGAGCGGGAACATCGAATAGCCGAGATCCTCCGGAAGCGTGATCGTGATCGTCTTGTTCGTGCCGGAAGTTCCAGCGGCAAGTCCCAGCGTCTGCGCACCCAGCACGCGGTAGGAGACCACCCGCTCCAGGAACTTTTGCGGATTGATCAGTGTCGGGCCCTTGACCTTCACCCTGCCCTTGGCCTTGATGCCAGGCTGTGCCGGAAAGAGGGTAACGATGGAGTAGTACCAACCGCCATCGCTATCCGGCGGCTGCGGGGTTACTACTGTTCCGTTCGGCAGCGAGATGGGAGTTCCGTCTATGTATAGTTGACCATCCGATACGGTGTTGATTGCCGGAGAAGAGGTGATGTTGGAATATTCCAGTGTAACGTTTGCGGTCGGACTGGGATCGTTGTTGTGCTTCAATCGGTAGAGGAGTACCTTGCATGAGACGGTCTCCAACAAGCTGACATAGTCGATCGCGTTCACGGTAAGGGTGCTGCCCTTGTTGTCCGAAATCGAAGTCAGGTTGGCTGTTTCGGGCGCGGCGGAGATGTCTCCCACCGGCGAGTTGTCAAACGCCTCTTGCGCCGTTTCGTAGCCGTCCGTCCCCGAGACCTGCCCGATCTCGATGTTGTAAGTCACCCCCCGGTAGATATTGAAGTAGTTTCCGTCCGGATCCGCGATCTGGATCTTCAGCCAGCGGTTCGCGACTCCGTTCAAGGTGCCGGACACCAGGATGCAGGTCGCCGGCCTGCCTTGCAAATTGATGCAGCGCTCGTACATATAGGCTCCGTTATCAGTTGCATCATCCACGGAAATGAAGGAGGTCGGGCAGACATTGCTGATGCTGGCTACCGCCGGCATCGCGGGAAAGTAACCGGTCGCGGCGACAGCGGCGTGGGTCGGGAAGGTCGTGGCAATGGTTCCCGGCAGGTAACTGGAGACGAAGCCCCAGTTCTCCTCGAAGGTATTCTTTGTTCTGTCGTTCGGCGCGACATAGCCGGCTGTCGGTGTGTGCGCGAGGGCGAACTGGGTCGGCACGAAGTTGCCCCCTGCGGCACCCGTAACCGTGATCCGAGCGAAGTTACGGGCGAGCGGAACCTCTGCTAGCGCATCCTGCACCTCCTGCGAGGCGAAGAAGCCGGTCCCGGTGAGGATCTTTTCTCCGTTCCGCTTGATGTAGTCGCCTACGTTCACTTGGATCACATTTCCGCCCGATTCGTAGGTATAATAGCCTGTGTGGTACGTGAAAGCGCCGGCCGCTCCGGTAAACCAGGGATAGGTGTCCAGATGACCGCCTGCATAGGTGTAGCCGTCGATCCCGTACGGGAGCACAATGCGCTGCCAGTAGGCGGCATCTCCGTTCGCGGTGCAGATCGAACTGAGCACGGCCGCTTCACCCACGATTTCGTTCGGCTCGGTTACCGGGCAGTTGGCGATGAAGTGCAGGGAACGCCAGGCCTTGGACATCCAGAGATCAGCCTCGAATCTCCCGAGCGTACCGTTCGTGCCGGGAATCTGGCCGAGGAATGTGGCCTTGGCGAACTGCTTCAGCACCTGGTTCCTGTTGAAGACGGCGATGTACATGTCTCCGTCCAGAATCGGGTTTTTGCCCATCGCGCCTCGGGTTTGCGGAGGGACGGGCACCGTGAATTCCACGGAGACCATCTTCCCTTCGACGCTTCCGTCGTCCTCGGGCCTCACCGGCAGGTCGTAATTCGAACAAGCTCCGGCGAGCAGCATCGCTGCGAATATGTAGATTGCTTTTTTCATCTTTCTCTCGTGTTAAGTTTATCTCTGCCTGTCACCCCAAGTGAAGGTATCGTTGGCAACTTTGTCCGGTGTACCATCGGCATTTTTCCAATACCAATCGTCGTAGACGCAGCGGACATATGCCGAATTGGTAGTATGCTCGCTGACTGTTCCATCCGCATTGACTCCCATTGCTCCGTGGGCACTCCAATACAAAGAGTTGTTATTAGAATACAAATTGAAAAGACTTGGAATGAGACCTTTTGCTGACAGAGTTGTTATGTACTCGAGTTCGGCTTTTGTCGGGAATCTCCATCTTCCGGCAGGATACCCGCTCTCTTGATAGGATGCGCAGCGATATCTCTGGTTTTGAGAACTAGCCGCCATTACTTGACCAAAAGAGGAAGCGATCCTGAAAGAAGGGGCAATCATGTTTTCTGTAAGAGTGCCGGCATCTGTCGGATAGTAGTATTCGAGTGTCCGAGGCGAAGTACCGTACTTTGCAGGAGCGTTACTGAAACCATACCCTAAATTATTGACAGTGCCCGAACGCGGATCCCCGAGTATGTAGGATAAACCTTGTGCGATCACAGAGGTCGTAATGACATACATGTTCGGGTTGTTGTTCTGCCCACTCAAATAGTTGCCGTTTTGATCGGTATCCAAACCTCGTAAAACATATCGCCAACCGCTACTTTGAGCGTTTTGATTATCGACGTATACATATCCGGGTTGATAATAATTATAATATGGAAATCCAGTTGAAACCACACCTCCTCTCCTTGCGCTTTCTTCATTCTGGATGTACAGCGACGGGTACTGCGTCACGGTGACCAACTGGCTCGTGAGACCGCCCGCGCCCTGCTGCCGAACCCGGAAGGTATAGGTGATCGGAGCCAAATCCCGAGGCTGCATATTGTTGAGGTTGGTCTCGGGCGTGTGCATCAGGATGACGGAATTGCGGCCCTGCGCGGCGATGTAGAAATTGTTCCCCGTCACGGAAGAAGGGGATGAGGACTGGGTTAGATGACCCGTGGTGGGGGTTTGGGTCTGGTAGTTCGGATATTCGGAATACACTTCGATGACCTCAAGCGTGTGGCTCGAGCGTACCGGAATCTCCAGTACGTTGCCGTACATATCATATTGTGACTTGGGCACATCCAGGTATCGGCCCGAGTCAACGGATCCGCCCATGCCGGTGGGAGTAGCGTCCCAGCCAACAACGTAGTAGTTGCCGAAGACATCGACCGGAATCTCGTCCGCCGTACTGCCGAGTACCGTGATGTCGAGGTTGATGACGTAGCAGTAGTTGCTGCGCAGTTCGAAGGCCTCGTCTCCGATGCCATATTCAAATTTCGGAAGCGCGAGCTTGTAATAAAATTCGGTGGGGTTCGCGTCTCCGTCCGCCAGCCAGGGGAGGATGATCTTGATGAAGGGGGCGTGCGCGTCCGCAGCGTTCCATTTGAGCGGATAACTGTAGAACGGAACGCTCTGCACAGGCCAGAAGTTTCTCTCGCTCATCACATTGGCCCAAACCATATACGGTCTGCCCGTGTTTACAGTCGTCGGCTCCTCATTCTCATCGAGCCACCACAGCGTTCCGGGCGGATCCTCATGCTGAATCAGTTGATAGTCCCCGAAAGGTTTCGTTTCGAGCGGGCCGATGAGTTCGCTGTTCACCGTTCCGCCGGCCGTTCCCGGGGTCGTGCCGTCCGAATACATTGCGTAGCGGGGCGAAGTAAAGAACCAGGAAGAGAGGGCGCCTGCATCTTCGTAAGATATGGGCGTTCCGTCCAGGACGCCGTGCCGGATGCCATCCAGCAGATAAACCTGGACCTTGTCGTACTGCGAGGTCCACTCTTTTATGTTCTGTTCGCTGATTACCTCAGTCAACTCATCGACGATGTTCAGGTTCACCTGGATTTTGGAAACGATCCGCTTCAAAGGAGTGATCACAGAGGTCGCAATATGTTCCGTCAATGTGAAAAGTTGGACGTCGGAAGCCATCACGAACTGGTTGTCTCTTTTGATGAAGCCTTCGAGATTATTTTCGCACCCCTGACAGAACGTAGCGTCCAGCGTGATCGCCTTCAGTTCGGAAAGCGACTTGTGCGCGGCAGGGGCATCGCCCGGCAGATTGGCGATCACGAAGATCCAGCCCTGGTTGGCCGTGAAAGAGGCGGCGTAGTCGTCAAGTATGATGCGCCTGGCGTTTGCTGCAGCCAGCGTTTCATCGATTGGCTGGATGCCCGGGGAGTAGGTGATCCGGCCTTCAAGCAGGGAAGGCGTCGCGGTGTAGGAACCGGGATCGACATTGTAGATGTAATAGTCGATGTGGTGGATCGTGTTCTCGTTGTAAGTATCGTTGCCCATAATGGTCCGCGCGACGGGACTGGCCGAGCAGCGGACGCCGAGTTCGATCGCGTTGACTGCTTCGCTGACCGGCTGCTCGCTGAAATTCTCCATCGAGCAGGAGGCGGCCGCAAGCGCAGCGAGAATGGCTATGGAATATATAAATATCTTTTTCATACGGTTGTCTGCTTATTGGATGGGGAATACGAATTTCCAGTAGGAGAAGGTTCCGTCCTTGTGAACGTCCTGCACTTCCGAATCGGCGCTGATCTGGTCGTCCGGATCTGGAGTGGGGCTGAAGAACGCCTTGAGGATGAGGGAGTGTTCGGTATCCCTCGGAACGAGCGGATCCAGGGAGATATGGATCGTGACCTCTTGGTTCATGATCTGGCCTCTCAGTGTTTCGCTGCCTTGGCCTGCCTCGTCATCCCACACTTCCACTTTGAACATGTCATTCGTGTCCCCGACGCCGGTGGCGACCTCCTGAAGCCACCAATAACCGCCCAGGGGCGCTTTCGGGGTGAAGGTCACTTCGAAATAGGTCTTCCCGCTCCCGGTGTCGAGGGTGCGGATGTTATAATAGCGGTAATTGCCGTAGGCTTCTTCATAGTTGTTCGTGCCGGGTGCTTCCACCGCGTTCGAGGTCACGAAGGGATCAGAGGCGACCTGCGAAGTGAAGGTGGCTGTGGTTTCGTTGAGATCCCAGGGAAGGGATTGGCCGCCCAGATCGATGGAGAACCGCCAGGCAGAGCTCGGCATGGCGATGCCGGTGATCCGGTGCTTTTTGCCGGCCGGGAAGTTGATGAAAGACCCGCTCTGCTTCAGATCGAGCGCACGGAAAGTAGCGTCCGCAAGGTCGAAGCGGATCTTGAGGTCTGTCAAATCCTGCGGCAGGGCGAAGACCGTGAAGGTCAGACCCTTGGTCTTCGAGATCACCTGGCCGGTAAGGTCAAAGGTGATGCTGTTGTTGCTTGTCGAATAAGCGGGGCATGTATAGGCCGTATCGTTGTATCTTTTTACCAAGGCGGTGAAGGGCCCTGACAGCGCTTTGCTGGTCGAAGACAGGGTGAAACTGGAGAGCGCGATGTCTGCGTCGCTGTCTCCGCACACGAGGGAGATCTCAAACGCGGTGTAGGCGGGGTAGAAGTCCAAGTTGACCGTCACGGCGTTGTAATTGATCACATTGGCCGCGAACATCAGCGCGTTGCTCATGTCCGGGTGGAGTACCACGGTGTTGACGGTGGTCACGGTTCCATCGATCTTAAAGGAACCTGTCCCTGTGCCCGGTGTTCCGGACGCGGACTGGGCGGCTGCGATCGACATCCCGCTGGCGGCACCACCGGTAATGGGATCATCGGGAACAATCGTAGCACCGTCCGAAGGATAGACCGAATAGAAAGTGTAGTTTCCGCCCGCTTCCTCCCAAACGAGACCGTTGCCGTCGTCCGTATTGGCGAGCGTTCCGACGCTTTTGTTGCCATCGGGGGTAACGGACTTGATTGAGTAGTCAGCCCAGGGGTTGTTGTTGTACCGGTCTTTTGCCTTGTCGCTCCAGATCCGGATCAAATCTCCGTTTACCCAGTCGATGCGTTCGAATCCTCCGGTGACTTCGCCGCTGTATGCGGTCCTCGTCGCGGGAGGGTTCAATCCGGCCGTGAAGCGGATCATTTTGTCGTTGCCGGAACGGGTTCCGTCCTTCTGGCATCCTACCAAGAGGACCATGCCTGCTAAAACGAGCGAGGCGAATGAGAATGTTTTTTTCATCATGCTGTCCTCCTTTTTAGTTTTCCCAGTCAGCGTTAAAGGTGTCGTCCGTGAAGTCGCTGGTCGTCACTTCCTGACCTGTGGAGGTGACGGTCATCGGATCCACTACGGACGAAGCAAGTATGTCCGCGTCTGAGCGCAAGCATACCTCGCCGCCAATGCGCGGCTTCTGATATAAAGCTTTCATTTGGAATAAATAGTTTTTTTCATACTATGCGTTGGTCGTTAGCCTCTCAGGTTCTTTCGTATCGAGGCCCCTCATCCATCATTTATTATCCCCGGGTTTTAGGTCTAGTTGGTTTTTTTCTCGTTTGCTTCACCCCTTCTTCTTGCATTTTACCCCTTCTCTTGCGAGGGGTAAAATGTCGCCTCCCGTGGCGTAATCTCACAAACCTCACAAAAGTAAATATATTTTTTTGAAAAACCTACAACTAATTCTTTTTTGATGCAAATATTTTTTTAGTTTTTTCTCTCCTGCCGTTTCGACGGAATATACAAGGTCAATGCATCGGTTTTCAGGATCTCGGTGTCGGACAGGCCGGTCACCTCGGCCGGTGACCGCGCCGGCATGATAGAGGCCTTCATCCTTGATGTCGACATAGTCGGTAATGCCGTCAAACCCCGGTCCGGTGATGGCGGGGAGGAACAGAAAGCGGGGCGGGACGTAATATCAGGATATTTACGGCGCAGTGGTGACAGCGACGGCGTCTCCGAAATATTTGATTTTGAGAAACAGGCCGACGGAAGTAGCCCGGTTTGCGGGGGCCCGCAGGGGGCGTGTGTCGTCGAAATAGATCGTATAGTGTGTTTGTTCGGCTGATCCGGAAGGTTTCGTGGTAACGACATAGGTGTACCAGAAGTTCCAAGGTTTTCCGCTCTCCCGATAGTTCCAGAGATTGGGAGTAGTGGAAAATGACATCCCGCTCAGCGGCTCGCCGTCCAGGACAGCGCCGTTTTCGGTGGATTCCATCTCCACGCCGAAGGTCGCGTTCGGTTGCTCCACACCATCGATGTCGCACCGGAACGGGTTCAGCGTTGTCGTGGCCATCCGGATCTTGATCGGGTACAAGTCTTCCGGATAGTCTCCCGGCACGACCAATTCAAGTTTGTACGTCGGGCAGGAGGTGCTCCGAATTACACGGGTGCCCCCGGTCGGTACCAGATGCAGTCCGGTGGAGGGCGTAAAGTTGAACTTGGAGATGGTGTAGACGTGGATGTAGCGGGTAAGTCCGCTGTTTTGGGCGCTCAGTTTGATCTTGCCGCTCTGGAGCTCGTTGTTGATCACCGTCCCCACCGTGAACTGCAGCGTCCCGTTCCCCGTAATCGGATCGTAACTTGTCACCGTCACGGTCTCACCGGCAAAGGAAGGGCTTGGTACGGAGGTCCATTCCGCAGTGAAATTGTCCGTTGTCAGTCCCGCCGTAGAAACATCCGTATCCACGGCCGTGTAACTGAACTGGACCGTCTGGGGCTGATTCCGGTCGGATTGGTTCTGGAAGATCAAATAACTGTTCCCGCTGACTACCAGCCGGAACTTTCCGTCATTCACATCCGTTACTTGTTCGTTGATGGACACGGTCTTGTTGTTGGAGTATTCCTTGCTCTCCACCGCCTCCTTGAACGTCATGTACCCCATTCCGCTCCACGGGAGACTTTCGATGTCGAGCCGGTATTTTTGATTCCGGTACACCTTCATGGGCGTATTCTGCAAGTCCATCATCATGAGGGTGTGGTACTTCGTCACTTGATCGGCCGGATCGGTGCTGTTCCGGTCTTTCTGATACCGGACCCGCAGGATGATCTTCGGTCTTTCGACTTGGTCGTTCTTGTCCTCGAAGAGGAAGAGCGGATGGTTATAGGTGCCGTTCTCGGGATCCCAAATCCGCATCATCTCCGCTTCCCCGTTCTGGGTGGCGCCATCTCCGGTCCAGGCGGAATACCGTTGCACATCCGGGCGGGCATATTCCGTGAGGCGGTCATGCTTGAACCGCGGGGGCGTTCCCTCGAAATAGCCGGCGAAGCGGTCTGCCGGATTGGCCTCGTTGTAGGGGGCGATGTATCCGTGGTCTCGGCCGTTGGTGGCGATCCAGTCGATGGAAAGAATCTTGTACTCGATGTTGTTGTCCGGGCCGTAGACATCCGTCATGGTACCGAACTCGATCCTGGCCCGGTCGCGGATGAGGTGCACGATGCTCCCTTCCCGTTTGTGGTAGCCGTTGATATCGTGAACGGCGAGCCAGTCCCGCATCAGATCCGGATTGGCCTCCCCGTGGAATCCCCAGTAGGCGATGCTTCTGTCCGCTGTCGTCATCGACATCTTGGCGGACCGGATGAGCGTGTTTTCCGTTCCCCCGATCTGGTCGTTCCCGGGAATCTTGCTTTCCGGAACGTTGCCGACAAAGTGGATGCGGCTCGTTTGCGGGGGAACCGTGCCTTCGAACAATTCACGCCCCCACAGGCAGCCGTCATTGAAGGTCTGCTCCTCCTCATCTCCGATCAGGGTGGCGGTGCGATGGCCCAGATAGATGCCTTCTTTCGTAAAGCAGAGCAGTTTGAGATCCGTGATCAGATTGATTTTCCCCGTTTCGGGATTGACCGTCCCTTCGTCTCCGCCCACGATACTGGCGCGTGTGGCCGGATCCGGGGCCGTATCGTTCAAGGTGAAGCCGAGACGAACCGCCAATTCCGCGCCCGGATCCTGGACCTGTGCGGGATCTTGGACTGGAAAATCTTCCTTTACGCAGGCGAAAAGCGTCAAGGTTGCGAAAGAAAGGAAAATGATAGGACGGAGCAATCGTGTCATAAGCCGGCAGGGTTGTTGAGTTTCTCGATTTCGTCAAGCGTGAGATCGCGGACGCAGCGGACATAATTGCTGCCGTAGCTGATCCAGTGATTGCCGTCATTCTTGTCGTAGGCGCGGCCGTCGAGCGCCCAATAGTAAGCGCCCCCCAGCACTTCCACGATGGTCCTGCCGTTGGTAAGCGGATTCCTCTGATAGTCGATGATCGCTCCGAGTTCCGCACCGGTGGGCAGGCGCCAGCCCTGGTAGTGGGTTCCGTCCACCCCGACCTCCATATAGGTTCCGCAATGTCGGGCTGCGGTCAGCGCGCTGTTTGTGGCATTGACCGCGCCCAGTTGAGAAGCGATCATGAAGGCGGGGGACACGCAATCGTCCAGCGACTGGTAGTTCGCATCCAGCACGGGACGTCCCAGGGTATATTGGTCGGAAGTGGCCGTGGTCTGGAGCACATACATCTGGTTGTTCGTGAGGTTGCTGTAAGCGGTGCCGTACCCCGGTTGTGTCGAGTTGTTCGGAGGATTTCCGATCTGCCTGATCCGCTTGGTATTGTCGCCGCTCCCGTGGTCGAAGTGGACGACCTTGGCGGTGAAGATTCCGGAAGTGATGATCTGATTCCGCTGGTCGGACGTCTGGTCGTAGAGGATCCAGCGGGTCGTGACCTGGTCGACAGTCGCATCGACTTGCCTGTACCAACGGTATACCCCGTTGACGGTGTAACGTGTCCAGCCGCCGCCGGATGGCTGGACATCGCTGAATTCCAGTTTTTTGCCGTTGGCGGAGGAAGTTCTCACGGTACCTCCGGATTCCGCCGTGCTGACTTTCGAGGACCACCAGCCTTCGATGTTCTGGATGTTGTCCAGCGGGAAGTGGCGGAGCGTCACCGTTTCGCTCAGCGAAGTCGTGTTGAGTTGGACCGTAAACGAGATGTTTTTCACGGCGCGGCTGTCGAGGGCTTTCGAGGTCACGCGGATGAATCCCGTCGGGAGTATCCGGATGGTCACGGGTTCGCCGTTCGCCACGTCCGTCGGCGCCGTGCAGGTGATCGTGATCGTCCCGTCGGGCGCGGTGGTCTTGCTCGATGTCCCCTTGATGTCTTGTTTCGTTCCCAGATAATTGTAGTAGTTGATCTGAACGGAATTCACGTCGATGTCCACGATCCGCCCGTCGTCCTTCGCCACGGAGGCATACCATTGCAGATCGACGCTCTGGTTGTCGTTTCCCCGCAGGATGTAGTTGATGGGCGTCACCATCAGGTATTTCGTGTCCCGGACCTTGATGTCGGATGTGCTCCACAGGTCCGCCGCAGCCCAAGGGATGACGTGGTATTCAAGCCGCAGTTCGGCGTCTTCCGGTTCGATCGGAGAACTGCTCGATCCCAACGAAGCAATGTCGACATCCACTACATAGATGTGATTCCGGTCGAGCGAATGCACGGCCCGTTCGTCGCAGACCGGGATGCGGTAGTAGTTGACCTTCTTGTCGTTGGGGTCCGCGGTCAGCGTGTGGGTGACCGACATCAGCAGACAGGGCGCCATGATCGCATTCGCGCTCCAATCGGTCGGATAACTGTAGGTCACGACCTGATAGTTGCTGTTGATATTCGGTTGTCCGGCGTCTTCGGCCCGCTTCTCCGCTTGGAAGTAACCGGAATAGGTCTGCAGTCCCTCCTGTCCGGAGCCGTCCCCGGCAGCGTTCATATCCACCTGATACGTGCCGTCCGCGATGTCCGCGGTTCGGAATCCGAAGTTTATATATTTCCATTTCGGAAGCGAAGGTTCGCGTCCGACGAAGGCGAGATACTCCTTGATCGATCCCATGTCCGGCACATCGCCTTCTTCTCGATCCTTCAGCACGCCTCCCACGATCACTTGCTGTCCGTCCTCCGACACCATCGCGATCGTTTTGCTGTCGCTGTATTTGAGGTTTACGACAATCTTGGCCGCGGCGCGCTTCATGTCAACGGCGAAGACCTGGTCTACCGAGCCTGCGTCGATCTGCCACCCCTCGATCTTTCCGTCCATCAGGAACTTCTTCTTCTCCTGCATATGGCTGTTGTCGGCTGCGACCGGCGCGTCTTTGTAGTACCGGAAGATGTTGTACTCGTACGTCGCAAGGCCTTTCAGCTCCGTAAGGGAGGCAGGCGCGGCTCCCGCGGCAGTGGCCGGGTTGTTGCCCGTCACGTAGATGTCATAAGGTGTGCCCGGGACGAAACCTTCGGCGCTCCAGTTGTCGGCCAGCCATTGTTTCGCGCTGTCCAGCAGGCTCTCGCCTTCGTACTTGTCCGGGTCAAGAACCGCCGCGGGATCCGAGGCGAGAAGATGGTAGGATTTGAACCAGGGGCTGCCGTCAGACGCGCCGCTCTCCTTCACGAAGACGTCCAGCGACTCCAGAAAGTCCTCGCGGAGTTCGCTGCGCGCAGCGACCGCATCCCCTGCGGCGATGTTCGGATCTGTATCGGATACCGCGCGCGTCAGGTAGGAATCCGTTCTTCCCGTGATCGACGGGCTGATGGACAATGCCTTTTCCCGAATATGGAAGCCTTGCCGCTCCGTTCCTTCCTTCATGCAGGAGGGGAGAAGCATCGCAACAAGAAGTACGGAGAGCGCTCTCCGGTGTGTCAGCCTGTTTTTCATGGCGTTGTCTCCTCTATCCAATACATAGTGTCCTGCTGTGTCCCCGGCTGCTTCACGTTGTATTGATTTTCACTGTACGTGGCTGCGCCGATGTTGAAAAACCGGATGACCGTGTTGTCAATTTCCCATCCCGGCAGGACTTGGTTGAACGGGAAGTTGGAAGGGGGGAATCCGGCCGGAAAAAGTTCCGTCAGCACCACTTTGGCAACGGGATCCGTCGGGGTACTCGACGAGACCGGAACCAGATAAAATTGGGTGACCTGTTCTCCGGACTGACCCTCGATGATGACCGACTGTCCTACTTGCGTGTAGGCCTCGCCGGATTTGATGACGAACCGGAAACTTTCGTTGTCCACCTGCAAGCGGAAGTTGTTGGTGCTCTCGGTCCGGATCGCAAGCAAGGGTGAGTACTGCGGTATGCCGGAAGCGTAGCCATACGCGACGGACACGTAGGAGTCCCCCCATGTGTTCGTCATGCGATCCTTGTCGTAACGCAGATAGTTGGAATATTCCAGGGTGCTGCGGCCTTGGGTGGAATGGCTGAAACGGGCATGTCCTGCGTTCCAGGGAAGAATCGTCGGCTGCACATACAATTTTCCTCCGAGGAAGTAAGCGTAAATGATCCAGGTATGGTTTCGTGTGAAGTCGCCGGCTGCGTTCATCGTGAAATTAAGAAGCTTCAACGGGCCGCCGGCAACCGTCCGGTAGGAAATCGAACCGGAAAGCTGCTTGTCTGTTTCGCGCAGGTAGAGCCTTCCCGGCGAAAGCAGCGTGCCGGTCGCGATTGCCGCATCGAGTCGCCTCCCGTATTCATGCGGAGTCTCCGCCTCATGCCCCGTGGACCGGAAAATGAATTCTCCGGGATTATCGCACGCCGGGATGGTTTCCGGAACGGGGAAGTCATAGGACAGGGTCTCATAGGAGCCGCCTATGATGTCGAACAATTTGGTGCCGAATGTGTGGCCGCTGTAGGTGGCGTTCGTAAAAAGACGTTCTGAGGCTCCGATCTGGCCCGAAAGATGGATTCCTTCGAGGATAAAAGCATCGGTTATCTCTCCCGGCTGTCTGCACAGGAGAATCTGGACCTTCGACACGGCGCGGGTGATGGTCACGGTTTCGACCTCCAGCACCGGATAGCTCCCCGTCATTTCCAGATTCTTGGAAACGCCTGCGAAAGGAAGCCCTTCCTGGGGAACGGAGGTCACGGGGGAACCGACACCGAAGGCGGAACCGCTCATGGCTGCGGCATCCAGAACGCTCCGTCCGGTGTTGGCGTCCAAGGTAAGTCCGGTGCTTCCGCTGTTGGCGATGGCGTACACGTCCACATGGGGCTTGTCATTGGCGATCGCGTCGGAAAGGAACATGGAATAAGTCTGGACGGTGCCGCTCTGCAGATTGCCGACAGGAGGATCCAGATAGCCGATGAGGCTACCGTCACTGTGACGGAACACCCAGATCTGCAGCCGCTTGATCGCTTTTTCCTCCTGCTGGGAACCGGTCTCTCCTATTTCGGAGCGGGTCACTCGTTCTGCCGGTATGAATACCCGGACCGTCAATTGAGAGTCCAGATAATCATCCAACTGCCGGCGGGAACAACTTCCGGTCAGCAGCAGTGCCGTTAGGCAGAACAGGATGGAAAGGGTTCTTCTCATGCCGATCAATATAAAGGAACAATTGCCGGGGTGGACATCACCCAGTCTATGTAGGCCGTGACTCCGATCTGGAGCTGCGGTTCCCGCAGGTCGGGAACGGCGTTGTAGGCATTCGCAAGGGTCGTGACATCGAGGGTGACCGAGGTCTTCCGGTCCTGTTCGAACACGCGCCGTACGAGGACGCCCTCCCGCATGCGCTCCGCATCGGTGAGGTCGTTGAGATCGAGTTTCCCGAGGAGATAGAAGCGGCTTCCGGGGAGAATCCGCCCGGTCGCTCCTTCGAATTCCTGGTCGGTATTGTTCTGCAATTCCACGGCAAAATGGATCACCGCGTCCTCTATGGATTCCAGAACCAGTGTACGAAGCGGAACCGCAGGGACAGTATTGCTCAAATAGGCTGTCGCGCTGAACTTTGTGTCGTAGATGTAATAGTCTTCTTGTCCGGTCGGCGTGAATCCGAAATTCTGGACGCGCTGACCTCCGATGATCAGCCCCGTGACCGGGAACAGGGTGTGGTTCACCTTCACAGTTTGGTTGTTCCGGTCCGGCAAGTTGGCGGTGGGTAGCCGATTGAGCGTTATCTCAAGCAATCCGGGCCCGTACTGGACGGGATTGATGAGGGCGGCTCCCACGGTTTCCGGCCTGATGGATCCGGGGGCCTTTTCGTACTGCGACAGAATCATCTGCCACGTGCTGTACGTGCTCCCGTCCGAATAGACATTGTTGTTCAGGAAGGAGTAGGTCTTGCTCTCATTTTCAGTGGTGTTGATCCGGCTGTTGGTGTAATACCACAGGCGGATCGGGTAGCAGTATCGGTCTGTCTGTGCCAGAAGGGCGCCGGTCGCTTCTCCGGCCACGAATTGTGACCCGTCCCAGCGCACGGCGGCGGATCCTGCGGGAAGACCGTCTCCGGGATATCCGCTCATATTCGTGGGAAACACGATCCTGGAATTTGCGTCAAGGATCACACCCTGGCTCAGAATGGCATTCAGTATGGCTGTCCTGAGGTTACGCTCCCGCTGTGATAACCAATTCAGATTGAGTGATTGGAGTTCTGTGTAGAGCCATTCGACATGCGAGCGGAGACTCTCGCTGGATCCGGCCATCAGTTTCTCCTGATTCGTGAATGTGTAAAAAATGTCGATAAGGGGGCTTGTCGCAGGACCATCCTGGATGAACTCCACCCATGTAGAGGTAATGGTTTGCCACCACCAATACGTGTACTCCACGTAGGCGATGCCGTTCAGATAAGCGAGAAGCGCCGCTTCCGTCTCTCCCGAGACGGGTTGTTGCAGGATCGGATCGGGGGAGAAGGAAATCTCGGCCGGCGTTTTCCCGTCCAGTCCCGACGCGATCAGCGACCCATCTTCCTCCTTCTTGCCGGAAATGGCGTTGGCCGTTCCGTAGAAAAGGAAGGAAGAGGTGTACCGAGGCATCCATTTGCGCTCGTACAGTTTGGAATTGTTGTTGGGGTACAGGGAGGTGATGTTTTCCAGCCCGTCACAGTGAGCGAGCCGTTCATCTCCCGCGGCGATGGCGCCGTGGGTCGCGAACGGAATCAAGGTGATGTTTTCGATTCCGCGGAAGACGTTGTCGACCTGCGTGACCTCGTCGGTAGCCCGTGTGGCCGGGGAAGCGGGAAGCGAAAGCGAAAAGAGAACCGGTACGGGCTCTGCCGTTCCTGTCACCTCGGGAAGCTGTTCGGAAATACATCCGCACAGCAAGGCCGGCATGCAGGCAAGCAGAAGTTTATGGTTCCATTTTCTCATAACTCGATGTCTCCTCCTATTCCTTCTCCCCAGTCCAGCACCACGCTCATCCCGACGGTCGGATCGTGGGGCTGAACGCTGCCGTCGGGCAGCACCTTCGCTTTCAAGATCATCAACTGACCCGCGCGGAGCGGCTTGGTCACTCCCAGTGTCGTTTCCGTGACCGAATTATCCGCAAGGGTGACATAGGTTCTGAAATGCCACAAGGCCTCAGGCGCGTTTTCCGAACGGAAAGGTTCCGTCGTTTCCGTCACGCTGCGGGTCGCGGGATAATCCCGGGACGGAAAATTGACTGTGACGAAGCAGCGCTGATCCCCCTCTTCGGGTGACAGTTGCTTCGTGCTGATAAGTACGGGTTCTGAATAACGGAAGATACTGTCGCAAATCGAAAAACTGTCGGCGAACCCGGAAGCGGTTGCGGTCATGCTCCTGAATCCCTCTTCTGAGGTGTTGACAACCAGCGCGGCTGCGCAGTTGGCCATATACAGTCCCATTTCCCTGTCGAGTGATACTCCGTCCAGGGGCATTCTGCCGGTGAACAAGCCTGTACGGTGGGGATCTGCCGTCTCCTGCTTCTGCCGAAGGGAAGAAAGGTGGCGCCGCCCTTCGTTCGAGAGGCTGACGATACCGTTTTCCGCGACATTCGCGACGGCAGTGTGCAGATAGGGGCGTTCCGGGAGGAACAGGGAGATTTCGGAACGGTTGGCGTTCATCGTCACCTGTTCCCGGAACAGCCGTGTGGAATCAAGACCGGTAGCGAAGAAGGAAAGATCGAGATCCTGTCCGAAATCCGTGAAGACCCCTTTCAGATCGTTTCTGAGGGCTTCCCGTACCGGTCGGTCTTCGTCTTTCCCAAGTACTTCCTGCAGTTCGGTGTCGAAATTCGTGATCAAATGCAGTTCGTACCGGAACTTGTGTTCTGTGTTGCAGTCACGCAAATCCTCGTCCACGAGGCAGCAGCCCGACAGAGCCGCTGCCCCGCAGAAAAGGATGAAGAGAGTTCTGAACACAGAATGGATCATCGGTAGATGGATTAATTGCTGCCCAAGACGGTGTTGAAGGTAAGACCCGTAGACCATACGATGTCCACGGAAAGTCCGACCGAAACATGGCTTGCCCGGAGATCCGGAACGGTCATATAGGCCTTCTGAAGGGAATTCTGTCCAATCGAGAAGTTCGCCGTGGTCATGTAATCCTGGATGAAGATACGCTTCTCCTGGATGGTTGCGCCGCTGGCGTCGTAAGGAGGAAGCGCATAGTTTGTAGGCCAGACGATATCATTGACGGCATTGGCGATGGACAATTTTCCGAGCAGATAGAAAGTGGCCCCGTTGCGGACCAGGTTGTGGAGGCCCCAGAAGTCCTGGCCGGAATTGTTCACGAATTCAAGCGCGACCACGACATCGCTCTGGGATGCGCCCAGACTGGAATCCCAGTTGTCGAACACGAGGGTATAGTTCGGTTCGGATGTGCCGGTGGCCGGAATCGCGACATTCGGAATTTGCGAGTCGAAGATGATTCCATCGAATTTCTCCGCGCCCGTCTGTCCTGCAGCATCGGCTTCTGCGCTGGTCTTGTACTTGCGGGTGAAGTCCCATCCCATCTGTTCGTTCTGTCCGCCGATCATGATACCCCTGAAGGTGAAGGCGTCCGCCGTGACCGGGATGACGTTGTTTTCTTCTCCCGTGATGGCCTCGCGATTGTCGTTCAAGGCAGCGGCAGAGTAACTCAGGGTCGTCTTCAGCAAGGCCGTCCCGTAGTTGATGTTATCCCTCATGGCGACACTCTTGGTCGTGGAGGCAACTGCCCCGTTTACGGTCCAGTCACTTGACCAACTTGCGTTGTTGATCCAGTTGGCGACGCCTTGCGGGTAGTCGGTGGTGATATGTTCCTCATTGGAAACGCGGATCGGGCTGTTGCCGAAATAGGTCAGTTCGGCCGGATAGAACACCCGTTTCGGATCCGAGTCGCTGCCAATGCCTGTGATAATGTCCGTTGCCTGGTAGGTGAAGGCGATCGCGGAGACATCCATCGGATCTCCAGGTATCGTGTTGTCTATGTAGGCAATTTGTGCGGCCCCTTGCGGCATTTTGTAGTTCATCGGGAACTCGTTGAGGTTGTCCGCGGCGATCAGAGCGAGATTGGTGGGCGCGCCGGGTAATCCTTCCGTGTTGGGGATGATGTTGGCCATCGGTCTGAATTGGCAGTTGGGACCTTTTTCTGTGAAGAAGAGTCCGAGCCGGCCAGTGACCTCGCTGGCAACAGCCTTCGCGATGGCTTCGTCCAAAGTGGTCGGGATCGCGCCGTCGACATTGCTGATTACGGTCCAGAGATCACCGATGGTCCGGGCGACGGACGGGCCTGAACCGGCGCGGACTTCGCCAGCCTTGATCGTGGTCAAGCCGACGAAAGTTTCCGCCATGATGTCGCCAAGAGGACTGAGCGTATTACCTGCTTTTTTCTGATCCCCGTACCATTTCCAAGAGTACCCGGTGTTGTCCGACTCTCCGTTGAAAACAACCGGGACGGAAGTGGAAAGCTTGGACTTGATCATATGAGTCAAGATGAAGCCCAGGAGTTCCTTTTCCTTCTCGTAAGCGTTCTCTTTTTCCGCGAGAAGGCGGGAGGAAAGTTTGAAAACAGTATTCGCCGGATCCTGATCCACCGTGAAGGCGATTTTGCCTTGCTGTTCATCGGTCCCATCCTTGAAGGCTTTCGCATAGAACATAAAGGTGTTGGTGCCGGTCGGGACGGACAGTTCCACAACGCGGCGAGATTTGTTCTGATCGATCTCCCCTGCATTGAGGATGCGGTCGAGGTTGAACACCTTGTCGGCCGGATCGGCGTCCGAGGCGACATGACTTCCGTTCGCGTTCAGCTTGTAAGCTATGAGCATGGCTTTCTCCATTCCGCGGAAGGTCTCGCTAACGGTTGCCTGCGTGTTGGCTCCGGACTGCCGGGTCGTGGGCGTGTTGCCCGTCGAGATGTTGAAAACGAACTGAGTGAGAACCTCGTCCGTCTTGTTGGAGTTGGGGTCGATTGTCTCGTTTTCTTTGTTGCACGAGACAAGGCTTGCCAGGGCTATCGCTCCTGCCAATGCCAGTTTGAAATGTGTTCGCATCATGTTGTTGATTTGAGTTGTTTTAATTTATCTAATAGTTTTTACGTTTGTTCCTTCTGTTGTAAAGGCGATATTCCGAATCATAGATGGCTTTCTCCGCTTGGTATAGTTCCATCGCGGCCTCATAGCGTTTCATTTCTTCTTGGTAACGTTCTCGTTCTTCTTCGGCCTGTTCGTACAGGGCGCGTTCGCGTCGGTATGTTTCGATTTCCCGGAGGTTGGCGGCCGCGGATCCGGAACCCCGCTCGGCTGCTTCCCGCAATTTTTCTACGGCCGCTTCTTCGGCGGACTCGTCTTCGGAACGAAGCGCCTGAAAATAGGACGCGAGCGCGAAGGCGTTCAGGGCTTCCGGGTCATTCTGACGCACGGCATCCCCTTGGTACAGCGAGATTGCCTGCGGATATTCCCCAGCCTGGATCAAGGTGTTGATCTGCTGCATTTGAGGACTTGCCGTCGGAGACAAATCTTCATAATAGATCCGGATGTAGCCGGAATTCCGCTGGTCGGCGAGCAGGGTGGCGATCAAAGCCTGAAATACTTTGCCGTTTGCCTTCAGCAGCGCTTCCCTGCGGTCCGGATCGGGTTCTGTGTCGATGATGTGAAGGATGCCGGTGATGTCCTTTTCGGTAAGGTCTTGTGTCCTCGACGGCAAGTCAGCCACCTGGGCACGGAACCAATCCCACGCCTCCCCCTTTCCGACCGCCTCGAAATGCTGGTCGGAAATCCCGAGTTCCCCTTGCATATACTGCTTCAGCGCAGCAGCCCGGCCGTCGGACAACCGGACATTGTTCGGCTCTGGGCCTTCGATGGAGGCCAGGCCGACGATCTGAATGACTCCGATTCCGGACAAGGTGTCCCGCAGGATGCGGCCGGCAACGTTGACAATAGAGTCGAGGGTCTGCGCGTTGCTTCGATAGTTCCGTTTCAGTTCAGTACTGCTCAACTCAAAGAAAACAAACATCGCGCTGTCTTTTTGAGGGGGAAGAATCTCCGCTATGGGTTGATAATCACGCATGGATAGCACCCAGGGAAGTTTTGTCGCAAGCTTCTCTCCTTCACTCTTGACGGGAAGGCTCTCGGCAAGATGCCCTTCGAAGAGCTGCGGGGCTTCCACCCGCGCAGGCTCGGAAGGCCGTACAGGGAGGAGAGGAGGGGAGGGCGGCTCGGACGGAGCGGCGACAGGGTTGTAAGCTATGTTCAGCGCGACTTGCGGGACGAGACCGATTTTTGTCTCTTCACCCACTTTCGGTCCGCAATGATCGCATGTATATTTGTCATAGGCGGCATAGCCGGCCGCGAGTCCCGCCAATGCTTCCAGCCGGAAATGGTCGGACAGCCACCACGAACGTCCTGCGAAAAGGCCCGCCCCGTAAAAATCTCCCTGCAGCCGGTAATTTTTGGCATCCGGATACAGGCCGAACGGAAACTCCACGTTTCCGACATTGTAATGGGTATAGATGAGATCTGCTCCCAGAAACCATTTCTCGTAGACTTGATCCGGGTAGAAGCGTATCTCAGGAGCTACCAGAAAATGCCGCCAGTGCGTCGTGTTCTGCACATATTCCCGATCCCAGAAAAAGAAACGGGGCCAAGGCTTCAGTCCGCCCGTAACACCGATCGACCAACGTTCGGAGACCGGAAACTCGACACGCAGATTGGGGGTGCCGGACAGGTCGTAAAGCAGATTGTTGCTGACGGTTATTTTTTGCGCCCGTACCGGCAAAGCGAAAAACGACAGCATTAGCAATGCCGTGAAAGCGACTTTGCGGCAGGCAAAGTTCGGTTTCCTGGGAAACGGTATTTTCACAGAATAGCTCATCGAGATCAAGTAAGACACAAATTGGCGGCAAATATACTTAATTTTTTTAACTTTCATAGCATTTTTTAGAATTTTTCTAAATAATTTCAGTTCTATCATTGGGCTATTTTCCCTTTTAATTGTTAATCAATCGCTTATATTTCATTATCGTTTTTTAAATTCCGACCTTTCCGCATTTCGATTCAACAGCCGTCATCGATCACGGTCTCCAGCCATATTCCCGCGCTGCCTGCAGGGCCTTCCAGGGGCTTTATCGATCCGCCACCTCTGCTGTTGTTCCCCGCGCCCCTCTGCTGTTATTCCCCGCGCCACCCTTGCTGTTATTCCCCACGCCCCTCTGCTGTTATTCCCCGCGCCCCTCTGCTGTTATTCCCCGCGCCCCTCTGCTGTTATTCCCCGCGCCACCCTTGCTGTTCCCCTCGTTGTTTCTCCCACTGGGATGCCGGCCTTGTTACTTGGGGCTTCTCGTTTATCTTCCTGTTCGCCACCCCGGTTCGGGAGACGGGGGTCGCGAACACCGATCCTGCCTGCAGGGCTTTCCAGGGGCTTTATCGATCCGCCACCCCGGTCCGGGAGACGGTGGTGACGAACACCGGTCCTGCCTACAGGGCCTTCCAGGGGGTTCTCCGATCCGCCACCCCGGCCCGGGAGACGGGGGTCGCGAACACCGGTCCTGCCTGCAGGGCCTTCCAGGGGGTTCTCCGATCCGCCACCCCTGCCTGCGAGATCGGGGTGACGAACACCGGTCCTGCCTGCAGGGCCTTCCAAGGGGTTCTCCGATCTGCCACCCCGGTCCGGGAGATGGGGGTGACGAACACCGATCCTGCTCCCAGGGCTTTCCAGGAGGTTGTCTAGTTCGCCACCCCGGTCAGAGTGGAGATGGGGAGGGAGATGGGAGTGGAGATGGGGAAGGAGATGGGAGAGGAGATAAAAGGGTAGATGGGAAGGGAGATACGAGAGGTGCGTGCGGCCTGAGAAAAGAAAAGGAGAGAGCCACTCCGGCCGAAAGTGGATCCGCCACGCCTGTCCGAGATATCAAGGGTGAAGGACAGCGCGAGAATTGTTACGGCTGAAGCTTCGTTTCTGCCTCCTGCGCCGCACACTGCCCACCTGCTGAATATTCTTGTGAGTTTTTACACGGAAATCTTGCCTCCTACTCCACCCGCCTCCGCTCAGGACAGCGCCCCATACATATTCTTGAATTTATTCGTGGAATATTTCATTCTACGGATCATATCCGCGAACTTCGCAACAAAAACGACTATGGAAAACAATTCATGGGAAGAAGTGCCCGTCCAGAACTTCGAACACATATATTCAGACGGAGGAGCCGTGGATATTCCGTTCAAAGATGACAGGGACAAGATTTTCGCCCTGAATCGTATCGCGATCCTCGGCCATATCTACGGAGTGCAGGTCGTCATCGCGGAAGTGATCGACACCCATCTGCATACCGTCATCCATGGTCCTAAGGATGCATGTGTGAAATTCCGGAATGAGCTTCGGAGGCAGATGATCTGCCATTTCATTTTCACCGGCCGAAAGGAGCAACTTGGAGAGGGGTTTTTTCTCGACAGTGTCGCCATCGGCACGAGAACCTCGCTGATGAATCATATTATCTATGTACTTCGTCAAGTGTTGGATACAGGCTTTCCCTTTCTTCCGACCGACTACCGTTTCGGACCGGGGAACATCTTTTTCGCCCAGCCGTCTACGATCGGTTTGTCGCGAAGCGCGGAGGGAGTCCGAGAGGTGGGGAGGATGGGGGTGCGTGAAAAATGGAGGATTCTGGAAACGCGACTCCCTATTCCCGATGACTGGCTGGTAGCGGAGGACGGGTTGATTCTTCCCTGCTGCTATATGGACTACAATCTTGTCAACGGACTGTTCAGGACGCCCAGATGCTTCATCGCATTTCAACATATCAAGCGGGATGACGAAGAATCCATCCGACAGGTCTGCCATAGGCGTTCACTTGAGGCCTTGACACTGAATGATCTACGGGAGAAAGCGCGTGTGGTTTGCCGGGATCGCTTCAAAAAAGAGTTGTCGATGGCTTCCGTCCCGGAGCGGGTTCAAGTAGCATCGTTGCTCGTCAAGAACCGCATGGCGTTTCTATCAGCCAGTCTGGCCAAAGCAGTCTTTCTCAAATACGATGACCTCGCTCTTTTCCTGGCCAAATAGGGGAGAGAGGATCACCCCTGCCTGGGAGACGGGGGTTGCGAACACCGATCCTGCCTGCAGGGTCTTCCAGGGGCTTTATCGATCCGCCACCCCGGGCAGTGAGATAGGGGTCGCGAACACCGATCCTGCGTGCAGGGCCTTCCAGGGGGTTCTCCGATCCGCCACCCCGGCCTGCAAGATGGGGGTGACGAACACCGGTCCTGCCTGCAGGGCCTTCCAAGGGGTTCTCCGATCCGCCACCCCTGCCTGCGAGACGAGGGTCGCGAACACCGATACCGCCTGCAGGGCCTTCCAGGGGCTTTTTCGATCCGCCACCCCGGCCTGCGAGATGGGGGTGACGAACACCGGTCCTGCCTGCAGGGCCTTCCAAGGGGTTCTCCGATCCGCCACCCCTGCCTGCGAGACGAGGGTCGCGAACACCGATACCGCCTGCAGGGCTTTCCAGGGGGTTGTCCGATCCGCTATCCCTGCCTGCGAGATGGGGGTGACGAACACCGTTTCTGCGAAGGCAACGTTCCGAAGCATTCTGGAACCCGGGTCAACTACCTCTTGGACGCTGGCGAGCTGCGCCAGGATGGTAGAGGTGCTCAGGGTGAGGGTCAGCTGCACCTGCTGGCGGAAGGACATCTCTATCCCGCTCCGGATTATGCCCGGCAATTTGTCCTTCTAACGAGTCGCCATGTTGCCGCGCAAAAGTGGCGATTTTCCGGCGGATTCAGCCCTTGATAATCCAGGGGTATATACGTAGTATTATATTTAGGGCGAAAAGGTACGACAAATCCGCAGATTTTGCTATTTTTACGAAAAACCATACAAAATGAAACCAATAAACATGATTAGCCTGGCAATCGGAATATGTGCTTTAGTGACGACCTGCACCCAGGCTCCGGCGGACTTGACAAGCCGTCTGGAAGTACTGGACGTGGAGACCTGCGAACGTACGATCGTGAAGGAATTCCCGTATCTCATCGAAGCGCCCAATTGGACGCAAGACGGAAAATGGCTGATCTACAACAGCAAGGGAAAAATCTATCGCCTCGCCGTCGACGGGAGCGGGGAACCGGAACACATTGAAACGGGGGTGGCTGTGAGCTGTAACAACGACCATGTGATTTCGCCGGACGGACGTATGCTGGCGGTAAGCAGCGGTACCTCGACTGACCGTCGTTCAAGAATATTCATCCTTCCGCTGGAGGGCGGGGAGGCGCGGCTGGTCACACCTGAGGCTCCGAGCTACCTGCACGGCTGGAGTCCCGACGGGAAGACGCTCGCGTACTGCGCTGAGCGGAACGGGGAGTTCGATGTCTACACGATCGACGCTGATCCGTCATCCGGAGCTGTTGAAAAGCGGCTCACCACGGAACCAGGCCTGGACGACGGTCCTGAATATTCCCCTGACGGCCGGTACATCTGGTTCAATTCGGTGCGGAGCGGCCTGATGCAGCTTTGGCGGATGGGGGCGGACGGCAGCGATCCCCGTATGATGACGGACCATCCTGACCGGAACGCCTGGTTCGGACATGTCTCTCCCGACGGGAATCGGGTTGCGTACATCACTTACCACAAGGGTGATCTCGAACCCGGACAGCACCTTTCGAACCGGAACGTCGAACTGTGGATGCTGCCTGCAGAAGGGGGTGAGCCCGTCCGCTTGATCCGGCTTTTCGGTGGACAGGGGAGTTTCAACGTCAATTCTTGGGCTCCCGACAGCCGGCATCTCGCCTTTGTCAGTTACAGTGTCCGCGGACAGGAATTCCCCACGCTCGAGGTTCCGGAATTCCGTGAACTCATCTCCCGCGACGGCGTCCAGTTGCTAGATGTCCGGACGGCGAAGGAATATGCAGCCGGACATATTCCCGAAGCCGCGAATGTGGATTTCCGTTCGCGTGACTTCCTTGACTCAGTTCTGGCGACCTTCGACCCGGAGAAGCCGTTGGCTATCTACTGCCGGAGCGGGATAAAGAGTGCCTCAGCCGCCGGGAAACTGGTCGCTGCCGGTTTTGTCGTCTACAATCTGGGAGACGGCTTTCTTGCCTGGCAGGCTGACGACCAGTCGGCGGATTGATCGCTTGGCCCCGGCCGGATTTCCCGGAATTCCCGTCCCAGAATGCCCTTCGGGACGGCGGCGAAGCCCGATTCCCCGTGTTTCCGGTCTTGGATACAGACCCATAACCGATCAAGGCCTTGTTTCTGGAGTCGGATTTACAAAACACGGGCACAGCAATCGCTCTTGGAAGGGCCTAGAAGGCCGATCGGCGTGAAAAGAGGGCGAATATTTTGACAGATCTTTCACGCTCATATGCCCTGTACAGCCCTGGGAGCTGGATCGGTGTGCCCGCATTTTGTAAATCCTAAATTGTTCTTGCGACAGCCGATGTTAGCCAGGACCAACTCCCCGAGATTCCCGTCCTGGCAGGCCTCCGCAGCCCCCTCCTCGGACAAAAACAACTAAAAAGGGCTGGCCAACTTGGCCAGCCCCCTCATTGTTTTAAAAAGTCGATCTGTTAGAGCTGAGGGCCTGCTTTTACAAGCGCCTTGCCCACGCGGTGGGACTCGTACTTGGTGAAGTTCTCGATGAACCGGCCGGCGAGATCGCGGGCCTTGACATCCCACTCCTTCGCGTCCTTGTAGGTGTCGCGGGGATCGAGGATGGCCGGGTCCACGCCTTCAAGCTTGGTCGGTACTTCGAAGTTGAAGTAAGGAATCTTCTTGGTGGGGGCCTCGTCGATACTGTGATTGAGGATGGCATCGATGATGCCGCGGGTGTCGCGGATCGAAATGCGCTTTCCGGAACCGTTCCAGCCCGTGTTCACGAGGTAT
This sequence comes from Bacteroidales bacterium, assembly GCA_012522855.1. Lineage (GTDB taxonomy): Bacteria > Bacteroidota > Bacteroidia > Bacteroidales > UBA932 > Cryptobacteroides. The sequence continues at coordinate 110,588 of JAAYJQ010000003.1, forward strand.
GCCTTGGCGCCGCTCTTCTTCATCCTCTTCACGAGTTCCTCGGCATACTTGGTCGGGTGGAGCTCCAGGAAGGCCTGTCCGAAGCAGGCGGAGAAGGTCGGGACGGGCTCCGTGATTCCGAGCTCGGTACCCGCCAACTTGGCCGTGAAGCCGGAGAGGAAGTAGTACTTCGTCTGCTCGTCCGTCAGGATGGAAACCGGAGGCAGAACACCGAATGCGTCCGCGGACAGGAAGATGACCTGCTTGGCGGCAGGACCCAGGGAGTCGGGACGCACGATGTTTTTGATGTGATAGATCGGGTAGGAAACGCGGGTGTTCTCGGTCACGCTCTTGTCGTTGAAGTCGATCACCCCGTTCTCGTCCACAGTCACGTTTTCGAGGAGGGCGTCACGACGGATGGCGTTGTAGATGTCCGGCTCGGATTCTTTGTCGAGCTTGATGACCTTCGCGTAGCAGCCGCCTTCGAAGTTGAACACGCCGTTGTTGTCCCAGCCGTGTTCGTCGTCACCGATGAGCTTCCGCTTCGGGTCGGTGGAAAGGGTGGTCTTGCCTGTTCCGGAAAGACCGAAGAAGATAGCGGTGTTCTCGCCGTTCATGTCCGTGTTGGCGGAGCAGTGCATCGAAGCGATGCCGCGGAGCGGGAGGAAGTAGTTCATCATGGAGAAGATACCCTTTTTCATCTCGCCGCCGTACCAGGTGTTCAGGATGACCTGCTCTTTGGATGTAACGTTGAAAAGGACGGCAGTCTCGGAGCGGAGGCCGAGTTCCTTGTAATTATCAACCTTGGCCTTGGAAGCGTTGTAAACCACGAAGTCGGGTTCTTGCTCAAAGTCTTCCTGGCTTTTCGGACGGATGAACATGTTCGTCACGAAATGAGCCTGCCAGGCAACTTCCATGATGAAACGCACCTTCATGCGGCTGTCCTTGTTCGTGCCGCAGAAGCCGTCGACCACGAACAGACGCTTGCCGGAAAGTTGTTTCTGTGCAATTTTCTTGCAGATTCTCCATGACTTTTTGCTCAAAGGACGGTTGTCGTTGGGAAATTCGGGGGTGGTCCACCAAACGGTGTCCTTGGAGTTCTCATCCATGACGATGAACTTGTCTTTTGGGGAGCGTCCGGTGTAGACGCCTGTCATGACGTTGACCGCTCCAAGCTCAGTCTCCTGCCCTCTGTCGAAGCCGGTGAGTTCAGGTCTGGTCTCCTCGTTGAACAGAACTTCATAGGTGGGGTTGTAAATGACTTCCTTCACCCTGGTGATCCCATACTTTCTTAAATCCATCTTTGGCATAGCGAATGTATTTTAAATGTTTGTAGATGCAATTTCATAAAACGCGGCAAATGTAAGGAATTTTTTACACATTACTCATATTTGGTGGCGAATAATTTCGTAATTTTGTTACAATCGTGGATTACTGCAAAATATTTGCCAACAAAATTTGCAATGAATTGATTTAAAACGATTTACTAATCTCATGGAGGGAAGAAAATGACGGATTATGAGGGACATGGTACACCGTTGGACGTGCTGAAGGATTATTGGGGCTACGAGAGTTTCCGCCCCATGCAGGAGGAGATCATCGGGACGACTCTGGCGGGCAGGGACGTGCTCGCCATTCTTCCCACAGGGGGCGGAAAATCCGTCTGCTTCCAGGTGCCGGGACTGATTCGCGGGGGGCTGACCCTGGTGGTCACCCCGCTCATCGCCCTGATGAAAGACCAAGTTCAGAATCTGGAAAACCGAGGGATCCGGTCGCTGGCCGTGCATGCCAGGATGTCCCGCCACGAGGTAGACCTGGCCCTGAACAACGCCGCTTACGGAGACTATGCTTTTCTGTACCTGTCTCCCGAACGGCTCGGCACCCAACTGTTCAAATCCTACATCGATGTGCTCCCGATCCGGTGCATCGTGGTTGACGAGGCGCACTGCATCTCCCAATGGGGTTACGATTTCCGTCCGGACTACCTGCGCATCGGGGAACTCCGGAAGCGGGTGGATGCTCCGGTGATCGCTTTGACCGCGACGGCCACCCCGCCGGTCGCCGACGACATCATGGAGCGATTGGGCTTTCGTGAAAAATGCTGCCTGAAATCCGGATTCGAACGCCCCAACCTGACCTATATCGTGCGGAAACGCGAAGATAAGAACGGGCAATTGCTTAATATATGTAACGGTGTCCCCGGTTCGGGGATTGTCTATGTGCGCAATCGGCGGAAGTGTGAAGAACTCGCAACCTTCCTGTCCGCGAACGGGGTATCCGCATCGTTCTATCATGCAGGGTTGGGCGGGGAGACCCGCTCCGAAAGGCAGACTGCCTGGAAGCGGGGAGCCATCCGTGTAATGGTTTGCACGAATGCTTTCGGGATGGGAATCGACAAGCCGGATGTCCGCTTCGTGGTACATTTCGATGTGCCGGAAAGTCCTGAGGCCTATTTTCAGGAGGCCGGTCGGGCGGGGCGGGACGGAGAACGGGCCTATGCGGTGCTGCTCTGGAACGGAATCGATCTCCGGAGAATGAAGCAGCTTGAGGAAGTGTCTTTTCCTTCGCTCGACTTCATCGAAGAAATTTATCAGAAACTGCACGTTTTCTTCGAAATTCCCTATGATGCCGGCATCGGCCGGCAGCTGAAATTCAAGATCGAAGAATTTTGCCGCCGCTTCCGACTTCAGCGTGCTCCGGCCTTCCATGCGCTGCGGTACCTGGAACGGGAGGACCACCTGACCTATTCCGAGGAGGTGGACATCGCCACGAAGGTGCGGATCGCCGTGGAGCGGAAAGCCCTGTACGACGTCGAACTCCCTGAGCAGCGGATGGCGGACCTGCTGGATGCGCTGATGCGGCGCTACACGGGTATTTTTTCCTTTGTACAGCCGATCGACGAGGAATCGATCTCGCGCCATCTCGGTGTGACGGTTCCTGCCCTGCGCCAACTGTTGTACCGCCTTTCGCTCGAACATGTGATCAACTATGTTCCCGCCGACCATTCTGATGTGGTCTTCCTACACCATGACCGGCGCAGGCCGGGGGACTTGGCGCTCTCGCCGGAGAAATATTCCATGCTGCGTCGGCGTTACCGGGAACGGACCGAGGCAATGAAAAACTACATAGAAGAAAGCGAAGAATGCCGTCCGCGTTTCCTGCTGCGCTATTTCGGCCAGGAGAACACGGCTGACTGCGGCACCTGCGATGTGTGCCGCGCGAAGCCTTCCGAGCTCGGGGTTCCCAATGCGACCCTGAAGCAGGTCACCCGCCAACGGCTGATCGCTTTCGTGAATACGGAAAAGTCCGGGGAATATGCCTTGCAGGACATCATGCTCGAATTCGGCAATCCTGCGCGCGGCTATTCACCGGACTTTCTGGACATCCTCCGTCTGCTCATCGACGAAGGAACCGTCCCTTCTTATCAATCGTAGGGAACCGTCCTATTGGTTGAAGTATCCCGTCACGACTTCCTTGAAATTGCTCGGAATACCGGTAAAGCGCTCGCGGATCACCCCGTCGGGGCCGATCAGGAGCGTGGTCGGGATGCCGGGTACGCCGTAGGTGTCGGTCGCGACATTGTGCCGGTTGCCGGAGACGCTGTCCTGAAGATCCCGGGTGTACAGAATCGGCCAGTTCATCCCCTTTTCCTTGGCGCAGGCGGGGCCGGCTTCAGCATCCTGCTCCCATACATTGACCCCGACGATTTCGAAGCCTTTCTTGTGGAGTTCAGCGTACAGTTCCTTCAACTCCGGAACGGATGCCATGCAGGGACCGCACCAAGAGGCCCAGAAATCGACGAGGACATAGCCCTTCCCCACGTAGTCGGAGAGTTTGGCGGGGGTCCCGTCGGCTAAATTGCCTTCGATCTCCTTGTAGGGGTTGCCGGTTTCCGTCTCCGCGGCGTTGCGCAGATCTTCGAGGGTCGACTTCAGCTGCTCGTTGTTTTTGACGCAGTCACCGCCCTTGTTAAAGAGTTCTTCCAGTTCTTCCAGCTTCAGATTATCATCAAACTGGGTGAGAAGTCCCAGCGCCTGCACACCCAGCAAGTTGTTGAGGTTGCTTTCGTAGGTCTCGCGGCAGAGTTCCGCTATCCGGGCAATGTCGTTGCCGGCGAGCATTTCTCTGAACTTGTCAGTGAACTCCACGTAGCTGCTGGTGACCGGGCTGCCGGTGGCGACCGAAGACTCGGAAAGCGTCACGAGCACTTTGCTGATGTCGGGAATGACAATTGTCCGGTACGCATTGCCGCGCGGATTGCTGCCCGGATAGACCAGTTGAACTACGTAGAGCTTTTCCAGGGTAGAAGCGACTTCGAGCGTGAATTTTCCGCCTTTCAGCGCGGAAGAGTCCACGACTTCATCCGTGTTGGCGTCGATCAGTTCGACGACGACGCCCGGGAGCGCGGCGATGGAATCGTTCGCGACGGTTCCCTTAATGGTCGTCACGCCTTTCTGGCCGCATCCCAGGATGGACATACCCAGCAAGACGCAGAGACAGAGAATGGTGAATCTTGTTGTTTTCATGTTGAAGATTGCGTTGATGTTTAATGGTTTGGATGTGCGAAGATAGCAATATATTTTATTCGATAATCAGGCCATCGTACGCAGGCTGGACGTCGGAGTGGATGCGGCGTTCCCTGCACAAGGCGCGTAGGTCTTCGCAGAATTGTTCGTGCCGGGGGAAGGTGTGCGACAAGTGGGTAAGCCAGGTGTGCCGGGCTCCGATGCGGTCCGCCAGCGCCAAAGCTTCGTCCAGGCTGAAATACGAGTGATGCTTGTTGTAGGCCACGGTGTTGATGGTGATATGCTTCAGGTCGCGGAGTTTGTCGAATTCGGATTCGGGAAGCCGGTTCATATCGGTGATGTAGGCGATGTCGCCGAACCGGAACCCCAGTACCGGAAGGTGGTCGTGAAATCCGCGGATCGGGAGCACGGGCACGGCATTCCGTCCGTCGCCCTTCGCCTCCTCCGCGAGATCCGCCCGGTCGATCATGTCTTCCAGACTCCGGCAGGTCGGGATCAGACGGCCGTCCGGCATCCGGTAGTGATAGCCGACATTATGCATCCAGACGAGGGTTCGTTCTTCGGAATCGGGATAGACCAGGAAAGAACGTTCGTCGATGACATGCAGGTGCCATTCCGGCGCTCCGGGATACCTTGGGAACGCAAAGACGTAGGGGTATTCCTGGATCAGCTCGTCGAGCACGTTCCGCTCGCAGTAGATTTCCGCGGCGCGTCGGTCGATGTAGTTGAGGGCGCGCACGTCGTCCAGTCCGCCCGTGTGATCCTTGTGGTTGTGGGTCAGGAGAATGGCGTCCAGATGGCTGATCCCGAGATTCAGCATCTGCATACGGAAATCCGGACCGGCGTCCACCAGAATGCTCAGCCCGTCGTATTCCACGAACACCGAAGCCCGAAGCCGCTTGTCGCGTGGGTCGGTGGACCGGCACACAGGACAAGCGCAGCCGATGATGGGCACCCCTTGCGAGGTGCCGGTACCCAGGAATGTAAGTTTTACGTTCTGATGCATCTTATAAAGATAGCGCTAATTTTTGAAAAACTGTTCCGGATCCCCTGATTTTTCTGAAATATTCTTGAATATGCTCGAATCCACCCGGCATCCTGCGCCGCGCTATCCTTGTTCCGCTCTGCGCCGCGCTATCCCTGTTCCGCCCCTGTGCCGCGCTATCTCTGTTCCGCCCTGCGCGGCACGGCCTCGTCTCGCTCATCCTGCATTGTTCTATTCCGCCCGTTCTGTGCCGTGCGGCTCCATCTCGCTCGTTCCTCTGTTGTGAAGCTTACGATCCTGATGCGTGAACAATCTCTCGTGCGTTAGGTGCTTCAGGACTGGAAATCAGCCGTTTACGTTTGAAGGTATGCAGAATGTTCATTCCTTGGGCGGAGTGCGACCGATTGTCAGGCCTTTGCCGATAGAGGTGTGTAGAATATTCATTCCTTGGGATGCCCAACTGCCTTTAGGAGGCTTTTAGAGTAGGGGGGAATACTTTTCCGGATTAATTTCAAACCAAGGCCGCGTGAGAGTTCCCTGCAGGGCCGTGGAAGGGCACTTGGGGCGGGGAAGTGGGCTTTAATTGGGGCATATTCCCGCCTGAATATGCCCTGCAGGCCTCTGTAGACTGTTTCGGTGCGGCCGTGGTTCGGGAAAACGGTCGCTGCCCCGCCTACTCCGCTTGTCACCGGGGAAACGGCCGCTCCCTGCCTGCTCCCCTTGTCACCGGGGAAACGGCCGCTCCCTGCCTGCTCCCCTTGTCACCGGGAAAACGGCCGCTGCCCCGCCTGCTCCGCTTGTCCCCGGCCGTGGTGCCTGGAAAGGAAAGTGTCAGGTTATTGAACTCCGAGGATCTGTGCGAGTGTTCCTTTGTCGATCAGCACCACCCGGCTGAGAACGGAAAGCGAGTAGGTTCGACGGTCCGCCCACAGTTTCCGGGCAAGCGCGGTCCTTTCTTCAAAACTGGCTTTGCAAAACGACCGTCTACCGAAAAGGGAGGCCAAACGCTCTTTCGCCTCCTTCCTGAGTTTGGATTCCGATAAACGGGTTGTCGTGTTCCGTGCACACTCGGCATCCAGCAACATTTCCTGATCCCGCTTCTGATGTAGAAAGGCCAGAAAAGCCCTGACGGACCGGAACAGTTTCTCCACGCGTTCCCAGTGCAGGTAACTGTGCGGCAGGATCATCCCTTCTTCGTTGCAACGCCAGTGCTGCGGTAGTTTCTCTTTCGTCCGGAACAGGCTTCGTTGCTGCATCACGCCGAGTTCGCTGAGCGGCATTCCCATTTTCGCCGCTGTTCCATGGTCCACGAATAGGATGTTGCCCGGACCCCACTCATATTCCCACGGGGCAAAAGGATAACCAGCCGCGATGGCGTTCCGGTACACATAGATGATTTTGTTTTTCAATTCATTCTCTGTCCGGATCGGATCCATGCTGACTTTCAGTCCCTCCCGGACGAGTTCTTTCTTTCCGCTCCGGAGGATGATAATCTGAAGTTTGCGCGTCAGGCTGGTGGTGAATCTGGCGCAATCCGTACGCTTGCCCGAGGCAATCAAATGGAAGTGGGTGGACATGATCTGGATCATCAAGATGCGAATATCATTTTCGTGGGCTGTCACGGCGATGAGATTCATCATCCGAATGCAGTCCTGCCGCTCACCGAACAGGCAGACGACACAAGTTCCGTCGGAATAAATATGGACACAATCGTCGACAGGGGGATCTGTCCAGGGTTGTAAGGTTGAAGTTTTCATAATTGATCTGTTTAAGTTTTCGTAAAAATACGCATGAATATTTTACAAACCAAGGCCGCGTGAGAGTGCCTTGTAGGGCCCTGGAAGGCCACTTGGGGTGGGGAAGTGGGCTTTAATTGGGGCATATTTCCGCCTGAATGTGCACTGTAGGACCCTGTACGCCGCTTTGCCCCGGCCGTGGTTCGGGAAAACGGCCGTTGCCCGTGCTGTCCGTCGCTCCCCGCCTGCTCCGCTTGTCCTCGGGAAAACGGTCGCTGCCCGCCCTGTCCGTCACCCCTGCCCGCCTGCTTGTCCCCGGCCGTGGTTTGTAAAGGCGCACGCAGTCGGCTTGATTCCGGCCAACGTTCGCAGAAACAAAACAATAGGCTACCGGGAAAAAACATGGGAGGTATGGCAGCAGGTCTTTCCGGCTCCCCGGCCTGGGTTTGCAAAAGCGCACTTGGTTGACTTGATCCCTGTCTCGGCCGGGGTTCGCGGAAAAACCGGCTCCGGGATGATGCGGGATGGATCAAGAGTAGAAAGATCCGGGGTTGGGGCAGGAGTGTGTGTTGATGCCGGATCGAGACTTGGCCTTGACCGGGCAGCAGCAAGGGTTTCAGAGAATGCGGCAGGAGGGGTTTCAGAGAAAGCGGCAGGAGGGGTTTCAGAGAAAGCGGCAGGGAGGGTTTCAGAGAATGACGTCTTCGATGGTATTGATGACGGAGGCATTGAAGGGACGTTCCAGTCGGATGTAGTTCCCGGTGTAGCCTCCCATCCTGCCGTCCTTACAGTCGGACTCCCACAGCACTTGTTCGCGACGGCCTCGGTTGGCTGTCACGAAGGCGGCGTGCAGTTCGTCGCTCAGCGCTTCCAGGCGCGCGACCCGTTCCGTCTTGGCTGCGTCCTTCACCTGGTCCTTCCAGGCCGCGGCCCGGGTGCCTGGTCTTCTGGAATACGGAAACACATGAAGGAAGGCCGGCTTGATCCGGTCTTTCAGGAACGAATAGGTTTGCTCGAAAGCGGCTTCCGTCTCCCCGGGGAGTCCCGCGATCACGTCGATGCCGAAGAACACATAGGGCTTCAAACGGTCCCCGGGAACCGGATCCATCTTGCTGCGGACGTAAGCGATCCGCTCGGCGAAAAAATCAGTGGTGTACCTGCGGCCCACCCGTTCCAACACATCATCGCTGCCGGACTGCAAGGGAATGTGGAAGTGGGGCTGGAACTTGGTGCCGGAGGCCATCCAGTCGACGATTTCTTCGGTGAGCAGATTGGGTTCGATGGAGGAAATGCGGTAGCGCGCGATGCCTTCCACTTCTTCCAGCCGCTTCAACAAATCTAGAAAGGACTCTCCTGTGGTCCTGCCGAAATCCCCGGTGTTCACGCCGGTCAGCACAATTTCCCGGATACCGGTGCCGGCGATCTGCCTTGCCTGCTCCAGCACGTCTGCGATGGGAATATTCCGGGAAACGCCCCGCGCGAAGGGGACTATGCAGTAGGCGCAGCCGTTGTTGCAGCCGTCCTGGATTTTCAGGAAGGAGCGCGTCCGCTCGCCGGTGGAGTAGGCGGACAGAAAATTCGCGTCGGAATCCGCCTGCGTTTCCGGTGTTTTTTCTTCGGGCCGAAGCAGGGCCAGCGTTTCGGGAACCACGCGATTTTTCTCCCGCGCTCCGAACACCAGCGAAACCCCTTCGATCGATTTCAGTTCTTCCTTTCTGAGTTCAGCATAGCAGCCCGTTACCACGAGTTTCGCTCCGGGGGCAATCCGGTGCATCTTCCGGATGACGTTCCGGCATTTTTTTTCCGCGCGTTCCGTGACGGAACAGGTGTTCACCAGGTAGACATCGGCGGATGCCTCCCAGGGGACCACTTCAAGACCTTGCGCGAGGAAGCCCCGTTCGTAGGTCGAGGTTTCCGCGTAGTTCAGCTTGCAGCCGAGGGTGAGAAATGCGATTTTTCCCGCCATGCCGTTTGAATCAAAAGCCGAAGCGCTCGTTGCGTCCGTACGTCAGCGTTACCCGGGACCAGGCGCATACGCCGTCAAGCGGCGGGTTTTTCTTGGAGACGGTCACTTGAAAGGACGCCAGTTCGGGGAACTGCCGGTGCAGGGCATCCACGATTCGTCCGCAGACATGCTCCAGCAAGTCGGCGGGTTTCTCCATTTCCGCGCGGATGACCGAGTAGACGGCAGCGAGATCCACCGTGTCTGCCAGCAGGTCGGTCCGGGCAGGCTTGGACAAGTCCGTTTCTCCCCGGAAGTCGACCAGAAAGGTGTTTCCAACGACCTTCTCTTCTGCCTGACAGCCGTGGAAGGCATGGAATTCCATGCCGGTCAACTCAAGAAGTCCGGAATCGTTCATATTCCTTGTGATTGAGCGAGCAGCAGGAAGACGCAGGGCCGTTTGCCGATGACAGGAATCGTGGCGCGCCATTCCCGTACCGTCCGGGTCCGGATCGTCTGCGTCGGAAGGGTCAGGTCCGCGGCATAGCAGAGCCGCGTGTCAGGGGAGAGGACGGCGAGGAGGTCCGTCATGAGGGCGTCGTTGCGGTAGGGGGTCTCGATGAAAAGTTGGGTCTGGTTTAGTCGGGCAGACCGCTTTTCGACCTCCCGGATCGCCTTCCGCCGTTCTTCGGGCTTGACAGGCAAGTAGCCGCAAAAAGCGAAGTTCTGCCCGTTCAGGCCGGAACCCATCAAGGCAAGCATCAGGGAAGAGGGGCCGACCAGGGGCACGACTTCGATGCCGTGCCGGTGGCAGCGTTCGACCAACTGCGCGCCGGGGTCCGCTACCGCCGGGAGTCCCGCTTCGGTGATGAGCCCGACATCATTCCCGATGGGGTGTCCGTCCGGATTCCTTTCCCCGCGGGGCGCGAACAAGGTCAGCAAGGCGTCGATCTCCTCCGGCCGGGTGTGCTCGTTCAGTTCGTGGAATTCCAGCGATCCGATGTTCCCCTTCAGACCGGCGGCCGAAAGATACCGGCGCGCGGCCCGGGTCCCTTCGACCACGTAAGTCGAGATGCTCCGCAGGAGGGTCAGGACCGGGGTAGGTATGACTTCGCGCGGGTCGTTGTCGCCGAGCGGTGCAGGGATCAGGTATAGTTTGCCGTTAGTCATGGATGGCGATCGTCTTCTTGTCTTTCTTGATTTCGGCTTGGAGCTGCAGTTCCTCGCGCTTTTTCCGGCTTATAAAGAGGTTCCGGAAGAATTCGCCGAAGGTATTGAATTCCCGCTGGTACGTGATGCCCACGCCGTTGCGCTGGGTGTTGTCGAGGAAGTTGGTGTAGTCGTCGGCGGAATGCGAGAACAGGCTGAGGCGGAGTTGCCCGGGTCTGTCAAGCTTGATTTCGATGTCGAGGTCACCCACCATGTCTCCCTCCGCACCCGAATTGCCGTATTCCCGGTTGCCCACTGTTCCGTTCACGATCACCCGGTTGTTGAACAATTGCGTGGACAGGGCGACGTCGAAGATGTTCGTGCCGCTTTCGCTGGCCTGATAGTTGAGGCCGAGGTCCAGGGGGATGTCCAGTTTCTGGAGGATGTTGTTCAACTGCCCGGCCATGATTTCCGCCACGTTGGAGTAGAGCATATTGGTGTTGTTCACGACACCGGATTGTTCGTCCGGAAGGAAACTGTTGGTGATCAGCAAGGAGAAAAACTGACGCTGGATCTTGTCTTCCGTGTTCAGAGCTGTTTGCACGCGCGAGTGGGTGGTGGGATCCAGATCCGGAACCTCGATCGAGAAGCCCAGTCTCGGTTCGCGCAGCCGTCCGGAGATGTCGATACCGCAGTTCACGATCCTTCGGCTTGAAAACGACGAAGTGTCAGCGATCAGGGTGGCCACGGAGGCTTTGGTGGTGTATTGTCCCTGGAGGTCCAGGTCGCTGTCCATGATGTCTCCGTTGAACCGGATCGAACTGCCGTCCGTAAGGGTGAAATCCCGCTTCGCGATGTTCATGGCATTGAAATGGAAGCTGCCCTCGGACAGCGTGTAGTCTCCGTTGATCGTGAAGAGGTCGCTGCCCGGGCGGATCATGAGATCGATGATACCCCGCCCGCGGCCGCTGAGGTAGTTTCCGTATGTCCGGTCCACTTCCACGAAGGCTTCAACATCCGGGCTGCAGTTCAGACGCAGCCGGACTCCCAAATCGCTTTTCCGCGCTCCCGTGGCCACCATGTTCTGCATCAGAAGGTCATAAGGGTCGATCTCCACTTCTTGCTCGTATTCCTTGAAAGTGAGCAGATCGCTGGTGCCGGCATCGGAGGTGTTGTCCAGGGGAATATGGAGGGTGCCCTGCTTCATAGTTCTCGCGTTGATGTCGAGAAGGATGGCATTGAACGGGCCGGTAAGGCTCACGTTGCCGCTGGCGAACACATGTCCGTAGAAGGAAGGACTGTCTTCCGCGCGGGTGTCGAGGGCTTCCATCCGGTTCATGCTGATCCGGGTGTCCATCCGGAAGTCCTTCAACCGGTTGAACAGCACGCCGCCGGAAATCGTTCCGGTGCCGTCGTAGTTGTCCTTTATCGCCATGCTGTCGAAGTACAGCCCGTTGTTGTTGACGTGGAAGGGTCCTGTGACGTAGTACGGCACGTTGGTGAAGCCGACTTTCAGCAAGACGTTGTCGAATCGGGCGTTTTCGCTGGAAAGCGACAGATTCTTGAACGGTCCCTGGATACGGATCCTGCCGGAAGCGCCCCCGCCCATTTCGCTGAAGATCGTCGAAAGGACGGGGCTGACGTAGCCGACATTCATCCCGTTTAGGTCGACGACCGCGTCGATCGCCTTTGTCCGGGTGAAGAAGTCCCCCGTGAGCGCCAGGGTGTTTGAGCCTTGCAGGTTGTTGAAAGCGGTGAAATGGAATTTGTCTTCGCCGTCTTCCCAGGAACTGGTGAGGGACAGGGTGCCGAGCGGGTGGCCGGCCACCTTGACCGAGTCACAGGTAAGGCTCATCAACAGTCCCCGCTGTCCGTCCGGTGACAGCACCGTGGCATGGCCGGTCGCAAGTCCTTCCAGGTCGAAGCCGGGCTGGAGCATTCTGTTCAGAATACCCAGATCGAAGCGGACCAGATCCAGGGAAAGCGTGTCGGCGCGCTCTTTTGAATATCCGCCGCGGATGCGGATGGATTGGTCGTTGCACGCAGCCTGAAGGTTGTCGATAGAGAAGTCGCTTCCGTGCAATTTGACGGAGGCGGGGCTGATTCTCCAGCCTTCCCCGTTGTAATAGATACTGGAGGGGAGCGTCCTTCCGCGGAGAATCAGTTTGCCGAGCGGATCCCTCTCCAGTTCTCCGGTCAGGTAGATTTCTCCTTTGTCGCTCAGGAGGCTTTCATTGTCGTAGGTATAGCCGAGGCCGATGCGGTTCTCGTCCGCGTACAGAATGTAGCTGTTGTTCAGAAACTCCATGGAGGCGACGCGCATCTCCGAACTGGACACGGCTCCGTTCAAGCTCCCATCGTTGTTGTTGAAATTCAGATTCAGATCTTTCAGATAATTCCTTCCCATAGCCAGCCGCGGGGATTTGACGGTCGTCTGGACGGTGCCTGCGCCGGACACGTTCAATTTGACGGCCGTGCCGTCCGCGATGTAGAGTCCCGGTATGACAAAGGAGAGCAGATCCCGTGAATCATGGAACTTCAGATCCAAGTCGTAGTTTTCTCCCTTCCAGTTGGCGGTCGTATCTTTTGTCAGCACCGTCAGTTCGCGGCCGATCGTGAGTTCCTTGACGGAGCGGATGGCGTTCGGGAGAGATTTCCCCCCCACATAGGTGCCGTCCAAGAAACGGGAGGACAGGTTTATTCGGTGTATATCCTCGTTGGAGTGGGATGCGATGTGGATGTTTCCGATCTGACGGTTCCCCTGCTCGTTCTCCAGTTGCAAGTTCAGAATGTTCAGGTCGCCGAGTATGTCGCCTCGCCCGACGCTCATGTAGTTGGCGTCGACCTGGCCGGACACCTTCGAGACCCCCCGCTTGTCCAGATTCAGCGCCTGCAGGTCGGCGTATCCGATGTTCGCGTAGAACTTGTACAGCCCGTTCCGGCTCTTGTCGGAAAGCGTGAAAATGCCTTGGAAGATGAAATTGAGGTTCGGATCGTTGCAGATGATTCTTCCGTCGAAGGCGTTCTGCGAATACGTTCCCGCGGCAACGATGTTGGAATAGGTATAGTCGAGGGCATGCAGCTTGTCGATGAACACGGTGTCGATCGTGACTTCCGGACCTTCCGGACCGAAGTCGGCGTGCAGGGTGCTGCGCAGGGTGCAGGGGCCGATTTGCTTCACCCCGGCGATCTGGCCCAGGTTCAAGTCACGGGTCGTCAGCCTTCCATCCAGATGAATGGGATGCCTGGGATCGACCAGGTTCCGGACGTCCAGGTCGGCGGTCAGATTCCCGGCATCGGAATCCACTTCTCCCAAGACCTTCATATGGTTGATCGGACCGTTCGCGTGGCCGTCGAAGCGGAAGCGGTTTCCTATGGCGAATTTGGTAAGATCGATCTTCGAGGTGAGGGACAGGCCGGCCAGCAACTTGCCGACCCCTTCGGAGGTGAAGTCAAAATTCTCGGCCTGCACGTCCAGGTTCAGCGCGCTCACGTCCGGGAGGCCGGACAGGCGGCCTTCCAGCGCCCCGGAAATGCCGCTCGCGGCCTCGGAAAATTCCAAGCGATTGATTCCCAGATCACTGACCGTTCCTTCCACATCCGCCTTTTTTACATCCAGCGCCACTGACTTTCCCCGAAGCGCGGGGGCGAAATAGGCTAAGGTCCTGAAATCGATTCGGCTCCTGTTCACGACTCCGTTCATCCTGACCCGGTGGAGAAAGTCTTTAAACGCTGTTGCGTCGTCATAGGACATCGTGAAGGAAGGCAGGTCAAGCTGCGACCAGGCATCCGTCAGTTGGATGTCTTCAATCAGGGCGGTTCCGCGGCCGACTTTCGCCTTGCCCGAAAGATGCGAGACGGAATATCCGCTTTTCTCGCGCAGGACGGCCTTGTGCAGGATGCCGGAAAGACAGCCATCGCTGAATTTCAGATCGCGTCCATCCAGCCGGTCCACCTGCACGTCCAGGTCTCTCCAATTCAAGCCGTAGGGGACGGTGAGACTGTCGCTTCGGCTGTTGACGAGGCGGAAGCGGAAATCGGCGATTTGGATCCGGCCGATGTCGAACAGGTCCCCCTCTTGCTTTTTCTTCGGCCGGCCGCCGAGGTTGAAGATTCTTTTCAGGTTGTTGCTTTTCCCCTTTCCGGTCAAGAGTAAAGAGGCGTTCGTCACGCTTGCGCGGTTGAAATGCAGTCCTTCCCTCTTCCACAACCCTTTCAACGAAAAGGTCGTGATGACGGACTCGGCGCGGAACAGGGTGTCCAGCTCAACCTCGCCGAAGTGGACGGGTTGGTTGTCGACGATGAAAAGATCCTTGATCACCAAAGCGTTGAAAGGCTTGAAGTGGATCTTCGAGAAGGAAATCGTCCCGTTGATATTTTCTTCCATCAACCGCTCCACTTTTCTGGCGACGAAGGTTTGGACGGCGGGCGTCTGCATCACAATCATGACGGCAAACAGCAGGATTGCGATTGCCACAATGATGATCCAGAATATCTTGAGCACCCTTCTCATAGTCTACAAATGTAGCAAATATCTTGGATAATCATTATCTTTGCCGACGCAAAGCGTCTTTGAATATGCCTGATAGAATTTTGGGAATCGAGTCTAGTTGCGACGACACATCGGCAGCCGTCATCGAGGATGGATTCCTGCTCTCGAATGTCATTGCGAGTCAACAGGTGCACAAGGACTATGGCGGCGTGGTTCCCGAACTGGCTTCGCGGGCGCACGAGCAGAACATCGTCCCGGTCGTCAGCCAGGCCTTGGCCAAGGCAGGCATTCAAGCGACGGATCTCACAGCGATCGCTTTCACCCGGGGCCCCGGCCTGCTCGGCTCGCTTCTGGTCGGCACTTCTTTCGCCAAGGCATTGGGTCTGGCGCTCGACATTCCGATCGTGATGGTCAATCACCTGCAGGGACATATTCTTGCGAACTTTATCAAAGAACGCGGAGAGGAAAACCGCCAGCCTACCTTTCCTTACATTTGCCTGCTGGTTTCCGGAGGGAATTCCCAGATCGTGCAGGTCAATAATCCGTTGGATTTCGTGATTCTCGGACAGACCATCGACGATGCGGTCGGGGAGGCCTTCGACAAGTGTTCGAAGATGATGGGGCTCGGTTATCCCGGAGGCCCGGTGATTGACAAGCTGGCCAAGGAAGGGGATCCGAAGCGGTTCAAGTTCGCGAAGCCGCATATTCCCGGACTCGACTACAGTTTTAGCGGGATCAAAACGTCGTTGTTGTACTTTCTCCGAGACGAGCTGGCGAAAGATGCGGATTTCATCGAGAAAAACAAGGAAGATCTTTGCGCAAGTTTCCAAAAGACCCTGATCGACATCCTGCTGGACAAATTGGTCAAGGCGGTGAAACAGACCGGGATCACGGAAGTGACGATCGGCGGAGGCGTTGCTGCCAACAGCGAACTCCGCGACCGGATTGAGGAAGAAGGGCGCAGGCGCGGGTGGAACACCTATTTACCGGCACGCAAGTTTACGACGGACAACGCGGCGATGATCGCCATCGCCGGCTGGTTCCATTACCTGCACGGCGAGCGGACTCCACTCGATGTGGTTCCCGTTTCCCGCATCGCCGATTATTAAATCATTGAATCTTTAGAAAGTCAGATACTATGTTCGAATTTGAAATGACGGGACGCGTAGGCAAAGATCTGCGGCCGGATGACGTGCGGATCGTTGCCGCGCGCGAGATGAACCTCCGCGGCAACGTGATCATCAACGTGATTGATCCCACGAAGTCCTATCAGCCTACCTTCCCCAACGCCGGAGTCACCTGCGTCATCGCGCGCCGTTCCATCGATGCCCGGCAAGATGTTATCTACCGTTACAAGATCGAGGCTTACGACCACCGCTTTGAATCCTACGAGCCCTATAAGATTCCGGAATACCGGAATGTCTCGGAATCCGAGCCGGTGATCATCATCGGTTCGGGACCTGCCGGCTTGTTCGCAGCGCTGAAGTTGCTGACCCTCGGGCTCAAACCGGTCATTCTGGAGCGAGGCAAGTGTGTCCGTGACCGGAAGTACGACACCGCCAGGCTGTTGCGGGAAGGACAGCTCGATCCCGACTCCAACTATTGCTTCGGCGAAGGGGGAGCCGGCACCTTCTCCGACGGGAAACTCTATACCCGCTCCTCGAAACGCGGGGACATTCGGGAAGTGCTTCATCAGTTCGTCCACTTCGGAGCCAATTCGCGAATTTTGGTCGACGCCCATCCGCACATCGGCACGGATCGGCTCCCGAAAGTGATCGAGAACATCCGCGGTTGCATCACGGACCACGGCGGAGAGATTCATTTCGGCACCCGGATGACGGACATCAACCGGAAAGCAGACGGAAGTCTTGAAGTGAAGGCCCTCGACAGTGAGAATCCGACCAAGACCGGGAAGCCCCGGACGGTGAAATATTCCGCAAAGAAGGTGATCCTCGCCGCGGGTCATTCCGCCCGGGATGTCTATGACCTCTTCCAGACCAAAGGTTGGGCGCTGGAACCGAAAGGCTTCGCGATGGGCGTGCGCGTGGAACACCCGCAGGAACTGATCAATAGAAGCCTGTATCGCGGACAGTGGCGACCCGGAATGCCCGCCGCCGAATATTCCTTCGTCCATCAGGTGGAGGACCGCGGGGTCTTTTCTTTCTGTATGTGCCCCGGCGGTGTGATGGTGCCCTCCGCGACAGAGCCCGAGACCATTGTGATGAACGGCATGTCTAATTCCGCCCGCAGCGGCAAGTTCGCCAACGCCGGCGTGGTCGTGCAGATCAATCCTGAGGATGTGCCGGAGGAATACGCGAAGGACGGGGCCCTGGCCGGCCTGCATTTCCAGAATGATCTGGAGAAGAAGATGTATGACTATGTCCGCGGCCCCAATCCCATGGCCGCTCCGGCCCAGCGCATGATCGACTTCTGCAACGGGGTCATCTCGCGCGATCTTCCCGACACATCCTACAAGCCCGGCCTTGTCTCGGCTCCGCTCCACGAGCTGTTGCCTCCATACATCACGATCCGACTCCAGAAAGCCTTCCCGGAAATCGCCAGGCGCAGCATCAGGGGCTACTTCACCAACGACGCCTTGCTGGTCGGCATCGAATCCCGCACCTCGTCCCCTGTCCGGATTCCCCGGAATCCGGACACCTGTGAATCGGATTCGGTTCTGGGCCTGCTGCCCTGCGGGGAAGGAGCGGGCTATTCCGGAGGCATCGTTTCTTCAGCCTTCGACGGCATCAACTGCGCCGTGGCCGCCGCTGCCGCGCTCTCCGAAGCCTGAATGCCGGTTTTGTTCGAGTAATATGGATGATGAAGACGTTTTACCGAATATTCCTGATCGCTGCTTTCGCGGTTTTCGTCGCGGGCTGCGGGAAGGATGATGCCGCGCCGATCGATGAGCCGTTGGGTGAGAATCCGAAGCTGCGGGCAGCCGTTGAAGCCATGGTCGCGGAAGCTCCGGCCGTCTGGAATACCCTGAACGGGATCGAGGTCTGGCAGGAAGGGTATGCGCCTTCCGGGGCTTGGCTGAACGGATCGACGCCGGATAGCCGGCATCAAGTCTTGTCGGTGACCAAAACCTTTACCGGAATGGCCGTCGGAATCGCGGTGCGGGAAGGAAAACTCCGCCTGGACGACCGCATCTATGAATTATTCAAGGAAGAGGCGGATGCCGCGCTGGCCAGCAGCTTGAACAAGAATCTCTCCGAGTCTCGGGTCGCGCATCTCAAGGCGGTGACGGTGCGGGACCTGCTGACCATGACTTGCGGACACACCACCGATCCGACCGTGAAGTATTCCATCCAATACGCCCTCTCCTTGTTGCCGTATGTCAGCTCGTCCGGGATTGACGTGACCGGCGCCCTGAACAGCCTGGATCTTACTCTTCCGCTCCTGTTCTTCGCCCATCCCTTCAACGACGAACCCGGCACAAATTTTACTTACAATTCGCTGGGATCTCATATGTTGGCGGAAATCATCCTGAAAAAGACCGGCGAGAATCTTTGCGACTACCTGAACAAGCGGCTTTTCGAACCCCTTGGCCTCGAAAAGCCGGTGTGGGATGAGGTGCAAGGTACAACCGCAGGCGGCTGGGGACTGCACTTGAACACGGACGAAATGATCCGTTTCGGCAGATTGTTGCTGAAAGGCGGGGAATGGGACGGCGTCCGGTTGATTCCGGCGGACTTTGTCAAAAACGCCGTTGCAGTGCAGACGCTTCCGCGTACGGTCGAGTTCGGCTATCAGGCAATCGGGTATGGCTTCCAGACCTGGATCCTCCCGGAAGGGTTCATGGCGAGCGGACTTCTCGGCCAGTACATCATTGTACTGCCGAAGAAACAGGCTGTGATCGCTCTGACCAGCGACGTGCTTTCCTTCTCCCAGCTGCTCGGAAGTTTGGTCGGGACGACCCAGAGCGAAGCGCTCCTGGAATTGACTTGGAAACATCTTATTCCTGCGTTGTAATAATATGGAGATGTACGAAATGAAGGATCAAGAAGAAAGAGGGGACGTTCCGGTGGTCGGAGGAAAGCCCCTGCACGGGTTCGCCTCTCCCGCCCAGGACTATCTGGACACTTTTATCAGTTTGGACAAGGAACTTGTGCGCCATCCTGCCGCGACGTATTACGGGCGCGTGGTCGGAAATTCCATGCAAGCGGCGGGGGTGCGGGAGGGGGATGTCCTCGTGATCGACAAGTCGTTGGAGCCTTCCGAAGGGGATCTGGTTGTCTGCTTCGTCGACGGGGAATTCTTGTTGCGCTTCCTGTCGTTCCACGCGCCGGGCGGCAAGGGACCGAGGAAGGCCGGGAAGCCGGGCGTATCCTACCGCATCCTGAGGCAGCAGAGACTGTGGCTGCTGCCGGCGGACGACAGCCTTCCCGCGATTGAAGTGTCGGATGCGAACGATTTCACCGTCTGGGGGATCGTAACCTATGTCATCAAGAAAGTCCGCTAGGACGTGCCTTTCTGAAAATCGCTCCTATGTTCGCTTTGGTTGATTGCAACAATTTCTTCGTGTCCTGCGAACGGGCCTTCCAACCGGAGCTGGAGGGGAGACCGGTCGTGGTGTTGTCCAACAATGATGGTTGCGTGGTGGCAAGGAGCAACGAGAGCAAGGCGATGGGCATCAAGATGGGAACACCCTTCTTTCAGGTGAAGCCTTTGGTGGAGCAGGGAAAATTGGCGGTACGCTCGTCGAATTATACGCTCTACGGCGATCTTTCCGCACGGGTGATGTCCGTGCTCGCGGCGTTCGCGCCCCGGCTGGAGCGCTATTCGATCGACGAGGCCTTCATGATCATGGACGGGGTTGATGAGGCCGCTCTGCCGGGTCTCTGTTCGGAGTTGATTGTGAAGGTGCGCCGCTGGACGGGTATTCCGGTGAGCATCGGCATCGCCCCCACCAAGACCCTCGCGAAGGTCGCGAACCATTTTGCAAAACGGTACAAGGGGTATCGGGGCGTCTGCTTGATCGACAACGCGGAAAAGATCCGGAAGGCGTTGGCGCTCACCCCGATCGGAGAAGTGTGGGGAATCGGTTGGAGAGGGGCTCCGAAACTGGCTTCTGAAGGTGTGGATACCGCCCTGCGCTTCGTAGAAAAGCCCGAGGCCTGGGTGCGGAGCCGGATGGGTGTGGTCGGTGTGCGGACCTGGGCGGAACTCCAGGGGCAGGTCACGATCGAGTCGGACCGGGATGAGAAGCGAAAGTCCATCTGCACGTCCCGCTCCTTCGCCGATATGATTTCTGACTTCGATGAATTGGCGTTCAGGGTTTCGGATTTCGCAGGAAAGTGCGCGGAGAAACTTCGGAAAGAAGGCACGGCGGCTTCTTCCGTGGGCGTATTCCTGCACACGAACCGTTTTCGGGAAGATCTGGCGCAATATTATCCCAATGCAAGCGTCCGTCTGGACGTGCCTGCAAGCAGCACGCCGGAGATTGTCGGGGCCGCTCTCAAGGCGATGCGGCTGATCTACCGGCCTGAATATGCCTACAAGCGGGCAGGAGTCATTGTGACCGACATCGTGGAGGCGGATGCGATCCAGCCCAGCCTCTTCGATTTCGACTGGTCGGAGCGGGGGCGTGAGGATGAGATTTCCAAGGTCATGGACCGGGTCAATGTGGCGGGAAAGAATGTGTTGCGATTGGCGACCCAGCGTCCGGGCCATTATTCCGACGGCATCCGTCACGACTTTGGCTCCCGCCTCTTCACCACCGACTGGACCCAGCTCCTCGAAATCCGCTGAATCCGCTTCGAGGTCCGGAACGGCTACAACTTCCCTTCGCGGCTGCCCAGCAACTCGCGGACGAGCAACGGCTCGTCGGTGGTGATGCAGTCGACCTCGAGATCGATCATGGTATGGATGTCTTCTTCCTTGTTCACCGTCCAGCAGTTGACGCTCATCTTATTGGCGCGGGCCTGCTCGATCCAGTCCGGGTTCTTCGCGAAGGTCTTGAACTGGTAGTCCACCCCGTTGATTCCGTCCTTCGCAAGTTCCTCCGGACTCCTGTCGCTGCCGAGGTACTGGTTCGTGAATTCCGGTGCCTTTTCGGCGATGCGCTTGCAGATGTTGAAACTGAAGGAGATGAACATGACGCGGGCAGGATCGTACAGGTCGTGGGTTTTCAAAGCCTCCAGCGCTTTGTCGGTCATCACATTCTCCATCTCCTCGTTCTTCTGTGCTTTGAGTTCCATCACGAGGATGGTCTTGTCGCTCTTCAGCCCTTGAATCAGGTAGTCGTCCAGCGTAGGGATGGGTTCGCCGTTCACAAGGGTGGAGTCTTTGAAGGCCTCGTAGGGGTTGTCCCAAATGGAGAGACCGTGGAATTCGTTGTTGTGATTGACCAGCGGCACGCTGTCAGCGGTCATCTGCACATCGAATTCGCTTCCCCAGAATTCGTGCTCCTGCGCCAGGCGCAGCGCGGCGATCGAGTTTTCAGCGAACCCCGCTTCTTCGCAGTTCCAGAAACCCCGGTGGGCGGCGATCTGGATTTCGTGCGGCTTGGGCGCGCAGGCGAGAATGAAACAGGAAAGGGCAGTGAATGCCATCGTTTTCAAGAACTTGTTCATAGCGTAGCAATTGGGTTGGTTCAACATGGTTTGGGAATGACAATATTCAATTCATTTAAACAAAGATAGTCATTTTTCTGCGGATTATCTCTGAAAAATCGCTAAATTTGGACCTCGAAACGAAATAATATTCTCATATCATGGTAAAGATTCAACTGAACGGTTGCAGTTCGTTCGTACAAGAAGCGGATTACAAGGAATATGTGGAAAAAGCCCTCGCGGCATTCGATGTGCTTGCCGGTGAAAAGGGCGCCGGCAGCGACTTTCTCGGCTGGAAACATCTTCCCTCCAAGACTCCGGAGTCTCTGATCCGGGATTGCGAAGCTGTCCGCGACGACTGGAAAGCCAAAGGGGTGGACCTCGTGGTCGTGATCGGCATCGGCGGTTCGTATCTGGGAGCCCGCTGCGCGGTCGAGGCCCTCTCGCACACTTTCTCGACGCAGCTTTCCGTCCGGAACGATGCTCTGCAAGTGGTGTTCGCCGGAAACAATCTTTCGGAGGAATATCTTGCCGAACTGATGGATTTCGTGGCGGAACGGAATGTCGCTACTGTCGTGATCTCCAAGTCCGGCACCACCACCGAGCCCGCCGTCGCCTTCAGGATCGTAAAAGCGTGGATTGAAGAACATTACAAGGATGCCGCTGAACGGATCGTGGCGATTACCGATGCGGAAAAAGGGGCGCTCAAGACCCTTGCGAAACAGGAAGGCTACCGAACCTTCGTCGTTCCCGACAATGTCGGAGGCCGCTTTTCCGTGCTGACTCCCGTGGGAATCCTGCCGATCGTGCTGGCCGGTTTGGACATCCGCGCGATGCTCGCCGGCGCGAAGGAAATGGAAGTCGCGCTCGCCGATCGGAACGAGGCAAATCCGGCCGTGCAGTATGCCGCCATGCGGAATCTGCTATATTCCGAACTGAACAAGAAGGTCGAAGTCCTGGTTACCTACAACCCGAAGTTCCAGTATCTGGGTGAATGGTGGAAGCAGCTCTTCGGGGAATCGGAGGGAAAGGATCAAAAGGGAATCTTCCCGGCATCCGTGAACTTTACGACGGACCTCCATTCCGTCGGCCAATTCATCCAGGAAGGCGACCGTATGCTCTTCGAGACGGTGGTGAACATCGAAAAGAGCAACCGGAGCGTGGTCATCGGGAGCGATCCGCAGAACCTGGACCAGTTGAACTATCTGGCAGGCCAGCCTGTCGAGCACTGCAACGCGATGGCGCAGCTCGGAACGAAACTCGCCCACATCGACGGAGGCGTTCCCCAGATCGTACTTTCCATCGAAAAGATCGACGCCTTCAACTTGGGCTGCCTGTTCTATTTCTTTGAATATGCCTGCGGTGTAAGCGCATACTTGCTTGGGGTGAACCCGTTCAACCAGCCCGGGGTCGAAGCCTACAAAAAGAATATGTTCGCTCTCCTGAGCAAGCCGGGCTACGAAGAGCAGTCCAAGGCCATCCGGGCCCGCCTGAAGTAGTTCATTAGGCATGACCGGAAAAGGAGCGCATCCCCATCAAGGCACCTTGACCCTGGAAGACGCCGTGCGTCTTTCGGGGCCGACGGCGTTTAACCTGATGCTGAAACCTGCGGGATCGCTGTGCAATCTGGACTGTCATTATTGCTACTATCTGGACAAGGCTGAAATCTACGGCGGCGTCGAGCCCCGGATGAGCCTGGAAATGCTGGAGACCGTCGTGCGCGCGTACATTGAGGCCAACGACGTTCCGGAAGTGACCTTCAATTGGCACGGCGGGGAGCCTTTGGTCGTGGGTATCGATTTCTATCGAAAGGCCTTGGAACTGGAACAGCGGTATGCGGAAGGAAAGATCATCCGCAACACCATCCAGACCAACGGGACCCTTCTCGACCGGGAGTGGGCGCGCCTTTTCCGGGAAAACGACTTCCTGGTCGGGATCTCGCTGGACGGGCCTGCCGACATCCACAACAAGTATCGTCGCGACAAAGGGGGAGCCCCCACCTTCGACCGGGTTCTGCGCGGGCTGAACCTGCTGCGCGACGAGGGTGTGGCGTTCAACACGATGACCACGGTCAACAAGGCCAGCGAAGGGAGGGGGCTGGAAGTATATCAGTTCCTGAAATCGGTCGGCAGTCAGTACATGCAGTTCATGCCGGTCGTGGAGCACATCAAATACCCCCTCGGAAAGAACGGAAAGCCCTCGAAAGGACTCCGGCCGTACATCGTAGATCCCGCTGAAGAAGGGGCACAGATCGCGTCCTGGTCGGTTGGCGACCTGGCGTTCGGCAACTTCTTATGCGACATCTTTGACTATTGGGTTCGCAACGACGTCGGCCGGTACTTCGTGAACCAGTTCGACGCGGCGCTTGCCAACTGGTGCGGGGTACAGCCCGGCATCTGCGTCCATGCCAAGACCTGCGGCGGCAACTCGGTCATCGAGCACAACGGAGATGTCTATCCCTGCGACCATTTCGTATATTCCAAGTACAGGCTCGGGAACATCGTTTCCGAATCGCTGCGGGATCTGATGGAGTCCCCGCGGCAGGCGCGATTCGGAATCGACAAGCGCAACACGCTTCCATCCAAGTGTTTCCGCTGCCCCTGGCTGTTTGCCTGCAACGGAGAGTGTCCCAAGCACCGCTTCAATGTGACAGATCGTGGGGAAACGGGACTGAACGCGCTCTGCGCCGGTTACACGAAGTTTTTCTCCCATGTCGCTCCCTACATGGACTTCATGAAGAAACTACTCGAAGAGCGGCAGGCTCCCTCAGGTGTCATTCCCTGGGCGCGGCTCAGAAGCGCCTCGGCGAGTCGGAGCTAATCGTGGCTTACCGTGAATTTCCGCAGGCGCGGAATGCAATTTTCTGGCAGAGGCGGGCGTCTTTCGCGGAGAGGCTGTACTCCGTTTTCCGCAGCCTGCAGGAGTTGCCGACCACGCCGATGCCCAAGGTCGGCCGGATCAGGGCTTCGAACCAGGTGCAGGCGGCCAGATACCGGCCGAACTGGCGGCTGAGGTGGTAGCCGTCTCGCGTCAGATCGAAGACAGGGTTGTCGGCGGGGACTTCGTCCGCATTGTTCAAGCTGGTGTTTCGTCCCAGTTGAATGGCCGTTCCGCACGGAATGACGACCGGAATGTTGAAGTCATCCTGCAGTTTCGACACACAGTCCAGAATGCTCTCGTACATCTTTTCCTGGCTCCGATCGTAGAACGAAAACCTTTCGTCCGCGGAATTCGCAGCATAGGCCCAGGTCCCGTGCCAGACAAGAGTTGCCTGCGGATTCACCGCTTCTTTCCGGACGATTCCGATCAATCTCGGAAGCCAGGTGTGCATGATGTCATAGATTCCTGAATATCCGGAATTTTCCTGCATCGTGATGACGTCCCAAGGCTCGTCCTGCAGACCGTCCAGCAGGGTTGCCTGTGCCGACACCGTGCGCCAGGCGTTTGCGGTGGATTTGTCGTACCGGTACGCTGTGGAGCCGGTTTCATATTCCCGGCAATGTCTCTCGAGGGAACAGCCGCCGATATAGAGCCGGCCCAGGATGACGTTGCGGATACCGGCGCTTTCCAGCAAATCAGGTAGATATTGCGTTCCGTCGTCGGAGAAGCTGTTGCCGATGGACAGGATCCGCAGGGTGTCGGGATGCTGCGGGAGCGGAAAGTTGACGAAAGATTCCTGCGCGGAAGCAAGTCCGCCCAGGAATAGAAAGGTTAAGCATAATACGATCTTGATGCGTAGCAGGCTCTTCATGTCGCAAAGGGTTTTCTGCAAATATGCGAAGTTTTATCCGGATAATCAACGGCTCTCCGCGATCAGGCGCTCGAGATCTTCCCGCTTCATTTTGCCGTCCAGGCTGATGAAGGTGAATTCGTTCCGCTGGAAGGCGAGGAGTACGAAGCCGGTGATGATATCTTTGCCCAGGGTACAGATCCGGACGGTTTCCCCTCCATCCTTTGCCTCCATAAGCAGTTCGTATTGGTTCTTCTCCAGGAAGCGGTTCGCATCCGCCTTGATCTCGGCGTTGATCCGCGGGTTCTCGCTGCTGATCAGATACATCCCGTTTAGCGCCTGGATAACGGGGGTGAGGTTCACGTCGGAATTTTCCACCTGGATGTTCGGGATCTTTCCGATGAGACGGAACATCGCCGGAGAGATGTACACGGCGCTCACGCCTTCTGCTTCCGAATATTTGTTGTAGATGCTCTTCCCGTCTTGTGCGAAACCGGTGAAGGCGAGCAGCATAAGGGCTGCAAGTGTGATGATATTTTTCATTTTATTTTGTTGATTGCGTTGTTGACTGTTTCGATGGACTCATTGAATTTGCCCGTCATGGCGATCCCGGTGTCCATCTTCCGGGAGATGTATGAAAAGGTCCTCTCCAGTTCCGCGTAAGCAAGTTTCGGGTCGTCGAAGGTGTCTTGGGGCGTGTTGGAAGGAAGGAGCAGGACGGCTGTGACGACGGCAGCCGCTCCCGCGAGGAGGATGTAGCGTATTCGGTTCCGGCGCCGTTGCGCAGCGGCTTCTTCGGCGAATGCCGCTGCGGCGAGCGCGGTCCGGAGATCCCGGCCGATACCCTTCGGAACCAGGATGCTTTCGTCCGCGGAGATGCGTTCAAGGTCTTCCGCGCTGAGTTTTTCAATGTCTTCCAGTTGTTTCATGATCGTTCTTTCAAAGTTTTGCGTGCCGTGCTGAGCAGGACCCGCAGGGTCAATTTCGATTTGCCCGTCCGGGCGGCCATCTCGTCGTAGGACATGTTTTCGAATATCCGCATATTCACAACCTCGCGTTGTCCTTCAGAAAGCGACTCGAAGGCGGACAGGACGGTGTTCAGCCGTTCCCGCGCTTCCAGCCGCTCCTCGACGCCGGCGGCGGGATCTTCCCGGTCGTCCAGTCCGGCATTTCCGAATCTTCGCGCGGCGCGGATGCGGTCGATGCAGAGATTCCGGAGCAGGGTCGCGCAGTAGCCTTTCGGGTTCGTCACGGCATTCAGCCGATCCCGCGTGTTCCAGAGTTTGAGATACAGATCCTGAAGCGCGTCGCGGGCGTCTGCTTCCGATTCAAGGATGAAGAATGCGATTCGGTACAGACTGTCGCTCAGCGGCAGGAATATGTCACAGAATTCGCGGTAGCGCATCCGTCGTCAATTTGCGAGTTCCGAAAGCATCTCCAGGGGAAGGGTGCCGTACAGACAGATCAGGGCGCAGTCGCGCGGGGCGAACAATACGAAATCGTTCACGGTCTTTCCTTCCGAATCGGAGACAGCGTACATCTGCATGATGCCGGATCCGTCTTTGACTTCCATCAGCATCTCGACATCGTCGAGCAGCTTGGATGCGCGGCGGGAAAACCGATCCCGGGTCTTTTCGTCACATTCCGAATAGTCCACGACAGCGATCCTGCGGATCTGGCCGATCAGTTTCAGGGCCTTTTGCGCGTCTTCGTCCTGCGAGTCTATTGTTGCAAGCTTGAGAAGCGGCTTGAGCAGGGCGGTTCCGAGACCGCCGATCCGCATGACTTCGAAGCCGTCATGAAACGTGTATTCCGTGATCAAGGCGTTCAGTTGCTGCTCGTGAACGGATTTCTTGCCGTTTCCGGCGCTCGCCGCGAGGGCGAGGGTGCAGCAGAGCAGTACGAGTAGGATTCTTTTCATATTCATGGTTTTTCGAAGTTCCGGCGGCGCGCTTTTGCCTGTCTTCAATAAACAAGACGAAGATAGGAAAGAAATGTTAAGATCGGCCCTCTGGCCCTTGGCCGGACAGGGTGCTTTCCGAGGTCTGCCAGGACGGGAATGCCGGGAATTTGGGCTTGGGTGCGCCCTGGCTTCGAAGAACGGCTTCAAGTCTTGGGATATCTCCGGTCGGCTGTAGCGGGAAACTTTCAAACCACGGCCGCACCGATCTCGTCTGCAGACAGTTGTAGGGCATATTCCGGCGGGAATATGCCCGTTTAAAGTGCCATTTTGCCGTCCTCAACCCCACTGCACAGCCGTACAAAGCGTAACCCCGCGGCCGTGGTTTGGAAAAATCACCGAGCGCTGTGAGCGGCGGCGGCCCGGGCCCCGGCAAAACCTCGGCCAGGACTACGCAAAATAAGGCGAACTGTTTTTCGGTACTTATTTTCAGCACAGCTCGCCGTCCGCCCAAGGAATGAATATTCTGCACACCTGCGAGCGAAAAGGG
This sequence comes from Bacteroidales bacterium, assembly GCA_012522855.1. Taxonomy (GTDB): domain Bacteria; phylum Bacteroidota; class Bacteroidia; order Bacteroidales; family UBA932; genus Cryptobacteroides. The sequence continues at coordinate 138,134 of JAAYJQ010000003.1, forward strand.
CTGATTTGTAGTCTAGACGTTCGCAAGGTGTGACCGATTTTTCACACGCTGAGATCGTAACCCGCTCCGAAAGCCTCCAGGAGGCATCTTGGCTGCCCAAGGAATGAGTATTCCGTCACTCCTTTCCCAGCAAGAGCTTGACAATCAATCGCAGCCCGCCCAAGGAATGAATATTCTGCACACCTTCACAGGCGGGACGGCTTCCGGGACAAGCAGTGAAGCGGTCAACATTCACATAGGGTTTTGCGTTTGATCCGGAAAAACAAAAAAGCCCCGGAGAGAAACTCCAGGGCTTTCGGGTGGCGGTGCGGAAGGGGCTCGAACCCTCGACCTCCGGCGTGACAGGCCGGCATTCTAACCAACTGAACTACCGCACCGGGTGGAAAACATCCGCGCTTTTTCGAACGCGGATGCAAATATAAGCAAAATTGGCTTTCTTACAAATTTTTTATTTGATTTCGATGACTTTGTTCGCAGGGACGCTCTCGACGCGCTTCACCTTCGGGATGTTCACCTTCAGCACACCGTTTTCGACGGTTGCGGCGATCTTTTCTTTGTCGACATCATCGGGGAGCAGCATGGTCTGCTGGAATTTGGTGTACGAAAATTCACGTCTGAGATAGTGGCAATGCTTCTTTTCCTCCTTCTTTTCTTCCTTCTTCTCCATATTGATGACCAGATCGCCGTTCTGGTCCAGGGTCACTTGGAAGTCCTCTTTGGTCATGCCGGGAGCGGCGAGCTCCAGGTCATAGCACTCCTCGCTCTCCAGCACGTTGATGGCGGGAGCCGTCGCCTTTGTTTTTTCCATCCAGTCGGTGTCAAAGAAATCGTTGAAAATGCTGGGTAACCAACTCTGGTTGTAACGTCTTGAAACAGGTAACATAATTGAATCCTCCTATAATTTTAATTGTTCATATTCTACTGACCCGGTCTACGGACCTCGGTCGTCTTCCCTTACGGGCCGACGACTGAAATAGGACAAAATGGATGCCGCTGCCGGAAATGTTCAAAAAGTCGACAAAATGGCATCTGATGCTGCCGAAATGGCGTTATCTATTGTCAAAATGGCTCTTTCGTCGTCGACGGCTTGTCCTTCAAGAAGTAGAAGGTAATTGCACGTTTCGGTCGAAATGATTAATTTTACGGTCTAATCCGATCGTCGGGATGCCAGAGGAAGGAAACGTCATCATCAGAGGAGCGAAGGTCAACAACCTGAAGGATATCTCGGTTGAGATTCCGCGGAACCAGTTCGTGGTGGTGACCGGTATTTCCGGGTCGGGGAAGTCTTCCCTCGCCTTCGACACCCTGTTCGCAGAGGGCCAGCGCCGCTTCGCCGAAAGTCTTTCTTCCTATGCCCGCCAATTCCTTGGCAGGATGAGCAAGCCGGATGTAGAAGCCATCGAAGGGATCCCGCCCGCCATTGCCATCGAGCAGAAGGTCAATGTCAGGAACCCCCGTTCCACAGTGGCCACCACGACCGAAATCTACGACTATCTGCGTATCATTTTCGCGCGGATCGGGCGGACGTATTCCCCGGTCACCGGAGAGGAGGTGAAGTGTCATTCCGTCAACGATGTGATGGCCTGCATCCTGAAGGGGGACGCGCGGACGGCTTATATCCTGGCCCCGCTGGGCTGGAAGGAGCGTACCGACAAGGTGGAACTGATGCTGCAGTTGAAAGAGGAGGGATATTCCCGGTTTTTCTGCGACGGACAGATCATCCGCATCGAGGAGGTCATGAAACGGGCCGCTTCCGGCGACTATCCCGAAGACCTCCTCCTGCTTGTGGACCGCAACCGCCTCCCTGTGATGAAGGGGAATCTGCCCTGGAACGATGATGGAACTCCGTGGCCGCAAACGGACTGGGAGGATCTCCAGACTCGTTTGCGCGCTTCGATCGACACGGCTTTCCGCGAAGGGAACGGCCGCCTGGTTGTCCGGAAGGAACTGGATGCCGGAGATGCGGAAAACGGAGAACTAAGGGTCGAAACCACGGAATTTTCCAACCGCTTCGAGTTGGACGGGATGACCTTCCGGGAGCCTGATGAATATCTTTTCAGTTTCAATTCGCCCCTGGGCGCCTGCCCGGTCTGCGGAGGACTGGGGAAGATCATCGGGGTGAGCGAGGATCTCGTGGTCCCGGACAAGACCTTGAGCATCTATGACGGAGCGATCGCTTGCTGGAGGGGAGACAAGATGGGATGGTTCAAAGACCGTCTGGTGAGGTTGGCGGACCGGTACGGCATCCGGATCTTCGAACCCTACTGCAACCTGTCGCAGCAGGAGAAGGATTTGATCTGGAAGAGCCGGAGTGTGGAAGGGGACGACGACTCCCTCGTGGGCATCAACGAATTTTTCCAATGGGTCGAATCGAACCGGTACAAGGTTCAGTATCGCTTCATGCTCAGTCGCTTCTCCGGTCGCACGACCTGCCACGCCTGTCACGGGAGCCGGCTCCGGCCGGAAGCCCTGTACGTGAAGGTAGGCGGGCGGAACATCGCGGAGCTGCTTCGCATGAACGTAGATCAGCTCCTGAAATTTTTTTCGGAGCTGAAACTCACGGACTATGAAGCCGCCATCGTTCGGAAGGCTGTCGAGGAGGTGGTTTCCCGGCTCCGGTATATCCAAGATGTGGGTCTGTCTTACTTGACCCTGGATCGGACCTGCAACACCCTCTCCGGCGGGGAAACCCAGCGGATCAACCTCGTCACCGCATTGGGTAGTTCCTTGGTGGGGTCTATGTACATCCTGGACGAGCCCAGCATCGGTCTCCATTCCCGGGACACGGAACGCTTGATCGCGGTGCTCCGGCGGCTTCGCGACATCGGCAATACGGTGATCGTGGTGGAGCATGACGAAGAAATCATCCGCGCGGCAGACATGGTGATCGACTTGGGACCGAAAGCCGGCGTAGACGGGGGCGAGATCGTGTTCCAGGGCAGGATTTCAGATCCTATTTCCGAATCTCAACTGGAGAATTCCCTGACCCTGCAGTACCTGACAGGCCGGCGAAGCCGGTATCAACGAGAAAAACGTCCATGGTCCTATTCCATCACCGTGGAAGGCGCGCGGGAACACAACCTCAAGAACATCGACGTCCGGTTCCCGCTCGGGGCGCTGACGGTGGTGTCCGGGGTCAGCGGCAGCGGCAAGTCTTCCCTCGTCGGGGACATCCTCCACCGCGCCCTCTACCGCCGGATCAACCAGACAGGGGATCTTCCCGGCTTGTTTTCGAGATTGTCCGGCAATCTGGACCGCGTCACGCGGGTGGAATATGTGGACCAGAATCCGATCGGGAGGAGTTCCCGATCCAATGCCGTGACCTATCTGAAAGTGTACGATGACATCCGGAAACTCCTTGCGGATCAACAATACGCGAAGATAAACGGATACACGCCCTCTTTCTTTTCCTTCAACCAGGACGGCGGAAGGTGCCCCGAATGCCAAGGGGAGGGATTCGTCAAGATCGGGATGCAGTTCATGGCCGACGTGACGATGGTTTGCGAGGCTTGCGGAGGAAAACGCTTCAAGCCGGACATCCTGGAGGTACGTTACAAGGGCAGGAACATCGATGACATCCTGAACATGAGCGTGGAGGAAGCCATCGCCTTCTTCCGCGCGCAATCAGAAGAAATGGCCGGCCAGATCGCGCGCCGGCTGCAGCCGCTGGTTGACGTCGGACTTTCCTACATCAAACTCGGCCAGACTTCTTCCACGCTGTCCGGCGGGGAGAGCCAGCGGATCAAACTGGCCTATTTTCTAGCCATGAGCGCGGATTCGGATTCCGTCCGGCGGGAAAAGATTCTCTTCCTGTTCGATGAGCCCACGACCGGACTTCATTTCTACGATGTCGAGAAGTTGCTGAAGTCCTTCGATGCCTTGATCGACAAGGGACACACGGTTATCGTCGTAGAGCACAATCCGGATGTCATCCGCTCCGCCGACTGGGTGATCGATCTGGGACCGGACGCCGGCGATGCCGGCGGGGAGGTGGTCTTCGCGGGAACCCCGGAGCAACTCGCCGCGCAAGGCGGCACCTTTACGGCTCGGTATTTGTCAAAAACATGAGTATGGACGCACTGATTACATTTGTCGACGGGAAAGACCCCCTCTGGCGCAAGGACTATGAAGACTTTGCCGGAGAGCCGATCATGGCGAAGCGTTTCCGGGACTGGGGGACACTCCGGTATCTGCTTCGCGGAATCCAGGTTCACATGCCTTTCATCGAGCGGGTGTTTCTGCTCGTGGCCCGCGAAAGCCAGGTTCCGGACTGGGCGGATCCCGCGCAGCTCCGGGTCGTCCTGCACCGCGAAATCATCCCGCAGGAATATCTGCCCACCTTCAACAGCACGATGATCGAGATGTTCCTGCACAGAACGCCGGGACTTGGCGAACGGTTCATCTATTTCAACGATGATATGTTTCCGGTCGGGGATCTTACCGAAGAAGTTTTCTATCCGGGCGGGAAGCCTGCGATGAATTTCCGGAAGTGTCTCTTCCGTGCCGGGATGTTCAAAAAACAAGCCCGGAATTCGGATATCCTTGCCCGCAAGGCGCTCGGTCTGCGCCCGGGGGTGATCTTCGTGCAGCCGCAGCACACTTGCGCCCCGATGCTGCGGAGTGAATCCGAGACCTTGTTCAAGCGGGTGGAACCCGAAATTCTGCAGTCTCTATCCCGGACACGCGCGCCGTACAACTGCAACCAGTATCTATTCACGGATTATCTTTACTATCAGGGAAAGGCGCTGTGCCGGAGGTTGCCGAACAAGCATTTCTCGCTGGCAGCCACGTCTGGAGATAGGGTAGCCGCCTTTCTCCGGAAACCTTCCCAGAAGTTGGTCTGCATCAACGATGTGCATCTGAGCGAGGAGAAATTCCGGCGCTACAAGGGGCTGATTCTCGGAGCGTTCAAAGACAAATTCCCGGAAAAATCCCGCTTCGAGCGCTAATCTCCGGGATACTCCCTGCCCTGTTCTTGAACAAGTCGATGGAAGAGTTCCTCCCATTGCGTCATGATGGTTCCGATGTTGAGTTTCGCTGCGATTTCGGCGGAGCGCTTCCCGAAAAGACGGCGGTCAAGGGATTCGATCATTCGGCAGACGGCAGCCGCCAACCCCGCCGTATCATCGAGCGGAACCAGGAATCCGTTCCAACCATCCCGGATCATCTCCGAGGGGCCGCAAGGACAGTCATAACTGACGAGCGGCAGGCCTGCCGCCGCGGCTTCGGCCAGCACCAACGGAAAGCCTTCGAATCGGGAACTCATCACCAGAAAGCCGCTCCGTTGCATTTCCGCCCCGATATCCGATGTGTTTCCTCTCAGCCGAACACTCCTCTCAAGTTCATATTCCCTGATTTTCCCTGCCAAGAAGGAACGAGATTTTCCCTCTCCGAAGATGTCGAGCGTCCAGTCCGGATGCCTGTCGGCCACGGCTTTCCAGGCTTCGATCAGGTTGGCGAAATTCTTCTGCGGGGCAAGCCGGCCGACGGCGAGAACACGTTTGCAGTCCGTGTCCGCCATCCCGGACGGTATGAATGTCAGTGGGTTGTAGATCTGGACGGCCTGCTTCACGCGCTGCTTCCAGACCGACAGATCCGCCCGGGTAAGGACAACGAAGGCTGCCATCTTCTCCGCCGCCCGCTCGAGTTTGCGGATTCGGAACTCAGCATATAGCCTTCCGATCGCACTCCTTCCGTATTTCGAGAGGTACTTGTCGTGGGAGAAATGGAACTCGGCTATTTTGACGCTTCCGTCATCCATTTTCGGCAGCGCGAAAATGCTGCCGTCCGAGAGAGAAATCGTGATGTCCGGCTTGATCTCCCGTAAATGCTTGCGGAGCCTGGATCTGTATCGGAAACGCAGCGGGCCGAAACGGTCGTTGGCACCCAGGTCGATCAGCCGGACCGCGGGATCCAGCGGAAAGAAGATTTTCCTTCCTTTCTGGCGCGCGGTGATGATCGTGACTTCGTGGCCGCGTTGCGCGGCCAGATCGTTCGCCTTGACCGTCAGCACCCGTTCCATGCCGCCGGCCTGGTTCAGGGAATGTATGCAGTACGCGATCCGCATAAGACAAAAATAATGAAAATATCCCTATCTTTACAATCACTATGCACCCAATTGACCGCCGCCAGATTCAGCTGACGCTTCTGGAAATTCTGAAAGATGTGGATGCTTTCTGCCGGGCATCGGGCATCCGTTACTCCTTGGCCTACGGCACGCTGCTCGGAGCTGTCCGCCACAAGGGATTCATCCCCTGGGACGACGACATCGACCTTTTGATGCCTCGTCCGGACTTCGAGCGCTTTCTGGCCACCTATGGGAAGGAACCCGGCGCGCGCTACCAATGTCTCTTCAACGCGCGGGGCAAGAAAATTAATTTCGTGAATTTTTTCGCAAAGGTCCACGATACAAAGACGCTCAGTATCGAATCCAGGATGCGGAAGTCGCATCGATTCGGACTCAGCATCGACCTGTTCCCCGTGGATGGAAAACCCGACGACAGAAAGGCGCTTCTACGCCACGAAAAACGGCTGGGGCATTGCGCTCATCAGATCCTTCTTAAACAACGCCCGTTCTTTCCTTTGAGTTTTCACAACCCGCTTCCTGCGATGATCGAAGCGCATCTTCATTCCCTGGACGGCTTGTTGAGACGGTGTATGAAGCTGATGAAAGAATATGACTTTTCAACAAGTCGGCTTTGCGGATCGGCTCCCATCGGGAGCAACGGATTGAAGGAAGTCTATGAACGCGAGTTGTTCGAGGAATACATCGAACTTGAATTTGAAGGGTGCCGTTTCCTGGCTTTCAGTCGCTGGGATGAATACCTGCGCCAACAGTTCGGAGATTACATGCAACTGCCGCCGGAAAATCAACGCAAGTCCCATGGGCTCACTGTGTACCTTCTTGATGAACCGATGAGAATGGATTGACTGGAAGCATCCGCGCTAGATTAGAAAGACATTCTTTCCCCGAAGGTACATTTCTTGGACTTCCGCCATCGCGATGAGCTCTTTCGGGACGATCTTCGAGTAGACCGATCCGTGATGGAGGATGTTTGAAACAAAATCCTTGATCTCGTAGCGAAGTCCTTCTCCGCTGAACGGATAGAAAAACTTCTTGTTCTGGTTTTGATCCTCGAAGCGGATTTCGAAATAGTCCGTCTTCCACCAAGGCGCCGGCACATAGGCGTAGCCTTTCGTGCCGGAAATGGTCATATTGCCTTCGGTCTTCACGCCCAGTCCGACTTGGAAGGAGGCGATGGCCGTATCATACCGGAACACCGCCTTGGTGTACATGTCTACTCCTTTCTTCATCTTGGAGTAGAAATTGATGTTCCGAAAGTCGGTGCCGAGCAGCTTGAAGATGGGCAGGAGGGGGAAGACGGCGTTTTCGTTCATGCTTCCTCCGAAACGCTTGTTGTCCAGCTTCTCCGAATGTTCATCCGTAAGCGTCGTGACCGATGCGTTCACCTCTACGATTTCACCGATCACCCCGGACTTCAGGATCGAGATCAGATGTATGAAAGCAGGGCAGTAGGCGGTCTTGTGGGCCATCATGAGCACGAGTTTCTTATCCTCGGCGAGAAGAAGCAGTTCTTCCGCCTGCTGTCCACATAGCACGAGGGGCGTTTCACAGAGGACATGCTTTCCGGCAAGCAAGGCCTTTTTGGTGTAGTCGTAGTGCGTGTAGTGGGGAGAGGCCACATAGACTGCATCGCAGTGTTCGAAAAGTTCCTCGCAAGAGCAAGCCAGGTGCGGAATACCGAACTCCTCGCAGAAGGCTTTTCCTTGGCTTTCGCGGGGGTTGTAAACCGCGGAAATGGAGACGCTTTCCACAAATCCGGCTTCAGGAACGAAGCGTCGGGCAATGCTTCCTGTTCCGATGATGCCGATGGTTACATTCGGTCTTTCTTCCCGCAGCATGGTGCTGGAGATGCCCTCCGTCCGTGGCAGATAGACCACTTGGCAATATTCCTCGAGATATTCGAATTTGCCTTCCCAGTCGGAGCCGATCACGAAAATGTCGACTCCGTATCGTTGGATGTCGTCAATCTTCTGTCCTTTGTATTCCTCGATGATGATCTGGTCGGCCAAACCGGTCGCTTTGACGGCATCGATGCGTTCCATGAGATTGTTGCAGGTATTCATCTTGCCTCTCTCGAGATCGAAGTTGTCTGTCGTGACCCCGACGATCAGCCAGTCACCGAGAGCCTTTGCTCTTTTGAGCAGATTGATGTGGCCTTGATGCAGCAGATCGAAGGTCCCGTATGTGATGACTTTTTTCATTCCGCTTCGAATTCATGGATTCTTGCCGCCAGTTCCCGCAGATCCTCTTCCGTTTGCAGTCCCATGTGCGAAACACGATAGAAGCCCGGCCGGTCTCCGGGCATGATGAAGGTCTGGTGTTTTTCGATGAGGCTTCTGAATACCTTCCCGGGCGTTTTTTCTTTTGTCTGGAAACCCGTGATGGCGAAAGATGGTACTTCCGCGGGAATCTCCCATCCATATTCGCGGCAAAGGCGGCGGAAGATCCCGGCCCGATGATGCACGCGGGCGATGTTCTTTACTTCACCTCCCTCCGCCTCCAACTGCTCGAGTCTCGCATGTAGTTGCAGAAACAGGGTCGTGGCGGGACTGAAGGGGGTCTGACCTCGTGAAAGATTTCGGAGATTGTCTTCGAAATCCCAGTAGTATCCCTTCCTGCCCCATGGGTGGCCATTCAGGTTCTTTCGGAGGAAGACGACCGACAGGCCGGGCGGAATGTTCAGCCCTTTCTGCGAGCTGACAATGCAGATGTCGATTTCAAGGGCGTCCATGTCCAGTTCTTCAGCCAGGAATGAGCTGATGGCATCGACCACCAGTGAAATCTTGTGCCTCCGGCAGATCGCGGAAATCTTTTCCAGGTTGAACAACTGCCCGGTCGATGTTTCGTGATGCTGGCAGAGGAATACGTCCGGCTTTTCCCGCGAAAGAGTCTTTTCCAAATCATCGTAATCGATGTCTTGCGCGAAGGGGACAAAGTAATTGAAAACCGGAATTCCATAGTAGCGGCACATCTCGTACCAGCGGTGTCCGAAGGATCCTCCGTCAATGACCAGCGCTTTTTTCTTCGTGCTCACATAGTTTTCCACCGTGGCACTCATCGCTCCGGTGCCGGAACCGGTGTAAAGGATCGCTCGGCCATTTTTGCAGTGAATCAGATTCAGCAGAATCCGCTCGGAGTCCTTGTTGATTCGGGAAAATTCATCAGTCCTCATGTATGGAATCGGTTGTGAACCGATGGCGGAGATTCTCTCCTCAATGTCTCCCGGGAATACGTAGGATCTCATGCCGATGCAATTTTTGCGAAGTTACAAATTTTTCCCGGAATCTATCCGATCCCCGCAGCTTTCGAGGCGCCGGCCACCCAAAGCAAGGCTGTGTGATTTGGCAGAACGCCAACAAAGATGATTCATCAGAAGCGGATGATCTGTCCCAGACGATCCGCGGTAGGTTGTGATCAGATGTGTGGCTGAGAGGGCTCTCTCTTGCACCGCGGAAGCTGCTGGAATCGGAATGATTCGAAGTTTTTCAAGTTTGTTGTCCATAGCGGTCCGGGACTAAATTACATGATTCTCCAACGGTTCCCCAGAACAGAAAGGAATTCCGTCGAATCTTTTTCTATTTTTGGGGGAATCATGGTTAATTAAAGAAAATCATCGTACCTTTGAATCTGTTTCTTTCGATTTTTCGGCGACCGAAGAAATTGTTTATGAGTAAAAAAAATATTTATGGGACTCTTTGGCTTCATTAAGAGGCGTTTGTTCAGTAAGAAGCACGACTTCATCTCCATCCTTTCCAAACAAGCGGAGTACCTGGAGAGCACGACAACTTCTCTGCTCGGTATGTTCGACTCGACGGACAAGGATGCGTGGTTCCGGATCGAGCAGAAAATCAAATCTTGCGAGGTTTTAGGGGATGCTCTCTTGACCGAGTTCCATGAGCAACTCGCCGGCAGGTGGATTTTCCCGGTTGACAGAATGGATTTGCAGGCTGTCGCAATGGCCATGGATGATTGTCTTGATGTCATCAAGGACACGGCGAAGGCCGTGCTGATCTACCATCCGGACCAGATCGCTCCTCAGCTCGGGGAACTCGCCCAACTGGCCAAGTCGCAGTCCGAAGCGGTCCAGAAGATGATCCCGCTGCTTACGGACATCAAGGACAATCTGGCGGACATCCGGCTGCAATGCGACCGGGTGACCGAACTGGAGCATGCCGCTGACGACGGCTACGAGGAATACATCGGCTACATCTTTCAGAATGTGGAGGATGTACGAGAACTCATCAAATACAAGAACCTTGCGGAGATGCTTGAAAACACCACGGATGCTTACAAGAAAATCTCCGACAACGTCCGCAAACTTCTGGTGAATTTCTTCTCGAAATAGACAAATAATCAGGCGGATAGCCTGATTTCTGTAAAGACTTTCCTACGAGAAATTGTCGTAGAGGATGCTTTCCAAGGGGACGCCGAGATTGTCCAACAGGTTGTTCACGGAGGCTACCATCATCGGCGGGCCGCACATGAAATACTTGATGTCCTCGGGCGTCTCGTGATCCTTGAGGTAGGTTTCGTACATCACATTGTGGACGAAGCCTGGGGTGTATTTGACACCTGCCGCGTCGGCGGCGGGATCCGGACGGTCGAGTGCCAGAACGAAACGGAAGTTCGGGAATTCTTTTTCGACCTCGGCAAAGTCTTCCAGGTAGAAGGCTTCCTTCAGGCTGCGGGCTCCGTAGAAGAAGCGCACCTGCCGGGTCGTCTTCAGGGTCTTGAAGAGATGCATGATGTGGCTCCGGAGCGGAGCCATGCCGGCGCCGCCGCCCACGAAGATATATTCCATCTCCTCGGGGTCGTTCTCCGGCAGCAGGAACTCGCCGAACGGACCGGAAATCATGACCTTGTCGCCCGGCTTCTGCGCGAATATATAGGAAGAGGCGATACCGGGGTTGACCGGCAGCAACTTGTTGCTGCCCTTCGGAGCGGAACGGTCGAAGGGAGGCGTCGCGATGCGGATATTCAACTTGATGATGTCGCCCTCTGCGGGGTATGAGGCCATGGAATAGGCCCGGACGGTCGCTTCCGGATTGGAACAATGGAGGTCGAAGAATCCATACTGATCCCACTCCGCCTTGTACTCGTCTTCCACGTCGATGTCCTTGAAGTCGAGTTCGTAGACGGGGATGTCGATCTGGATGTACTCTCCGGACTTGAAATCCAGGTGTTCGCCCTCCGGCAGCTTTACCGTGAATTCCTTGATGTAGGTGGCCACGTTGTGGTTGGAGATTACCTCGCACTCGAGTTTCTTGACACTCAGGGTTGATTCGGGTACCTGGATTTTCAGGTCGCCCTTGATCTTCACCTGGCAGCCAAGCCGGTAGCCGTCGTTGATCTGCTTCCGGTTGAAGAAGCCCGCTTCGGTAGGCAGGATGGTTCCGCCGCCCTCCAGGACTCGTACCTTGCACTGTCCGCAAGTGGACTTGCCGCCGCAGGCGGAGGAAAGGAAAATCTTCTCTTCCGCCAGGGTATGGAGAATGTCCCCGCCTTGTGGGACCTCCAATATTCTCTTGCCGTCGTTGATGTCGATGGTCACCGTCCCTTCCGGGGTCAGTTTGATCTTGATGAAGAGAAGCAGCGCGACCAGGATCAGCGTCACTGCAACGATTGCTACGATTGCGGAAAATAAAGTTGAAATCATCGTTCTGCCTCCTTGTTAAAGTGAAATGCCCATGAAGGTCATGAAGGCCAAGGCCATCAAGCCGACGGTGATGAAAGTTATGCCGATTCCCTTGAGCGCGGGCGGCACGTTGTTGTAGGCCATTTTCTCACGGACGGCCGCCAGCATCACGATGGCGAGGAACCAGCCGATGCCGGAACCCAGCGCGTAGACCGTTGCCTCACCGACATTCACGAAGTCCTTGTTCTGCATGAACAGAGAGCCGCCGAGGATGGCGCAGTTCACCGCGATCAGCGGCAGGAAGATTCCCAGGGAGGAATACAGCGCCGGAGCGAATTTCTCGACCACCATTTCCACGATCTGAACGATGGCGGCGATGACCGCGATGAAGATGATGAAACTGAGGAAGCTGAGATCTACGTCGGCGAAGCCTGCTCCCAACCAGGAGAGCGCTCCCGCCTGAAAGACATATCGGTACAGCAGGTAATTGATCGGAAGGGTCACCACCAGCACGAAGATCACCGCAAGACCCAATCCCCAAGCCGTCTTTACGGTTTTCGATACCGCCAGGAACGAGCACATTCCCAAGAAGTACGCGAAAATCATGTTGTCAACGAAGATTGACTTTACGAATAAGTTGATATATTCCATAATCAGTACTTGTCTTTACGTTATTACTCCTGCAGGTCTTTCTGGATGCCGCGCTGGATCCAGATGATTACGCCGATCAGGATCATCGCCATCGGAGGCAGGATCGTGAGACCGTTGTTCACGTAGCCTGCTTCATAGAGCGACTGCGGAATGATCTGGACTCCGAAGAGGGTGCCCGATCCGAAGATTTCCCGGAAGATGGCCACCACGACCAGGATGAGGCCGTAGCCGACACCGTTGGCCAGTCCGTCGAGAAGCGAAGGGATCGGCTTGTTGCCGAGCGCGAAGGCTTCGATGCGTCCCATGACGATGCAGTTGGTGATGATCAGTCCGATGTACACGGACAACTGCTTTTCGATTCCGTAGGCGTAGGCCTTCAGGATCTGATCGACCAGGATCACCATCATAGCCACGACCACGAGCTGCACAATGATGCGGACGCGGTTGGGGATCGTGTTCCGGATAAGTGAGAGGATGAAACTGGAGACCCCCGTCACGATGATGACGGAAATCGACATGACCAGTGCCCCCTTCATCTCGACCGTAACGGCGAGGGCAGAGCAGATTCCGAGAATCAGGACAGTGATCGGATTGTTCTTGAAAATCGGATTCAGAATTGTTTCCTTGAGTTTTGCGTTCATATTCCTGTCCTCCTATTTCTCAAAATACGGTTTGTAAGCGATCAGCCAGGTATTCACGGCATCGCGCAGCCCATTGGTGGTAATTGTGGCGCCCGAGATGCCGTCTATGGCATTCGGCTGATTTTTCTTCGTGCCCGTCTTGACAATATCAAAGACGGGAACTTGGGAGAAGTCCGCGATCTTTCCGATGAATTTCGCGCGAAAATCCGGGTCGTCCTTGATCTTGGCACCCAGTCCCGGGGTCTCGGAATCATGGTCGAAGTACGCTCCCAAAAAGGTTTTCAGGTCCTCGTTGAAGGCGAGGTAGCCCCAGATCGGCCCCCAGAGACCGTTGCCGTAGCACGGAATCACTGTGATTTCCTTGCCATCCTTTTCGAAGACGTACACCGGCAGTTCCATATTCTTTCCATTCTTGATGGCGAGGTCCTGTGCCTTGAGCCCGTCCTGGAGTTCGATGTTTTTCGCCTCCGTACCGAGCGCGCGGGTGGAATCGCCTTGCGCGTTGATGACGAAGGCCCGCTTGATGTTCTTGGAATAGGCTTCCAGCACCTTGTCGTTTCCCATTTCGTCGCATTCTTCCTTCGTGTAGAACTGTGCGGCGGTCAACATCTGGCTGATGGTCTCGGCCTTGATGTTGGCGTCCTGTTTCGGCTTCAATGCCATGGACGCGAAGGCAAGAATCGCAGCGACCAGGATAACGATGATGGCCGAATAGACTATTGTATATGTGTTGCTGTTCGTATTCATATTCCTATCCTATCATATTAAGCGATGTTTCCCTTCTTGGCCCTTCTGTTGATCGCTACGGAAGTCACGCAGTGATCGATGAGCGGCGCGAAGCAGTTCATCAGCAGAATGGCGAGCATCATGCCCTCGGCATAGCCGGGGTTGAAAAACCGTACGGTGATGCAGAGCGCGCCGACCAAGAAGCCGTAGATCCATTTTCCGGTTTCTGTTTGGGCGGCGGTCACCGGATCCGTGGCCATAAAGACTGTTCCGAACGCGAAGCCGCCCATGATCAGATGCATCCATGCCGGAATGTCGGTCACGCCGGCGGCCGTGCCGAGCCAGCCCACGAAAAGGGCGCCGGCAACGGAAGAGACCATGATTTTCCAGCTGGCAATACCGGTCCAGAGCAGGATGGCAGCGCCGAGCAGGATGGCGATCATGGAGGTCTCTCCGACCGAGCCGGGGATGGTTCCCAGGAACATGTTCCAGGCATCATAGCCGTTTGCGTGTATGCTTTCAAGGGCTTGCGGTCCTTCGGTCAGGTAGGAAAGCGGCGTTGCGCCGGAGAAGCCGTCAAGGGCTTGTTCGCCCCGACGGAACGCAACCCAGGCTTCGGAGCCTGACATCGAGATCGGGTAGGAGAAGAACAGGAAAGCGCGGGCCAGAAGGGCGGGATTCAGGAAATTCATTCCCGTGCCGCCGAAGACTTCCTTGCCGAATATGACCGCGAAGGCGACTGCAATGGCGAGCATCCAAAGCGGAAGATCCGCGGGGATGATGAGCGGAATCAGGAAGCCGGTGACGAGGTACCCCTCGTTGACTTCCTCGTTCCGGATCTGCGCGAAGGTGAACTCGATGCCGAGTCCGACCAGATAGGATACGATGTAGAGCGGCACCACTTTCAGGAATCCGAAGAAGAAGGTTCCCCAAAAGCCGGGATCCGTTCCGGTGGCGAGATTGTGCTGATAACCGGTGTTCCACATGCCGAACAGGGCAGCGGGAATCAGGGCGATCACCACCAGGATCATGACTCTTTTCAAGTCGATGGAGTCCCGGACATGCGCGCCCTTCCGGGTGACCGTACCCGGGACGCGGAGGAAGGTGTCAAAGGCATCGATCGTAGAGTGGAGGAATCCGAATCTGCCTCCTTTCTCGAATATGCCGGGTTTTTTTACGTTATTATCTTCCATAGCTGTTTCCTCTTTACGCCATTTCTTTCAACATCAGGTCGATCCCTTTCTGGATGATGAACTGGATCTCGTTCTTGGAAGGATCCACGAATTCGCAGAGCGCGAAGTCCTCGGGCAGCACCTCGTAGATGCCGAACTTCTCCATTTTGTCAATGTCTCCGGTGTAACAGGCCTTGATCAAGTAGATCGGGAAGATATCCATCGGAAGCACTTTTTCGAAGACATCGGAGATCACGAAAGCGCGCGGACCGCCGTGCACGTTGGTGTCCATATCGTATTTCTTTTTCGGACAGAGCCAGGAGAAGTACGCCATCGAAGAGCTGAACTGATTGAAGCGGAATGGCTTGGCCCAACCCAGAACTTCACGTTCATAGCCTTCGTGAAGCAGGGTCACCTGGTTGTCGAAGAAGCCGAGAAAACCGTCCCTGCCGACATTTTCGCCCGTCAAGACGTCACCGCTGACCACCCGGA
Source organism: Bacteroidales bacterium (assembly GCA_012522855.1). Lineage (GTDB taxonomy): Bacteria > Bacteroidota > Bacteroidia > Bacteroidales > UBA932 > Cryptobacteroides. The sequence goes on from JAAYJQ010000003.1 coordinate 153,536, forward strand.
GATTTTCGTCATCCTGATTGAAGAAATCCGCGAGGGACATCATCGATGTTCCGGCGATCGCGCTCACATAAGCAGGCGCGATGGCCTCCGGGCCGGTAATGGCGATCTTTCTGGAAAGATTCAGTTTTCCTTCGATAAAACGCCTGCCGATCGCGGAGAGGGACAGCAGGGAAAGTGTCCAGACGGTTTCTCCCTTCCGGATGGGGGAAATATGGCTGATTTGAACTCCCACGTTTCCGGCAGGGTGCTTGTCGCCGTTGACAAGGTGGATGGTCGCGTCTTGCAGTTTGCAGAAGGGGGAGTCGGCGCGGTTGACGCAGACATGGACTCCGCCTTCGGACAGTTTGGAAACGGCGGTGATGCCGGCTTGAATGGCTTCGAAGTCGTCACTGAAAGCAAAATCCGGATCGGCTGCCAAAGGAGCGGTGTTGAATGCGGATACGAAGATGGCCTTCGGCTTGCCGTTCGGATCCGCCACGATACCGTAGGGTCTTTCGACGATGGAAGGCCATAAACCGCAGTTGAGGATCGCTTCCTTGATCGCCCCGGCATCCAGGCCGGTCGGATCTTCCGCTCCGAAATCGACGCAGGTGTTCTGTCCGTCGGCTTTCACGACCAGGGCGAGCAACTTTCTTTTTTCGCCCCGGACGATGGACTGGACCGTTCCGCTGACCGGCGCGCAGAGCAGAATGTCGGCATTCCGCTTGTCCGCCATGACGGGGGATCCGGCTTTCACTGCATCGCCTTCCTTGACCAGAAGTCTGGGGCTGAAGCCCTTGAAATCGGTCGGTTTGACGGCAACAACGTCAGGCGCGATCGTTTTTTTGAGCGCAAGGGCTGCCGCTCCCCGGATCGGGATGTTCAAACCTTTTTTCAAATCGATGTTGTTTGACATTATTTTATTGATGAATTAATAGTATTACCGATACCTTTCGAAATTCCGGTGCGAATGTACTTATTTTATTCTGATTATCCTACTTTCGCCCCTTTATTTCGAGGCTTTTTCAAAGTCGCACGAAGTGAATATTTCTTGCGGCGGAACCCGTATTATTCACTATCTTCGCAGTCATGATGGAAGAAGTTTTTGAAGAGCTGAACGCCGAACAGAAAAAGGCGGTCAGTTGTGTGGACGGACCGGTGCTGATCGTGGCGGGAGCCGGGTCCGGCAAGACCCGTGTCTTGACGAGCCGGGTGGCGTTGCTGCTGGAGAAGGGGGTCGAACCCTCTCGGGTGATGGCCTTGACCTTCACCAAGAAGGCAGCGACTGAGATGAAGGAGCGGATCGCCCGGATCGTGGGGAAGCGGAAGGCCTGGCGGATCGCCATGGGCACTTTCCATTCCATCTTCATCCGTTTCCTGCGGGAATATGCCGATTTTCTCGGCTATCCTCCTTCTTTCACGATCTATGACCAGAGCGACTCCGTGAGCGCGATCAAGGCTTGTATCAAGGAGTTGCAGCTGGATGACAAAGTGTATAAGCCCAAGGAGGTTCAGTCCCGGATCTCCCTGGCGAAGAACAACCTGATCACCGCTACTGCCTATCGGAACAACGCCCAGGCGGTGATGAATGATACGCATGCCCGGAAACCCCGGATCTGCGACATTTACACGCGCTATGCGGACAAATGCAAGCGGTCCGGGGTGATGGACTTCGACGACATCCTGTTGAATATGAACATCCTGTTGCGCGACAATCCGGTCGCGCGGGAGTCGATCGCGTCCCGCTTCGACTACCTTCTCGTCGACGAGTACCAGGACACGAATTTCGCCCAGTACCTCATCTTGAAGAAACTGGCCGCCCCTCACCGGAACATTTGCGTGGTCGGAGATGATTCCCAGTCCATCTATGCGTTCCGGGGAGCGAAGATCGAGAACATTCTGAATTTCAAGAAGGATTATCCGGACTGCCGCATCTTCCGGCTGGAGCATAACTACCGCTCTACGGCCAATATCGTGAATGCCGCGAACTCCTTGATCGCCAAAAATGAGAACCGAATTCCCAAGACTTGTATGGCCGTGGGCGAGGACGGGGAGAAGATCCATCTGTTGTCCGCCTTCACCGAGCAGGAAGAGGCGCTGCTGATCGCTTCCCGAGTCATCGAGACCATGCGCCGGGAACATGCCCGCTACCAGGACTTCGCCATCTTGTACCGGACCAATTCGCAGTCCAGGGCGCTCGAAGAAGCCTTCCGCAAGCGGAATCTGCCCTATGCGGTCTATTCCGGCAACTCCTTCTTCGAACGGGCGGAAGTCAAGGACATGATGGCCTATCTGAAGCTCGCCGTCAACGTCAATGATGACGAATCATTCAAACGGGTGGTCAACAAGCCGGCCCGGGGAATCGGGGAAACTTCGCTCCGCGCGCTGACCGAACTCGCGCGCGCGGAAGGAAAATCCCTCTTCAAGGCGGCCTATTCTGAGAATTCCGAAGCTTTCGGACTCAAGGCGGCCGCTCTGGGTCGGATCCGGACTTTTTGCGAACTGATCAACCGATATGCCGCGAAGATCGGCGTGACCGGCGCCCATGAGGTTGCGGTCGGTCTTTCCGATGCCTCCGGCCTCTATGCCTTCTACAAGGCCGACAACTCCATCGAAGGTCAGTCCCGCGCCTCCAACGTAGAGGAACTCCTGAACAGTGTAGCCCAGTTCGAAGAGGACCGGCGGGAGGAGTACCGTATCGAACTCGCCGCCGAATCTCAGGATCCGGAAGTTCCGGAGAAGCATTTGGTTACTCTTCCGGAATTTCTAGAAGACATTTCCCTGCTTACGGCCGTGGATCTCCAGGATGAGGAGGACAGCGCCAACAAGATCGCCCTCATGACCGTTCATTCCGCGAAAGGTTTGGAGTTCCCCTATGTTTTCGTGACGGGACTGGAAGAAAATCTCTTTCCCTCCAGCGGTATGCTGGCTTCACCGTCGGACATCGAGGAGGAACGCCGGCTTTTCTACGTGGCGATTACGCGGGCCGAGAAAGCAGTGTGCCTGTCTTATGCGCAGACACGGATGCGGAACGGCAAGCACGAGTCGAATTCTCCGAGCCGGTTCATCCGGGAAATCGACAGTCGTTATCTGGAGAATCCGCTGTCGGGGGATGGGGTCGGATCCCCGGGGTTTGAAGGCGGATTCCGGGGCTTCGGTTCCGCGCATTTCCGCTCGGGGGCTGGAAGATCTTCTTCGGAATATGGCCGTCCCCGTTCGGAACCTTGCCGCCGGCAGTACGGTATGGCCCGGGATCCCGTTTCCTCCGCTTCTGAAATGTCTGAACGGAGGGAGGCGCTGAAGAACCGTCCCCTTCCTCCCAAAATTCCTGATGCCGACTTCACCCCTGTTCCGATGGAACAGCTCCGGGTCGGGCAACGGGTCGAGCATAATCGCTTCGGATTCGGGAAAATCCTCGAAATTACCGGAAGGGCGCCGGATAAAAAAGCCAAAATCGCATTCGACAAGTACGGGGAAAAGTTGCTTTTGTTGAAATTCGCTAAAATTCGTTTTGAATGATTGGATTGTTAAAAAAGATTTCTTATATTTGACACGAAGTTTTTCATAGTTTAAGTTTAGGTTAAGTAGCGGGGCGATCGCAGTGACTGCGATTGCCCCGTGAATTTTTAGGCTAAAAGTCGTCTGCAGGACGCTGCAAGGCCTATCATGTTTTCTTTTCGATCAAAAACGAAAAGAGTTTTTTCTTTACGGGAGTTTTTTCTGTTTCTTTTCTTCATTTCCGTTTACATTGGTTAGCTTTGCCTCCGGGTTTGCAATGGTGCAGGCCCCTAAACTCTGTGGACTATGAAAAATTCTATCAGGATCCTCTCGGATCTGTTCGTGGCCGGCATCCTTATACTCTGCGCCGTATCCGCATCCTGCAACAAAATTCCGGTCGAAGTTCAGCAGGGGACGCTCGGATGGAGTTTCGCCGCCCTTCCTCCTTCCCGGACTGTTATGGAACTCCCGGATACGGATGATTTCGTCCTTGAGGTTCGCGATCCGGACGGGAAGCCCCTCTACGAAGGCACCTACGGTGCGTCCCCGGAAAAGCTGCTCGTGGATCCGGGCAGCTATACGGTCAAAGTGGTTTCCCGAATTTTCTCCGCACCTGCTTTCGACGCGCCACAGTTCGGGGACGAGAAGGTGGTGGTTGTGAAGTCCGGAGCCGTCGCGAAGGCTGTTTTGAACTGTACCCAACTCAATGCGGGGATCCGGCTGAATTTCCTGCCGGAATTCCGGGAAAGATTTCCGTCGGCTTCAGTTTCCGTTTCCAGTTCGGATGGAAGTCTGCCGTATTCCTATTCAGAAAAACGGACAGCCTTCTTCAAACCCGGACCTGTTTCTGTGATCTTGGAAGATAACGACGCTCCCGGTACGTTGATGACCCGGTACCTTTCCGCCCGCGAGATTCTGTCTGTCGGAATTACCTGCGCTCCGGAAACAGAGACCGCTTCCGGAGGAGAGTTGACGATCGTAGTGGACACGGCCCGTCTTTGGAACAGTGAAGATTTCGTATTCGGCGGAGCGCAGGAAGGGACACCGGGAACTTCACCCGAAAACGCGTACGGGATCTCCCAGGCCAAAGAACATTTGGGTGAAAGCGCTGTCTGGGTGACGGGCTTCATAGTCGGGGGAGATCTTTCCTCGACGAAGAACGGGGTCTCGTTCGCCGCTCCCTTCGAATCGCGTACGAACCTGGTGATCGCCGCTCGTTCTTCGGTAACCGAGAAAGCCTCGTGCCTGTCTGTGCAATTGTTGAAAGGGAAGATCCGGGACGACTTGAATCTGGTGGACCATCCGGAGTTGCTTGGCCGGAAGGTCTTCCTCAAGGGGAATCTCGTCAGTTCCTATTATGGGATCCCCGGGATCCAAGGAATCTCCGAATATATAATCAAGTAATTGAATGTTATAAACTTATGAAAAACTTTCCAATTTTATTGGCACTGCTCGTGCCGATGATGTCGCATGCGCTTCCGGGATGGACCCAAACGAAGCAAAGGAATCCCGCCTTCGAATTCGGGCTTGGGGGCGCGGCCATGAACTACACCCGGACCTATGTCAGCGATTTCAGTTTGAAGCCTGACGGGAGTTATGTATTCGACTTGAAGAGCAAACAGGTCTACGGCGGCGTCAACACCTACATGGCCTATGGACTCCTGGAGTGGATGTACCTGGATCTGCAAGGAACCCTCGGTATGGCTCGGTATGATGAGCGGGGCGTGGAGAAGCAGGGGCTGTCGCTCATGTTCGGGCCGGGCATTCAATTCCGGCCTTTCCGCCACAGCGAATGGATTCAGCCCTTTGCGCGCGTGGGGATCAACTATTTCTCAAAAAATTTCAAGACTTCTTATTTCGGACTCTTCGAACACGATCCCACCAAGCAGGCGAACTGGAAAGCGGAAGATGCTTGGAACAAGGGGCAGACCACGGATGTCAACCAAACCGTCCCCCTTTCATTCGGGGGCGGCGTGATCGGATGGATGGGTAACCGCGTGGGGCTTCGTCTTCAGGCGGAATACCTGCTTCCGCTGTCGGAAGAAGGGGTTCGTTTTTCCCAGGCTACAGCCGGGATCGTCTTCCGTTTCGGGGGAAGCGACAAGCGCAAATCTCTGGCTGACCGGTACATCGACGCGCACCTTTCCGACTATGCCGACCGTTTTCCGGTCCGGGAGCGGATCATTGAAAAACGTGTCGAAATTCCGGTGGAGAAGATCGTGGAAAAAGAAATCCGGATCGAAGTTCCTACGGAAAAGACCTTGGCCGAAATGATGGAGAATGTGAATTTTGATTTCGACAAAGCGACCTTGACCTCCGCTTCACAGCAGATTCTCGACGAGGTCGCCCAATCGCTCAAGCGCTTTCCGGACACCCGTTTCCTGGTGGCCGGCTACACGGATGCGGTGGGGACCGCGGCCTACAACGAAGAACTCTCCCTGCGACGTGCCCAAGCGGTTTTCGATGCCCTGTTGGAACGGGGCGTAGACCGATCCATGCTCCTCTTCAAGGGTTTCGGAGAGCGGACCGCGATGGCGACTGAAGACGCGCCTGATGAAGTGCGTCGCGGAGACCGGAAGGTGGTGCTGGAAAGAATCACGTCCGTTGAATTGTGGAACTACTTGAACCGGTAATCTTGAAAATAATGCTTACTAATACTTTGATTATGAAAAAAATTCAAAAATTTGTGATGGCGTTGCTCGCGGGGATGGCCGTATGCTCTTGCACGCAATTGGAAGTTGTCCTGCCGCGCGGCCCACAGGGCGAGCAGGGCATCCCCGGCCTTGACGGCTTGTCTGCCTATGAGGTCTGGGTACAATCCATCAAGAACCGCATCATTTCGTACGCGGGCGGCACGGAGATCAACGACTTTTTTATCTATTTAAAAGGCAAAGACGGCAAAGACGGCCGGAAGGGCGAGGACGGCAAGGACGGTACAGATGGCAAGGACGGTTTGACGCCCTTCATCGGCGAAGATGGCAACTGGCATCTTGGAGACCTGAATACCGGTGTACCTGCCAGGGGGAAGGACGGACTTATTCCGCAGGTTGCGGACGGAAAGGATGGGATCCCTCAATGGATCTTTGTCCGGGGACAGAATGACACCCTCTGGCTCGGCGTACCGGCTTTGGGAAAGGACGGCAAAGACGGCCTGTCGGCTTATGAGATCTGGGTTAAGAGTGTCGCCGCCGGCCTCGATGACCCGAAGCGTCCCGGGCAGCGTTGGCCGATGGACAAGACGACGATTGCGGACTTTTACGACTTTCTGAGCGGGGCCGACGGCGACAACGGACTGATCCCGTATATCGGGACAAACGGCAACTGGTTCATCGGGGAGACGGACACAGGGGTTCCTGCGCAGGGAGTCGATGGAAAGAGCGCCTACGAGATTTGGAAGGAAGTTGCTTCCACAGGCACGTTAGATGACCCGAAGAGCGACGATCCTTCCGTTCTCTGGCCTGCCGACAAGGTGACGGAACTGGATTTTTTCGAGTACCTGACAGGTGTGGACGGACAGACCCCGACCATCGGAACCAACGGGAACTGGTTCATCGGGACGACGGATACCGGCGTACCGGCGCAGGGCCCGGACGGGGCTGAAGGCCTGAGCGCCTACGAACTGTGGGTAGCCGACGTGACAGGCATAGACGGTCTTCCGAATCCGAAGGACCCCGGCACGAACTGGGATCCGGCGAAGACCACTCTGGCGGACTTCTACGACTATCTTCACGGAGCGGACGGAATGGACGGTGCAGACGGACAGACAGCGTATGAACTCTGGAAGAGCATGGTGCTTTCCGCGGAAGGACTGCCGAACCCGGAAAACGGTGTGTATGACGTCACCGAATATCCGAACTGGCCGGCAACGGCGGTGGCGGAGACGGACTTTTGGCTCTACCTCAAGGGGAAAGACGGGGTGGACGGAACTGCCGAACCGGCCTCGGGGTCACTGACGCTCCAGGACACGGTCTACCTCGAGCGGGTGGATCCCGCTAAATACAACGTGGCACCTGTGATCACCCTTTCCAAAACCGTCAACGGGAAGACGACCTACGAATATGTCAACCCTTGGTCCGGGAGCGCCGCGTTCATCGTGACGGGGCCTGGCCCGGTCATCGTCCCGAACTGCACGGTGACCTTCACCGATATGAAGGGAAATGCCTACACGAAGACCTCCGATGCGGCGGGATACATCTACCTGTCCCGTAAAGAACTGCCGGTGTACAGCCCCGGAGACCCGAGCGCGCTGGACAATCCGGACGACATCCACAACGGCACCCGGCCGTCTTCCTTCTCATTCGGGACGACGACGGTAACCGATCCGGCCCGGATCGCATCGACGACCAAGGTCCCTTATCAGGTGGACCTCGTGACCGAACTGACGGGGGCGAAATTGATCAGCGAGAGTTCGTATGCAGGTTATACGGTGAAGCGCGTGATCGAAGGGGTAACGGAGGAGGTGAACTTCATTTCGACCGATGCGAACATGACCGCTTCTTATAACAACAATGTTTTCAAATATTACCGGAATAAGGGAGCGGCGATTCTTCTGCAGCGTCTGCTGGAAAACGGGGGAGCGAATTCCAACACCTACGGTGATGGCAGCAACGCCATGAACGTTGAGGATTGGATGCAAGATCTCACGGCCTACACGGCCAATGATCATCCTTCCATCTGTACCCGTCGCGCGGCAACAACAACCTTTGCAACCGCGCAATTCGGAGACGAAGTGACCTTCATTCAGGGTACTGCCACGGTCGCGGCTTCCCGCGGGAACCCGGAAATTGTCAAGGTGGACGAGACCTTCATCGGAAGCGGCAGACATGTCACGGACATTCTTGCCGACTACGGAACCACCGCTTCCTCCGTCAAGGAGTACCAGGTGCCGTTGATTGCTCAATTGCCGGAAAAATTCACCATCCATTCATTGTACAGTTGGCTGAGCGGGCACACGACCCTGTATTTCGAACTGGATCAGACGGACTGGCCAACCACTATTTGTTATTATAAACGGTACGCCTCACTCGAAGGAGACCGGTACGTGTTCGAATCCGGAACGCTCGCTGAAGCGATGCGGGGCCAGAACGTGTTCGTGAAATTCTCGGGCGTTTTCAACGGAAGTCAAATCAACACCGAACGATTGCTCGAGCAGGGGTTCAAAATCACCATCACGGATGTTTATGACGATTTTTATTTCAATCTCGACGTGCGCTGGTCTTCAGGGAATCCGGTGTTCGTGGAAGGATTTGGCGGGAAACTCTTCTACACCGTCGGCGCGGATAAGGCTGAATTGATGGGAGTGGAAATCCGGGCGAATTACACCGGATAAATTGCCCTTGACAGAAGCACGGGAAGTTCTGACAAGGGAAAGAGGCCGGCCAAAAAATGTTTTGGCCGGCCTCTTTTTCGTTTCGTCAGGCAGGGTTCATCAAAGTTCTTGAATGCGGATGTTCCGGAACTCAACCGGACCGCCCTCGCTCTGCAGGGCGATGAATCCGCTGACATCGGCAACCGCCGCTTCGTTTGCCAGGATGCCGTTGACAGTGTACTTGACATAGGGTCCCAAGCATTCCACTTCAACCAGGTTCCACTCCCCGACGGGCTTTTCGGGATCCGAGTCCGTAATCCGCGGCTTCATCTGAAATCTTCCCAGTTGCTGGACGGCTTCTTCGAAGGGATACCCGCCCAGCCCGATCAAGTCTCCGACCTTCCCGCTGCCGAGTTGGCATTCCAGCCCGATCGGCCAGATCTTGTCTTCACCGTGTACCCGCTGGAAGAATCCGCTGTTGGAGCCTTTTTCGCCAGCCCATCGGAACTCCAAACTGACGCGATAGTCTTTGTACTGTTTTTCGGTACGGATGTAACCGTACGGCTGTCCGCGTACGGCGAGAACGCCGTTTTCAACGGTGAATGTCCCGGCCGCATCGGTCGTCGAATCGGCAGGATTGGTGAAAACGACCCACCCCGTGAGATCCTTTCCGTTGAACAGAGGAACGGTTTTATCTTGCTTGCAGGAAGAAAATACCGCGACGAGCAGGATCGCTGCGGCAGAGATCTGTTTTACTGAATGTTTCATTGTTCTGAAATCGTTATCTAATAATCAAAGATACACAATTTCTCGGAGAAACGAACTTCTCGTCATCGCTTGGCACCGCCTGCGCTTAGGCAGGTCTGTCAAGCATTTTCATAGAATCGTAACTGGTCGGTAACCGACTTGTAATTTACAAGCAGGAATTTTGCGGACGAAAAAACGAACGATGAAATTGAAGTTTGTAATTCTGACGATATTCCTTTTTACCCCGCTTTGCTTGCAGGCAGGAACGATCAGCGGCATAGTGACGGACCGCAAGTCTCAAGAAAACTTGATCGGCGCGGCAGTCATCGCCCTCAACACATCCTATGCGTCCATTACGGACATCGACGGTCATTTTATTCTCGAGAATATCCCTGACGGAAAATATACGCTGGAGATCTCCTATATCTCTTACATCACGCAGAAAATCGAGGTCGAGGTCAAAGGCGAGATTGAGTTGAACATCGAGCTGGAGCCTGATGAGAAAGTACTGGACGAGGTTCTGGTGACCGGGAAGAAGAACCGGGAATCGGAACGGATCCTGCAATTGGAACGGCAGGAATCCACTTTCCTCATGGAAGCGATCGGAGCCCGGGAAATGAGTCTGAAAGGAATCGGCAATGTGGAAGAAGGCGTTAAAAAGCTGACGGGAATTTCCATCGCGGATGCCGGGCAGTTGATTGTCAGAGGGCTCGGCGATCGCTATAGCACGACTACGCTCAACGGGTTGCCGATCGCCTCGCCCAATCCGGACAACAAACTTATTCCGCTGGATCTTTTCCCGACGGCCGTTGTCCAGAATATCACGGTGAGCAAGGTCTACGATGTCGGCACATTCGCGGATTATTCCGGGGCGCATATCGACATCGCAACCAAAGAACTCGTGGATCAAGATTTTCTGAACTTTTCCTTCAAGTCCGGAGCGAACAGTCAGGCAATCGGTCGGGAGTTTCTGGAGATGAACCGGAACGGCTCGATGTTCCGGATGCCGAGGTTGAGTCAGAATATCCTCGACATGAGCCGGAGCGACTTTGAGACCTATTCTCGAAACAATTCGATCTTCAATTCTACGTTCGAGGTCAGGAAGCGGACCGCGTTTCCCGCCTTCGGCGGCAACATCGGATTCGGGAAAAACTTCAAAATCGGTGGTGGAAAGCTGAGCGTCCTCGCTTCCGTAGATGTAGGAAGCGGACTGGAGGCGATGAACGACGCTTCTGTGCGCACCCTGGAAGCCAGCGGGAACATTCTCAACAATTTCAGCTACGACAGTTATTCCAACCACCTTTCGGTATCGGCCCTGGGCACCGGCAACTATCAGTTCCGGGAAGCGGACCACATCGCCTATTCGTTCTTTTACGCCCGGAACGCGGTCAATAACTTCATGCTGCGGAACGGAGTGGACTACGAAGATCACGTGCTCACGGGATTGAACGATGTCGCCCATGTCTATCGGCTCATGACGCATCAGCTGCAGGGTTCCCACGACCTCGGAAGCCATTTCCGCCTGAAATGGGATGTATCCTATGGCAAGACGGCCAGCGAAGAACCGGACCGGCGTCAACTGATGTACATCCGCCACGGTGACGAAATCTCCCTCTTCAAGCTGAACCAGCAGGAGACCATGCGGTACTTCGGTTCCCTTGACGAGCAAGAACTGGTCGGTAAAATCGCGGGCACCTATTCCTGGAATGAAAACAACCGGATCCGCATGGGCGGGGCGGTCAAACAGAAAGGCAGAAACTACATGGGTACCCGGTTCTATTATAATCTGAATGCCATCGAACCCGAGATCACCGATATCTTCGCCACATTGTCCTTCATGAACATGGACAACATCCGGAACGGAAGCATCTTGATCAACCGCGTGAAACAACCCAAGGACAGATACGATGCGGGCAACCGCATCTATTCAGGATTCGTCGACGTGGATTGGTATCCCTTCTCCCGGTTTCTCGTGAATTTCGGAGTCCGCTACGAGTTCAGCAAGCAATGGGTCAATTACGCCGACGACAGCGGGCGTCCCAGTTACAATGAGCTTGTCAAAGGGGATTTTTTCCCTGCTCTGAATCTGAAATACAATGTCGGTGACGCCGGCAGCTTCCGCTTCGCGGCCTCCCGGACCGTAACCCGGCCCTCCTTCATCGAAATGGCGCCTTTCCTTTATCAGGAATCCTACGGCGCGGCGCAGGTCAGAGGTTATGCGGATCTGAAGAACGGATACAACTACAACTTCGATGTCCGGTACGAACAGTTCTCGGACAACGGGGACATGTATTCCGTGACAGCCTATTACAAGCACCTCCACACCCCGATTGAACGAACCCAGACGCTTGCCGGCGGCTCCACGCAGCACTCCTTCCGGAATGCGGAAGACGGCCGCGCGGCCGGCTTGGAAGTGGAATTCCGGAAGACGTTCCTGCGGGACTTCCGCCTGAACATGAATGCGACCTATATGTACACCGACGTGAAACTCGTGGAAGGAGGAGCCTATACCAATTTGGAGCGTCCCCTGCAGGGAGCCTCCCCGTACCTCGGGAATGCAGATCTCGTCTACTCCCACCGCTTTATTGGGGATCGCGTCTTGAATCTGGTACTCTCCTACAATATCCAAGGGTTTCGAATTCATGCCGTGGGAATCTCGGGACTCGGCGACGTGATCCAGCAAACGGTCCATACCCTCAACTTCAACGGCTCATATGCCTTGAACAAGCATTTTACGCTGACGGCGAAAGCCTTGAATCTTCTGAATCGTCCGATCGTGTTCAAGCAGGAGACGAATACGGGCAAGAAGATGGAAGTCGAGAAATTCAGTACGGGGATCGGCGTGGAACTCGGAGTAAGCTATCAGTTCTAAGCTATGATATATTCAACACAATTTATTAAACAATTGAAAATCATGAAAAATTTGAAAATCTTCCCGGCGCTGGCCATCGTTTCCGCCGGACTCTTTCTGTTGAATGCCTGTGACAAGAAGGATCCTGAAGAGGATCAGAAAGAAGATAACCTCTTGCTCAATGCAGACATCACCGTAAACCGCACACTCGTGAGCGGGAACACCTATAAACTCGATGGAGGCATCCACGTCAAGAACGGCGCGACGCTGACCATTCCTGCCGGCACGCGGATCGAGGCGGTCGACGACGACAAAGTAGACTACATCCTTGTAGAGCAGGGGGGGAAGATCGATGCGCAGGGGACGGCTTCGAACCCCATCATCATGACGTCTGAGAAAAAGGTTCCCGGCGCGTGGGGCGGTATTCACATCTGCGGAAAGGCGCATACGAACGCCGAAGGCGGTACCGGCAGTTCGGAAATCGGCGGCGCTCCTTACGGCGGTACCAACGATGCCGACAATTCCGGGATCCTGCGGTACGTGCGTCTGGAATATACCGGCTTCGCTTTTGATGAGGAACACGAGGCCAACGGCGCCACCTTCTACGGGGTCGGCAACGGCACAACGGTGGAATATTGCCAGGCCTACAAAGGATCCGATGACGGTTTTGAGTTCTTCGGCGGCAGTGTGAATGTCAGGTACTTGGTGGCGACCGACTGCTCGGATGACTCTTTCGACTGGACCGAAGGATGGAACGGAAAGGCGCAGTTCCTGGTGGCCTACCAGAGCAGCAGTGCGGAGGCCGGTTATGACATGGACTGTCTGATGGAATGCGACAACAACGGGAAGAACTACACCGCGACTCCGGTCGCCCATCCTGTCATCTCGAACGTCACCTTGGTGGGGAACATGTCCGAGAAAAACAAACGCGGCATCCGGCTCCGCGCCGGTACCCAGGTGGAAATCTACAACGCCATCGTGACGGGCAAAGTCAACTGTCTGACGGTCGAGACCACCGAGACGGAAACCGCGCTGCTCAACGGCACCTCCAAGCTTGTGCACGTGGCGCTGGCCAACGAACTTTCCTCTAAGGAAGGCATCTATACCAACGACAAGTTCGCAGCCGGTGAAGGTAACCTGACGAACCAGACTTTCTCTCTCACAGGAAAATATGTCGGCACGATCCCAGGTGGGAAGGTCCCTTCCGGTTCCTTCTTCAAGGACGCTCCTTACAAGGGAGCCGTCCCCTCCAACAACGACTGGACGAAGGGCTGGACGCTGTAATCGGATCGATTCTGAATATTCTCTCGAGACGGCGCAATTTGTGCCGTCTTTTTTTTATATTTGTATTCATGAACCGGCTGACGCGCATATCGCTTACTTTGACGGCCGCGCTTCTGATGTGCCTGTCCTGGAATCCGAAGGAGTCCCGGACAAGTCTTGCGAATGTTGTTTCATCGGGCGACATCTGCAGACCTGATCAGCGAGGAGCCGATTTGACGGATTTCAATGTACCTTGCCTGGCGGGACCATCCTTGACTTCACTGGTTCCACAGCCGACGCAGACATTCCGGACCGAGTCGAGTTTCGGTATTATCGGCAAAAAACCGGTTGCCTTTCGCGAACTGCTTGTTTCCAGAGCGGCGCCCTTCGGTCTGTTGTTCTTCGGCATGGGGGACAAATTACTTCATGCGCTGATGAATCTGCGATTGTAGCATTTCTTTTTCCTTTTTTCGTCCGCCAATTCCCGGCGGCTCCATCTCGGATGGGGCCGCGGCGGTCTTTCGGGATAGAATCGTTCACTGTTAATCAATGAAAAAATGGAAAAGAAATTCAGCAGAAAAAAATCTGCCCTAGACATCATCATCTCTCTGGTATTCTTCGTTGCAGGCGCAATCGCTCTCTCTTTGCGAACTGACGTCTGGGTAGGAATCGGTATCGTGCTTCTCGTGTTTGGAATCACTTTCTGGTTCGCCTTAAAGTCCTCTTACAAGCTTCCGGGTGACAAACGGTCGTATTCAAAAAAAATCTATAATTTTAAGAGCGACCAATCCGAAATGCTTCGGAAGGCATTGTCAGGCTCAGGAAAACTGAATTTGAAGGAAGAGGGGAAAGGAAATATGATCATGCTCTACCTTTACCGCTCCAAGGACGGCACCCAGGCCTACGCGCAAAGCTTCGGCTTCTCGGACTATCGCTATCAGCCGACATCCGAACTGGTTTCGATCGCCCCGGACGCCATCGTGGATGCGTAGCAGTTACAAATATTCCTCGAAATATTCCGTGACCTTATCCATCAGATGGACCCGCCACGTGCCGAAGACGTTGTGTTCTGACTGCGGATAGGGGAAGTAGTCCAGTTGTATGTTGTTTTCGATGCAGGCCTGGACGAAGTTGAGGCTGTGCTGCCAGAGTACGGTGTTGTCGATGGCACCCTGGCAGATCAGCAGCTTGCCTTCGAGATCCTTGGCACGTCCGATGAGACTCGTCTGCGCGAATCCCTCCGGATTGCGGTCTTCCGAGTCCATGTAACGTTCTCCGTACATGATCTCGTACCATTTCCAGTCGATGACCGGACCGCCTGCAACCCCGACTTTGAAGGTGTCCGGATGGTTTGTCATCAGGGAGATGGTCATGAATCCGCCATAGCTCCAGCCGTGTACGCCGATGCGGTTTGCATCGACGTAAGGCAGCGATTTCAACATCTCGATTCCGACCATCTGATCCGCCATCTCGCATTGGCCGAGGCGGCCATGGATGGCCTTTTCATACGCAGCTCCGCGGTTCTGCGTGCCGCGGTTGTCCTGGACATAGACGATGTACCCCTTCTGCGCCATCAGAACCTCCCACAGCCGGACCTGACCCAGCCAGGAATTCCGTACCATCTGGGAGTGGGGACCACCATAGACATAGAGGATGACCGGGTACTTCTTTGCGGGGTTGAAATCCGCGGGCAGGAAGAGGCGGTACCAGTTGTCAAACTGCCCGTCGGCGCTTTTTACCGTCCCCAGCATGATCGGTCCGGTCTTGTAGTCTCTCAGCGGATCCGGCGCGGTGGACAGATTGGCCAGAAGCGTTCCGTCGGAGCGGCGGAGGTTGACGACGGAAGGAACGAGGAAACTGCTGTAATCGTCGATGTACTTGGAACAATCAGGCGATAGGGTGATGTCGTGCCAGCCTTCCTCCCGGGTCAGCCGGACAGGCTTGCCGAACCGGGCCTTCAGCACGGCATCGCCGGGATGTCGTCCTTTTCCGAGGCTGATCCGGATGCTGAACAGATGGTTTTCGACAGGGGAGACCTCGGCGGAAGTGTAGTAGACGGTCTGCCCGTCATTGCCCAGGTACGCCACGTCCGCGTCGACCGCCGTCAGCCTCCGCACATGGCCCAGCGTATCGCAAAGGTATAGGTTGCGGAAACCGTCACGGTTGTCGGTCCGGTAGAGGAAAGAATAGGTTCCTTTCAGGAAGCGGATGGGATCCAAGGGCTCGACATAGCGGGCGTTGTCCTCCGTCAGCAGGGTTCGGACGAATGATCCGTCGGAGGCGCGGTACATGTTCAACTTCATGTGGCGCTGCGTGCGGTCCAGGACTTGGATGAAGATGTATTTTTCGTCCGGAGACCAACTGATGTTCGTCAGATACCGGTCGTAGCCATATTCCTGCACATCGCACCATACCGTCCGCGCCGAGGCGAGGTCGTAGATACCCAGCCGGATTTCTTCCGACTCCATGCCGTTCATCGGATATTTGATCGCCTTGAGCGAGCCGGTCCGGGTGCTGATGTCCAGCAGCGGAAAGTCCGTGACCCGGCTTTCGTCCTTCCGGTAGAACGCCAGTCGGTTTCCCTCCGGTGACCAAAAGATGCCTCCGCTGATCCCGAACTCATTCCGGCTCACCGACTGCCCGTAGGTAATCTGATCGTTCTCGCTTTCCGCCACGGTTTTCACTCCTGCATCGAACAGGTATAGGCTTTTGCCCATCGTAAAGGCGAACTGCCCCTTCCCGTTCTCCTCGATGTTCTCGGCCTCCTCGGGGAAGCCGGCGGGCAGGATTTCCGGTACGTAGTCGGTCTGCTTGCCGTCCGCGACTCCTACCCGGATCCATTTCACCCGGTCAGCGTCATGGATGAGGTAGGAATCATTGTCCGCCCATCTCGCCTGGATGTTTACGGGATGCACATCCCGACGGATTACCGCCTCTTCCATCGTCAAGATTTTTCCCTCGTTCCGGGCGGGGCGGGTCGCCACCACGCCCGTTTGGGCGGATGCCGACAGGATGGATGCGGCCAGGATCGGAACGGCTAGTATGGTCTTTCTCATGCTTCTGTCAGTTTTGGATTATTAAAGGTACTGAGTTTTCCCTTTACTACCAAGTCTCTTTTAGCAAAAGCGGATGACCAGTACGAGTCTGAGCGCTTGAAAAGCAGGAGGCCGGACAAAAAAATCTTCTGGCCGGCCTCTTTTCATCAGGCGGCTTTCGCCACCCTTGTAGTGGGTAGGAGAATCGAACTCCTATTGCGAGATTGAGAATCTCGAGTACTAACCGTTATACGAACCCACCCTATTTCAGGAATGCAAAGATAGGGAAAAAACCATTCGATGCAAATTTTTTCTGCCAAAGCCCATTAAAAAACGGGAAGCGTATCGTGTAAGATCCGCTTCCCGTGTTTCTCCCGATCCGGAAACTATTTCTGGCGGTTCTTGTATCTTTGATAGAATTTGTCAACGCGGCCGGCGGTGTCGACGAGTTTGAGCTTGCCGGTGTAGAACGGGTGGGAAGTATTGGAAATTTCAACCTTCACAACCGGGTATTCAACTCCGTCCACTTCCAGCGTCTCCTTGGTCTCGGCGCAGGAACGGGTGATGAAAACGGTGTCGTTTGACATATCCTTGAAAGCTACAAGTCGGTAGTTTTCGGGATGAAGTCCTTTTTTCATTGCTTGATGAATTAATTGTTACACAATTTCGAACGGCAAATTTAAGGATTTTTCAGAATAATTCAAATTTTTCGCTATATTTGTTTACATAAACTTGTAACCGTACTATAATAATCAATACTCAAATCATCGATTTATGGCGTATCAAGAAACAACACGAACCTCGTATGGTCAGCGCGTCAAGAGTTCCTTCCGGGGCATTGGCTCGGGAATTCTTCTTTTTATTATCGGAACCTGCTTGCTTTGGTGGAACGAAGGAAGAGCCGTCAAGACTACCAAGATGCTTAACGAAGCCCAGGGCGTTACGGTCGAAATGCCGGACATCTCGAAGGTGGATCCCCAGTTCGAAGGCAAGCTTGTGCATACAACGGGACTCCCGGTCACTTTGGACACACTGTACGACACGGATTTCGGCTTCGGCGCGAATGCGGTGCAGATATCCAGGACCGTTGAGTACTACCAATGGGTGGAAAATTCCTCTTCTCAAACCAAAGACAAGATCGGAGGCGGACAGGAAACCGTCACGACCTATACTTACGAAAAACGTTGGGTGAACCAGCCGGTCAATTCTTCGGCCTTCCATGACCCTGCCTATCAGAATAGCAACAGCACGCTCGCGCAGTTCGAAGACAGCCGGAAATATGCGCAGAACGTCACGCTGGGCGCATACAGGCTCACCGAAGACCAGGTTGCTTCGATCTCAGGCAAACAGCCAATGGAGGTCGCGCTGACGGCGAAGAAGCTCGAATCCCTCAACCGGCAACTGAACGCCGGCCAGTACTACACCCGTGACATGGTCCATGTGAGCGGCAATGTCATCTATTTGGGACTGAACTCGAATTCCGCGGAGATCGGCGATGTCCGGATCACCTTCGAGAAGGTACTTCCGGCCGAAGTGTCCATCATGGCTCAGGTCCAGGGAAATACTTTCACCCATTTCAAGGCGAAGAACGGAAAGGAATTTTCTGCGCTGGTGATGGGGAACCGGACCGCGGATGAGATGTACGAAGGGGAGCACCAGACCAACAAGATCCTGCTCTGGATCTTCCGCATCCTGGGACTTCTCTTGATTGTCGGCGGACTGAAGGGCATCTTCAACTTCATCGTGACCCTGGCGAAGGTTCTTCCGTTCGTCGCGAATATCCTCGGTTGGGGAATCGGGCTCGTCTGCTGGGTCGTGGGTTTTGCCTGGTCGTTCATCGTAGCCGCGATTGCCTGGATCCGTTATCGACCGGTACTCGGCATTACGCTTCTCGTCCTGGCCGCTCTTGTCTTCTTCCTTCTTGCCCGAAAGAAGAAAAAGCCTTCCGGCCCCGCTGTTGAGGCGCAGTAGCCGATCTGTGAATATATGATACATAAAGGCCGGCTAAAAAGAGATTTTTCGCCGGCCTTTTCATGTCCAATTGCGCTCTCCGGAGCGTTGGCAGCTCCGCCCCGGCGGGACTCCGCACCTCCTATCGTCATCTGCGTCATCACTGCGCGATAATTTGCCGCCGACGGGCCCCTCGTAGGTGGAATAACGGACGGCCACCTGCGAGCAGGAAAAGCAGAGGAGGGTTTCTACAAACCACGGCCGCACCGATCCTGCACACAGACGGCTGTAGGGCATATTCATGCGGCAAGACCCCCTTTTAAATGGCCATATTGCCGCCTTGATCATGCTTATAGCCATGTCCTGGGCATATTCCTGCGGCCGTGGTTTGCAAAAGATTTTCGCCCTACCGCATCTTGTATTCCTGCAAGATCGCATCGACTTTCCGCTGGATCTGCCGCGCCAGTTCCGCGTTGGCGGCATCGGCAGTCGGAATCGACAGGATGTCACCGGCAGCTGCCTGAACGGAGTTCGCCTCGATCTCGCCGTGTTCGAGTTGCTGCAGCAGATACGTGAAAAGCTGGTGCTTCTCCTTCTCCGTCACCGAATAGTTCCAGTTCAGAGCCTCTTCCAGGCTGACGCTTTGAACGCCTTGATTGTGCGAACAATCAATGGGGCGGATGGCTACATCCGGGAACATCGCGCGGATCTTTTCCAGTTTGCCGATGTTCTCGTGGAAGGAACGGATCAGAGCGTCCATGGCGGTGTACCGCCATGTCATCTTCCCGCGGTTGATGCTGTTCATGTAGCAGGTCAGTACATCGTTGTATACCGGTACGACAGTCACCTCCTCCATGCCGGCGGCCATTCCCTTCCGGATCACGTTCTCGAGGCGGCTTTCTTCGGACAGATCCGCATCGTAGATGAGTCCGGCCTGTTTCAGGTTGAGTTCGCGGACGGCTGTGGTCTTGCCGCTGGCCGGCGGCCCCGTCACGATGACGATGTCTTTCTTTCCGGCCCGCAAGGCTTTTTGGATCATCTTGTCGAAGACTGCGTCTGTCACCAAGCGTTCCGCTTCCTGAAAGTCCGCGGCATTGGGGCCCGTGTAGCCCAGCGGCCGGAACAGCATGCGCACGTCATCGGGATTCAGCGTGTTGCCCGCCGATCCCAGGTACTTGTCGACCAGCAGAGTCATGCGCGGCTTTGCCCATTCGGCTGCCTTTTCCCGGATCAGCTGCGGCTGCGGCGCCTCGATGGTGTAGGGAGACGGGTTCGGAAGAATACGGGTATGGCGTCGGATGTCCATCAGTTTCTCGTTTGCCAGATAGGTGTCTCCGGGCAATTGGTAACGGGCGTTGCCTTCGGGATCTTCCGTAAACAGCATCAGCGATTCCTCGCCCCGGTCCACGAACCGGACCCAGCCGCGCGGCGAGAGGTTGTATTCCGCATCTCCCAACACGGCGTTCACGAGACAGTTGGTGTCCCACATGCGCTGGCCCGTGTCGCACGTGTAGTTGGTGTAGACCGCCTTGATGGGATTGTGTTCCGTGTACGAAAGATCCACGAGCACGTCCTGGGGAGGATAATCCATCATGTCCCCGATGTTGCTCGGCGACATGATGATGTCCACGTTCTTGGGCAGCAGGTCGTAGAAGATGGCGGATTGACGCGAGGCGGCGCGCATGTTGTAGCCGCTCAGGCTGTCGCCGCTCTCGAAGCGCCCGGACTGGATGTACACGGACTTCACCTTCTGTCCGAACAGATCGACTCCCTTCAGGGGGGAATATTCATCGGCTTCCGATTCGAACAATTCAGCCAGTGTGGTCACGAATCCGATGGCTACAATTACAATAGAGCCGTCTTCGGCCTCGCTGAGGAGGCGGCGGTAGAGTTTGTACCCGTCCGGCACCTTACTGATGTCCTGGGTGCGCTTGAACAGAGGCTCTCCCTTCGTGTCCTTCAGGTCACAGATTCCGTTGTAGGGGATGAAGCAGCGCGGATTCTTGACCCCGTTGCGCTCCAGCCCGATGGGGATGTCCGGATGGCCGTAATAGGTGTTGAAAATATCTACGAGTTGGGCATTCTTCTCGCCTTCACGGTCTACAATGATCCCCTTCAGGTCCACCAGCCCATCGTCGATGTAATGGTGGAGCATCATCAAGGCGAAGAGGTCATCGGTCGAACTGCCGAAGTCCGAGTCCAGAATTATTTGGATCGGCTGTATTTCCTGAGTAGGGGAGAAAACGGAAGCAGCTTGCGCGGTTGTTCCGTCGGCATGGCGCTGGACTCCGCAGCCGACGAGCACGGTTGCCGCGCACATTGCCCATAGAAGAAATCTTTTCATGGAATGTAAAAGTTTTGTTGATTATTGTTCAAGACAAAAATAGACAAAAGCCTGGTCTTTTGCAACCAGTAGCAATTTTGAAAGAAATCGTGAAAATTCTTGAGAAGTACCGCCTACGTCTCTGAATATCTTTATATATTTGTAAATATGTGACACATAATGTATAATGTATACAAACCAAATGAGTTATATCATGAAACACATCAAACTTTTTGCCACATTGGCAGCATTGTCTATCGCGGCGGCATCGTTCGCCCAGCAGGCACTTACTTTCAGCGCTCCGGTGACCTCCCCCGAGATCAACCCGGACTACACGGTAACCTTCCGTTACAGAAACCCCAAGGCCGTACGTGTACAGCTTCAGGGAGACTTCCTTCCTTCAATGGCCCCGGTAGATATGGTAGAGGGGCAGGATGGAATATGGTCCTACACGACTCCGCAACCGCTCGAAGGCGAACTCTATCTCTACAATCTGCTTGTGAACGGCGAGCGCCGCAACGACCCGTCGAACATGCATATGAACAGAGACGTCGCCACCTGGACAAACTTTTTCACAATGAGCGCGAAGCAGGGTGATAAGGGCTGGTATTATGAGGTTCATGATACCCCGCGCGGTACCGTATCGAAGAGGTGGTATGACAGCCCGACGCTCGGTTTATACCGTCGTATGACCATCTATACACCTCCCGGCTATGAGAACAGCAAAGGCAAGTATCCTGTACTCTACCTCCTCCATGGTTCCGGCGGTGACGAAGATGCGTGGGTGGATCTCGGCAGAACCGTTCAGATTTTAGACAACCTTATCGCGGAGGGCAAGGCCAAACCCATGATTGTGGTAATGCCCAATGGCGTTTACTTCAACAGCGCGGCTCCCGGCTACGCTGTGAATATGTTCCAGCCTACGATGACGAACTCTCGTTCCAATTCCACGAAGGAGATCGAGGATAGCTTCCAGGACGTCATTTCTTTCATCGAGTCAAACTACAGAGTCGCCAAGGGCCAGCAGAACCGTGCGGTGGCAGGCCTGTCGATGGGCGCGCGTCAGTCTTGCTCGATCTCCCGTTCGCACCCCGGAACATTCTCATACATCGGTATGTTCTCGGGCGCGGTTCCGGTGAATACTCCGGAGGAAGAAGCGGCGATGGCCACCCAGATGGATCCCAAGTGGGCGCCAAAGCTTTACTGGATCGCTGTCGGAAGCGCGGATGGCGTCAAGGCAAATGCCCTTAAGCTCAAAGAGTACTGCGAGACCAAGGGTTACCCGGTAGAGTACTATGAATCAGACGGCGGCCATGTATGGAGGAACTGGAGAGTATATTTGACAATTTTCGCCCAAAAAATATTCAAGTAAAAATGAAAAAGATCGTTGCACTAGCAGCAACCGTCCTGGTGCTGGCCGCCTGCTGCGAGCGGTATCCTGATCACAGTGTGATCGTAAACAGTACCGATGCCCTTGTTCAGACTCAGCAGGGCATGCTGTCCGGCTACATTGAGAACGGGATCTACACCTTCAAGGGTATCAAGTATGCCAAAGCAAACCGTTTCGAGGCTCCTGAGGACCCGGACAGCTGGGAAGGAATCCAGACGGCGCTCTATTATGGAAACCAGTGCCACCAGGCTCCCAGAAAGACATGGGAGGACGATTGCGAGGCCTTCCTCTATCAGTGGGATGACGGCACCCAGTCAGATGACTGCCAGTATCTCAACGTATGGACAAAGGGTATAAACGACGGCAAGAAGCGTCCTGTGATGGTATGGCTCCACGGTGGCGGTTTCGCCATGGGGGCCAGCAACGAGCTTCCGTTCTATGAAGGTACAAACCTCGCTAAGAAGGATGTGGTTCTCGTTAGCCTCAACCATCGTCTCAACTTCCTCGGTTATCTTGATCTCTCAGACTACGGCGAAAAGTACAAGTACGCCGGCGTAGCAGGTATCATGGACCTAGTGAAGGGTCTCGAATGGGTAAACAAGAACATCGCCGCCTTCGGGGGAGATCCCGATAACGTGACCATTTTCGGCCAGTCAGGCGGTGGCGGAAAGGTCAACATCCTTCTTGGCACGCCTTCCGCGAAGGGTCTCTTCCACAAGGGTATCGTGGAAAGCGGTTCCATGCTCAGGCTGGCCGACCCGGAAGTATCCAAGGAGATGGCTCGCCGCATCGTCGGGAATCTCGGCCTCGATGAGAATACCATCGACAAGATCCAGACCATCCCTTACACCGAACTTCTCGAAGCAGCTACGGACGCGGTCTGTTCTCAGTATCCGGAAAACTTCTTCTACAGGATTTACGGCGCGGGCATGTGGTGCCAGCCCGTTCTCGACGGGGAAGTTATTCCTTGGCAGCTCAGCGATCCGCGCGTGGCCGAGATCTCGAAGGGTATCCCGACCATCATTGGTTGCAACTATGCGGAATATGGCATGTTAAACGGTGTTTACGCGAATGCGGACGTCCGCTACAACCTTGGGGATACCCGGCAGTACCTATATGTTTTCGCCAAGCCGTCTCCTCATATGGAGGGCACTTTCGCTACGAACCACTGTGTGGAGATGCCGTTCGTGTTCAACAACATCTGGCTCGGCCGTTTTATGGTGGGCGCGGACAAGTCGGCGTACAAGCTTGCTGACTTCATGAGCGACGTTTGGGTCTCATTCGCCAAGAACGGCATTCCCGACGTGAAGAAGTTCAAGTGGGAGGTCTACAATCCCGAGACCAAGCCTGTTGTCGTGTTCAATGACAAGACCGTCACGGTTTACGAGGGTGACCCGTTCTGGGAGGAGATGAAGAACTACAAGCGCGACACTTGGAAATTGAGACAGCCGATGCGGTAGTTCTAGAAGATTTTGCTGGAATAAGGGTCCGGGGATTGCCCGGCGCAACGGACTATTTCAAGCGGTACGGCCGATCCGGATAGAGGCTGTACCGCTTTGCTTTCCGGACCCATTTCTGCTCTTCAAGTTTGACGTGCTCGCGCGCCTCTTGGAAGTTGATCCTGCCGAACAGGTAGTCTTCCAGAACAGGATCCGAGAGTTTGGCTGAAAAGCTCCCGTAGCATTCGAAGGGGGAATATCGTTCCAAAAAATATCGTATCAACTGCAGGGTGTGCAGCAGGGAGTGGTATTCCGCGCCGGGCTGCAGCATGATCTGGTATCCGTTGCAGACTTGCCCTTCGTAGCGCCCCGTGGAAGGCTTAAACGAGCAGGGACGCATCAGGACTCCCCGCGGAGCAGGAAGAATGTCCAGGTCGCTATGGGTGATGAAGGGGGCCCCGAAATACTCATAGGGCCGCGCGGTGCCGATCGCAGGCGTAATGCTGGTGTTGTTCCAAAGTCCTCCGCCGCTGTACATCAGGCAGGTGAACATGCCCGGAATGTCGGAGGCCGGGGCGATGGTCCACGGAAGCAGTTGGCGGGTGGAGTCGCTGGCGAGGGCGGAAATGATGTGCAGAGGGAATTTGGCTCCGATTTCCGCATAGTACAGGCAGCACAGCTCCCCGAGGGTCAGGCCGTGCCGGTGCGCGACTTTGGGGGTGTGGGCTTCCAGCGGTCCGGACGGCATTGTTCCTTCCACGATACGGCCGGCCGGATTGATGTGATCGACTATGTAGAGGGCAGGGGGGTCTTTCTGTCCGGCCAGCGTTTCCATAAGACGGAAGACGTCCTTGGAATAGTTGAAGTACCGCGCTCCGGCATCTTGGATCTCGACCACGACGGCGTCGAGACCCTCCAGATCCTGGGGATCGAACGCAATGTGATTGGTTCCCGGCGTCAGTTCGGCGTCCTTGGGACGAAAGACGGCCTGCAGATTTCCCCGTTCCTGGAACAGTTCGAAAATGTACCGTCCCCGCGCCGTGTCCCAGCTGTTCTGGGTGCAGAAACATCCGACCTTGCCGTCCAGCAAGGCCTTGTCCAGCTGATCTTCCAGCGGTGTGGTTCGGAAAGAAAACATCTTTTATGTGATGCGATTGGCCATATCGATGACTTCCCGCGCGAGGGCTTCCGCCTCCTCCTCAGTAGGGGCTTCGGCGTAGACGCGGATGATCGGCTCCGTGTTTGATTTGCGCAGGTGTACCCACTTCCGCTCGGCTTCAAAACTGATCTTCACCCCGTCGATGTCGTTGATGTCCCGGTCCGCATAGACCCGCTTCATCTCGGACAGAATCCGGTCGATCCGTTTCTCGTCTCTTAGTTCAATCTTGTTCTTGGCAATGAAGTAGGCTGGATAGGTTTTCTTTAAGTCGCTGACCTTCATTCGTTTGCGTGCCAGATTGGACAGGAAGAGCGCGACTCCGACCATTGCATCTCTGCCGTAGTGCAGGGCCGGATAAATCACTCCGCCGTTTCCTTCTCCACCGATGAGGGCCCCGGTTTCCCGCATCTTGATGACCACATTGATTTCTCCGACCGCTGAAGCGTAATAGGTTCCCCCGTGACGCTCCGTTACGTCCCGCAGCGCGCGGCTCGAAGAAAGGTTTGAGCAAGAGACCGGGGAATAGGGCTTCGTGGCTTCCGCAAGCGTTATTCCGCGCGACTTCGCGGTTTCCGAAGCCCGTTCAAAGAGGTAGTCCGCGACGCTGACCAGGGTATATTCTTCGACGAAGGGTTCTCCGTTTTCGCAGATGAAGGCCAGACGGTCTACATCCGGATCGACGGAGATGCCGAGGTCGGCATGCGATGCGACGACGGTCTCGCTCAGGGCGGCCAGATTCTTCGGCAGGGGTTCGGGGTTGTGGGCGAATTCGCCGGTCGGCTCGCAGTTGAGCCGGATGCACGTCACGCCCAGCCGTTCGAGGAGCCGCGGCATGATGATCCCGCCGACGGAATTGATGGCATCGACCACTACCTTAAAATGGGCGTTCCGGATGGCCTCGGCATTGACGGCAGGCAGATCGAGCACGGCATCCAAGTGGGCGTCCGTGTAGTCTTGTTCCGTGAAATGGCCCAGATCGTCCACTGCAGCGAAGCGGAAATCCTCCCGCTCGGCAAGGTCCAGGATAGCCTGCCCTTCGGCAGCGGTAAGAAATTCACCGCGGTGGTTCAGCAGTTTGAGCGCGTTCCATTCGCGCGGATTGTGGGAAGCCGTGAGGATGATGCCTCCGTCGGCACCGGCGAAGGTCACGGCCATTGCCGTGGTAGGCGTGGAAGCCAGTCCGATCTTGACGACATCCACTCCGCATCCCGCAAGGGTGCCGACGACCAGGTGCTCAACCATCCTGCCCGACAGGCGGGCATCTTTTCCGACGACGACTTTGTATTTTTTCCCGTTCCGCGGAACTGGGACACGGCCCGGCAGGGTAGCGCAGTAGGCAGAGGTGAATTTCACAATATCAATGGGAGAAAGACCCTCTCCGGGTCTTCCTCCCATCGTTCCGCGTATGCCGGAAATAGATTTAATCAGCGGCATTTATTGCAGCAGAATGGTCACCATGATCGAGCCGACGAGTCCGAGGATCGCGTAGAATTCGGGGAAGGCCGCATAGATGAGGGTGTTCGTGAACACGTTGTGTCCTTGCGAAATGCCGACGATTCCGTTTGCGCAGATCTGACCCTGGCGGATGGCGGAGATCATGCAACCGACGCCCACGCTTGCGCCCACACCGAAGAGAACCGGTCCGAACGTCGCATAGTCCGCCATGGTGTACTGGAGGAGCCACCAGAGGAAGCCGACGAAGCCGTAGATGCCCTGGGTGGCGGGAAGGGCGGTGAGCACCATGTAGTTTCCGGACTTCTCGGGATTGATTTTCAGCGCGCCTTCCGCGGCGTTTCCTGCGATCGTCGTTCCGATCGAACTACCGATTCCGGCTAGTCCCAGCATGAGACCGAGTCCGAGATAACCTAGAATTTCATTCATGATAAATTGGTTTTGATTTGTTGATATTCCATTATTTGTTCAAAGTCAAGGGGTCGTAGGCGCGTCCGGTGCCTTCATAGCCGCTGTTCTTGAAGAACTCGAGGAAGTTGAGCCGGAGCGGATGCACGAAGGCGCCCAGACAGCACATGGCCAGGTTCAGCGCGTGTCCGAACACCAGGATCAGAATGCAGAGGGGCCAGCTGATGAAATTGGGGTTCTCGCCTAGCACGATGCCTCCGAGAAGGTTGAACGCGTTCCCCAGCATGCCGCCGGCCAGCCCCAGGGCATAGAGCCGGATGTAGCTGAGCGTATCACCCAGGAGGCCGGTCGCTGTGTTGTAGGTCTCCCAAAGCCCGGTTCCTATGTTCGAGAGGGGATTCCGGCGGATGTCGTTGAGCAGGAAGATTCCCAATGCTGATACGATCCCAAGGCAGATGACGATCCATTTCGTTACCGCGGAATCCAGTACGCCCATGAAGGAGATGCCGGCCAGGATCACTCCGCCAATGATCAGCAAGGTCCAGCCGAGTGTGCCCAGGCTCCCCAGAAAGCCGTTGTTCCGGACGGAAACGATTGCCTTCATAAGCAGGGCGACGCAGATGTGCACGATGCCGATGAGGACGGAAATCACCATCTGCGGATCCATGCCGGCGATGGGCTTCGTGATCATGAATTTCTTCAGGAATCCAGGCACCCAGGCAGCTTCGTAGGTGTTGATGCCGAAGAAGGTGTGCATTACGGTGCCCGCTAGCATGGTCGCGACACCCAGCGCGATGACCAAGGGACCGTATTCCGACATTTCGCTTTTGCTTCTTTTCAGGTAGAAACCGATCAGGACCAGCAGGATGCCGTAGCCGGCATCACCCATGCACATCCCGAAGAACAAGGTGAAGAAGAAGGAGATGAACGGTGTAGGGTCGAATTCGTTGTAGGCCGGTCGGCCGTACATATCGGTCAGGACCGTGAACATCTTTGTGAACCAGTTTCCTTTGAACTGAATGGGCGGGTCGTCCTCCTCGACTGCTTCTTCCTTGAACCAAAGTACGTTCATGCGGTCGAATTCCGCACTTAAATGCGCTTCGTTCTCGACAGGGGCGAAACCGACGAAGGTCGTAAGCTTGCCTTCGGCCGCCTTTTCCGCGCCTGCATCCGACAGATAGCGCTGCAGATCGGCGGCTTCCTTGGCGTAGGCCTTTTTCATTTCGGGAACGTATTCCTTCAAAGAGAGCAGGACCGACTTGCAGGTGATCATTTCCGCGCGGATTTCCGCTACCCGGTCTTCCGCTTCCTTCAGGTCTCCTTCCGGAGCGGGGATCTCGTCCACCGGGAGGGAATAGTCCGGGGCGTCGGACACGGTGACGAACCAGACGTTATTACCGTCGTCAAAAACTTCCTGGAGGGGATACAGGGTCGCCCAAGCGGGATCGTACTTCTTTTTGTTGATGCAGTAGAACCGCGTCTTCCATCCGTATTCGGCAAGTCCGTGCAGCGCCGAGGCGTCAAAGCGGCCCCAGGCCCTCCTGTCTTCCACCTCCTTCAGAGCCGCAGCAAATTCCGCCTGAAGCGCGGCAAGCCGGGATTCGGTTTCCAGGAAAGTCTGCAGGGCATCCTGAACGGTTTTGTCCGCATCGATTTCCACGACGAATTTCCCGTAGTCCGGATCTTTGCTGAAGTCGAGGCTTTCAAGCTTCGTCGAGGCCTTTTTATAGGCCTCGATGCTGGAAAGCAGGGCGGCGGAATGCTCGTCCACCGGTTTGGCGGAACGGGTGATATCCACCAGCCCGAGCGCCTGGATCTTCTTCAGGAAGATCTTCGCTTCATCGCTGAGCAGAATGAAGGAATATTTCGTCATCTTACTGATCATGGCTCAATCTCTCCAATTCTTCTTCTTCCTCATGGCGTTGCTTCACGATTTTCGACGAAGCTTTGCTGAGGTTCTCTTCGTCTTCCATGAAACGTTTGATCTTGCGGATGGCTTCTTCGTAGCCCGGGATCTGGACCTTTTCGTAGAGGTTCACCTTCTGCGTGGTCTTTTTCCGCTGGTAGTCCAGGATCCGGCGTTTTTCCTTGTAGACCTCCGATTCGATACCCAGTTTCGTGAGTTCCTTCAGGATTCGCACTCCGTCGATGTACCAAGCGGGCTTCACGAACGCGTTGAAGGGGTGGATCTCATAGTGGATGTCTCTGAGTTCCGGGCATTTGACCCCCGCTACTTTCACCGTTACAAGATCAACATCCGTGATGGAAATCAGTCCCGGGTCAAATTCGTTCCAGAGCGCGGCGAGGTAGTCGTACTTTCGCTGAGTCGCGTCGAGGTCGCTGATCAGCCGCTCGCTCTTATCCTTGGCTTTCGCCACCTCCATCCGCAGCGCGCTCTCCTTGTTTTTCAGGGTCGGGAGGGCGTTCTTGCGCACCTTGAGCTGCTTCTGGATGTTGTTCAGCGAAGTCTTGTTGTATTGGAACTTGATTGCCATTAGTTACCTTTCCAATATGTGTCGATGAAGCTCTGCTTGATACCGGTCTCCGCCTTGGAGAAGTACTTCCCGAAAAGTTCCCAGGCGGTATCGAGCATTTCGGTGATGGTAATGTTCACATCGATGGACAGCAGACGGGTCGCGTATTCCTTGGCATAGGCAAGGCAGCGCCGATCGTAGTCGGAAAGGTCGAAACCATTCTCCAACTTGGTTTTCGCGTTCTGCGCGTCCGCGTAGAGCCGCACACCTGCATTCATCACCTGGCTGTGATCCTCCCGCGTTTTCTTGTTCTGGACCAGCTGCTTGAGCCGGGACAGGGAGCGGAACGGGTCGATGATGATTTTCCCGGAATCCGAGTCGGCGCGCAGGAAGAGCTGGCCTTCCGTAATGTAGCCGGTGTTGTCCGGAATCGCATGGGTGATGTCTCCGTCGTTCAGGGTTGTTACCGCGATGATGGTGATGGAGCCTCCGTCCGGCATCTGGACTGCTTTTTCGTAGATCTTCGCCAGATCCGAGTACAGCGAACCCGGCATGGAGTCCTTGGAGGGGATCTGATCCATGCGGATGCTGACGATCGACAGGGCGTCGGCGTACAGGGTCATGTCGGTGAGCAGCACGAGCACCTTTTCATTCTTGTCCACGGCGAAATATTCGGCGGCGGTCAGGGCCATGTCAGGGACCAGCAGACGCTCCACGGGCGGATCTTCCGTCGTGTTGACGAAACTGATGATCCGTTCCAGGGCGCCGGCGCCTTCGAAAGCTTGGCGGAAGAACAGGTAGTCATCGTTCGAAAGCCCCATGCCGCCGAGGATGATCTTATCCACGTCGGCGCGCAGGGCCACATCGGCCATCACCTGGTTGTACGGCTGGTCCGGATCGGCGAAGAAAGGAATCTTCTGTCCGGACACGATGGTGTTGTTGAGGTCGATGCCTGCGATACCGGTCGGAATCAGCTGCGAGGGCTGACGCCGCTTGTAGGGATTCACGGAAGGACCTCCGATTTCTCTTTCTTCCCCTTCCACTTCCGGGCCTCCGTCGATCGGCTGTCCGTAGGCGTTGAAGAAGCGACCTGCAAGCTGATCGCTGGTCTTCAGTGTGGGAGGCGCCCCCAGGAATGTGACTTCAGCGTTGGTGGGAATTCCTTCGGTCCCGGAGAAAACCTGCAGGGTGATGGTCTCGTTCTTGGTTTTCACCACCTGGGCAAGACGTCCGTGAACGACGGCCAATTCATCGTTGGCGACTCCGGCCGCACGCAGGGACACGGTCGCTTTCGTGATCGCATCCAACTTCGTGTAGATTTTCTGATAGGCTTTATTTGTCATGTTGTTCCAGGAGTTTAGAGAGTTTCGCTTCGTACTGCTTGAAGGCATCGCTGTGGAATTCCACGTAGTTCATCTGGCGCAAGTCGTTGATCAGTTCTTTGAACCAGTCCCGGCATTTTTCGAAATCATCGAATTCGAGATCGCGGTCGCAGATGTCCAGGAGCAGGTTTAACATGTATTTCTGGCGCTCCATCGAGCAGACGGCGTCGACCGGGTCGAAGGCGTCCTGCTGCAGGAAAGTGAAGTCGATGAGTTCGGACTTCCAGAAATCCACATGGTAATTGACCGGCACGCCGTCGTCCCCGAGGATGTTGATCTGCTCATAGGCTTCGCGGCCTCTGCGGAGCAGGTTTTTGGATTTCGCCACCTTTTCCACCCAGCCCTGTCCCATTTGACTGTCCAGGTAGGCGATGATTTCAGGATATTCCAGGTACTTGGAATAGGATTCGATCGGGTTGACGGCGGGGTAGCGCTTCTGGTCCGCGCGGTTTTGTTCCAGACCGTAGAAGCAGCGCGCGGCTTTCCGCGTGGATTCGGTAACCGGTTCCTTGAGGTTTCCTCCGGCTGGAGAGACCGTCCCGATGAAGGTCACCGCTCCCTTCTCCCCGTTGTTCAGGATCACCATCCCCGCACGTGCATAGAAGTTGGAGATGATCGCGCTGATGTCTACCGGAAAGGCGTCCGCGCCGGGGAGTTCCTCCATGCGGTTGGACATTTCGCGAAGAGCCTGTGCCCAGCGGGACGTGGAATCCGCGAGCAACAGACAGCGCAGTCCCATCGCGCGGTAATATTCACAGATCGTCATGGCCGTGTAGACGGAAGCCTCACGGGCGGCCACGGGCATGTTCGACGTGTTGCAGATGATGGTCGTCCGCTCCATCAGTTTCCGGCCGGTGTAGGGATCGATCAATTCGGGGAATTCCGTGAAGATTTCCACGACTTCATTGGCACGTTCCCCGCAGGCGGCCATCACGATGACGTCCGCTTCGCCCTGCCTGGCGATCGCATGCTGCAAGACCGTCTTTCCGCATCCGAAAGGACCCGGGATGAATCCCGTTCCGCCTTCGGCGATCGGGTTGCAGGTGTCGATGCAGCGGACGCCGGTTTCCATGATCTTTTCCGGCCTCGGCTTTTCCCGGTAGGCTTTGATCGCGACCTTGACAGGCCAGCGCTGGGTCATGGTCACCTCAACGTCTTCCCCGGCTTCGTTGACCAGTACGGCGATCACCTTGTCGACGTTGTATTGACCTGGGGGAACGATGGATTTCACCCGGTATTCCCCTTCGAAGGTGAACGGTACCATAATCTTGTGGGGCAGCCACCCTTCTTTGACTTCACCGAGCCAGTCAGCGGCGATCACTTTGTCCCCCGGCTTCGCGAGCGGGGTATAATCCCACAGTTTTTCGTGATCCAGCGGAGCGGTGTACTCGCCGCGCTTGAGGAAGACTCCGCTCATCGTGGTAAGATTGTTTTGAAGTCCGTCGTAGACGCTCGAGAGGAGTCCGGGGCCGAGTGTGGCCTCAAGCATCTTCCCTTCAAATTCCACCGGATCCCCGTTTTTCAGTCCGCGGCTGCTTTCGAAGATTTGAACCGAAGCCAGGTCACCCTTGATCTTGATGACTTCCGCCAGCAGCGGAGTGCCGTCCAGTGTAATGTAACAGAGTTCGTTTTCCGCAACGGGACCGTTTGTTTTTACGGTCACGAGGTTGGAAACGATCCCGGTTACAATGCCTGTTGTTTTGTTGAACATTTCTTGTTTATAGTTTTAATATATGCCTCATGATCGGTTCGCGCCGTCTCTCTCAGGCCGGTAGTTTACCCCTTTGAACGTTCCGCGTACCTCGTTCACCAACTTGCCGAAAAGCTCGCGTCCGGTTTCCTCGTCCAACTCGAACCATCGGCTGATGATGTGCAGTTTGGCGAGGTATGCCAGGATGGCGTGGATGTCGAAATAATTGAAGGTGCTGATTTCGGAAATCTTCTCCCACATCAGAGCATCCAATCCCTTTTCCCGGGAAAGCAGATCCTGGGTGGAAAGGATGGCGTCCAGACGGGCCGCTTCGGGAAATTCGCCGCTGCTGATCTGGATGGTGTCCTGGTCTGTCGGTCTCCCGAATGCCTTGTTAAGGAAACGTGCCTTGGCATTGCGCACATGTAGGTCGAAGGTGAAATAATCCCGGAGGAAGGTGTTGTCTGAACGCAGGGCGGCTTCGTAGAATTCGGGAATCAGATTCTCATCCTTGAAACCGTCCAGAAGCGTTTGGATGATGTTTCGATCGGACTTGTCGCAATGGGAGACGATCCAGTCCAGATAGGTGTCGAACGTGGAATCTTCCGGGAATTTCCAGTTCGGACTAAGGGCTGGAAGGGACGAGAGTATATACTCGTAATTCTTCATTCGTTATTGTTCGAACAGGATTTTGCGCGTGACGGGGCGGAGATAGTTTCCGATGAGTTCCCGGAACGTGTCATCGGTGAAGCTGATGAAGTAGCCTCCTTCCTTCGGGCCGATGGTGAAACCGCCGGAAATCTTTTTCGAGAAGTTCGCGGTGATACCGGTCTGGAGCTGCTTGGAGAGTTCTCCGGTGATGAAGGGCTCCAGTTGAGACCGAAGCGCTTCGGGAAGCACGACATCGAGGTCCACGGCTCCTTCCGAACTGAACTTCCCGGCCACGGTCCGCAGCAACTCCTTGACAAAATCCGCGGAAGAAAGGGCGCTGGAGATTTCCTGGCCGGCGATTTTTCCGATGACAAGGTTCTCGATGTCTTTCCGTGTCGCCTGGAGCGCCTGCGAAACGGCCATTCGGACGTCGCCTTCGACTTTGGATTTGTAATCCTCGGCCTCTTTCTTTGCCTGCTTGAGGATGGATTCCGCTTCTTTGCCGGCTTGTTCCAGGATTCGCTCTGATTCGGCATTGGCTTTTGCAAGAAGGGCTTCGCCTTCTTCTTTTCCCTTTGACAGACCTTCCTTGTAGAGTTTGTCCGTCAATTCCTGAAGTTTATTTTCCATATGTCGTAATTATGTTTCGCGGGCGCGATCACGCCGCCACGCAAATATATTAAAAAAACGGGGAAATCAAGAAAATTCGGGTCTTAATTTGTAAATTGTGGGTGTCAATCGGTCGAAAAGAAGCATTCTTTTAAGATCTTGACGACGTTACGGGATTTGCCCATGGTATAGAAGTGGATGGCAGGGACCCCGTTCGCAAGCAGATCCTTCGTCTGCGCGATGCACCACTGGGTTCCGATTTCGTAGATCGCTTCCGTGTCGTCGCCGGCTTGGTCGACTTCCCGCGCCAATCCTTCCGGAAGATCGATGGAGAAAGTCCGCGGGAGCAGTTCCAGGTGCCTGCGGGTCGATAGGGGCTTGAGACCTGGGATGATCGGAACCGTGATGCCCGCAGCCCGGCACTTCTCCACGAAAGTGTAGTATCGGCTGTTGTCGAAAAACATCTGGGTGGTGACGTAGTCCGCTCCGGCATCTACCTTGGCTTTCAGCCGCAGGATATCCTGTTCGAGGTTGGGGGCTTCGAAATGTTTTTCGGGATAGCCTGCCACGCCGATGCAGAAATGCCGGACGCCCTCTCCGAAGCTCCGGATCGCCTGCACCAGCTCGTTGGCATGGCTGAATCCGCCGGGGGTGGGGGTGAACCGTTTTTCTCCGCTGATGGTGTCTCCGCGCAGCGCCATGATGTTCTCGATCCCCATGAAGATCAGGTCGTAGAGCTGATACTCAATTTCGTCGGCCGTCGCGCCGCCGCAGAGAATGTGGGGCACCACTTCCACCTCCGGATAGCGGGCCATGACAGTGGCGCAGACCGCTGTCTGGCTGACGCTCCGGCGCGCGAGATGCTTGGTGAAGGACCCGTCTTTCTCCTGACGGAAAGTGAAATCGTCCCGGTGGCGGGTTACGTTCAGGAATTTCGGCTTGAGCTCCATCAGGGGCGCGATCCGCTCAAGCAGTTCCTCCTTGTCGAGCCCGGTCTCGGGAGGCACGACCTCCAGAGAGAAGAAAGGCTTCGGGCTGGATTGGATGATGTCTATGATTTTCATCTTACAGAATATTTCCTAATAATTTCCGCGCTTCATCCGCTTGCATGCCGCGCATCGAAGCGTATCGTTCCAGTTGTTCCCGGCCGACGTTCCGGATCTCGGGATAAGACGCTTCGGGATGCATGAATATGAGTCCGCAGATGCTTGCGTCCGGGATCATCGCGTAACTTTCAGTCAGGCGGATTCCCAGCCTGTCCCCGTCGGGCAGCAGGTCGAGGATGTCCCGCTTCAGGCTGTGGTCGGGACAGCTCGCGTACCCGGCGGCCGGTTTCACGATGCGGATGCCGGGTCTGTGGATCCGGGCGGCTATCCAGTCGTCGAGCCAGGCGGAAGCAGCTTCAGCGAGGGTGACCCGGACGGCGCGCTCCATCATTCCGTCGTAACCGTCCTTCCCCGGCGTGCCTTTCTGGTGAACGCAGAGCGCAAACATGCCGAAAGGGGAGCGGAAGCCCCTGCTCTTGTCGGGAACGAAGTCACAGAGGCTCCCCATCTCGCCGTCCTCCTGCCGGAGCATCGGAAGACGGATCCCATCCGCTCGGAGGCAGTCCGCTTCGGACCATCCCTCGCAGAACCGGGCCGAGAGCAGAATCTCCGCCCCGCCCTCCACGAACCGGTCCAGCACCTTCCTTCCTTCTTCCTGAATATTCATGACTTCCCTGCTTTCAGAAAGTCGCGCGTCGTATTTGAAGCCCCATACCGCCAGGAACATTTTCCAGTCAAAGCGAGCGGCGACTTCCTCTGCCGGAATCGTCTGCGCCGGGATGTCCGAGAAGGAATATTCCTCCTTTCGGAGATAACTTCCGTCCGGGAAGCGACGCTCCCGTCCTCCATGGGCAAGGGATTTTTCCCGCTGTTCGTAGATCGTCCGGAGTCGTTCCTGCGCCGCATGTTGCTCGGCTTCGAAGGCGGTCCGGTTCCGGAGGCAGCGCGTAGCCATGACGGCGCTGGCCGAGGCGTCGCCGCCATGGAATACGTGTCGGTAGCGCGGAGCCAGCTTCACGGCCGTGTGAAGGTCCGACGTTGTGGCGCCCCCGACGAACAGGGGGGTATCCATGTTCCGGGCCGCCATTTCCGCGCAGAGTTCTTCCATTTGGAAAAGAGAAGGGGTGATCAGTCCGCTGACGGCGATGAGATCCGCTCCTTCCCGCTCCGCCTCGGCGAGGATCGTCTCCTTGTCGACCATCACGCCCAGGTCTTTGACCGAGAATCCGTTGCAGGTCAGCACGATTCCGGTGATGTTCTTGCCGATGTCGTGGACATCTCCCTTGACGGTCGCGAGGATGACTTTCGGTTTGTTGGTAGCCGGGCCAGCGTCATCCGCCTCCATATACGGCTCCAGGATCGCCACCGCCGCACGCATGACGCGGGCCGACTTGACCACCTGGGGAAGAAACATCTTGCCTGCCGCGAACAGGGTGCCCACGCGTTCCATCCCTGCCATCAAAGGGCCTTCGATGACTTCCACGGCCTTGCCGAGTTTTCCCAGGCATTCGCGCACATCCGCTTCAAGATGGTTTTCATCTCCCTTCACGAGGGCATCGCTCAACCGTTCTTCTACACTTGCGTCCGCTCGGGAATCCGGCCGCATGGCCTTCGGGTAGGCTTCCGGTTGCGGACGGGACTCCACGATGGCGCGCGCCTTCTCGATCAGGCGTTCAGCGGCTCCGGGATCCCGATCGAGGATGACATCCTCTACGGCTTTCAATAGTCCGGGCTCGATCTCGTCGTAGATTTGCAGCATCCCGGGATTCACGATCCCCATGTCCAGTCCGGCGCGGACGGCATGGTAGAGAAAGACCGCGTGCATGGCTTCCCTGACCGGGTTGTTACCCCGAAAAGCGAAACTTAGATTCGAAATTCCGCCCGAGGTCCGGGCACCGGGCAGATTGCGCTTGATCCAACGGACCGCTTCGATGAAATCGACGGCATACCGGCTGTGTTCTTCTATGCCGGTCCCGATGGAAAGCACGTTGCAGTCAAAAATGATATCTTCCGCGGGAATGCCGGCTTCGGTCAGGAGTTTGTACGCGCGCCGGCAGATCGCGATCTTCCGGTCCAGGGTGGTCGCTTGTCCCGCTTCGTCGAAGGCCATGACCACCATAGCAGCTCCCAGGGCATGAATCTCCCGGGCTTTCCGCAGGAATTCCCCTTCGCCTTCCTTCAGGCTGATTGAATTGACGATGGATTTCCCCTGGGCATTCAGGAGGCCGGCCCGGATCGTTTCCCAACGGGAAGAGTCGATCATCAGGGCCGCTCGCGCGACGGCGGGATCGTTCTGCGCGTACCGGATGAAGGTCACTATCTCTTTTTCGCTGTCCAGCATCGCATCGTCCATGTTGATGTCGATGATGCTTGCCCCGTTTTCAATCTGATCCGCTGCGACCTGAAGGGCGGCTTTGTAGTCACGCTCGGCGATCAGCCTGGCGAATTTGCGGGATCCGGCGACATTGGTCCTTTCCCCGACATTTGTGAAATTGCGGGATTCGAGGTCGATTTCAACGGTTTCCAAGCCGCATACCGTCAGCATGTTCCGACGTTGCGGAAGGGGTCTGGGAGGGATGTCGCGCACGGCCGTCGCCAGGGCGCGGATGTGGTCGGCCGTGGTTCCGCAGCAGCCGCCGACAAGATTCACGATGCCTTCGGCAAAGTCCGCAGGCCGTGCCAGCGCCCGCATGTCGCCGGCCATCCGCTCAGGGGTTTCATCATACTGTCCCATTTCGTTCGGCAATCCGGCGTTCGGGTAGCAGAGCACCGGAAATTCACTGAAACGGGCGATTTCGCGGACGAGCGGCGCCAGGTCCCGGGCTCCGAGCGAACAGTTCACGCCGAAAGCCAGCAGAGGGGCGTGCCGGACCGAGGTATAGAAGGCTTCCAAGGTCTGTCCTGTCAGAGTCCTGCCGCTCCGATCACTTACTGAAACGCTGATTATCAGCGGAATATCCTTTGTTGCTTCCTGTATCGCATAAATCGCTGCCTTGGTGTTTAAGGCATCGAAGCAGGTCTCCAGGAGCAGTAGATCCACCCCTCCGCTTGCGAGGGCTTCGGCCTGTTCGGCATAGGCTTGCACAAAATCATCGAACGACAAAGTACGCGCGTCCGGACGGTCCGGGTCTTGGCCGAGCGTCAACGATTTGCCGGTCGGTCCCATGCTTCCGGCCACCAGGACGCGACGTCCCGACGAACGCGCGGCCTCGTCCGCGACCTCCCTTGCGATCCGCGCTCCTTCCCGTGACATGGAAGCGGCCAGCTCGGGACAGCCATATTCCAGCTGGGAAATCCGGTTCGCCCCGAACGTGTTGGTTTCGAGGATGTCCGCTCCCGCGTCCGCGTATTCCCGATGGATGGAAGCGATGATTTCGCGACAGGTCAGGTTCAGCCGGTCGTTGTTGCCGTCGGTCTTGATATCTCCTCCGGAAGCGTAGCGCTGGATCATGGTACCCATCGCCCCGTCCAGGATCAGGATCCTGCGCGTGAATATTCCTTCGTCTATCATATAAGTCCGTTCCGTGCAAACTTACGCAAAAGAACAAAAAATCACAAAAGGAATCGGGGTGGCCGAAAAGAAATTTCGGCCACCCCGTTCCGCTTGCGAAAATTATGATCCGGTTACGCCGGACTACCCAAGGAAACTGAGCAGGATTCCTGCGGCGACCGCGGATCCGATCACACCGGCCACGTTCGGTCCCATGGCATGCATCAGCAGGTGGTTGTTCGGGTCGAATTCGAGGCCGACCATCTGCGAGACACGGGCGCTTTCCGGCACTGCGGACACGCCTGCGTTGCCGATCAGCGGATTAATCTTCCGGTCTCCGCGGAGGAAGAGGTTCCAGAACTTCACGAACAACACGCCGCAGGCGGTCGCGATGATAAAGGAGGCCAAACCTAGACCGAAAATCTTGACCGATTCGCCGGTCAGGAACTTGTCGGCTTGGGTGGAAGCGCCGACGGTCAAGCCGACGAGGATCGTAACCGTGTCCACAAAGGGACCGCTGGCGGTTACAGCGAGACGGCGGGTGACGCCGCTTTCTTTCAGTAGGTTTCCGAAGAATAGCATGCCCAGCAACGGAAGTGCGGACGGCACGATGAAGGCCGTGAGGAGGAAGCCGATGATCGGGAACAAGATTTTCTCTTTCTGCTGGACGCGGCGGGGAGAGGGCATCCGGATGAGACGTTCTTTCTTCGTGGTAAGAAGCAGCATGACCGGGCGCTGGATCAACGGAACGAGGGCCATGTAGGAATACGCGCTCACGGCGATAGCGCCCATGAGGTCGGGGGCGAGTTTCGAGGAGAGGAAGATGGCTGTCGGGCCGTCCGCCCCGCCGATGATGCCGATCGCTCCGGCCTGGTTGGGATCAAAACCCATCGTCAGGCCAAGCAGATAGGCACCGAAGATGCCCAACTGGGCCACAGCGCCGATGAGCATCAGCCGCGGTTGCGAAATTAAGGCAGAAAAGTCAGTCATGGCTCCGATCCCCAGGAAAATGAGCGGGGGATACCAGCCTTGCTTGACACCTTGGTAAAGCGTGTTCAAGACTGAACCGTCTTCGTAGATTCCAATGCCCAAGCCGGGGAACATCGGGATGTTGCCGATGATCATTCCGAAGCCGATCGGAATCAGCAGGAGCGGCTCCCATTTTTTCCAGATGGCGAGGGTGATGAATCCGATTCCGACCAAAATCATTACTAGATTCAGCCAACTCACATTGGCAAATCCGGTATAATGCCAAAATTGCTCAAGGCTTTCTAAGATGGTGTTCATTCCCTCAGCCGATCTTTACGATAGGGTCACCTTCCAGCACCGAATCGCCTTTGTTCACGATCACGGCGGTAACCGTACCGGCCTCGGGGGCCTGGATTTCATTCTCCATCTTCATGGCTTCGATAACTGCAACCTTTTGGCCCGTCTTCACTACGTCGCCGACCTTCACAGATACTTCGATGATCACACCGGGGAGCGGAGATTCCACGGCCTTGCCTTCTCCGGCGGGCTTTGCTTCAGGTGCGGCAGCGGGAGGAGCAGGGCTTGCTGCAGGGGTAGCGGCTGAAGCTGCGGCGGGGACTCCGGCACTGGCAGCGGGAGCATTTTCCATCTCCACTTGATAGCTCATTCCGTTGACGACTACGTCGGCGTGTTGGCCCTGCACCGATTGAATGGTCACGTTGTATTCGTTGCCGTTGATCTTGAATTTGTACTCTTTCATATTACCATTTGTTAAGATTCGTTTTTATTAAAATTACCGGACAGATTTTCTGAAGGTCAAGGATTTGTTGTTCCAACCGGATTGTCCGGAGGGTTTGATCGTGATCACGAAACTTTCACTGTCATGCACCCTGCCTTCCAAGTAGTCATGCAGGGCCAGCGCGATCGCAGCATTGACTTCGCCTCCCAATTCCTGCCGAATCGCCATCGCAATAACGGCGACGACTTCAGGAGACGGGGCACCGGCCGCGGAGGCCTTGCGTGCTGACGGGATGCCGGAAGTCTTCTTTCCTACATTGCCCATCCAGCCGAAGATGAAGGCGAGGATGACCAGCGAGATGAACACCGTGATGACCGAAATCATCGTCAGAATCCATCCGCCGGGGTCCCGGACCTTCATGGTCTCGCTCTTGGTCATGAGATGGAGATCGCCGTTGTAGGAAGCGGGGGTCGGATCCGCGTTGTTCTTGGTTTCGAACTCCATCTTCTTGATCCCGATAGGAATCCTCATGACGGATCTGTCCGCCTGCAGGTCGGCAGGAATCTCCATGGTGTCGAGTATCGTCTTGCCGTCATTGCTGACCAGATAGAGGACTGCGCCTCTTCGGAGCGTGAAATTGGTGTAGTAGGTTCCCTGTGACGCATTCCCGCTCGCATAGAACACTACGCTTTGGCGCGGCCCGATGCTCGTGGAATTGTCAGCCGTAGGAATATGGAACTTTTTCAAGTCGGAAGGGTCGTCCGAAAGGTAGCACCCTCCGAATTGCACGGTCCCGTAGGAGGTGTTGAAAATTTCGATCCATCCGTTCCGCCGGCCGAAGTCGTCGATCAGACCGCTGGTGTTCTCGACCAGGATCTCGCTGATCCTCAAGTCTATGAGATTCTGCGCGGGAAGGCTCCAGCCGAACAGCAGAAGAAGGGAAGGGAATACTATCTTTTTGAAAATCATTGGATCAGGTATTGCATTCAGATTTCCTACAGAGGCAGATTGTCATGCTTCTTCGCCGGGAGGCTCTGCTTCTTGCCGGCGAGTTGCTCCAAGGCTCGGATGACCCGGAACCGGGTGTTGCGCGGTTCGATGACATCGTCGATGTAGCCTTTCTGAGCGGCCTGATAGGGGTTGCTGAAAAGTTCGTCGTATTCTGCCTTCTTTTCGGCTTGGATCCTCTGCCGTTCGGCAGGATCCTCGACCGCTTTGATCTCTTTGGAATACAGTACGCTGACCGCTCCTTCCGCGCCCATTACGGCGATTTCGGCGGATGGCCAGGCGTAGTTGAGATCCCCGCGAAGCTGTTTGCAGCTCATCACGATGTGCGAGCCACCGTAACTTTTGCGCAGGGTAACGGTCACCTTTGGAACCGTTGCCTCGCCGTAGGCATAGAGCAGCTTCGCGCCGTTCGTGATCACGGCGCCGTATTCCTGCTGGGTGCCGGGAAGGAAGCCGGGTACGTCTACCAGGGTCACGAGCGGAATGTTGAAGGCATCGCAGAAGCGCACGAAGCGCGCGGCTTTGCGGGATGCGTTGATGTCCAGCACGCCCGCCAATACCTTGGGTTGATTGGCGACAATGCCCACGCTACGGCCGTTCATATGCGCGAATCCGACGATTACATTCTTTGCGAAGTTCCCGTGGATTTCAAAAAATTTCCCGTCGTCCACGATGCTGCGGATCACGGCGTACATATCGTAGGGCTGGTTCGGATTGTCCGGGATGATTTCGTTGAGCGCGTCATCGACACGGCTCACCGGATCCCGGGTCGGCACGACCGGTGCATCCTCCATGTTGTTCTGGGGAATATAGCTGAGCAGTTCCTTGATGATCCGGATGCCGTCCTCCTCGTTCTCGGCGGCGAAATGCGCGACCCCGCTCTTTGAAGCGTGGACGCTGGCGCCGCCCAGTTCCTCCTGACTTACATCTTCCCCCAGAACGCTCTTGACGACGCCGGGGCCGGTCAAGAACATGTAGGAGGTATTCTTGACCATGACGATGAAGTCGGTGAGGGCAGGGGAGTATACGGCCCCGCCGGCGCAAGGGCCGAAGATTCCGGAAATCTGCGGGACGACCCCGGAACCGAGGATGTTCCGTTCGAAGATTTCTCCGTAACCGGCCAGGGCGTCAATCCCTTCCTGGATCCGGGCACCGCCCGAGTCGTTGAGCCCGATGCAGGGGGCTCCGTTGCGGACGGCCATGTCCATGACCTTGCAAATTTTCTCGGACATCGTCTTCGAAAGTGATCCGCCGGAAACGGTGAAATCCTGCGCGTAGACATAGACAAGCCGACCGTCGATCGTGCCCTGTCCGGTCACGACGCCGTCGCCGTCGAAACGCTGCTTCTCCATGTCGAAGTTCGTGCAGCGGTGCTGGACGAACATGTCGTATTCTTCGAAACTCCCTTCGTCAAGCAGCATGGCGAGCCGCTCGCGCGCCGTGTACTTGCCTTTCTGGTGCTGGGCGTCAATCCTTTTCCGGCCTCCGCCCAATTTAGCCGCCGCCCTGCGGTCGACAAGTTTCTTGATATTTTCCTGTTGGATGCTCATAATAAATGCTGTTGAGTCGCGCGCAAATTTAATGAGTTTCTTGTATCATACCAAAAAAAAGCAGCCCGCGCGGACTGCCTAAATGGTTTTAATGCAAAAAATTATTCCCGAGCGGGCCTCAAAGTGGAGTAGACGTTCGTGACATCCTCGTCATCCTCGAGCATATCGGTCAGTTTGTCGAGCGTTTCACGCTGCTCCGGGGTTACTTCCTTGAGGTCAACGTTCGGCAGCCATTCAAAGTCACCTGAAATCAACTCATAATTGTTGTCCTCGATGTATTTCTGGATTTGCCCATAGGATTCGAAGGCGCCGTAGATCACGATTTCCTTCGCCATCTCTCCGTTTTCTTTTTCCACCTCTTCGCTGAATATTTCTTCGGCGCCGAAGTCGATCATTTCCAATTCAAGTTCTTCCAGATCGATCGGCTTTTCGGGATCTTCCTTGATACGGAACACACACTGGTGGTCGAACATGAAACTCACACTGCCGCTGGTGCCCAGCGTGCCGCCGCATTTGGTGAAGTAGCTGCGGACATTGGCCACCGGGCGGGTGGTGTTGTCGGTAGCGGTCTCTACAAGATAGGCGATCCCGTGCGGGCCATATCCTTCGTAGATGACTTCCTTGAAATCTCCTTGATCTTTCTCCTGGGCTCTCTTGATGGCTCGCTCGATGTTCTCCTTCGGCATGTTTTCGCTCCGCGCTTCAGCGATGAGGGCGCGGAGCCTCGGGTTGCCGACCACATCGGCCCCCCCCTGTTTCACAGCGACGGTGATCTCCTTCCCGAGTTTCGTGAAGATCTTGGCCATGTGACCCCACCGCTTGAACTTTCTTTCTTTGCGGAATTCAAACGCTCTTCCCATTATTCGGCCTCCTGCTGACTTTCGATCCGGCTGATGTACTTGTCGATGTCGTAGCCTTCCATGGATT
Organism: Bacteroidales bacterium; assembly: GCA_012522855.1. GTDB lineage: Bacteria > Bacteroidota > Bacteroidia > Bacteroidales > UBA932 > Cryptobacteroides. Next base: position 196,873 of record JAAYJQ010000003.1, read on the forward strand.
GCGGGTACTTATCCTTGATCTTTTTATAGAAACCGAGGGCCTTTTCCTGGTCTCCGAGTTCCTCGCAGACGACGCCTGCTTTGAGGAGATAACCGGCCGCGAACATGTTGTCCGCGCGCGCCGCCGCTTTCTCGAAACAGCCGAGGGCTTCCTTGTACTTCTCCAGGCCCACGTAGGCATCTCCGGAACAGGCGATGGCACGGGCGGCAAGGATGGAATCCTTGCCCTTGTACTTCTTCAATTGATCCAAGGCGTTTTCATAATTCCCGAGCTGGAGCTCGCAGGCTCCGGCGTAGAAATAGACGTCTTTCCCGGCTTTGCTGCCGAAATCGTCGATGATTTGTTTGAATCCCAGTACATTGCCGTCCCCGTTGAGGGCCAGATCGTACTCCTCCGCGCGGAAGTTCGCCTCCGCAGGGTACATCTGATCGATCGCTTCGGCCCGTTTGGGTTGGTAGTAGAATTTGTACCAGGCCACGATCGCAAGTCCGATCACCAGCAGGGCGATCAGGCCAGCATAAATCGTCTTCTTGTTTTCATCGAGGAATTGTTGGGTCTTGGATACGGTCTCGGTGACTTTCTCCTGGCGCAACTGCTCCTTCTCTTTCTGCTTTGCTTTTGCCATTTTTATTATCTTTTGTTATTATTATCAACTAATAGTCTGCAAAATTAGAAAATTTTGTTGAATCCCGCAATTTCCCGTCCCCATATTTTGCCTATATTTGCAGAACCATGCCGACACTGAAGAAAATAGTCATACAGGATTTCCGGAACATCGTTTTCCAGGAACTCGCCTTTTCTCCGAACATCAACTGCATCTCAGGCAACAACGGGGAAGGTAAGACCAATCTTATGGATGCGATCTGGTATTTGTCGATGACCAAGAGCGCGTTCTCGGCTTCCGACCGCTTCAATTTCCGGCACGGCTGCGAGGCTTTCGCGCTTGCGGGCACCTATGCCATGAATGCCGGCCCCGACGCGCGCTTCTCTTTACAGGTGAATTCCGCCGGGGAGAAGAAGGTACGCCGCGACGATAAACTCTATTCCAAGATTTCGGAACACATCGGGGTGCTCCCGATTGTTATGGTTTCCCCGGCGGACATCTCCCTGGTGAGCGACTCGGGGGAAGACCGTCGCCGCTTCGTGAACGCGGTGCTTTCTCAGATGGATCGGGAATACCTCTCAGCGGTACAGCAGTACAACCGACTCCTGTACCAGCGGAATCGGCTGCTGAAGGACAACCGTCCCGACGAGGACCTGCTCTCGGTGTTCGACACGAAGATGGCGGAGCACGCGGCGCGCATCCATTCGACGCGCGAACGCTTCGTGATGGATTTGGTTCCCGTGGTCGCCGCGTACTACAAAACGCTTTCGGGCGGGCAGGAAGAAGTGTTCATCGCCTACGATTCGGACCTTTCCAAAGGACCGCTGGACCGATTGTTGAAGGGCAGCAGGGAAAAGGATTTTTATTTCAAATACACGACCCTCGGAATCCATCGCGATGATTTCCTGTTCAAGATGAACGGGCATCCGATCCGTCGCTGCGGCTCCCAGGGCCAGCAGAAGTCTTTCCTCGTGTCGCTCAAGTTCGCGCAGTACGAGATTATGAAGCGGGAATACGGTTTCCCGCCGATCTTGCTGCTGGACGACGTGTTCGACAAACTGGACATGGGAAGGATTTCGAATCTCATCGGTATGGTAGCCGGGAACGACTTCGGACAGATTTTCATCACCGACAGCAACAAGGTGCGGATGTCCGGCATCGTGGACAAGATTACTGAAGACCGGTCCTACTTTGAGGCCATAGCCGGGGAATTCAAGATGCTCTGAGATGAATCGTTACAAAAAAATCAAAGGGGTTCCCCGCAAAGAAGCGCTCGGCATGGACCAGATCATTCCGATGTACATCCGCGCTTTGAAACTATCCGCCGGTCTGAACACCCAGCGGGTTTTCGCGGCTTGGGATGCGGTCTCAGGCGCCTCGCAGTACACCCTGCGGCGCTTTTACCGGGACGGCAAACTTTACGTGACACTTTCTTCCTCCATGGTCAGAAACCATCTTGAATTCCAGAACCGCGCCCTTGTCGATGCCATGAACGCCTTCCTCCTCAAGGATGAGCTCTTCGTCAAAGACTGCGAAAAAGTCGGTCTGGTCCGGCAGCTGATCTTGAAATAGGAGAATGTCTTCTGGAAATATGCGTATCTTTGAAGCCCGAATATTGATGCACGATGGACAAAAATATTAAAATCGTCGCGGATGCGGCGATCCCGTTTCTTCAAGGCGTTTTCGAGCCTTGGGCGGAAGTAGTGTACCGGAGCGGAAAAGAGATTTCTCCGGATGATGTCCGGGATGCCGATGCTTTGATAATCCGAACCCGCACTTTGTGCGACGAGAAATTGCTGAAAGATTCTTCCGTGAAGATCATCGCCACAGCCACGATCGGAACGGACCATATCGACTTCCCATACTGCGACTCACGCGGGATCACGGTGCGCAATGCTGCCGGATGCAATGCCGGTGGCGTTATGAACTATGTCTTCTCAGCGTTGTACGGTGTCTGTTCCCGGAAGGCGATCCGGCTGGACGGGGACAAGCTGGGCATCATCGGGGTGGGCAATGTGGGCCGCCGGATCGACCAGATGGCAGGCTATCTGGGCTTCAAGGTGCTGAAGAATGACCCGCCGCGCATGAAGGAAGAAGGGCTGCATGGATTCTGCTCGCTGGACTACCTGCTTGCCAACGCGAACGTCGTCACCCTGCACGTTCCGCTGGATTCCACGACCCGCGGCATGGCGGACGACGCTTTCTTCGAGAAGATCCGGCCTGGGACGACCTTCATCAACGCCTCCCGGGGAGAAGTCGTGGTGGATGCCGCTCTCAAACGCGCGATCCCCAAATTAGGACCGGTCATCATCGACACCTGGAACCATGAACCCGACATCGACCGGGAACTGCTGGAAATGGTCGACATCGCCACGCCTCACATCGCGGGCTATTCGTACCAGGGCAAGCAGAACGGCACGGCCTCCGCCGTCCGCGCCGTCGCCCGGTTTTTCGCAATACAGGAACTGTATGATTTTTTCCCGCGGACCGAAGAGCTGGAACTGGAATCCATCAAACTGAACTTGAAAGGAAAACCGCAGGGCGAAGTAACCTCCGTCCTGCAGTACAATTATCCAATCTTCACCGACGATTTCATGCTGCGGATGGAGCCCGAAAAATTCGAGGAGTTGCGCGCGAATTATCCGTTCCGCCGGGAATTCTATGTCGGCTAGCGCTTGATCGATCCGATCCCGGATTTTTCGATCTGGAAATTTTCAGCTTCGAGTTGCGTGGCATCGATGCTGCCGACACCGCTGACTTTCAGGAAGGAGGTTCCGGTTGTTCCGGAAAGGGTGGCTTTTCCGGTACCCCGGATGGCGACCGTGACCGTCTCGCTGTCGATCTCGTATACGTCCACATTTCCGGCACCGTCGACTTGAACGATGAGGTCGCCGGCCGAAATCTTGGTCGCATCGAGATTCCCGGCGCCGTTGATTTCGATCTTGATCTTATCCGAAGCGTCAACGTCTTCCATCCGGATCTTTCCGGCACCGTTCACCTCGACATCCAGCGCCCGGGTCATCAAGCCGTGGGTGATGGACACATCGGCGGCTCCCCGCACGATGAGTCCTTCCAGTTCCGCGGAATAGACTTTGATCCGGATCTTCTTGATGTCGTAGCGGTGTTTGTCGCTGAGACCGAGGTTCAAGACCGGACCTTTTACCCCCACCTCCACGAACTCCATGATGTTGTCGGAGGTATTGACTTCCACCCAGGGACTGTCCTCCGTCTGATAGAAATCGATGTCGTACATGCCGGATGCGTCGATCCGGGTGAACTTCCCGAGCGGGAAGGTCTTGGTAATCAGATTTCGGCTTCCCCGGACGGTGGTTTTGCGATCGGTCTGACCGATGGCCAGCGTACACCCGGCCAAGAGGGCGGTTACCGTCAATACGGCGAACAGTTTCAATAGGTTTGTTTTCATATTCCTTGGTTTTAATCTTCTTCCAAGTCGATCTTTTCTCCGTTCAGGTTGTAAATCAGCTCGCCGGAACCGGAATTGTGCAGTACCTCGACGGAGGCTGCCACGAGTTCGGAGGCATCGACATCTCCGGATCCTACTCTCGAAAACTGTGCCTTTCCGGTCGATCCGGCCAGTCTTGTGTCTCCGGATCCGGTTCGGGAGAGTGTCAAGGTACCGCACCGGAGCATGCCCGCCTCCAGGTCACCGGATCCGATCAAGTTCAGGGTCAATCCGCCGCTCAGTTCCGCGCGCTTGAAGCGGACGTCCCCGGAACCATTCATCGAGAGGTAGAGCGAATCACCTTCGATCTCCTGAATCAGCGCGTCTCCGCCCCCGTTCAGGATGAGCGAGTCGGGGAGGGGGCCGTACACCACGATCTTGTGTTCAGAACCGAAAATCCGTGTCGGGAGGTCATCGAAGTCGTTGACGAGGGTGCCATCGATGGTTTCGACCCGGATCTTGCCGATCAGGTCTGCCGAGGTCGTTACCTCGACCCGCACCGCGCTGTCGGACTGGACAAATTCTATGTCCATGAAGCCGGTAGTAAGGTCGATGTTCCGGTAGCTTTCCGGATGGAAGGTCTGCATGGTCGGGCTATCCGATCCGACCTGGATACTTTCCTTCATACGCTGGATCGCGCTTTCGCTGATGCGGATGTAACAGGAGGAAAGGCTGGTCATGAAGACGGCCGCAAGGGCGATCTTCGAAAAATTCTGTATCAAGTTCTTGTACATATTCAATAATGGTTCGAATGGTACTATAAATTATGGATCATTGATCGCGCAGGAGCACGGCCGGGTCGATTTTCAGCAGTTCCATTTTCCGAAGGATCGCCGGCAGATCGTTTTCAAAAAATTCCTTGCGCTCGGCTTCCAACACTTTCTCCCGGGCGTCCGGGCTGACGAAGTAGCCGATGCCGCGCTTGTTGTAGATGATTCCTTCCTGGGTCAGCTTTTCGTAGGTGCGCATTACCGTGTTCGGGTTCACACCCACATCAGCCCCGTATTCCCGGACGGAAGGGATCCGGTCTTCCGGCTTCAGGTCTCCGGATAAGATCCGCTCGCAGAGCAGATCGCTGATCTGGAGATAGATCGCCTTGTTCGCATTGAATTCCATCGTCGTTCGGATTAATGTTTGATGCTCTTCAGACGGAACCAGATGCCGATGCCGCAGGCGGCGAGGATCAGGCCGACCTTGAGGTTGATAAGACCGTGCAACCAGAAATTGATGCTGGCGGCATGGGCACATACCCATTGGGTGATTTTTTCACCGACGTGCTCGAAATCAACGTTTCCGATCAGCATGCTCATAAAAACAGTCGCCAGCGTGTTCAACCCGAACAAGGCTGCGATGGTACCGACGACTTTCCATTTTCTGAACAGCAGGCCGCCCAGTAAAAATGCAGCGATGTTTTGCGCGACAAAGACATAGAGGATCCAGAATCCGTTCGCAACCAAGACCGGACCATCCCCAATGAAACTGAACAGACCGTTTTCCCCGTTCAAATTCATCGTCAGCAGGGGATATCCGCAGGTGCGGTCAAAGAAGCACACGAACCAGTCGCTGCAGAAATATAGCAGGAAGAATACAGCCGGAACCGCAACCAGGGTGCATAACAGCATCGAGATGAATTTTTCGCTACGGGAAGCAGGCAGCAGCAGCCAGGAGGAGCCGGCTTTCTTTTCAGTGATGAATCCGTAGGCCCGCGAGGGGAAGAGAATGGAGAAAATGAAGGTGACGGCGACGAATACGCCGATGCGCGCGCCCAGGGACGGCCCTTTCATCCGTTGCTCCGTCAGCAGCTTGCTGAAAAAGTCCCCGTCAAACAGATTTCCGAACAGCATGTAGAACACGTAGAAGATGATCGGGGCGAGTCCCATGAGCAGCACCATCATGCCGATGTTGCCGCGGAGGGTCTTGAGGTCAAACAGGAAATAGTTCCAGAAACGATGGGTAGAAAATGAATTGTTCATGACTGTATCTCCTATTTGACGTTGAACATGGTTTTGATCAATTCTTTGTGGGCATGCGCAGCGTTGAAGAGCGCTTCCACATGAACCTTGCTCTCGGCTCCGGTCGTGTTCGGATACACTTGGATGAAGCCGCCCGGCAGTTGCTCGGTGTAAAGCGCGTCCGGATGGAGGGTGGTCCCGTAGTCAAAGAAGAGGCGCTTTGTGATTTCTTCCACCGAGGTGTTCAGCAACACATCCTGGCGGTCCAGGATGATGATCGGGTCGATGATGTTTTCCAGATCACGAACCTGATGGGTGGAGATCACGATGGTCGAATCTTCCGCCGTATGCTTCATGATCGCGCTTCGGAACTGGGCCTTCGAAGGGATGTCCAGCCCGTTGGTCGGCTCGTCCATGAACAGGTACTTGCAGCCTGTGGCGAGCGCGAAAGACACATAGGACTTTTTGAGTTGTCCGGCGGACATCCGGGTCATCTTTTGCCCTGGCTCCGCTTCAAACTCTTTCAGGATGGTCAGGAACTTCTCCTGTGAATAGTTGGGCCAGAACCTCCCGTTTCCGCGTGCCCATTTCTCCGCAGTCAGGGGAAAGGCGACGACCTCATCGGGAAGGTAGTACTGTTTCTGCAGCAGGGAGGGGAGTCTGCGATAGGGATCTTCACCGTCTGTGCTGATGCTGCCCACAAGCGGTTTCTTCAGCCCGCACAGCAAGGTCAGCAGAGTCGTTTTCCCGACTCCGTTTTCCCCCAGGAGTCCGTAAATCCTGCCCTCCTCCAGACGCGTGGTGATGTTCTTCAATACCGGGTTGCTTCCGTAACTGAATGCAAGATTGTCGATTGTAATCATACTCGTTTTGTTTAGTGTATTAGTTTAATAATACACTGCAAAGATAGCGAGGTTTTTTAGATTTCCAATACTTTTGACAAAAAAAGATGAAAAAAGTCAAAAAGGTGTCGTGGAATGCGTAGGGTGTCCCTCCGTCATCCTCCACTCGCGGGGTGTACAGCCGGTGACGCTCTTGAATTGGTGACGGAAATTGGATTTGTCGGGGATTCCGACGCTGAAGCCGATTTGACAGAGCGGCATGTCTTTGTGTTCAAGAATCATGGACATCGCATCACGGATGCGGAGTTCTTTCCGCCAGGAATAGAAACTTTTGTGGAGTCTCGTCGAACAGTAGAAAGCAAGTTCCTCGCGTGTGACATCCATTTCTTCGGCGATGTCCTGGATGGTAGGGTAGTGTTCACGATGTTTTCCGGCTTTCACCCATTCCGCGAGTTTTTTCTCGATTTTGGAACAGGTTCTGCGAATGTACGCCTGCTCGGCGCGTTTGTCTCTGCCCTTGCGGCTGTGCTTCCGGATCCGGTTGGTGATCCTTGCAAGCAGACGGGATCCGGGCTGGGTATGCTTCATTTTCATGGTTTCGTCCTTCCGGAAAAAGCCATAGCGGACGGGTTACCAACCAAGTACGTAGGCGAAAATCAGCGGAGCAACGATGGTCGCGTCGGATTCAATGATGAACCGGGGGGTGGCGGGGGAGAGTTTGCCCCAGGTGATCTTCTCGTTCGGAACGGCTCCGGAATAGGAACCGTAGGACGTGGTGCTGTCGGAAATCTGGCAGAAGTATGCCCAGAGCGGCGTTCCCTTCCATCCGAGATCCTGTTCCATCATGGGAACCACGCAGATCGGGAAGTCGCCGGCCGTGCCGCCGCCGATCTGGAAGAAGCCGACCCCGGGTCCCTGTGAGTTGGCCTTGTACCACTCTACGAGGAACATCATCATTTCAATTCCCGTTTTCACCAGATGGGTCGGGAATTCTCCCCGGATGCAATGAGCCGTGAAAATGTTGCCGGTTGTGCAATCTTCCCAGGCTGGGCAGATGATCGGAATGTCTTTTTCGCAGGCTGCGAACACCCAACTGTCTTTCGGGTCGATCTCGTAATATTTCTCAAGCACGCCGCTGCGGAGGATCTGATAGATGTACTCATACGGGAAGTAACGTTTTCCTTCATTCTTCGCTTTCGTCCATACGTCCACCAGCGCTCCTTCGAGACGGCGGAACGCTTCTTCTTCGGGGATGCAGGTATCCGTCACGCGGTTGTAGTGTTTCTTCAGCAGCTCGAGTTCCTGTTCGGGAGTGAGGTCTCTGTAATTCGGTACCCGGTAATAATGGGAATGGGCGACGAGGTTCATGATGTCCTCTTCCAGGTTGTTGGCCGAGCAGCAGACGAATGAAAACTTGTCTTGACGGATCATTTCTGCGAGCGAGAGTCCGATTTCCGCTGTACTCATTGCTCCCGCCATCGCCAAAAACATCTTTCCGCCTTTGTCCAACAGCTCGCAATAGGCCTTCGAGGCATCCACGATGCATGCTGAGTTGAAATGGCGGAAATGATGCGTGATGAATTGTGAAACAGGTCCTTTTTCCATTTTCTGTCAAGAATTAATGTTATTGTGTATCTGGTTTTTTAGCTTGTTTCCGGATTACTTTCCGAAATGGTATGCGAAATTAACAATTTTTAAACTATTTTTGCAAACGTTGTATGGTATTGCCGGTCTCCGCCGTGCGGGGACCGGGATTGACGAACATGTAATCATATGTTGAAAATCACTGACTTTCAGGCCCTCAAGAAAGTAGAAACTCCCTTCTACTACTACGACATCGACTTGTTCAACCAGACAGCCGACACAGCCGCGGCCATTTCCGCGGAGACCGGCATCCAGATCCACTATTCGGTCAAGGCCAATACCGACCGGCGACTCTTGGAAATTCTGAGTTCGAAAGGGTTCGGAGCGGATTGCGTGAGCGGGAACGAGGTGGAATTCGCGGTCGCCTGCGGCTTCAAGCCGGAGGACATCATGTTCGCGGGGGTCGGGAAAACGGACAAAGAGATCTTCCAGGCGTTACAGATGGGGATCGGCTCCTTTACCGTCGAGTCTCTCGAGGAAATCGCCATTGTGGGGGAATATGCCGGAAGGCTGGGCAGACGGGTGAACATCTCGCTCCGGATCAATCCAAATATCGATCCCCATACCCACCAGTACGTCACGACGGGACTCTACGAGGACAAGTTCGGCATCTCCGACATCAGCTTCGATGCCGCTATGGAAACCATGAGACGTTATCCCCTCATTGACTTCTACGGCTTGCAGTTCCACATCGGATCCCAAATTATGGAGGTAGAGGATGTCTTTGCCATGGTATGCCGGAAGGCCAACCAGATTGTCTCGCTGTTCGAATCCAAGGGGTTGGTGGTGAACAACATTGATTTGGGGGGAGGATTGGGTGTCGATTATGATGATCCCGACGGCCATCCGATCCCCGACTTCGATGTCTGGCTGAGAACGATCAAAAAGCACCTGGTCCATCGTCCGGACCAACGGTTGCATGTAGAGCCCGGTCGCGCCATGGTGGCGCAGTGCGGTTCCCTCATTACGCGCGTCCTCTATGTAAAAAAGGGGGAGAACCGTCGTTTCCTCATGGTGGATGCCGGGATGAACGACCTGATCCGTCCCGCTTTGTATGGCGCCTACCACAAGATCGAGAATCTGACTGCATACTACGAAGACGAAAACAAACGCAAAGGCCGCGTTTACGACGTGGTCGGCCCGGTTTGTGAGTCCGCGGACACGTTCGGCACGCAGCGGGTTCTGGTCAAGAGCTATCGCGGGGACCTGATCGCCATCCGTTCCGCCGGCGCCTACGGTCAGGTCATGGCCTCGCACTACAACATGCGTCCCTTCGCTCCGGCCGTTTATTCCGATCGGATCTCGGAGGGACCGCGCCGGAAAGATTACTTCGCGCAGCAGTAGTTTCGGACGCGTAACCCCGGAATGCGGAAATAAAATTGTATATTTGTAGTTCTAACATTCATGGAATATGTTTGAGAACCTGCAAGAGAGACTGGAACGGTCCTTCAAGATCCTGAGGGGCGAGGGAAAGATCACCGAAATCAATATCTCCGCAACGCTGAAAGACATCCGCCGCGCCCTGCTGGACGCCGACGTGAGCTTCCGCGTGGCGAAGGATTTCTGCGACAAAGTCAAGGAAAAGGCGATGGGGCAGAATGTGCTGACGGCCGTGAAGCCCCAGCAGATGATGGTGAAGATCGTCCATGACGAATTGACCGATTTCATGGGTGGCCAGTCGCAGGAAATCCGCGTGAAAGGCACGCCGGGAATCGTGCTGGTAGCCGGACTGAACGGTTCCGGCAAGACCACCTTCGCCGCCAAATTGGCTCACTACCTTAAGAGCAAGAAGGGAATGAAAGTGCTGCTGGCAGCCTGCGATACGTTCCGTCCCGCGGCAATCGAGCAGCTCCAAGTGCTCGGCGCTCAGATCGACGTTCCTGTTTACACCGAGGAAGGGGTGAAAGACAACATCGCCATTGCCCGTCGCGCCATCACTAAGGCACGCGCGGAAGGTTATTCCGTCGTGATCATCGACACGGCCGGCCGGCTCGCTGTTGATCAGGAATTGATGGACGAGATCTCCGCCTTGCGCAAGGCAGTGCAGCCGACGGAATCCCTTTTCGTCGTGGATGCGATGACGGGCCAGGACGCGGTGGAGACTGCGAAAATCTTCAACGAACGCCTGGACTTCGACGGCGTCGTGTTGACCAAGATGGACGGAGATACCCGCGGCGGCGCCGCCCTGTCCATCAAATATGTCACCGGCAAGCCGATCAAGTTCATTTCATCCGGGGAAAAGGTGGAGACGCTCGACGTGTTCCATCCGGAACGGATCGCAGACCGGATTCTCGGTATGGGCGACGTGGTTTCCCTTGTGGAAAAAGCCCAGGAGCAGTTCGATGAAAAACAGGCTCGCGAGACTCGCAAGAAACTGGCCAAGAACCAGTTCGGCCTCATGGACTTCTACAATCAGATCCAGCAGATCAAAAAGATGGGCAATATCAAAGATCTGGCCGGCATGCTGCCCGGAGTCGGCAAGCTGATCAAGGACGTGGACATCAACAACGATCAGGCATTCAAGGGTATCGAGGCCATCATCATGTCGATGACGCCGGAGGAACGGGACAATCCTCAAATCATCAACGGAAGCCGCCGCAAGCGGATCGCAGAGGGCAGCGGCACGAAGGTGGCCGAGGTCAACCGGCTTCTGAAACAGTTCGAGGGAACCCGTAGCATGATGAAGAGCGCCGTGACGGGCAATCTCGCGCAACGTCTCGCAGGCATGCGCCGTTAGGGAACACCCATTTTTATTCAGGGCTGCGGATGCAGCGGTCTGTGCCGCGCTTGCCGGGCTGCCCGCGCGGCAACGGCAAGTGACGGATGGTCCGACTCAGGAACCGCGAAATCGACGAAGCGGGACCAGAGGTAATCCACCGTCTGGGCGGAAGGGTGGACCATATCCTCGGCATAGAAACGGTAATCCCGCAGTTCGTCCATCACGATTTCGTAAGCAGGAAAATAGTCGCACCGCTCCGGAAACGCTTCGCATAGCGCTTCAGCGGCTATCAACAACGTGCTCTTGCTGAGCTGGTTGCCGTGCGCCCCGTCCGCCGTGTGCCGGACGGGGGAGACCGTTATGATGAATTTCTTGGAATGCTTCCGCGCAAGACTGAGCAGCAGGGTCGCCGTCTCGTGGATGGTCAGCCGCTTGCGGCGGAATTCCCGTTCATCCCGCTTCAGACAGTTGGAGACCACTTCACCTGTCCGAAGATGCTCATGGCACCAGGCCGTTCCGAGCGTGAGAATCACCTTGTCACACGACCGCCAGAATGCTGCGGCGGCAGAAAAGGCCGTGTTCGCTGTTTCCAGGAATTCCGCGGCGGAGGGACGGGAAAAAGAGGTGTGGTGGAAGAAGGAGCAAATTCTTCCCGAACCGGCTCCCATTTCGACACATTCGTCTTCGGAGAAAGGTACGTCCGAGGCAAGACGGGCGATCGAATTGTACAGGGAAACAGGATTATACAGGGTTCCGAAGGGGTTCACGCACACGTTGAATCCGAGCGCTTGCATGCGGCTTCCCAGATTGTCGGCGAAGCAACTTCCCAATACCAGCGTCCGGTCGTTCAGCCCGATCGGGACGCGGCTTCTCCCCGCTTCCACGGGGGTAAGTAGTTTCAAGCTTGACATCGCACGAAATTACGAAATAATCCGTAATTTTGTCAACCCGAATTCTGATGACGATGAAATATTCTGCCCTTGTAACCTCACTTCTCCTTTTGCTCGCTGCCCTGCCTGCCGGTGCGCAGCAAGGGGAGCAAGTCCGATTCGCCTACGACATTGATTTTGAGTTTTTATTCGACAACCGCGAGTCCGACGCAGGCGGGAACGCCTTCATTCCCTCCAAAACGTTTTTCACCGCCCGTCTGACCCCGTCTTTCGGGGTGGATGTCCGGCAGGGCTGCCGGATGGACCATCGGTTCATGTTCGGGATCGATGCCGTCAAAAATCTCGGGGATAACCTTCCCGATGCCGACGCGAGCGCCGAGAGCAGGAAACCGTTCAAGGAATTCACCATGTACTACCGGCTGCGCGCGCAAGTTGGGGCTACCCGCTTCGAAGGCTACGCCGGCATTTTCCCGCGGTACTTCGCGGGGACGGGCCTTTACCGGGTGAAATCCGCCCCGAGGGCCGCATATTCGGATTTTACCGACTACCGTCCGTACGGCGGCGTCTTTCTTTCGGAAGAAAAGATTTTTATGGACAACAACTTGGACGGGATGTTGCTGAAGGCGATCCGGCCCCGGTCCTACTACGAGGTCGGAATCGACTGGATGGGAATGATCGCTGACAAGCGTCGCGAGCGTTTCGAGTGCTTTTCGACAGGACGTTCCGATGTGCTGAACTGGCTCCGCCTGGGCTGGACGGCATCGTTGTACCACTATGCGAATTCCGCTACCGTGAAAGGGGTCGTGGACAATTATTTGCTGGAACCCTTCCTGCAGTTCAGGCTCGAACGAGCGCTCGGGTTTCAGGAAATGGCCCTCCGGCTCAGTTGGGTCCAGCGTTTCAACCGCGATCGGCGCCTGAATGTGGGCTGGGATCTGACGGGGGGAGGACTGGTGACCTTGGACGTCCGGAAATGGAATCTCGGAATCCACAATGAGACCTATTACGGTGCCGGGTTGATGCCCTATTATTTTGACCGTGACGACGGCGACAACCAGTATGGGAGCGATCTGTATTTCGGCAATCCTTTTTTCCGGATCCACAAAGATCCCGGGACACCCTGGTATCAGATCGGCGGGTACAATCGTCTGATGCTGTACTATCAGCCGTATGTCTCCGACCTGCTCGACCTCCGGATCGCCGCGATCTTCCATTATTCGGACAGCGCGACGCCGGGAATCGACCTCTCCTTCCAGGGCTGGCAGCAGATGTTCACCCTGATCTTCCATCTGGATTCGTCGCGGACACGCCGGGTCTCCAAATCCTTTTAGTGATGGTGAAAACCTGTCTGCTTCCGATTTCTATCCTGTTCGGATTGTTTTTCTCTTCCTGCGGCGGTCCGCAGGACGGAACCTATTCTTTCGAGATCTTGTCCACCAACGACCTGCACGGCACCTTCTTTGATTCGACCTATGTGGGGAAGCGGATCAAGAAATCGTTGTACGCTGTCAAATGGACCGTGGACAGCGTGCGGACCGCAGCGGGCAGGGAGCATGTAATCCTCCTGGATGGAGGCGACATCCTTCAGGGGGACAACGCTGCCTATTATTTCAATTACGTGGACACCCTGTCGCCGCATGTCTTTCCGCGCATGGCCGCATATCTGGGCTACGATGCCGTTACTGTCGGAAACCATGATATCGAGACGGGGCATTCGGTGTACGACCGCGTCGCAAAGGAGTTGAATGCGGAGGGCATTCCTTTTCTGGCCGGAAATGCCTTCCGGACGGACAATGGAAAAACCTATTTTCCGGGCTGGAAATTGATTAAGCGGAAGGGGATCCGGATCCTGGTTCTGGGATACACCAATCCGAACGTGAAGAACTGGCTTGCGGAAAATCTCTGGAGCGGCATGACCTTCCAGAGCCTGCTGCCCCTGGTCCAACAGGACGTGGATCGTCTTCGCGCGCGCTTGAAACCCCATCTGGTGATTGTGTCCGTCCATTCCGGAACCGGTGAAGGAGATGGAAAATCGCTGGAAAACCAAGGGATGGATCTGTACCGGACTTTGCGCGGCGTGGATTTTCTGTTTTGCGCCCACGACCATCAGCCGGTGGTTTTCCGCAGCGATACCCTCTGCCTCATCAATGCCGGCAGTCACTGCCGGTTTGTCGGACACGGGGCCATCTGCCTGACCTTCCGGAGGGGTGAAGTCCTGGAACGCCGGCTGAAGGCCGGTTTGATCCCTGTGGACGATGCCCGGATCGATACGACGATGGCCGCGAAGTTTCACGCGGATTACCGTGCGGTCCGGACATTCACGACAACCCCGGTCGGGGAGCTGAAAACCGAACTCAGGACGCGGGACGCCTATGCGGGGATGTGCGACTACATCAATCTCATTCACAGCCTCTCTCTGTCCTGCGCGCCTGCCCGGCTGTCCATCGCCGCTCCGTTGACATATGACGGGACGGTGAAGCCCGGAACCGTGCTGTACAATGACTTGTTCACCATCTATCCCTTCGAGAACCAACTCTATGTAGTCGAGATGACCGGTTCGGAAGTCAAGCGCTACCTGGAAATTTCCTATGAGGATTGGATCCGGACCTATCCCAATCCGGAAGGGCGGATACTGAAGATCCAGCCGTACACGAATCGGATGACGGGGCGGAAAGGGTGGTCTTTCGTCAACCGTTCCTACAACTTCGATTCGGTCGGAGGACTCGTCTACACGGTCGATGTTACGAAGCCCTTCGGAGAGCGGGTGCGGATTGCCTCGCTTGCCGGGGGGAAGCCCTTTTTCCCGGAGGCGAACTATCCTGTCGCCATGACGTCCTACCGTGCGAGCGGCGGGGGTGGACTCCTGAAGAAGGCCGGGGTGGACACCGACAAGATCGAGGAGCGGGTGCTCGTTGCTTATCCTGAAATCCGTGACCTCCTGTATGACTACATCAAGGCGCGCGGAGCGATTGATCATCGGGAAATCGGAGACACGACAAAGATCGGGCGCTGGTCCTTCGAACCCGCTTCCATAGCGGAACCCGCCCTGGAGAAAGATCTGAAATTGCTGTTCGGCGACTACTAGAGCCTGCCCCCCTGGGTTATGGTCCGGTATTCCGCCGGCGTCTGTCCGGTCATGCGCTTGAATGCCGTGAAGAAATAGTCGTGGTTGTTGTACCCCAGGTTGAAGGCGATTTCCTTGATGCTGAGCGAGGTGTTCGTCAGCATCTCCTTGGCGCGGCTCATCCGGACTTCTTTGATGTACCGCGCCGGTGAGAAACCGGTGTATTCCTTAAAAGTCTTCCGGAAAGAGGAGTAGCTCAAGCATAGTTTCGAGGCCACCTCTTCCGGCGTAAGGGTCATGTAGTCGTTGTTGATCATGACTTTTGCCTGGCTGATCTTCGTGGCGGCGTCGGATCCCCGGAACTGGATGTTTTTATCATAGTAATAGGCAAGGCTGAGCAGCCGGTCCACGATGCCGCAGAGCACTTGCTGAAAGCAGGATTCCTGCTCTTCGGCCGCGGCGATCGCTTTGTGGTACAGGGACACGATCTGTTCCTGGATTGAAACGGAAAAGACGGGTTTTTCCTTGCTGAAAAAACCTTTGTCCACGAGATTATCGATAAGCGGACCCTTAAAGCCGATCCAGTACTCTTTCCAACCGGTCTGCTTATCCGGGAAATACGTGTGCCATTCGCCCGGAAACAGGAGAAACATCATGCCTGCTTCAATCGGAACATATTTCCCTTTTCCGAGGGAAGCGGAGGAAAATTTTCCTTTCCCGTTCGTGATGTACAGCAGTTGGTATTCGTTCAGAACCCGTCCATTCCGGGCAGTGAATATGTACCGTGAGGGATGGTTTTTCGGCGGGTATTCCATCCCGGGAGCAATCTCCTGAAAGCCCACGGAATTGATGGCGGCTCCCCAATCCAAATCGACGGGATTGACCACTAGATATTTCAGATGGATGGAAGTCATATCTCAAATATACGAATTAATTTAAAAAGCAGAAATCCAAGTCGGAATGTCAGAATGCCAAGCACCATTCGTATTATAATTGTTAAATTAGCAACGATTCGAATTGCCGGACAGCAATGGCCGCAATCTCTTGACATTTTATTTCCACAGTATGAAAGAACAATTGATCACCCATGCCTATGCAATCGCAAAGGAACGCTACGCTGCAGTAGGAGTCGATACCGACAAGGCTATCGCGAGACTTGAAAAAACCCCGATTTCGCTACAGTGCTGGCAGGCGGATGACGTGACCGGTTTCGAAAGGGACGTCGCTCTGAGCGGCGGTATCCAGGTAACCGGAAATTATCCCGGAAAGGCTACGAACATCGATGAAGTCCGACAGGATCTGGAATTCGCGCAAAAACTCCTGGGGGGAACCTTGCGCGTGAACCTCCATGAAATCTATGGGGATTTCGGCGGAAAATTCGTCGACCGCGATGAATGCGAACCGAAGCATTTCAAAAGCTGGATTGACTGGGCGAAGGCACATGACTTAAAGCTCGACTTCAATTCCACTTCTTTCTCGCATCCGAAATCCGGCAATCTCTCGCTTGCCAATCCGGACAAGGGCATCCGTGATTTCTGGATCGAGCACACGAAGCGCTGCCGCCGCATCGCCGATGCCATGGGGGAGGCCCAGAAGGATCCGTGCATCATGAACATCTGGGTCCATGATGGCTGCAAAGATTTGACCGTCGAGCGCAAACGCTACCGTGAACTGCTGGCGGATAGTCTGGACGAGATCCTCGCCGAGGACTACTCCCACATGAAGACCTGTCTCGAAGCGAAACTTTTCGGCATCGGTCTCGAGAGCTTTACCGCCGGTTCCCATGACTTCGTGGTCGGATATTGCGCAACCCGCAAGCTGATGTACACCCTTGACACCGGACACTATGAGCCGACGGAAAACGTCAGCGACATGATTCCGTCCCTCCTGCTTTTCGTTCCGGAGCTTATGCTCCATGTCAGCCGGCCGGTCCGCTGGGATTCGGACCATGTTGTCATTATGAACGACCAGGTCCTCGACCTTTTCAAGGAGATCGTACGAGCTGAAGCGATGGATCGGGCACACGTCGGACTGGACTATTTCGATGGTTCCATCAATCGGATCGGCGCATACGTGATCGGTACGCGAGCGACCCAGAAATGTTTGCTCCAGGCCTTTCTCGAGCCGCTTCCGCAGTTAAGGAAGTACGAGGAAGAAGGCAAGGGATTCCAACGCCTGGCTTTGCTGGAAGAGGCCAAATCTCTTCCGTTCGGAGCTGTCTACGATTACTTCAATCTGAAGAACGGCAAAGTCGTGGGCGAAGCGTTTATTCCGGAGATCGAACAATATGAAAAAGAAGTTACCTCCAAGCGGAAGTAACTTGATTCTCGATTTTCGAAGCGTTGGTTTATCGGCCGAACGCTTCCAGGCCTGATCGCAGGAAGTCGACAAAGCCGTCGACCGAAAGATTGTAACCGCGGATGGGGACCATTTGGTCCCCTTCTGCATTCAAGAGGGCGTAGTTCGGCTGCGCGTTGACTCCGAAGCGCTTCCGTACGATGTAGGAGTTCACGCGTCCGAAGTCCTTGAGGACTTTTCCAGTGTCGGTGGTGACCCAGTCTTTGGGCTCCAGCTTGGTTTTGTCGTCCGTGTAAAGCGCGACGATTACGTAGTCGTTCCGGAGGATCTCCAGCACACGGGGATCTCTCCAGACCCGCTGTTCCATTTCGCGGCAATTGACGCAGCCGTGCCCCGTAATGTCCACGAAGACCGGCTTGTCCTGGGCTTTCGCGGCGGCAAGTCCCTCCTCAAGCGTGAAATATCCAGTCAGCCCCAGGGGCAGGCGCAGGTCGAATCGGGTTCCGGTGGAGGTTTTTCCGGCAGTCCCGGAAGGAGGAGCGTTCAGAACGAAGTCCTGGGTCTCCATCGGGGGCAGATAGCCGGAAAGGGCTTTCAGAGGGGCTCCCCACATTCCGGGGATGAGATAGACCACAAAAGAGAAAACCACGATGACCAGAAACAACCGGAAGACCGAAAGGTGTTCGACGGGACTGTCGTTCTTGAAGCGGATCTTGCCCAGCAGGTACAGTCCCAGCAGGGAGAAGACCACGATCCAGATCGCCAGGTAGATCTCCCGGTCGAGCAGGCCCCAATGATAAGTCTGGTCCGCGACGCTTAGGAATTTGAAGCCCAGCGCGACTTCGATGAAGCCCAGCACCACCTTCACGCTGTTCATCCAGCTTCCGCTCTTGAGCTTGGTGAGCAGGGAAGGGAAGAGGGCCAGGATCGTGAACGGCAGGGCGAACGAGACCGAGAAGGCCAGCATCGTGACCATCGGAGTCCAGAATTCTCCCTGCGTGGACTTGATCAGCACCGAACCGACGATCGGGCCCGTGCAGGAAAAGGAAACCAACACCAGGGTCAGGGCCATGAAGAAAATGCCCGCAAGTCCCTCACGGTCGGAATATCGATCGCTCTTGTTCACCATCCAGGCGGGAAGCTCGATTTCGAAAGCGCCGAAGAAAGACATCGCGAAAATCATGAACACGAGGAAGAAAATCACATTCGGAAGCCAGTGCGTGGCGAGCCAGTTGAAGATGTCCGCCGTGATCGCATCGCCGCCGACCAGCCAGGTGACGGCGATGATCAAGGAGATCGGAACCGTGTAGAGCAGTACAATGAACAGCCCGTACATGAAGGCCTTGAAGCGTCCCGCCGCGGGGCTCGCGGACTGCTTCATGAAGAAGGAGATCGTCATCGGAACCATCGGGAACACGCAGGGCGTCAGCAGCATGGCGAAGCCCCAGAGAATCGCCTCGATGATGAGGGCCCAGAGGGATCCTCCAGCCTTCCGAGACCCTTCCGGATCCTGGATGGCGGAACTGTGGGCGGCGATCTCATCCGGAGAGAGTTCCGCGGAACCCACCGGAACCGAGAATTCCCAATGCTCCGGAGCCGCGCACATATTGTTGTCGCAGCCGCTCCACGTCAGCTCCCCCTTTATCGTGGCCGCGGCTCCGCTTACTCTGACTTTTTGGGCGACTTGGACCTCTCCGAAGAATACTTTCTCGCCGTCGAACTCGCTCGGCTCCGTCAGTTGGTACAGCGGGCCCGACGCCGACCAATCCGCGCTTTCTTCAAATTCAATGGAAATCGGGTTGTAGGGATGGTCGATGGCGTAGGTATGCCAGCCGGAAAGGATTTTCCCGGTGAATATGATTTCATATTCGTTGGTGTCGAGCGGACGGGAGGCGGCGGACCAGGTGGCGGTCGCTTCCGGTGCCTGAGCGAAAGCGACCGCGCTCCACAAGAGGGCAGCCGGTACCGCGAAGAGCACTAGTATGCGTTTCATGGTGACTTGAAAAGATTATTTCGCGTACGCGACCGAACGGGTCTCGCGGATGACGGTGATCTTCACCTGTCCCGGATAGGTCATTTCTTCCTGGATCTTCTGGGCGATATCAGAGGAAAGACGGACTGCCTGGTCATCGCTGACTTCTTCGGCTCCTACGATCACGCGGAGTTCGCGGCCGGCTTGGATGGCGTAGCTTTTGGTGACACCCGGATAGGCCGCCGCCAGATCTTCCATTCCCTTCAGCCGTTTGATGTAGGACTCGATGACTTCGCGTCGCGCTCCAGGACGGGCTCCTGAGATGGCGTCACCGATCATGACGATGGGGGAGATGAGGGAGCTCATCTCGATTTCTTCGTGGTGCGCGCCGATGGCATTGCAGATATCAGGCTTTTCTTTGTACTGCTCCGCCAGACGCATGCCCAGCAGGGCGTGCGGGAGTTCGGCATCCTCGTTGGAGACCTTTCCGATGTCGTGGAGGAGCCCCGCTCGTTTCGCGATCTTGGCATTCAGCCCCAGTTCGGAGGCCATGGTGGCGCAGATGTTCGCGACTTCGCGGGAGTGCTGCAGGAGGTTCTGGCCGTACGAAGAGCGGTATTTCATCCGTCCGATCAGTTTTACCAGTTCCATGTGCAAGCCGTGGATGCCGAGATCGATACAGGTCCGTTTCCCGGTCTCCAGAATCTCCTCGTCCAGTTGGCGCTGCACCTTGGACACGACCTCTTCGATGCGGGCGGGATGAATCCTCCCGTCCAGGACCAGTTGATGGAGAGCCAATCGCGCGATTTCACGGCGCACCGGGTCGAAGGCGGAGAGCAGGATCGCGTCGGGGGTGTCGTCCACGACGATTTCAACTCCCGTGGCCGCTTCCAGCGCGCGGATGTTGCGACCCTCGCGGCCGATGATGCGTCCTTTGATTTCGTCGTTCTCGATGGGGAAGGTGGTGACCGCGTTCTCGATGGCCGTTTCGGTCGCAGTCCGCTGGATGGTCGTGATCACAATCTTCTTGGCCTCCTTCGCGGCGTTCAGACGGGCTTCGTCCATCGTGTCGTTGATGAAGGCCTGCGCCTCCAAGCGCGCTTCCTCCTTCATGTTCTCCATGAGGATGCTCTTGGCTTCCGAGGCGTTCAGTCCGGCGATGGTCTCCAATTGTTTGTTCGCCTGGTCACGGAGTTTGTCGTATTCTTCGGATTTTCGGGTGAAAGCCTCCTGCTGGGCCTGTAGACTGGCCCTGGCATTGTCCGCGTCGCGGAGTTTGCGCTGCAGGTCGGAATTCTGCTGGTTCAGCGAATTCTCCCGCTGCTTGATTCTGTTCTCGGAATCGCGGATCTGGTTGTTCTTCTCGTTGATGTACTGTTCATGTTCCGATTTAAGCTGCAGGAATTTCTCCTTCGCCTGGTGGATCTTGTCATTCTTGATCCGCTCGGCTTCCAGTTCCGCCTTGGCCAAGATTTCTTCTTTCTGTCCTTTGAGGATGATCCTCCTCACAAATATATACACCGCAAGGGCGCTTGCCGCTCCAAGAATGGCGGCAATCAGAATAGGTACGGTATTCATTCTATGGTCGTATTGGTTCGTAAAGATTTCTGTTCCATGTCTAAAAAAAACGATCGTCGTTTCCGTTTGAAACAGCGCGATCGTCGAATGAAGCATTAAAAAAAGCCGTTAGTCACTTGTCAGAAACCTTAATAAAATAAGATTTGAGATCCGCTCCGGTTCAGAAATCCATCGTCGCATCCGAAGATGCGATCCCTTAAGGTAACCTTGGTCCGTCATCGCCGGCTCGAGATAACTCGGTTCCTAAGAACTTGTTGATTTGAGCACGTGGGACTAACGGCCTTATTTTTCAATGCTTCGCAGGTAGGATTCCGTTTCCTCCTGAAGTTTTCTGGCTTCTTCTTCCCGCATCGCCAGTTTCTTCTGACCGACCAGTCTTGCAACGGTTTCGTTGAGGGCGACAAAGGAAAGTTTGTCCGCGAGAGACCGATCCGGAAACCTTGCATCATACGCCGCCAACTTTTGATTGATGGTCTCGGCGGCAATCCGCATGATCTGCTCCATCTCCGGTTCGCGGACCTTGAGCGGATAGGCGGTTCCCCCGATTTTCAACGTGATGCTCTGTTCCTGATCCATTTACTTCTCAAGCAATGAGATGCATTTGTCTATCTCTCTAATAAGTTTTTCAATCTTGTCTTTGGCCCCGGAATCGTTTCCGGTGGTCGCCCTGAAAGCTTCGGTGAGGTGGAGGTTGTCTACCTGTTGTTCCAACTCCGCAATCTGCTTCAGGCAGGATTCATTCTGGACTTTGCACTGTTCGAGTTCGGAAGCGAGCCTTGTCCTCTCTGCCTTTTCCCCCTCGTACAGGGCGATCAACTTTTCGATATTTGACTTGATATCTTCAAGCATCTCCTTAGAGGCCAGTTTGTACCTGTCTTTCTACAAAAGTAGGGAATTAATATGAATTTTACTAATTTTGGACATGAAGAAATTCAAATTCGGATTGCTGCCCAGAATCCTGACGGCAATCGCGTCGGGAATCGTCTGCGGGCTCTTTCTGCCGCTTCCGGCAGCGAGAATATTCGCAACCTTCAACAGTCTGTTCAGCAATTTTCTGCAGTTTCTCATACCCTTGATCATCATCGGTTTGGTCACGCCTGCGATCGCGGACATCGGCAGGGGAGCCGGCAAGCTTCTCCTTATTACGGCTTTGATCGCCTATGCCGACACGGTCTTCGCCGGTCTGCTGTCCTACGGGACGAGTGTGTCGATTTTCCCCGGACTAATCCGCGGAGGAGGCGAGCTGGAGACCATATCCGAAATCGAGAACATCGCGCCGTACTTCACCATTGACATACCGCCGATGATGGACGTGATGACCTCGCTGGTTTTCGCGTTCATGCTGGGTCTCGGGATGGCGTTTTTCGGACCCGGAACACTGAAGCGTCTTTCCGATGAATTCAAGGACATCGTGGTGAAGACGATCGAAGTCGTGATCGTACCGCTTCTGCCTGTTTACATTTTCGGCATATTCCTCGGCATGACGCATACGGGACAGGTCTTCCACGTACTCAAAGTTTTCATTTCCATCATCGGAATCATCTTCATCCTGCATCTGTTCCTTTTGGTCTTCCAGTATTGCCTTGCCGGGCTCGTAACCCGGCGAAATCCGTTCCGGCTGCTGAGGACGATGCTGCCTGCCTATTTTACCGCCCTCGGCACCTCCTCTTCGGCGGCCACCATCCCCGTTACCCTGGCGCAAACCCTGAAAAACGGGGTAAGCGAAGAAATCGCGGGCTTCACGATCCCGCTCTGCGCCACCATCCATCTTGCGGGCAGCATGCTGAAGATCACCGCCTGTTCCGTCGCCTTGATGCTGATGCAGGGAATGCCCTTCGATTTCGGGATGTTTCTGGGCTTTATCCTGATGTTGGCGGTCATCATGGTGGCCGCGCCGGGAGTGCCTGGCGGGGCCATCATGGCTGCTTTGGGGATTTTGTCCTCGATGTTGGGATTCGGAGAGCAGGAACTAGCCCTGATGATCGCGCTCTACATTGCCATGGACAATTTCGGCACTGCCTGCAACGTGACCGGGGACGGGGCGATCGCTCTGGTGATCGATCATTTCTTCCGGAAAAAATCCGAAATCACTTCAGCCTAGAGAGCAGTTCGTCTCCGAGCGCCGATTTCTTGGCGATGTGATCAACCACGGCGGTGACGAAGGGATTGCTTTCAAAGGCACCGCGGACTTGTTCGAAATCCATTTGCTTTTCCTCCTGGCTTCCGTCGGCACCGAAACCCGTCATGGATGCCAGAGAAAATTCTTTCCGCGCATCCTCGTACAGCATTCTGTCAAGACCGATCACGGCGTCTTTCCACTGGTTTACGATGGATCTGACTTGATCCAGGGTAATGGACTCCATGTCGATTTCGAAAAATTCCCGGATTTTGTCGTATGCCCAGGTCCATTCATAGTCGTAATAGTGGCGGTGCATATCCTGAAACACCGCATTGATCGCATCGATGCTGGTGATCTTGCCCGCCTCGATATCGACGATGAGCGCCTCTACGGCAGACTTCGGGGCGATCAGCCCGCTTAGGTCCACCCATTCCCCGGAACCGGTTTCGTAGTCGGGAACAAGCCGCTTCCGAATGATCTCCTCGGCTGTGGTTCCTTTTTCCCTCGCCAGCTTTGAGAAATTCATTCCCTGAAGGCGCGTAATCAGGGAATTACCCAGAAATTTCCGGATGCCGGTCTCGTAATATTCGATCCCCTTGACCAGCGCGCTGTTCTGGATCTTCGCGCTATGGAAGGAATACACGTCGGTTAGCATCCCGGAGGCGGACTGCAGATTCTTCAAGGTTTTCCTCCCCTTGAACATCTTTTGGATCGTGTAGGGGCTGAGCAGGTTGTAGTTTACCTGGTCGATTCGGTCCGGATCCTTGCGTTCGTCCCGGTGTGGCCATTTCTGCGCGTCTCGCACCGTCCCCACACTCTTGAGATTGACACCGGGCACCAGGAAGGTGGTGTTGTTTTTCTCGATGAGGTAAGAGAAGGGGAGTCCTGAGGTGTCCGAATGGGTGACGTGCCTTCCCATGACCAGTGAGAAGGCACCGACCCGGGAAGGCCATAGGATGTACGAATCGGAAGCCGTCTTCGCCCCCCGTTCCAGGATGCCTTGGTGGATCGGACCCAGTTTGTACATGTGGTTGCTCTGACTCGATCCGGCTCCGGCGTTCATGAACGAGAACATTCCGGCAATGAGCAGGGTGGATTTATGGTGGGTCACGGTGAAGGGGCCGGCAAAGATCGAACAAGCTTCACCGTTCTTGCCGAGGCAATTGCTGAAGAACAGGGAATTGTTGGCGGAATAGCCGTTTCCCAGCGTGCAGCTCTGACCGATGAAACAGCGGTAGACAGTCGTGTTGTCATCTACAGTAGTTCCGCTGGCGATAATGAAGTCTTCAGCCACCACGCCGTAGCCGATCCGGACCGGAGCGGCTTCATTGGAATTGATGCTGCCGTTCTTGAGCTTGCCGGCTCCCTTGATGACGCAGTGGTCGCCGACCTTAACTGCGGTAATGGAACCGGTGTTCTGGATGGACACGAAATTTCCGATCCGCCCGGTGTCGGAAGACTGCGCGTTCGCATAGTCAAGCGAAATCTTCCGGAGCCTGTCCTGCAAGTTCTGAAGGTGACGGTAAAGGGTCATCATATAGGCCAGCTGTGCTGACAGGCGGTTCGTGATGATGACTTTCCGGCCGCCCGTCTCGTCCAGCACCGACACTTCAATGCCGTTTCCGAAGCGGGTGATCCGGTCGACTACGATGATGTCTACGTTCTCGATCAGGGTGTCGTGTCCGATTTCGTAATTCGCGATGTAGTTCGCGATGTTCTCGATGCAACAGTCGTTGCCGACGGTTACATTGTGCAGGGTTGCATTGCGAATACCGGAAGGTTTGATCAGGCCGCCCGGCAGTTCGAAGGATTTCCGAAAGGTTCCGAGCCGACAGGTACCGGAGAAAATCACGTTGCGAAAGGCCCTTTCGATCTCCCACGTCTGGAATTCAGCATTTAACAGGACATTCTCCCAACACTTGCAGGAGCAGCCGACGGATTCCATGGCGTCGATTTCCTTCGGGGTTAGATTACGGTACGGAATGCTCATCATCATGGTTATTTGCTCGGGCAAATCTACATAAAAATATCGAAAAATTGTGTAAGTTTGTACTATCATGGAAGATTATGGATTTCTCAGAGTAGCAGCGGCTTCTCCGCGCGTGAAAGTGGCCGATGTGGAATACAATGCCGATGCGATCTGCCGTCAGATCGAGGAAGCGGAATCGCGGCAGGTCTCGTTGCTTGCTTTTCCGGAGCTTTCGCTGACCGGGTACACCTGTGCCGATTTGTTCGGGCAGAATCTACTTCTTGCCCGCGCTGAAACCGCTGTCGGCAGGATCGCCCGCTGCACCCGCGGCAAAGGGCTCACCCTCGTGGTCGGCGCTCCGGTACGTTTCCGGAACCGGCTGTACAATTGCGCGATCGTGATCCGCAACGGCAGCATCAAAGGAATCGTCCCCAAAATCTACCTTCCGAACCATAATGAATTTTACGAAGAACGCTGGTTCGCTTCAGGCGCGGATTTTCTTTCCTCTTCCTGTCCTTCCGCCGGTCGGTTCGTGGACGATGGAAAGAACCTTTACCGGGAAGGATCCGGCGGATCCGTCCGGTATGCCGGCGGGCAGTGCAACCTTTCACCCAACCTGCTCTTCGAGATCGGGCGCGCGACGATAGGCATCGAAGTCGGCGAAGATCTCCGGACCCCGGTTCCGCCATCTTCCTACTTGGCACTAGCCGGAGCGGAAGTGATTGTGAATATCTCAGCATCCAACGAAGTGCTTATGAGGCACTTGTATCGAAAGGAAATGGTACTGAACCAAAGCGCGCGAACGCGATCGGGCTACATCTATTGCTCGTGCGGTTCCGGTGAATCCACGCAAGATCTCGTCTTCGCCGGTTCTTCCCTGATCTGCGAAAACGGATCCTTGCTCGCAGAGAACGAGCGATTCCGCGCGGAGGACACGTTGATTGTCGCGGATCTGGACATCGAAAAGCTCCAGACGCTTCGCCGGAAAGACAATTCCTTCAAAGCGTTTTCTCCGGACGGAACCCCTTCGTCAGCCTATTCCCGGCTTTATTCCCGGTTCGACTTGGGACCGGCGGCCGCAACGGATTATGCCGAGCGGTTTTTCCGGCATGTGGAGCCCCATCCCTTTGTTCCGGTAGGAGACCCGGAGGAAATCGACCGGCGCGCCCGCGAGATCATGTCCATCCAGGTGGCCGGGTTGGCCACGCGTTTGGAGCACGTTGACTGCAAGCGGGCCGTCCTCGGAATTTCCGGGGGACTGGACAGTACGCTTGCCCTGTTGGTCACGGTGCTTGCTTTCGACAAGCTCGGACTGCCCAGGGAGGGAATCCTCGGCGTTACAATGCCTGGTTTTGGAACGACTGAGCGTACTCGCTCCAACGCAGTCGACCTTATGGAAGCGCTGGGCGTCGCTTCCCGCGAGATCTCCATCGTCCCCGCCGTACGGCAGCATTTCCTGGACATCGGACAGGATCCCGAAAACTATGATGTCACGTATGAAAATGCGCAGGCGCGTGAACGGACACAGTTGTTGATGGACTTGGCCAACAAGGAAAACGGGTTGGTCGTCGGAACCGGCGATCTTTCCGAACTCGCGCTCGGCTGGTGCACTTACAACGGCGACCACATGTCGATGTACGCGGTCAATGTGTCCGTGCCCAAGACTTTGGTGAAATATCTCGTCAAATGGGCCGCGCTGAATCATTTCGATTCGCCGGCCGCGCTTCCGGCTCAGCGTTCCGCCCGTGAAATCCTGCTGGATGTCGCGGATACCCCGATCAGTCCGGAACTCACGCCTGCAGACGCGGCAGGGAACATCCTGCAGAAGACCGAGGATATCCTGGGCCCTTACGAACTGCACGATTTCTTCCTCTACCATTTCTTCCGCTTCGGATACGGCCCCCGCAAATTGTTCTTCCTGGCCTGCAAGGCTTTTCTCGGCGGATCCGCTGAAAGCGCCGGCATCTTCGTCGGTCCGGAGGGGAGGTCGCATGAATATGACGAAACGACCATCTTGAAGTGGCTCAAGATATTTTACCGAAGGTTTTTCAGCCAACAGTTCAAACGCAGCTGCCTTCCGGACGGACCCAAGGTCGGCTCCGTCTCCCTCAGCCCCCGCGGCGACTGGCGCATGCCGTCCGACGCGAAGGTCCGGCTCTTTCTGTCGGAGTTGGATTCCCTTTCGTCTTGATCCGGAACCGAAGTCGCTCCGCCGCGGCCGGTTCAGGCGTTTGACGGATCGTCTCCATGATTCTCACGCTCCCGTTCGCGTTCGCGGCGGCGAATCCGGTTGACGGTCAGGGCATAGCCTCGGTAGAGAAAGTACAAGCCGATCAAGAGGATCAGCAGTTCCTGCCAAAGTTTTCCGCCGGGGCTCGCCAGCATCGTGACGGAGAATCCGATAATGAAGGCTGAAAATACAAAATAGAGGATGTTCGCGTAACGCATCGTTTCAGAATATCACAGGGATTCGATCAGTCGGGAAAAGAGGGAGGTCATCTTGTCGGCGGCGGCATCGGCGGCGCGGACAACGGCATCTCCGTCATTGACATAATCTTCCGCATAGTCGTCGTGCGCTTCGTTGGTGATCACCGACATGCCGAACACGGGGATGTCCGAATGGCGGGCTACGATGACCTCGGGGATGGTGGACATTCCGACTGCGTCAGCTCCGATCATGCGGAAGTATTTGTACTCGGAAGGGGTTTCATAAGAAGGGCCGGTGCCGGCGATGTAGACCCCTTCTTTGACTTCGATGTCCATTTCGGCAGCGATTTCCTTCGCCTTGGTCCGGATTTTCGGATCGTAGGGACGGGTCATGTCCGGAAAGCGCGGGCCGAAATCTTCCAGGTTCGGTCCTACGAGCGGGTTCGGGAGTTTGTTGATGTGGTCATTGATGATCATCAGATCCCCGATGCGGAAGTTGTAGTTTACTCCTCCGGCAGCATTGGAAACAAACAAGTACTTGATTCCCAGCACCTTCATTACCCGGATCGGAAGGGTCACCAGATCCATGGAGTATCCTTCGTAGAAGTGGAGCCTGCCCTGCATGGCGATGACGGTCTTGCCGCCCAGGCTTCCGATGATGTAGTTTCCTTTGTGGCCGATGGCCGTTGAGACCGGAAATCCCGGAATGACGCGGTAGGGGATGATGACGGCGTTCTCGATCTTGTCGGCGAGTTTGCCCAGGCCGCTGCCCAGCACGATTCCGACTTCGGGCCGCAGGAGGCCGAGCTGCTGCTTGACGTAGTCCGCGGCATTGTAGATTCTTTCTGCTCTTGGATCCATATTCATTCGTTTTGGGTAAGGATGTTTATGCTTGTTTGATTTCATTCAGCACTTTTCTGGCATCGGCCAGAATGGCCTGCTCGCCGGCGACCACGCGGTCGCGCATCACGAACCGTCCGCCGGCGATCAGCGACGAGATACAGTCCGAATGGGCGGAATAGATGAAGTTGGCCAGGAAAGGTCCCGGGGAGAGGAAGAACGAATTGTCGGTATCCACGATCTGGATGTCGGCATCATAACCTTCCAGGATCCGGCCGGTACGGAGTCCGAAGGCTTTCGCTCCGTTGACGGTGGCCATCTCCAGCAGGGTTGGGAGCGGAAGGGCGGAAGGATCCTTCCGCCAGGCTTTCTGGAAGATCGCGGTCGTCTTCATGACCTCCAGCATGTCCAGGTTGTTCGAGGAGGCGCAGCCGTCCGTCCCCAGGCAGACGTTGGCTCCTGCCTCCGTCAGTTCTTTCCATTTGAACTTGTAGCCGGAGGATAGCTTCGTATTGGAATTGATGTTGTGCACGCAGTTCACGCGGTGCTTCCCGAGCAGTTCGATGTCATGATCCGACAGCCAGAGCGCATGGGCGGCGATGAGGTCGGGGCCCAGAACGCCGAGCCGGTCCAGATACTCGACCGGAGAGAGTCCACCGTGGGTGGCCTTGCAGTCCAGGTCTTCCTTTTCGGACTCCGCGACATGCATGTGGATCTTCAAGCCGTGTTTGCGCGCGAATTCAGTCGCCCAGAGGATGAGTTCTTCGCTCACGGAATAGATAGCATGGATGCCGACCGTGAAGATCGCGCGTTCATTCCATTTCAGTGCTTTCTCATAGATCTTGAGGAATTGCTCCTTCTCCCGGGCGGATTCTTCCTCATTCATGTGATTCAGGAATACGTACGAAATCGCGCTCCGGATACCCAGCCCGGAGGCGGCTTCCTGCGCTTCCTCGGCGAAGAAATATTGGTCGTTGAACATCGTTGTGCCCGTCTTGATCATCTCGAGCGCGGCCACTTTGGTCCCCTGGCGGATGAATTCTCCGTCCAATTTGGACTCCAGGGCCCAGATGTGCGCAAGCCAGTCCTGCAGCACCATGTCCTCTCCGACTCCGCGCATCAAGGACATGGCGGCATGGGTGTGCATATTCACGAAACCCGGTACGGCGACCTTGCCGGTGCAGTCCACGACCTCGCTTCCTTTCGCTTCTTCCGGAAGCGCCGGGTTAGCGGGCGCGATCTTGGAAATCTTGCCGTTCGCGATGGAGATGTCGCAAAGCTTTCCATCCAAGGTCGTAATGTCTTTGAGAAGGATCCCGTCCATTGATTTTCGGATAATTTTTCAAAGTTAGAAAAAAAATCCGAAAAATCGTCTACGTGAACATCCTTGTGCCGGATGTCCCATTTTCCCGACCCGGGATCAGAGCAGTTCGCGCAAGGCTTCCACCTGCTCCGGTGCGGTTGCCCAGGAGGTGGCGAAACGGACCACGGTGTGACGGTCGTCCAGGGCCATCCAGAAGTCGAAGCCGACTTCCCGGGCCAGGGTATCCATCCGTTTGTTATCCAGGATGATAAATTGTTGGTTGGTGGGAGATTCCAGGAAGAACTTGCAACCTTTTTCATGCAGGACTTCCCTGAGGCGGTGAGCCATGTCGATCGCATGGCCGGCGATCTTGAAGTAGAGATTGTCTGTGAACAGGGTGTCGAACTGGACGCCGAGCAGCCGGCCTTTGGCCAGCAGGGCGCCGTGCTGCTTGATGGTCGTAAGGAAGCGGGCGGGAGCGTTGCCTCGGGGAAACACAACGGCTTCTCCGCAGAGCGCCCCCACCTTCGTCCCACCGATGTAAAACACGTCGCAGAGGCGGGCGATGTCCGGGAGGGACACGTCGGTTTCGCGGCTCATAAGCCCATAGCCCAGACGCGCCCCGTCCAGGAACAACGGGATTCGGAACTCCCGGCAAATTCCGGAAAGATCGGTCAATTCCTGTAGGGAGTACAGGGTGCCATACTCCGTTGGATGGGAAATGTACACCATTCCCGGAAAGACCATGTGTTCGCGGTTGGCATCTGCGAAAAAGGTTTCGAGGAAGGCGCGAACCTCCCTCGGAACCATCTTGCCGTCTTGTTCGGGCAAAGAGAGTATCTTGTGCCCGGTGTATTCTACAGCTCCGCTTTCGTGGACATTGATGTGACCTGTTCTCGCGGCGACAACACCTTCGAACCCGCGGAGCATCCCGGCAATGACTGTGGAATTGGTCTGGGTGCCGCCGGCAAGAAAGTATATATCCGCTTCCGGGCAGCCAGCGGCTGCCCGGATTTTCTCCTTCGCGGATTCGCAGTACCGGTCTGAACCATAGCCCGGCAATTGCTCCATATTGGTCTCAGAAAGCCTTTCCAGTATCTTGGGATGGGCTCCTTCCAGATAATCACAAACGAAAGAAAGCATTTTGAATCGACGGGGAGCAAGCCTCGCCTACTTCCCGTATGTGTAATCCGCCGGAACGAAGTCGGAATAGAGCAGGTAGTCCGCGCACATTTTCATGCTCGTCTTCCAATCCCCGGTGCTGAAGCCCTCGAGTTCGACTACGATCCCTTCGACGCCTGCGGTTTCCGCATTCTTGAAAATCGCGTCAAAGCCGACCATGCCGCTCTCGCCGAGTTCGAAATGGTCTTTGATGTGCAGAAGCTTGAAACGCCCCGGATATTTTCTGAAATACTCGACCGGATAGGCACGGCCCATGACGGCCCAGTAGACGTCCATTTCGAAGAACACGAATGCAGGATCGGTGTTCTCCAGCATGAAATCGTATACAACCTGATCTTCCACCTTTTCGAATTCAAACGAGTGATTGTGGTAGCCGTAGAGCAAGCCGTTTTCGCTGCATTTCTTTCCGATGGCATTGAAGTAGTCGCAATAGGTTTTGAGATCTTTCAGGTTGTCCGGAACGCGGAAACTCGGGGTAACGATGTATTTTACCCCGGCAACCTTGTGGTCGGCGATCGCTTGATCCCACCACTTCAAAGATTCTTCAAAGTTGCCGGTTGCAAGTTCCTCGGGTGAAAGGCCTTTGCCGATATGTGTGGAGAGGGATTTCAGACCCGCGGCCTCCAGATCGGACCGGTATTGCGCGGGATCGACTCCGTAGAACTTGCCGTTGTTGTAGCCGGCGGCCTCCACGGCCGTGTATCCCATCTCAGCCAGGGCTTTAAAGGCGTCCGCTTGGTTTTCAGCATACCGCTCTGGATTGCCGATCACCTGCCGGATGCTGTACAGCTGAACTCCGATTTCCTTTTTGGGCATCGTTTCTTCGGACGGTTTGGGCGCGCAAGCGAATGCGAGCAAGGCCGTCATGAACAGGAATCCATATTTTTTCATCAGTCAAGCACTTTAATTCGAATGTTCTTGTACCAGACGTCGTTTCCGTGGTCTTGGAAACCGATGTAGCCTTGGCGGGCTTCTCCGCCCAGGTCATTGAGCAGTTCAAAGGCGAGCGGCCATGCTTCCCGGGAGAATTTGCTCGCCTGGAGCATTTCGGTCCATTGCGGAGTCCAGAGATGGTATTCCAGGACATTCTCGTCGTTTTGATAGTGCACGACGGTTCCCTGATAGACCATGATTTCCGCGGTGTTCCACTCCTCGAACGGATTCTGGTTCTGCGGAACGGCGGGAATCATGTCGTACAGCGACGCGCTCTGGCGGTTCCCGTCTTTTCCGAGCTTCGCATCCGGATGGTTGGCGTTGTCCAGAATCTGATATTCCGGAGAAGAAATGTAGATGGGCTCGTATCGCTCCGTACCTTCTTCATTCTTCGTCACGACTTCGCGCGCGAGATAGAACACGCCGGAGTTGCCTCCCTTGGAGACCTTCCAGTCGAATTTGAGCTCGAAGTTCTTGAACTGGGCTGCAAAGATGATATCGCCGCCTTCCAGGGTCTGTGCCTCGCCCGTACCCGTGCCGGAGAATTTCAGACAGCCGTCCTCGATGGTCCAGCGCGAAGGAACGGCATCCTTGCCGTAACCCCTCCATCCGTCCAGTCTTGTTCCGTCAAAGAGAATGTAGTATCCCTCTTCATCCATCGGAAGGGAAGCGAGATCAACCTGCGGCTTGGTAATGACGCTATAGGTCGGGACACCTTCTTTTACGAATTCCTGGGAAGACGTTTCACCGACGTATTGGATTTCTGCCGGAGGGGCGGTTTCTCCCGCCTGTTTCTTGTTTTTACAGGAGCCTAGCGGCAGCAGAATGGCCAGGCAGGCTGTGATGCATAAAATCTTTTCCATATAGTATAAAATTAAACGTTGTTCATCGTTATTCCGGCATTTCCGGCAGTGTATAGCCCTCGCGATACTCGCGGCGGATCAAACTGGCGGCGAATTGTTTCGCGTTTATCGGATCGGTGTACTCATTGTTGAAGGTCGGGTGTCCGTCTTTGATTGTGAAACCGTTCTTCTTGAGGATCCGAACGGTGGCGTTTTCCGGAATATTCGTGAATTCCATCTTTTCACCGTCCCAGTCCAGAACCTGGTTGAGACCCTGCAGGCGCACTGCGGCGACACCGACGTCGACCATCTCGACAAACGGACCCGCTTCGCTGAAATCCGAACTTGCGGGAACGCGGGAATCCGGATCCTCCTTGCAGGCGCGAATCCAGTCCTGCTGGTGGGAAAGGGTGACTTCCCGGAGCATTTTGGGCACTTCCGGCTTCCTGCCGGAAATGAGGAGGGGCCTGTTGCCGTAGCAGCCCACAACCATGATGTCCTTGCTTCCGTAGAAGATGCTCGCGCCTCCGTCGATGTTGAGGTTGAAGCCGGCGGGAAGGCCTTCAGGTCTTTCAGGCTTGAAACCGCCGTCATACCAACGGATCTCGACCTCAGGCATGGCGAGTTTGGGCATATTGGGACGCGCGGGGAATACGAGTTTCATCATTTCCGCGCTCGGGCAGCAGTCGGTAAGCAGATCCGTGGAGCTGCCTTCAACCTGAATCGGATAGAGCAACTGAAGTCCCTTGAAGGGAACATGCATGATGTGGCAGGCCATGTCGCCCATCGCGCCCGTTCCGAAATCCCACCAGCCGCGGAAGTTCCAGGGCGTGTAGATAGAATTGTACTCGCGGAAAGGAGCCGGACCGAGGAAGGCATCCCAGTTCAAAGTGGAAGGCACTTCCATCACCTCTTCCGGTCTTTCGAGTCCCTGTGGCCAGATGGGCCTGTCGGTGAAACAATCCACCCGCTTTACTTCTCCGATTTCTCCGTTCCAGAGCCATTCGATCGCCTGGCGCGTACCGGCGCTCGAGGCGCCCTGGTTACCCATTTGGGTGGCGACCCGGTGCTTCTTCGCCAGTTTCGTCAACAGTCTGGCTTCGTAGACAGTCAAAGTCAGCGGCTTTTCGACATATACATGTTTGCCGGCGGCCATGGCTTGGGCGGCGATGATGGCATGGGTGTGATCGGCGGTCGCGACCATCACCGCATCCGCCTCGTTCAGCATTTCATCGAACATTACCCGGTAATCGTTGTACTTCTTCGCCTGGGGGTACTTCTGAAATACATGGTCAGCGTACTTCCAGTCGACGTCGCAGAGTCCGATGATGTTCTCGGTTTCCATTTGGGCCAAATTGGCCGCTCCCCGGCCTCCGATGCCGACTCCTAGAATGTTCAACTTGTCGCTGGCAGCGACTTTTGCATTTTTCTTTTTGGACTGTTGTCCTCCGGCAACGATAATGTTCGGAGCCACAGAGAGTCCGATCGCCGCCGCCGTTCCCCGTTTGAGGAAGGTGCGTCTTGAGATTTCCTTGGTCATGGTAGATGCATTGTTAATAATGATTATGAAGCGGCTTTGCCGTATTATTTTCAAATATAGGAATATTATGGGAAAAGGCCAAAAAAAATCCCTCGAGTTTATCGGGGGATGGAATCAAGCCGGCGCGCCCGTCAAAGTTCTTCGAACTTGACGTCGGTGAACGGATCGTCTTTCCGGGTTTCCGGGGCGGAAGAGGGCTCCTCCGTATCCGGCTTCCCGTCCGGACCGGGAACTTCTTTGAGCAGATTCTTCCGCATGTAGTCCACTACTTCGGCAAGGCCTTCCTGGAATTTGTCGAAATCTTCCTTGTACAGAAAAATCTTGTGCTTGTCATACGTGTAACGACCGTCCTGCTCCTGTCGACGCTTGCTTTCGGTAATGGTCAGATAGTAGTCGTTGTTCCCTTTGGTCGTCTTGACGTCGAAAAAATAAGTACGCTTGCCCGCTCTTACAGGCTTTGAATAAAGGTCTTCCGGGTTGCGGTCGGCGTAATTCGGCTGATCTGGATCGACTTTGTGCATCTCATACAGTATTAATGTTATCATACAAATTTAAGAAAAATCTGAAATTGTATGTTATCTTTGCATAAAATTTTGTTCAAAGTCATGCTCAACAGACGTATCCTGCGCATCAAGGCTTTCAAAGTGCTCTTCAGTTTCGCGGAAAATCCTTCTATGACGCTTGCCGAAGCCGAGACCCAGCTTGAGATCTCCTGCGAGGCAACCCGGACACTTTATTTGTTCATGCTGGACGTTATCCCGTCCCTGACGAAGGAGGCCGCTACGCGGATCGAAGATGCGAGCAGAAAGTTCAATCCGACCGAGGAGGAACGGAATCCGAACCGGAAGTTCGCGGAAAACGCCCTTTCCCGCCTGCTTGAACAGGATCCGGATTTCCGGAAAGCCGTGGAGCGCCGTAAAATTTCCTGGGAGCAGTTCGATGTCTGGATCCGCAACCTCTACGAATCGGTCCGGGCGAAGGATTGGTTCAACGACTATATGGCTTCTCCCGACCTGTCCCTTTCCGAAGATGTCAAGCTGTTCATCCGCATCTACGAGGAGGAGTTCGTGGATAGTCCGGAGCTTGCCGTCATCCTCGAAGACCTCTCCATTTGGTGGAACGACGATCTCGCTTACGCGCTGACCCGCTGTTGCGACACACTCAAGGATCTTGCGAGAGGGAAACGCTGGTCCCTGCCGCCGCTGTATCGGAGCGAAATGTTCCCGGAAAAGAATCTCGACAGCGACAAAGCATTTGTCTTCAACTTGCTGCGGGCTGCTTACAGGGGCTTTGAGGAATATTC
Organism: Bacteroidales bacterium; assembly: GCA_012522855.1. Lineage (GTDB taxonomy): Bacteria > Bacteroidota > Bacteroidia > Bacteroidales > UBA932 > Cryptobacteroides. The sequence goes on from JAAYJQ010000003.1 coordinate 232,357, forward strand.
AAACCTCATCGCGGAATCCGTCTCCCAATGGGAGAAAGACCGGCTTTTCACAACCGATGTCGTTTTGATCGCGATGGGACTCGCCGAAGCGAAAGTTTTCCCCGACATGCCCGTGCGCGTGACCATCAACGAATATGTAGAAATCTCGAAATACTACAGTACCCCGAAAAGCCGCTCCTTCGTGAACGGTCTCCTGGACAAGCTCATCCGGCGTCTGATCGACGAGGGGAAGATTGTCAAGAACAGGAATTTTGATTAGATTTGCATCGTATTATCAATACCGGAAAACAATGAACATTCTTACGACCATTCTTCAGGCCTCGGCTCCGGCCGGCGCTTCGGCGCCCCAAGGGGGCATCGGTGGCGGCGGCATGATGTGGATCCTCCTCATCGGCATGTTTGTCATTATGTGGCTTTTCATGATCCGTCCCCAGCGGAAGCAGCAGAAGGAACTGGAAAAGTTCCGCAACGAGCTCAAGAAGGGAGACAAGGTGGTGACCGTCGGCGGCATCTACGGAGTCGTCGAGGAGATTAAGGAAAGGAGCGTCCTCATCAAGGTGGACGGAGAGGTTAAGTTGCGGGTAGACAAAAATTCGCTCGTACGTGACTATACCCAGGACGCCGCTCAGCAGCAGTAAGGAGCGGCTGCTCTCCCATGTGGAAGGATCGAATCCATAGGCTGCTCGGAAAGTGGCGTCTGAAAGGAGGTGACCTGGCCGCCTTCGTGTTTTCCTTCCTGATCGCCTTCAGCATCTGGCTGATCCACAATCTATCACTCAATTATTCCAATACAATGAGTGTCCCCGTGGTTGCGGAATGCAACATCGAGGGGCATGCGAACGTGTCTTCCAATTCCAGCGTAATCGTCGCGCGCTGCAGAACCTCCGGTTTCAGCCTTCTTCGGAACTCCCGCGTACGGAAGCGGGATGCTGTCCGGATCCGCTTCGAGCGCAAGGACATGCATCTGAAAGAAGGGGAGATCTTCTACATCGGTGCCGGGGAACTCGGTGGTTATGTGGGAGATATTTTCGGTGACGACGTTCGTCTGGAGTCCTTCGTATCGGAGATCGTGCAGTTCCGCTTTCCCTACGAGAACCATAAGCGGGTTCCTGTCGAGGCGATTCAGGTTGTGAGTTTCAGGCCCCAGTACATGGCGATGGGGCAGATCCGGCTTCAGCCGGATTCCGTAACGGTCTACGGAGAGCCGTTCCACCTGCAGCACATCGATCGAGTCAGTACTCGCACCATCAACCTGACCAATCTGCGTTCCAGCGCCCACGGGGTCGTCAAATTGGAATCGATCGCCGGGATCCGGCTTTCCGACTCCGAGGTCAAGTACTCGCTTGACGTCACCCGGTACGTGGAAATCGGCGCGGAGGTTCTTATTTCCCTCCGAAATGTCCCTGCCGGGGTCCGTTTATCGGTCTATCCTTCCACCGCGAAGGTCGTGTACCGCTGCGCTTTCCCGCTTTCCGTGGATCCGACGGAGAATGTCCGATTCTTCATCGACTACACGGATTTCGAAAATTCCCGCGGGGGGAAATGCGTCCCGAGGGTCTCCGGCATCCCGGAAGGCGTGATATCCTACACGATCATTCCGGAAGTGTTCGAGTGTATCGAAAACGCCCGATGATGAAGACAGTAGCCATAACAGGGGGAATCGGAAGCGGAAAGACAGAGGTATGTAAGTTTCTTGCCACGCGCGGAATCCCGGTCTATGATTCCGATTCCGCCGCAAAACGACTGTACGACGCTGACGACACGCTGCTCGATGCCATAGAAGAAGCCTTCGGTTGCGGGATCCGCCTGCCGAGCGGTCGGGCGGACCGGGAAAAACTTGCCTCCATCGTGTTCCCTTCCCCCGAGAAGCTTGCTATCTTGGAAGACATCATTCATCCGGCAGTGCTGCAGGATTTCCGGCGATGGAAGGCCATGAATGAAACGGTGTTCGGGAACGAGGGGCCTTCCGCCGTTTTTTTCGGCAAATCTCCGTTCGTGGTGATCGAGTCCGCTATCATCTTGAATAAACCTGCTTTTTTGCGGGAAACGGATCGTGTTCTTCTGGTGGATGCCCCGCTTGCGCTGCGGCTTGAGCGGGCTTCTTCCCGGGATGGAAAAGACAAGGAAACGGTCATCCGGCGAATGGCCAGGCAGTGTTTCGACCTGTCAAAAGTGGATGCCGTCATCCACAACGCGGGCAGTCTCGCGGATCTTCGCAGCGAAATTGAAAATGTTTTCCGGCGGCTCCATTTTAATAATTCATGATAATTGTTTAGTTTTACTAAAATTATGAAAACAGATTTGACCAAAATTCTTTCCGTCTCCGGCCAGCGCGGTCTGTTCCTGTATCTGGCACAGGCTCGCAACGGAGTTGTGGTGGAAGCCTTGTCCGACAAGCGCAGAACCGTATTTGATGCCAAAAGCCGTGTTACGACGCTCGCGGACATTTCGATCTTCACTACGGAAGGAGAACTCAAGCTGCAGGACGCGCTGCTGAAACTCAAGGAAGTCCTGGGCGACCGTGAGGCTCCCTCGGCGAAGGCATCGTCCGAGGAGGTGAAGGAACTTTTCGCGAAGGCGGTTCCGAATTATGACCCGGACCGCTTTTATGCCTCCCACATGAAGAAGATCCTGGATTGGTATGCGGAATTGAAGCAGTACGCTTCCTTCGATTTCGTCGATCCGGATCAAGAAAAAGAAGCGGAAGAAAATGGCGGTGAAGCGGTTGAATAGATGACGCGAAAAAGGAAGTCCATCCAGGTGGTGACCATGGGCTGTTCCAAGAACAGAGTCGACACCGAGCATCTGCTCTCTCAGGTTTCCGATGTCTATGATGTCGTTCCTGAGGAGGCGATGGTTCATGTGGACATCCTGCTCGTCAATACCTGCGGCTTCATCGCCGACGCCAAGGAAGAATCCGTCCAGGCGATCCTGACCGCCGCTGAGCGCAAGAAAAATGGAGAAGCAGACAAACTCATCGTGTTCGGTTGTCTTTCGCAGCGTTACCGGGAGCAGCTTCCCGGTCTGATCCCGGAAGTAGACGATTGGTTCGGCGCTCGAGACTTGTCCCTCTTGGCGCGTTCGCTGGGCGGAAAGCCTGCCGCGAGCCGTCCGCTCCGCTTCCTGTTCGAGCGGCAAGAACCTTTCGCTTATCTGAAGGTTTCCGAAGGATGCGACCGTCAATGCTCATATTGCGCGATCCCCTTGATCCGAGGTCCGCACATCTCCGTCCCCATGGAAGAACTGATCCGTGAGGCCGGTGAATTGGCTGCTGCCGGGGTTCGGGAGTTGATCCTCATCGCGCAGGATACGACCTTTTACGGTCTTGACCTGTACCAGCGCCGCGCCCTGGCCGAACTTATCCGGAAACTGTCCGCCATTGAAGGGATCGAGTGGATCCGAATCCACTATTCCTATCCCGCCGACTTTCCTGAAGATTTGCTTGAGGAAATGGCTTCCAATCCAAAGGTATGTAAATACTTGGATATTCCGATCCAGCACATTTCCGACCCCGTGCTCTCCTGTATGAGGAGGGGGTTGGACGGGGCCCGGACCCGGGAATTGATCCGGAAACTGCGTGAAAACGTGCCCGGAGTCGTCCTGCGGACGACCCTGATCGTCGGTCATCCCGGTGAAGGCAGGAAAGAATTCCAGGAGTTGCTGGATTTTGTAGGGGAGACACGCTTCGAGCGTCTGGGCGCCTTCGAATATTCCGTCGAGGAAGGTACATTCGGAGCCGAACACTTCCGGGATTCCGTTCCCCGCAAGGAAAAAAAGCGCCGCCTGTCCGAACTGATGCAGCGCCAGCAGGAGATCTCCCTTGCCTTCAACCAATCCCGCGTCGGGAGTGTCGCGCGGGTTCTCGTGGACGATTGGGTTGACGGAGTCTATGTCTGCAGGAGCCAGTACGAGAGCCCGGAGGTGGATGGAGAAATTCTCGTCCATGCCCTGCCGGAAGATTTTTCCTGCCGAAGGCCGGAAGACTTGCGCGGCAACTTTATTAATGTGAAAATCACGGGCGCGGACGCGTACGATCTGCTCGCCGTGCCCATTCAATCGTCAAGATCATGAATAGAATTTCGCCTTTGATTGTTCTTGCCGTGTCCGCGATGCTTTCCGCCTGCGCGCCCCAAGCCTTCGTCATAATCACAGAAATGAGGGGGCCGTCACAATCCGGTCTCAACCTGGGCGGAAAGTCCATCGCGCTTGCCTATCTCTACGGAGAAGACCCGCGTGACACACTGTTCAACAATGCCATCGCCAGTGGTTTTGCCGGCCGGCTGGAAGAAGATTATTTCGGAGGCCGGCAACAGATTGAACTGTTCATGCTTCAGCGGGACAAGAAAGGGAACTACGCATCGAAAGATACGCTCGTGAATCTGATTCTGGACACCGGAAGGGATGTTGTGTTCCTTTTCGATGTTCCTGAATTCGGGGTTCCTACGGTATCGACCCCCGAGCGGGTGACCGGAACGGTATCGGCCCCCGATTCGGCGTACCGCTCCGTCGCGAAATTGCCCTTCACCACGAAGGTGTACGTCTATGATTCGATGAACAAGGACGACAAGGTTCTCGGCTATGCCGGGAGTAACAACCTCGCTCCGGTGGTTTTCAGCGACGGACGTGTCGACGTGGAGACCTTGGCCGGGAAGGCCTGGACGATGGCAGGTATGGTGCCCGAAGCGGAAAAAGCGGGCAGCAAGGCTGCCGCTTCCTTCCTGCCCACTTGGAAGGAAGACTCCTTCTTTGTCATCTACTACGACGGCGCGGAGCAGGCCTGGAACAGGGCGGCTGAATTCGCTTACCGCTACCGGTGGAAGGAAGCCATGGATGAGTGGATGACCCTGCTTCAGAATCGGAACAAGGACAAGCGGGCCTGCGCCGCCTACAACATCGGCCTCGCCTGCTTCATGCTCGGACAACCTGAGTTGGCGCTGGAATGGCTCGACCGTTCCGACCGGGACACGCCGGTCAGCCTGAGCAGGGATCTTCGTGAAAAAATTAAAAACTATACCGGAAAACAATGAGTACAAACACGTTTGATGTCATCGTGATCGGTGGCGGCGTTACGGGCTCCGGCACCGCCAGGGACTGTAGTATGCGCGGTCTCAAAACCCTTCTCGTCGAACGTCACGACATCGCGACTGGCGCCACGGGGAGGAACCACGGACTTTTGCACAGCGGAGCGCGCTATGCGGTAAGCGATCCGGAATCCGCCCGGGAATGCATCCTGGAGAACCGGATTTTGAAGAAGATCGCCCGTCATTGCATCGAAGAGACTTCCGGATTGTTCCTCAGCCTTCCTGAAGACGACCTTTCCTATCAGGACATTTTCGTAAAGGCATGCGGCCAGGCAGGAATCAAGGCAGAAGTCCTCGATCCGAAGGAAGCGCTCCGGCTGGAGCCTTCCGCCAATCCCTTGATTACAGGGGCTGTCAGGGTTCCTGATGGCGCGGTAGATCCGTTCCGGCTTTGCGCCTCGAATATGGTGGATGCGAAATCGCACGGATGCCAGGTGCGCATGTACACCGAGGTGACGGGATTGGTGATGGAAGGCGAAACGGTTACCGGAGTGAAGGTGCTGGATCATCTGACGGGACAGCCAGGGGAGTACTATGGCTCCGTCATTGTCAATGCTTGCGGGATTTGGGGACATGCCGTTGCCGGAATGGCCGGAATCCACATCGGCATGGTGCCGGCGAAAGGTTCGCTGCTCGTCTTCGCGCACCGGGTGAACGATGTTGTGCTGAACCGCTGTCGCAGACCTGCCAACGCGGATATTTTGGTTCCCGGAGATACGGTTTCCGTAATCGGAACCACTTCTACAAATATAGAGTTTTACGACTGTGATTCCCTTCATGTAACCCCGGAAGAGGTGAATTTGCTTTTGGGAGAAGGGGCCAAACTGGCACCCGTTCTGAACGAGACCCGGATCTTGCGTGCCTATGCCGGGGTGCGTCCGCTCGTCTCGGATGACAGCGATCCTTCCGGACGGAACATCAGCCGGGGAATCGTCTGCCTGGATCATGAAGTTCGGGACGGTGTCAAGGGTTTCGTGACCATCACAGGCGGGAAGCTGATGACATACCGGCTGATGGCGGAACTTGCCGCGGATTTGGTTTGCCGGAAACTGGGTCATACTGCTCGCTGTATGACGGCGGAGGTTCCGCTTCCCGGATCGGAGAAGGGGAGCCTTGAAAGCATTTCCAAACGGCTGTGGAATGTGCCGACTACACTCCAGAAAGCGCTTGTCGGCAGGGCAGGCGGCAGTGCGAAGCAGATTCCGCTGGCAGACGACTACGCCGGAAGCCTGGTCTGCGAATGTGAGGAAGTGTCGGTGTCGGAAGTCGACGCGGCTATTGAGAACCTCGAGGTACATAATCTGCTGGATCTACGCAGGAGGACGCGCGTGGGGATGGGAACCTGCCAGGGCGAACTCTGCGCTTTCCGAGTCGCGGGTCGGCTGGCGAAGGCGAAGTCCGGCGCACCGAAGGCGCGCGCGGACCTGAAAGAGTTCCTGAACGAGCGATGGAAAGGAATGTATCCGGTCGCTTGGGGTGATACCCTGCGAGAAAGCGCTTACACCCAATGGGTTTATTCGGAAATACTGGGAATAGGAGAAAAATTGTAAGACGATGCGATACGATGTAATACTGATTGGAGGCGGTCTATCCTCTTTGGTTTGCGGTATCACACTGCAGAAGGCAGGGAAGCGATGCTTGATGGTATCCGCCGGACAGAACGCCCTGCATTTTTCATCCGGTACGTTCGGCCTGCTCGGCAAACTGCCGAACGGAAAGGAAGTTTCAGAGCCGATCGCCGCCATCCACAAACTGGGTGCTTCGCATCCATATTCAAAGATCGGAGGCGGGAAGATCATGGAATATGCGAAGGCGACCCCTCAGTTCTTCGCCGACTGCGGAATCGAGCTGAAGGGGAACCGGAACAGCAACATGTATCGTCTGACCCCTTCCGGCACCCTCATGCCTTGTTGGCTTGCGCTCAAGGAAACTACGGTTTTTCCTTCGCGGAAGGAACGCCTTCGCGGAAGGATGCTGATCGTCAATTTCGCAGGTTATCTGGATTTCAACACGGACTTTCTCGCGGAAGGGTTGGAGAAGATGGGAGTTTCCGTCAGCCGGATTGCCGACGTGAAACTTCCGGATGTTGAGCATTTGCGACAGAACCCCACCGAAATGCGCTCCGTCAACATCGCGCGAGTGATGGATCGGGAGGAGAATTGGAAGCAGTTCGCGAAAGAGGTTGCCGACCTTCTGCAGGGAGAAGAATACGTGGTGATTCCTGAGGTCTTCGGACTGGCAGATCCCATGGTCTGTGAGTGGTTACGAGAGATGATTCCCGCCGAGATCCTTTTTGCCGGGACGATGCCCCCCTCTGTTCCCGGGATCCGAATGCAGATGCTGCTGAAGCGCGCTTTCGTTTATGCCGGCGGGACTTTCCTCATGGGGGACGAAGTGCTTGCCTCCGAAGTATCCGAAGGCAGGGCGCGCAGTGTGCGTACAGCGAATCTGGGCGCCATCGACGTTGAGGCCGACCATTTCGTCCTGGCAAGCGGCCATTTCTTCGCAAAAGGCCTTTTATCAACACCCAAGGCTGTTCTCGAACCTGTTTTCGGCTTGGATGTCTCCTATCCCGCCGACCGGAATTCCTGGTATGACATCGATTTCTTCGCGAAGCAGAATTACCTAGGTTTCGGAGTTGAGACGGATCAGGATTTCCATCCTTTCAAGGATGGGTCTCCGGTCGGGAATCTTTATGTCATCGGGGCGGAACTCGGCGGCTGCAACTCGCTGTTCGAAGGAAGCGGAGCAGGAGTCGCGATAATGACGGCTTTCAGGGCGGCAGAAATCATCATGAACGAATAAGGCTATGCAGCAAAGGAATATCAGTTTCAATAATTTTGAGCAGTGCATCAAGTGTACGATCTGTACCGTGTATTGCCCGGTCGTATCTGTCAATCCCGCCTTTCCGGGTCCGAAGCAAGCCGGCCCGGACGGAGAGAGGCTTCGCCTCAAAAACAAATTCTTTTTCGACGAGAACTTGAAGTTCTGCATGAACTGCAAACGGTGCGAAGTCGCCTGCCCTTCCGGCGTGAAGATCGCTGATCTCATCCATTCAGCCCGCAGAAATTACGACAAACAGTTCCCCGAATTGCGGGACGTTGTGTTGGCGAACACCGACTTGATGGGCAAATTCGCCCGTCCTGTGGCTCCGCTGGTGAACAGCCTGATTTCCACGAAACCTGCGAAAGTGGTTATGGATGTCATGCTCGACATTGACCGCAATCGCGCTTTTCCGAAATATCAGTCACGCGGGTTCAGAGGATGGTTCAAGAAAGAAGCGCGAGCGGCTCAGGACTGTTATCGGAACCAGTTGGCATATTTCCATGGCTGCTCGACAGAATACCAGCATCCGGAGGTTGGGAAGGCCTTCGTCCAGGTGATGAATGCAGTCGGTTGGGGTGTGCGACTCCTCAAGGAAAAATGTTGCGGGGTGGCGATGATCTCCAACGGACTCTGGTCGCAAGTTGCCCGGAATGCAAACCATAATATCGCGGAGTTCAGAAAGGCTGTTTCCCGCGGGCTCCCCATCGTTGCGACCGCCTCTACCTGCACCCTCACGATGCGGGATGAATATCCGCACATCTTGGGGATAGACAATGCCGATGTCCGTGATCACATCACCTTGGTGGAAAAATTCCTGTTTGAAAAACTCGACGCGGGGGAGATCCGGCTGGTGTTCAAGAACGATTACCGCGCCCGGATCGTGTATCACATTCCCTGCCACATGGAAAAACTCGGATGGAGCATCTTCACCGAGGAGCTGATCCGTATGATTCCCGGTGTTTCTTTGACGGTTCTGGACAGCGGCTGCTGCGGAATCGCAGGCACCTATGGCTTCAAGAAAGAAAATTACGCTTCTTCCCAGGCCATTGGGAAATCCGTCTTCGATCAGATCAACGCGTTGTCTCCGGATTTTGTCTGCTGCGAATGTGAAACCTGCAAGTGGCAGATCGAAATGTCCACCGCCTACAAAGTCTTCAACCCCATCGTCATCTTGGCCGAGGCCCTTGATTTGGAAGCTACCGCGGCTGCGAATCAGCCACGATAGACGTCGGCAAAAGGAAAAGAAATAGGCAGGACTGTAAGCCGGTTTCTGTTTTTAAATCCGCCATTTATCTGCGCGACCTACCCCCCGGCATCAGGCGGGCCGCCTTCGGCTGCCGGTATATTTGGTCTTGCAGGCTCCGGGACCGTACCCGAAAGACATCGCTGCCTTCCGTCGTGGGCTCTTACCCCGCGTTTTCACCCTTGCAAGAGTGCCCGGCCGGGCCGGGCGGTTCCTGCGGTTCTTTTCTGTTACGGCCTCCATGCGATTGCTCCCATCCGGGCTTTCCCCGGCGGAGTGCCCTTCCCTGTCCGGACTTTCCTCACCGGTTCCCCGGCGCGGCGGATCGTCCTGCCTCTCTTCTTTCCCGCATGCAAATGTAATGAAAAATGTCCACCTTCGCCAAGTTTTCTGTTCCGGGTACTTTGGAATTGACGAAGCCCGAATATGAGGAGGAGAATATGAAAGGATGACTTTTTGAAATCACGGAAATTTGCTTACCTTTACAGTCCAGTAAAAAACAACTTTCCGACATGAACACAAAGTACGTTTTCGTTACTGGCGGCGTGGCTTCCTCGCTGGGCAAAGGTATTATCGCGGCATCTCTAGGCAAACTTCTGCAGGCCAGAGGACTTCGCGTCACCATCCAGAAATTCGATCCCTATATCAACATTGACCCCGGTACGCTCAATCCGTATGAGCATGGTGAATGTTATGTTACCGACGACGGGGCGGAGACCGACCTGGACCTCGGTCACTACGAGCGTTTCCTGGGTGTCCGTATGTCCCAAGCCAACAATGTGACCACCGGGCGGATCTACTGGACGGTCATCAACCGCGAGCGGCAAGGCGCTTATCTCGGCAAAACGGTCCAGATCGTGCCCCATGTCACGGACGAAATCAAGCGCAGGATGCTGTTGCTCGGCAAGAGCGGAAACTATGACGTGATCGTAACGGAAGTGGGAGGCACGGTCGGCGACATGGAATCCCAGCCTTTTATCGAGGCCATCCGCCAGTTGCAGTGGGAGATGCCGGAAGAAGACCTGATGAGCATCCATCTCACCCTGGTTCCGTATCTGCACGCGGCCCAGGAGCTGAAGACCAAGCCCACCCAGCATTCCGTGCAGACGCTCCAGGCCGCGGGAGTCCATCCCGACATCATCGTCTGCCGCACCGAGATGGAACTCAGCCAGGAGATCCGTCGGAAGGTGGCCTTGTTCTGCAACGTCAAGCCCGGACACGTGATCCAATCCATCGACGCCCCCTCCATCTACCAGGTCCCGCTGAACATGGAAGCGGAGGGCTTGGATGAAATGGTTCTGGAGCATCTCGGGATCCAAGACGCGCAGGAACCCGACTTCACGCATCTGAAACGGTTCCTGGATAAACTTTTTCATCCCAAACGAGAAATCGACATCGCTTTGGTAGGAAAATATGTCGAATTGCAGGATGCCTATAAATCCATTCTGGAGTCCTTTGTCCACGCAGGCACGGTCAATGAATGCAAGGTGAATGCGCACACCTTTCAGAGCGAACACCTGAACGCCTCCAACCTGGAGGAAAAGATCGGCAAGATGGACGGAATCCTCGTGGCGCCGGGTTTCGGAGAGCGCGGACTGGAAGGCAAGGTTCTTGCAATCAGATATGCGCGCGAGCACAACGTTCCTTTTTTCGGAGTCGGTCTCGGCATGCAGATGTGCGTGGTTGAATTCGCTCGGAATGTCCTGGGGCTGAAGGAGGCCCATAGCGCGGAAGTGAACCCGAGCACACCGCATCCGGTCATTGATCTGATGGAGCAACAGAAAAGTACGACGGTCAAAGGCGGCACCATGCGTCTGGGCGCCTACGACTGCAAGATCAAAGAAGGGTCGCTGGCCCACCGGATTTACGGAACGAACATGATTTCCGAGCGGCATCGACACCGCTATGAGTTCAACAACGCCTACCTCGATCAGATGGAGGCCGCCGGGCTCAAAGCGACGGGAAAGAATCCGGAGACCGGACTGGTGGAAATCGTGGAGATCCCGACACACCCGTTCTTCATCGGGGTACAGTTCCATCCCGAAATGAAGAGCGCGCCGGAAAAACCGCAACCGATATTCGTGCATTTCGTGCAAGCAGCGATGAAAAAGCGGCAGCAGAATGAAAAGAATTGTTGAAATAGGCCTGATTTCCCTGATGTTCTTGACGTTGGGCGCCGTTTCCTGCGCCGACGCCAAGATCCGTTCTTACAAACTGCAGGTCGTGAAGGAATATTCCCACGACCCGATGGCCTACACCCAGGGACTCTTCTTTCTGGATGGAGATCTGATCGAGACAACCGGACAGTTCGGTGAGTCCACCTTGCGGAAAGTCGAACTTGAGACCGGGAAGATCCTCAAGCGCTTCGATTTTGACCGAAAATACTTCATCGAAGGTTCCGTTGCCTTGAACGGCAACATCTACATCCTCACCTGGACGAACAAGGTTGTCTTTGTCTACGACGCGGAGACTTGGGAATACAAGTCCACCTGGCGCTATCCGCGGGAAGGGTGGGGGCTCACAACCGACGGAAAGAGCCTCATCGCGAGTGATGGATCCGCCAACCTGTATTTTCTAACCGAGGATTTCAAACAACATAAAGTGCTGAATGTCAAGATGAATGATCGTCCTGTCCGCAATTTGAACGAGTTGGAGTGGATTGACGGAAAAATCTGGGCGAACGTGTATATGACCGACATGATCGTGATCATCAATCCGTCGAGCGGGTTCGTGGAAGCGACCATTGATTGCACGGGTCTCCTTCCCCGGCACTTGAAAGATCCTTATACCGATGTGCTGAATGGAATCGCTTACAATCCCCAGACCCGGAAAATCTACCTGACCGGAAAGTATTGGAAACGGCTGTACGAGGTGAAATTGGTGGAAAAGTAGTATATTTGCAATTAATATAAACAGCAGGGGTACTGTCCGGAGCATCCGGAACGGTTGAGATCATACCCATTGAACCTGATGCGGATAATGCCGCCGAAGGGAAGCGTCATCTCAAAGGCACGAAACGCGTGCGCCCCTTGCATTAACAATTCGTATGATGCGAGGTTTTTTATTTTTGACTGCAGCCATGCTGCTTCTGGCTCCGGCGGCTGCGATCGCCGGTCCCGGCAAAGAAACACCGGACAAGATCGAGCGGCTCGACAGCGTTGTCGTGTCCGCGTCCCGCGCCGGTGACAAGACACCTATCACCTTCACCATGATCGGACGGGAGGAGTTGCGGACCTTCAACCCCGTCCATTCGCTTCCGATGAACTTGGCGCTCCAGCCTTCCGTCGTTACTTGGAACGAAGGCGGAACGGGTCTGGGCAACTCTACCATGACGGTCCGGGGCTCGAAAGGGTCTCAAATCAACGTGACGCTGAACGGCATCACCCTCAACGATGCCGAATCGCAGGAAGTTTTTTGGGTGAACATTCCTTCGCTCACCGGCCTCATTTCTTCGGTGCAGCTGCAACGCGGACTCGGTACCTCCGCCAATGGCAGCGGGGCCTTCGGAGCCAGCGTGAACATGAACACCGCCTCCGTGAGCGCGCGACCCTTTGCCGACGCGGACTTCAGCGCAGGTTCCTGGAATACGTGCATGACCCGTGTCGCCGCGGGAACCGGACGCGGCAAGTCCGGATTTTATGCGCATGCAACCTATTCCCGTGGCCTCACGGACGGTTACATCCGCAATGCCAAGGTTGAATCCCGGAGCGCGTTCGCGGTTCTGGGCTGGATGAACGAGCGCAACTCCCTGCGGCTGACCTACCTCATGGGAGACCAGCGGAGCGGCATTACCTGGAACGGCGTCTCCCGCGCGAACTACGCGATCGACCGCCGCTACAACGACGCGGGGGAGTACAAGGATGAATACGGCAACGTCCGCTACTACGACAACCAGATCGATGCTTACAACCAGCACCACCTCCAATTGAACTATACCCGCGCCTTCTCCAACGTCCTGTTCTGGACGACCACCGCCAACTACACCCGCGGCTACGGTTATGACGAATATTACAAACCCGGACGCGCGCTGGGGGAGTTCGGGTTCCCCTCGCCGCTCACCGGTCTCGACGGACGGGAACACGAAAAAGCGGATCTCATCTACCGCAAGAAGATGGGCAACCATCTCTATGTGCTGAATTCGGATTTGAAATTTTCGGGGGAGAGGTTGGTGTTGACGGGAGGCGTGTATTGCTCGCGATATCTGGGCGACCACTGGGGCGAGATGCTCTGGAACCAAGTTTTGGGGGATTCCTATGACTACGCTTCGATGAATGCGGCTCGCGCCTGGTATTCCAACAATGCGGTCAAGCAGGAAGCGAGCGGATTCGCGCGGGGGGAATATGCGATTTTGCCGCGGTTGACAATCTATGCCGACCTGCAACTGCGCCGCATCGACCTGGATATGATCGGTGCCGACGATGATGCCGCATCCATTGACTATGTGGCGAAATGGACCTTTTTCAACCCCCGCGCGGGATTCCATTTCGACCTCGGAGAAGGTCATCTGATCTATCTGTCCGCCGCGTTCGGTCATCGCGAACCCGGACGAAGCGACGTCAAGGAGAATGTGAAGGGCATCCTGAGCCCCATCGAACCGGAAAAGATGCTGGATCTCGAAGCGGGCTGGCAGTACGCTTCGGAACGGTACTCAGCCTCGGCCAACCTGTATCTGATGGAGTATTGGGACATGCTGCTGGAAACCGGCAGGCTCAGCACGTCCGGCTATGCGATCAAGGAGAATGTGCCGCGCGGATGGAGGAGGGGCGTCGAGCTAACTGCCTCCTGGCTTCCGACGGATCTGTTTCGCGTGGATGCCAACGCATCCTTCAGCGTCAACCGGCTGAAGAATTTTACCGCCCACGTGGATCGGTTCGACCATGATTGGATCAATGATGCCAATCCCGGTTGGAACAAGATGGAGCAGGCGCGGGAAACCTATTCCAAAACCACGATGCTGCTCTCGCCCTCCATCGTGTCAATGCTTCGTTGCACGTGCACGCCCTTCAAGCGCGTCGCGCGCGGGTCGCTCAAGACCACGACCCTGTCGCTGGACGGCAAGTATGTCGGCAAGCAATATTGGGACAACACCGCAAACGCCGACCGCTGTGTGCCGGCCTATTTTGTCTCGAACCTATCGGTGTCCCATGAATTTGACCTGGGATCCGGAAAACTCGGCTTGGCAGGCTATGTGAACAACCTGTTCAACCGGACCTACTACGCAAGCGCCTGGGTCTATCGGGCTGTGTTCGCTGAAGGAGGCGCCTATCAAGAAGAAGGGCTGTATCCCCAGCCCCCGATCAACTTCCTCTTTAAACTCTCGTACCGTTTCTGATTCCGGTTCCGCCCGAACGGGTTACAGAAAAGCCTGGAGTTCGGCGTACACGCGGTGGACGGGCAGACCGACGATGTTGAAATAGGAGCCTTCGATACGGGTAATGCCGGCGTAACCGATCCATTCCTGGATGCCGTACGCGCCCGCCTTGTCGAAAGGCTTGTATCGGTCGATGTAAAAGTCGATCTCGGCGCGGCTCAGGTCTTTGAAATAGACGTTGGACGTATCGGTGAAAGTAATTTCACGGCGGGCATCCCGGATCGTGACGGCCGTGATGACCTGGTGCTCCCGGCCGGAGAGGGTTACGAGCATCCGTACTGCCTCTTCACGGGAATGCGGCTTTCCCATGATGGATCCTTCGCAGAAGACCATCGTATCGGCCGTGATTAAGATTTCGTTCTCGCCGAGCGGGCGGTGGAAGCCGAGCGACTTGCCGCGGGACATCAAGACGGGAATCTCGGAATGCGGCGTATCTGAACTGAAGTTCTCCATAAAGTCGACTTCCGTATCGATTTCGAAATCAATGTTTAATCCCGCAAGCAACTCGCTCCTTCTCGGAGAATTGCTGCCCAGTATGATCTTCTTGCCGTGCAGATCCATGCCGCTAGAACATTTTCTTGTAAACTTGCTGGTCGAAGTTCCAGTTTCCCTGAAGCTTCATGGTTTTTTCGATGTATTCCCGGACGCAGCCCCTTCCGCCGGGGCGAGCTGAGACCACATCGGCGATTTGCTTGACATCGTCCGCTGCATCGCTGGGGCAGATGCTGATTCCGGCTGCCCGCATCGTCTCGATGTCCGGAACATCGTCCCCGAAGAAGATCACTTCTTCAGGCTTCAATCCATGTCTGCGGCAGAAGTCCTCGAAATCCTCGATCTTGATCCGGGATCCCAGATAGACATCTTCGGGAGGGATCCCGCAGCCCGTGAATCGGGCGCGGATACTGCCGCTTCTGCCTCCGGTGATCACACCGATCGGATAGCCCTTCATCCGGGCCATCCGGATACCGAAACCGTCTTTCGCATCAAAGGTCCGGAACAATTGGCCTTCGAGATCCGCTAAGATCCCGCCGTCCGTCATAACTCCATCCACATCGAAGGCGAAGGCCCTGATCTTGCTGAAATCCGGTTCCATGCCTTATGATTTCGCGCCGCTTCCTCCGAAAGGTGGCAGATCCCCGAGGTTGAACGTGTCTCCGGGCTGCGGCGTGATGTTGCCCAGGTCGATGAGTCCGAACTGGTTTTCGTATTTCGTGACATTGTCCATCAGGGCCTGCAGAAGCCGTTTCGCGTGTTCCGGAGTCATGACGATCCGGTTGCCGATTTCCGGTTTCGCGAGCCCGGGAAGCATCGTCGCGAAATCGATGATGAATTCGCTGCGTGAATGCGTGATGATGGCCAGGTTCGAATACGTCCCTCGCGCGATTTCGGGTCTGAGTTCCAAGCTGATCTGTTTCTTTTCTTCCATGGTCGAGTCGATTTGAATGGGATTGCTTCTGGAAATGCTCCAGTGGTACAAATTTAGTGAAAAAATATCGTATATTTGTAGGTTCGTTGATGAGCGAGAAGTAAAATGAGCGAGAAGAATCAATTGTCTGCAATATATAATCCTTCGGAAGTCGAGGACAAGTGGTATGCTTGGTGGATGGAGCGCAAGTACTTCCATTCCGAACCGGACGGACGGGAACCCTATACGATCGTGATCCCGCCCCCGAACGTAACCGGCATCCTGCATATGGGGCATGTGCTGAACAATACCCTGAATGACGTGCTGATCCGCAAAGCCCGTATGGACGGGAAGAACGCCTGCTGGGTGCCCGGCACCGACCATGCTTCGATCGCCACCGAAAGCAAGGTGGTCGCGAAGCTCCGCGACATGGGAATCGACAAGGAACAGATCGGGCGCGAGAAATTTCTGGAATATGCCTGGCAATGGAAAGAAGAACACGGCGGAATGATTCTGCAGCAGCTGCGCAAACTGGGTGCCTCCTGCGACTGGGACCGGACCAAGTTCACGATGGATCCCGACCTGAGCGCTGCAGTCGTCAACACGTTCGTGTATTTCTACAAGAAGGGCTGGATCTACCGCGGCGTGCGGATGGTGAACTGGGACCCGGAAGGATTGACCGCCGTCAGCGACGAGGAAGTGGTCCACAAAGACACGCGGAGTCATCTGTACTATCTCCGGTACTTCATTTCCGACGGGAACGGAAAGCCGACCGACCGGTATATCATGATTGCGACTACCCGTCCGGAGACCATTATGGCCGACACGGCGGTCAGCATCAATCCGGACGATGAGCGCTACCATTGGCTGAAAGGGAAGAAGGTGCTGATCCCGTTGATCCAACGGGAGATACCGATCATCGAGGATTCCTACGTCGAAATCGGTTTCGGCACCGGCTGCCTGAAGGTCACCCCGGCGCACGACATCCACGACTACGAAATCGGTCTCCGGCACAATCTGCCGATCCTGGACATCATCGACGACTACGGATGCCTGAATGAAAATGCCTGCATCCTCGTGGGGGAGGACCGTTTCGTCGCCCGCAAGAAGATCGTAAAGATGCTTGAAGATGCCGGCAACCTGGAAAAAGTAGAGGAATATTCCTCTCCGGTAGGTTATTCCGAAAGGACGAACGCGGTCATCGAGCCCAAGCTATCGACGCAATGGTTCCTGAAGATGGACGAATTGGCAAGAAAAGCCCTGGAGTCCGTAGAAAGCGGCCAGGTAAGCCTGATTCCGGACAAGTATCGAAACTCCTATCGCCACTGGATGGAAAACGTGCGCGACTGGTGCATTTCCCGGCAGCTCTGGTGGGGACAGCGGATACCGGCCTGGTATCTTCCGGACGGTCGCTTCGTCGTGGAAGAGACGGCTGAAAAGGCCCTTGAGGAAGCGCGGAAGATCGATCCCGCGGTGACTGCCGCAACGCTCCGACAGGATGAAGACGTACTCGACACCTGGTTCTCTTCGTGGCTCTGGCCCATTTCCGTCTTTGATCCGGATCAGCCCGGTCATCCCGGCCGCGAGCCCAACGCGGATCTGGCCTACTATTATCCGACCAACGATCTGGTGACCGGTCCCGACATCCTCTTCTTCTGGGTGGCGCGGATGATCATGGCCGGGAACGAGTTCATGGGGGATGTCCCTTTCCGCAACGTCTACTTGACCGGCATCGTCCGCGACAAGATCGGCCGGAAGATGAGCAAGACCCTCGGCAACTCGCCGGATCCTTTGGATCTGATCGCGAAATACGGAGCCGACGCCGTGCGGATCGGCATGCTGCTCTGTTCATCCGCCGGCAATGACATCTTCTACGATGAATCTCAGGTGGAACAGGGCAGAAATTTCTGCAATAAAATCTGGAACTCCTATCGGCTGATCCAAGGATGGATGATCGACGATAATTTGCAACAGTCTGATATAAACTCTGTTGCTGTGGATTGGTTCAAGAATAAGTTGAACCAAACGACCGAAACCGTCGAGGATTATTATTCCAAGTTCCGCATTTCGGATGCTTTGATGACGATCTACAAAACGTTCTGGGATGACTACTGCTCTTGGTATTTGGAAGCGATCAAGCCTTCCTTCGGGGCGGGGATCGATCGCGCGACCTACGAAGCGACACTTTCCTATTTCGAAGACCTGCTCAAATTGATCCATCCGATCATGCCGTTCATTACGGAAGAGCTCTGGCAGAATATGCGCGAACGGAAGGAAGGGGAGACCATCCTCTTCCAGCCGAGTCCGAAAGCCGGTTCCTATGACGAAGATCTGCTCTCCGATTTCATGCTGGCGGAAGAGGTTGTGAACGGGATCCGCGGAATCCGCCAGCAAAAGAGAATCCCTCCGAAAGAAGCGCTCGCGGTGAAGATCAAAGGCGATTTCCCGGAGCGGATGTTGCCTGTGGTAGAAAAACTGGCCGGGATCGCGTCGATGGAACAAACGGAGGACTTCGGGGATCCCTCCGGCGGGGTCTCGCTCATGGTCCGTACGGTAGAACTGTTCATCATTCTTTCCGGTCTGGTGAATCCGGAAGAAGAAGTCCGCAGGCTGGAAGACGAGCTCGCCTACCAGCGGAATTTCCTGGAAAGTGTTCGCAAAAAACTCGGGAACGCCTCCTTTGTAGCCCATGCTCCCGAAGCGGTGGTCGCCCTGGAGCGGAAAAAGGAACAGGACAGCCTTTCCAAGATCGAAAGTCTTGAAAATGCGATTAATACATTGAATAACTGTTAATAAAACAAAATTGTTTTATCTCTTAACATATTTGTTATGATGTACTCTGAGACGAGTTTTCCAGTCCGGTACTACGAAACCGACCAGATGGGGATTGTCCACCACTCGAACTACATCCGGTATTTCGAGTGCGCCCGGAACAACCTCATGAAGGAGGGCGGATACCCCATCGAACAATGCGAGGAGGAGGGCGTAACCGTTCCGATCGTGTCGGTGGAATGCCGTTACAAGCATCCGGCAAAGATGGGGGATACCCTGCGCGTAGTCGCGATGATCGACCGTGTCCCGCTTGCGAAACTGGTCGTCCGCCAGGAGGTCTACAACCAGGACGATGTCCTCTGTGTCAGCGGACAGGTGACCCTCGGCTTCCTGAACAAGGCGACCGGACGGCCGACCCGCTGTCCCGAGAAACTCTCCAGCATCATCGAATCCCGTCTGCATGATCAATAACCTTTTAATATTCATGAATATGTTTGTATTTGTACCTATGGGTGTTGTCGGACCCTGGCAAGTGGTCATCATCGCCCTCGTCATTGTGTTGCTTTTCGGCGGAAAGAAGATTCCCGAACTCATGAAGGGGATCGGAAAAGGTGTCAGGAGCTTCAAGGAGGGGATGAACGAACTGGAAAAGGAGACGAAAGAAATCCAGCGCGATCTGGAATCCACAGCGAAGGAACCGGACGAAATCAGGAAGATAGACGAGAAGAAATAGCCCGTGCCTGAACGCGACCGCCAGGTAGAGATGTCCTTCTGGGACCATCTCGATGTGCTGAGGGGGACGATTTTCCGTTCCGTTCTAGCCATTACTGTATTCAGCGTCGCGGTCTTCTGTTTCAAGCGGCTGGTTTTCGACGGGATCGTATTGGCGCCGGCGCGGAGCGATTTCTGCATATACCGGTGGCTCGGGATGGAGATGCGGATGACCCTCGTCAACCTGGAAATCACGACGCAGTTCTTCGTCCACCTGAAAGTAGCCTTCTCGCTGGGTTTCATCTTGGCTTTTCCCTACATCACTTTCGAGATCTGGAAATTCATCGCGCCCGCCCTGTACGAAAATGAAAAGCGCACCGTCCGTACGGTGTTCCTCTTTGTCTCCGTTCTCTTCTACGTCGGACTTGCCGTCGGCTACTATCTGATCGTACCGATCTCCCTAAATTTCTTCCTCGGCTATACCATCAGCGACAGCGTCCAGAACACGATTTCACTTCAGTCGTACATTTCCCTCTTCACTTCGACATTGCTCGCTTTCGGGATCGTCTTCGAATTTCCGGCTGCGGTCACCATCCTGTCCCGGATTGGTATCATCACCCGCGAGATGCTGATCAAATACCGCAGGCACGCCATCGTGATCCTTCTGATCATAGCAGCCTTCATCACCCCGGCGGATCCCTTTTCCCTCTTGGTCGCCTTCGCGCCGCTGTATCTGCTCTTCGAGCTGAGTGTGCTGAGCTGCAGGAAAGCAAAGCCCGAGTCATGATTTCGATCAATGGAATCACAGTCGCTTACGGCGGCTTCACCTTGCTCGACCAGATAGACTTCCACATCAGCGCCGGAGACAAGATCGGCTTGGTGGGAAGGAACGGAGCCGGGAAGTCCACACTCATGAAACTGATCTGCGGCTTGCAGGCCCCTACTTCGGGGACCATCGAAAAGCCTTCTCGAATGGGCATCGGCTATCTGCCGCAGATCATGTCGCATCACAAGGGGAGAACCGTGATCGAGGAGACCATGACCGCCTTTGACCATCTCTCCGCCCTGGAATTGGAAGTTGAAGAAATCAACCGCCAATTGGCCGAACGGACGGATTACGAGTCTGACGCCTACACGGCCTTGATCACGCGGCTGGGGGAATTGACGGACGTCCTGTCGATCAGCCACTCAGAACCCCCGGAGGTTCTCGCGCAGAAGACCCTGCTGGGGCTCGGCTTCAAGGACGAAGATTTCGGTCGCAGGACCGAAACCTTCAGTCAGGGTTGGAACATGCGGATTGAGCTGGCGAAGATCCTGCTTTCCCGTTCGGAGGCCCTGCTCCTGGACGAGCCGACAAACCACCTGGACATCGAATCCATCGAATGGCTGGAAGATTATCTGAAGAATTTCCGCGGTTCGCTGCTGATGGTCTCCCACGACCGTAAATTCCTCGACAACGTTACGAACCGGACGGTGGAAATCATTCTCGGACATATTCATGACTACAAGGTGCCCTACTCCCGCTATGTCGAACTCCGCAAGGATCGCCTCGCGCAGCAGCAGGCGGCATACGAG
>JAAYJQ010000029.1 GCA_012522855.1 Bacteroidales bacterium
TACACAATACCTCCAAACAGGTGAAACCGGGTACTGTTGCTACATCGGTTGACTTTGCGAATACGCATATTTACAGCGTGTACACCGACCTTGACGGGTACATCAGGATAGAATATATTGACTCCAAGAATAGGGATGATTGGCAGTAATAGCGTTTATGCACTTGCAAAGTACACTGAAACAAAAAAGCAAGGTTTGATCTTTTTGATTAGAAGATACAATGATTATTAGATAACAGAAATATAAGAAACAAATATTTTCTGGGGTTGGCATCGGTGCTCCTTCTTATTATTGCCGGACGTACCGGCAAGGAACTTGTAAACGAGAGGCCGACCCCGGATGTTGAAGGGCGTAAACTTGTGTTGACGGCATCTGTGCCGGGTGAATCTCCGGAAATCCGCGTCAACTTACAACCGGAACAGGGTTGAAAAGATAATAATAGGAGTTATGGGCTCTAATTTGCGGTCAATGTTTCTGCCGCCTTTTAGCCGCGACACGACAGTTTTGCCTATAGACGAAAAAAATTACAAGTATGTTAATTTTGACGGATTACACCAATTAATATTTTGTCGTTTTCTAAAAAAAATTAAATTGATTAGGAATACAAAAATCTCATTGAATATGGACAACAAAGAATTCAAACCGGCGGAGCAATATACCGCGCCCAGCATCGAAGTGATCGAAATCGAACTGACCCAAAACATTCTCCAGGGAAGTGGCGGGGGCAATGCGCCGGGTGATTTTGGGGGTGAGGATTGGTAGAACAAATTATATACGTATAAAAAACAACCATGAATAATAAATTTTTTCTGTGGGTAGTCTCTGCGCTTCTCCTTTTGGTTGGCTGCACCAACGACGAGATTGTAAACGAGCAGCAGACTCCGGAGGAGGGTAAAATTACCCTGACGGTTTCCATGCCCGGTGAATCGCCGGAAACCCGTGTCGGTTTGGCACGGCAAGAGGGAATGAAGAATATTATCGTTACCTGGAGAGTGGGAGATCAAGCAAAGTTCTTCTTTGAACAAAACGCATCAATAGTGGAAGGAGCGCTCGTAACGCTGACTGCGGAGAAAATTACTATGGGAGGAAAGCAGGCTGCTTTTGCTGTCGATATTCCGGACGGGATTAACGGGCAAAATCCATACACGGTTTACATGGTTCATGGAGCAGAAAGTAAGTTAACCGTGGATGGAAAAATCCTAATAAATGTAACTCCATTAGAGCTTATGCCCATAGCAGATTTGCACGACGTTCCGGTAGCAGGCAGTGTGGAAGTGGCTGGAGGCGCATCGGTCGGCGATATTCCTTTACAGCATTTGGGAACATTGCAATGCGTCACCATTAAAAATAGCTCGGCAGAAAGCGTTCAATTTTCACTTTATTTAGATTTAGCAAATTGGGAAGTGGACGACTTCTGGTTTTATTGGATAGGGTTTGATAATGATTATAACCCGAACTCAGTTCCTTATTACAATTTGAAAAGCGGCCAGGTTGAAAATATTGTTGAGCAGGTAACCATGCCTGACGAGGTGTTAATAACCATTGTTCCTAATGACACAAAGCTGTTGGCGCAATGGATAATGCCGGTTCCGGATATGCATACTCCCGAAATATACATATTTCGTTCAATGCCTGGGTCGCAGTATTCATATTCATCTCATAACACCAAGCCTGAAAGAAGCACGGCTATGCAGACAGGTAAGGTCTACCATCTCTATGCTTTGTGGGATGGAACTGATCTCTTTTTTACCGACAATACATTTACTCCTCTAACTCCACCACAACCACCATTACCTTCACCCCTCGAAGGAGATTTGATGCATGCCGACGGCGGTGACGATTACATCGGCGTGGTTTATTCCAAAAATGATGGAAATGTCTATTACAACAGCACGCAAGACTGCAGCAACTGGTTGGGTGAAACCCTTTTGGGAACGGGCACTGAAGCGCGTATAGCAATAGACAGAATAGACGGAAGTTACAAACCACATGTGGTTTTTACAACCTCCGATAATAAAATCGCCTACACCAAATACGATGGAACGGCTTGGAGCGACCTCGTCTATATTGAAAGCAACTTTAGTGGGGCCTGCTCATTACCCGATATAGATGTGGATGTCAACGGCTATGCTCATATCACCTATACTGATACAAAGGGAGCTAGTGATATATATCAAGATATTATGTATGCAGAAAATAGTACTAATAGTTTTGTGAAAACCGTGATATTTAACGGGGAATATGATTATGAATATAAAAATGGTAATTATTATGATAACGGTTCTCGTATTGCCGTGGACGAAGCAGGAAACTACTACATAATGGCATGGCATAGATATTATGAGCCAGGATATAATGGGTATAATATTAAAATAAAAACCTCTACATCAAGTGGGAATACTTCACCCACAACGAATACAGACCATCACGCTATATACGACATGGTAGGTTATAGTGAATCTGCTTATGCCCTCTATAAAGACAACGGAGTAATTCGTACGGGAAGTATTTCTCTTAATGGAACCATTACATCGGAACTCTATGAAGCTCTCGAAACACAGACTATTATTCCTCACAGCCTATCCCCTCGATCAGAAGTTGCCGGACTTTCGGGCACAAATCTGTTCGTCAAGTATCATGATGGAGGAAGCGGATATGAAACAGTTTATCACTATATAACGGTAAAAAATAACACCCGGGTAGTAGTGGTTAATAAAGATAATGATTATGATTATGCGTATGTATTCTATACCGATGATACTGATTCTAAAATAAAAGTGAAGCAGATTGAAACAAGACCAGCAACCTAGCAAAGGTACATAAAACTCCATACCAGACCTCGCGCCTGACATCGAAGTTGCCGCCTTTTAGCCGCGACACGACAGTTTTGCCTATAGACGAAGAAAATTATAAGTATGTTAATTTTGATGGATTACACCAATAATATTTTGTCGTTTTCTGAAAAAAACTTAAATTATCTATTAATGCAAAACTTAATAAAACAATACAAAAATCTTATTGAATATGGACAACAAAAAATTCAAATCGGCGGAGCAATACGTCGCGCCCAGCATCGAAGTGATCGAAATTGAACTGACCCAAAACATCCTCCAGAGTAGCGGGGGCAATGCGCCGGGTGATTTTGGGGGTGAGGATTGGTAGAACAAATTATATACGTATTAAAAACAACCATATGAGTAATAGATTTTTTCTAGGGATAGTCTCTGCGCTTCTTCTTTTGGTTGGTTGCACCAACGAGGAGATTGTAAACGAGCAGCAGGCTCCGGAGGAAGGTAAAATTACCCTGACGGCATCCGTGCCGGGTGAATCGCCGGAAACCCGCCTTAGCTTAACACCTGATCTATATTCAAAGAACATTGTCGTTACATGGAAGGAAGGCGATATGCTGCAGTTCTACTTTAAACAGGGCGTGACAATTTATGAACCAACTTTCATCCAACTAGCTTTGGAAGATATTACCATGGAGGGGAAGCGAGCCACCTTTACCCTTGATATCCCGCAAGGAATTGATAATCAGGAGCCATACACGGTTTGGGCTATTCACGGGACAAATAGCAGGCTTAGCCCGGACGGGGATATCTTGGTAAATGTTTCTCCTATAGAATTTACTGCCTTTTATCTGCTGAAGAATGTGCCTATAATGGGCAAGGTTGATGTTGCCGCGGGAGCCTCAATCGGTGTTATCAACTTCGAGCACTTGGGGGTGTTGCAGTGCCTTACCATGTCGAATAGCTCGGGTGAAGGTTTCACGTTTACCCCCTCTTTGGGTTTCGCGAACCAGGAGGCGGGAACGGATTGGTATTACACCGCTACCGAAGGAGCGATTCCCTATTATAACCTAACAAGCGAGACTGTTCAAAATGTAAATGAGTCACTCCCACCTCTCTTACCACCTTACGGTGAAATAACCATACCACAGTTGAGCGGAGCGCAATTGGTACAATGGGTAAGACCTATTGCGGACACTTCTGCTCCGGAAATAGTGCTGAATGCATTACCGCCTATGGGAGAGCCTATTGTTTCCGCTAATACCAAGCCCGCTCGCGCCGCTGTCATGCAGACAGGCAGGGCCTACCACCTCTACGCTTTGTGGGATGGAACTTCGCTCTATTTTACCGACGATACGTTTACCCCTCCGGCGCTGCCCCTTACGGGTAATTTGATGCACGCCGACGGTGGTGACGATTTTATCGGCGTAGTGTACTCCAAAGGTGATGGAAATGTCTATTATAACAGCACGAAAAATGGCAACACTTGGCTGGGAGAAACCCTTTTAGGAACGGGCACCGAAGCACGTATAGCCATAGACCAAATAGCAGGAAGCTACAAACCGCATGTTGTCTTTACTTCCGATAATAAAATTGCTTACACTACATTCGATGGCGCAAACTGGACCGACCTCGTCTATATTGAAAGCAACTTCAGTGGAAGCTGTTATAAACCCGATATAGATGTGGATGGCAGCGGTTACGCTCATATTACCTATACCGATACGAAAGGCGGAAATCCTGGTCCCTACCTTGGTGGTGGTACTCCGGATGATGATTTGACTAACATTATGTATGCAACTAATACAAGTGGCTCATTTACAAAAGCTGTTGTATTTGATGGATATGCTTTTTATCCATATGACGAGTATCGCTACGACAGATCTCGTATTGCTGTAGATGCCGACGGAACCTACTACATTATAGCTCATAAATATGCTAATACTTATGGGACGATTAAGTATTACTTAGAAATTAAAACATCCTCTAACGCAAAAGGAAAATCTTCTGAAGCAGACACTGATCAATACGATATATATGACTTACAGTTTGTCGGTGAAAATGCTCGTGCACTCTATAAAGACAACAACGTAAATCGTATGGCAAGAATTCAGGTTAGCGGGAGCACCGCATCGTTTGTTTTCCCGTATGATTTTTCAACACCGGGTATCGTTCCTCACGGCTTGTCGCGTTGTGGGTATGAAGCTGCAGGACTTTCCGGCTCCAACTTGTTTGTCAGGTACTTAGATCAATCAAATCCGGTGGAAAATGTCTTTTCGGATATAACGGTAAAAAGCGGCACACAGGTAGCGGCGGTTGATAAAGGTGACGCATTGTTCACGGTATTTTTAGTATATACCGATAATGCTGATTCCAGTATAAAAGTGAGGGAAGTTCAATACACACCACCATCCTAGAGAATGGATAAATACCGCCTTATCGTAAGCGAGTAACATGAAAAATCCCCGGCCAATCAAGTCGGAGGGGACGGTATGCTAACATAAAAGACGCTGCGAAAGTCATCTTTCAGGAAACTCAAAATGAGAACTATAGATTGTATAAATGATAAACATATGAATAATAGATTTTTTCTGTGGGTAGTCTCTGCGCTTCTTCTTTTGGTTGGTTGCACCAACGACGAGATTGTAAACGAGCAGCAGGCTCCTGAGGAGGGTAAAATTACCCTGACGGCATCCGTGCCGGGTGAGACAGCGCAAACCCGTCTTAGCTTAACAAAAGAGACAGGAACAAAGAACATTGTGGTTACCTGGAGAGTGGGAGATCAAGCAAAGTTCTTCTTTAAACAAAACTCAACAATAGTAGAAGGAGCACTTGTAGAACTGACTACAGATGATATCACCAATGAAGGGAAAGAGGCTGATTTTAATGTTGATATTCCCGAAGGGATTGACGGGCAAAATCCATACACGGTTTACATGACTCATGGAGCGGAAAGTAAGTTAGTAGAGGGACAAATACTCATAAATGTGACTCCCTCATGGCTTATGCCTATGGCCGATTTGCACGATGTTCCGGTAGCGGGCAGTGTGGAAATTACGGGAGGTGCACTGATCGGGGATATTCCCTTGCAACATTTAGGTACGTTGCAATGCGTTACCATTCAAAACAGCTCGGCAGAGGAGCTGAGTTTTATTTACCCTTCTATATATTTATCAGACTGGGGTGCTGATCAGTACTACTACGACAAAGATTATTATTCTGTGCCTTATTACAACTTAATAGACGGAGAGGTTGAAAATATCGAGGAAGAGTACTTCTTACCTGACGAAACCCCGATAACTGTCGCCCCCAACGAGACCGTGCTGTTGGCGCAATGGATAAAACCCCTTCCGGGTATTCCTGCTTCCAAAATACGACTTGCCATTGCAACTCTTCCGGATAATCCGGATTATCCGGATTATATGGAGGTTTCTTCACAAAACAGAAAGCCTGCGCGAAATAGTGTTATGCAGACAGGCAGGGCGTACCATTTGTACGCTTTGTGGGATGGCAGTACGCTTTGTTTTACCGACGATACCTTTACCTCTCCACTTTCACCCCTTGTGGGGGATTTGATGCATGCCGACGGCAAAGATGTTATCGCTGTGGTGTACTCCAAAAGCGACGGAAAGGTATATTACAACAGCATGCAAGACATTGATATCTGGCTGGGTGAAACCCTTTTAGGAACGGGTGCCGAAGCACGTGTGGTAATAGACGAGAATGATCACCCGCATGTGGTGTTTACCACTGCCGATGGTAAAATTGCCTACCGCAAACATAATGGTACGGCATGGAGTAATCCCATTTATATCGAAAGCAAGTTCGGTGGAAGCTGTTCAAAGCCCGATATTGATGTGGATTACAGTTATGAGGATTACAGCTGTTGTGCTCATATCACTTATACCGATACAAAAGGAGAAAACTACAATCACCACACTAATTATCCCGATATTATGTACGCGGAAAACAGAACCAGCAACGGGGGTGCATTTGAAAGAAATCTTATATACGATGGGTGTTATGAGATTGATGGAGAAGGCTCGATCTTATGGCGTTATGATAAAGGCTCATTTATAGTTTGGACTACAACTGAAAAATACATTTTAACTCATCAGTACTACCAGCACATATGGCCTGATAATCAAAATGATCAATACCGCGTAGTTATAAAAACTGCTTCGGGGACAGAAGGAGGCAAAGAATACACTTCAACCGATAGACATGATGTATTTGACTTCAAAGACACCGGGTATGGTTTGTATGCGCTTTATAAGTATAACGATGTAAACTACAGGACTAATATTATTGTTAGCGGGGACACTCCGGAGTTCAGAGATTGGCCATATACACATGATCTACCTTATTCGGATAATACTGTTCCTCATAATTTATCGCGATCGGGTGATGTTGCCGGCTTAGTCGGTTCAGACATATATTATTGGTTTTGGCTTTTGGGTCATCAAGGTACTGGTTATCCGGATGTAATGGTGAAAGATAATACACGCGTAGCACCGGTAGACAAATATGACGATCCTTCTTCATATATAATCTATACCGATGGTAGCGATTCGAGAATCAAGGTGTTGTCATTTCAACCAGAAGGTGGTCCACTAACCTAGCCGATGGATAAAAACCGCTTTATCGCAAGCGTGTAACATGAATTTCTTATTTTTAAAATTATTTATCGGAAAACTCGTCCGCTAAAAATAAAGCGCAGGCTTAGAGGAGGGGAGCGAAGAGACGCACAATGCGTTCCACCAGTTTCTTGTACCAGGGACGGTGGTTCCACTCCGGGCGCGAGATTTCGGTGGAATATTCCAGATCTTTCAAAAAGATGGCTTTGTTCATGCGGGCAGTCGCCTCGTCGAACAGGAAGGTGTTGACTTCGTAGTTGATTGAGAAACTGCGGTAGTCGATGTTGGACGTTCCGATCTGGGACAGGTAATCGTCGCAGACAAAGGTCTTGGAATGCATGAAGTTATCCCCCCGTTCGTAGATGCGGATTCCGGCGGAGAGGCATTCCGAGAAAAAGGACTTGTTGGCCGGATCCATGTAGGGGGAGTCCGCCTTCTTGGGCAGCATCAACCGCACATCGACCCCGCTGAGGGCGGCGGCTTTGAGCGCGTCCAGGACGGGTTCCGGGGGCACGAAGTAGGGGGTTTGCAGGTAGAGATAGCGCTTGGCGTTCGCAGCGGTCCACATATAGCCCATCTGGGTGAGCGGCCAGCGGGAGTCCGGTTCGTCCGGGACGACTTGCACCAGCACATTCTGCAGGACGGGAAGCGGCGCGGAGAGATCGAGAAGCGGAGCGGAGTCGGGTTCGGGCTCCGGTAACGGGCTCGGGGCCGGAGAAGCGGGCGGGAAATAGTACATGTACGGATGGTCCAGCGATCCGCCTGCCGTCAGCCAGGAATTCAGGAAACTGTTCTGCAGGGAAGCCACGGCGTTTCCGGTGATGCGCATGTGGGTATCCCGCCATTCCAGGAAGTATCGGTCCTTGATATTCATGCCCCCCGTGAAACCGATCCGGCCGTCGATCACTACGATTTTCCGGTGATCGCGGTAATTCAGGACGGTGACGAAGTTCAGCAGATGCTTCCTCGGATTCGTGAACTTGACGACTTCGACGCCGGCTTTCCGCATCTCGTTGTAGTAGCTGTCCCGTATGGTCAGGTTCGCGATGTTCTCTTGGATGAAGCGTACCTTCACCCCTTCCCGCGCTTTCAGCATCAGGATTTCTTTGATCCGGCGGCTGCCGGTGTCATCTCCGAATAGGAAATATTCCACATGAATATAGTCCTTCGCGCTCAGCAGGTCGGCTTCAAGGAGGTCGAACTTCCGTTTTCCGTTGGTTATGATTTCTACGGAGTTGCCTCCGGTCACCATGTTCGAGTTGTCCGTCGAGAGGAGCTTGACGAGCGGCCGCCAGTCCGGACGCACCTGCTCCAGGTACGCGTCTCCTTTGAGGAGTTTCCGCAGCCGTTCGTCCGCTTCGGTCCGGAACGTCTCCAAGTATTTCAGATGCCGCCGGTTGAAGAACCAGTGATGCCGGTAGTTGATCCCGAACATCAGGTACAGCAGGATTCCGACGACCGGAAAGATCGCGATGATCAGCAGCCAGGAGAGTTTCCGCCCCGAGTCACCGTCATCGAAAATGATCACCCCCGCGGCCCCGATGATCAGCAGGACCAGCAGCGTCGTTATGAGGATGTTCAGGATCAATTTTTTTATTATTTATTACAAAGGTGGCACTTTGGTGCCACCTTTGTGCAGTCCGGTGGGAAATCAGTAGACCAGCAGGAAGACGCAGGCTGCGATAGCCGCTCCGGTCAATGGGCCGAGGATGGGCACCCAGCTGTAGGACCAGCCGCTGTCCCGCTTGCCTTTCAGCGGTATCAGGGCATGCACGCACCGGGGACCGAAGTCACGGGCCGGATTGATGGCGTAGCCGGTCGTGCCGCCGAGGGACATGCCCAATGACATGATGAGCGCCGTGACCGGGAATCCGCCGACGCTGCCCAGACCGACTTCGGGAGCGTTCCCCCGGGTCGAGAGCGCGAGGATGATGAGCAGCAGCACGAAGGTGGCGATCACTTCGCAGAAGACATTCGTGAACTTGTTCGGTATCGCCGGCATGGTGCAGAAGGTTGTCAGGATGCCTTCCGGGTTGTCTGTGGAGGCCTCATAGTGATTTCTGTAGAAACAATAGACGAGCAGCGCTCCGAAAAATCCGCCGACCATCTGAGCGGCGGCGTAGGGCAGGACCGCCGACCAGGCGAACTTGCCGGCCAGGGCGAATCCCAATGTCACGGCAGGATTGAGGTGGGCGCCGGAATACGGACCGGCGATGAAGACGCCGCACATCACGGCGAATCCCCAGGCCAGGGTGATCACCACCCAGCCGGCTCCTTTCGCTTTGGATTTTTCGAGGGTAACAGCGGCGCAGACGCCGTCTCCGAGAAGGATCATGATCATTGTGCCCAGAAATTCAAAGACACATTTGTTCCACAAAGTAAGTTCCATAACTATTCGGTTCTGATTGTTTTACGGATGATGTCTGCCCAGCCGGCTTTCAGGGCTTCTACTTGTTCCGGGACGGCAGCAGGCGTGAAGACCCGCTCGGCTTCCCACTGCCGTTTGATTTCGTCGATGCTGCCCCAGAAGCCTACGGCGAGGCCCGCGAGGTAGCAGGCGCCTTTGGCCGTGGTCTCGGTGACCTTCGGCCGGATGACGGAGGTCCCCAGAATATCGGCCTGGAACTGCATCAGCAGGTTGTTCCGCGAGGCGCCTCCGTCGACCTTCAGTTCAGACAGGGAGATGCCGGCGTCCTTTTCCATCGCTCCGACGATGTCCATCGTTTGGAAAGCGATACCTTCCAGGGCGGCCCGGGCGATGTGTCCGGCTGTCGTGCCCCGGGTGATTCCGTGGATGCAGCCGGTGGCATACGGATCCCAGTAGGGGGCTCCCATTCCGGTCAGAGCAGGCACGAAATAGACGCCTCCGTTGTCCGGAACCGTCCGGGCGAGGGCCTCCACCTCGGAAGACTTGCGGATGATGCCCAGTCCGTCCCGCAGCCACTGCACGACGGAACCGCCTACGAATATGCTGCCCTCCAGGGCGTATTGAACTTCTCCGTCCACCTTCCAGGCGATGGTCGTGAGGAGGTTGTTCCGGGAGAGGATAGGCTGCCCGCCGGTGTTCATCAGCAGGAAGCAGCCGGTACCGTAGGTGTTCTTGACGGATCCGGGCTCGGTGCACATTTGTCCGAACAGGGCGGCCTGCTGGTCTCCGGCGATGCCGGCGATCGGGACCCGGCTGGCGAAGAGGGTGGTCTTGGTGTGCCCGTAGATCTCGCTGGAAGAGCGGATCTCCGGCATCATCGAAGCCGGGATGTCCAGCAGCTTCAGCAGTTCTTCGTCCCAGCCGAGGGTGTGGATGTTGAAAAGCATCGTGCGGGAAGCGTTGCTGACATCGGTCACGTGCCGCTCGCCCCGCGTGAGGTTCCAGACAAGCCAGGTGTCCACGGTTCCGAAGCGGAGCTTGCCGGCTTCGGCCTTTTCACGGGCTCCCGGTACATTTTCCAGAATCCATCGGATCTTGGTGCCGGAGAAATAGGCGTCGATCAGCAGGCCGGTCTTCTGCCGGATGATGTCGGCGAAGCCCTGCGCTTTCAGCGAATCGCAATATTCAGAAGTGCGCCGGTCCTGCCATACGATGGCGTTGTAGACCGGTTCGCCGGTCTCGGCGTCCCAGACGAGGGTGGTCTCCCGCTGGTTGGTGATCCCGATTGCCGCGAGGTTCAACCCGTTGATTCCCAGCCCCGCGATGGCTTCCGCGATTACGCTGGCCTGGGAAGACCAGATCTCCCGGGGGTCGTGTTCCACCCATCCGGGCTTCGGAAAATGCTGGGTGAATTCCTTCTGCGCGACCGCGCAGGCCTTCCCGGCATGATCGAAAACAATGGCGCGGGAACTGCTGGTTCCCTGGTCAAGCGCAAGAATGTATTGGTTCATAAGTCTTTGAATGTGGATTGCTCGTTACAGGAAGGGGAGCTGCTGCTTCTTTCCCTCCTTTCTACCGTCCGAAAGATAGGAATATTTTGCGAAAAAAGAACCGGACCAGACCGTTGTCCTTGTACAGCTGGATGAGGTCTGCCCTGAAGCGTTCCTCAACTGATGGCAAATTGAGCTGTTTTTCATGTGGCTAAAACAGCATCTCAAGATAAAATAGTTTTGGGGTAACTCCGAGAACGTCTATGGATTGCCACAAAAAAATATTAAATTTGTGGCAAAATATGATACTATGGGGGCAAACAGTTCTTATATGGCGATGTACAACATTATTGAACAGGCTAAGGAGGGTACAGTACTCGTCCCAGATGATTTCACGACGTGTGGCACTCCCGATGCAGTCCGTTCAGGATTAAGCCGCTTGTGCCGCAATGGAAAGTTACACCGTTTTGCAAAAGGTATTTATTATATTCCGTTATATGATAAGTGGGATGGTACACCGCGCGAACCATCATTAGATGCTATCGCCCATAAGATCGCGCAAAGGGACAATGCGCGTATCATCCCGACTGGAGCGTATGCGCTTAACAGATTGGGGCTCTCAACACAAGTGCCGGCCAATATTGTTTACATAACGGATGGTTCTGCGCGGCAAGTCAAGTTTGGCGAGGGGAGGAGCATCACATTTCGCCATAGTAATAACTTGGGCAATTTCGCCTACCAGTCCAAATTGATGCAACTAGCAGTACTTTCCATGCGAGAAATTGGCGAGAATGCAATAACGGAAGCACAAATAGGCAAAATCAAGAGTATGATAACAGAGCATGTTTCGGAAGAAGACTTTAAGCATGATATAGTGCTTGCTCCAACATGGGTAAAAACAATATTGCAGCGATGAAATTTATCGACTTGTCAAAAGAAGACCGCCTGGATATACTTGACCGTGTTTCCACGGAGCTGAAAATTCGGCAACATGAGGTCATAGAAAAGGATTGGTGGGTAACGGCTGTTCTTCGTGCCATGTTTAGGTTGCCATATGCGGGTCATTTATCTTTCAAGGGAGGCACGTCGCTGAGCAAGTGCTGGCATCTGATTGATCGGTTTTCGGAGGACATAGACATCGCCATTGATCGGGAATATCTTGGTTTCAGCGGAACATTGTCAAAAACACAAATCAGCGACAAGTTGCGCCGTACTGCATGTGCCTTTGTAAGAAAGACTATGCAGCACGATTTGGCGGAACAGTTGTACGAGAGTGGTATCTCAAAAGAAAACTTCAAGGTACATGTTGATGTAACCCCTGTCACCACTACTGACCCTGAGGTCATAAACATCAACTATGACTCAGTCTTGTCTTTTTCTTTAGATGGAAAGGATGAGCAATATATCTTGCCTAAGGTAAAAGTTGAAGTAAGTGGAAGGTCAATGAGTGAACGTGTAAGCGAGGTTGCTCTTGAAGCGATGATAGATCAGGTGTATCCGAAGGCTCCTTTTGCGGAACCGAAGTTTATGGTACGTGCCGTTCTTCCTGAACGTACCTTCCTTGAAAAAGTATTCCTGCTACATGAGGAGTTTGCCAAGCCAAAGGAATTGATTCGGGTGGAACGTATGTCGCGACACATGTACGACATCTGGAAGATGTTGAAAACCCCGATAGCTGAGCGCGCCATAAACGATGTAGAACTTTACCGTCAAGTGATAGCACATCGCCGCGCATTCCTCGGCTTACGTGGCTTCGATTATGATTCGCTTTATCCGGCGACACTTAACATCGTTCCTCCGTCTTCTATTATAGAACAGTGGAAAGCTGATTATGAGAATATGTGTCTGCATATGATATATGGCGATTTTGTTTCATTTGAAGAGTTGGTAAGCTGTCTTAATGATTTGAATGGTTGGATAAAAGCTTCTGCTCGCACGGAATAATCGTAAGGAGGGTCCATCGGATTGGAAAGGGAGGCCGCCTGTTCGCTGAAATTTACAAAAGGCGGGCACGCTGATCGGTCCTACAGTGTGGTACAAGGCCACAAGATCGATTGATTGCAATGTCCGGGATAGGAAAATTGATGGAACTATGAACACACTAATTGGAACGCTACCCGGGAAGAATGATAAGCTCGGGCTTATGCTTTACTTTATTTGATATCTCAGGATATTCTGAATTCGGTTTTTGCTTGCTGCGGCGCTGTGGCAAGCGAAACCGAGGTAGACTGTTCCGTCCTTAACCTTCATGCTTTCAGCCTCGGCAGAGCCGTCGTATGTGAATCCAAAACTCTTCATGGTTGCGTCATCGCCGACCGCTGCGATCTGGGTGCGAGGAATCACCACCTTGCCGGTGTAATCAAAGACTGTTACAAAAGCGATTGAGTTCGGCACCTTGGTGCCGTCCTTGGCCTGGCCCTCGTAGAACCAGACGTAGTTTCCATAAACCTCGTGGCCCTGATGGGAGTAGTAATAGGTCTCTGAGTCTGATTTGCCGCGCGGGACTTTGAACTGACCGAGCGGAGTGAGGCGCGAGAGGTCTCGCGCCTGTATCTTGCGGGTCTCGGTGCGTGAAGCGCCGTCTCCTGTTATGGATTCGTTGGAACCCATCTTGACTGTGCAACTGAGTTCCTCTAGAGGGAGCGCGAGCACTTCGTCAAGGTTGTAGATGAAGTGGAAACGCATGTTTGCTTCCTTGGGACTGCGGCAACCGATGAGCAGGCGTCTTGCTTCGAAGTCAACAGACACCTGGAGATCGTAATAATAAGACGGATTCTTCTCCAGGAAGAAGGTCTCTCCGGCATAGCCGCCGGTGTATTTTGCTCCAGGCTTGTATTCGATACGGGAGATTGTCCAGCTGTTGCCGTAGCCGTTTGTCATGGACTGGCCGTTGGAATTGCACCAGATGTATGTCTTGCCGTCAGACGCTGCCTCGGCAACGATCTGGGTCATATGGCCGAATCTCTCTACAATCATGTAGTTTGAATAAAGCAGATTAGGCCCTGCAACGAATGAAATGTACTGGTCTACGCTCGTTGACGGGCACTGAGAATAGTAGAAATGCTTTTCGTCTGTGAAGTCGAAGCCCTGCATCACGTTGCCCAGCATATAAAGCTGGGTGCCTGTAGAATACATGATTTCCCGGCTCAGCGGCTTTGCGAATGCAGCGCGCGGGTCAAGGTAACCGTCATCAACCATAGGCGTATCAGCATCCTTTCTTTGGCTGACACTTACACTGAAAGTCTTGCCTTTGGTTGTGAATGTGACGGTAGCGTCTCTCTTCTGCCCTTTGTTCTGAGAACATTTGAGGGTTACGGCCTCGCTGCCTTTTCCTTCCTCGGGGTTGACTGTAATCCAGTCCGCGCCGTCTGTGCAGGCAGTCCATGCGCCGCTGCTCGCAAGAGAAAGAATCTTGGTGCCTCCGGCAGACTCGAAGATAACGGAAGATGGATTACATGCGATGGATGCCGGCGCGTCCTCGTTCTTGCCGCAAGAGCAGAGAACGGTGAGCACGGCAGTGAATATAATGCAGAGTCTTTTCATTTTGCGCTACTGGGCGGTCTCCAGGCCGTCTTTGATGAGCTTCTCGATTATATATTTAGGGTGGTTTACAAATATAGCTTTTAATTGCGGATAATACTCCTTGATATCATTGTAGAATGATGTGTAATTGCTGGTATTGCCTGGCGTCTGGTAAATGCTGACCGCCACTCCTGCGTTGAAGTATCCGGTAGGAGGCCAGAATTCAGAGACTCTGAAGTTGCCGTAAGGCACCTGGCACCATCCGCCTTTGCCGTATGCGCTGGCAGTGACGTATCTGCCGTTCCATGCACAGTTGATGCCGTACTGGCTCTTCATAGTGGCTGCAAGCGATGCGTATGCAGAGTAGCTGTAAGGCACGAGCATCTCCACGAATTCGCAGGCATTCATCTCCTTCGCGATTTCTGCGGAGCGCTTCATGACCTTGTCTTGAAGTTCTGTTGTGTTTCCCTTGACGTCTATCCAGAGTTTTGTGCCGAGTGGATTTGATTTCTTGTCGGTGAGGACTGCCAGGAAGTCAGCCAGCGACGGCATCTGCTCTCCGTTGGTCAGTTTTCCGGCTGCGCGAATCTGCGCAAGCGTGCTGGCAGATGGCACGAGGCCGTTGATCTTGTACTGGTCGTCGGGGTGGCAGAGCACCACGTCGTTGTCTGCAGTCCACATTGCATCGCATTCCACACCGTAGCAACGCTGAGCTATTGATGCCTTCATTGCTGCGATTGAGCCCTCGGCGCAGCCGTTCTCGAGGTAACCGCCGCGATGTGCGACCACCTTATAGAGAGAGCCTTCTACCTTTGCCTTCTGGATAGCTGTAAGCACGAGGGTGGCGGAGCCGGAAATCACCGTCGCAGTGGTTGTTCTGCGTTCGTATCCTTCGTATGGCTGCACCTTTAGGGTTACCATTCTCGAGCCTCCGGTTCCGGAACTCGGGGTTACGGTGAGCCACGAGTCAGCCACTTCTATGTGCCAGTCATTGGTAGAGATGAAGTTGATGTTCACCTCGCCGCCAATGGCGTCGAAGAGCTGCTCCGGGTTGCAGGACTGACGGATGCGCACAGAGTCCGGCTTCGCTTCCTCTTTCTGCTTATTGCATGTAGCGACCATCAGGATGGCCGCTACACTGTAAAAGAATACTTTAAGAGTTTGTTTCATTATTCTGCAATAGATACCTCAAATCCTTTGAGGTCTGTCCAGCCGCCTGTGTTTGCTGCAGGATCTGTCTGGTGGTTGTTCCAAATGAGTGCGCGCAGGCGGAAGTAAAGATTGCCGTTCTCGATGGCAGAAATACCGGTGAGAGGGAATATATACTTCTGGTAGGTATCGTCCGTTGCTTTGTCGTATACCTTTCTGGTTGTGCTGATTGAACCGGCGGTATTGTAGAAGTGGCACTGGAATGTAACCTCGCCTCTAGTGACTGTCTTTATGTCCGGAGCAGTGAACCAATTGATGGCGTCGGAAGAATATTCAAGCACCCAGTTGCCGGTTGCTGAGCGCGCTGCGCCAACTGCTCCCTCAACGCAGACCTTCACATCAGGAGTGACGTTCTTGACTGGAATCACCATCTGGAAGTAGTCGTTCTCGCCGAAGCCCTTTATCTGGATGCTTGGGTTGAAGATGTATGCAGTGACGTTAGAGCCATAAGCAGTAAGGTATGCTTCCGGGTTGCCGCTTGTAGCAAGTACCTTGTGCTCGTATGAAGGCTGAGCTGCGCCAACAGGATGTCGAGAAGCGTTGTCGTTTCCGCTCTGGCCGAAAGACCAGCTGTAGTTGTAGTCTGATGCCTCAACCTCTGCTGTCGTTGTGAGGCCGATTGCATAGAAGTTCCAGCCTACTGGAAGACCCTCAACTCCTCCTGCAGCTGCGCCGCTGGTCTTTGCAGATACGGTGATGTTGCCCTTGAACCGGCTTGAACCGCCACCGCCTGTGGTAATCTTCACTGTTGTTCCATGGTTCAATCTTATGTCTACGCAGACTCTGAGTCTGATATAGAGCTTACCGTTAACGTTTGATGGAAGATGGAACTTGACGTCGAATGCGCCTTCGACAGTGTTGGTGATGTTGTCCTTAGGGGCTACGTGATACTTGAAGGTATTGGAACCAACAGTCTCAGACAGTGCGCCTCCAGCTTCTGTCCAGGTGCTGCCGTCCACTGAGTATTCGCAGATGTAGTAGCCTGCGGAAGATCCGCTGCCGCCCATGCTTCCGGAGAAGTTGATTTCGTCTGCCTTCTTCAGATTCACGTCGCTCATTGTGAAGAGCCAATAGTCATCTACATAGAAACCCTTGATGTAGAGGTGACCCTGACCGCCGCCCCAACTGTTGATGGCTGTTGCAGTCTTGCCTGCTGCCTCCTGGACGGTGAGTACGCCCCTACCTTCGTCTGAATAGCAGATACCGCTATTGCCTACGCGAAGTGAAGAGTCCCACCATTCAGGGTGTCTGGCCATGAGTTCAGCCCTGTCGTCATTGGTTCCTTCGTGGTCGCAGAACTTCCATACGGCAAGGGTGACATCCACTGTAGTGGATGGCTCTTCCTTCTTGGCTACCGTTGTGGATACTGTGCCCACGGACTTGCCGTTAAGGGTGATTGCAAAGACAACCTCGCCGAATGCTGTAGGAGTGCCCCTGACAGGAATTCTTACGAGGCCGCTGCCGGACTCGAAGCTGTCGAATGTGCCGTTCTCGATGCTGAGGCCTGCTGCGCCTTCTCCGCTAACGGTTGCGGTGTAGCTTACAGACTCTTCGCCTGAAGCTCCGCTATAGGATACTGTAACGTATGCGGTGCTTTCAACCTCTTGAGAGAGCGTTCCTTCGAATGCTACAGCACCATACTTGAAATTGCACTCGCCCTGAGATACGATCACGGGGAAGCGGCCGCCGTCGTGGATGAGGTAGAATACACCCTCGCGAGCTTCGCCGCTGTTGTATGCAACGTTGATGTTGTATTTCTGGAATGACTTGCCGTCGCCGATGCCCGATGCAGGGTCGAGGGTAATCCAGCTCTCTGTGCTTTCAGAAGACCACTCTCCGGATGCCTTGATGTAGTGAGTAAGGCTCTGAGCGGTGCCGTCACACGACACAGCATCTGTGTCGCGCTGGAAGATTTTCTCCTCTTTCTGGCAGCCGGCCGCAAGGACCGATGCCAAAAGAAGCAATATAGAGTATTTGAAAATGTTTTTCATATTACCAACCGTAGTTTTGTTTGAGATTCTCATTTACGATAATCGCCGAATTAGGAATCGGGTTGAGATATTTCTTACCTGACCAAGTGTAACCTGCAACCATTGCAGTGTTAGGGAGGATGTAGCCATAGTCACCTTCAGAGAGCCTGTGGCCGGCAGCTGCGTTGAGGTCGAGTACGGCGTATCCGGCCTTCTCCTTAACGGTCTTGGAAACGAAGGTTTCAGGCTTGCCGTCTCCGTTGAGGTCAAGAGGAGTTTCGATTGCGTCAATCCAAAGACCGGTCTTCTGCTTGATGAGGAGCTCACC
Organism: Bacteroidales bacterium; assembly: GCA_012522855.1. GTDB lineage: Bacteria > Bacteroidota > Bacteroidia > Bacteroidales > UBA932 > Cryptobacteroides. Next base: position 18,314 of record JAAYJQ010000029.1, read on the forward strand.
CATAGCCCAGCGGCGTATGTCGTGCTGGCGCAGATTTTCCATTGTGAACTCGCAGCCTCTTTCGCGGCGGACCTCAAGAATGAGAGGGTCTGTGACGCGGCCGAGGAAGTAATTCACCATGTAAGGATCTGCTGCAGTAGGGTAGATGCTCTTCACACCTGCTCTCTCTCTCACGAGCTTTACAGATTCGTTCCAAACTGCTTCGGTGAGCTCTCCGAGCTCAGCCTTTGCCTCCGCATAGTTGAGGAGAACCTCTGCGTAGCGGATGACTGGAACGTCCGTAGCAGTCTTGTCGTTGATCTGGTCCATGATGTAGTCTGTGAGCCATTTGACTGGCTGATAGCCGGACTTTGCGTATACGAGGTCCGGCGCGCCCCATTTGGTGTTGCCGTCTTCGCGGGTGAAGCCGGGCGTGCGCATGGTCTGTGCCATACGAGCATCGCGGCCCTTGAACTCATCTATGAACTTGACTGAGTAGTAGTCAGGGTTTTTTGTGGTGAACGGTGTGCCGTCTGTCATGAGGTAGGTCATCACAAAGTCGCGGTTGAATGCGTGCTGTGCGTGCTGAGCATTGATCATGAGGTCGTTCACAGAGTAGCTGTCGTTGTTTACAACGAGGTCGAGGCTGTAGTCGCGAGCCCAGATGAACTCCTTCAGGCAATCACCGTCTCCGCAGGCGTCCCTGCTTGTGAACATGTTGCGGTAGTTGGTTGCGAGTGAGTAGGCCTTGGAATCCATAATCTCCTTGCAGGCCTTTACGCACTCCTGCAGGTACATCCGGCTTTCGTCGGCTGACCATCCCTGTCCTGTGGACGGATTGGCGTTGTGATACTTGCGGTATGTGCCCTCGTAGAGGCAGAATCGAGCCTTCATGGCAAGCGCAACGTACTTGTTCACGTAGGATGCACGTGTCATGTACTTTGCGTCTGCAGAGCAGTTCTCACATGCATAATTGAGGTCTTCGAGCATCTTCTGGCAGACGAGTTCGCGGCTGTCGCGCGCCTTGTAGAGGTCTTCCTTGTTGTCCGGCTCAATCATGTGGTCGTACCAAGGAACGTCTCCGAAGGTGCGAACCTTGTCGAAGTAGAACATCGCGCGGAAGAAGCGTCCTACGCCCTCGTAATGGTTAAGGACTTTCTCGGGCGCATCTGCTTTGCGCATGTTTGCCAGGTAATAGTTAATTGAACGGAGTCCGCTCCAGTTGCCTGCGCCCCATCCGCCGGCATCATCCGCATCGTAGTTGTCTGTGTAGAACAGATATGAACCGTCCCAGCCCTGAGCGTCGGAGTAGCGGTCGCCGTTCATGAAGGTCGTGTTCGCGGGAAGATAATCCTGAATCAGACCGTTTGTATAAATTTCAAGAGATTGCTCGCTGGTGAAGAAAAACTCGCTCTCTATCTTGTTCGGGTTGCTCTTTTCGAGGAAGTCCGAGCAGGAAGCGGTTGCAAGTGCGCAGAGAGCAGCGGTAACTATGTAAATGTACTTTTTCATATTGAAGTCCTCCTAATGTTAGAATGTAAGGTTTACACCAAGAGTCGCTGTCTTGAACAGAGGGTAGGTGTTACCTTCCTGATAACCGGAAGTGTAGCTGTAGTCTGTATCGACTCCGAGTCCTTCAGGGTCTAGATTAGGACCCCATTTATGGAGAGGAGTGAGACAGAAGAGGTTCTCGCAGCTCAGATATACCTTGAGGCTGCTAATGTGCAGCGCGTCGCAGACCTTCTTGTTGAAGGTATAGTCGATCTGAAGGTTCTTCAGACGCAGATACGCAATGCTCTGCATGTAGCGGGTATTGGCGATCTGGAGGAGGCGGTTATTCGTGGAACCGTTGGACTGGTAAGTGGAAACACGTGGCCAGTATGCGGTGTCCGGGTTGAGAAGCTCGCTGCCATCTTCGCTGAGCTGTGCAACTGTAGGATTGCTGAGCTTGTGGATACTAGGAATGAAGTAGAAGAACGGCCGGCCGTATTTGCCCCAGAAGTAACCTGCATCTGAGCCGGGATACCAATCCTGCTTGCCGACGCCCTGGAAGAATGCACTGATTCCGAATCCGCTCCAGTTAGCGCTGAGGTTGATGCCGTAGCGGTAATGAGGAGTGCTGTCGCCGATGATGGAAAGGTCGCCGTGGTCGTCAAGCGTGAACTTGCCGTAGTCGATCTCATCGCTGCCATCGAGGTCTTTCACCTTCACTTCACCAGGGCGCTGAACTTTGTCTGAAGACTGGATGAAAGTCTGTTTTGCGTGGTTGTCGATATCCTCTTGATTAAGGAAGAGGCCTTCAACGGTGTAGCCCCAGATGTCGCCGATGTGCTGACCCTCGTAATAAGCGTAGTTCTTCTTGATGAGGTTACCAAGAGATGTTACGATCTGGTTGCTGGAGTTGCCCTTGTACGAGGTGATGTAGCTGTTGCTGTCCCAGAGGGTCCCCTTGATGCTGTAGTTGAATGGCTTGTCTGCAAGGTTGAAAGAATCGCGCCACTGCAGGGAGATTTCCCAACCGAGGGTCTCCATGCTGGCGTTGTTGCCTCTAGGAGCTGAAGCTCCGTATACAGCGGGAAGCGTTTCACTTACGGTGAACATGTCTGTGGTTTCGCGGATGTAGTAGTCTCCAGTGAAGGAGAGGCGGCTGTTGAAGAAGTCGAGGTCGAGACCTGCATCATATGTGGTGGCAGTTTCCCAAGTGAGAGACTTTGGCACTACGCCTGCGACTGTTGTGGTGGTAGGGAGGTTCCCGCCAAGAACAACAGCGCTTGATGTTGTGAGTGCCATCTCTGATGTATAGAGGTAAGGGTTTACGTTACCGTTACCCATTGAACCTGCGGATATGCGGATCTTACCGTTAGAGAGGATTGGTTCTGCCCACTGCATGAATGATTCGTCCGAGAATCTCCATGCGACGGATGCTGATGGGAACAATCCCCAGCGGCTGTAGGATGGGAACTTGGAAGAACCGTCGTAACGTCCGCTTATCTCTGCGAGATATCTGCCCTTGAAGGAGTAGTTCAGGCGATAGAATGCACCCATGTATGCCCATTCGTAGCCTCCGGATGTGATTTCCGGAACACCGTTCATGAGATTGAACGAGAGTTTGTCGTAGGTGGTGAAACCGGTGCGCGCCATTCTACGTGTGGTGTAGTTATTCCACTCGACGTTGTAACCTCCGAGCAGTGTGAGATTATGATTCTTACCGAGCTCCGGAGTGAATGTGAGGTATGCGTTAACGGCCTGGTATCTGGTGTCGTATCTTACTTCCGTCATGCCGGAAGTTGCCTGTGAGCCTTCTTCAACGAACACACCAGGTGCCTTTGAGTAGGTTGTCGGGATGTGGTGGATGGTAAGATTTGTTCTTCCAGTGTAGTTGAAGGAATAATCTGCCTGGAACTTGAGAACATCCTTGATGATGTCGATGTCGGCATTGATTTTCTCTCTTAAGAGGAGGGAATTGGATTCCATTCTGTTCTTGCCTTCAACATATGATGCGTAACCTGTCATGGCTGCGGCCGGAGTCCAGCTGCCGTCTAGGTTGGTGAGCGGAGCCATAGGCTGAGCGCAGTGCTGGAGGTAGCGCTGAGCAGAGTTGCCTGATGGAGTGCGTGGCTGGAGTGAAGTGTAAACTCCGAATGAGAGGTTGTTGGTGAGATGGAACCAAGGGCGGATACTCAATGATCCTTTAGCACGGAGGTCGTACTTCTTGTAGTTCTCGTTACCTACATTGTATATACCCTCGGAATCATAATAGCGGCCTGAGATATAGTAGTCTGCATGCTCGTTGCCACCGCTGGCGGAAACGTTGTGTTCCGTGCTGAAGTGGTAAGGCTTGTAGAAGAGGTTCAGCCAATCGGTGTTGTCGTAGTAGGCATAACCGAAGCCGCTTACTGCGTTACTTGCCTCTACCTTTGCCAGTGAAGGGTCTGCGTTGCGACGGATGATTTCGTTGTATATGCCCTCTGAATATGGAGCCTTGCTGTCGATGTGGTTGAGCAGGGCCTTGGAGCCGTTGTAGTAGTTGTTGTAGCAGGTCTTCCACCAGTCGAGCCACTCCACTGAATCTGTAATGTTGTCGTAGATGACGGTACGGCGGTTGATGCTGGTTGCACCGTTGTAGTTGATTACCGGGCTGCCTTTCTTGGCCTTCTTTGTAGTCACGAGAATCACGCCGAATGCACCGCGTGCACCGTAGACTGCAGTTGAGGATGCGTCCTTGAGGACGGATACGCTCTCCACATCCTGAGGGTTGATGGTGTTCATATCACCCTCAACACCATCAATGAGCACGAGGGTGGAACCGCCGGCGCCGATTGAGGTTTCGCCGCGAACGTTGTAGGAAGCGTTGCGAGAAGGTTTACCGTCGGTGAAGGAAATGTTCAAGCCGGCGATCACGCCCTGGAGTGAACGTGCAAGGTTGCCGTTAGGGCGGCCTGCAATCACTTTGCTGTCTACTTGGTCGACTGCGCCGACGAGGTTACGCTTCTTCATCGTTGCATAGCCGACTACGACTGCATCGTCGAGGATGCTGTTTTCGTCGTCAAGAACGATTTTGTAAGGAGAAGGTTCGTTACCCGTGAGATTGATCTCGACGTCCTTGTATCCCATGGAGGATACAACGATCGTGGTCGGGAACTTAACATCCTTCATCTCGTAATTTCCGGAAAGATCTGTGATGAATCCGGTGGAAGTTCCTTTGATTACAAGGGAGGCGCCGATGAGGCCTTCTCCGTTGGAATCAACTACCGAACCCGTGAGAGTACGGATCACAGTCTGCGCGTAAGCCTGAGATCCGCAAAGGATCGCGGCCGCCAGCAGAACTGCTGAAAAGAATTTCTTTAGCATGATTAGTCATTAAATCTGATAAAACAATAATTCGTTAAAATTTAATATTTCTGTAATTTTCAAATACTTACAACAACAAGAGCCCGCACTGGAGCGCTCGAAGGCACCTCCCGGACGGCATAGAACAAAACTGAAAAGAGTGTTAAAAAGGATGAAAATCAAGCCCCTTGCCCAGCTCGGAGAGTTGATAGCGGCAGCCCTCAAGAGCCAAACAAATTTAAGCGAATCTTTTCCAACCTTCTTCATCGAAACCATGGAACTTACGCTCACACATATAGGACGGTTTGACTTCACCCGGATGGCGAGATTCGGGCGCTCGTGCGAAAGCAGGATCCATCAGAACTTCAAGAAAGCCTTTGACTGGTTGTCTTTCAACAAGTCCTTTCCGGAATTGATGAAGGGACATCGCATTGCAATAGCCATCGATCCTTGCTACATCCCGAAGTCCGGGAAGAAGCGTCAGACACGCAAGGTCTTCATCTCCACCGACACCTCGATGTCCACCGGAGATATCTTCAACATCTACAGAATCCGCTTCCGGCCGGAGCGATTTATTGCATTGTCCGGAAAAACACCGAACATGCGATTAAATAACACTGATTTCAAAGAACTTCTATTCCACAGCGTCCGCGCCGTGGCGTAACCCTTATAAAATTAACGAACTATTGAAGTGAAGCTGCAGTGGAAACATTTGCTAAAGTCCTTGAAAATCAGCAATTTTAAAAGAAAAGTCCACCGCGAATTTCTCGGGTTGTGATTTCCAAAGAGAAAACTCTTAAACTTATCAAGAGCTACATGTGCGTTTGTGAGTGATACGATGAGAACTTGCAGCATTATTGATAAAGATACAAAAATAATTCGGTTCCTGCATTCTCCGACCAGAAAATCTTGACAATTTACCTGTTTGTCGGAAGTGAACAACACTACACGAGACTCAAGGAAAGTCGTAAGTTCGCGAAAGAGTACTTGCCGGATTAGTCTAGATACGATGAAGTATGTTTATCACAAGTCCAACTTGCCGACAACTTGATTTTTGATTATATGCAAGCATCGCGCGTGCATCGGCAGTGTTTCACCATTGGGGATACGATCTCCCTTCTTTCTACCGTCCGAAAGACAGGAATATTTTGCGAGAACCAAGCCGTCCCGGTCATACTGCAGCCCGCTCAAGGAATGAATATTCTGCACACCTTCTCGCACCTTCTCGCACCTTCACACACCCTCACACACCCTCACACACCTTCACACACCTTCATAGGCGGGCGGGTTCCCGGAGCGGTAATGGAACTACTTTCACACAGGGTTTTGCAGGTGATCCGAGAATTGTTCGATACAGATATGTTTCTGCTCGCACGGAATAATCGTAAGGAGCGCCCATCGGATTGGAAAGGAAGGCCGCCTGTTCGCTGAAATTTACAAAAGTCGGGCACGCTGATCGGTCCTACAGTGTGGTACAAGGTCACCTTGCGTGTAGGATGGGCCCGAAATCAAGGCAGCTTTGCACGCGAACCGGCCCCTCAGAGGTCTCTATCGGGGTTTCGCGTTCCCCTGATTTGTAAAATTCTCACCAGAAAGCGTCAGCGCCGCGCGCCCGGCTCCCGTCCGGTGCCTTGGAATTGGAATCCGCTCCGCGGCCGGCTTCGTGCCGGTTCGACCAAAATCCTGCTGACAAGGCCACAAGATCGATTGATTGCAATGTCCGGGAGCGCCCGAACAAGCGGTTAACCAACACTGATTTCAAAGAATTCTAATTCTACGGTGTTCCTCCCGTGGCGTTACTTTTATAAATTTGACGAACTATTATAAAATATTATCGGAAAAACATAACCTACAAAAACTGGGAGCCATATCAATAATAACAAAATCAAAAATATTCTAAACCCAGTTCTCTCTTTGGTATATTGGTATAGAAGTATTGATATGTAAATCCCAAGGGTTCCAAGCACAGCATTTATCAGCAACATCCAATTTGGATACCTAAAAAGGAACAATTTATTTGTAAAATTATATAAACAGTATGTATGAAGTGAAACAAGGACTATTAGAGAATTTATACAGATTGATACCAATCCGAGTATTTTATTTGTTTTCGCATTCTTCATATTCTACCAATTAGAAGTTGCTTTTTATATGCCTCTTCATTGTTGAACGTTTGGAAAAGCAACGTTGTCCTTTTTATCTCTGGAGACTGTCATGTAGTAAGTTGCTGTTTCTGCTCTTTTCTTGTCCGGAATTTTTATACCAAGGGCGAGCATGTATGGGGCCATATTTCAGTGTGCTAGACCAGCCTTCCGATCAGGGTAGCGGAGGTGCAGGATTCGATCCGGACGTGCGCATATTCCCCGGCCCTACGGCCCTCGGCGGGGAAGACGCACATCTTGCCGGAACTTGTCCGTCCGCACAATTCTTCGGGATCCTTCTTGGAGGGCCCCTCCACCAGCACCTTGAACACCTTGCCGAGGTCCCGCCGGTTGCTTTCCAGGCTTAATTCATTCTGAAGCGTGATGATCTCGTTCAGCCGGCGTGTCTTGACCTCGAGCGGCACGTCGTCGGGATATTTCCGCGCGGCGAGGGTGCCCGGCCGTTCCGAATAGTAGAACATGTAGGCGTAGTCGAAGCCGACTTCCCGGAACAGGGACAGGGTCAGGCGGTGGTCTTCCTCCGTTTCCGAGCAGAAACCCGCGATCACATCCGTCGTGATGCCGCAATCGGGCAGGATCTCCCGAATTCTGCGGACCCGCTCCAGGTACCCTTCCCGGGTGTAGCGCCGCCGCATTTTTTCCAGAATACGGTCGCTTCCCGATTGCACCGGCAAATGAATATGCCGGCAGATGTTTTCGTAACGGGCCATGGTGTACAGCACCTCGTCGCTGATGTCTTGGGGGTTCGAGGTGGAGAACCGGATTCGCAGCTCCGGGCTGACCCGGGCGACCTGCTCCAGCAGGCCGGCAAAGTTGACTTCGGGCCTGTCGGCGGGCTTCCAGCGGTAGGAATCCACGTTCTGCCCCAGCAGTGTGACCTCCTTGTAGCCTTTTCGGAATACGTCTTCGGCTTCAGCGACGATGGTCTGCGGATCCCGGCTCCGTTCCGTACCGCGGGTGTACGGCACAACGCAGAACGAGCACACATTGTTGCAGCCGCGCATGATGGAAATGAAGGCGGAAACCCCATTCTTGTCGATGCGGGCCGGGGTGATGTCCGCATAGGTTTCCTCGCGGGAAAGCAGCACATTGATCTGCGGCTTGTCAGGCGCGATGTCCGCTAGCAGGGCAGGCAAGGTCCTGTATGAGTCCGGTCCGGCGACCAGGTCGATCTTGCGGGTATCCAACAGCTTGTCCTTCAGCCTTTCCGCCATGCAGCCCACGATGCCGACGACCGCGCCCCGCTCCTTTCGCTGCTTTTGGAAGGTGTCGATCCGTCCCCAGATCCGTTGTTCGGCATTGTCGCGGACCGAACAGGTGTTGACGAGGATCGCATCCGCATCCTCCATGACCTCCGTTCTTTCGTATCCGGCTTTTCCGAGCAGGGAGAAAATCACTTCGGTGTCTGCCACATTCATCTGGCAGCCGTAGGTTTCTATGTAGACTTTTTTCACGCTTCTTCGCTTCCGAGGTCGTGCAACCGCCCTTTTGATTTCTGCAAAGATATCGTTTTTTCAGCGAAGTGAGTATTTTTTCCTATATTTGTCCCTATGATGAAAAGAATCGTTCCGAGCCTCCTGATCATCCTGGTGTTGACCGCTTTGTCGGCTTGCTCCCGGGTGAAGGACATCAAGATCACGTCGTGCGGGGTCGAGTCCTTTACTCCCAAGGGACTTCGTTCCGTGGACGCGGTGCTTGCCCTGGGCATCGACAATCCTTCCATCGCGTTTACCATCGAGGGGCTGGACGGGGTTGTCAAGTACCGGGGCGAAGAACTGGCCATCTATACCGCCGACACGGTGTCGGTTGACCGGAAAAGCGCGCGGGTCTACGATCTGCCCTGTTCCGCGACGCTCAGCGACAACATGTCGCTGCCCAGGATTTTGTCACTGATGCGGAAAGGGAACTTGGAAGGGTTCACGACGGACATCGTCGCGAAGGTGAAGCTTCGCAGCGGGGTGGGAACCACCTTGAAATTCAAGGATATCGATCTTCAACAATTGATGGAATAGATTTGCCGGCATGACAAAACATTTGATATTGCTCATAGTTGCCGCGGGATTCTTGTCCGCATTCACCGCAAACGCGCAGGACGGCGGTGAAAATTGGAGAGATTCCCTTTCTTATATGCCCGGAGCCGCATTGGATTCCACCTTGCAGGGCAAAAACATATTCGACCTGCTTCCGTCGAAGGAGAAAGGGGATCGGACGGAGGTCTCCGTGCGCCAGTCCCAGCATATCTTGAATGCGCTGAACGCCCACATCGCGTCCAATGCTACCCGAACGATTGTCGGGTATCGGGTGCGGATCTTCAATGACAACAAGCAGAACGCCCGCAGCGCCTCGGAAGCGGTGTTCAACAGTTTCAAAAGCATGTATCCGGACATATCCGCCTACCGCGGTTATACCAATCCCTTCTTCAAGGTCACTGTGGGTGATTTCAGAACGAAGTCGGAAGCGATGCAACTGCTTCAGGAAATAAAGGGGAGTTTTCCCGGAGCCTTCATCGTGAAGGAAAACATCGGATATCCGGCCGTCAGCCGCGTCGCGTCGTCGGTTCCTGCAGGACAAGATCAATAAGGAATCCGCCTATGTTGAAGCAAGGACTCGAACTCAAGCAGACCCAGAAATTATCTCCGCTTCAGATCCAGACGATCAAGCTGATCGAGCTTCCGATTCAGGAGCTGGAGCAGCGGATCAAAAAGGAGCTTGAGGAAAATCCGGTCCTGGATGATTCTCCCGCTGACGACAAGGATGAGGATCCGGACGAGCTGAAAGACCTCTCCCTGGATGCCCTTGACGATAATGACCCCATTCCGTCTTACCGGTTGAAGGTCAACAACTACGGGAAGGATGAACGGCCAACCTACAATACCTTCTCCGTCAAGGAAAGCTTTACGCAAAGCCTGATGGAGCAACTTGGCTACCGAAATCTCAGCAAGCACCAGCGTGATATCGCCGCCTTTTTGATCGGCAGTCTGGATGCCTCCGGCTACCTGCGGAGGGACATCGACAGCGTGGTGGACGATCTGGCTTTCCGGGCGAACATCGAATCTTCTCCCGAGGAGGTGGAAGCCATGCTGAAGGTCATTCAGGAGTTTGATCCCGCTGGGGTAGGAGCCCGAAATCTGCAGGAATGCCTCCTGCTTCAACTCCGGGCGCAAAACCAGGTCAAAGAGGTACGGGACGCGGTGGAGATTCTGGAGAATTATTTCAACGAATTCTCCAATCGGCATTTTCAGAAGATCATTTCGAAACTCGGACTCTCGGAGCAGGAGATGAAGGACGCCATTGCGCGGATTTTGAAACTGAATCCTGCTCCCGGCGGACAGATCGACGATTCCTATAACGATCAGGCGCAGCAGATCGTGCCGGATTTCGTCCTGAATGTGGTCGATGGTGAACTGAAACTTTCCATGCCCCGTTTTTCGCTTCCTGAAATCCGAGTGAACAAGAAATACGCGGCAATACTTGCGGACGCTCAGGGATCGAGCGAGCGGCAGCAGAAGGAGGCCGCCACTTTCGTAAAGCAGAAATTGGATTCGGCCAAATGGTTCGTAGAGGCGATCAAACAGCGCCACAACACCCTGGAAAGCACCATGAAAGCGATCCTGGACTATCAACACGACTATTTTCTGGATGGAGACGAGACCAATCTCAAGCCGATGGTCCTCAAGGACATCGCTGAAATAACCGGATTCGATATCTCCACCATTTCCCGGGTAGTCAACAGCAAGTACATCGAAACCCATTTCGGGATATTGCCCTTGAAATATTTCTTTTCAGAGGGACTCGAGAACCATGCCGGAGAAGAAGTTTCCACGCGGGAGCTCAAGAAGGCTTTGCGCGAGTGCGTGGATGCCGAGAACAAGCGGAAACCGCTTACGGACGATCAGTTGGTGGCGGAGATGAGCAAGCGGGGTTACAAAGTGGCGCGTCGGACCATCGCCAAGTACCGCGACCAACTTGACATTCCGAAGGCTCGGCTCAGAAAAGAATTATAGCTTGCTTCCATAGGCAAGATCCCCTGCATCACCGATGCCGGGAACAATGTAGAAGCGACTGGTCAATTCTTCATCGACGGCTGCCGTCCACAGCATGGTGTTTTCCGGCAAGCGTTTTTGCAGAAATTCGATGGCGTAGATGCTTGCGATCGGGCAGACGAAATGGGTAAAGGTCGGTCGTCCGCCCTCTTCGATCAATTTGTAGTAGGCAATCTCCATGGAAGCCCCCGTCGCCAGCATCGTGTCGGCGATGATCAACGTTTTACCGGTCAAGTTCGGACAGGTGCAGTATTCGATGTTGATGTGGAATTCGTCCCCCTTGTCATATTTCCGGAAGGCTGCGATGAAGGCGTTCTCGGCATCGTCGAACACGTCCAGGATCCCGTCGTGCAAAGGAAGGCCCGCTCGCAGGATCGTCGAGATGACAAGCCGCGTGTCGCTGGTGGAAACCTTGGCGGTAGCCAGCGGGGTCACGACTTCTTTCACGCTATAATTCAGCTTCTTGCTTAATTCGTAGCCGAAAATGTATCCCAATCTTTTGAGATTGTGTCGGAAACGGAGTTTGTCCTTCTGGATGTCCTTGTCGCGCATCTGCGCGATGATGTTGTTGAGCGCCGAATCGGTCTCCCCAAGATTGATGACTTTCATGGATTTTTTCGAAACAGTTTTCGAAGACCAAAAGTAGGGATTATTTCATTGCCTTCAAAATTTAAGTGCTGAACTTTCCGGAACGATCGTCATCTTGTCTTCAGCGAAACTGAAGAAGCGATCGTTGCAGACGATAATGTGGTCCATCAGTGAAATGTCGAAGGTGTCCGCTGCTTTTTTCAGCATTTCCGTCTGCGCCAAATCGTTTCTGCCCGGACGCGGATTTCCGGAAGGATGATTGTGCACCAGGATGATTCCGCAGGCGCGTTTGTCCAACGCTTTCTTCACGATCAGCCGGGTGTCCATGATCGTCGCGCTGGTTCCCCCGATACTCATCCGTTCCTTGTGGAGAATGTAGTTCGCTCGGTTGAGGAAGATGATCCAGCATTCTTCGTGATCCAGATTCTTCAGGCGGGGAATCATGATCCGGTAGATCATCTCGGCCGAGGTTACGGAAACCTTCTCAATGCCGGGATCTTCCAGGCAGTACCGTTTCCCGAGTTCAAGGGCGGCCGCGATGGTAGCATACCGATTCGGCCCGATTCCCTTGACCAGGCGCATCTGGGCGGCATCCATCGAGGCGAGGCCTGCGAGTTTCCCTTCGGTGCTGGAAAGCAGCTTGTTGGCAACTTCCAGTACGTTTTCACTGCCGGTCCCCGAGCCGATCAAGATGGCGAGCAATTCAGCGTTCGAAAGCGCGTCCACCCCTTTCGCGAACATTTTTTCGCGCGGCCGTTCCTCCGCGCACAAATCTTTGATTTTCATAGTTTGTCGGTTTTCGGCAAGTATAGATATTCCAAACAGAAAAAACCTTAAGAAACAAAAAGGTCTCTCAAGGTTTTTCTGTTTATGAAAGAAATTGCCGCTTCGGCGGGAATTCCCTATTTTCTCTGGAAGACTTTTTTCGCGGCTTCCACAATGTGGGCGGCGTCCATTCCGTAGGCGGCGAGCAGTTCCGCCGGCGTTCCGCTCTGTCCGAACCGGTCTTGCCCGTTGATGAATTCGATGGGTTTAGGAGAAGCGGATGCGAGCGTGCCGGCAATGAGTTCGCCGAGACCGCCCGCCATGTTGTGTTCCTCCGCAACCACCACGGCTCCGGTCTTGAGCGCGGAGGCCAGCACAGTCTGCGTGTCGAGCGGCTTGATGGTGGCGATGTCCACCACCTCCGCGCAGATGCCTTCGGCTTCGAGCGATTCAGCTGCTTTCAGCGCTTCCCAAACCATATGACCGGTCGCGAAGACAGACACATCTTTTCCTTCATTGAGCACATAGGCCTTCCCGATCTCGAAAGGGACCTCTTCGGGCCAGAAGTTCGCGACTGCCGGCCTGCCGAAGCGAAGGTACACGGGGCCGGTGTATTTCGCGACCGCGATGGTAGCGAGCTTGGTCTGGGTATAATCGCAGGGATTGATAACCACCATGCCCGGAAGGGCGCGCATCAGGGCGATGTCTTCCATGGTCTGATGCGTGGCTCCGTCTTCTCCCAGCGTGATTCCGGCATGCGAAGATGCGATTTTGACGTTGGTGTTGCCGTAAGCGACCACCTGCCTGACTTGGTCGTAGACGCGGCCGGTCACGAATTCAGCAAATGAGCCGACGAACGGAATCTTGCCCGTAATGGCCATTCCCGCCGCGACTCCGATCATGTTTGCCTCTGCGATACCGCATTGGAAGAATCTGTCCGGGAAGGCGTCCGCGAACGCGTCCATCTTAAGGGAACCTTTCAGGTCGGCGGTCAGGGCAAGTACCCGGGAATCCGCTTGTCCAGCTTCGAGCAGGCCTGCTCCGAAACCGCTGCGGGTATCCTTCTTTCCTTTGTCTGTGTATTTGTTCATGTTTTCTTCAAAATTTAAAAGTCACCCAATGTCTCTTCGAGCTGCTTCAAGGCTTCCTTGCACTGTTCTTCCGAAGGAGCTTTTCCATGCCATTTATGCGTTCCGGCCATGAAGTCGACGCCATGCCCCATATCGGTCTTGAACAAAATCATGATCGGTTTGCCTCGGCCTTTCTTTGCGCCGGCTTGGTCGAAAGCTTCGGAAATTTGGGCATAGTCATGTCCGTCGGCCACGACCACTTCCCATCCGAACGCCTTCCATTTCGCCTCCAGATCCCCGAGTCCGCTGACTTCGGAAGTAGGGCCGTCGATCTGCTGGCCGTTCCAGTCAGTCATGGCGATCAGATTATCCGCCTGGTGGTGGGCACCGAATATGCCTGCTTCCCAGATCTGACCTTCTTGGCATTCACCGTCTCCGCACATGACATAGACGGTGTGGGGATCCTTGTCAAGCTTTTTGGCGAGCGCGATACCGATGGCGACGGAAAGTCCCTGACCCAAAGAACCCGATGCCTGCGTAATCCCCGGAAGTCCTTTGCGAATAGATGGATGTCCTTGCAGGCGGGATCCATACTTGCGGAGGCTGCCCAGTTCGGATACAGGGAAATATCCCTTTCTGGCGAGCAGGGAATAATAGACCGGAGCCAAGTGACCGGCAGACAGAATGAACACATCCTGACCTTTTCCGTCCCGGGTCCATCTTGCAGGATCTTGATTCATCACCTTGAAAAATAGGGTAGTGAGAAAATCCGTGCATCCCAGGGATCCGCCCGGATGCCCGGATCCGGCGATCGTTACCATCCGGACGATGTCTCTTCTGATCTGGGAGGCAATCTTTTTCAAATCTTCCAATGATTGCATATTTGATATATATTAGAGTTTATTTGCCAAAAAGCAAACAAATATAACTCTTTTTTTTGACGGGAAAAAGTTTAACTTTGTAAACACAAAAATGAAAGCTTTAATTTCTTTTCATGAATGGCACAAGTAGTTATCATGCCCAAACAAGGGCAATCCGTTGAAAGTTGTATCGTGACCGAATTCAAGAAAAAAGTCGGAGATAAGGTTGCAGTCGGAGATATTCTCTTCAGTTATGAAACCGACAAGGCTTCGTTTGATGAAGAAGCTACGGTTGAAGGAACGGTACTGGCCATATTCTTCAAGGAGAATGATGAAATTCCCGTCCTGACCAATGTCATGGTGATCGGGAACCCCGGGGAGTCGTTCGCTGAATTCGCGCCTTCGAGGGCAGCGTCCGAAGTTTCCGCGGAACCTGCTGCTGATGCGGAGGTCGCTCCTGCGCCTGTTGACCGGGAAGCAGTGTCGTACGGGCCTGTCGTGGAGGGAGCTCCCGTTTCACCCAGGGCCCGTCGGCTGGCGGCGGAGAAAGGGGTCGATACCCGGCAGTTGGCCGGCTCCGGCCCGTACGGCCGCATCATCGAGAGGGATGTAATCGCTGCGGATGGAGGGCCGAAGACCGGACTCGCGAAGGCTGTAGCGGCTCAAGGAGGCATGTATGCTCCTGCGCGGGGCTCCGGCCTTGCCGGCATGGTGAAGGCCTCCGACCTCAAGGTATGCGAGCCGAACCATAGCGAACTTCCAGGGGAAGGAGAGGAGTTTACCGTCGAGAAGATGTCGAACATGCGGAAACTCATTTCAAAGTCCATGTACAATTCCCTGCAGAATTCCGCGCAGCTCACGCACATGCTCGGCGCGGATGCCCGCAGGATCATGGCGCTCCGGAAGAAGGCCAAGAAAGCGTTCGAGGAAGGGGAGATCGAGGCGAACATCACCATCAACGATTTCGTATGCTATGCTGTGATCCAAGTGCTCAAACGCTTCCCGAAAGTCAATTCCCATTGCATCGGGGATTCATTGCGTCTCTTCCGCCCCGTCCATCTCGGACTGGCCGTCGATACGGAAAGGGGACTGATGGTCCCGGCCTGTCGGCACGCCGGCGATCTGAGTCTGGTCGCATTGAGCAAGAACCTCAAGAAACTGGCGGACGATTGCAAGAAGGGATCCGTCAATCCCGACCTGCTTTCCAGCGAAGCATCTTCCTTTACGGTGTCCAATTTGGGAGGATACGGGGTAGAATGGTTCACTCCGATCATCAATGTTCCGCAGAGTGCCATTCTGGGTGTGGGAACCATCGTTTCCCGTCCCAAGGACCTTGGAACCGGCGTCTACGCATTCGTTCCGTATCTGGGCTTGTCTCTGACCTATGATCATCGCTCCATCGATGGCGGTGAAGCGACCCGCTTCCTGAAGGCGGTTGCCGAAGAAATCGAAAAACTGGATGTTGAATTCTGACAATAGCATAAGTATCATGTACGATTTAGCGATCATCGGCGGTGGCCCCGGTGGCTATGTGGCCGCGGAAAGAGCCGGCGCCGCCGGACTCAAAGTTGTCCTGTTCGAGAAAAGAGCGCTTGGCGGGGTCTGCCTCAATGAGGGCTGCATTCCGACCAAAACGCTTCTCTACAGCGCGAAAATCTACCATTACGCATTGACCGGAGACCATTACGGCGTCTATGCAAAGGATCCTTCCTTCGAATACGGCAAAATCATCTCCCGCAAGAACAAGGTGGTACGCAAACTAGTCGCCGGTGTCAAAGCCGCCATGAAGGCCAATCAGGTTGAAGTGGTTCAATCGGAAGCCTTCATTGAAGGACGCGATGCCGAAGGCATCAGAATCAAGGCGGTGGATCAGGAATATGTTTCCCGGAATCTGCTCATCTGCACGGGTTCCGAGGCGGCGGTGCCTCCCTTTCCGGGACTCGCGGAAGCCGGAGACATAATTGTTACCAACCGCGAAATCCTCTCCCTGGAAGAACAACCGAAGGAAATCGTCATCATTGGAGGAGGCGTCATCGGAATGGAATTCGCTTCTTTCTTCAACACCCTCGGCACGAAGGTGACGGTCGTGGAAATGCTTCCGAAGATTCTTGGTCCGCTGGACGACGAAATCAGCGCGCTGCTCCAAAAGATCTATGCCAAGCGCGGCATCGAATTCTGCCTGCGCTGCAAAGTCACCGGAATCGAAGGCAACCAGGTGGTCTACGAAGATCCCGACGGCAAGACTTGCAAGGTGGCCGGCGACAAGATCCTGGTCTCCGTGGGCCGAAAGGCCAGCCTCACCGGCTTCGGGGCGGAAAATCTCGGGCTGGCGTACCTGGAGAACAAGGCCGGACGTCCGGTCGGCATCCGGGTCGACGAACAGATGCGCACGAATGTGCCGAATGTCTATGCCGCTGGCGATGTCACGGGCTTTTCGATGCTTGCCCACACGGCCAGCCGAGAAGGCGAAGTGGCGGTCAACCATATTCTCGGAAAACCGGACCGCATGCGCTATGAAGCGATCCCCGGTGTCGTGTACACGAATCCCGAAGTCGCCGGCGTGGGTCTGACGGAAGAACAGGCCCGGGAATCCGGCAAAGAATTCGAGGTGATCAAACTTCCGATGGCTTATTCCGGACGCTTCGTCGCCGAAAACGAAGGCGGCGAAGGCCTCTGCAAGTTGATCGTGGGCAAGAAACATCATGAGGTACTCGGCGTCCACCTGCTGGGCAACCCTTGTTCGGAGATCATCCACAGCGCCTGCATCGCTATCGAAACCGAGATGACCGTGGAACAGCTCAAGGAAGTGGTCTTCCCGCATCCGACGGTCTCCGAAATCATCAAAGAAACTGTATTCACTCTCAAATAACAAGCCTGACATACCATGCCGAAATCACTTTACATCGATCCCCAAGAAACCCTGCGCCCGAAGGAGCGCGTACTCAAGCTCCCCGAGATTCCCGTGATGCAGTACAAGAAAACAATCCGGGATGAACTCGAAGAAGGACGCTTTTCTGAAGAAGACCTCTTGCGTATCTATCGCGACATGTGCTATATCCGCGAGTTTGAAACCATGCTCAACCTCGTGAAGACGACCGGGGGCTACAACGGTGTCCCCTACAACAATCCGGGCCCTGCTCATTTGTCCGCTGGCCAGGAGGCCGCTGCGGTCGGGATGGCCTATGCCCTGGACACCGACGACTTTATCTTCGGCTCCCACCGTTCCCACGGAGAAATTCTGGCCAAGGGATTGCGTTCCATCCAGATTCTTCCCGATCAAGATTTGCTGAAAATCATGGAAGCGTTCTGGGGAGGCGCGACCCTGAATGTCGCGAAGAAAGCCTATGACGGAAATGACGCCAAAGAACTCGGAATCCGCTTCCTCCTGTATGGAGCCATGGCGGAGATCTTCGCCCGCTCGACCGGTTTCAACAAGGGGCTCGGCGGTTCGATGCACGCCTTCTTCACCCCGTTCGGCATTTATCCGAACAATGCGATTGTCGGTGGTTCCGGCTCCATCGCCGTGGGGGCGGCCCTCTACAAGAAAGTCAACCGGAAGAAAGGTATCGTGGTCGCCAACATCGGGGATGGGGCCATGGCCCGCGGACCCGTGCTGGAAGGGATGACTTTCGCTTCCATGGATCAGTTCAACACCCTCTGGGAAGGCGACATGAAAGGCGGACTTCCCATTCTTTTCAATGTAATGAACAACCAGTACGCGATGGGCGGACAGACGAGGGGCGAGACCATGGGATACACGTTCCCGGCCCGTCTCGGAGCAGGTTTCAAACCGGATGCGATGAACGCGGAACGAGTGGATGGCTACAATCCGTTGGCGGTCATCGATGCTTTCTACCGCAAAAAGGCGTACCTGTTGGAGAAAAAAGGACCGGCTCTGCTGGATGTGCTGACCTACCGTTACAGTGGTCACTCGCCCAGCGACCAGTCTTCCTACCGCACCAAAGAGGAAATCGAAGCCTGGGAGCGGGAAGACTGCATCCTCGTCTTCGCCGAAAAACTCAAGAAGGCCGGGGTAGCCGATCAGCCGAAACTGGATGCGATCCGCAAGGAAATCAACGGCAACATCTTCGCCTGCTATCAGTTGGCTATCGACGATACTCTTTCCCCCCGCATGGATCTGACCAAGGACAATGAAGCGCTGGGAGACATGATGTTCTCCAATCAGAGTGTCGATACCATGGCGCCCGGCGTTCAGCCGGAAGTGAACATGCCGCTGGAAGAGAATCCCCGCGTAAAGCAGATCGCCGGCAAGGAACGCTTCCATCTCGACAAGGAAGGGAAGCCGGTCAGCAAGATGAAGACCTACAACATCCGCGACGGAATCTTCGAGGCAATCATCGACCGGTTCTACAAGGATGCTTCCCTCATTGCCTACGGTGAGGAAAACCGGGAATGGGGAGGCGCTTTCGCGGTTTACCGGGGTTTGACCGAAGCCCTTCCTTTCCACCGTCTATTCAATACCCCCATCGCCGAAGCGGCCATCGTCGGCACCTCCATCGGCTATGCGATGTGCGGAGGCCGCGTCATTCCCGAAATCATGTACTGCGACTTCCTCGGCTGCTGCGGGGACGAGGTGTTCAATCAGCTCCCGAAATGGCAGGCCATGTCCGGCAATATTCTTAAGATGCCGGTGGTGGTACGTGTTTCCGTAGGGTCCAAGTATGGGGCGCAGCATTCCCAGGACTGGACTTCCCTCTGTACCCACATCCCGGGCTTGAAGGTCTGCTTCCCGGCGACTCCGTATGATGCCAAGGGTCTGATGAATGCCGCCCTTCAGGGAACCGATCCCGTGGTGTTTTTCGAGAGCCAGCGGATCTACGACAAGGGCGAGATGTTCCACGAAGGCGGGGTTCCGGTTGGCTATTATGAAATTCCGCTCGGCGAACCGGATGTCAAGCGGGTCGGTAAGGACGTTACCTTCCTGACCATCGGGGCGACCCTGTACCGGGCGCTTGAGGCGGCGGATAAATTAAAGGAGCGGTACGGAATGGAAGCGGAGGTCATCGATGCCCGCTCTCTGGTTCCGTTCAACTACGAAAAGGTGCTGGCTTCCGTTAAGAAGACGGGTCGTATCATCATCGCCGGTGATGCGTGCGCCCGCGGCTCGTATCTGAACGATCTCGCCGCCAACATCACCGAGATGGCTTTCGACGATCTGGATGCGGCTCCGGTCGTGCTGGGTTCACGGAACTGGATCACCCCCAGCCATGAGTTGGAGGATGCCTTTTTCCCGCAGCCCGACTGGTTCCTGGATGCGATCAACGAGAAGATGGTTCCCCTTAAGGATTACGTGCCCGTCAGCAACCAGACCAGCATGCAGCAACTCCTCCGTTCCAAGAAGGGTGTCTGATTGTTCTATAAATATTCAATGCAATGAAAACAAAAGCAGTACGTATCTACGGCAAAGCAGACCTGCGTCTGGAAGAGTTCGAACTACCCCCCATGCGGGACGATGAGATCCTCGCGGAAGTAGTCTGCGACAGCATCTGCATGTCCTCCTACAAGGTGGCTTTGGAGGGAGCCGATCACAAGCGTGTTCCGAAGGACATCGCGGAAAATCCGACCATCCTCGGCCATGAATTCGCCGGACGGATCCTCGAAGTTGGCAGCAAATGGCAGCACCGGTTCAAGAAGGGGGACAAGTTTTCCATTCAACCCGCGCTTAATTATGAGGCAGGCCCCGCGGGACTTCTGTCTGCCCCGGGCTATTCCTACCGGTACGTAGGAGGGAATGCCACTTACATCATCATTCCGAATGAGGTGATGGAGTTAGGCTGCCTGCTTCCTTTCCATGCGGAAGGATTTTATCCTGCCTCGCTCAGCGAACCGCTGTCCTGCGTGATCGGGGCCATACATGCCTGCTACCACACGACTCCGGGTTCCTATGTCCACATGATGGACATCAAGGAAGGCGGGAAGATGGCGCTGCTGGCCGGCGTGGGTCCGATGGGACTCGCGATGATCAACTACGTCCTCCATCGGGAGGACCGGCGCCCGTCCCTCTTTGTTGTGACAGACATTGACCAGGCTCGGCTTGATCGCGCCGCTTCCCTTTATACGAAGGAATTCGCGGCTTCTCGCGGCATCGATCTCCGCTACATCAACACCGGATTCCTGGAGAATCCCGCGCGGACGCTGCGGGAGATCTCCGGAGGCACCGGCTATGACGAAGTGGTGGTGATGGCTCCTGTCCGGGCTGTGGTGGAGCAGGGGGACGATATCCTCGGTCACGACGGATGTCTGAACTTCTTTTCCGGTCCCCGGGAAGCGGACTTCAAGGCGCTCTTCAATTTTTACAACGTCCACTACGCCTCCACCCACGTCGTGGGCACCAGTGGCGGGAACACGGACGATATGAAGGAAGCTTTGGACTTGATGGCCAAAGGGATGGATCCCGCCGGTCTCATTACGCACATCGGCGGTCTGAACGCTGTCCCGGAGACGACGATCAACCTTCCCCGGATCCCCGGCGGAAAGAAGCTCGTCTACACGCATGTGGAGATGCCGCTTACCGCCATCGCTGATTTCGCGGAAAAGGGCAAGACCCATCCGGTCTATGCTGAACTCGACCGGCTCTGCAAGGCTCACAACGGGCTCTGGAACGTGGAGGCGGAAGAATATCTCCTCTCTCACGCTGCGGAATTGTAGTTAGCGGACGATCAGCCGGGCAAGCTGCCCGGAATCGATTCCTTCGAAATATCGGGAGACATCCTCTTCGCGGAGTTTCGCGGCGAGGATGTCTTTTTCATACCGCAACCCGACGAGGCGTTTCTCCAAGATTTTGGTGGAAAGATCTCCCAGGAAGTCCCCGCCGAATACGATCTCCGAGATCAGTCCGCGATCCACGCGAACATGCACTTCCACCGTTCCGCAGGCGAATTTTTCCTTTGCAGAAAAATCGGCCTCATGCGAGTGGCCGTAAATCCATTCCCAAGTGGAAAATTTCTCCCGGGCGATTTTCCGCACCTCATCAAGCTGATCCTCGGAAAGTCGGATCTCCGCATCGCCAGCTGAAAGCAGTTCCTGCAGTTTAGCCTGCAGCTCGTCCAATGACGAGAATCCGGGAAGATATTCTTTGAGATTGGCGACGTGGGAACGCACCGATGCGATGCCTTTGGCATTCATTTTTGAGTTCGGGGTGTCGAGCGCGCGGGAAAGGGTTTCCAAATCTACGTCGTACATCAGGGTCCCGTGCACGATTTCCCGGTCTTGCCGGACCCTCCGGGCATAGCCGGAGATCTTCCGGCCTTCCACGAAGATGTCGTTGCGGCCGGTCAGTTCCGCGGGAACACCGAGGCTGCGGAGCGCCTCCACCATCGGTTGCGGGCCGACCTGCTTCCCGATGATCGTGTAGTTCATGTTCTGCAGGTCGTGATAGACCGCCCCTCCTCCGGTGACTCTGCGCGCCAGAATGATGCCGTGCCGGTCGAGGTAGTCCAGATTGACCTCGCTGTAGGCGTTCTGGTTGAGGCCGATGATCACGGCGGGACGGTTGCGCCAGAGATAGAAAAAAGGTTCATCCGACGAGACCTGCTCCAAACAGTACTCGTCGAGAGACATATTGAAATGGGGATCGGTAGATGAATTGATCAGGTATTTCATCGTAAATTCAATCGATCGACAAGGGGTACGAGATGGGCTTTGAGGGTAGGGTAGTCCGGCAGGTGCGTCCCGGGGTAGGAAATGCCGCGTCCCGGGTAATGCCGTTCGAATTCTTCTCCGCAGCGAACCCATTCGTCCCGGTCCGCGAACAGGCCGGAGGTCAGTCGGACTTCCTCCGAGGGCAGCGCCTCGAACTGGCTGCGTTCGAGATCTTCATATTCCCGGCAGATGGTCTCGGTGATGCGGAACGTCTTCGCTCCGTCTGCGCGCGGCGAGCGGTAGTCTTGGACACCGACCATCGTCCGCAGAAGACGCGAAACGTGGAAATCCGGGTTTACGAGGATCTTGCGCCGCCCGCGGAGTTTCTGCGCCCAAAATCCCCCCAGGGATAGTCCCACGACGAGATCCGGCCGCTGCTCCCGGCATATTCCTTCCAGCAACCGTAGCGCCCCGGCGGGTTCGATGGGAACGTCCGGGGCGATTACTTCGCAGGGTTTCAACAAGATTCGCAGGGAATCGGCCATTTTGTAGGTTCCGGAAGAGGCCAGACCGTGGATGAACAGGATTTTCATGCCCCATGGCTTTCGAGGAGAAGCTCGCCCAGTTCCCGGATGTCGCGCACGATGAAGTCGGCGGGGAAAAATTCCGGATGCGGGTTGTCGCGGGCCTCTTCCGCTACTTGCAAGGCGGTTTCAAGGGTGGTTTCCCCGGAAAGAACCAGTACAGTGATGGCTCCTGCATTGTGCCCCATGGCGATGTCGGTGTAGATCCGGTCGCCTACCATGGCGATTTCTCCGGCTTCCAGGTCATTCCGCTCCCGAATTCCGTCCAGCATGGTGGGATCCGGCTTGCCGAGGACGATATCCGGTTTGCGGCCGGAGGCGGCTTCGATGCATCGCTGGAGGGATCCGCAGTCCACCAAAATGGTCCGCTGGTCGGTCGGACAGACCCAGTCGGGGTTGGTGGCGATGTAGGGGATACCCTGCGCGGCCCACCAGGTCGCGCGGCAGAGGCGGGAATAAGTCAGGGTCATGTCGAAGGCAACCACCAGGGCATCCGGAACATCGTCCGGATCATCGGCGGTCGCCTCGAAGCCGGCCTGTTCGAATTGGCGGATCATGCTCGGCGTGCCGAGGAAGAACAGCCGCTTCGCTTCCGGATAATGCGACTTGAGGTAGTCGATCGCAGCGAGGGAGGTCGTGTACATGTTGCCTGCATCGGCATGGATGCCCATTCCGGAGAGTTTGGAGAGGTAGTCCTCCACCGACTTGGTCGGGTTGTTCGTCAGGAAGGAATACCCGATACCCAAGGCTTTCATCGTATTGAGAAAGTCCACAGTATAGGGAAAGAGGTTGCTTCCAAGATAAATCGTCCCGTCCATGTCCAGCGCCAGATGCCGTATCTTGCTGAGTTTGGTTTTCTGCTCGGGGGTAAGGCAGGTGTTGTGGTTTTCGGTAAGGTTCATGATCGCAAAATTAATTATTATATTTGTCATTTAGAACACAAATCACCGCATTATGGATCAGTCGATTCACAAAAAGTACAATTATTGGCAATGGAGAACGCTCATCATTTTGATGATTGGCTATGCGTTGTTCTATTTTGTCAGGAAGAATTTCAGCATCGTCATGCCTGCGCTGGAATCGGAATTGGGCATCAGCAAACTTCAATTGGGGATGTTTTTGACCCTCAACGGAATCATCTACGGCGTTTCCCGCTTCATCAACGGCTTCCTGGTGGACCGGATACGAGCGAAGCGGGTCATGATGGCTTGCGGCCTCTTCCTGTCCGCCCTGGTAACGGTACTGATCGGGCTCAGCCCGCAGATGAACGGCCTGTTCCACTTTTTGGACGAGGAAGGGAAGGCGACGCTGGGATTGGTCTATTTCATCGGCAGCCTGTGGTTGATTAACGGCTATATGCAAGGTATGGGCTTTCCGCCCTGCTGCACCCTCATGGCCCATTGGATCAAGCCTTCCGAACTGGCTACCAAGCAGTCCATCTGGAATACCTCCCATTCGATCGGAGCAGGACTGGTTGCTTTTCTCTGCGCGACGGTCATCCTGGGGACGTTTGGCTATGAGGCCTGGCAGTGGTGCTTCTTCATTCCGGCCATCCTGGCCTTTCTCGGCGTATTCCTGCTGCTTTTCGGTTTGAAGGATTCTCCTTCCGATGTCGGGCTGCCGAGTCCGGAAGCCTTGGATGAGCAGACGCCCGCCGAAGAAGTCCGGAAAGAGGATCCCGCTTTTGCGAAACGGGCCTATAAGCAGTTTGTGAAGAAGATGGTCTTCCAGAATCCGATGATCTGGATCCTTTCGCTTGCGAATTTCTGTGTCTACATCATCCGGTTCACAATCCTGGACTGGGGGGCAACCTTCCTGACCCAGCACAAGGGGCTGTCCATTCAGGCTGCCGGAAACACCGTGGCGGCTTCCGAGATCGTCGGCGGCATTATCGGCACCCTGCTGGCCGGGTGGGCAACTGACAGACTTTTCAAGAGCCGGGCGCACCGGACCAGTTTGCTGGGCCTGCTGGGGGCCACAATCTGTTTCCTGCTCTTCTGGCGGATGCCGGCCGGCGCGAACATCTGGGCAATTATCTGCATTATCATGGCGAGTTTCTTTGTGTACATGCCGCAGGCCCTGATTGGTGTCGCCGCTTCGAATCAGGCGACGAAACGAGTGGCCTCCTCGGCGAACGGGCTTGTAGGCATATTCTGTTACGCCAGCACGGCGGTGTCCGGCATTCTGTTCGGCTATTTGGCTGACAAGCTGGGATGGAACTCGGTTTTCGAGGTGGCGATCATCTTCGGCATCGTCGGCGTTGTCCTGTTGGCGATCATCTGGAAAGCTCCCGCCGACGGCTATGCCAAGGCTGAGAAGATTCTCGCGGAACTGGACAAACCCTCCGCTTAGCAAGCGTAATACGCACAAAGGTGGCACCGCGGTGCCACCTTTGTGCAGAAATTCGTCCTAAGGGGCGCTTGCGTCAGACTCCACGAAGGCGACGATCTGGCCTTTGACGACCTTGTCGCCCTGCTTGCCGGTGGTGGCGACCACGCGGCCTGAAACCGCGGGGATCAGTTCCTCCATTCCGTAATAAGTCTGCACGTAGCCCATGGCCACTCCTGCCTCGACGGCGGTCCCGGCGATCGGCGCCGCGGAATCATCCTTGACATCGAATTGCCAGAGGAGCTGTCCCTTGGCGGGGGCTTGTACGGGCACGGCGCGGGGATAGCGCTCGGCATAGTCTTCGACATTGAAAGCCGGCATCTCGACCACGGGACGGACCACGTTGATCGGCGCGCCCGCCTTGGCCTTGAGGTCGGCCAGTTCGGCGTTGAAACGTTCCTTGGCAATACCGCTCCGGTAGTCCCGGTACTGGCGCTCGTGCATGGCGAATTCGAAGAGTTCCTCCTGGTCCTCTCCTTCGTCCCAGCCTTCTTCCTTCATCATCTGCCGGAATTGCGGCAGTTCGTCCGGATACGGAGCCTGGGGGTCTCCTTCGTAAAATTCGAGATCCTTTTCCTTGGCGAGGGCGACGATCTCCGGGGCGAGCTCACCCGGCAGAATCCCCATCTTGCCGAGGATCATACCCCAGGTGTCCTTGTCGATGGTCGTCCAGCGGGGTTTCCCGTTCAGGGTGTTCAACAGATTCATCAAGGCTGTGTTTTTCACATACTGGCTGAACGGGGTTACGAGAGGCGGATAGCCCAGACGCGGCCAGACATATTCCACTTCCTGGAACAGTTTTACCATCAAGCTGTCCAGGCTGACTTCCGGACGTCCGTGCGCTCGTTGGGCAGCGTTGATCGCTCCTTGGAAGCCCTTCAGGTCGGCCATCATCGAACCCATCATCCCGCCCGGAAGGCCGCAGCCTACGAGCAGGGAACTCATCTTGGCATTGGAAGGATCGATCCAGTAGCCCAGAAAATCGTCCATGAATTTCTGGGTCAACCGGCGTACCTCCATGTAGGCATCCATATTCAGATCTTTCACGAGGAATCCGTCTGCCTTTATCATTTCGCGGATGGTGATCACGTCGGGATGCACCTTGCCCCAGGAAAGCGGCTCGACGGCCACGTCCAGCACGTCGGCGCCGGCGCGGGCGACTTCCAGCATGGAAGCCGGGGAAAAACCGGGTCCTGTGTGCCCGTGGTATTGGACGAGAAGATGGGGATATTTCTTCTTGATGTCGCGCACCAGCCTGCCGAGGACGGTAGGACGACCGATGCCGGCCATGTCCTTGAGACAGATCTCATCTGCGCCCGCCGCCACGACCTTGTCCACGATGCCCATGTAGTACGCGACCGTATGGACCGGAGAATGCGTAATGGAGAGCGCTACCTGCGAGATCATACCGCCTTTCTTGGCAAGATCCACTGACCGGGTCAGGTTCCGGTAGTCGTTGAGTCCGCAGAAGGATCGGGCGATGTCCGTCCCTTGCTTTTTCTTCACCTTGAACATCAAAGCCCTGACATCCGCAGGAACCGGATTCATCCGCAAGGCATTGAGGCCTCTTTCCAGCATGTGTGTCTGGATGCCTGCCTTGCGCAAAGGGGCTGTCCATTTGCGGACGGCGACGTTCGGATTCTCGCCGAACAGGAGATTGACCTGTTCGAAGGCGCCTCCGTTGGTCTCAACGCGGTCGAAACATCCCATGTCGACAATCGCGGGAGCGACTTCAACCAATTGGTCCACGCGCGGAACATACTTGCCCGAGGATTGCCACATATCCCTGTACACCAGGGAGAACTTTATTTCTCTTGCCATAAGTCTTGTGTATATATTTGTAAGTCGTTAGGATTTTCCATTTCGCAAAGATACTTATTTTATTTTTTTAGGTAGAGAAAATCGCTAAATTTGTAACTTATGTTCAAGACGTGTAAAATATTGATTCTCGCGGCTGTCGTGGCCATGCTGGCGACCGGTTGCGATTTCTTTCGCAAAATCGCCGGCAGACCGACCTCCGAGGACATTGCGGCGAAGGTTGAACGGATCCGCGCTGAGGCGCGTGCCCTTGAGGCGGCTCGGCTGGATTCCCTGCGGAAAGCTGAAAAGCACCGGGCAGATTCCATCGCGGTGATGGATTCCATCCGCAAGGAAGGGCAGCGTTCGCTGCCGCCGGAACGGCTGGGCGGGCTGACCGTCGCCAACCTGCCGGCACGATATTATCTGGTTGTCGGGGCCTTTGTCGACATGGGTAATGCCGAGCGCTACAGCGACTA
Organism: Bacteroidales bacterium; assembly: GCA_012522855.1. Lineage (GTDB taxonomy): Bacteria > Bacteroidota > Bacteroidia > Bacteroidales > UBA932 > Cryptobacteroides. Next base: position 45,461 of record JAAYJQ010000029.1, read on the forward strand.
TTTTTCGGAGCAGGGCTACCCTGCCGAAATCATCGCTTTCCGGAACGGCTACAATGTAGTAGCCGTCGGGAAAACAAACGATATCACCGAAATCTACGCGTCGCTACAGAAATTGAAAAGGCAGGATTTTTGCCCATCGAATGTCTGGATTTTAACGAACGAATAAAATGAAAGTCAGACTTTCCCGGCTTACGCTCTGCCTGTGCTTCTTATTCGTCGCTTTTCCTGCCGCCGCGCAATTCCGAACCGGAGCTTCCTATCAAGACCTGAACGACAGCGAAACGGTCCGCGCCTTCAAGGGGCACGTTTCCTTTCTGTCCGCCGCTATTCTCGAGGGCCGCAAAGCCGGTTCTGAAGGAGAAAGGTTGGCTGCGGAATATTTCTCCGACAAGTTGAAAGAATATGGTGTCGACATCCTGACCGGTCCGGACGGCGACCCCTTCGGATTGCGGCAGGAAGACGGGGATACCCTCACTTCCCGCAACGTGGTCGGCTTTCTGCCGGGAGGAGACAAGTCGCTGCGGGACCGGTATATTGTGATCGGTGCCCGGATGGACAATCTGGGAACCAGAACCTTGACCGTGGACGGAAGCCCTGTCGAAAGGATTTATTACGGGGCGAACGGAAACGCTTCCGGAATGGCTATGCTGCTGGAACTCGCCCGGATGCTGAGGACAAACCGGATGCTGCTCCGCCGCTCTGTGCTCTTGGTCGGATTCGGGGCCTCCCTGGAAACCTTCGCGGGATCCTGGTATTTCCTCAACAGAGCCTTTACGGAGGTAGACAAGATCGACGCCATGATCAATCTGGACATGGTGGGAACCGGCACAGGAGGTTTCTATGCGTATTCTTCCTCGAATGCGGACATGAATGCGATCGTGGAGGCCCTTTCCCGGGAACTGCAGCCGATTCAACCGGAGATTACCGCGGCGGAGCCGTATCCTTCGGATCACCGGGCTTTCTACGACAAGGAGATCCCTTCCATCTGCTTCACTACAGGAAGATATCAGGAATATGGAACCGAACGGGACACCCAGTCCATCCTTGATTACGAAGCCATGGAACGGGAACTGGAATATGTATACAATTATTCCCTCTCGCTCGCCAACGGGCCGAAACCGATTTTCAATCCTGCCGAGACGCTGCGGTCGCCAGGGAAGACTGACGCCGTACCCTATTACGACTGCGATGTCCGGCCCACCTTCCTCGGCAGCCCGGATCCCCGGGTCTTCCTGCAAAAGTGGGTGTATACCTACATGAAATACCCGGACCAAGCGGTCAAGAACGGGATTCAAGGCCGTGTCCTTGTGGGTTTTGTCATCGATGAATCCGGCAAAGTCCGGGATGTGAAGGTGCTTCGCGGCGTCGATCCGCTCCTGGACGACGAAGCGGTCCGGGTGGTTTCCGCATCGCCGGACTGGAAACCGGGACGGCTGCAAGGGGAGAAAGTACGAGCCGCGATGTCGCTCTACATCGAGTTCCGGCTCGAAAAGAATAGTACGTGGGGCTTCAAAAGGCATCAAAATTAGGAGAATCATATGGATTACAATTTCAAGGAGATAGAAAAGAAATGGCAGGCCTATTGGGCAGAAAACCAAACCTTCAAGACGGAAATAGACCCTTCCAAGCCCAAGTATTACGTGCTGGATATGTTTCCATATCCTTCGGGGGCCGGTCTGCATGTCGGCCATCCGCTCGGCTACATCGCCAGCGATATCTATTCCCGGTACAAGCGGCTCAAGGGATTTCAGGTTCTGCATCCCATGGGGTACGATGCTTTCGGCCTTCCCGCCGAGCAATATGCCATCCAGACCGGACAGCATCCCGAGGTTACCACGACAAACAATATTAACCGCTACCGGTCTCAGATGGACCGGATCGGCTTCTCCTATGACTGGGATCGGGAGGTGCGTACCTGTGATCCCGGGTACTACAAATGGACACAATGGGCGTTCTTGAAGATGTTCGGATCCTGGTACGACCGCTCAGCCGGGAAAGCTCGCCCGATCGAAGAACTGGTCCAGGCCTTTGAGCGAGGCGGCAGCAGGGCTGCGGATGCGGCTTGCAGCGAGGATATGGCGTTTTCGGCGAAACAATGGAAGGCGTATTCCGATCGCGAGAAAAGCGACGTGCTGATGAATTACCGCATCGCCTATCAAGGCGAGACCGCCGTCAATTGGTGCGCAGATCTGGGTACCGTTCTGGCCAACGACGAAGTAAAGGACGGCCTGAGCGTACGCGGGGGATTTCCCGTGGAACAGAAGAAGATGAAGCAGTGGCAACTCCGCGTTTCGGCGTATGCCGGCCGGCTTTTGGACGGGCTGGACAAGATCGACTGGACAGATTCTCTCAAGGAAATACAGCGAAACTGGATCGGTCGCTCCGAGGGCGCGGAAGTCGTGTTCAAGTGCTGGAACGGCGTTACGGAGCACGATGTGACCATCTTTACCACCCGCGTGGACACCATCTTCGGAGTCACCTTCATGGTTCTGGCCCCGGAGAGCGATTTGGTGGACATCCTGACTGCCCCGGAATGCAAAGCCGAAGTAGAAGCGTACCTGGCCTATGTCCGCAAGAAGACAGAGCGTGAGCGGATCGCTGAAACAAAGACCGTGACCGGTGTGTTCAGCGGCTCGTATGGCATAAACCCCTTTACCGGCGAAAAAGTGCCGATCTGGATTTCCGAATATGTGCTGGCCGGCTACGGAACCGGAGCCATCATGGCCGTCCCCGCCCACGACAGCCGTGACTATGCGTTCGCCAGGAAATTCGGTCTGCCTGTAGTGCCCATCATCGAGGGATGCGACGTGTCGCAGGAAAGTTTCGATGCAAAAGAGGGCAGGATGTGCAATTCCGGTTTCTTGAACGGTCTGGAGGTGAAGGAGGCCATCCCTGCCGCCATCGACTATGTCGAGAAAGAAGGGCTTGGCCGCCGCAAAGTCAACTACCGGCTCCGCGATGCCATCTTCAGCCGGCAACGGTACTGGGGAGAACCATTCCCGATCTACCACAAGGACGGGATTCCGACCCCGGTCGCCTTCGAGGATCTCCCCCTTCGACTGCCTGAGATCGATGCGTTCAAACCGACCGAGAGCGGAGAACCCCCTCTCGCGCGGGCGAAGAATTGGACTTATCGCGGCTATCCGCTTGAAACCAGCACGATGCCGGGCTTCGCAGGTTCCAGCGCCTACTACCTCCGCTACATGGATCCGCACAACGAACAGGCGCTCGTCAGCAAGGAAGCGAATGCCTATTGGCGGGATGTGGATCTGTACATCGGCGGTACCGAACATGCGACCGGGCATCTCATCTATTCCCGTTTCTGGAACAAGTTCCTCTACGACCTGGGCTATGTCTGCGAAGACGAACCCTTCCGGAAACTCATCAACCAGGGCATGATCCAGGGACGCTCTTCCTTTGTCTACAGGGTAGTCGGTACCAACCGGTTCGTTTCTTTGGGTCTGAAGGATCAGTACGAGACCACCGAAATCCATGTGGACATCAACCTTGTCCGCAACGATCGGCTCGATCTTGCAGGATTCAAGGCCTCGAGACCGGAATACGCCGATGCCGAATTCATACTCGAAAACGGGGAATATGTCTGCGGCTGGGCCGTGGAAAAGATGAGCAAGAGTATGTTCAACGTGGTCAATCCCGACAAGATCTGCGACGATTACGGCGCGGACACCCTTCGTCTCTACGAGATGTTTCTGGGTCCGCTGGAGCAGTCCAAGCCTTGGGACACCCAGGGAATCGACGGGGTCCACCGCTTTCTTCGGAAGTTCTGGAGACTGTTTTATGAAGACGGCACCCTTTCCGTTTCCGAGGAAAAGGCCTCGCGCGCGGAACTGAAGGTGCTCCACAAGCTGATCGGCAAGGAGCAGGCTGACATCGAAGCGTTTTCTTTCAATACGACGGTGAGCGCCTTCATGATCGCTGTGAATGAACTCGGGGAACTCCGTTGTCGCAAACGCGAAATCCTCGAACCGATGACGGTGCTGCTTTCACCCTTCGCCCCGCACATCGCCGAGGAACTCTGGCGCGCGCTCGGCCATACCGAAAGCATTACCTATGCGCGTTTCCCGGAATTCGACCCGGCTTTGGCTGCCGAAGACACCGTAACCTATCCGGTTTCCTTCAACGGCAAGATGCGCTTTACCATCGACCTTCCCAAATCGCTGGCGGCGGCCGAGGTGGAGTCGAGCATCCGCGCCCTCGATCAGACGGCCCGTTACACGGAGGGAAAACAAGTGGTCAAGGTTATCGTCGTCCCTGGAAAAATCGTCAATTTTGTTTTGAAATAGCACGCAATATGACTTCCTCCTTTTCCACACCTAACAAATGGTTTTCAATGCTGTCCGACTACCTGGTCATTACCTTCGGAGTGGCCTTGTATGCGTATGGTTGGGCAGGCATGCTGATTCCGAACGGAGTCGCCAGCGGAGGACTTACCGGTGCCTGTACGATTCTCAATTTCGCGACCGGTATCCCCGTATCGTTGTCCTATATCGTCGTCAATGCAGGCCTGCTGTTGTTCGGATTCCTGATTCTCGGCAACGCCTTCGGTTTCAAGACGATCTTCGCCATCCTTTGCTCGACCCTTTTTCTGGATCTGTTCGAGCGGTGGGAAGCCTCCCACATGTTCTTTTCCGACAAACTGCTGCTTGTGGTTGTAGCGGCGATCATCGAATCGATCGGACTCGCCGCAGTCTTCGTCCGAGGCGGGAGCACGGGCGGAACTGATATCATAGCATTGATTGTCAATAAATTCTGGCCTGTTACTCTTGGCAAGGTTTTCATCCTGCTGGATGTCTTTATCATCGCTTCGGTGTTGCTTGTTCCGGGAAAGACCGTTGAGGACATGGTGTACGGATATGTCGCTATGGTCATCTTCTCGGTCATGGTCGACTGGGTTATGCTTGGCCGGAAATCTACCTGCCAGATCCTGGTGTTTTCCGATCACTATCAGGAGATCGCCGATCAGATCCTGCTCCAACTGGAACGGGGAGTTACAGCCTTGGATGCCACCGGTTGGTATACCGGCGCTGACCGGAAAGTCCTGCTCATCCTGATCCGCAAACGGGAACTCAGGGACATCACCCGGCTGATCAAATCCATCGATCATACAGCCTTCGTGTCCGTTTCCGATGCCAGCAGCGTGTACGGAGAAGGTTTCGATGAAATCAAAACCGGCGTAAATTTAAAAAAGAAAAAAGAATTGAAAGATGCCTGACCAGAAAAAGAACAGCCTGCCCCGATTGTTCAAAGAATACTTGATCCTTTCCATCGGAATTCTTATTTACACTTCCGGCTGGACGATTTTCCTTACACCCAACAACCTGGTAGGCGGCGGAGTGTCCGGTATCGGTGCCATCATCCAGTATGCGACCGGCGTGAAGATGGGGTACACCTACTTCGCGATCAACGCCATCCTGCTGATCGTTGCCTTCTTCATCCTCGGTAGCTCCTTCGGGGCGAAAACGATCTACGGGATCATCCTGGCTTCTTTCCTTCTGAATTTCCTGCAAGTGATCATCCCGCAAACTGTCATCCAGGATTTCGCGCTCTCAAACGGCAAGCTGATGAGTTCGCTCATCGGCGGCGCGATGGCCGGCGTCGGAATCGGCATGTCCATCTCGCAGGGCGGGAGTACGGGGGGAACGGACATCATCGCGCTGATTGTTTCAAAGTATCGGAACGTCTCGCCCGGGCGGATGATCTTGCTCATGGATGTCATCATCATCGCTTCCTCGGTGCTGGTTCCTTCGTTCACCGCTGATGGAGCGGCGATTCCGTTCGTCGCCAAGGTCATCACGGCCGTATACGGCATGATTATCGTTTCCGTGGATAGTTACGTGATAGATCTGTATCTGGCGGGATCCAAGCAGAGCGTTCAGTTGTTCATCCTGTCCAGGCATTTCTCCGAAATCGCCGATATGATCGCTCAAGATTTCCGCAGAGGGGTCACCGTGCTCAATGGAAAAGGCTGGTATACCAAACAAGAAACGGAAGTGCTGATGGTGATCCTCCCGAAAACGGATCTCAATGTCCTTTTGAGGCGAGTCAAACAAATTGATTCTGAAGTCTTTCTGTCCATTTCATCCGTGTCGGGGGTGTACGGGAAAGGATTCGACACCATAAAAAAACACTGATATTCCGAAAAAAACAGAAATTTTTACACCATACCCCCCGGCGAACCCCGTCCGGGGGGTATATTATGTTTATCTTACCCTCGAAGACTTAAACCTAAACCCGCATCATTTCAATACAAGGGAAAACTATGACAACTATTCTTTCCATGGCTGCGCTCACTTTGTTCATCGGTCTGTTTTTTCTGGATCTTCGGCGCAGCAAAGGTGACAAGTCGCTCCGGTTCGGAATCAGGGCCTTGGCGGGCTTGGGCTCCTCAGCTTTGCTTCTTGCCGGGATGCTGGTTTCGAGACATTGGGACATCGCCTCCCTCGTGGTCTGTTTGATCTTTTCGGATGAAATTCTGATGATGTTTCCGTGTTCCTATGAGAAGCCCAAGCCGGCTTTCGATGCCGCCCTGACCGTGTTGATCGTCAATTTCGCCATCCTGATTTATTTCGGTTGGAAGGAAAGGGGGATCTATGATTTTCAGCGGCTTAAGAACCTGATAACGGTCCTGGTCTTGATCACTTCGTTCTTGGCCTTTTTCATCACGGTTTCGGTTCGAAAGTTTTCCGGAATCCGTCAGCTTTTCCGGAACAACGCGGTCTGGTACAATGTCGAGGAGCATGCCCGCTTCATTTATTCGCTGATATTCCTAGGGCTGTGCATCATTGTTACCTGCAGTTCGTGGTTGAAGGAATGGTTGGGGACGGGGTTTGCCCTTCCAGCCGTGATTTTTCTCTTGGGCTTGTACACGTTGCTGTTCTTCCGCGCGCTCACCGGACGGACCTATCTCATCCGCCGGGAAACGGAAGACCGGATCAAGGAAATGGTCAAGGGCAATCTGCGCACCTCTTATGTGGACAAAGCGGAAGAGGATCGCAAGATGAGCATGCTTTATAAGCGAATCATGAACCACATGACGGATAAGAAGCCTTATTTGGACAGCACCTTCAGCATGTCCGATTTGGCCGACTCCCTTTTTTCGAACAAACTATATCTCTCCAAGACGATCAACATCCTTTCGGGCAGAAATTTCCGGCAGTTCGTCAACTATCACCGGATCCAGTACGCTGTGAAATTGATGAAACAGGATCCTCGGTTGCGTGTGATGGAGGTCTCCGAACTGTCAGGATTTCATTCCGTAGTCTCCTTCAACATGGCGTTCAAGATGAACATGGGGAAGACTCCTTCCGAATGGATGAAGGAATATCTTTCTCGGCAGGAATGAGGACATGCCAAATCCGGGGAGGCCGGGGTCATTCGCCGGGAAGCATGCTTTTCCAGGAATCGGGAACGGGCGCGGAAAGATCTATTCCGACTTTCCGGACGGGATGGATAAACCGGATCTCGCGCGCGTGCAAGGAAATGCCGCCGTCCGGATTGGAACGGGGGGCTCCATATTTCAGATCGCCTTTGATGATACAGCCCAAATTAGCAAGCTGGCAGCGGATCTGGTGGTGCCTGCCGGTCAGCAGGTTGACTTCGACGAGGAAGTACCGCTGGGTTGCGTCAATCAGCCGGTAGGTAAGTCTGGCCAATTTCGCCCCCCGATTCAGTTCGCCGTTCTGCGCTACGAAGCTTTTGTTGAGTTTCTTGTTGCGGACCAGCCAATCGCTCAGGGTGCCGGAAGGCGGTTCGGGAGCATTGCAACAAAGCGCCCAATAGATTTTGCGCACTTCTCCGTTGCGGAACATTTCGGACATTCTTTCCAAGGCTTTCGAGGTTTTCGCGAACACGCAGATCCCGCTGACCGGCCGATCAAGACGGTGGGGGATTCCCATGAACACCTTCCCGGGCTTGCTGTCCCGCCCGGCCAGAAATGCCTTGAGCGTTTCCGCAAGACATTCATCTCCGGTTCTGTCGCCCTGAACGATCTCTCCCGCACGCTTGTTGATTACGATCAGGTGGTTATCTTCGTAGAGAATCCGGCTTTGAAGGTCCTCGTATTCTTCTTTGGAAAGTCTCCTGTACTCCATCCCGGCCCCGTCCCTATTCTTTCGGAACGAGGGCGAAGGTAAGCTGCCCCTTGCAGCAAAGTTTGCCGTCCACTTCCAGAGAGGCGGTGCAGAAGAATATGCTGCCTCGCCGACTGTCGAGCCGGGCTGTCACTTCGCAGAGGTCGCCGGGTTTCACCGCATTCTTAAACCGGACATTGTCCAGCCCGGCATAAAGAGTCAGATTATCCAGGATTTCGTCTTTCACGATGATCGCGCAACTCTGTGCCATGATCTCGCAAAGAATTACGCCGGGGACGATCGGATTGCCCGGGAAATGCCCCCGCGTAAAGAATTCATCCTCTTTGATGCGGTATTTGGAGTGCGCGTTTCCTTGCTCGTCAACGCTGGCTTCTTCAACGAGCAGCATCGGCTCGCGATGGGGGAGAAAAGTTTTGATTTCTTCTACGTTCATATCTACTATACGCTTATTCATCAACAGGTCAGTCATAAAAATTGCGGAAGGCGACACAGGCGTCATGGCCTCCGAATCCGAAGGAATTCGAAATGCCGATCGTCAAATCGGCCTTCACGGCCTCATTCGGGGTGTAGTCCAGATCACATTCCGGATCCGGAGTGTCGAGGTTGATGGTCGGGGGACAGATGCCGTCCCGGACGGCGAGGATCGTAGCGATCGCCTCCGCGCCTCCTGCCGCGCCGAGCAAATGTCCGGTCATCGATTTGATGGAACTGATGTGCGCCTTGTGCGCATAGTCGCCAAGGGCGACCTTGTAGGCTATGGTCTCGGCTGTGTCGTTCAGGCGGGTTCCGGTTCCGTGGGCGTTGATGTATACCGTGTCCTTCGATTCTTCGAAACCACCTTCTTTCAAGGAGATCCGGATGCACTCCGCCTGCGTTATTCCGTCCGGTCTCGGAGCAGTGACATGATAGGCATCGCACGTGTTGCCGTAGCCGACAATTTCGCTGATAATCCGCGCGCCGCGGGCCTTGGCATGTTCCAGTTCTTCAAGGACGAGGATGCCCGCTCCGTCTCCCATCACGAATCCCGTACGGTTGGCGTTGAAGGGCAATGAAGCGTAGTTGGGATCCGTCGCGCGGGAGAGGGCTTTGGCGTTTGCGAAGCCGGCGATGCCGAGGGGAATGGTGGCGTTTTCGCAGCCTCCGGCGATGATGGCGTCAGCATAGCCGTGCTTGATCGTCCGGAAGGCTTCGCCGATCGCATTGGTGGAAGTGGCGCAGGCGGTCACGATGTCGAGACAGGGGCCTTGCGCCTGGTATTTGATGGCGATGTTTCCAGCCGCGATGTTGGAAATCATCGTGGGGATGAACAAAGGGGAGACCCACTGTCCGGAAGGATCCTCGATCATCTTCGCGGTTTCCCGGAACTGGACGGAGAAACCCCCGATGCCGGATCCCACATAGACGCCGAGCCGGAAAGGATCGATGTTTGGTTCGTCCCCTTCCGTACGGAGTCCGGATTGCTGCATCGCCTGCCAGGCAGCCGCCATGCCGAACTGGGTAAACAGGTCTTGCTTGCGCGCAAACTGCTTGTCCATGTCGTAGAGCGAAGGGTCGAAGTTCTTGATTTTGCCGGCGATCCGAACCGGAAGGTCATCCGTCGGGAATTCATCGATGAAATCAATTCCGCACACGCCGTCGCATAGGTTTTTCCAATAAGTCTGGATGTCATTTCCCACCGGGGAGATGACACCCATACCTGTAATTACAACTCTTTTGTCCATATTACTCGTGTCAGTATTCTACAAAATTAATAATAAAAATCCGGTTTACCATTCCATGACTGACGTTGCAGACAGCAGTCCGGCTCCGAAAGCGCTGAACACGACGATGTCACCGGGTTTGAACATGCCTTTCCGGTTGCATTCGTCCAGCAGGATCGGACAGGAGGCGGAGGAGGTGTTGCCGTGATCGGCAATGTTCACCGGAAACTTGCTTGCGGGCACACCCAAATACTCTACGATGGAATCGATGATCCGCTGGTTCGCCTGGTGCACGAGGATCCAGGAAACCTCATCCAGCGCGATTCCGAGGTCCTGCAGCAGCTGGCTTATCTGGGTCGTGCCGGAGTTGACGGCGAACCGGAAAACTTCGCGTCCTTTCAACTGCATGGGAATGTTTTGTTCCTGCTTGGTAATGAACGGAGTTTCGACCAGGGTCTGGAGTTGCCAGATCTTATAGACGTCGGGTTCTGTATGCAGGAGGGTACCTTTCATGTTGTCACCGGCTGTTAGTACGGCCGCGCCCGCACCGTCCCCGAAGAGGATACAAGTACCGCGGTCTTGCCAGCTGGCCATTCGTGTGGGCTCTTCCGCGCAGACGATAAGGGCGGTCTTGATCTTGCCGGCCTGATAATAGGTCTCGACGATGTCCAGGGCGTACACGAAACCGGGACAGGCGCAATTGATATCGATCATTGGGCAGGTGAGTCCGACCTTTTCGGCGATCACACAGCTGAGCCCGGGGGTGACATATTCGGAAATAACGTTAGAACAGACAAAGAAGTCGATGTCGGACGGTTGCAGCCCCGACATTTCCAAGGCCTTCAAGACCGCTTCCGCGCCAAGATCTTCCAGATGTTCATCCGTGATTACGTGCCGGGACTTGATGCCCGTACGGGTGACGATCCATTCGTCACTGGTGTCCAGGAATTCGGCCAACATATCGTTTGTGACCACTTTTTTGGGAAGCGCGCTCCCCGTGCCGATAATTTTCATGATATTGTTATACTTGTAATCTTGAATATTGCGATTCCGGTTACAGTTGTCCCGGCTTCATTTCGGGCAAAAATAGGAAGCGCTTGCCGGAAGGCAAAAAATATGTGGCGAATCGTCCCTCCGTGATGCTTACCGTCCGGCGGTGGGGTGACTTTTCCTGAGGAGGGGTAAAAATATTGTCCCGAAATTTTACTATATTTGTAATTCAAGCAGATCTCGATGCCAAAAAGAGTGAAAAAAGTGCCTGACTATCTGCGGGCGAAATATCAGCTGGAAGTAACCGTGATCTTCACGGCTCTGTTCTCCCTTGTCTTTCTCTTGATCAGCATCCCTTTTTCCCACAATGCCTGGTTCGACCTCGGCGCTTCTGAGGCCTTTTTGTTCACGGCCGCTTTCTTTCTGATCAGCCTGCTGGTCATCATCGTGAGCAAGTGGGTGATGTACAAGACACGGAACCAGTTCGAGATGGCCTATCTCCAATATGTGCTCTGGAACTTGGGCGAAGTCCTTGTGATCTGTCTTTTGTATACCCTCTTCTCGCTGCAAGGCCATAAGATGGGGATCATTATGTTGGACAACACTTCGTTCTTCAGAATCTTCCTGAACGCCCTCGTGTATTGCTTTGTCTCGCTGGTCATTCCCTATGTCATCGCCGGGATGTTCTTCGCCATCGTCGACAAGAACAGGACGATCCGGCTGATGAACTATGAAACGGTCGTTTCCGACGAGAACCTGCCGGTGTCGAAACTTGAGAAGGTCACCCTGTTCGACAACAACGGGGTGCTGAAATTGTCCGTCAGTTCTTCGAGCCTGTACTATGTGGAATCCGACGACAACTACATCATCGTCTGGTACACCGACAGTAAAGGCGACCTCAAACGGTACATGCTCCGGTGCCGGCTGAAAACCGTTGAGGAAAGTTTCAAAGGCAGCAGCCTGGTCCGGTGCCACCGCAAGTACATCGTCAATATGGACAAAGTCAAGGTTCTCCGCAAAGAGAGGGACGGATACGAATTGGATTTGGACAACGATGCCATTCCGCCGATTCCCATCACCAAAACATACGCGGACAATGTTCTCGACCGCTTCAACACCGCCCGCCGATAGAATTGTTTTTCCGGACAACCGGTAACGTGATCAGTTAGCGCAGACGGGACATGCTCTCTACGAGTAGCTGGTCTCGGAAGATGAACCGCGCGGCGAGCGCGTTCAAGATGGCTGCCATCAAAGGAAAGATCGAGGTGTACCGGAAGATCAAGGCATCTTCGGCGGTGAAGTAGTCAATGGCGAGCCAGGCCTGAAGCGCTACCATCAGGATGGCGGCAAGAATTGCAGTGCGCATCTGGAGCACGCGGACCTTGAACGTGCCCAGCGCGATCAGCTGCAGCAGCGTGATCAAGATGAGCAGAACCAGATACGGAAAGAAATCTATGTAGGAATATTCCTCCGCATGCGCGCCACCGGGCCCGAGCGTGAAAGCTTTCACGCTGAAAAACAGGGAGATGATAAGTCCGGTCGCCACCGCGAGGTAAAGGGTTTGAATTCTCTGCCACATAAGTCGTAATAATTGCTGTGGATGCAAAAATAGGTTTTTCAAAGGGAAATTCCTATCTTTGAATGATCATATACAAAGAATGATCATACACAAATTGCAAGGAATATGAGAATCGCAGAATCCGAGCTGATCATCAATGAGGACGGGTCGGCTTTCCATATCCACGTGAAACCTGACGAACTCGCCGACCTCGTCATTTTGGTGGGGGATCCCGGCAGAGTCTCCATGGTCGGGGAATATCTCACTGACAAGGAATTCGAGCGCCAGTCCCGCGAATTCGTTTCCACCACGGGAAAATACCGCGGAAAACGGATTACCGTTCTTTCCACCGGAATCGGTACGGACAACATCGACATCGTCATGACCGAACTCGACGCGTTGGCGAATGTAGATTTCAAGACCCGTGAGTTGAAGCGCGAGCATCGGGCTCTCACCATCCTTCGCATCGGAACCACCGGAGCCATCCAGGCGGACATTCCCCTCGGATCTCCGATCTTTTCCCATTATTCCGCGGGCTGCGACGGCCTGCTGAACTGGTACGCGGACCGGGACCGGATCACGGATGCCGGTATGGAAGAGGCATTCAAGGCGCATACCCGCTGGGACAAGCACCTTCCTTCTCCCTATTTCGTAAAGGCCGGAGATACGCTCATCCGTAAGTTTGAGGACTGTACCGTAAAAGGAGTGACCATTTCCGCGCCCGGTTTTTACGGACCGCAAGGACGGGTCGTCCGTCTCGGGCTCGCCATGCCGGACATGCTGGAAACTTTCGAGTCCTTCCGCTACGGGGAGTACCGGATCACCAACTTCGAAATGGAAAGTTCCGCGGTCGCAGGTTTGGCGAAACACTTGGGACACGAGGCGGGAACCGTCTGCTGCGCGATTGCCAACCGATATCTGAAAAGCAGCAACCCGGATTACAAGCCGCAGGTTCGCGCCCTGGTGGAGCTCTCGCTCGACCGGCTCACAAGGTAGACTTTTTGCTGTTAAAACGGTTTTAATACATTCTTTTATATAATAAAGTTATGACGCTGAAATCAAATCTTTTGACGATGCTGGCGACTTGCCTTGCCGTCGGAGCGGGGGGAATATTTCTTACCGGTTGTACGAAGGATAGCAGGAACACGGCCGATGTCATCCCCGGCGGGTACAAGTTGGACAGGGTCCAGTGGTCCGCGCCGGCCGCCACACGTGCAGGGGAGGCGGTCGTTGATGTGAGTCTCGTTGATGTGGATTCTCTGAATGTCCATGGAAGCGTCCAAGTGTACGTCACTGGAGACAGCTCTACCGACACGGGCGTCATCCACATCGAACTTCCTCTGGACTATTTCATTTCACGCACCTTTAACCTGCTTTCCCGCTGGTCTCCCGTTCCGGTTCCTGAATATCCGATCCGCTACGGAAAGGCATGGATCGTGGACGTGGATTACCGGGTCGATTATACCGGCACGCTGATCTGCGAGGTCGATCCTGCGCTCTTCGAAATGTTCGACAAGTACTTGGTAGATGTGAGCCTGGATTTTGACAAGGAGAACGAGGAACTCACGCTCAATCTGGAAACGAATTTCGGGCAAGGCTTGAATTCCGCCTTCTTCACGAAGCTGGTCGACAGCATGAAGTGCGAAGATGTCGCCAAGTTCCTGGCGGACGTTCAGGCGCTCTACGTCAACCCGCAGTCGCAGGCTCTCTTCAATAACTTGAAGGCAAACCTCGGCAATGAGGAGTTGGAAATTTATTTCGAGTCCATGGCGGACTTCCTGGAAGATTACTTCAACCGTCTCGGCAATGATTACGATGCTTTCTTCCGAGATTTTTATCAGCGCTTCCTCACCGGAAATGACAGCGACAAGGTCAGCGGCGCGTTCGAAAGTTTCGGGCGTTATCTGGAAGACATCTTCGAGTCCGTCGGGAAGCAGTACGAGGATGAGTATGAAGATTTCTTCGAGGATTTCTTCGGGGACCTATTCAACGAAAGTTACTATCGGGGAACGATTCGGGTCGTGCTGGCAAAACAGTGATTCCTTCCTATTTTTTTGCCGTGTACAAGCGGCAGACACCGAAGGACAGGGGCTTTTGGCGGATATGCCGGAAGCCGCTGTTTTTTAGGATCTGTTTGAAGGTGTCCGGACCGGGAAAGGCCCTGACGGACGCGGCCAGGTACCGGTAACTCGCTTTATTACCGGTTAACGCGCCTCCGATCCAGGGGAGAATGTGAACCAGATAGAATTTAAAGAGCCAACGCGCCACAAAATTGCTCGGCACTGAAAGTTCCAACAACACCAGTTTACCGTCGGGCTTGAGTACGCGCAGCATTTCCCGAAGCCCTTTCTCCCGGTTTTCGAAGTTCCGGACGCCGAAGGCGATGCAGACCACGTCGAAGGTCGCGTCCGCAAAGCGGAGCGCTTCGGCATCTCCCGTTTCGACGCGGATCATCTTTTCTACATGTGCCTCCCGCGCTTTCTTCCGGAGACGCGCCAGCATGTCAGCGGCGATGTCTACTCCGGTCACGCGGCTTTCCGGGCAGGCTGCTTTTGCGATGGCGATCGTAAAGTCACCGGTTCCGCAGGCGACATCCAGAATCTCCTGCGGATTCGTCCTGTCGACGGCGCGTCGGATGGCTTTCTTCCGCCAGCGCTTGTCGATGTTCAGGGTGGTCACGTGGTTGAAGAGGTCGTATCCTTCCGAGATTTCGTTGAAGAGTTTCTTGATGTTGTCTTTTTTCGGTGTCATGGCACGGGATCATAGCCGGAACCGCCCCAGGGATTGCAGCGGAGCAACCGCCGTAGGGTCAGGAACAAGCCTTTAAGGGGACCCCATTTGCGAAACGCTTCCAGGGCATAGGTGGAACAGGAGGGCACGAACCGGCACGTCTTGGGAACGTAGGGTCCGACCGCCTTTCGGTATAACCAGATCAAAGCGGTGAAAGGAGCGATGAGCGCTTTCCGGAGGATTTGTCTCCAGGGAGCAAGACTACGACTGTCCTTCATCGGAAATACTCGTCAGAATGTGTTCAATCTGTCCGCGCAGCGCTGAGTAATCGCGGATCTCCTTGGAATTGTAGAGGAAGAGGATATAGGTTCCGCTCGGTTTCAGCAAAGCCTTGCGTGTCCGGTATGCTTCCCGGAGACGGCGTTTCAGCAGGTTCCGCTTCACCGCATGCTTGAAGAGGCGCTTGGGAACGGATACAAGGATTCGGTTGGGAACTTCGACACCTTCCCCTGATTTGAGGGAGCGATGGCGAAGATAACAGTATTTCAGGTCGGATGTGAATCCCCACCGGCCCTTGGTCATCAGAGCCGAAACCGTTGTCTTGCCGCGCAGACGTTCGGTTTTCGGTAGTGAGAACATGATGGATTAGCGGAGATTATCCAGATAGAGTTCGATGGCGCGCGCGACTGAGGGGGCCTCCGGGGTGGGCGCTTGGATTTCGATCGGCAGCCCCGCTTCTTCCATGGCCTTCACGATACTTTTCCCGAAGGTCACGAACTTGAGTTTCCCCGGCTGGAAATCAGGGAAATTCTCGAAGAGGGATTTGAGGTCGTTCGGATTGTAGAACACCACAAGGTCGTAGGAACCTAGATCGACTTCTTTCAAATCCTGCGAGACGGATTTAATGAGGGCGGCAGTCTGGAACCGCAGGTTCTGCGCTTCCATCAGATCCGTCAAAGGAGAGCTGTTGCCGGCGTCGGATTGGGTCACCAGAAAGTTTTCATGCCGATGCTTCGGTTGTATCTGCTCCATTACCGATTCCGGGGTGCCTTTTCCGAAGAAGATTTTCCGTTTCCGGTAAACGATGTGTTTCTGGAGGTACATGGCCACGGCTTCCGTGGTGCAGAAGTATTTCATCGTCTCCGGAACCTTGACCCGCAGTTCTTCACAGAGAAAGAAAAACGCGTCAATGGCATGACGAGAAGAAAAAACAATGGCTGAATAGTCCAAGATGTTGATTTTCTGCGTCCGGAATTCGCGGGAAGTGAGAGGTTCGATAAGGAAGAAGGGCTGGAAATCGATATCGACTCCGAACTTCTCCTTCAGATTCGCATAAGGCGTCTCGTTGACGGGGGGGCGCTGTGAAATGAGTATTTTTTGAATGGTCATGTCCCTGCTTTGTTTCATCCGTACTCGGTCATTAAAGTAAAATCGCTACAATCACCAAGATTCCGGTCGGAAGTATTTCAAGTCCACAAAGGTACAAAATAGTTGTGAAAGGATTGCAAACGGATGCGAAAATTTGCCCGCGCCGCAGCAGGAAGAACAGGTAGTAAGTAGCCACCAGGAAGGTCAGAATCCTGTTTTTCGCCGGCAGATCGCCGAGGAAGAATTGCATCAGGCCCCCGACGGCGAAAAGGAGGAGGAAGAGCAGAATCATGTAGTTGTAAAAGGAACGATTCGCCGCGGTGAAGACCTGCGAGCCGAAATCCTGCATCTCCAGTCGCCGGTTGAGATAGCCCCGCAGCAGCAGGTAGGCCAGAAAGATGCCGGCTACAGCCGGAAACTGCCAGATCGGCGAAAGTTGCTGCAGAAACTGCGGACGGTAGAGGTCGAGTTCGTAGATCAGTAAGGAGAAAGGGATGAACAGGAGGGCTGCGACGAGGTTCCTGCTTCGGCTCAACTGCAAGCTGTTTTCGAGTTCCAGATTGCTTTTCCATCGGACCAGGCAGCGTACCAGCGCCGGAAGGATCCGCGTGAAGCTCCGGATGTTGAAAAGGAAGACCAGGGTGGAGAGAACCGCGAGTCCGGAGATGATCGGTGTGTCGAAAGCGTTCATGGATCAGTTCCCCCGCTTTGCATGGTACCCCATGGCCAGGAGCAATGCTGTGACTTTGTCCCGCAAGTCGCCTTGCAAGGTGATTTCCCCATCTTTGGCGGTTCCGCCTACTCCACATTTCACTTTCAGCGTTTTTCCGAGCGCGGCCAAGTCGTCCTGGCTGCCGATAAATCCCGAGACGAGGGTGACCTGTTTCCCGCCTCTGAACCTTCTGTCGATCGTAACGATAAGCTTCTGGCGGGAAGGGACGAGGGTTTCGGCTTCGGAGGCCGTGTCTTCCGAATAGTTGAAATCCGGGTCGGTGGAATAAACCACGCCCGATCTCTTTTTCCAGTTGTTGTCCGTCATAAGATTCCCTGCGCTATTTTTGCAAAGATAAGGAATCCTTTTGTATCTTTGTCTGAATGTAGCCTTCTTTTGGTAGGACCGGGCGGGCTCGGGAATGAATACAGGAATTCAAGACATGGAGAAAAAGCAATTCAGCCGGTGGAATTACGTCGTGGCGGCCGTCGTTTTTGTCGTGGCAACCTTTACTTACCTTTCTACCATCGAACCGACCGCGTCTTTCTGGGACTGCGGCGAGTTCATCGCATCATCCTACAAACTGGAAGTGGGACATCCCCCCGGAAACCCGGTTTTCCAATTGATCGCCCGCTTCTTTACGATGTTCACGGGACCCGGGCAAGCCGCGGTGATGGTGAATGCCATGAGCGGACTTTGCTCCGCCCTCACCATTTTCTTCCTGTACCTGACCATCGTATTTTTCGTCCGCAGAATTCTGGTTCCGTCCGAAGGAAGCGAAGAATATTCCCTCGGACAAGCCATCGCGATCTTCGGCAGCGGCGCCGTGGGCGCCCTGGCCTACTGTTTCTCCGACACCTTCTGGTTCTCTGCGGTGGAAGGGGAGGTGTATGCCATGTCTTCTCTGTTCACGGCTATGGTCTTCTGGGCCATGATCAAATGGTACGAGCAGGAAGACCGGCGCTACGCCAATCGTTGGATCGTGCTGATTTCCTTCCTGATGGGGCTTTCCATCGGGATTCATCTGCTGAACCTGCTCGCCATTCCCGCTCTCGTGTTCCTGTACTATTACAAGATGCGGGAAGACAAGCCTTACTCCTTCTGGGAATATGTCAAGATCCTGGCGATTTCGGTCGTGATCCTGGGCTTTGTCGTGTTCCTGCTGGTTCCGCTCCTGCCCAAGATCGCCGCCTATTTCGACCTGTTCTTCGTAAATACGCTCGGCTTGCCGTTCAACACCGGCGCGGCCTTCTTCATGATCGCCTTGCTGGCGCTGTGCTTCTGGGAACTCTTCCGGAGCCTGAAGAAGGGACAGGTGTTCTGGAACACCGCCCTGCTGTGCTTCACGACCATCGTAATCGGATTTTCCCTCTTCAGCATCGTGATCATCCGTTCGAATGCCAAGACCCCTACGAACGAGTACCAGCCGGATAATGCCTTCACGCTGGTCCGCTACCTGTCGCGAGAGCAGTACGGATCGGCTCCGCTTCTGTACGGACAGTATTTTGACGCCCCGTACGATCTCAAGCAGGGCACCTACTGGACGCCCCTGGGGAAGAAATATAAGCGGGCGGACTCTCCGATCGATGTGAAATACAAATCTTCCGGGAAGATGCTCTTCCCCCGGATGTGGAGCAGCTCCGACTCGCGACATGTTCAGTTCTACGAAAGTTACATGAACGGAAAGGGGATCACGGTGCAGGGGGCAACCCGCAAGAAACCGACGTTTGCCCAAAACCTCTACTTCTTTTTTGACTTCCAGATGGGCTGGATGTACTGGCGGTATTTCATGTGGAATTTCGTCGGCCGGCAGAATGATATCGCCGCTCCTTCCGCGAATCTCTTCGCCGGCAATTGGGAAAGCGGAATCAAACCCCTGGATAGGATCCGGCTGGGAAACCAGGACCAAGCCCCTGACTGGCTGCGGAACAACAAAGGCAAGAACCACTACTTCTTCCTGCCTCTGCTGCTGGGTCTACTCGGTTTGATCTTCCAGTTCGACCGGGATCGCAGGGGGTGTTGGCTTGTGTTTCTGCTGTTTTTCATGACGGGGATCGCGGTCGTGATCTATCTCAACCAGCCGCCGTACCAAGTGCGTGAGCGGGACTATGCCTATGCAGGTTCTTTCTATGCGTTCAGCATCTGGATCGGTTTCGCGGTGGCCGCGCTCTATTCCTGGGCATCGACGCTCTCCAAGAATCCGAAAACATTGACCGCAATCGCCTCCGTCTCCACTTTGGCGTGTTTGTTCGTTCCCGCGCTGATGGCTGCGGAGAACTGGGACGACCATGACAGGAGCAACCGGTACACGGCGCCCGAGGTCGCTCGGAACTACCTCAACTCAGTGGGTGAGAACGGCTTGCTGATCACCCACGGAGACAATGATACCTTCCCGCTCTGGTATGTTCAGGAAGTGGAAGGATTCCGCACGGATGTGCGCGTCTGCAACACCTCGCTCCTCGGCACCGACTGGTACATCGACCAGATGAAATATGCCATCAACGAATCCGCTCCGCTCCCGTTGCAGATCGGCCAGGAGCAATACCTGTACGGCACGAACGAGTTCGTTCCGATCGAGGACAGCCGGAACCAGGCGCTGATGCTTTCCGACGTAGTCGCTGTGTTCAAGCATCCGGAAATCAAGCTCGTGACCAGCGGCGGCCGGAAGGCGGATTACTGGATTTCCCGGAAGATGATCATTCCCGTCGACAAGGAGAATGTGCTGAAGTCGGGAATCCTGAGCGAGAAGTTCGCTTCCGATATACCGGATTCGATCGTGCTTGAAATTCCGCAAGACAAGAGTTTCCTTTCGAAGCCGGAGTTGTTCGTGCTCGACTTCCTCTCGACCTACCGCTGGGATCGTCCCCTGAATATGTTGAATCAGGGTGGGGATCTGGACATCGGGCTCAAGGATTACTTGATGTACGACGGCTATTCTTACCGTTTCGTGCCGATCCGGAACAGGGTGACTTCCTTGAACGTCGGCCGAGTGGACACCGACGAACTCTACCGGAAGATCACGCAGGATTTCACCTTCGATGCGATCGCGCGGGAGGACTACTACGTCGACTACCAGAACATCTACACGAATCTCGGTGTCATGTCCCTGCGCAATATGTTTGTTTCGGCATCCAATGCGTTCCTAGCTGCCGGGGAGAACGACCGGGCGCTCGAGATGCTGGACAAATGCCGGCAAGTGTTGAAGCCGGAGCTCTATCCTTACGAGAATACCATTTTCGGATGGGGTTCAAACGCATTGTTCCCGATTGAAATGATCTCATTGTATTACCGTCTGGGGTATCCGGACAAGGCGAAGTCCCTGGCTTCGGAGCTGAAAGCCGAAGTGTTGCAGTCGCTGGCGTTTTACTTCGATTTCTACGACGTCGCCAAGACTGATTTCGAGTACTGCTACAGTCTCTTCTACTACATGAAGGATGTGGTCGAAAAGTCGGGAGACACAGAATTCGCGAATCAGTTGGATTTGGAAATCTCCGACTTCATGTCCACGTTGGCAGAACTGTTCTAACTGCGGAACATCCGGACGAAAATGCTGAGCGGAAGGGCCTTGCCGAAGGAATCAAGCAGGGCCAGTTCTCCGCTTTCCAGACCGGAAGGGACTGCCTGGAGTCCGAACGCCTCCTTGACGATGGTTTCTCCCTGCAAGGCAGAATAACCATTCGAATACAAGTTGAGGATCAGGAAGTTGTCCGAGGGTGTCAGGATCGCGGCGATGGTCTTCATCATATCGAAGAGCAGTTCGTCCAGTTTCCACCTTTCACCATTCGGACCGTGCCCGTATGCGGGAGGATCCAGGATGATCCCTTGATAGGTGTTGCCTCGGCGGGCCTCGCGCCGAGCGAATTTCATCGCGTCTTCCACAATCCAGCGGATGCCGTCCAGACCGCTTCGCTCCTGGTTTTCATGGGCCCAGGTCACGACTTGCCGCAGGGAATCCAGATGGGTGACGTCGGCGCCGGCCGCCTTCGCGGCAAGGGACGCAGCCCCGGTGTAGGCGAACAGGTTGAGCACCCGGGGAACCGGAGCCCGTTCCTGCCGGGCCTTGTTGACGAGTGCCTTCGTGTGCCGGTAGATGTATTCCCAGTTCGGAGCCTGCTCGGGGAAGACCCCGACATGCTTGAAGGCAGTCAATCCGAGCCGCAGATCGAATGCGGGCCCCGCTCCATCGGTCTCGTAACGAATCCACCACCGGTCCGGCATTTTCCGTCGCCGTTTCCAGGTCCCGCTGTCCTCTTTTCCCGCCCTGCCGAGTCCGGCACCGGGCGCGAAGCGGGTATGGACCAGTCGGCTCCATTCTTCTTCGGGCAGGCTTTTGTCCCAGAGCGCCCTTGGTTCCGGTCGCGCGAGCACATAGTCGCCGAAGCGTTCCAGCTTTTCTCCGGCCCCGCTGTCCAGAAGGGCGTAATTCTTCCAGGATGCTGAAGGAAATTCGATTGTTGACATACATACAAAGATAGTTTATTTGTTACAGAATATTGGTACACGGGGCTGATCTTCCGAGCTGCGCCTGCTCTTTATTACAGATTTTTCGTATCTTTACCGCGAAAAAATAAGATTGAATATTCTTAATTCTGATTTTATGCAACAGTACATCGACAGCTACGATTTTTCAGGCAAAAAAGCGATCGTCCGGGTGGACTTCAATGTTCCCCTCGACGACGATTTCAACATTACGGACGATACGCGGATCCGCGCGGCGATCCCCACGCTCAAGAAGGTTCTCGCCTCCGGCGGATCCCTCATCTTGATGTCCCATCTCGGACGCCCCAAGGGCGTTGATGCCAAATTCTCGCTCAAGCATATTCAGCAACACATCGCCGAATGTCTGGGTGCCCCCGTTCAATTCGCCGACGACTGCCAGAAGGCGGATGCTCAGGCTGCCGCTTTGAAGCCGGGCGAAGTCCTGCTCCTCGAGAACCTGCGTTTTTACGCCGAGGAGGAAGGCAAACCGAGAGGACTTGCGGCGGATGCTTCCGACGAGGAGAAGGCTGCCGCCAAGAAGGCCGTCAAGGAAAGCCAGAAGGAATTCGTGAAAAAACTCGCTTCCTATGCGGACTGCTACATCAACGATGCGTTCGGAACCGCGCACCGGGCCCACGCTTCCACCGCCCTCATCGCAGCCTATTTCCCGAACGACAAGATGTTCGGCTACCTGATGGAGAAGGAGACCGCCGCGGTCGACAATATACTGAAAAACGCGCGGCGTCCGTTCACCGCCATCATCGGGGGTTCCAAGGTTTCCAGCAAGCTGGGCGTGATCAAGAACCTGCTGGACAAGGTGGACAATCTGATCATCTGCGGCGGCATGAGCTATACTTTCGTCAAGGCGCAAGGGGGACGCATCGGGGATTCCATCCATGAGGACGAACTCATCCCGGATGCTCTTGAAGTGCTCCGGACTGCCGAAGCCAAAGGGGTCAATATCAGCCTTTCGGCGGAGACGGTCGCCGGGAAGGAGTTTTCCGACACGACCGAGCGCCGGACCGTGGACATTTTCAACATTCCCGACGGTTGGCATGGGATGGATTGCGGCGAAGCTTCACTTGCTCGCTGGAAGGAGATCATTCTCGCTTCCAAGACCATTCTCTGGAACGGCCCCGCCGGTGTGTTCGAGTTCCCTTCTTTCGCGCACGGAACCGAGCAGATCGCGACTTATATCGCCGAGGCGACCCAGAACGGCGCCTACAGCCTGGTTGGAGGCGGTGATTCCGTTGCAGCCGTCACGCGGATGGGCTTCTCCGACAAGGTGAGCTATGTCTCCACCGGCGGCGGCGCCCTGCTTGAGGCCATCGAAGGCAAGGAACTGCCCGGTGTCGCAGCCATCCGCAATTAAGTCCATTCAGCGAATCTATCATTCGAAGCCGGTCTGGCAGGACCGGCTTTTTCGTGCATAATCGCAAGAATGTATTATCTTTGCAGCAATATTACAATGAATATGTTCGAATCTCTCTTCATCCACTGGAATGTGGATCCGGAACTGTTCCGGATCGGGAATTTCGCGGTACGCTGGTACGGGCTGCTGTTCGTGAGCGGTTTCATTCTGGGCTACTGGATGATGGCGAAGTTCTTCGAACGCGAAGGAGTCAACAAGGACATCCTCGATCCGCTATTGTACACCCTGCTCATCGGCACCTTGGTCGGATCGCGGCTCGGGCACTGCATTTTCTATCAGCCGGACTACTACTTTGGATCCTGGAAAGGATTCTGGGAGATCTTCCTAGTCTGGAAAGGCGGTCTGGCCAGTCACGGAGGCACGCTCATGCTCCTCTTATGCCTCTGGTGGTTCGCCGCCCGGTACGGCAAGAAGAATCACATCGACTACCTGTGGATCTGTGATCACCTGGTCATCCCCGTCGCCTTCGCCGCCACCTTCATCCGCATAGGAAATCTTTTCAATTCGGAAATCTACGGCGAGGTCACCTCTCTTCCCTGGGGCTTTATCTTTGAGCAACGCGGGGAAACGGAACCGAAACACCCCACGCAGATCTATGAGGCCCTGAGTTATTTTCTGCTGGGGCTGCTTCTGCTGTGGCTCTACCGGAAGAAACTGGACAAGATGTACCGGGGAAGTTTCCTGGGCATCTTCATGATTCTTTGTTTCGGTATGCGCTTCCTGATCGAGTTCATCAAGGAACCGCAGGTGGAATTCGAGAAATCGATGATGCTGGACATGGGGCAATGGCTCAGCATCCCCTTCGTGCTCTTCGGAATCGTGCTTCTGGTCTACGCTTGGCGGAAAAAGATTCCCGCCCGAGCTGTGATTCCGGATGCCAGGCCAAAAAAGACTGAGCCAACGCATTACGCCAAGAGTTTGCGGGACCGATGATCAAGGCGATTTTTTTCGACATTGACGGTACCCTGGTCAGTTTTCAGACGCATCGGATGTCCGAACGCGTCAAAGAAGCCTTATGGACCCTCCGGCGGAAGGGAGTCAAACTGTTTGTCGCCACCGGCCGCCCAATGCTCAACATCAACAATCTGGAAGGATTCCCCTTCGACGGTTTCATTACCATGAACGGTGCCCTGACCTACCTGGACGGAAAAATCGTGGACCGGCATCCCTTGGCACGGGAAGACGCGCGGAAAGTTGCGGTCCTCGCGACCGAACTGGATACCACGGCTTGGGTGTTTACCGAGGATTTTTCCGGAGTAAACCAAATGACCGCGAAGGCGACGGCCTTCGCTGAGCGAATCCACATTTTTCCTTCGGGTTTTGTGGATCTGGAACGGATGGCTGAAACAACGGATATCTACGAGTACACCTTCTTTATCTCCATTGAAGACGAACACAGGCTGCTCCGTCCGATCTTGAGTCATGCGGATTATCCGCGCTGGCATCCGGATTTCACCGACATCGTGGCCAAAGGATTGTCGAAAGCCTCCGCGGCATCCATTCTGCTGGACCGGCTGGGAATCGCCCGCGAAGAATGCATGGCGTTCGGAGACGGCGGGAACGATGTCCCCCTCATCGAATATGCCGGAATCGGAGTGGCGATGGGCAATGCGGCCGAGGAAGTCAAAGCGGTCGCAGATCTGGTCACGCGATCCGTCGACGAAGACGGCATCGTAGCGACGCTGAAAAATTTCGGTCTCCTATGAGCCGATCAGGCCTTTCGGTGGCAAGAAATTTGCTTATGGTGTGCCGACATATTCAGAGCCCTATCGCTCAAGAATCCAGAAAAACAAATTCCATCCTGACGTATTCTCTGCTCAACCCGGCACAGGACGAAGTCATCGACCGATATCGGAGGAGAGAGATTCTGATCGCAGGCAGGATGGAAAGCATGCAACAAGGAATAATGAAACAAAGAATATGACAAGAAAAATCTTACTCGCAGCGGTCGCGCTGCTTCCGTTGCTCGCTGCCGCCCAGGATGCGGAGTCGCGGATTCCGGAGCCTTCCGACACAACATTTCTCACGCTGGATCAAGCTCTGGAGATTGCGTTGAGCGAGAACGTGGCCGTGAAGGTTGCCGACAAGGAAATCGAGCGGTCCGGCTATGCGAAAAAGGGGACCTATGCGGCTTTGTTTCCCCAAATCAACGCCTCAGGCTCTTTCCAACGGACGATCAAGAAACAGATCATGTACATGGATCAGGATGATAGCGGGGAAGGGGGCGGAGGCGGCTTTTTCGGTTCCATCGCGCCCTATTTCATGCGGATCCAGGAACTATCTGTGCTGCAGGGATTGGATCCGGTGACGGTCGCTCCGTCGACCGGATCGAGCAGTGAAGGTTTCGCCGTAGGCCGCTGGAACGCCTGGAGTACCGGCATTTCGGCCAATATGCCGCTGGTGAACGCGCAGCTTTGGAAAAGCATCGAAATCTCCGGCCAGCAAGTCGAACTCGCCGTCGAACAGGCACGATCTTCCCGGCTGGACATGGTGACCCAGGTAAAGCAGGCTTTCTATGCCGTGCTCCTGGCCAAGGAAGCCTTGTCGGTCTACCGGAGTGTCTATGACAATTCCCTGCAGAATCTGGCGCAGACCGAAAAGCGGTACAATGCCCAGAAGGCTTCGGAATTGGAATTTACCCGGGCGAAAGCCACCGCTGCCAATACCATCCCGAATGTTTTCAATGCTGAAAGCAGCGTTATTCTCGCGCTTTGGCAGCTGAAAGCCGTCATGGGGGTCGATTTGGATCTGCCGATCGATGTCGCGGGGACGCTCTCGGAGTATTCCGAGGAGATGGGCTACGATATCGCGCTGGAAGACTCCGCCTCGCTGGATCGGAATTCCACGCTTCGGCAGCTGGCCATCCAGGCGGAACAGCTCGCGGCTACCGTGAAGATGCAGCAGTATGCCTCGCTGCCCTCGCTTTCTTTAGGATTTGCGTACAATTACAGCGCGATGGCCAATGATTTTGTTTTCAAGAATTACAAGTGGACTCCGTATTCCTATGTCGGCCTCAGTTTGAGTATCCCGATTTTCTCCGGGGGACAGCGCCTCAACCAGATCCGCCAGACCCGGGTACAGGCGGCTGAACTGGATTTGCAGCGGATGGATACGGAACGGAAATTACGGATTGCCATCCGGCAGTACCTGACCACCATGCAGACCAACATCAAGAGTTACGCGGCCGCCCGGGACGCGGAACTGACCGCGCGGAAAGCGTACGACATCGCGGCAAAGTCTTATGCGGTCGGCCGGAGTACGATTACCGACCTCAACGATGCCCAGCTAGGGCTGACGCAGTCTCAACTGGCGGTCAGCCAGGCGGTCTACAATTTTGTGGTTGCAAAATCGCAACTGGAGCAGACCTTGGGCTACGACTTCTTGGATGACTGCGGCAACGTGGATTTGGTTAACAGATAAATTAGATTGAAGAATATGAAAACGATTTTCAGGATCTTGCTTTGCGCGGGCGTCGTCATGACGATGTACGGCTGTGGCGGCAATCAGAAGAAAAATGCTTCCAGTTCAGACGAGATGGAGGCGGATTCAGTGGAAGTCTCGCTGGTAGCGGTCGAAACGGCCAGGATGCAGGATGTCCCGCAGACAGATGTCTTTACTTCCACGGTTCAGGCATTCGCGGTAAACAACATCGCACCTCAAGCGGGCGGGCGGATCGAACGGATCCACGCCGAAGTGGGAGATTTCGTTTCGCAGGGGAAGATGCTTGCCGAAATGAACCGGTCACAGTTGGATCAGGCCCGGCTGAAGTTGCTGAATGATTCCACTGAATTTGGCCGATTGAAGCAATTGTACGATGAAGGGGGGCTCTCGAAGTCGGATCTGGATGCCATTGAAATGTCCTTCAAGGTCAGTCGGAGCACCTACCAGAATTTGCTGGAGAACACGTTCCTGCGTTCACCGATCAGCGGGGTTGTTTCCGTCCGGAATTATGACCGGGGCGACATGTATGGCGGCCAGCCGATCTTCGTGGTGCAGCAGATCACGCCCGTGAAACTGCTGGTCGCTGTTTCGGAGACAGATTACACGAAGGTTCATGTGGGGGATGCGGTGGAAATCACGGCGGACGCCTTGCCGGGCGAAACCTTTACCGGTAAGGTAAAACGGATCTATCCGACCGTTGACCCCACGACCCATACGGTTACCACTGAAATTCAAGTCACGAATGCGGACCGAAAACTTCGTCCGGGCATGTTTGCGAAAGCCAAAGTGGAATTCGGTGTGAACCACAGTGTTACGGTGCCGGATGCTGCTGTGGTGAAGCAACCGGGGTCCGGTCAACGGTCTGTATTTGTACTGAACGAAGACAGCACGGTATCGCTCCGGATCGTGACTTTGGGCAGGCACTTCGGAACTTCCTATGAAATTCTGGACGGGCTGCAGGAAGGGGAAGTGGTGGTAACCAAAGGACATGCTTCCCTGAAAAACGGCTCTGCGGTTCAAGTGATGGACAAGTAGGTGAATTTTAATCGGATGCAATCATGAGTATTTACAGAACAGCGGTGAATCATCCGGTGACGACGGCCTTGGTTTTCGTGGCTTTCGCCATCTTCGGAATCTTCTCGCTGATCAGGACTTCCATCGCTCAGTTGCCGGATTTTGACGCGAACATCGTGATGGTCATGTCTTCCTATTCCGGCGCGAGCGCTTCAGATATTGAAACGAACGTTACGAAGGTGCTTGAAAACTCCTTGAACGGGGTTCAGAATTTGAAGAACATGACTTCGCGGTCTCGGGAAAACATCGCCTTGGTGATCCTGGAGTTTAATTATGGAACAGATATCGACGAGGCCAGCAACGACGTGCGCGATAAACTGGATTTGGTGACTTCCGCGCTTCCGGACGGAGCTTCGATCCCGGTTCTCTTCAAATTCAGCGCCGATGACATGCCGATCATGATCCTGTCGGCGACGGCCGAGGAGAGTCTTTCGGGGCTTGACGTGATTCTCGATGACCGGGTTACAACTCCGCTTGCTCGCGTGATGGGAGTCGGAACGGTTTCCGTGAACGGAGCTCCCAAGCGGGAGATCAATGTCTATTGCGATCCCGACAAGTTGCAGGCTTACGGTCTTTCCGTCAGCATGATCTCCCAGATCATCGCTGCGGAGAACCGGAATATGCCGAGCGGTGACATTGACATCGGCTCGAGCACCTATTCCCTGCGGGTGGAAAAGGAATTCGATGACCCTTCGGAACTGCTGGACGTTGTGGTCGGCCATTCGAACGGTAAGGTGGTCTATCTGCGTGACGTGGCGACCGTCCATGACGGGGAGCAGGAACGTCAGCAGGAGGCTTACACCAATGGCGTCCGTTCCGCGACGATCGCTATCCAGAAGCAGAGCGGTGCCAATACCGTGAACACGATCAAAGGGGTGAAGAGGGAGCTCAAGAACATTGAGAAGAATCTGCCTTCGGATATCCGGATCACTACGGTGATCGACTCCTCCGACAACATCATCAACTCGATCAATTCTCTGAAAGAAACGATCCTGATCACGTTGTTGGTCGTGATGCTGGTCGTATATGTGTTTCTGGGCCGTTGGCGGGCGACTTTCATCATCGTTCTTTCGATTCCGATCTCCCTGCTGGGGTCGCTGGTGTACCTGTATGCGACGGGGAACACCCTGAACATTATTTCCATGTCTGCTTTGTCCATCGCCATCGGCATGGTGGTCGACGATGCCATCGTGGTACTGGAAAACATTTCCACCCATTTGGATCGGGGTGAGAAACCGAAGGAGGCGGCCGTTCACGGCACGTCCGAAGTGGGCATCTCCGTGGTCGCCTCGACCTTGACCATGCTCTGCGTCTTCATTCCGTTGACCATGGTCAGCGGAATGACGGGTATCATGTTCAGGCAGCTGGGCTGGATTGTCACCATCATCATGGTCATCTCGACCCTGGGCGCCTTGACCTTGGTTCCGATGCTCTGTTCCCGGATGCTGAGCAACAAGCCCAAAACCCGGAAGCTGCATCGCTTGATTTTCGATCCCGTTGAGAAATCCCTGAATTCCTTCTCGGATTTTTATGCCCGCGTCATTGCTTGGGCGACGAGTCACCGTCTCGGTGTTTCGCTCGGCGCCTTGGCCATCTTCGCGGTCGTGGTGATCTTCCTTGCTCCGCGCCTCAAGTCCGAGTTCTTCCCGTATTCCGATCAGGGACGGTTGAATGTAAGCATCGAACTGCCGGTCGGCACAGCGCAGTCCGTTACCAAGGATTTTGTGGAGCGCTTCTACGCGCAGATAGTCGAAGAAGTTCCTGAAATCAAAGTCTGCAGCTACAGCTTCGGTCAGGCTTCTTCCGACAACACCTTTGGCAGTATGCGGTCCAATGGGGCCTACATCGTTTCTATGAACATCAACATTGGTTCCATGGAAGACCGGATACGGTCCACATCGGAGATCGCGGATCTTCTGCGAAAAGATCTTGCGTCCTATCCCGAAGTACGGAAATTCAACATTACCGAAGGAATGGGGGGAATGGGAGGCGCCTCTTCCGTCGATGTGGAAATCTACGGCTACAGTTTCGAAACAACGGACGCTATTGCCCGTACCCTTCAGGCGAAAATGCTTGCGGACGACAATTTTGTTGAGGTCACCTTGAGCCGCGATGCTTATTCCTCTGAGTACCAGGTTGATTTCGACCGGACCAAGCTTGCGCTGAACGGTCTCAATTCTACTACGGCGGCTGCTGCCTTCAGCGCGGCGATGAGCGGAACCGTGGGATCTTTCTACCGTGAAGAGGGCAATGAGTACAGCATTCGCGTGCGCTACGCCCCCGAATTCAGGACCAGTGTCGAGGATCTTGAAAACATCCTCGTGTACAATCCCATGGGACAGGCGATCCGGATCAAGGATCTCGGCACCATTATCGAGACCCAGGTTCCCCCGAGCATCGAACGGAAGAACCGGGAGCGGTACATTTCGGTCAGGGGAATCGTTGCGAAGGGCCATGCGCTGAGCGAAGCGGTCGAGGCGGCGCAGAATATTATCGACGCCACCGACATTCCCAACGAATTGTCTACCGTCATTACGGGAGACTTCGAGGATCAGCAAGACATGTTCGCCGACCTGATCGTCTTGATTGTCTTGATTCTGATCCTGGTGTACATGGTCATGGCATCCCAGTTCGAATCCTTCATGAGTCCGTTCGTGATCATGTTCTCCATCCCCTTCGCCTTTGTGGGGGTGATCCTGGGCTTGTGGATTTCCGGCACGCCGCTGGGCGTGATGGCGATGATCGGCATCATCATCCTGCTCGGGGTCGTGGTGAAAAACGGTATCGTGCTGATCGACTACACGATTTTGATGCGGGAGCGGGGCATGAACATCATCGATGCCTCGGTGACGGCTGCGCGAAGCCGG
Source organism: Bacteroidales bacterium (assembly GCA_012522855.1). Classification (GTDB taxonomy): domain Bacteria; phylum Bacteroidota; class Bacteroidia; order Bacteroidales; family UBA932; genus Cryptobacteroides. The sequence continues at coordinate 75,923 of JAAYJQ010000029.1, forward strand.
TTGCGCCCGATTCTGATGACCACGCTGACCACGGTGCTGGGCATGCTTCCGCTGGCGCTGGGCCGCGGGGAAGGCTCCGAAATATGGCGGTCGCTGGGTATGACGGTCTGCTGGGGACTTTCAATCTCCACGGTGGTTACCCTCATTTTGATTCCGGTTCTGTACTGCGCCTTCGCGACGGGCCAGGAGAACCGGAAAAAACGCAAGGCACTTGAACGAGTCTAATCATTTCGAATCATGAAAGCGATATTCATAGCATACAACCAAGCCTACGGAGAAGAGATCATCGAGGTTTTGGAAGCGGAAGGCCAGCGAGGCTTTACCCAATGGACCAATATTCAGGGCAGGGGGCATGAAAACGGCCTACCCCACATGGGCAGCCATGCCTGGCCGATGATGAACTTTGCCATTTTGACAATCGTGCCGGACGACAAGGTCGATGCCCTTCTTTCTCGGTTGAAGAAAAAGGATGAAGCCTATCCCGACTTGGGTCTTCGGGCGTTTTCCTGGAACATCGAGCAGGCCGTCTGAGGCCTTTGCGATCGTCATCGTTTTTCTTATATTTGCGTCTGGAACAAAAATTGCTCTTTGTTGTTCCGGACGTTTATATTTTAATCTAACGGAAATATGGAAAAGATAGCAACCAATTCGAATTTCGCGGAGATTCTTGCGGACAGCAAACCTGTCATGGTGGATTTTTGGGCGACCTGGTGCGGCCCCTGCCGGATGCTGGGACCCACGGTCGAAGAAGTCGCGAAAGAATATGACGGGAAAGTCGTCGTGGTCAAATGCAATGTGGATGAGTGCGATGAAATTCCCGTGAAATACGGAATCAGAAACATTCCTACACTATTGTTCTTTAAGGGCGGACAGGTCGTGGACAGGCTGGTCGGCAATGTGCCGAAAGCGGAGATCACGGCGAAATTGGACGCGCTCTTATAGTTTCCATCAACGGACCTGTACATTTTAAACCCTCAGATTATGAAAAGAAAGATGATTATGTCGGTCGCTGTGATCGTGGCGCTGACTTTGTGTTCCCGGGCGAACGCTCAGATCCTGGAGCGTACAACCTTCGGCATCCAAGCCGGCCTCACTTCCTCAAGCGCCAGTTTGAAAGACCTGTCTACAGAGTCGGTTTCCAAATACCATGTGGGTGGCTTCCTGCAGATCCCCCTTGCCGGCGGTTTTTCGTTCCAGCCCGGCCTCTTGTATCAAGTAAAGGGCGCCTCCATGGACTCGTTCTCCGATCACTCTCTGGAGAGCAGCTTTGAGTCGCTCGAGACGGAAGTCGGCTACCTTGAAGTACCCCTCCAGATTCAGTGGGGCCCGGATCTGATCGCGTTCCGTCCATACGTGTTCGCCGAGCCGTTCCTGGGCTATGCGATCGCGGTCAAAAGCGAGGGCCAGGCTAAGTTGAGCATCTCTTCCAGCAACAAGAGTTTGAAGGATTCCGGTCTTTCCCGCTTGGAATACGGTCTCGGGTTGGGCGGCGGCATCGAGTTATGGAGGCTCCAACTCTCCGCCAAGTATTTCTGGAACATGGGTTCCTTGTATTCGGAAAGCCAAACGGCTGCTGATGCCACAAAGGGTGTCACGGAAGCCGTAAAGGCGGCTTTCAAAGACAAGAAGAGCTTCAATGGCATCATGTTCACCCTCGGATTCAAGTTCTAGGACTATATGACGGGTGAACGGAAAGTCGTGATTTATTGCTCTTCGAGTTACGACATCGATCCTTCATTTAACCAAGTGGCGCGGGAAGTGACCCGCGCGCTTTGTTCACTCGGTTACTCCTTGGTTTCCGGAGGAGCGATTAAGGGAACGATGGGGGCTGTGGCCGACGAAGTGATTCGCTGCGGAGGACATCACATCGGGGTTCTGCCTCGGTTCATGGGTGATGACCGCTTCCCGGGACTGGATCAGTTGATCTGGAGCGAGAGTATGGACGAACGCAAAGAGAAGATGCGCGAGGACACCTGCGCGGTCATCGCCCTGCCCGGGGGGATCGGGACACTGGATGAGTTGATCGGAACCTTCACACTGGCCAAACTCGGAAAATACGCCGGGAAAATCTATGCCTTGAACATCGGAGGCTTCTATGAACCGCTTAAAGCCCTGCTCGACCATTATGTGTCCATGGGAATGCTGGACGGAAACTCTCGGAAACTCATCGCGTTTCCGGACACGGTAGATGCCCTCATCAGAGATTTCAATTGACCGCTTCATGACCTTAGATGCGATTAAGTCATTTCTGGGAAACGACTGGATCCGGACCGAGTCCCTGATCCGGTCCTCTCTTGCGAGTGATATTGAACTGCTCAACCGCACCAACGAGGCCATTCTTTCACATTCCGGGAAGCAGCTGCGGCCTCTGGTATCCCTGCTCGTTGCCCGTGCCTGTTCGGGAGGCCTGGCGACCGAGGACAGCATTCGATTCGCTGCCGCCTCTGAATTACTTCACAACGCCACCCTTTTGCACGACGATGTGGCCGATTCCAGCCCAAGGCGTCGCGGCGTCCCAACGGTGATGTTCTTACTGGGCGGCCGGGCTTCGGTGCTCATCGGAGATTTTTGGCTGGTGAAGGCGCTCGGCAACGTCCTTGCCTCTTCCCGGGAGGATAATGAGGTGATCGGCATCTTCGCGCAGACGCTCTACTATCTGGCGGAAGGGGAAATGCTCCAGCTTCAGAAAGCCGAGACGGGCGACACCGACGAAGACGCGTATTTACGGATCATCTACAGCAAGACAGCCTCCTTGTTCGAGACAACCGCGGTTTCCGCCGCCCTGTCGGTCAACGCTTCGGAAGAGCAAATCGCGGCTGCCCGGCACTATGCCGTCAACTTGGGCATCGCTTTTCAAATCAAGGATGACATCTTCGACTATTCGGACGACCAGGCCATCGGCAAGCCTGTAGGAGTCGACCTCGACGAACAAAAGATTACCCTTCCGCTGTTGGGCGCCTTGTCCCGTGTGGAGGCTCCGGTCGCGGCTTCGATCCGGGAGAAGATCGTGCATATTCACGAGCGCGAAGCGTACAAGCGCGAAATCATGTCGTTCGTCCACGAAAACGGAGGCATCGAGTATGCGACCGCGCAGTTGAATGAATATGTGGCTCGGGCGATCCGCGCCCTCGATGCATTTCCGGAGTCCGAGGAAAAACGTTATCTTATACAGATCGCGGAATTCACCGCGGACAGGAAGGTATGACACTCGCGGAAATCAAAGGAAACCGGAATCTGGTAAAGGCACTGACGGGGATGGCCGAAAGCGGTCATATCCCCCATGCCCTTCTGTTCTCCGAGAACGATGGTTGTGGTGCCTTTGCCCTCGTCCAGGCTTTTCTAGACGAACTTTTCGCCCATGATCACAAGGTGTCCGGTATGATCCATCCCGATGTCCGCTATGTCTTCCCGATCGTTGGAGGAACGAGCCAGGCTCATGAAAGGCCCAAGGTCACATCCGAAACCTTTCTGGACAAGTTCCGGGATCTGGCTTCCGGGAATCCCTATTTTACGGAGGAGGAATACAACCTCGCCCTCGGTTTCGAGAAGAAGAGTACTTCGATTTCCGTGGGGGAGGCGCGGGTTCTCCTCGATAAGCTTGCCCTGACCCCGGTGGAGGGCGGATGGAACGCGGTGGTGTTTTATCTTCCGGAAAAGATGAACGCGGCGGCGGCCAACACCCTGCTGAAAGTGTTGGAGGAGCCCTCTGACAAGATTCTTTTTTTGATGATCACCCATGCGACTGAAAAAGTGCTACCGACGATCACCTCTCGTTGCCAGGGACTTCGCGTGCTGCCCTATTCCAGAGAGGAGATCACGGAGATTTTGACCGGACAGTTCGGCAAGTCGGAAGGCGAGGCCGCTCGGGCGGCGTTACGGGCGGACGGCAGTGTCGGGGAGGCCTTGCGCTTTCTGTCCGACCGGGAAGATTACAAAGCACAGACGGAACTGTTCTCGAATCTGATAAATGCGCTGATTTCCAAGGATTTGATTCCCGCGCTTGCCTGTGCCGACACCATGGCTGCGCTGCCATCGCGTGAAAAACAGAAAGCTTTTTGTAAATTTGCGGTAGAGAACCTTCGGAAAATTTTTCTGCTGCAGCAAGGGCTGCGCGAACTTGCCGGTCTCTCTGAAGAGGAGAATTCTTTCTTTACGATGGCGGCAGATCGGTGCAAGAAGAGTTTTCCAAGAAAAGCAATGGCGGTTTTCGACCGGGCGCAGCTGTTGATTGATAGGAATGTAAACCAGAAAATCCTGTTCTGCGATTTGGTAAACCGCTTGTATGAAAACATATGATGATCAATAACACAACTAGCGAAAGCATATGGTTTGACTGCAACAGAGGGTGCACGGTATCGGTGAATCCCAAAACCGGGGAAATCGATTGCAATTACCGTCAAGGCTGCTGCAAACTGGGCGATTACAATTGGCTCAAAGGAGTCACGCAGGAACAATACAACGACCTCTTCGAGGTCCGTTTCAAGAACACCCGGAAAGCATTCTTCGTGAATGCTTCCGGTCAAGGCATCAAGACCGGGGATCTGGTGGTCGTGGAGGCGGTGAACGGGCATGACCTCGGCATCGTAACCTTGGAGGGGCCCATCCTGGCGCGCCAAATGAAGTGCAAGCATGTGGATCCTGCATCGACTACGCTCAAGAAAATCTATCGGAAGGCAAAGCCGCTGGACATCGCCAAGTGGCAAGAAGCGATCGCGCGGGAGCAAGAGACCATGATCCAGGCGCGCAGAATTGCCGCCGAATTGGGCCTGGATATGAAGATCGGGGATGTTGAGTTCCAGGGAGACGGCACCAAGGCCATCTTCTACTACATTGCGGACGGGAGGGTTGATTTTCGGCAACTGATCAAAGTTTTTGCGGAAGAATTCCGGATCCGGATCGAGATGAAGCAGATCGGTGCCCGGCAGGAAGCCGGTCTGATTGGAGGCTTGGGCGTGTGCGGCAGAGAACTCTGTTGCGCCAACTACATTACCAACTTCCAGTCCATTTCCACCTCCGCGGCGCGGACACAGGATCTTTCCCTCAATCCGCAGAAGCTTGCCGGACAGTGCGGCAAACTGAAGTGCTGCCTCAACTACGAGGTTTCGAACTATGTAGACGCGCAGTCCCGGATTCCCAAGGTATCCGAACCGCTGGAATTCCAGGACGGGCCGGCTTATCTCGTGAAGACGGACATCCTGCAGGAAGTCTTGTACTTCTCCTACGAAAAAGGCTCTTTGTCCAATCTGTTCCCGCTGGCTGCTTCCGAAGTCCGGAAAATCATCATGATGAACCGGAACGGCGAGAAACCCGATTCGCTGAAGACGGAACCGGAACCTCGTGGGCCTCAATTTGTTTCCGCGGTCGGCGACGACAGCATCAGCCGCTTCGACAAACCCAAGAAAAAGAATCGCAAAGGGCGCAGCGGTCGCGGTAACCGAAAAAACGCGAAGCCTCGTCCAGGCCGCCAATCGGGCAATCCGTCCAAGAATTGATGCGGAGGACCGTTCTCATAGTCCTGATCGCCTGGGCAGCCTTCTCCTGCGCGCGACCTGTTTCCCAAGGATCCTTTGTCCGGAGGGAGAAAGCGGGCATCGGCAACCTGTATTCTTTTGAATTGGATCTATCGGACTCGACCATCTCGTACCGGATTTCGTTCTGCACGCGAAGGGATCGTAAGCCGTTCGCGCCTTTCAGCGATGAGGATATCCGTCTGAGAGTGCGGTGGACTTCTCCGTCCGACTCCTCCTATTCCGAAGAAGCGGTTCTCGCAGCTGGAACTGTCGTTGATTCGGCTTACTTCTACCGGGATTATCTGGCTTCCTTCAAGCGGGATTTCCGGCCCTTCGAGCCTGGGGTTTGGCGGGTGCGGGTACAAGTGGCCGGTGGCGGCGAGGATCTCCTGGGTTTGGGAATCATCTGCGACAGGGAGGAATGATGGGGCACGGAAAACGGAAAAAATTCGCCGAGAATGAAACCTTCCGATGCCTGCTGCAGCCGGCTTCTTCAGAAGTAATCGACCGCCGGGAATCTTCCGGCCTTGTGCTGAAGGACCATTCCGTGAAAGGACATTGGAACGAAAAAATGTTCGCTGCCGCGCAGCCGATCGTACTGGAACTGGGATGCGGAAAGGGGGAGTACACGATCGATCTGTCACAGCGTATCCCGGGGCGCAACTACATCGGGGTGGACATCAAGGGAGCACGGCTTTGGAAAGGGGCCAAATTCGCGACCTTGCATCAGTTGCCCAATGTGGCCTTCCTCCGCACACGGATCGAGTTTATCGAGGCCTTTTTCGCCCCCGGCGAAGTTTCCGAAATCTGGCTGACCTTTTCCGACCCGCAGCTCAAGAGCGAGAATTCGCGCCTCACCAGTCCGCTGTTCCTGGAGCGGTATCGCAAGTTCCTGCGTCCCGGCGGCATCGTCCACCTCAAGACCGACAGCCGCTTCCTGTATGAATATTCCCGGGCAGTGGCCGTCGAAAACGGCCTGCGGATCCTCGCCGCTACCACCGATCTGTATGGTGACCGGGATGCCGACCCGACTGCCCCGGGCGGCGCACTCTTCGAGGTGCAGACCTTCTATGAACGGATGTTCTTGAAGCAAGGCTACAAGATCACTTATCTGTCCTTCACCCTCGACCACGAAGGGCCCTATCTGCACCCGTCCGATTTCGATTCCGACTATTGGCGCTCCGTAGAAGGCCCCCGCCAGATCCTCCGCAACGTCTGAGCGCGGTCTGCCTCACTTCTCGACACTACCATCCGGGACGTATTCTCCGCAAGGTTTGATCGCGGTCTGATCACTTCTGGACTACCATCCGGGACGTATTCTCTGCAAGGCTTGATCGCGGCCCTTTTCCGCCCGCCGCATCGGACTGCAGCCCTCTCCTCACCCTGCAGAGTGTAGATTATTCACACCTTGAGGTCGCCTCTGCTCATTATCAAACACTTGCCTTTGAAGGAGTGCAGATTATTCACTCCGTGGGTGGACGGTTGCTGACTTCCAACAGCTTGCGGTTGAAGGAGTGTCTGAATATTCATACCTTGAGACAACGAGGCGCCCTGTAGCTCCTTCTAGGGATGGTGGCGCTCACAAGGAGTGAAATATTCGTCACACCTTGAGGTTGCCTTTTCTCATTGTCAAGCACTTATCTTTGAAGGAGTGCAGATTATTCATTCCTCGCGTAGGGCCTTGCAGACTGTTAAGGCATTGGCTGACATCCAACGTCTCGCTTCTGGAAGAGTGAAGACGTGGGTAAGCATTCCGAGCATTAGATGGGTACTTTTTTTATCGGATTCTTCTGCAAAAGTCAAGATATATTCATAAATTTGAAGCAAGACGGACAGACGGCAAAGCAGACGGGGTTCCGCCGGTCACGTCTTCCAATTGAATGAACCTAAGAACTTTCGAACAAACTATGCAAAAACATTGTTTTCACATCTGCACTAAAGGCATTGCCGGGGTTGATCTTTTCAAGGATAAAACAGACTTCATTGCCGGGGTGAACCGTTTCGCGGTGGCCTTCAAACTGTACGACGAGCATGTTGTCGTCATTCTTGTCGTTTTCGTCTCCACGCATTTCCATGCTCTCGTCTATTGCACATACGAGGAAGCCAAGATTTGCCTTTATCGTTTCAAGAAGTTGTATAGCATGTGGTATTCACGGCGATACGGCAAATCGAAAATCTGGATGCATGTACCCTGCAAGATTCAGATCTGCGACGACTTTGAATACAGGAAGAATGTCATCGGTTATATCGGGAACAATCCTCGTAAACATCACGAGACGGACAACCCCTTCATGTGGCCGTGGAGTTCAATCCGGATCTGTTTTGACAACAACAATGTGGCGGAAATCCACGATGCGAAGATTCTCCGTTTGACGCATTACCAGAAACAAAGGATGCTGGGAACCACGAAACTCGTTCCTGATTCCTGGAAAATCAACCAGGACGGCATGTTGACGTACAAGTCTTTTGTCGAACCCAAAATGCTTGAGAATGATGTCAAGTCGATCAATTCCCTTACCTACTTGATCAACAAATCGAATGTGGTGAATTCCGACGGGGAAGTGGAAGAACATCGTGCGAATGATCGCGGGGTGCGCGAATTGATCGTTTCAATGGTTCCGCGCCTCTTTCCTGATCTTAGATTGTCCATTCCGATCGAGCAAACGGAATATTCCGCCGCGACCCCGTATGGCCGTTCGCGAATTAACGGCCAACTGAAGAATTTGTCACACTGGTTGCTGTCGCAACTTTCCGCTTCTCAGAAACAACTGCTCTCGGATGAGCTTCGAAATCGCTTCGGAATCTATCCTTCCGTGATTCGGCGCGTGATCAACTGATCGTTTCATCTTTTTCTGCGTGGGAGTGCTGCTCGTTCCGGGTCCTCGTTGCCGGAGTCGGTTTGTTGTGCCTCATTCTTTTTCTTGAGGAGTGCAGAATATTCATTCCGTGAGCGGATGGTGGCTGACTTCCAACGGCTTGCAACTCGAGGAGTGTCTGAATATTCATACCTTGAGGCAGCGAGACGTGCTGCAGCCCCTTCTAGGGGTGGCGGCGCTCACAAGGAGTGAAATGTTCGTCACTCCTTGCGATCGGCCATATTCATTTTCAAGCACTTACCTTTGAAGGAATGCAGAATATTCACTCCGTGAGGCAGCAGGCAGCAGATTGTCAACGACTTGCATTTGAAGGAGTGCAGAATATTCATTCCGCAGGCAAACAAGCACGCAGGCGCGGCGGAGGACCGCTAGCGGCTGTCGGAGGGCTGATTCTCGACCCAGCGGTAGACTTTGTCGCCGCGGCGGAGCTTCCGCTCTCCCTTCCAGTCGTCGTCGAACCGGACGGGGATCGAGCAGCGGTCTCCTTTCCGGGCTTCGGCAGCGGACTGGAGATCCACCCGGAGTTCGGAAACCCGGCAGGCATACACTCCGGTCGTCGCGCCGATGACCAGCAGGTCGTCCCCGACCTGGATCAGACCGCTGTCCAGTGTAATTTCGGCCACCGCGATCCGGTCAAACCAGTTCGTGATCTTGCCGACATATTCCTTGCGGCGCGTCGCCTGGCTCCCGTAGACTTCGCTCCACTGCCCGAGACGGGCGCCTTGGTACCACCCGTCCCAAAAGCCCCGGTTGAATACGGCTCCGAGTTTTCGCTTCAAGGCGGCGGTCAACTCCGGGGTATAGGTGCCGGCGCAGATGGCGTCGGCTGCCCGGCGGTAGCATTCCGTGGCCACGCGCACATACTCGGCGCTCCGGGCGCGTCCTTCGATTTTGAATACCCGGACGCCCGCGTCCACGATCTTGTCCAGGAACTCGATCGTGCAAAGGTCTTTCGGAGACAGGATGTAGCGGTTGTCGAGATGCAACTGCGTTCCGGTTTCCAGGTCGGTCGCCTCGTATCCGCGCCGGCAGATCTGGTAACAGTCTCCCCGGTTCGCGGAATGTCCGCAGGTCTGCAGGCTCAGGTAGCATTGTCCGGAAACGGCCATGCAGAGCGCTCCGTGGACGAACATTTCGATCCGGACGGGTTTTCCGGAAGGGCCTGTGATGTTCTCGCGCTCGATGGCTGCATAGATCTCCCGGACCTGGTCGAGATTCAGTTCCCTTGCGAGCACGATCACGTCGGCGAACTGCGCGTAAAACCGCAGGGATTCCACATTGGAGATGCTCAACTGGGTGCTGATGTGGACTTCCAGGCCGATCCGGCGGCACCAGGCGATGGCTGCCATGTCCGAAGCGATGATGGCATCCACTCCGGCGGCCTTGGCGGCATCCAGGGCTTCCCGCATGGCCTGCAGATCTTCTTGATAAAGGGTGATGTTGAGGGTCATATAGGTCCGGACCCCGGCTTCCCGGCAGATTCGGACGATCTCGGGCAGATTCTCGGTCTGGAAATTGCTTGCGGAATGCGAGCGCATGTTCAGGTGCCCGATTCCAAAATACACGGAATCGGCCCCTCCTTGAAGGGCGGCATGCAGGCATTCGAAATTGCCTGCGGGGGACATGATTTCCAACGGGCGCTTTTCCATCGATTTTTCGAAACTTAGGGCGATCAAGGTTTGCAAATATAGCCATTTTAGAAATTTTCGTTACATTTGTATACTATGCAAATCAAGATCAGTTTAGAGTATTTTACCCAGCCTGGGGAAACCCTCTTCATGAAACTTGGCGACAAGAAGATCATGGAGATGGAATATGTCATGGAGGGAACCTGGATGGCCTCTTTCCGGGCACCCGCTTCTGCAAAATCCATCGTGTACGGCTTTGAAGTGCGCCGGGACGGAAAATGCCTCCGTCAAGAATGGGAGCTTCACAAAATCGACCTGCCGACTTCCCTACGCGGAATCAAGGAGATCATCGTCCGGGACAGCTGGCACGAACGTCCCGCGGAATCCCCTTTCCTGTCCAAGGCTTTTACGGACGTCATCTTCAGAAGAACCGTTTCTGTCGAACAGGAGCAGAAAGCGGGGAATCTTATTTTCCTGTTCTTGGATTCCCAGGTGCGCAGCGACGAAGTCCTGGCGCTGGCGGGAGGGGGAGACGCTTTCGGCAATTGGAAGAAGTTTTTCCTGATGTCGGATGCATCCTTTCCCTATTGGAGCCTTTGTCTTGATGTCTCGGAGCCGCTCGAGTACAAGTTCGTCGTTCTGGACAAGGAAACCTTGACACCCAAGCGGTGGGAGAAAGGGCCGAACTATTTCCTGGCGGAAGTTCCTTCGAAAGGGAGCCTCCTCATCATCCGGAACCGCCCTCCTCGGTTTGACCGAGTTCCCTGGCGCGGAGCAGGGACAGCGATTCCGGTTTTCTCGCTGCGGAGCGAAGACAGCTTCGGGGTCGGGGAGTTCCGCGATCTCGAGAAGTTGGCGGATTGGGCGGCGCAGACCGGACAGAGCGTCCTCCAGCTCCTTCCGATCAACGATACGACCATGACCGGAACCTGGACGGACTCCTATCCCTACAACGCCAACTCTACCTTTGCCCTGCATCCGCAGTTCCTGCATCTGCCGGACGTCGGGGTGAAAGCGGACAAGGAATATCTGTCTCTGCGGCAGGAATTGAATGCCCTGCAGACGGTGGACTACGAACGTGTCAATCGGGAGAAAACGCGCCTGCTGAAGGCTGCCTTCAAGAAAAACGGCCGTCAGGTGCTTTCTTCCGAAGCCTATCAGGCTTTCCTGCGGGAAAACGAACACTGGCTCCTCCCGTACGCCGCTTTCTGTGTCCTGCGCGACGAGAACGGCACCGCGGAATTCGGGAAATGGAAGGAACTCTCCGAATATAACCGGGAAAAGGTTGCCGCCTTCTGCGTGGCGCGTAGGCCGGAAGTGGATTTCCATTGTTATGTCCAGTATTTCCTGGACAAGCAGTTGAAAGAAGCCGTTCAATATGCCCATTTCAAGGGCGTCGCGATCAAGGGCGATCTGCCGATCGGAATCAGCCGTACCAGTGTGGACGCCTGGCAATGGCCGAAACTGTTCAACCTGGATTCCCAGGCCGGCGCTCCGCCCGATGCCTTCTCCGCCGACGGACAGAACTGGGGTTTCCCGACCTACAACTGGGAAGAGATGGCCAAGGACGGCTATGCCTGGTGGAAATCCCGCCTGGGCAAGATGAGTGAATATTTCGACGCCTTCCGCATCGACCATATTCTCGGCTTTTTCCGCATTTGGGAGATCCCGCTCGGCATCCAGTCCGGCTTGCTTGGACATTTCAATCCCGCGCTTCCGTATTCGGCGGACGAGATCCGGGGCAGGGGATTCGATCCCGATTCGGAACTGTTCGTTCCGGATCCGCGCCGGAAGGGCTGGTTCCATCCCCGCATCGGCTCGCAGCAGACCGGGGACTACAAGTCGCTGAACGATGTGATGAAGCAGGAATACAACGGGCTGTACGATGATTTCTTCTATCGCCGCCACAATGCCTTCTGGAGGGATACGGCCATGAAGAAACTTCCGGCCCTGCTGGATTCCACCAAGATGCTGGCCTGCGGGGAAGATCTCGGCATGATTCCGGATTGCGTTCCGGAAACGATGCAGGAACTGCACATCCTCTCTCTGGAAATCCAGCGTATGCCGAAATCACCTGAAAAATTGTTCGGCGATCCGGCTTCCTACCCGTATCTGTCGGTCTGCGCGACCGGCACGCACGACACTTCGTCCTTGCGTGGCTGGTGGGAGGAAGACCGCGGCTTGACCGAGCGTTTTTATCGCGAGATGCTTCACGGAGAAGGCGAGGCGCCACTCAATTGCGACCCTTGGATTTGCGAACGGATCCTTGTTCAGCATCTGCAGGCCCCGTCCATGCTGATGATCGTTCCGCTGCAGGATTGGACATCAATCGACGAAACGGTCCGTTATCCCGGTGATCCGCAGGACGAACGGATCAATATTCCGGCCAATCCCCGCCACTACTGGCGCTGGAGAATGCACTTCACCCTTGAAGACCTCCTGTCCAAGACCGCGTTCAACGATCGTCTCGGAAACATGATCCGGGAATCCGGTCGCGGGATCTGATTCCCGGAATGGCGGACGCGCAGCCTACTGTTCCGGAAAGAAGGTGATTGTGTTCTCGTCTTCGTTCCCGTACTGGAGCGCGTAAGCGTTTCCGGTAGGGGTTTCGCGGTAGTAGACCGCCATGTAGTGCAGGTCGGGATGCTCCTGCTTGAATTTTTCGATGGCCGAGCAGGCCGGTTCCGGCAGCGCGGCGCCTTCTTCCAAGCGGGTCATGCTTCTGTCCCATTCCCAAACCGAGCTGGAGCTCATGGAACGGAACCAGACACGGGTCATTTTGCCTTGATGCAGTACGAAGAACATTTGGTCTCCCGAATCGTTCACGCAGCCTCGGATGTCGGCTTCGGGATACCGGTCGCGGATGAAGGCGAGCGCGGAATCAAATCCCATAAAGAACACCGGTCGGTTGCGGTTGAAGTGCGAGGCTTCGAGGACACGGCCGTCCGCGTTGATCAGCACGTTGCAGATCCAGAACGTCCGATCGTCTCCCGCCGCTTCGTCTTTCTTCAGGAAGTGAAAGTGGTAGCCGACATGGGAAATGCCCCGCCGTTCGAGCCGGTAGATGTATTCATTGCCGGAAGGATAGTCGGCGTTCTCAGTGATCTCGAGCGCTGCATAGGCTCTGCGCACAGGGGAAGGCAGCTGCAGGAGGAAAGTCTCCTTGTTGAGTTCCGTCGCGGTGAGTTCCCAGACATTGTGCCGGTACGCGACGAGAACCGAGTTGTCCGATTTGTCTTTGAAAGAAATTCGAATCAAGTCCTCTCCGTTCCAGGGCTTGGGATCACGGGCGTCCGGGAAGCGGGCATAAAAATCATTCCGCACGACTTCCGGGAGCCTCATCATTTCGGATGAGGTTATTGCATTTTCTTTCTGATCGCAGCCGGCCAGAAGAATGAGGGCGCCGATGGCACCAAGGAGTGGTCGCATGCTGAAAAGTTTCATAATTGAAATCGTTTTTTCGTTTTAAGTTCACAAAGATAAGCATTTTCGGAGAAAATGTTCGTTTTTGTGAAAAAAAACTTAGCGGAGACCAAGGAAGGCTTATTGCTGATTGCACGGGGTGCCGTTGTAGTAGCGGACGACGCTACGTTTGATGAGGTACTGGAACAGGGCGTTGAGGCTTCAGCAGTTTTTTTCATCGACGCTGCAGGAGCCGTCGGACTTCACGTGGCGGTATTGCACCTGAAAGCCTTGGCCGCGGAGCCAGTCTTCCCAGTTCAGGATGATTTTCCGGTCCTCGTCGACCAGAGCGGGGATGCCGATGTCGTGCGCAGCCTTGGCATGGGTGAAAATCGGGTGGGTGTCCCGCATTTTCAAGAAGATCGCCAGGTTCCGCATGCTGGCGTTGATGTCCACGAAGGTATAGGGGATGCCGTATTTGTCAAGGTTTTCTTTGCAGTCCAGGCACCAGGGACACAAATCGCTTCCGAACAGTTTCATATACAATCGTCGTTTTCACAAAGATAGTCGAAAAATACCAATAAATGACGATTGCGGAATAAGTCGAATCGATGTATTTTTGCACCGATTTTTTTAAAAGATGGTACTTTCAGAACTGGAGACGGGCAGGAGGGCCGTGATTGTCAAGGTCGCGGGCCACGGCGGTTTCCGGAAACGGCTCATCGAGATGGGCTTCCTTCCGGGCAAGACCGTCCGGGTTGTGCTCAACGCTCCGCTGAAGGATCCCATCGAATATGAAATCCTGGGCTACCGGGTCTCCCTCCGCCGCGAGGAGGCCTCCTTGATCGAAGTGGTCAGCGAGGCTGAAGCCCGTACCCTGATCCCCCAGCACGACGATTTCAAGGCCCTCTATCCGGATGCCCGCGAGGATGCGGAGTATCTCGAAAGAGCGATGGCGCACATCGCCGCCGAAAAGCGCTTCGAAATCCGGGTCGCCTTGGTGGGCAACCCGAACTGCGGAAAGACATCCCTGTTCAACTTTGCGAGCGGCTTGCACGAGCACGTGGGGAACTACGGCGGCGTGACGGTGGATGCGAAAGAGGGGAGTCTCATGCACAAGGGCTACCGTATCGTGCTGGTCGACCTGCCGGGTACGTACTCCCTGACGGCTTATTCACCGGAAGAACGCTATGTCCGGAAGAATCTTGTCGAGACACCGCCGGACGTGGTCGTGAACGTCGTGGACGCATCCAATCTGGAGCGGAATCTCTACCTGACTACCCAACTCATCGACATGAACCTCCGGATGGTGATGGCGTTGAATATGTTCGACGAATTGCAGGCCCGGGGAGACAGCCTGGACATTCTGCAACTGGGCCGCTTGCTGGGCATGCCGGTCTGTCAGACGGTGGGGCGCACGGGCCGGGGGATCGCCGAGCTCTTCGACACGGTGATCCGGGTTTACGAGCACAATGACGAGACGATTGCCCGTCATATTCACATCAACCACGGTTCTGAACTCGAACGAAGCATCCTCCGCGTCCAGCGGACGCTTTGGGGCAACACCGGTATCAAAGCGAAGTATTCCACACGCTACTTGGCGATCAAGATCTTGGAAGACGATGCCGACATCCGCAAGATTGTCGAGACTCTGCCGAACCGGGAGGAGGTGCTGACGGCACGGGACGAGGAGGCGAAGCGGATCGAAGCCTTGCTGAACGAATCCGTTGAATCCGCTATCGTGGATGCCAAGTATGCCTTTGTCCAGGGAGCCCTGGCGGAGACGTATCAACCCCGCCGGGAACAGAAGCCGAAGAAAACCCTGACGGACCGGATCGATGCCGTGGTCACGAACAAGTGGCTGGCATTCCCGATCTTCATTTTCCTGCTGTTCGTCGTGTTCGAAACGACTTTCGTGCTGGGACGGTACCCGATGGACTGGATTGACTGGCTGGTTGCCCGGCTTGGGAAGTTTGTCTCTACATTGATGCAGGACGGGTGGCTGAAAGACTTGATCGTCGACGGGATCCTCGCCGGTGTCGGAAGTGTCTTGGTTTTCCTGCCGACCATCCTGATTCTGTACTTCTTCATCTCTCTGCTGGAGGATTCGGGCTACATGGCACGGGCAGCCTTCATCGTAGACAAGCCGATGCACAAAATCGGCCTGCACGGGAAATCTTTCATTCCGATGGTAATGGGTTTCGGCTGTAACGTGCCTGCGATCATGGCGACCCGGACTATCGAGAGCCGCAAGTCCCGCCTGGTCACAATCGCGATCATCCCCTTCATGTCCTGCGCGGGACGCTTGCCGCTCTTCGTGCTGCTCTGCGGTGCCTTCTTTCCCAAAGGAGCGGCGCTTGCGCTATTGGGAATATACCTGTTCGGCGTTCTGCTGGCGATCCTGTCCGCCCTGCTTTTCGGCAAGTTTGTCAAAGAGGATGACCTGCCGTTCGTGATGGAACTGCCGCCTTATCGGATTCCGACCGGGAAGGCGATCTGGCGCCATACTTGGGAAAAAGGGAGACAGTATCTCCAAAAAATGGCAACCACGATTTTGGTCGCTTCGGTCGTCATCTGGTTCCTGGGCTATTTCCCACGCACCCAAACACTTCAGCAAGTCTCCCCGGACGCGGTTTCGATCTTGGAGGCCGATATGCCGTCTTCCCAACTGGAACGATCCTATCTCGCGCAGATCGGCAAGGCGATAGAGCCCGCGATGCGGCCGATGGGTTTCGACTGGAGATTGGATGTCGGCCTGCTGACGGGCATCGTTGCAAAGGAACTCGTGGTCAGTTCTCTAGGGGTCATGTACCTGCAAGACAATCCGGAAGCGGTTGGCGCGGATAATGAGAAAAACACGGCTCTTCAGGCCGCGCTGGCGCGCTCGATGACCTTCCCGACCGCTATCGCGTACATGATCTTTGTCCTGCTCTACTTTCCCTGTATCGCGACCTTCGTGGCCATCAAGAACGAAACCGGCAAGTGGGGCTGGGCCGTGGCGATCTGCGCCTACACGATCGCTGTGGCCTGGTTGTTCTCCTTCCTCGGCTATCACATCGCTCTTTTCTTCTGAAAAGAGAAACTGGACAATGTTTTGTGTACAGCATTGTCCTTGAGTGAATTGCTTAATTCAATCGGTCAAAAATACGACGTGTTGAAATCCGTAGTGTTCCGGTTATCAAAGTGTGAAACGTTGCTGTTTCAAAAGTGACGAGCCGGCACAACGCAATCCTATGGCTGCTCGATGGAGTTGATGTCGATCAGGCCGTTCAGGATGGCGTAGACGGTAAGTCCGGCAACGGTTTTGATGCCGATTTTGCGGGTAATGTTCTTCCGGTGGGTGATGACCGTGTGGATGGACAGGCTGAACCGGTCCGCGATCTCTTTGTTCAGCATCCCCCTCGCTACACAGGTGAGGATCTCCTTTTCGCGGTCGGAAAGCGCTTCTTCCGCCGCTGTTTTCGAGGAAATGCTCCCCGAAGCGACCAAGCCGTTCCGTTCCAGATCCGCGATCATGGGCACCAGTACATTGTCCTCGATGGAGGTATGCCGCGCCAAATCATCCTTCAAAAAATAGAGGTACGACAGCACGTCGCCGATCCGGTCGGCTTCGCATTCCTGCGGAAGGTATTTCATGATGAGATCCTTCAGATCTCCCAACTTTTCCAGAAGGTTGCTGTGGTGCTTCTCAAACTGACGGATGGAAAAGGCCGGATGCTCCTTCCTGTCGATCAAAGCGACCACGTACGGGAAGACCTTGACTTCTTCGTATTCAAAATGTTTTTCCAGCTCAACTTTGTATTCGGCGAAGAATTTGCGGATGATGTTCTTCCGGCTTTCTTCGCATGGTTCCAGCATTCTTCCGATTGATTCGGACAAGGTCAGCAGGGCTGTTTTCAGATAGAAATCGTGCGAGGCTTGCAGATAGGCGACAATGCCCCGGATGTCCGCCTTGCGCAGTTCGTCCGGACTCGGAACGAAATCATCGAAGGAATAGACGTTGCAAATCAACAAGAAGGTTGCAGGATCCACCCCCGCTCTCCTGCACGCTTCTTTAACAGTGGCTTCTCCGAAGCCGAAGGACAGCCCGGTACGGGGAATGATCCGCAGCAGATTTGAACTTTGATCAATCAAATCCGCGAGTTTCATCGAGGCGTTGAATACCTGTTTCGCCATAGCGCGGGCAGCCGGTTAGTCGAGTTTGTGGATCGCGAGACCGGAGCGGAGCTTGGGCTCGAACCACGTGGTCTTCGGAGGCATGATGTTGCCCGTGTCCGAGATCTTGATGAATTGATCCATCGAAACAGGAAAGAGGGCGAAGGCAACTTTCATTTCCCCGCTGTCCACCCTGCGTTTCAACTCGCCCAGTCCGCGGATTCCGCCCACGAAATCCATGCGCTTGTCGGTCCGGAGCTCCTTGATGCCTAGAATCTTGTCAAGCACGAGGTTCGAGAGTATCGTGACATCGAGCACTCCGATGGGATCCTGGTCGTCGTAGCGTCCTTCGAGGGTTTCCAGCGAATACCACTTGCCGTCCAGATACATCGAGAAGTTGTGGAGGTGGTCCGGTCGATAGGCCTCGCTGCCTTTTTCTTTCACGTCGAAATCTTTCCGCAGGGCATCCAGGAATCCCTCGCCCGACAGGCCGTTCAGATCTTTGACCACGCGGTTGTAGTCCAGGATCTTGAGTTGGCTCTTGGGGAAACAGACCGCCATCACATAGTTGTATTCTTCCTCTCCGGTATGATGGGGGTTCCGCGCTTTCTTCTCGGCGCAGACCCTGACCGCGGCCGCGGTGCGGTGATGACCGTCTGCCACGTAGAAGGCATCGACATCGTTCTGGAAGATCCGGGTAATCCGGTCGATGGTATCGTCATTGTCGATGATCCAAAACTTGTGTCCGAAGTTGTTCTCGTCGGTGAAGGAATATTCGGGTTCCGATTTGACGGCATCCGCGACGATCTGGTTCAGCAGATCGTTATCCCTGTAGGCGAAGAACACGGGCTCGATGTTGGCGTTCTGGATTTTCACGTGGGTCATCCGGTCGTCTTCCTTGTCTTTGCGGGTAAGCTCATGTTCCTTGATCTTGCCGGTGACGTAGTCTTCGGTGTGGGCGCAGAGAACCAGTCCGTACTGGGTACGGACGTCCATGGTCTGCGCATAGATATAATAGCATTCCTTTCCGTCTTGTTTCAACCAGCCTCTGGCTTGCCAGTCCCGGAAATTCTTGACGGCCTTTTCATAGACTTTCGGATCGTGCTCTTCCAGCATCGGATCGAAGTCGATTTCCGGCTTGGTAATGTGCAGCAGGGATTTTTCGCCTGCCAGCTGCTGAGCTTCTTCAGAGTTCAGCACATCGTAGGGCGGTGCGGCGACTTCTTTCACTAGGCTCTTCGGCGGCCGCACCGCCGCAAACGGTTTTACACGTATCATATTGTATTGGTTTTTTATAGGACAGCCTTTGCATGCCGGAAACCGTAGCCACCCTCGGCTCGTAAGAGGGAGGGACCCATCGGAGATGGGAGGGGTCCGCGGAGCGGACGTTTCCAGCATGCAGAGGTTATCCGACTGATCATTATTTGTTGACCTGGAATCGGGTGTTCCCGGTGGCGAAGAAATCGACGATTTGACGGGCGGCAGCGAGGCCGGCGTTCAGGTTCGCTTCGGCGGTCTGGGCGCCCATCTTCTTGGGAGTCGCGAAAATGCGCGTTCCGAATTTCTCCTTCAAAACTTCGTAGTTGTCCGGGGCCACATCGGTGATGTACTTCAAGTCTTCTCGTTCATCGAGTGCTTTTTCCAGTCCGGCCTCGTCGATCACCTCTTTGCGGGCTGCATTGATCAGGCAAGCGCCCTTCGGCATCTTTACGATCAGATCGTAACCGATCGAACCGATGGTCTCCGGCGTAGCGGGCATATGGATGGAAATGTACATGCAAGAGGAATACATCTGCTCCGCTGATTCGGCCGGCTCGACTCCGGCCTCGCGGATCTTCTCCGCAGGGATGAACGGATCGATGGCTGTCACTTTCATGCCCATCGCTTCAGCCTTCTTGCCGACAAGTCTTCCTACATTGCCGAAAGCCTGGATTCCCAGCCTCTTACCTTCCAGTTCGGAGCCGGTGGCAGGAGTGAACTGGTTCCGGGCCATGAAGATCATCATCGCGATGGTGAGTTCAGCGACTCCATTGGAATTCTGTCCGGGGGTGTTCATCACCACAATCTTGCGAGCCGTAGCTGCGGCGAGGTCTATGTTGTCGTAACCGGCGCCGGCACGGACCACGATCTTGAGGTTCTTGGCGGCATTCAGTACTTCAGCGGTTATTTTGTCGGTGCGGATGATGAGGGCATCCACGTCGGCGACAGCGGTGATCAGTTCTCCGGTGTCGGTATATTTTTCGAGGGTGGCGAACTGATATCCGGCACCTTCAATGATTTCTTTGATCCCTGCGACGGCAGCGGTGGAAAAAGGCTTCTCTGTAGCAACTAATACTTTCATCTCCCTTATTTCTTAAGATTTTCGAATTCTTTCATGCAGTTGACCAGCGCCAGGACATCTTCGGGGGTGCAGGCATTGTAGAGAGAGGCGCGGAAGCCGCCGACGGAACGATGACCTTTGAGGCCGATCAGCTTGCGCTCCTTCGCGAAGGCGAGGAATTCATCCTGCAGCGTCTCGTAGCCGGGGGCCATGACGAAGCAGACGTTCATGATGGAACGGTCTTCTTTCGCAGCGGTTCCGACAAAGAGGGAGTTCCGGTCGATTTCGCTGTACAAGAGAGCCGCTTTTTCTTCGTTAATCTTATGAATCGCTTCGACACCGCCTATGCTCTTCAGCCACTTGAGGGTTTCGTTCATCATAAAGATGGCGAATACGGGAGGGGTGTTGAACATCGAAAGCTTGTCGATGTGCGTGCGGTAGTCGAGCATGGTCGGGATGTAACGGGTCACCTTGCCGAGGGTATCCCTGCGGATGATGGCGAAGATCACGCCGGCAGGGCCGACGTTCTTCTGGGCGCCGCCGTAGATCAGGGCATACTTGCCGACATCCATCGTACGGGACATGATGTCCGAACTCATGTCTGCGATGAGGGGCACGGGACAGTCGATGTCTTCCTTGATCTCGGTACCGTAGATGGTGTTGTTCGTCGTGATGTGGAAGTAGTCCAGATCCGTGGGGATTTCATAGCCCTTTGGAATGTAGGAATAGTTCTTGTCCGCGGAACTGGCAATCGCATAGGCATCGCCGATGGCAGCAGCTTCCTTGAGGGCCTTCTTCGCCCATTCGCCGGTTTCCAGATACGCGGCTTTGCGCTCCAGATAGTTCATGGCCACATAGAGGAACTGCAGGGAGGCGCCGCCGCTCAGGAACACGATCTCGTGGGTATCCGGGATGTTCAGGAGTTCTCTCCACAGGGAGCGACATTCCTCCATGGTCGCATCCCATTCTTTGGCGCGGTGAGAGATGCTCAGTACGGAAACACCTGTGCCTTTGAAGTCTTTTAGCGCCTCGATGGCATTCTCTATGGCCACCTGCGGAAGCACGGAAGGGCCGGCATTGAAAACATGAACTTTTCCCATTTTAGTTAAAAATAATTATCGATATCCAATATTATGGTTTCAAATCAAAACCGATTCGTTGGTAAATACATAAAAACTAATAGCAAAAAACAAAAATATTCCAGATCGTTTTTCTGTATTGATTCTACGAAGATAGTCATTTTAAAAATAGTTGAAAAAACGGGGTAAGTGTCATTAAAATGTTTTAAAATTGTTTCATCCGGATCATTTCATACAAAATGACGAGATTTCGTCATTGATAATAACCGAATAATAAAAAATTCTTTCAATCCCGCTTTTTTAAAAATTCCTGAAATAGTGCGGGAAGGGCCGATACGGAGGCTCAGATAGATACATGGGAAAGATGTGGATTCTTCAATAAGATAACCGGCCTCTCCTTTCATATTGATCCGCGGCAACCTTTACTGCCTGACAAATACGCCAAGCGCGAGATCGCGGTTTTGAACGACATATTTCGGATTTCCGCTTTCAGCCAGTTCTCCGATCGCTCCACCGTTGCCGGCGTTGATGATGAGCCCGAGTTTGAGATCCTTGAACGCAGTGAGCATTTCATAGTCGCCGTTGCTGTCGCCAGCCACCAGAACCGGTGCCTTTCCTCCATGTTTCGGGGCGATGTAGGCGTTGATCGCATCGGCCTTTCCTTGCTTGAATGTCTGAATATAGTCGGGATCAAGTTCCACTTGGACCACCCCGGAGTCTCCTCCCTTGAAACGAAGGCCATAGACATGTTCCTTGTCAAAACCGAACCCGAATTCCGGATCACAGGCTACAGACTCGACCACCGTTTCCAGGGATGCCGAACAGATGTAAACATCGATCCCGTTCAACCGAAGATGTTTGAAAAGATTCAGCATCTCCTCGGTCACGCATATTCCTTCCGGATGCTCGGAGACTATTTTCCCGCACACGCCCATCTCGGGACTCTCCCACCGGATCATGCTGACCCCCTTCATTCCACGGAAATACTTGAAAGACTCCTTCGCAAGAGCGGTAATCTCTTCATACGTCATCCCTTCCAGCAGCCGGAGGATATGAATGCATCCGACCCCGTAATCAAAATGTTCGGCCACTCCGAATATCAGGGCGAATAATTTTGCGCGGAAATCAAGGTAACAGTCGCTCTCTTTGATTCTTGACAGCGCACCCGAAACGGTTGAAGCATCAAAGTCCTTGGCGATGAAATTGTCATACAGGTATTGATAGTCATCCGAAACATCTTGCGCCAACATTCTTACAGTATTGCCGACCCGGATTTCAGCTTCAAGATCCGGCACGTCAGTCGTCACTGCTTCAAAGAAACGGTCCGGATGAATCCGGAACCGGAGGTTGTGGATTTGATACGCCAGCAATGAAAATTCCACATCATTGATAATGGACGTGTTGTCAAAATCAAAGACCGCATACGGTTTGCTGTCCGGGTCGTAGCCGGATTTGTGGATCCCTTCTGAAGCAAGAAGACCGGTAATCTTGGAATAGGCGTCTCGGTTCCAGTTCCCGATCGGAAGATCGTTCCGGTCTACCGCCAGCGGAACCTTGAAGTCCCCGTATTTTTCCGGAACGGAATCATACCATCGGTTGAGCGTCCCGTTCGGCGTTTCGAGCACAAATTTGTAGAACGTTGAAGCGGGAAGGCGGCTCAGGTCCACCGTGTATTTTTCCGACTTTGCGGGAACCGTTCCGATTTTGATCCATTCATCCTTGCCCCCTTCTTTGAAATGATTGGAAACGGAAGCCCATACGTTCACTTGGGCGCGTTTGTTCAAGCATTCCCAACGGATGTCCACCGTGTTGTCGTACGGCATGATATCCATTTCCATCATGTCTGCCTTTCCATAAAATGAAGTGCCGTCCTGTTCCCAAAGCACGTCCCGAGGCACTTCGAAGTCCATGAAACGGCAAATGGAAGGAGCGATGTCAACCATGGCGCTCTTGCCGCTTTTCATCCTTGCGTTGACCTTTTGGTTCGTGGCGACCCAGATTGTCCGTTCCCTGACGGACTGTCCTCCGTGATGGTAGCCGTCATATCCCCGTCCATGATCCGTGCAGACAACGATCATCCATTCTTCATCGAAGTGTCTTTCCCGGTACTTGACAGCATCCCAAACCCGGCCGATCTGCTTGTCGGCAAGTTTCACAAAATCATCGAACACCTTGCCGTTCCCGAAAATATGGCCGGCAGCGTCCGTGTACCAAAGATAGACCCAGCTCAGGTCAGGCGCCTCTTCGCGAATGCAATCGGCTGCCTTCTTCGAGACATGTTCATCAATGTCAAAGATCCTCAGATCATGCTCCTTCTTCGGGAAGGCTGCATAGTCGTTTTCATATCCGTCATACACAAAGTCGATCTGAAGATTGCCGGTTTCGGGCTTCCCGGCGCCGATCAGCATGGTTCTGTTGTCTGTCCAGCTCGAAAAAATGCCGGTCGTGACGTTCCTGTCTTGAGATTTGGCGATCTTGAAAAGTGTCCAATAATTGTAGTTCGGTTTCAGATTGCTGTTCCCGGGCACGTTGTGTTTGTTCACCCAGGTCGCCGTCAGCAGATCCGTGTAACCGACTGCGGAGATTGTGGGCGTCTGGTCATAGCGACCGACAGTTCCTCCCACATAACTTCGGCCATATGCTCCTTTTTCGGCTATTTCCCGGATATTGGGAAGATGCAGACGTTCGATCATGTCGGCAGGGATTCCGTCCACAATGATGTAAACGGCCTTTCTCGATTTGGCGGAGATGCTGCCTGCGATAAGCAAGAAAATGGAAACCAGTACAATCGATTTTTTCATAGAAAAGTATAGATAGTTGGGTCGCTTCCTGTTACCTGTATCCCAGCAAGTAAGAAATGATGGCCATTCGGACGTACATGCCGTTCCCTGCCTGCTGGAAATAGTAGGCATAGGGTGTCGCGTCCACGTCCGTCGCGATTTCTCCCACGCGCGGCAGCGGATGCAGAATCTTCAAGTTCGGCTTGGCCCCTTCCAGCATGGAGGCGGTCAATTTGTACACGTCTTTCACTTTCGCATATTCTTCCGGCTCGGGGAACCGTTCCTGCTGGATGCGGGTCATGTAGAGGATGTCGCAATCGTTGAGATGTTCTTCGATACGATCCGTTTCTTCGAAGGTGACCCCCTTCTTTTCCAGAAATTCGAGATATTCACGCGGCATCCGCAGTTCTTGGGGAGCGGTCATGATGAAGTGCGGATGGAAGTAGTGCAGGGCTTCGATGAGGGAATGGACGGTCCGTCCGTACTTCAAGTCGCCCACCATATTGACAGTGAGGTTCTCCAGGTTTCCTTGCGTCTTCCGGATGGAATACAGATCCAGCAGGGTCTGGGTCGGGTGTTCGTTGGGGCCGTCTCCGGCATTGACCACAGGAACGGAGGCGACCGACGCGGCGATGGCGGCGGCTCCAGCCTGCGGGTGCCGCATGACGATCATGTCCACGTAGTTGGAAATGATCCGCATGGTGTCTTCCAGTGTCTCTCCTTTCGCCTGGCTCGTATTCCGGTTGTCCGGGAATCCGATCACTCGCGCGCCCAGACGGTTCACGGCCGATTCGAAGGAAAGCCGAGTCCGGGTGGAGGGCTCGAAGAAGAGACAGGCAATCACCTTTCCTGCAAGAAAATTTTGTTCCCGGCAGGTTTCGAATTCCTCGGCGACATTCAGGATGTGGAGGATTTCATCCTTGGAGAAATCCTTGATGGAAATGAGACTTTTGGGCATATTCATACGCAATTACAATTCTTCCAAAACATCGATGTCGATGAGAGCGAGGCTGTCCCGGAATTTCCGCTCTTCCGATAGCCGAATCCTGGCCTCCAGCGAGCACTGCACCTCGAACTGCTGGTTCCGCTGTTCGAGCGCCAGATCCTTGAGAACCGTCATAACCGGGTTCATGGCCGGATAGTCAAAACCGATACGGAACCATTTTCCGGCGATCTTCTCCACTTTTCCCGCCTCGTCCAAGGCTTCGGCGGCCGCGGTTTTGTAGGCCTTGATCAGCCCCGGAATGCCGAGCTTGATTCCGCCGAAATACCGGACCACCACGACCAGCACGTCGCTCAGCCCCCGCGAATCGATCTGTCCGAGGATTGGCCTTCCTGCCGAGGAGGACGGTTCTCCGTCGTCGTTGGCCCGGTACTGTTCGCCCTGCCAACCGAGCCGGTAGGCGTAGCAATGGTGTCGGGCGTCGTGGTATTCTTTCCGGAGATCGTTCAGGATGGCTTTCACCGATTCCTCTGTTTCAACGGGATAGGCCCATGAGAGGAAACGGCTTCCTTTGTTCTTGTACAACCCACGGGTTGTGAACGGAATGCTGTAGTAGGAATCCTGGATATGGCTGTTCGTACTCTCCATCTCAGAATGTGAAATTAGCGTTTTTCAGATTATTTTGCAACGAAACGGGAAATTTTGTAATTTTGAACATAAAACGGAGAATCCGTCATCGACAACTTGATTGACTTATGGTATACAAGTACAGAGTAACTCTTGCCGGAATCAAAGGCTTCTACAGGGTCTATGAAATGAGTGGCGAAACCACGTTGTATGCTTTTCACAAGCAGTTGCGCGCGGATCTGGAGTTCCCGCAGGATCAGTTGATTCTGTTCAAGGCGCTCCGCGCGGACGGGTGTGTGCTGGCGCGCTATGGTTTGTTCGACCTCGGGAACGGAACCGTGGATGCCGTTACCGTGGCCAAGTCGGTCAAGACCGGGATTGCATCTTTCCTGTATTTCTATGACGTGCCCAACAGGAAGAGCGTGATCATCACCTTCGAAGGCACGGAGGATCGCCCCGGAGGCGGTCCTGTTCTCGTGGACACAAAGGGGCCGGTGCCCGCCGAGTTTGAAAACGGGTATGTGGCTTTCGAGGATCTGCCGGATTCCCAGCGGCATCTGCCGGGTCAGAAGCCTGATTGGGGGTCGGACGAGGATGATGAGGATTCCCGTGACAAGGACGCCGCGGATGAAAATGACGACGACGAGGACAGCGATGACGATGACGGCAAGCAGGTCTTCGATGGCACCGAAGATCTGAACCTCTAGCGGCCATATCCCCCCTGGAAGAGGCCATGCGCCTCGTTCAATACTCAATGCAAAACGCGCCACTATGCCAAGAAACAACTGACATGGTGGCGCGATGATGGTTCGATCCGCCGGGTCGGGCTGCAGCCTAGAACGGTAGGTCGCCGCCGTTGGGATCTTCGGCCGGCATGTCATCGATAGTCGGAGCCGGGGCGGAAGTTTCGACGGGGGGAACCTGTGCCTGGGCAGGAGCATTCATTTTGCGCGGAGCGTGGCTCTGTGCAGGAGCTTCCTGAGAGGCGGAGGAAATTCTCCAAACACGGACATCGTTGTACCAGCGTCCGTTGTATTCCCGTGCCCTCAGATTGAAGGAGACACGTACATCGTCTCCGACCTGGTGCTTGTCCAGCTCCGCGACTTTATCGTTCCCGAAAACGGTGAAGCAAATTTCGGCAGGGAAGTTCCCGTCCTGGTATTCCAGGATGAAATCCTGTTTCGTCCAGGGGCCTTTCGCGCCTTGGCCGGTGATCTTCGCAAGTTTTTGTCTGATCTTGCCTTCTATTTCCAAAGCTGCCATAGGGTCCTGTTATTTGGCTGCAGGCTCTTCAACGGGCTCGACGAAACGCTTGACGGAATCCAGTTGGATGTCGAAGATGAGCGGAGAGTTGGGCTCGATGCCGTTGGTTCCGCGGGAACCATATCCCAGTTCAGAAGGAACGTAGAGCGTAGCCTTGCCGCCTTCGCCGATCAATCCCAGACCTTCGGTCCATCCGGGAATGACCCGGTCGAGGGTGAGTTGGATAGCCGACGCGGTTTCGGGAACCTCGTCAAACACAGTACCGTCGGTGAGGGTGCCTTTGTAATGCACGAACACGGTGTCCCGCGGACCGGGCTTGACGTCATTGCCGGCCTCTTGGATGATGTACTGGAGCCCGCTGGCCGTGGTCTGCACCCCGGCCTTCGCCTTGTTGGCGGAAAGGAACTGGGCTTCTTTTTCCTTGTTGACTTCAGCCGTGTACTGATTCCGCTTCTCGATATAGGCGCTGAAGAGGCGGTTCATTTCTTCCGGGCTGATCTTGAATTGCTTCAGGAAGTTGGTGTCGTTCTGGTTGCCCTTGGCGTTGATGAAATCCCGCATACCCTTCTTGATCTGGGCATAGTTGAGATCAGAGCCGAAATTGTAGCCCTTGATGAAACTGCCGAAATTGATTCCCATCAGGTAACTGACGGAATCCCTTTCCCCCTTGGAAGGCAGGAAATCCTTTGCGGACATGACTTTTTCTGTGTTTTGGGCAACAGCCGTGCTGTCTTTCCCATCATTCGCCCCGGTGGGCTTCTGGCCGTTGCAGGCGATCATTGAAAGCGCGACCGCCGCGGCAACGAAGAGTTTGTTTGTCTTCATGATATTGAGTTTTGTATGTTTCTAATTTATTGTCGGGAAAAGTTCCCTCCAAAAAATTTCTGTAAATATCGGAAAAAATGTTGATAAAGCATGAATATATTCTCTATTTTACTTGATATTCACGAAAACTTGGATTAATTTAGATGGAAATCTGAAGCGTCATGGGAATTGATTCAGTACTGATTCATTCCAAATTAAAGGAATTTTTCGGCTTTGACACTTTCAAGGGAGACCAGGAGGAAATCATCGTGAATCTCTTGAAGGGGAAAGATACCTTTGTACTGATGCCGACGGGTGCGGGAAAATCTTTGTGCTATCAGTTGCCCGCCCTCGTGATGCCTGGAACGGCAATCGTGATTTCGCCTCTCATCGCGCTCATGAAGAACCAGGTGGATGTGATCCGCGGCTTCGTGACCGGGGACACGGGCATCGCCCACTTCTTGAACTCGTCTCTCAACAAGGCGCAGATCCAGTCTGTGAAGGACGACGTTCATTCCGGAGTGACCAAACTGCTCTACGTCGCGCCCGAGTCCCTCAACAAGTCGGAGAACATCGATTTCCTGAAGGAGGTGACCATTTCTTTCTATGCCGTGGACGAGGCCCACTGCATTTCCGAATGGGGACATGACTTCCGGCCGGAATACCGCCGTATCCGCGACATGGTGCAAGAGATTGGCAGGGCTCCGATCATTGCTTTGACGGCTACCGCGACCCCGAAGGTCCAAAGCGACATCCAGAAAAATCTCGGCATCCAGGATGCCACGGTCTTCAAATCCTCTTTCAACCGTCCGAATCTCTTCTATGAGATCCGGGACAAGGTGGAGCCGGAGAAGGACGTCATCCGTTACATCAAACAGAATCCCGGCAAGTCCGGCATCATCTACTGCCTAAGTCGGAAGAAGGTTGAGGAAATGGCCGACTTGTTGAATATCAATGGAATTAGCGCGCTTCCCTATCATGCCGGTCTGGACGCGAAGACCCGGACGGAAAACCAGGACCGCTTCCTGATGGAAGATGTGGATGTGATCGTCGCCACCATTGCTTTCGGTATGGGGATCGACAAGCCGGATGTCCGGTTCGTGATCCACTACGACATCCCGAAAAGCATCGAAGGCTATTACCAGGAGACCGGCAGGGCGGGACGGGACGGCAATGAGGGACGCTGCATCACGTACTATAGTTACAAGGACATCCAGAAACTGGAAAAGTTCATGCAAGGAAAGCCCGTTTCCGAGCAAGAAATCGGCCGCCAACTGCTGCTGGAGACGGTGGCGTACTCCGAATCCAACCAGTGCCGCAGAAAGCTGCTGTTGAATTATTTCGGTGAAAACTATCCAAAGGACAACTGCGGGATGTGCGACAATTGCATCACCCCCAAGCCGAGCTTCGACGGCAGAAAAGAAATGTGTCTCGTGATCGAGCTTGTCCAGTCGCTGCCGGAACATTTCAAGATCGAACACCTTGCTCTCATTCTGTCGGGAATCTCCAATTCGATGGTCAAGTCTTATCGTCACGACAAATTAAAATTGTTCGGAGCAGGCTCCGCCCACGACGAGAAGTTCTGGGCGACCGTGATCCATCAGGGGTTGATTCTGGGCCTGCTGGAGAAGGAAATCGAGACCTACGGCCTGATCTACGTTACCCCGGAGGGAGAACAGTTCTATGCCGCTCCGTATGAAATCCGGCTGGTTGAGGATCGGGTGTTCTCCAACGGCGCCGGCAGCGAGGAAGAAGACGAC
This sequence comes from Bacteroidales bacterium, assembly GCA_012522855.1. Classification (GTDB taxonomy): domain Bacteria; phylum Bacteroidota; class Bacteroidia; order Bacteroidales; family UBA932; genus Cryptobacteroides. Next base: position 105,070 of record JAAYJQ010000029.1, read on the forward strand.
GAAGAAATGTACGGCGCCTCCACCTCCATGAAGACCGGCAGTGGCGGAGATCCGGCCCTCCTTTCGATGCTGAAGGATCTGCGGAAGGATATGTCCCGCAAGTTGGGGCTGCAGCCTTGGATCATATTCAGCGATCCTGCCCTCGAAGACATGTCGATCCTGTACCCTGTGACCTTGAACGAGATGCACAGTTGCCAGGGAGTCGGAGAAGGAAAGGCGAGAAAATACGGTGAGAAGTTCGTGGAACTCATCAAACGGTACGTAGAGGAGAACGAGATCAGCCGTCCGGAGGACTTTGTCGTCAAGTCATCGCCTTCCAAATCCGCGAACAAGATCTACATTATCCAGAGCGTGGACCGCCAGATGTCGCTGGAAGACATCGCGGATGCTCGGGGAATGGACATGGAAGACCTGATCCAGGAGATCGAGACCATTGTCTCTTCGGGGACCAAATTGGATCTGAACTACTTCATCCGTCAGGTCGTGGACGACGATGTTGTGGAAGACATCTATGATTATTTCAAGAGCGAGGCCACCTCGGATTCCATCGACGAGGCGATGAACCAGTTGGGGCCGGACTACGACGAACTTGACATTCGCCTAGTGCGGATCAAGTTCCTCTGCGAAATCGCCAACTGATCCTGTTTAGAAGGAATGTTTTTTCTATCCGCTTGTCAGATGGTCACCATCTTCAGGCGGCGGTTTTCATAGTGCCCCAGACGGCGGAATCCGACTGATTTGACGTATTGGGCGAAGTACTCGAACTTGTTGCCGATGTGCGCGGATTCGTGGGAATCAGAACCCAGGGTGATCACTTCGCCGCCCAGTTCCATAAACCGCAGCAGGATGTTCCTGTCAAGTTCCGGGGTCCGCAGGCCGTAGGCTTGGTAAGTTTTGGTGTTGATTTCGAAACCCTTCCCGTTCTCCGCGAGGAACCGTAAGATTTCATCGAAGAGTCCGGGAAAATCCCGGTATAGGACGCTTTCCTTCGGATAGGGGGCATACCGGGCGATGTAGTCGAAATGTCCCATGATGTCGAAATCCTTGTTCAGCCACTTCATCTCTTTCAGGAGTGTCTCCAGATAGTGCCCGTAGGCCTCTTTCCAGTTCTTTCCTTTATAGTAGGAGCCCCAGTAAGGATCCGTGTCGTCCAGATAGTGCACGGAAGCCACCACTTCGTCGAAGCTGTGTTCTTGGAAGAAACGACGGATCTGTTCGCGGCACGTTTCGTAGAGTCCGATCTCTACCCCTTTGAACAGCCGGAATTTCTTTGCAGCCTTCTTTCCGAACGCGCCTGCGGCGATGAGTTCGTTCACTCGGTCGATCTCTGCCTGCTGGGCAGGCACGTCAAATTCCTCCCGAACGCGGTTTTCGTGTTCCTGTTTCATTTCCGGCACGTAGAAATCGTAGTGGTCCGTAAAGCAGACGCCTCCCAGACCCCGTTCAATGGCGGCGGCGGCAGACTTTTCTACTGTGGTTTTTCCTCCGTCGAAGGAGAACTGGCTATGGTTGTGGGTATCGAAGTACATGGTGACGAATATAGGAAAAATTCTTAAATTTGTAAATCTAAATTCTTGAAAGCATTATGTTCACATTTGGTTACAAGACCAAGTTCAGCAGCATCCTCAGGGCTTTGGCTGCCATAGGAATCGGACTGGTCATGGTTTTCGGAAACAATGCGCCGCTGACGGTCGTCCGGATCGTCGCCTGTTTTCTATTTGCTGCGGGTTTCGTTTCACTGGTGTTCGGATTTGCCTACCGGAAAGGAGAGCTTCTGTCCCTGATGATCACGAATGCCGCCGTCGATGTTCTTCTAGGTCTTCTGCTCTTCCTGTTTCCCGCCCAGGTCGCCGGTTTCATTGTCTACTTGATCGGCGTCCTGCTGATTCTGTATGGCGTCTTGCAGCTCATCGTGTTGGCCAGCGTGATGAATCTGGTCGGGGCCCGTTTCACCTCGTTGATCTTTTCGATCTGCGCCGTCATCGGGGGCGTCTTCCTGCTTTTCAATCCCTTTACCATGAAGATCATGAGCATCATCTCCGGTTGCTTGCTGCTCATTTACGGGATTTCGGAACTCTTTTCCACCTGGCAGGTCGATAAGGCGAAGAAGGCTTACGAAATCAAGTTCGCTCCGAAACCGAAGGAACCGGCTTCCGAGACCGACAAGTTGGATGCTTCAGGCATCGGACAGGCCAAGGAGGTAGATTATCGGAAAATTGATTGATAGGAGGAACCGCGTGCTGAAATGATTCCCCAAGAGACGGTACAGAAGATTCTCGACACGGCGAAGATCGAGGAAGTCATCGGCGACTTCGTGACGCTCAAGCGGCGCGGCGCCGAGTACTGGGCGTGTTGCCCCTTCCACAACGAGAAGACCCCGTCTTTCCACATCATTCCCGCCAAAGGCATGTACTACTGTTTCGGCTGCCACAAAGGGGGATCGGCCGTGGGATTCGTCATGGATTACGAACACTTGTCCTACGCGGAAGCCCTGCGATACCTCGCCAAGAAATACAACATCGAGGTCATTGAAAAGGAGGAGACCGCTGAAGACATCGCGAACCGAAAACGCAACGAGAGCTTGATGCTGGTCTCGGAATATGCCGGAAAGTTCTTTCAGGAGCAACTGAAAACGGATGAGGGCAGATCCGTCGGGCTGAAATATTTCCATGCCCGGGGCTTGGAAGATGCGACCATCGCGAAATATGGTCTCGGCTGGGCGCCTACCGGCCGCCGAGCTTTCACCGATGCTGCCAAGTCGGCCGGATACAAGGAAGAATACCTGCTCGACACCGGACTTTGCTCCCGCTACGAGGAAGACGGTACGCTTCGTGACCGCTTCTATGACCGGGTCGTATTTCCGATCCATTCCATGAGCGGGCGGATCATCGCCTTCGGAGCCCGGACCTTGAAGTCCGACAAGACCGTCGCGAAATACGTCAACTCCAAGGAAAGTGACATCTATGTCAAGAACCTGTCGCTGTACGGTATCTGGTTCGCCAAGAACGAAATCGCGAAGCGGGACAACTGCTATCTTGTCGAGGGCTATTTGGATGTGCTTTCCATGCACCAGCTGGGGATTACCAATGTCGTGGCCTCCAGCGGCACGGCACTGACGGAGGGACAGATCCGCCTGATCAAGCGGTTCACGGACAACGTGACCATTATGTACGACGGCGATTCCGCCGGCATCCACGCTGCCCTGCGCGGCATCGACATGTTTCTGCGCGAAGGAATGAACGTCAAGCTGGTCTTGATTCCGGACGGGGACGACCCGGACTCCTATTCCCGGAAACATACACTGGCCGAGATGGAAGCCTTTCTTTCGGACAATGCACAGGACTTCGTGGATTTCAAGGCAACCTTGCTGATGCGCGACGCCGTGAACGATCCGCTGAAACGTGCGAACGTGATCAACGATATCGCCGACACGATCGCGGACATCCCCGACGGTGTCAAGCGTGCCACCTATATAGACTTCTGCAGCCGGAAATTCGAGATCCGTCGAGACGTCCTTGAGGAACGGGTCGGAGCGACGCGCTCGAAAAAGTTGGCGGAGGAGAAACGGGCGGAGGAGCGGGAACGCGAGCGCGGACGGAGGCGGAACCTGGGAGCGGACTCTTCGCAAGGCAGCCCTTCGGTAGATACGGCGACGCCCGACACGTGGACTGACGGTCTGCTGGCCTTGGAGGAAAACCGGATTATGGGCAAGGCGGAACGGGGCCTGCTGAATTTCATTTTGACCGAAGGCACCACTCCTATGGAGTTCCAGACCGACTCGGACTACTATTCCGGAGACGAGGAAGATAAACAGACGGTATTCGAATTCATCGATGCCGCTCTGGAGGGCGATCAAGTTGAATTCGTCAATGCCGCCTACCGGGCGACGTATCAAGCGTATTCGAAAGACTATTACGACGGAGCTTCCCAAGAGGAGATTGTGAAGCGTCTGTTGGATGCGGAAGACCGGACGGTCGCTTATGTGGCCGCGCAATTGTCCGCGAACGAACGCTACAAGCTATCGGTGGAAAATTTTCGGGAATCCATGATGTCGAAAGGTTCCTGGTTGACGAAATTCGTACCCAAGGCCATTTTAGTGTTCCAGAGTTGCCGCTTGGAATCGAAATTGGCAGAGGTGCGGGAAGAACTGAAGAAGGCCGAACTGGTCTCGGATGCCGACAAGGTGCATGCCTGTCAAGTGACCTACGCCAAGTATCTGCGGATGTTGAAGACGATCAAAGTCCGGCTCGGTCGGGAAAAGGAATAATGAGCAAATGATTGGAATATGAATATGAATTACAAAAGAACGTTGGTGACCTGCGCGTTGCCGTATGCCAACGGACCGGTGCACATCGGCCATCTGGCGGGCGTCTACGTACCCGCGGACATCTATGTGCGGTATTTGAGAATGAAGGGAGAGGATGTACTGTTCATCTGCGGCTCTGACGAGCACGGTGTGCCGATCACGTTCACGGCGCGCAAGCAGGGTGTGTCCCCGCAGGAAATCGTGGACAAGTACCACTGCCTCATCAGGGACTCCTTCTCCCGTCTCGGTATCAACTTCGACATCTATTCCCGGACTACTTCCGGGGTGCATCATCGGAACGCCTCGGAATTTTTTCGCAAACTTTACGACGAAGAGAAGTTCATCACAAAGGAGACCGAACAGTATTTTGATCCCGAAGCCAAGGTGTTCCTGGCGGACCGTTACATCTCCGGAACCTGTCCCAAGTGCGGCAACCCGGGCGCCTATGGGGATCAGTGCGAGAATTGCGGGAGTACGCTGAGTCCGGAAGAACTGATCGACCCGAAGTCCGCCCTGAGCGGAAGCATCCCGCGGAAGGTGAAAACCAAGCATTGGTACCTTCCGCTGGATCGCTATGAACCCTGGCTGCGGGAATGGATTCTCGAGCGTCACAAGGAATGGAAGGTCAATGTCTACGGCCAGTGCAAGTCCTGGCTGGACGGAGGACTGGAGCCCCGGGCCGTAAGCCGAGACCTTGACTGGGGGGTTCCCGTGCCGGCGGAAGGCGCGGAAGGCAAGGTGCTCTATGTCTGGTTCGACGCCCCGATCGGCTACATTTCCAACACCCAGGAACTGCTTCCACAGTCGTGGAAGAAGTGGTGGATGGATCCGGAGTCCAGGCTGGTGCATTTCATCGGAAAGGACAACATCGTTTTCCACTGCATCGTCTTCCCTTCGATGTTGAAAGCCTACGGAGACTACATCCTTCCGGACAACGTGCCGGCGAACGAGTTTCTGAATCTCGAGGGGGACAAAATCTCCACTTCCCGCAACTGGGCGGTATGGCTTCATGAATATGTGGATGAGTTTCCCGGCCAGGAGGACGTGCTCCGGTACGTGCTCTGCGCGAATGCCCCGGAGACCAAGGACAACGATTTCACCTGGAAGGATTTCCAGCAGCGTAACAATAGCGAATTGGTGGCCATATTCGGAAACTTTGTGAACCGGGCGGTCGTGCTGACGCAGAAATATTTCGGCGGCAAGGTTCCGCGGAACCTGAAGCCGGAGGCGATTGATGCCGAAACGCTCGCCCGGATTCCCGAATGCCGCAGGAATCTCGAAGGCTATCTGGACACCTTCCATTTCCGGGAGGCGCTGAAAGAAGCCATGAACATCGCACGCATCGGCAACAAGTATATTTCGGACACGGAACCATGGAAAGTCGCCAAGACCGACATGGACCGCTGCGCGTCGATTTTGTATACATCGCTGCAGATCTGTGCCAACCTGGCGATCGCCTTCGAACCGTTCACGCCCTTCTCCGCGGCTAAACTCCGGGACATCTTGAAAGTCGGGGTGTCGGCCGGTTTTGACTACCGGGCCGGGGAAGGTGCTCCGACTGAGAATTTCTACACGGCTTCCGAAGGTTCCGCTATTCATACCTTGGCGTCGGACGGTCGGGAGGAGCCGGGCGACATCGTGTTGACTTGGGAGAATCTGGGTGAGCGGGAACTGCTGCCCGCCGGACATGAATTGGGCGAAACGGTGCTGCTCTTCGCGAAGATCGAAGACGGCGTCGTGGAGGCGCAGATCGCCAAACTGCATGCAACGAAGGCAGCCAACGAATCTTCCGACGCCCGGGAGCGCGCTTACACCGTCGAACCCCAGAAGGAGATGTGCACGTACGACGATTTTCAGAAGTTGGACATCCGAACGGCGACCGTGCTCGAGGCGGAACGGGTGCCGAATACGGACAAACTCTTGAAACTCACCATTGACACGGGCATCGACAGACGGACCATCGTCTCCGGCATCGCCGAATACTACAGTCCGGAACAGATGCTCGGCAAGCAGATCTGCATCCTCGCCAATCTGCAGCCGCGTGTCATCCGCGGCATCGAATCCAAGGGGATGATCCTGATGGCGGAACAGCCGGACGGCAAGATGCGTTTCATCACGCCGCAGGAAGTGCTTGCCGACGGCTCCCAGATCAATTAGGCCGGGTTTTGAGGACCGTTTCGAAGCATAAAGATCTCACTATGCTGAATACCTTCCGCATGAAGGTGTTCGGTGCTTGCTACGCGGAATACGACAACGTCGAGGACCTGGCGGACTTGTTCAGGGATCCTTCCCTTCCGCGTCCCTTCTTCCCCATCGGCGCGGGCAGCAACCTCTTGTTCCTGGGAGATTTCCCCGGAACGATCCTCCATTCACGGATCCGCTTTGTCGAAGTCCTGCCCGGGGATTCCGGATCGGTTCGAGTCCGTGTCGGATCCGGGGTCGTCTGGGACGACTTCTGCGCCTGGGCGGCTGCCAAGGGGTGGTGGGGACCGGAAAATCTTTCCCTCATCCCGGGGGAAACCGGTGCCGCCGCGGTTCAGAACATCGGGGCCTACGGCCGGGAAGTGAAGGATCTGATTGTAGAGGTTGAATGCTTGGACACCCAGTCGCTCGCCCCGGTACGCTTCAGCGTGGAAGCGTGCGGCTACGGCTACCGGGAATCCCGTTTCAAACAGGATTGGAAGGGACGTTTCGTCATCACGGCCGTCACGTTCGCGCTGATGCGGGAATATGCTCCCGAATTGGACTACGGTCCTGTTCGGGAGGCGGTGGCGCAGGCCTGGGGGACCGACCGGGATTTGACTCCGCGGCAGGTGCGCGACACGGTCATCGCCATCCGGCGGGCGAAACTTCCGGATCCGGCGGAGATCGGAAATGCGGGGAGCTATTTCCGGAACCCCTGCGTGTCTGCCGATCAATTCCGTGCCGTCCGGACGATCGCAGCGGAGAAAGGTTTCGGGGATGTTCCGTATTTTGACACGGGAGAGCAACTGGTAAAGATCCCGGCCGCTTGGTTGATCGAACGGTGCGGATGGAAGGGATTTTCGGAGGGGAACGTGGGCGTCTATGCCCGGCAGCCCTTGGTCCTCGTCAATGCTACGGGAAATGCCACGCCGGACGAAATCCGATCCTTGGAGAACCGGATCGTTGATTCCGTACAGCGGACTTTCGGGGTCCGCCTGTGCCCGGAAGTAGAGAAAGTCGGGTTGCCGGCATCCCCGGATTTATGATGAACGGCGGTTGCAGAACCGCGCAACACTGAATAGAGATGAGTTTTTTCGAAATCGAAGGCGGACATCTGCTGTCCGGTTCCATTACACCCCAGGGGGCCAAGAACGAGGCCCTGGAAGTCATCAGCGCCGTGCTGCTGACCGAAGAGGAGGTAAGGTTCCGCAACGTTCCCGAGATTCTGGACGTGAAGAATCTGATCGAATTGCTGAGGAGGATGGGTGTCTCGGTACAACGAATGGGGAAGGGGGAATATTCCTTCCGCGCGGAAAAACTGGATACGCGCTTCATCGAGGGCGATGAATTCGTCCGGATCTGCGCCACCCTCCGCGGTTCCGTGATGGTCGCCGGACCCTTGCTCGCCCGGCTCGGACAGGTCTATTTTCCGAAACCCGGCGGAGACAAGATCGGCCGTCGCCGGCTGGACACCCATCTCCAAGGCCTTATGCAGCTCGGTGCCGCTCTGGACTATGAATCCTCCCGCAAGGCCTATTACCTGTACCTCCCGGCAGGGAAGTCCCTGACCGGTAAGTATATGTTGTTGGACGAAGCCTCTGTGACCGGAACTGCCAACATCCTGATGGCTGCCTCGCTGGCGAAAGGACGCACCGTGATCTACAATGCCGCCTGCGAGCCCTATGTTCAGCAGTTGAGCAAGCTACTCGTCCGGATGGGGGCCAAGATCGAAGGAATCGGTTCGAACTTGCTGACGGTCGAGGGGGTGGACCGGCTCCGCGGCGCGGATCACACCATCCTCCCCGACATGATCGAAGTCGGCAGCTTCATCGGCATGGCGGCGATGAACAGCAGTCCGCTCACCATTCGGAACGTCTCCCATGCCGATCTGGGAATCATTCCCGAGAGTTTCCGCCGTCTCGGTGTGAAAGTGGAACAGCGCGGGGACGACCTGTTCGTCCCGGAACAGGAAAGCTATGTCATCGAATCTTTCCTGGACGGATCCATCATGACCATCGCGGATGCCCCCTGGCCGGGCTTGACCCCGGACCTTCTGAGCGTGATGCTGGTGGTCGCGACCCAATGCCGCGGCAGCGTGCTGATTCATCAGAAGATGTTTGAAAGCCGGTTGTTTTTCGTGGACCGGCTGATCGACATGGGGGCCCAGATCATCTTGTGCGATCCCCACCGGGCCGTCGTGATCGGCCACGACCACAAGTTCCGGCTTCGTGCCGGACGGATGCTTTCTCCCGATATCCGGGCCGGAATCGCCCTGCTTATCGCCGCTATGTCCGCCAAAGGAACCAGCGTCATCGGCAACATCGAGCAGATCGATCGGGGTTATGAGGACATCGAGACGCGTCTCAACGCCCTCGGCGCCCGCATCACCCGGCGCGAAGAGTAGCGTGTCTTATTCCGCGAACGCGTAGGAAAATCCCTGGATCCGGTTCCAGGCGCCGCGGGTGAAGTCCGGGACTTCCACGGGCCGGTTCCCGTTTTCGATCGACAGGGCGCCGAGCGGGCCGAGGCAGCACCATTCCGCCAGGTCGTAGACATCCATATCGAGCGGCAGACCGTTCCGCAGACAGTAGATCAGTCGGTAGTCCATGATGAAGTCCATGCCCCCGTGGCCTCCCACTTCCTTGGCGAGGGCTTCGAGTTCGGGGGTCAAGACGGGGTTGGGATACTGCTTCTGCAGCGCTTCGATCTCTTCCCTGCTCAGGATTTTTTCCTGATCGAGATCCTCGTGGTTGGCTTCCGCAGCGGTTTCAATCTGACCGCGGCGCACGCAGATCTGCGGAATCGGATACTTGGACGCATACCCCTCCGTGCCCACCAACTGGTACATTCGGTCATACGGCCGCGGGGTCAGGACGCCATGTTCGATCAGGATGGTTTTCCCGTTCTCCGTGCGGATCAGGGTGCTGGTCAGGTCTCCGTTCTTGAAATCAGAGGCATCTTCGCCGGTCCGCTTCCGGACGGCCAGGGGACCGTTTACGGATTTGGTGTCCATGGCTACGAGGGTCTTGAACCGATCCCCGCGGTGTATGTTCAACACTTGGCAGACCGGACCCAATCCGTGGGTCGGATAGACGTCCCCTTCGTGCTTCCGGTTGAAATCCAGACGCCAGTTGTTCCAGTATGCGTCCCAGTACGGATCCAGATAGTGGAGGTAGGCGCCTTCGGCATGGAGGATTTCCCCGAAAACCCCTGCCTGGGCCATGGCGAGGCAGGACAGTTCATAAAAATCGTAGCAGCAGTTTTCCAGCATCATGCAATGCTTGCGGGTCTGCTCGGATTTGTCGATCAGGGCCCAGATGTCTTCCATCGAAGTTGCCGCAGGGACTTCGATGGCGGCGTTCTTGCCATGCTCCATCGCATAGAGGGCGACGGGAACATGGTGGATCCAATCCGTACAGATGTACACGAGATCCACGTCGTCCCGTTCGCAGAGTGCCTTGTAGGCGTCCTCCGAGCCCGAATAGCCTGCCGGCTCGGGAAGTCCCCGGTTCAGCAGCGTCTGCCGGCCGGCTTCCACCCGGTCCGGTTCCACGTCGCAGAGCGCTACGATCTTGGCGCCCGGCACAAACGACAGACGGGAGACCGCGCTTGCCCCCCTCATTCCGATGCCGACGATTCCGATGCGGACGGTATCCAAGGCAGGGACTGTCAGTTCAAGGGCATGTTCCTGGCCGGCGGGACGGGCGGGCACTTGTGTACGGAGGATTCCGTCGGACGCTTGTTTGGAAGTCGTGCAGGCGGCCGCCAGGAGAAGGGCCGCTGCGAAAATCAGTTTTGTTGCTTTCATAGACACGGATTGATTCGTTTTTCTGTTGCTCCATCGGGATCAAGATTCCCTTTCACAAATATAAAATCGATTATGGGGAAAGCCAAGCGGAGCGAGAACGGTTGTTCGTTCCGCTGCTACAGGAAAATCAGCTGGGAAGTGGTTTCGGGGTCGAACAGGCGGCAGGCCAGGGCTTGCAGGTCTGCACTGGTGATGGCGCTGATTTCCGCCATGGACTCCGCTTCCGGTATGACTTTTCCGAAGGCGAGCAGACTTTTTCCCATCGAAAGGCATTGTGTCTCCCCGTTGTCGGAACTGATCGCCAGTTGTCCGAACAATTGCTTTTTCGCTGCTTTCAGCCGAGATTCCGGAAGCGGGCGCGACTGGAGTTTCCCGATACAGGTCCAGATTCCTTTCAAGCATTTTTCGAGATTCGGCCGATCGCAGCCGAAGTTGATCGCCAGGATCCCCGTATCGGTGTATTGGGTGTAGGCGCTTTCTACACTGTAGACCCAGCCGTTGCGTTCGCGGAGCAGGTCGTTCAGCATGGAATTCGAGGCGGGCCCTCCCAGAATGTTGCTCAGGAGGATGGCTGTCATCCTGTCTTTTCCGTCATAGAGCGACGGGGCCAGGTTTCCGAGTACGGCGTTCACTTCGTGGTTGCGCTTTTCGATCCTGCGGGAAAAAGGCGTGACGACAGGGACGGAATAGGTTGTTGAAGGGATGGAGGAAGCAGTGCCGGAGGCACCGTCGAAGATGTTTTCCACAAGGCGGAGAAGCTTCTTTTCAAGTATCGTTTCTTCTATGTCGGCGACGACGCTGAGCGCCATCTTGTCGGGTGTGAATCGGTTTCTGACGAAGGCCCGGAGGTTTTCGCCGGTGATTTTCCGGACGCTGCTTGCCGTCCCCAGGATCGGCCTCCCGAGGGGGTGCCCCGCGAATATCATTTCCTCGAAGCGGTCATAGATCTCATCTCCCGGGCTGTCTTTGTAGGAAGCGATTTCATCGAGGACCACGCCCTTTTCGGTCTGGATTTCATCTTCCGGAAACACCGGTTCTGTCGCAAGCTGCAACAGCAGCCCGAGAGCCTTGCCGAGATCTTCTTTCAGGACCGTTGCGTGTAGCACGATTTCCTCCTTGGTGGTATAGGCATTCAGTTCCCCTCCCAGCCGGTCCAGATAACCGTTGATGACCCGCGCGCTTCTGCGCGCCGTTCCCTTGAATAATGTGTGTTCCGTAAAATGAGCGATCCCGCTGGGGAAATCGCCTTCATCCCGCGTGCCGCATTGGATACTCAAGGCGCAGTATCCGACTGCCGATCCGCTTTTCTTGACGGCATATTGAAGGCCGCAAGCTGCTTTTCCACTGATCATTTCGGCTCTATCTGATTTTTTTGATGGCTTTCAGGTCGGAGGAAAGGAACCCTTTTCCTTTTCGCATTGAGATCCTGTGCCGCTTGAAATAGTAGAGTTCATGGTTATCGCAGCCGATCAGCATTTTGTAGCAGGGGGATCCTGTCACCGGCTCCGAGGGGGCGACGACGTAACTGACGACGGCATTGTAGGTGCCGTTGGAAAAGACTTCGTCCACGAGATCCTCGTTTTCGAACAGGATGTCTTCATCCAGGGATTTCCGTACGCTCCGGTTGGCCTGCGGGGCCAGGTCTGCTTCCGTGAAGTAGATGTTCCGGTTTTTCAACCGACTTTGGTTCCGGTTGAATGTGCCGAGTCCGGAATAAGCTTTGAACTCCGTATGCATCTGGATAGCCGTGTGCTTTTGGATAATGTCCAGAAAGGCGGGAAGGAGCGAGAGTTCCCGTCCTGACGGAGAATCAGTGGCGCACAGGGGAAAGGTGACGACTTCCAGCATTTCATCCAGGCCTCCGGCGGCTTCGGGGCCTCCTTTTACCAAGGTCAGCGCGCGGATGCCGGGTTGGAATTCGCGACGGAACTTCTCTTTGACCACCAGCAGGAAATAATAGTTCGGACTGGTTTTCAAGTTCTCGAATTCCTGACCGCTGCAGAATTCGTAGGGGGAGAGGTCCCAGTGGCTTGTGACGCTCTTGCGGAGTGCCTCGTTCAGAATTTCGTTCCCGGCAAGGACGACCTTCGTCGTCTTCGAAGTGAAATCCTTCAACTTCTCTCTCCGGGTCGTAATCTGCCCTTGGCCGAATGCCAACGGGCCTGCCAGACAGACTGCGAGGAACAGGATGATGCTTCTTTTCATCATGCGATATTTTTCTTCACACTTCATACCATGACTTACAAAAGTACGAAATAATGCGTACATTTGTAAGTTATGTCAGACTATATCGTATCAGCCAGGAAATATCGTCCCGACTCTTTCGAAACCCTCATCGGTCAGGACAACATCGCCCAGACCCTTAAGAATTCCATCATCCGGGGGAAACTCGCGCATGCCTATCTTTTTTGCGGACCCCGCGGGGTCGGCAAGACGACGACCGCGCGGATTTTTGCGAAGGCCATCAACTGCGCGCATCCCTCCAAGGATATGGAACCCTGCGGCGTCTGCGAATCCTGTATTTCTTTCCAAGAGGGGCGTTCCTACTGTATTCATGAATTGGACGCGGCTTCGAACAATGGAGTGGACGACATGAAGACGCTGATTGACCAGGTTCGGATTCCCCCGCAGGTCGGAAAATACAGCGTATTCATCATTGACGAGGTGCACATGCTTTCCACTGCGGCCTTCAATGCGTTTTTAAAGACCTTGGAGGAGCCGCCCGCGCATGCCATCTTTATCCTGGCCACCACAGAAAAGCACAAGATTCTACCGACCATACTCTCGCGTTGTCAGACTTACGATTTCAACCGGATTTCGGTTCCTGACATCGTGCTCAATCTGAAAGGAATCGCAAAGAAGGAACAGGTCAAGATTGACGACGAATCCTTGCATGTCATTGCCCAAAAAGCGGATGGAGCCATGCGGGATGCATTGACGATTTTTGATCAGACAGTGGCGTTCTGCGGGACGACCGTCCGCTATGAGGAGGTGCTCCGGAGTCTGAATGTGCTCGATTACGACTACAGTTTCTCGCTTGTGGAAGCATTCCTGTCGGGAGATTATCGGACGGCTTTGTTGAAGTTCGACGAGATCCTCTCGAAGGGGTTCAACGCCTTGCATTTTGTCGCTGCCTTGAGTTCTCATTTCAGGAATCTGATTGTTTCCGGGAACGGAGGATTGGACGCTCTGCTGGAACTGCCGGAATCCCTGAAGAAGCGATATTCCGACCAGGCAAAAAAATGCTCGTTGACGTTCCTATACGAAGCCTTGGAAGTGACCACGCAGTGCGAGGCCGGTTACAAATTCGCCGTGAATCCGCGGCTGCACATCGAATTCGCCCTCATGAAGCTCAGTTTCCTCTCCAAGCCCCTTGCCAAGCCGGTCGTCGCCCCTACTGATTCCGCAGGGAAGACCGCCCCGGTTCAAATTGCCGAGGAGGCATCAGCCCCTGCGCTAAAGGAGAGTGCTGAACCTGTTCCGGTGGCTTCGCGGCCCCGGAAAAAGCCGATTAAAACCGGCGCTTCGCTTTCCTTGAACTCCATCGCGGAAGAAGAGGCTTCGAAAACCGGCGACGCGGATCCGCTTCCCGAATCGGAAACGCTTCCGACCGATGAAGCGATCCTCGAAGGCTGGAAACAATTGCCGGAATTGTACCGGTCAACTCCTCGCTTGGCCACGATGCTTGCCACAGCGAAAGTCCGCATTGTCACAGTCGACAACCGCAAGGAGCTCATTTTCCGGGTTTTGAGCCAGGCTCAAGAAAAATGGATTCGGGAAAAACAGTTGCATTCTCTGGAAGGGAATTTGCAGAAAAAAGTAGGTTCCGCCAAACTCCGGCTCGATCTGGAGGTTGTCCCGCAGGAAGAAAAGGAGAAACAGCCGTACACTGATCAAGAAAAGGCGACAGCCTTGATGGAAAAGAACGGAGAGGTAAAGAACATGGTCAAGGACTTCGGACTTGAAACGAAATAAGTTCAGGATATGAAACTGCGTTGTGAAAATCTAGTCAAGAAATATGGTGTGAGAACCGTTGTCAAGGGGGTTTCCATGGAAATCAGCCAAGGGGAAATCGTTGGATTCCTCGGGCCCAACGGCGCCGGCAAGACAACCAGCTTCTACATGATCACCGGTCAGATCGTCCCGAACGCCGGCCGTGTCTTCCTTGACGACGAAGAAATCACCGGGCTTCCGATGTACAAACGGGCGCAGAAAGGCATCGGCTACCTTCCGCAGGAAGCTTCCGTGTTCCGGAAGATGACCGTCGAGGACAACATCATGAGCGTGATGGAGATGTCCGAGATGTCCAAGGAGGAACGGGACGCGCGGTTGGAGGACTTGATCGACGAGTTCAACCTCTCGAAGGTTCGCAAGAGTCTCGGGATCCAACTCTCGGGAGGAGAACGCCGGCGCTGCGAGATTGCGCGCGCCCTCGCCATCGACCCGAAGTTCATCCTGCTGGATGAGCCTTTCGCCGGAGTCGATCCCATCGCGGTCGAAGATATCCAGTTCATCATCGCGAAGCTTAAATACAAGGATATCGGCGTGATCATCACCGACCACAACGTCGGGGAGACCCTTGCTATCACGGATCGCGCCTACCTGCTCTACGAAGGAACGATTCTACAGCAGGGGACTCCGGAGTCGCTCGCTGCGGACGAAGATGTGCGCACCAAATATTTGGGTGCCGGATTCATTCTGAAGAAATCCGTCAGTGTCGAGCGCGCGAAAGCGGAGCACGAAGCGCTGATGGCCGCGCGGGCGCAGGCGGTAGAATCCCCCTCCTATTGAGACCCTCGACCCCAAGACTATGATCCAGCCGCAGTAGCGAGCATTGCAGAAACACGTGCCGATCGCACGCAGCGCCCCCTTTTGTCCTCCGTATAGAACATGTTGTACTTGACATATCGCCACCGTCCACTCGTCATGAGTACGAAGGAAACGTACCCTCTTATAATTCTTTTTTTACGGCTTTTACAGCAAATTCGTAGTCATCATCCGTAAATCGATAGGTATAATATGCCCTATTGCCCTCTGGGCCTTCATAGTTATGCTCCCACCATGGAGAATCTAACTTGCAAATGTTTCTGAATTTTTCAGACACCATGCTCTGATTGAGTTCGAGTACAATCGTGACTTCATTATCAAATCTGATTGTCGCCTTTTCGATGAGTACTCCAAGTCCTTCGTATTTAAATTCTCTCTTTTCTCCTGGATGAATGACGAAATCGTCAATCTTGCACCATGATCCTGGAGTAATGTTCATATCAACAGAAATAACATGGTGAGATTCATTTATAAACGCGACATTTGTTTGCAATGCGGGTTCACCAGAGTTCTTATTACAAGATACAGCCAAAACGGCTAATGCAACAAATGCCACAGTGATTCTATTTTTCATATGCAGATAGATTCAATAGTTCGTTAAATTTTAAGGAGATATATTCCTCCGAAGCATGATAAATTTGATGCCAAAAGCGCTAAAGGATGCTCCTGCGGCAGGAACGAGCAGGAAAAGCAGAGGAGGGTTTCTACAAACCACTGCCGCACCGATCTTGTACACAGACGGCTGTATGGCATATTCATGCGGCAAGACCCCCTTTTAAATGGCCATGTTGCCGCGGTGATCATGCCTGTAGCCATGTCCAGGGCATATTCCTGCGGCCGTGGTTTGCAAAAGATTTCCGCCGCCAACGCAGTTCCGCCTGTGCTTGGCAAGCATTCAGACGAAAATCGGATCTGCGAGGGTGTGGAGTTGAACGGGGTAACCGCCCCCCGAGCAGGGATAAAGAAGGTCGGCTGGAAATTGCTTTTTAGACCCCCTTATTCCGCAATGCGGATCAGACGCGCTGACCGTAGGAACGGTCGGTCGTGTTCACGGTGATCTTGTCGCCCTGGTTGATGAACAGGGGAACCATGATCTTCGCGCCGGTCTCCAGCGTGCATTCCTTCAGGGCGCTGGTCGAGGCGGTGTTGCCCTTTACGGCAGGCTCCGCATAGGTAACCTCCAGCTCGACGTAAGTCGGAAGCTCACAGGTCAGGCACTGTTCTTCGGGCTCCGTAACGAACATCATCTCCACGTGCTGCCCCTCTTTCATGAGGTCGGCGTTCTCCACCACATCGTGGGGAAGATGGATCTGCTCGAACGTTTCTTTATGCATGAAGTGGAATCCGCCTTCGTCGGAATAGAGGTACTGATAAGGACGGCGCTCTACATTGATCGTATCGATTTTCACTCCCGCGGTGAAGGTGTTCTCGAGGATTCTGCCGTTTTCGAGATTGCGTAACTTCGTCTTCACGAACGCAGGCCCTTTCCCCGGTTTAACGTGCTGGAAGTAAACCACCTGACACGGTTTTCCGTTGAAGCTGATATAAAGCCCGTTCTTGAAATCTGCTGTTGTTGCCATAGAATTGATTGTAAGTAATGTTAGTCGAAAAGGTTGAAACGCAATGATTTCAACAGCCAATTTACGAAATTACCGGCTCACTGCAAAATTAATCGCCTTTCGCTCCTGCGATCTCGGAGATTCTCCGGATGGCGTCGGCGACTTCTTCCAGCAGCCAGCGCGGGGTGGAAGTGGCACCGCAGACGCCTACGGTATCTCCGTCTCGGAACCAGCTCGATGAAAGATCCTCGGAAGAAGAGATGCGATGTGTATTTGGATTGACACCTGCGCACAGATCGAAAAGTACCTTTCCGTTGGAACTCGAAGCGCCCGATACAAAGACGATGACAGCATGCCGCTTTGCGAAGGCTCCGAGTTCGCTGTGCCGGGATGCCACCTGTCGACAGATGGTGTCATGGATTTTCACTTCGGCGCCTGCGATACGAAGCAATTCCGAACGGATGGCGGAATATTCATCGGGACTCTTGGTCGTCTGCGAGAAGATCTCCAACGGTCGCTCGGTGTGGATCCGGCCGGAAGACAGGGCCTCCTTCAGCGTTTGTTCATTCTCGATCACTACGGCATCGCCGCCGACCTGTCCCAGCAGGCCGAGGACTTCCGGATGACCGATCTTTCCGAAGATGATGACCTGTCCGCCGACTTTCTTCATGCGGGCATAGGCTTCCTGAATGCTTTTTTGGAGACGGAGAACGACGGGGCAGGTACAATCGACCAGACGGACGCCCAGTTCCCGGGCTTGGGAATACGTTTCCGGGGGTTCTCCGTGCGCGCGGATGAGGGCCGTCTTGCCTGAGCAGCCTTTCAACTCGCCCGGTTTGAGCGTTTTGAGTCCCTTGGCGTGCAGCCGCGCAAGCTCCGCCTCGTTGTGGACGATTTCACCCAGGGAATACAATTCACCGCCCGCGTCCAGGATTTCTTCGGCCTTCGCGACCGCCCGGATCACGCCGCCGCAGAATCCGGATCGCGCGTCTATTTCAACCTGAATGGTCATATTCTTTTATCGATCTTGCATTGCTTCGAAGAATTATTCCAAGATTCCGAATTTACCCTGGATGAGACCCTGGAACCAGACGGTCTCTTCGTGAAGGGTCATGTCGGAATTGTCGAGCACGAAGGCGTCGGCCGCGCGGGCAAGGGGAGAGGTTTCCCGGTGAGAATCAATGTAGTCCCGCTCCTGCAGGTTCTTGAGCACTTCTTCCATCACAGGATTTTGCCCTTTCGCTTTCATCTCGTCGAAACGCCGTTGCGCCCGGACTTCCGGACGGGCCGTCATGAAGATTTTCACTTCGGCGTCCGGAAACACGGTCGTGCCGATGTCGCGTCCATCCATGACCACCCGCTTTCTGCGGCCGAACGCATGCAGCCGTTCGTCCACGAAGGCTCGGACAAAAGGGATCGCGGAAATCGGGCTGACATGTTCAGACACCTTCAGTGTGCGGATTTCCTGCTCCACGCAGCGTTCTCCGAGGAAGGTGCCCTTCCGCTCGCCCGTCCGGAAGTCCAGAACGAGGTCCGGAAGCGCTTCCTCCAGGCCTTTTTCATCGATGGATCCGTCTCCCGCAATGAGTCCCCGTTCCAGCGCGAACAGGGTCACCCCGCGGTAGAGCGCGCCGGAATCAAGGTACAGCAGGGAATATTGCTCCGCGATAAGCTTGGCAAACGTGCTTTTGCCGGTGGAGGAGAAGCCGTCGATGGCCACGATGATATCTGGAATCTGCATGTTCGCGATGAATATACTGCCGCGTTGATGCGGTCAAATAACAAAAATATGAAATTTTAGGGAAAGAAGGAATTTTGTCCGATATTTGCATCAATAGCACGCCGATATGAAAATTCTGATAGTAGACGATGAACGGGCGATCCGGAACTCCATGAAGGAGATCCTGACCGATGAGGGTTACGAGGTGGACACCGCCGAAGACGGGGCGCAGGCCCTTGAATGGGCGGACA
>JAAYJQ010000017.1 GCA_012522855.1 Bacteroidales bacterium
TCAGGACAATCGAGGACAAACTCAACAACAGGCCGAGAAAAATACTTAATTTTGCAACACCGAACGAGGTGTTAAAGTTACTAACCAAGATTGATCCGGAAGTTGCGTTTCGCGATTGAATTCACCTACCCGAGGTTCCAACATTCAAAGAATTCATTCTGAGCAACTTAGCCTCCACGGTTTTGTCGAAGCCAGCCCAGCAACGTCAGAAACGAAGGGCACAGCTTTGCTGAAACTACGTCAGAAACGAAGGGCACGGCTTTGCTGAAACTACGTCAGAAACGAAGGGCACGGCTTTGCTGAAACTACGTCAGAAACGAAGGGTACGGCTTTGCTGAAACTACGTCAGAAACGAAGGGCGCGGATCCAGGCGACGAGGTCGGAGAGGACTTCGGGAGAGAGGGTTTCTTCGATTTCTTTGTATTCGGACACATCGCCGGTCACACAATGCTGGAAGAGGTGGTTGAGCTCCGGATAGATCTTGATGCAGCTCCGGGGGTCCGCCCCGAAGCGCTGCTCCAGCAGGGGCATATTCAGCGCAGCGTTTACCTGGGTGTCGCGGTCGCCATTGATCGCCATCACCGGGCAGTCCACCCGGTCGAGCAGGGACGACACATCCATCTGCAGGAAA
Organism: Bacteroidales bacterium; assembly: GCA_012522855.1. Classification (GTDB taxonomy): domain Bacteria; phylum Bacteroidota; class Bacteroidia; order Bacteroidales; family UBA932; genus Cryptobacteroides. Next base: position 632 of record JAAYJQ010000017.1, read on the forward strand.
TACTGCATATACGGGCTGTTCTGATTGGCGACCGCAGCGAGGTTGGCTTTCAGCGCGTCCGAGATCGCGACTCCGTCGAGATTTTGAAGTCCCTGCCCGAGGATCATCCGGTCGAAGAGTTCGGAAAGGGCAGCGCAGTAAGCCTCCGTCTCATCTTCCGAAATGCCCTGGCGGAGAAGAAGCGTCCGGTTCTGATCCAGCAGGATCGCTTTCCCGGAAAGAATCCCTCCGGCGAGACTGATGATGAAATCCGCTTGCCGCTCCGCCGCCAACATGAAGGCGATCGAACCGCCTTCGCTATGTCCGAGCACTCCAACATGCTTGAACCGCCCCTGCAGCAAAGAAATCCCTGCGCGAGCGTCGTTTTTCAGATCTTCCGTTGTGACCTGGATCAAGTCGCCCGTCGATCCCCCCATCCCGCGATCGTCGTAGCGCAGGGTCGCGATACCCTCCCGGGCAAAAAAATCCGCAATCACAGCGAAGGGCTTGTGCTCGAAGAGCGTCTCGTCCCGGTCCTGCAATCCGCTGCCGGTCACCAGGACCAGGACCGGCGTGTCGGCGGTACCGTTCATAGGCAGGGTCAGGGTTCCGCTGAGCAGGGCCTCTCCATTGCGGAAAGTCACTTCTTCTTCTGAATATGGAAACGGCGGCCGCGGAGTCTGAGGCCGGTTGAGCTTCCGCTCTCCAGGCGTCAGCGTCAACGGAAAGGACATACCCCGCTGGGTAAATGTACCCACGATCTTATCGGGCAGCAGTACACCGCTGTATGTAGCGCCGATGCTCGGGATCGAAACCTCTACCCCGCCGACGGCATTCACCTTGGCTTCGGCAGGGATTCCCTTGACACCCTGATCGGGAGAATCCAGCATGCAGCCATTCTCCGAAAAATGGAATACCAAGTAGATCTCGGTGCCCTGCGCATTCAGATCCCCGGACCAAATTCCCTGTACGGGAAGCCCCTGCGCCCCGCATAGAAGGCAGCTCAGCACGAGCAACGGCACGATTATCCTTTTCATAGAGATTTTCAACTTTCCACGATTCGCCTCAAATGGCATACCATAAGTTTCCCGTCCGCGCCGCGGAGGTGCATCCCGTTCCCTTCGCACCACTTCCAATACTTGCAGTCGGCACAGTCGCCGCTTTTCATCCAGGCGCGGTCCCGGTAGGGCAAGAAGCGATGTTCCCAGACCTCCATGAAGTCGTCGCGGTAGATGTTGCCCTGGTGGTAGTCGGAACGGATGCTCGTGCAGGCGGAGATCGAGCCGTCGATCAGGACGGATCCGATGGTCACGCCGGCCTGGCAGGTGTAGAAATGATCCCGTACCTCCCCCTCATATCGGCCCAGGAAGCCCTCACAGCCGTAACTGGTCTTGATCCGGCCTTCCTTCCGGGTTTCCCGGATGAAATCCAGCATGCTGCGGAATTCGGGGTTCGAAAGCTGCAGAAACGGATTCTCCGCAGCCCTGCCCTGCGGAAAAATGGAGAAAAGCCGCCACTCTTTCAAACCGAGTCCGATCAGATGTTCTCTGATCGCAGGAAGTTCGGAAAGGTTCCGGCGGTTGACACAGGTCACGACATCAAAAGCGATCGCTTCCGAATCCACCACCATTTTGATGGCCCGGGAGGCCCTCTCGAAACTGCTTTCCCGCCCCCGCAACCAGTCGTGGTTCTCCTGAAGGCCGTCCAAGCTGATCGTCATAGAATGCAGCCCGGACTGCAGCAGACGGGAATACCGCGCCGGCGTAAGGGCGAAACCGTTCGTGACCATACCCCAGGGGAAACCGCGCCCGTAGATTCCTTTGCCGCATTCTTCCAGATCGGCCCGCATCAGCGGTTCCCCGCCGGAAACCACAACGAAAACCTCATGCGGATCCGTCTTCGCGGCAATCGAATCGAGTACCCGGAAGAAATCCTCCTTGGGCATGTCCGGCGTCATCGCCTCCTGCTTGCAGTCGCTCCCGCAGTGAAGGCATCGCAGGTTGCATCGCAGCGTGCATTCCCAGAAAAGCTGCCTCAACGGATGGCCCTCCACGGCAGAACGCCGCAACGACCGCGCGATGTTCAACGCGATTCTTCTGCGGAGGGACAATTCGGACATTATTTCTTCATTGTCTTGGTGGCGGAGGCCGTGAAAGTGCCGGAATACCAATGGCCGTCGCCCTTCCCGACACGTTCCGGCTTCACGATGACGCTGTCCTTTCGGAACTGGCCGCCGTTCGCCTCTCCGTCCACATCTTCCAGAAGCGCCTTGAACTCATCCATCGGTAAGACGTGTTCGTACGATCGTCCTGCTTTCCCTTCGGCGTCCGTGTAGAGGGTGTCCTGAACATATGTTCCGTTCTTCTGGATGTGGAAATCTCCCTGCGGGACAACCCGGATGCCCTTGATCGCCTTCCCGGCTTCGTCCACAACCGTGATGTCGAATTTGAAGTCGCAGCTCGGCACTCCGTATTCGGCCCGCATGATCCAAGGCGCCCCGTCACAACTCGAAAAGCCCAGGGCGGCGAGCAGGGCGGGAAACAAAACAGCGGAAATCTTCTTGAAAAAGTCTTTCATGGTATTCAGCATGGATTGAACATTCGTCTAACCAAATGTCGGAAACGGAAAATCTTGCTTCGGATCAATGAATATGCACGCCCGGCTCTCCGGTCACGCGGCCGATGACGGTCGCGCGGTCGCCGTAGGAAGCCAGGATGTCGATGGCTTTCTCCCCTTCCGAAGCATCCAGGGCGAGGACCATGCCGATACCCATATTGAAAATGTTGAACATCTCACGATGGTCGATCCGGCCATGCTTCTCGAGGAAGCGGAAGATCGGCAGGATTTCCCAGGAGCCTTCCTTGACCTCAACTCCCTGCCCTTCACGCAGGATCCGGGGAAGGTTTTCATCGAAACCGCCGCCGGTCATGTGGGCGACCCCGTGCACGTCGCACTGCCGGATAACATCCAGCACCTGCTTGACATAGATTCGGGTCGGTGTGAGAGCGATCAGGCCCAGAGGCCGGCCGTTCACGCGCGGTTTAGCGGGATCTCCGTCCACGGACACCGAGCCGTCCAATTCGGAATAGACCTCGTGAAGGTCCAGACCGGAGTCGGCGAAGATTTTACGCACCAGGCTGAAACCATTGCTGTGGACACCCGTGGAGGCAATTCCGACCAGGACATCCCCGATTTTCACCTTGGTTCCATCGATCAGTTTGGACTTCTCCACGACGCCCGTCGTAAAGCCCGCGATGTCATATTCCCCGTCCGCGTACATGCCCGGCATTTCAGCCGTCTCGCCGCCCACGAGGGCGCAGCCTGCCTGGCGACAGCCGTCCGCGATGCCGGCGACGATGGCTTCGACCACTTCGGGACGGGTCTTGCCCTGGGCCACATAGTCGAGAAAGACCAGCGGTTCCGCCCCTTGGGCAAGGACATCGTTCACGCACATGGCCACGGCATCGATGCCGATGGTGTCGTGCTTGTCCATCGCGAAAGCCAATTTGAGTTTGGTGCCCACACCGTCCGTCCCGCTCACCAAAACGGGTTCCTTGATGTTGAGTTTCGAAAGGTCGAACAAGCCTCCGAAGGCGCCGATGTTGCCCATGACGCCGGGTCGGGCGGTGGAGGCCACGTGCTTCTTGATTCTGCGAACCACATCGTAACCAGCTTCCAGGCTGACGCCGGCCTTTTCGTAATCTACTGCCATATTCCTAAAATTTATGCTCCGACTTCACTTCCTCGATACTGGAATACAAGGCCGTCGGGTAGTCGCCATTGAAACAGGCCAGACACAAGTCGGCGCGGTGCCCAGCCTTGAAAAGTCCTTCCTCGGAGAGAAACGCGAGGGAATCGGCCTCGATGGCCTTGCAGGCCTCCTCCAGGGTCCGAGAAAAGCACAGCAATTCCTTGTGTACAGACATATCCACCCCGTAGAAACAAGGATTTTTGATCATCGGACTGGCAATCCGCAAGTGCACCTCCTTCGCGCCGGCCGCCCGGAGCATCCGGACGATGCGCAGCGAGGTGGTCCCCCGCACGATCGAATCGTCCACCAGCACGATTCGCTTACCGCAGACGATGCTCTGAACCGGCGAAAGCTTCATCTTTACACCCTTGTCGCGCATTTCCTGAGAGGGCTGAATGAAGGTACGGCCGATGTACTTGTTCTTGATCAGCCCCATCTCGTTCGGAAGCCCGCTGGCTTCAGCATAGCCCGAAGCTGCGCTGAGGCTGCTGTCCGGGACTCCCACCACGATGTCGGCATCCACCGGAGCTTCCTGCCAGAGGATTTTTCCGGTTTCCTTGCGGAAAGCGTGGACATTCACATTCTCGATGTCGCTGTCCGGCCGGGCGAAATAGATGTATTCCATGGCGCACATGGCGTGCCGCTGATAATCCGAGTACATCCGGGTCCGGAGTCCGTGGTGGTCGATCGTCACGACTTCCCCGGGCTCGACATCGCGAACGTATTCCGCCCCGATCGTGCTGAGCGCGCAGGTTTCGCTGCTGACCGCGAAGCCTCCGTTCAACTTCCCGATCGAAAACGGCCTGAATCCATATTTGTCCCGGCAGATGTAGAGCCGGTGCTGGGTCATGATGATGAACACGAAGGCTCCTTCGATCATGTTCAGGGCTTCCATAATGGGAATGATCCGGGGACCGTTGCGTTCAACCGGTTCCTTTTTAATCAAATGAGCCAGGATTTCGCTGTCGGAAGTGGACTGGAACAGGCTGCCGCGATCTTCCAGATATTTGCGCAACTGTGCGGAATTCACCAGGTTGCCGTTGTGGACCAGAGCGAAATCGCCGCTGTTGTGCCGAAACAGAAGGGGCTGGACATTTTCAATGCCTCCCGCTCCATGGGTGGAATAGCGGACGTGTCCGATCGCGCTGTTGCCTTGGAGTGTAGCCAAATTGTCTTCGTTGAACACTTCCGTCACGAGTCCCTGCCCCTTGACCCGGTTCAGCCAGCCTTCGTCGTTGACCGAGACGATCCCGCAGCCTTCCTGGCCGCGATGTTGCAGAGAATGAAGGGCGTAATAGGTCACTTCCGCAGCGTGGGGAACGCCCCAGACACCGAACACGCCGCATCCTTCGTTAAGTTCTTTGTTATACATACATGATGTAAACTAAAGCACAAAATTAGACAAAATCCGGGACTTTGTCTAATTTCGTACAGGGCTTTTCAGAAATATTCTACTGGTAAACCGCTTTCTCCGACAGTTCGCTTTCCGCATTGGCGGCGCTGAGCGCGGTCACGAAATAGGTTCCCTTCGCAGGAAGGGTGTAAGACCTATCTCGGGCCGTTCCGGAAAGGGAAGCCCGCTTGCCGCCGGACTCCAGTTTGTAGATCGCGTAGTACGATCCGTTGCCGGTCCAGGTCAAGGTCGAACCGCTGAGCTTCAAGTTTTTCGGTGCCGCCGGCTTCTGTTCTTCCGTCCGGCCCAGATAGGGAAACAGAACCTTGGTCCGGAAGGCGCTCTGGATGGCGTCTGTAATGCCGACATTGTTCTTTACCAGCGCGCTCGAATTGTAGAAGAGGCTTCCCGTGACCCGCTTGTTCGCGCTTGCGAGATTGTAGCAGGTGTTGAAAGAGGCGGATGACCCGAAACCATCCGATGCGCCGGACGCATACCGGTAGATCCCGTAACCGACCATGAGATGGGTCTTGTAGGCATTCGCAAAGTACCAGTCCAGACGGGAGCTGAAGATCTCGCCCGTCCAATACAGCTGCGGAATCAGCACGTCGAACCAGCCGTTCTTTGCGCAGGTCGAAACATCGATGTACTGCGTGTTGTAATTGTTGTCATAGTTTCCTTGCGGAGAGATTGAGAAGATTACCTCCGGCCGGGTGTCGATGATGGTCTTCTGGATTTTCTGGACGAGCTTGCCGATGTTGTCCCGGCGGAAGTCTTCGATCTTGGAGAAAGCGGAGCCGTATTTCTGGAACTCCGCTTCATCGTTAATCGACTCTCCCTCCTGAAGAGAAGGATAGAAGTAGTCATCCATGTGCAGACCGTCCACCGGGTATTTTGTAATGAGTTCCTTCACGATCGCAGCGATCCGATCCCGCACCTCGGGAAGGGCAGGATTGTAAATCCGGATGGCCTTGTAATCCTTCACGAGTTCTTTGGGGATCATTGGATCCAGGTCCGGAAAGACCCCGTTGGAACCCGTCGCGATCCGATAGGGATTGATCCAGGCATGGAACTGAATGCCCCGCGCATGGGTTTCATCGACCAAGAACTTCAACAGATCGTACCCGGGATCCTGGCCGGGCGTGCCGGTAAGGGTCTTGCTCCAAGGCTCGTATTGTGATTCGTAATAAACATCTGCCATCCCGCGGACCTGAAAGAAGACGGCATTGATGCCGATCCGTTCGAACAGATCCAAGTACTGCTTGTACTTTTCCTTTTGGGCGGCTTCCCCACGCGCGCCCTGGGGATAGTCGATTTCCCAGACAGTAGCCATCCAAGCACCTCTGAGTTCCTTTTTGGGAAGTTCGATGGTTGTAGTCGTTCCCCCCGGAGGCGTTTCGGGAGGGAATGTCTCGCCCGGCTTGAAGGGTTGCTCCTTATCGCAGGCAAAAGCCAGGACAAAGAGCAACCCTGCAGCCAGACATCGAAAGATTCTCCGCATGAAATCAGTCGTCAAGGGCTATCTTGATCGGGAATTCGAGAATCGCGAAACCGGAATCACTCCGGGAAGCGAAGAGATAAAGCTTCGAATCCTTTCCCTCCCCATCCTTCTCGATTGAGTAGAACAGGTTGGTTCCCGGAGCGACGCTTTTGCCGCCTCCCAGCACGAAGGTGTACACCGGCTGGATTTCCTTGCTCTCAAAGTAAGTCAATCCGTCTTCCAGTTTGTCACCGCCCTTGGTGATGTCGTAGACATACACGGTCGGGTTCACGGTGTCCGTTCGGCCACCCGTAAGCGTGACCAGATACCGCTCGGCATTGAAGTTGAAGATCTGACAGGCAGTGGACTGTTCCGCCACGCTGCCGGATTTCAAGTCATACAGGATGGACATCGAGGCATCCACGATCTTGGGAGACATGTAGAGTCCTCCGTAGATGTATTTCTCGGTCCCCCAAATCCGGTTGACTGTAATGTAGGAGTTTCCGTTCCTGTTCGAGGGCAGAACCATCGGGTTGCTGACTTCCTTCCAGTTCTTGATGTCAAATCGGAGGATGTCGGCGGCATTGTTGCTGCCGAAATAGACAAAGCCGTTTCCGTTTTCGTCCAGATTGAAGGAGGCGTTGTCTCCGTGACGGATCCCGGCCCCTACCTCTGCGAGGTTAATGTTCAGGATGACCTCGGGGGCGGAGGTCGGCGTTTCGTAGTGATAGATCTTGAGCGGTGATGCCGCGCTGCCGCCGGAAAGGTTGGAGACGTAGGTATGTCCTTTCACTACGGCACCGGAGTGGATCGGGAAAGTTCCCCCGGCGACACCCGTCACGTCCAGCATGATGGGTTCGATCTTGCCTTGCTTGAGATCGGACACCTTGAGGATGTGAGGCAGGGTACCTCCGTTCCGGGAAACCACGAGCACATATTCCCCGTCATAAGCCGCGCCGCGGGTTGCATTGGACGTGTAGTGGGGATAAGTCGTGTTCGCGGAGGCGCAGAAAGGATAGGTCTGGACTTTCTCCCAGTCGGCCCCGAAAACGGGGATCTTCTTCTTCACGCGGATAAAGTAATCCTTGTAGCGGGCATGGTTCTTTATCCGGAGGAGCAATGTCTTTTCAGCGACATCTTCGTCCATCGAGAAATCAAAGACGTCGTTTTCGAGGGTCGCGCCCTCGGAAAGCTGAGCTTCCACCTTCAAGGCGGAGAAGTTCGTGGCGGGATCAATCCGCTTGAAGTCGATCATCTTGTTTTCTTCGTCGATGCGGCCTTCCAACACCATGTTCCCGTCCGGACCGGCGTTCAAGATCTTGATCGCTATCAAGTCCGTCTTATAGGGCTGTTCGAGCCCCGCCGGATACTTGTCCTCGCAAGAGTTCAGGACAAGCATGAACAGCGAGGCCAGCACTGCGAAAGAAATGTATCTGAATTTATTTTTCATCTTGATATGCTATTGATTGTTAATTGGAGATTTCCGGCCAACCCTCGGTTTGAGTCAGCTTGTAACCCTTGTTGCGGTAGTCGATGATCGTATTGGATCCGACAGGCGTAAGGTAGGGATTGATGTTGGGGACGCCCAGGAACGGGAGCCGACCGAGATTCTCCTTCGGATAGAAGAAGCCGACCATCTTGGAGCCGTTGGTTCCGTCGTAGGTGACGAAATCGCCTTTCGCCGTCTTGACACGCAACTTGCCTTTGTTGTCGTTCTTCAAATCACCGGGGCATTGAGTCGGGAAATCGACCCAGGTTCCGGTCAGCAGATCATCGTTGGCGTCCGTGTCCATATATTCCAGTTTCTTCCATCTGCGCAGATCGATGATCCGGGAATGTTCAAACGCGAATTCCATTCTGCGTTCACGACGGATCTCCCACAGCAGGGCAGGAACATCCTTGTCGCGGGCAGGGTCGTTCGGAAGGGCGGTGAGAACCATCGGCTCCGTGGCCTTTACCCCGAGTTTGACCGCCTCCTGGGCAATCGGTCTGCTGCGTATTTGATTGATCGACAAATCAATGTCTTCCTGACTCACGGCACCCTGGCCCAAGGTTTCCAATTCGGCCTTGGCCTCGATCCAGTTCAGCAAGACCTCGGCATAACGCAATTCCGGATAGCCGTTCAAGTTGTTGACACTGGTAAACTCAACGGCCGGAGCGGTACCCGGATACTTGAGATAATCCAAGGCGGCGCGCGAAATGAATTTCGTCACATAAAGATAGCAACTTTTGGAGGTGGACACCGGCTTGGTATAGAAGGAGGCCTCGAAACGGGAGTCCCGGGTCTTGACGAGGCTGTCCAGCGTAAAATCGTTCGCATTCGCCAAGCCGGAGGTCTGCCAGTCCTTTCCGTCCGTGCAGAGGAAGGCTTTGATCAGATCCAGGTTCGGGCCGTAGGCGCGCGATTCGGTCACGTTGCAGTAGGAGGCGACGCTGTGCGTCACGCCCTGCGCGGCATCGTATTTCCGGTACATCACCACGTCTTTGCTGGAGGTCAGGTCCTTCGATCCGAACAGGGAGCGGAAGTCCAGGACAATTCCGTAACGTCCGCTATCCATCAGCAGCTTGGCTGCCGTAGCCGCCAGATTGAAGAACTTGGCTGCCCGTTCGTTGTTGTTGTAGTGGTACTTCTGCCAGCTTCCCTCGTAAAGGGCCCATCTGGACACCAGGGCGGCGGCGACATAACGGTTGATGTACTGCGCGCCGTCGTTCAGCCGGACATTCGCGATCGCATACTCGAAATCATCGTAGACATGGTCCATGACCTCGTTTCTGGGGGTCCTGTCCTTGTACAGTTCGTCCTTCTCGGTGTTCTTCACCTCGTGGTCGTAGTACGGGACACTCCCGTAAGCATTGACCAGGCGGGAATATTCCACCCCCCGGAACAGCCGGGCGATTCCCATCCAGTGGGAATACTCTTCGGAGGTGAGGATGTCCTGCATCCGGCCGTCGATCCGGTCGATCATCACGTTGACCTTGCGGATCCAAGCATAGTTGTCGCCCCAGCCGGTTCCGGTGGGCACGGCACGCGTGAACTGTCCTTGGGTGGACATGTGCACGCCGTCATCATTGAACGTATAGTCCAGCAGCGGGACGGAAGAGTGGCTCCAGCCGGTTCCGTATCCCTCGAAGTAACGGAGATAGAAACTGTTGGCGTACAGCCTCACCTTCTCCGCGCTGGTCCAGTATGCCTCATCCTCGGCCACTGTCGGCGAGGGGCGGTTCAGCACCTCGTCACAGGCGCAGAAGAGAATCGCCAGCGTTGCAAGTATCGTCAATATCTTGGTTTTCATATTCATTTCATTAGAAGGTTAACTGAAGACCCACGGATGCCGATTTGAACACGGGAGTTCCGGTTCCGGTCCGGCTGAGGTTGTAGCTGGAGGTATTGAACATCGAATAGCCCGTAATGGCTTCAGCGTCGATGGGGAGTCCTCTCAGTTTGTCGAAGGTGATGAAATTCTCCAGCGAGACGTATGCCCGCACCTGACTCAGGAAAACCTTCCGCAGAAGCTTCTGCGGCAGGGAGTAGCCGAAGGTGATGTTCTTGACGCGCAGATAGGCCATGTTGAGCAAATACTTGCTCTGGACCTGCATCGTGAAGCCGGTGTTGCCGCCGCCCAGATCCCAAGCCCTCGGGTAGAATGCATCGTACTTGCTGTCAATGAGTTTGCCGTCCGCATCAAAATGCTCATACCAGTAGTCGGTCGTGATGGCCTTCGGCATGGCACCTTCCTTCGCGTAATAGCCCGGAATTGCCAGTTGACCGGATCCCCAGATCTTCCGCTTGCCGATTCCCTGCAGGAATACGGAAAAGTCAAAACCCTTCCAGTCCGCTCCAAGCCGGAAGCTGTACTCGTAGCGAGGCGTACTGTTGCCGATGACGACGCGGTCGCCGGGATCGCCGTTCGTACCGGAGCCGGAGGAGATGAAGCCGTCCCCGTCGATATCCACGAATTTCACATCACCGGGAGCGCAGACCAGCTTGTCGCCGTCCTCGAACTCGACCTGATAGATCGGGTAAGGGTTGGTCTGCTTGTTGGTGGAACGGATCGTGCCCCGATAAATGACTTTCTCGCGCACCAAGTTGCCGTCTGCGTCGTAGACGAAGTCACCTTTCTGGAAAAGCCTATCCGTCACGTAGCCGTAGATGTCCCCGTAGCGGCGACCGGTCGAGTACCCGTTGCTCAGGAGACGACTCTCCCACGGTGTCTCCCAGTCAGCTCCCTTGGTGATCCGGGAAGTCGCGTCCGCCAAGGTGGCCGTGAAGTTGATCCCGAATCCGTTGCTGAAACGGTGCCGGAGATCGAAGGCGATCTCCCAACCGTACGTGCGGAGGTTGCCGTAGTTGCCGCTCGGCGCACTGGCGCCCAGCGTTGCCGGCAGACTCTCGCCCGGAATGATCATGTTCTTCGTGTCTCGGCGGTACCAGTCCATGGTCAATCCGATCCGGTCTTCCCAGAACCGCAGATCCGCTCCCACGTCCAGCGTCTCGATCATTTGCCAGGTAATGTCATGGTCAACCAAAGAAGGAGTTCCGTAAGTCGTGACCTTCATGCCCGCTCCGTCCAGCCAAGTCGCTTGACCGTTGGAAAGGATCGACTTGTAGAGATCGCTGGAAATGGACTGATCTCCGATGCTTCCCCAAGAAGCGCGGATCTTACCGAAACTGAGCGCCCGTTTCGCAGGCTCCATAAAAGACTCGTTCGTGAAGATCCAGCCGCCCGAGAAGGACGGGAACCATTTCCATTGCAGTGCCGTCGGGAACTTGTGGGAACCATCCCGACGCAGGTTGGCTTCGAGGAAGTACCGGTTGCTGTAGGCATAGTTCAATCTGCCGAAGAAACCGAGACGGCCGGACCAGTTGCGGGAGCCGTCCGCAAACTGCTCGCCGATGGCGAGGTCGAACTGCGGATTCGACGGGACGATCAGGCTGTTTTTCCGGACCGTGTAAGAACTCCATTTTCCGGTCACGAGATTCATACCCAGCATAAACTTGAAGTCGTGCTGGTTGGCCTGCCCCAACTGCAGATGATAAGTCGTGTAGGCGTTGATCGTGTTGTTGTCGTCGTTCCGGGAATAGTTCCGGACATAGTCCGTCTTTTCCGAGATGTTGGAATTGAGGTACCGGTTCACCGGGAAGGTGTAGGCCGGCATGCCGCCGGAATCCACGACCTGCCCCTGCTCATTGACATAGACCTGGTTCCCGCCTTCTATCCAGGCGATGGGGCTGTACCAGTGCTGTCCCGCATGGAAGTAGACGACGGAATTGTTCCGGTCCGTCATCTGGCGGTCGTAGGTGTAGTCAAACTTGAAGTTCCAATTCTCCGTGAAATTGAGCGTAAAGCCCAAATTCATATTGAAATACTTGTTCCGCAGGCTGTCCGTATTGCCCGCCATCAATTCGTACGCGGGCTCCTGCAGATAGTGGTCCCGTTCCATCACGCCGATCGGGAAGAGCGGGCTCCAGCGGTACAGGTAGAGCCAGGGGTCGGCGACTGTGGTACCCACCCCGGGATAGCGCTTGTAGCGGTCGGAATAAATGGCGCTGGCACGCAGGGAGAGCGCCTTGTTCACTTCGCTCGTGAAGCTCATCGAGGCATTGTAACGCTTGAAATCGTCAATGCTGGCAGGCTTGGTCATGCCGCTCTGATCCAGGTATCCCAGACCCACGTTGAAGGAAGTCTTCCCCTCCGTTCCATTGATGGAGACGTTGTGCGTCATGGTGGGCGCCCATTCGCGCACCATCGCCTTGATACCGTCATAGAGGCGGTAGCCATACTTGTTCACGCCGTCAAAATACCAGTCGCGTCCGTAAAGGATGGGATCGTTCCAGGACACCGTGCTGCCATACTTTTCCTACCATTCCCGGATCTTCACCAGACTTTCGTCATTGATTCTCCAGAAACCGCCCGCCGGCATCGGAGACTGCCGGTTCACGTGCGAGTCGTAGGTGTACTGAAGCGCTTCGATCCCTCCGATTTCAATCGGCTTGGCGGGATTCTGCCAGGAGAAGTTGTTGGAATAAGAAACCTGCAGCCTGGTTGCCTGCGCCCCGGTCTTCGTGGTAATGAGGATTACGCCGAAGGCCGCCTTGGATCCGTAAATGGAAGCGGACGCAGCGTCTTTGAGTACGGTAATGGACTCGATGTCATTCGGATTCACCAGCTGAATACTGGGGATTTCGACATTGTCGAGCAGAATAAGCGGGGCGCTGCCGCCGCTGATGGAACCGATCTGACCACGGATCTTGATGATCGGGTCGGAACCGATTTCACCGGTCGGGATCCGGACGTTCATGCCCGGTACTGCACCCTGCAGACCGCGACCCACGTCCGCGATCGGACGGCTTTCCAGTGTTTTCCCGACATCGACTGATGCGACGGAGCCCGTGATGTCCGCCCTGCGCTGCGTACCGTAGCCGACAACCACGACCTCGGAGAGGAGTTGCGCGTCTTCGGACAGCGAAACAACCATGCCGTTGGAGGCTTGGACGCTCACGCCCTTGTAGCCCATGCATTCTACCTGCAGAGCCGCGCCGGCGGGAACGCTGATCGAGAAATAGCCATCCACATCCGTAACGGCTCCGTTGCGGGTTCCTGCCTGAAACACGCTTGCACCGATGACGGGCAGACCGTTCTGGTCGACCACCCGTCCGCGGATGTCTACATTCTGCTGTGCGGCCGCTGCGGCTGATCCGCCTGAAGCGGGATCAGCTGCCGAGGCTCCCGTACCGGGGCACAACAGCAGGAAAGCGATCGCCAGGATGGCAACAGCCTTCTTTCGTTTGAGAATTCTTACTGATTCTTCCATAAGGAATTGTGTGTTAGTTTATGTGTTAGTTCTTAGTGTTATGGTATACAAAGATATAGATTATTCGGCAATTCGCAATTCTTTTACCGGTACAGCTCCCGCAAAACAGCCAGAGAGCGGACGTTGACGGCGGATTCGGTGTGGTGCTCGATGTATTTCAGAATGGATTCGGCCAACTCGTTGCGCGCGGCACCGGTAAGCGGCAGCAACAGCGCCGCTTCAAACGGAAGGGTCAACAGGGCGTTCATGGGCTTGAGTTGCTTTCCGGCGAAGGGCGCCAGTCCTTCTCTGTCGGGATCGAAACCCAACACGGAACAGAGGTCCAGCAGAAACAGCAGGTGGAAATTCGAGAAGTCGCTTTTCAATGCGTTCAGCGTCAGGATCTCCCGTTTCAGCCACTCCGAGAGCCCTTCTTCGTTCGTTCCATCCTTGATCACACGGTAGAGGACTTCGCTCAGGAAAAGCGTCATGGTGTTTTTGTGAATATTCTCCCGAATCCCCGTCAACGGGGTCCGGGTCACGAAATTGCGGGCGTACCAGAGGTCGGATTTCGGATTCTCCGTGATCTCCGCTTCCAAAATATTCAGGGGCAGGAAGCGGGCCATCGATGATTTCGGGCTGACACGCACAAGAAAGCCCCTCCTCCCGTATTCCTCGCTCAGCGTGTGCAGGACGAGGGAGTTTTCACTGAATTTGGTGTAGTTCAGTACGATCAGTTCCGCTTTGGTGATCATAACGCTAACTCGAACCGAAGATACTCCAGATTTCGGGATTTACAAAACGAGGGTGGTCAGTAAGTCAGACCACCCTCGTTGATCACATACGGGACAGGTTTAACGGAGGCTGAGTTCCTGAATCGGTTCCGCAGGTTTCAGGACATCATGCGCCTTCCAGGACTCCGGCTTGGCGAGTTTGTACTGCGCCGTCGCGCGGACGTCCTGCACATCGGCCGCGAAGCGAACCGTGTACGTCCCGGCTGCCGTCTCCCACTGCGAAGCCCCCTCGTTGAAGGAAGCCAGCGTGTACTTATCCACGGGGATGGTCAGCGTCTGGCTCTCGCCCGGCTGGAGTTCACGTGTCTTGGCAAAGCCCTTCAACTCGCAGGCAGGCTTCTCAAGTCCGCCGGCCGGAGCGCTCACATAGAGCTGAACGCTTTCCTTGCCGGCGGCACTGCCCGTGTTCGTAACGGTCACCGTGGCGGTGAAGCCGTCCGCCGTCGCCTTCACCTTGGCGTCGCTGTAGGCGAAGGTCGTATAACTCAGGCCGTAGCCGAACGGATAGGACACTTCCTTGCCCGCTGTCGCGAAATAGCGATAGCCGACATAAATGCCTTCGCTATAGTCGGTAAAATCCACATTCTTGCGCGACGCTCTGCGGGTGTTCATCCCGAATGCACCCATGGAAGTTCCCCCCGTAGAGATATACGGGAAATTCGAGGAAGACGGAATGTCGAGGTAGTTGACCGGGAAGGTCATCGGCAGTTTACCGGAAGGATTGGATTTGCCGCAAAGCACGTCCGCGACAGAATAGCCCCCTTCCTGACCCGGAGTCCAAGCAAGGAGAATCGCATCCGGAATCTGTTTCCAGGAAGCGGTCTCGATCACGCCGCCGATGTTCAACACAACCACCAGCTTCTTGCCGGCCGCATGGTAAGCGTCCGCCAAAATCTGGAGCATTTCGCGTTCTTGTCCGGTCAGCGTCCAGTCTCCGTCCTCCGCCTTACGGTCGGCGCTTTCACCGGCGTTCCGGCTGATCGTAAACACAGCGATGTCGGTCTGAGGAACCATTCTTTCGATGAACCCTCGCTCAATCTTCATTTCAGGGATTACGGGATCTCCGAACAGAATGCTCGAACCACCCCCGGAATTGTTCTTCATGGAGGTTTTGGTGAACCGGATGTACTGCTCATACCATTCCTGGATGCTCTTGTCGACCTCGAAACCATTTACCGTCAAGCCTTCCGCCACATTCCTGATATAAGGCTTGTTCACGTTTCCGGAGCCCGTGCCGCCGGCGATGAAATCATAGGAGGCCGTTCCGTAAAGGGCGACTTTTTTGACATCCTTCATCGGAAGCGCATTGTTTTCGTTCTTCAGCAGAACCAGGCCTTCGGCTGCCGCCTTGCGGATCAGCTCGGCATGGGCTTTGAGGTCCGGTTTGTTGGAATATTTGTATCCGGCGAAGCGTGGTGTCCGGACAATAAATTCAAGCATCTTGCGCACATTCGTATTGAGCTGCTCCTGAGAGATCTCTCCCTTGTTCACGGCAGCGACGATCCGTTCGATCTCGACATCCATTCCGGGTTCCATCAAATCGTTCCCCGCATTGACCGCTTTTACCGTCCCTTCCTTGGTGCCCCAATCCGTCACAACAATGCCGTTGAAGCCCCACTCGTCCCTGAGAATGGTGGTGAGGAGGTCGCGGCTTTGCTGGGTATACTCCCCATTGATCTTGTTGTAGGAAGACATGATAGTCCAGGGATCGGACTCTTTGACCATGATCTCGAAACCCTTGAGGTAAAGTTCACGGATGGCGCGCTGGCTGATGCGCGAGTCATTTTCCATGCGGTTGGTCTCCTGGTTGTTGAACGCGAAATGCTTGGCGCTCACACCGACTCCGTGGCTCTGGATTCCATTGACGTAGGCGGCAGCGATCTTTCCGGAAAGGAACGGATCCTCGGAAAAATATTCAAAGTTACGGCCGCACAGCGGATTGCGGTGAAGGTTCATCCCGGGCGCCAACAGCACATCGGCGCCATATTCCTTCACCTCGTTGCCCATTGCATTGGTAAGATCCTGGACAAGCTGCGTGTTCCAGGTGCTGGCGAGAACCGTTCCCACCGGGAATCCGGTGCAGTAATAGGTGTTCGGGTCATTCGGACGGGTGGGGTCGATGCGAAGACCGGCGGGGCCGTCCGAAAGGACTGTCTGCGGAATCCCGAGACGCGGGATGGCGCGAGTGGTTCCGGCGGCGCCGGGTACAAGCACATCGCTGGAAGCCGTCAAGCTTCCGGCGGTCATGCTTCCCCAGCCCGATCCGACAAGCAATGTAGCTTTTTCCTGGAGTGTCATCGCATCAAGGACTTCCTGGATATTGTCCTTGGTAAGTTTCGGCTGGGCAGCCATTGAAGCAACACATAGCGCCCCGGCAACGAAAAGTAAGATTTTTTTCATAAAAGTATCAGTATTAATAAATCATAATTTTCTCGGAAAAAATTTCCCATTTGTTAATTTACATAAAATAATCGAGACCGGGGCCGATGCTGAAAAAAGAATAGAACAAAAAGACAAACAATTGGACATCC
Source organism: Bacteroidales bacterium (assembly GCA_012522855.1). GTDB lineage: Bacteria > Bacteroidota > Bacteroidia > Bacteroidales > UBA932 > Cryptobacteroides. Next base: position 17,352 of record JAAYJQ010000017.1, read on the forward strand.
GGAAAAGCAAGAAGGAGAATCTTATCTCACCCGAAGAACTTACTTGAGGCTGAGTGTCTTCAATTCCCCCTGCGGGGCGAGGACATCGTTAACTTTCCAGAATTCCGGTTTGGCAAGTTTGTACTGCGCCGTCGCGCGGACATCCTGCACATCGGCCGCAAAGCGAACCGTGTACGTCCCGGCGGCCGTCTCCCACTGTGAAGTGCCCTCGTTGAAGGAAGCAAGGGTGTATTTGTCCACAGGGATGGTCAGCGTCTGGCTCTCGCCCGGCTGGAGTTCACGCGTCTTGGCGAAGCCCTTCAGTTCGCAGGCAGGCTTCTCGAGTCCGCCGGCCGGAGCGCTCACATAGAGCTGGACGATCTCCTTGCCGGCAGCTTCACCCGTGTTCTTCACGGTCACCGTGGCGGTGAAACCGTCAGCCGTAGCCTGCACCTTGGCGTTGCTGTAGGCGAAGGTCGTGTAGCCCAGGCCGTAGCCGAACGGATAGGACACATCTTTGTCAGCCGTCGTGAAGTAGCGATACCCGACATAGATGTCTTCTTCGTAGTTCACATAGTCGACATCCTTGACCGCGGCTTGCGGCTGCTGCCCGAAGATACCGGCGAGAGGGTTCGCGGCCTGAGGACGCTGGTAGTTGTACGGGAAATTGGCGGAAGAAGGAAGGTCGAGGTAGTTGACCGGGAAGGTCATCGGAAGTTTTCCGGAAGGGTACGACTTGCCGCAAAGCACGTCCGCGATGGTATAGCCGACTTCCTGACCGGGCGTCCACGCCAGCAGAATGGCGTCGGGAATCTGCTTCCAGGATGCGGTTTCGATCACGCCGCCGATGTTCAGCACGACGATCACCTTTTTGTCTGCCGCATGATAGACATCGGAAACCTGCTGAATCATCTGCCGCTCCTGTCCCGAAAGCGTCCAATCTCCATCGACCGCCTTTCGGTCCGCACCTTCGCCGGCATTCCGGCTGATGGTGATGATGGCGATGTCATTGGCTTGTTCAGATCGCTCGATATAACTTCTCGGGATGTCCATCTCGGCAAGAACGGAACCGCCCAGCAAGCCCGTGCGGCCGCCCATGGCCGCGAAAGTCTTCCGGCTGTAATCGACGTAGCTGGCGTACCATTCCTTGAGGTTCTCGTAGACATTGAAGCCGGCGGCGGCGAGCCCTTCGTCAAGGCTGCGGATGTACGGCTTGTTGACATTGCCGGAACCGGTGCCGCCGGCGATCATGTCATAGGAGCCGATGCCGAAAAGCGCCACATTCTTCACGCCCTGCATGGGAAGAGCGGCCCCGTCGTTCTTGAGCAGCACCAGGCCTTCAGCCGCGCTCTTGCGAACCAGCTCAGCATGCGCTGTGAGATCCGGCTTGTTGGAATACTTGTACTCCGCGAAACGAGGGGTGCGTACGATGTATTCCAGCATTCTGCGCACGTTGGTGTTGAGTTGTTCTTCGGAGATATTTCCTTCGCGGACCCCCGCGATGATCCGCGCCACCTCTGTCTCATTGCCGGGCTCCATCAGGTCATTTCCGGCATTGACGGCTTTTACCGTGCCTTCCTTGGCGCCCCAGTCGGTCATCACGATGCCGTTATACCCCCATTCGTCCCGAAGGACGGTGGTGAGCAAACCGCGGCTCTGCTGGGTGAATTCCCCGTTCAACTTGTTGTACGAGGACATGATGGTCCATGGATCGGCCTCTTTGACCATGATCTCGAATCCCTTCAGATAGAGTTCGCGGAGGGCGCGCCGGCTTACCCGGGAATCGGCCATGTTGCGGTTGGTCTCGGCGTTATTGGCAGCATAGTGCTTGGCGCTCACGCCGACTCCGTTGCTCTGGATGCCCTTGACATAGGCGGCCGCCACTTTTCCGGTGAGCAGCGGATCTTCGGAAAAATACTCGAAGTTGCGGCCACAAAGCGGATTGCGGTGAAGGTTCATCCCCGGTGCCAACAGCACGTCGACCCCGTATTCCTTGACCTCCTCTCCCATCGCGGTCGTAAATTCCTCGACGAGCGGGGTGTTCCAAGTGCTGGCCATCACGGTTCCCACCGGAAATCCAGTGCAGTAATAGGTGTTCCGGTCGTTGGGGCGGGTCGGGCTGATGCGCAGTCCGGCAGGGCCGTCCGCAAGCACGGTCCCGGGGATGCCGAGTCTCGGAATGGCGCAGGTAGTGCCGGCCGCGCCGGGCACGAGATTCCTGATCTCCGTCGTGATGCCCGCAAGGGCCTGGCCCCGTCCGGAGCCTACGAGCAGGCTGGCCTTTTCCTCCAAGGTCATGGCATTTAACACCTCGTCGATGTTGTTTTTGTTAAGCTTGGGCTGAGCCGACATAGACGCGACACACAGCGCCCCGGCAACGTAAAGTAAGATTTTTTTCATAAGAGTATCAGTGTTAATTAATTCGGAGAGAACTTCCTTTTCGCCAATTTACATAAAATAATCGGCGCCGGAACCGGTCCTGAAAAAGAATAGAACAAAAAGACAAACAATTGGACATCCGGAAAAGCAAGAAGGAGAATCCGTCCGCGCGTCTTGGCAAAGCCTTTCGGTTCGCCAGACAGTCATGACGGGAATAGGGGGATTTATCCTCTTTCAAGATGCGTGCTCCCGCAGCCAGGCAGCCATGGCGCGGAGGGCCTTGCCGCGATGGGAAATCTCGTTTTTCTGCTCTTCCGAGATGTCGGCGGCAGTCAGACCGGGATATTCGTCGGGCACAAAAACCGGATCGTAGCCGAAGCCTCCGTTCCCGGATTTCCGCAGAGCGATCTTTCCCTCCATCGTTCCTTCAAAGACATGAACCTGATCGCGCAGAATCAAGGTGACGACACTGCGGAAACGCGCGCGACGAGTCGCATGCGGGGTCGCGATACCGTATTCCCGTGCCATTGAGGCCTCGTTTTCGGCATGACTCATCTCCTGAAGCAGTTTGTCCATGTTGTCGTCGAAATCCTTCGACGAGCCCGCGTAACGGGCAGTATGCACGCCGGGGCCCCCGCCCAGAATGTCCACCTCCAGACCGGTGTCGTCGGCAAAGCAGTCACAGCCTGTGCGTGAATGAATATAGACAACTTTTTGAAGCGAGTTTTCTTCCAGCGTTTCCCCCGTTTCGGGAATGTCCTCCATGATTCCCAGATCAGTGGGAGTCAACAGTTCGAAGCCTTCGCCGAGAATTTCCTGCGCTTCGCGCAATTTACCTTTGTTGGCCGTTGCAAACACGATTTTCATGTTGCAAATATAGAAAATTCTTACCTTTGTTATTTGGCATGGCTGTTGCGCCGACAAGTCATCCGAACGAACAAGAAGCATATGAAAATCAAACACCTCATAGCGGCCATCCTGGCCATGGCCATCGCCACCGGGGCCTCGGCCCAGTCAAGCGCTTTTAAACTCGGCAAATGGACGGAGATCCACAACGCCCTCCTCAAGGAGCTCAACCGCTCCTATGTGGATTCTCTTCCGATCGACCGGATCGAACGGGTCGGTATTGACGCCATGCTGCGGGATCTGGATCCGTACACGGTCTATATTCCGGAAGAGGAGAACGAAGACCTCCAGATGATGATCAACAGGACCTACGGCGGCGTGGGAGCCGTGATTTACAAGCCGGATAAAGAGGGGAATGTCATCATCACGGAGCCCTATGCCGGATCGCCCGCCGCCAAAGCCGGGCTCGTCTGCGGAGACGAAATCCTCGCCATCGACGGCCTTTCCACCCACGGGCTGACCAGCCAGGAAGGCTCGGATAAGATGCGGGGGAAACCCGGTACGACCGTTACGCTGCAGGTGCTGAAACTCCGATCGAAAGACACGGTCGATGTCCCCATCGTCCGGGAACGGATCCATCTTCCGGACGTTGAATACGTCGGCATGCTGAACGACACCACGGGGTACATCTTGCAGACAGGCTTCACGGACAATGTATCCACCGATGTCAAAAACGCCTTTCTCCGGCTGAAAGCACAGGGCATGAAGAAGTTGGTGCTGGACCTCCGGGGCAACGGAGGCGGACTCCTCGACGAAGCTGTGAACATCGTGGGCATGTTCGTTCCGAAGGGTTCACTGGTCGTTTCTCAAAAGGGAATCGCCAACGGTTCCAGTTCCGAAATGAGAACCGACACGGAACCCCTCGACATGAAGATTCCGATCGTCGTGCTGGTGGATTCCGGTTCCGCTTCCGCATCAGAAATCGTTTCGGGGGCCCTTCAGGACATGGATCGCGCCACGGTCATGGGGGAAAGGACTTTCGGAAAGGGGCTTGTTCAAACCATTCGTCCGCTTCCGTACAACGGCCAGTTGAAGATCACCACCGCCAAATACTACACCCCTTCCGGTCGCTGCGTGCAGGCCATCGACTACGCGCGCCGCAACGAAGACGGGAGCGTCGGGCATATTCCCGACTCCCTGACCCACGAATTCAAGACGGCACATGGGCGAACCGTCCGGGACGGAGGCGGAATTACTCCGGATTTCGTCGTCAAGGGACGCGACTACAGCCGCCTGACCTATTCCCTCGTCATGAACGGGATCGTCGACCAGTATGCGCTGACCTATGTCCGGGAGCATCCCGAAATCAAGCCGATCGTGGGCGGACGGCCGCTTACGGATGCGGAACTCGCCGCGCGGAAAACGGCGGGACAGGAATTCTTCTTCTCGGATGCTGAATATGCGGATTTTGTAGCGTTCGCCAAAACCAAAGAGTTCGACTACCGCTCCTCCGCCCGCACCCTCTTCGATCAGATGAAGCGGGAACTGGAGAAGGACGGACTCACGGACAATATGTCCGGTGAACTGGACGCCCTGCAGAAAGCGTTGGAAATGGACAAGGAAACCTTCTTGAATCTCAAGAAGAACGAGATCATCCCCTTCATCGAGGAAGAAATCGCTGTCCGGTACTACTTCCAAGAAGCCGGCATCCAAGTCCGCCTCCGCTACGACGATCAGCTCCGCGAAGCCCTCGGGAAACCCCTCATCAGCTACTGATCCGCCGGGCACCCAGTGCAGAGCGGGGTTTGATCCGCCGGGCACTCGACAAGGGCGAGCGAGGTTTGATCCGCCGGGCACTCGGCAAGGGCAGGTTTAATCCGCCGGGCACTCGGCAAGGGCGAGCGAGGTTTAATCCGCCGGGCATCATTGCATCGGCGGGTGTCCCCTCAATGCCGCCCTCCCCCTCCCCCTTGCCCGGTGCTGCTTTTGAGTGGAGCAGCGGGCATAGCGTGTCGGAAGTCAACATATTCATAATGAATATATTAACACAATATTCGCCCTTCCCGGTACTCCACTCAAAAGCAGCGCCGGGCAACTCCGTACTCCACTCAAAAGCAGCACCGGGCAACTCCGAAGCAGAAACCACAGAACGGCGGAAACAACTGCGGGCGCGAGAATAGCAATGGACGATCAGAAGTCTTCCACTTCTTGGAAGCGCTTCCTTTCGATCGCAGAAAAATATTCAGCGATCGGTCCGGGCAACATCTCGAGCACGCGAGCCGCTTTTTTTGCAGAGATATGCAGCGTTTCCTTCAGGATTCCTGCCAGCCGGAACCGCTCTTCCATGGACAATTTGGGGATGTCGTCCTTCCCGAACGACTCGTTCGCCAGCTTCCGGGCTTCGCGCCTCATCGATGCGATGGTGAATTTCATTTCTTTCCGGTCCGCCGCGATTTCCGAATCGAAGAGGCTCTCTACTTTCTTGTTGAGATAGAAGTTCAAGCGGCCTGGCGTGCCGAACAAGTTGTTGACAAACCGGTAATTTATATACCCAGCCATCTTGATGAAGCCCTCCCTGTCGAGAATGAGATCCGGATCGGGAATGCTGTGGGTTTTCAAGATTTTCCGCAATGCAAGCCTGCTGAACGTGGCGATCTTTTTCCCTGCAAGATCTTGATGGTGATTGAAATACACTCCGGCCGAACACCAAGGATACTGATTCGGGCTGTACACCAGTCCTGCCACAACCGGATTTCTGAGCACGTAAGCCAGACAGTCTTTCACATTTTCCAAGTCCTTCAAAGGCTTCACCTGCACATTCACCCTTCTCATCGCTTTCCGATAATCATCGTAATTCTTCAGCCTGAATGCCGCCCGCTGCTTGAATCTGGCAATGAACAACCGGCAGTTGTCAACCGTTCCGAACAGCACAAAATGGACATGGGACTCCATTAGACAGAAACCGATCACCACCACGCCGAACAGAGCTGCGAGGATGGGAATGTCATTCATTCCCAGCCGGAAATATTCATTCGACGGAAACAGGATTCTGTCCTTCAACGCCGTCCCGTCCGAGAACGCATGGCAAAACTTCTCTTTCATCCTCCCCCCCCCTTTTTTGCAAAATAAATGAATATTCTAACCGGAAGCGATGCGTTGTGGGGGTATGGAGAAAAATTCTTTCGGTTTCTTTATGAAATTTCTCTTTTTGTGAATATTTCCGGCACCGCTTTTCCCGCGCACGATGCTGACCCCCTGGGGCCCACCATATAATGGCTCTATAATGCTCTATAATGCCCTCCTTGCCCGGTGCTGCTTTTGGGTGAAGTAGCGGGCATGATGTATCGGACATCAACATATTCATTATGAATATATTAACTCAATGAAAAGCATTCCCGGTGCTACATTCAAAAGCAGCACCGGGAAGAGAGGCAGTAGGGACACCCGGGAAGAGAGGCAGTAGGGACACCCGGGAAGAGAAAGGCAGGGGCTTAACGCCGGTTGCGGCCGCCACGCTGTCGAGCGTGGTAGCGGTCATGCTTGGACCGCTCCCACTCTTCTTTCGCTTCGCGATCCTCCTTGATCCGGTTTTCCAGACCGGTTTCGATGAGTTCGTAGTCCAGCAGTTTCTGCTCCAGATTGGTTGCCTTGACGCGGATCTTCACGCGATCGCCCAGGCGGTAGACGATGCCGGTGCGCCTGCCGACGATCCGGTATTGCGCTTCGTCAAACTCATAGAAATCAGATTTGATGTCACGCAGGGGCACCATGCCCTCGATCATCGTAGGATGGACTTCCACATATATGCCCCACTCGGTCAGTCCTGAGATGTTGCCCTCAAACTCCTGTCCGATCTTGTCCTGCATATATTCCACGAGCTTGTACTTGATGCTGTCGCGTTCCGCGTTGGCGGCGATCACCTCCCTTTCGGAAGTATACTGGCACTGCTCTTCGAAATAGACCTTGTTTTGGCTATCAGCGTGATCGAGGTACATGGCAAGCAACCGATGGACCATCAAATCGGGATAGCGGCGAATGGGAGAGGTAAAGTGGGTGTAAAACCTGAAAGCCAAGCCGTAATGGCCGATGTTGTCGGTGGTGTAGATGGCCTTTGCCATCGCGCGGAGGGCGATCATCTGGAAGGCATCGGATTCCGGCTTGTCCTTGGACTCGTCCAACAGGGCATTCAACGAACGAGCCACCTCCCGACCGCTGCCGGTAGGTCCCATCTTGTAGCCGAAATTACCGGCGAATTCAGCCAGTCCGGCGATTTTTTCGGAATTGGGCTCGCCGTGCACGCGGTAGACAAATGTCTTCGCATGCTTGTCTGCCTTGCCGCCCATTTTACCGGATGTGGCGATGAATTCGGCGACGGACCGGTTGGCCAGCAGCATGAACTCTTCGATCAACCAATTGGCCTCCTTGGAAACCGTTTCGTAGACATTGATCGGCCGCCCCGCCTCATCCACCTCCACCTTCATTTCGGGGCGTTCGAAACTGATAGCCCCGTGGGAGAAGCGCTCCTTGCGCAGGAGGGCGGCCAGGTCGTTCAGCGCCAGAATCGCTTCTTTTTGCTCAGCCGGAATCAAGGTTCCTTCCAGAATCCCCGCCTCGGAACCGATCTTCGGATCCTTCTGCGGCGCCTTTCCGTCCGTCCCGCCCCGAAGTTCCATGTTCATGGCTTCGGCGCCGTTGTCGATGATCTGCTGCGCGGTTTCATAAGCGAACCGGTAGTCGGAACGGATCACGGTTCGCCCGAACCAGCGACTGACGATCTTCGCCTTCGGAGTGAGTTCAAAAATCGTAGAGAAGGTCAGTTTGTCTTCGCCGGGGCGCAGGGAACACAGCTTGTTGGATAGTTTCTCGGGGAGCATCGGAACCGTCCGGTCCACCAGATAGACCGAGGTACCCCGTTCCTGCGCTTCTTTGTCCACCAACGAACCGGGCTTCACATAATGGGATACGTCTGCGATGTGCACGCCGACCTCGTAATTGCCGTTGTCCAGTTTCTTGAAGGACAAGGCATCATCAAAGTCCTTGGCGTCGGCGGGGTCGATGGTGAAGGTCAAGGTGCCGCGGCAGTCGCGACGATTTTTCAGATCCTTGGGCGTGATCCCTTCCGAGATGGCGTCGGCCGCCTGTTCGACGGCCGGTTCGAACCGGTACGGAAGGCCGTATTCGGCCAGAATCGCATGCATCTCCGTGTCATTGGCTCCGGGTTCGCCGAGGATGTCCACGATATGACCCTTCGGGTTCGGTTCTCCCCGATCCCAGCCGTCAATCACGGCAGCGACCTTCATTCCTTTCAGTTTGTTCGGATCCTGATCTTCGGGAATCGGGACCGAGATGTCGTAAGGCATATTCCGGGATTGCATCAGCACCCAGGCCTGGGCGCCCACGATGTGAAGCACACCTACGAAAGGTTTGCTGCTTCTTTCGATGATTTCTATGATTTCACCTTCCCGGCGCTTGTCGTTTCCTTTCCCGCCTTTTTCGCGCGTCACCACCACCTTGACCCGGTCTCCGTTCAACGCGCCCCGGGTTTTGGAGGCCTTCACGAACACATCATTGTCCGGATCGTCTGCAATCACCACGAATACGTATCCTTCACGGGCCATCTGGACCTTGCCCGTTACCTGCAGACGCGGTTTTTTGGCCGGCCTTTCCTTGCGTGAACCAAATTTGCTGTCCCGCAGGATTTGCCTGCCGCTTTTTCGGCCGCCACCTTGACGGCGCTTGCTCTTGCTCATAACTTGCCTGTTGATTCACCTGCAAAGGTACGAATATTCAGGGACATCGTATGGTGCGAAACCGGCATATTTACATCTTTGCAAAGACGGAATTCGGCGGATAAACCCCTTTTTGTTCCTCATCAAGAAACATATAGGAAGTTATTCTCGAATAGTCGCTATTTTCCTTTCGCGCCACCAATTCGACATCTCTTTCCCAAAAAACAACCGCTCTATTCATATTTGACTAAAATATTGATTACTTTACTCATAATACTAACACCAATAACACCAATAACATTTTCTCATGAAAAAAACGTTATTTTCTCTTCTGATAGGCTTGGCTGTGAACATTGCCATGTCCTCTATGCTGTTCGCCCAAAGCGGCTACGACGTCAGAGGTGTGATTGTCGATCAGATGGGCCCCGTAATGGGAGCATCGGTACTGGAACAAGGCACCAACAACGGCGTCTCCACCGGCGAAGACGGCTCCTTCTTCCTGCGTGTTTCAAGCGGGAATGCTATCGTGGAAATCACCTTCATCGGCTACAGGACGATGACGTTCCCGGCCAACCAAGTGCCTGCCAGAATTTCTCTTGAGGAGGATTCGGAAATGCTTCAGGAAACGGTTGTGGTCGGTTACGGCACATTGGAAAAACGGGAAATTTCCTCTTCCATCGTCAGTGTGACTTCCGAAAACTTCAACAAGGCCGCGTCCGGCGACCCGATGCAGCTTTTGGTCGGCAAAGTGGCTGGCCTCAATATCGATGTCGCAGCCAGCGGAAACAGTACAAACTTCCAAATCCGAGGCGCGACTTCCATAACCGGAAGCAACCGTCCCCTCGTCGTCATCGACGGTATGATCGGAGGCTCCTTAAGCGATGTCTCGACCCAGGACATCGAGTCCATCTCGATTCTCAAGGACGGTGCTTCAGCCGCAATCTACGGAACTCGCGGAGCCAACGGCGTCGTGCTCGTCACGACCAAGAAGGGTTCAGGGACCGCAGGTAGACTGAGGGTCACCTACGACAGTTACTTCGCCATCCAGGCTCTCCACAAGATGCCTGAGGTCTACAACCTTGACGAATGGCTCGAAATGAACGAAGAGACCGGAAGAGGCAAAGCTGATTTCGGCAACCGCATTGATCGTGCCTATTGGAATGCGCTCAGGAACGACGGTCTCACCTATGACCACAACCAGCACATAACCTTCGCTGGGTCCACGAACAAGAGTCACTACAGCCTGTCCCTCGACTACGTTGATAGGAACCAGCTCCACAAGAACCAGGATTCCCAAGAGTACAGTCTGCGTTTCCAGATGGGACAGAAGATGCTGAACGACGTCATCGAGACCAACACCATCGCCAGCATCCGCGCGAATCTGAGCGAAGGAAACGGCGGCAGTCTTGGCGGAACGGTCTTTATGAACCCGACGGTTCCGGTCTACGACGAGACCACTCCGACCGGCTTCTACTGGCCGACCAGCTCGACCGGCTCGACCAACGCCGTCGAACGCAACCAGATTCCCGAGAGCAAGAGCCACTCCACGACCATGAATTTCCAACAGGACGTAAAGGCCACCCTGCTTTACACTCCGGCCAGCCTGCTCACCACGAACGTAACTGTCGTCGCGAGGTACAATTCCTCTTACGATCACAACTACACCCCTTCCACCATGCAGACCTGCCAGATGTGGAACAACTACGCCGGTGTAGCGTCACTGTCCAGCAACAACGGCCTGAGCCTGGGATTCGACTGGCTTGTGAACTACAACCTGCAAAAGAACACACACTCCCTCAAGACTGTCGCCGGGTACTCTTACAACCAGTACGAGGGCGAAAGCATGAACATGACCAACTACGACTTCCAATACGACAACTTCCTGTGGTATTCCATAGGGGATGGAACCTATCTTAAAAGCGGACAGGCCAGTATGGGATCCGGTAAGTCTTTCAACAAAATCGCCGGCGTATTCGGAAGGGCCACCTACACCTGGAGCAACCTGATCACCGCTACCGGCTCCCTTCGTTACGAAGGAAGTTCCAAGTTCGGAAAAAACAAAAAATACGGATTGTTCCCTGCCCTTTCCGCCGCATGGACCTTGACGAACATGGGCTTCATGTCTTCCACCAAGAGTTGGGCTGACGAGATCCGCATCCGCGCTTCCTACGGTGTCACCGGACGAAACGCCAACAACGACTACAGTTCCCTTTCCACGTACAGTTCGAAAGGATCCAATTACCTGATGGACGGAGAATGGGTCCCCGGTTATGGGATATCCAGAAATTCCAATCCGAACCTCGGATGGGAGACCGCGGTGGTCTACGACTTCGGCGTGGACTTCGAACTTCTGGGCAGAAGGCTCACGGGATCCATCGAGTATTTCGACCGCAGATCCGAAGACTTGCTCTACACCTATACCGCCCCCCAACCTCCATATGTTTACAGCAGCATCACCCTCAACCTGGGTTCAACCAGCAACAAGGGAACAGAAGTCGCCCTTACATGGCGCGACAGAATCGACAAAAACTGGAGCTACAGCATAGGCGGAACGTATTCCTATAGCGATGCCACGCTGAGGAGCATCGGAGATGACGTCTATGCCGCATCCTACATCGATCTGGGAAGCACTGGAGGGCTGGGCAGCAGCGATAGCTTCTTCCGCCTCCACAAAGGCACCCGCATCGGAACGCTACGCGGCTTCGAGTATGCCGGCTACACCGAGGACGGACAACTGCTTCACCATACGGCTGATGGAGGCACCGCTACCAAGACCGGGGTGAAAGATGACGACAAGGTAACCATCGGAAACACCCTTCCCAGACACAGCTTCTCCCTCAATCTCACGCTCAACTACAAGCAGTGGGAACTGACCGTGAACGGCCGCGGTCTTGCCGGAATGGACATCTGGAATTCCCAGAAGCAGAGTTACGGCTATCCCGGAGTACAGGCTGAGAACTTTCTCAAGAGCGCCTACAGGGACTATCCTTATTTGACCGCCGACAACAACTACCTGAACTCCTTCTTCCTCGAAAAGGGAGACTGGTTCAAGATCGAAAAGGTCAGCCTCGGCCGCAATTTCAACTTCAAGCAGAACAAGCTTGGATTCGAGCACGCCTACATCTATCTTGCCGCGACCAACCTTCTGACTCTTACCAAGTTCTCCGGAGTGGACCCGTCCACCGTTTCGTCCATCGGACTGACTCCCGGCATCGCGGGATCCACATCCCTGTACACGACCAAGATTACGCTCGGTGTATCGGCAAGATTCTAATCCTTTGAAAACCAAACAAAGATATTCTCAGATATGAAAAAGTTCTATATAATCTTATCCAGCCTCTTCCTTGCACTCGCAGCTACAAGTTGCTTCGACATGGAAGAGCATCCCTTCACACTTTTGGATGCTGGAAACTATTTCACAGATGAAGGATCCGTCAAGCAGGTCATCGCCAACATCTATGCCCAGGAGCAAGGAGACCTCTCTGAACTTTACTGGTATGCCCAGGAACTTTCAGCCGACCAGATAACCTGGCGTTCCTGGAATGGTGGCAGCTGGGGCTGGGACAGCGGGGACAAATTCGTCCTCTCCACCCACACCTGGACTCCGCTTTCAACCTATGTCAACAGAATATGGAATGGAGCCTGGACCGCAATCGGTCTCTGCAACAACTTCATCGATGACATAAGCGGAATAGCCGCCTCCGATCTCGGGATAACTGAAGAAATAAAGCAGGGCTACATCTCCGAAGTCCGGACATTCAGGGTCTATTGCTATTACAATGTCTTTGAAGTCTTCGGAAGCACGATCCCCCTAACTACGAGCACGGACACCAAAGTCCTTCCTCTGAGCGCTTGCGACGGGATCACCTTCGAAGAGGGTAACAAAAAAATCTGCGACTGGATGATCCAGGAGCTGGACGAAACCCTTCCGGACCTCCCGGTGAACGGCTCCGTCAACCGTTGCTCGCAGGCCATGAACAGGATGTTGAAGATGCGTATCCTGCTGAATTCGGAGATCTTCGCCGGAGAAGCAAAATTCGCGGAATGCAAGAGCCTGGCCAAGGACATTATCGACGGCAAATACGGAACCTATTCCCTCGCCCAGAAATACCAGGACATCTATTCGGCCAACAACAACACGAACTGCAAGGAGATTGTCTTCGCATTCTCGAGCGAACTGACTTATAATCAGAGGTCCACCAACATGCGAAACGGCCCGTTCATGAGCTATGTTTTCACCAGTTATTTCAACACGACACAGCGTCATGCGGGATGGAATTGCACCTGCGCCACACCTTCCTTCGACAACAGCAGCAACTTCTATGATCAGTGCATGCGCAACGAAATCGTCAGATACGACACTACTTGGCGTAAGGACGGGACGTATCGTCTGAAAGCGATTTATGAACCGGTGGTATTGAACGAAATGTACGACAAGGAGCTGGCTACCTGCTTCCTGGATCCGCCCTACAACGACAAGCTTGGAGCTTTCCGCGAGCGCTTCGATCCCAGAGACATCCGCCTTGTGAAACCCTACAATGACGACACCGGGGAGAACTGGGGAGGAATGTTCCTTGAAGGCGTGATGCGTGAAAATTACGGCACGGGAAAGGTTCAGATGGCTGACGCGGACCGCAACGGTATGGGATTGGTCTATGTGGATCAGGTAGGAAACTTCCAGGGCAAGGGAGATCATCCGCTGCAGATCGTGGAGAATCCCCGCTGGGGCGAGACCAACAGCGGCCTCCGCACGGCGAAGTACCCCTATTACACCAGCGACTCCCCTTACGACTTCTGTGATCCCGATGTGGTTGAATTCCGTCTTGCCGAGGTGATCTACACCTATGCGGAGTGCCTCCTCAGGGAAGGCGACCAGGCGGGAGCGAAGGAACAGGTCAACCTTGTAAGGAAGCGTTACTTCTCGGACAATGACTGGAACAATGGGACGACCATCAATGGCAAGACCTATGTAGGAGCCAAAGATCAAGCTCCGCGCGGGTTCGGCAGTGCCTTCGACATGGACCGTATGTTGAGTGAATGGGGGCTCGAATTCTATGATGAGGGCCATAGACGCAGGACAGACCTACGTCGTTTTGACAAATTTACTCAAGGACAATGGTGGTTCTTTGGTCGCGCTACGGAAACCGGCTATGACCTCCCCGCAAAGAGAGACCGAAAATATGAGTGGTTCCCTGTTCCGGAAAGGGCCTTGACCGCCAACCCCGGACTTTCACAGAATCCGTATTACTAGTATCCGTCGATTTTTGCGAATAGGCGCGATTTCATTGTAATAATTGCGATAATTCTCATATGCTGTCAGCAAAATGCACAAGAATAGGGCTCGGGCATTACAGATAATCGTCATCTTCGCGTTTCTTCACGCCATCTTAAGTCTAGTCGCCAGGTTCACCGGTTTCAACGATGAACTGACGTTGACTCTGCTTACGATGATGATGTCCATTCTTTTATCCTTGGAAACCAGGATGAACTTGGCCTTCATGTTGATTTGGCTTATCCTTGTAAATTTCGGGGGCCTGTTTCTCGGGAAATGGATCGGATGGACGATGCGGCATGTCCTCTACCAAGGCTGTAAGTATCGATTTTATCTCATCGGCCCGTCCTCCACTTTCGTTACCACCGCGGTTCTCGGATTCGCTCAGCTCGCTTGTGCATTGCTGGTCAGCAAAAAGAAAAAAAATGTCAAAACAGACCTCGGCAACGATATCGTTTGGCTTCTCTTTGCGTTCCTGACCGTTATAACAATAAGGATGTCCTTGATCCTCAAATCAGCGGACGACCTTTTCAGAGAGAACATAAGTCTGAATATTACTATCGATTACGCTTTCACGCTCTTGGCGGTCTTCTATATGGCAAGATATTCCTTGAAAGCAAAGAAGGCAATGGACAGAGAGGCGGAGATGAGGCATCAGGCTCAGTATAGCTACAAGAACCTGAAGCAACAGATAGAGCCGCATTTCCTGTTCAACAGTCTGAATTCTCTCGATGGCTTGATCAAAACGAAGGATACGGCCACGGCCTCAAGTTTCGTAAAAAAATTATCCCGACTATATCGTTATATGATTGATAATGAAAATGAACCGTTGGTCTATCTGGAAGATGAGATAAAATTCGTCAAGTTGTATGTTGACCTTATGAAAGTGAGATTTCCGAAGGGATTCGATGTTGTTATGGATTTGTCGGACAAGGGATATAAACATTTTGTGGTTCCCTGCGCGATTCAACTCTTGGTTGAAAACGCGACGAAGCACAATGCCATAACAACCAAAAATCCTCTGACAATCAACTTGTTCATCGATGGAGATTACATTGTCGTTTCCAATAACATCATCCCCAAGGAAACATCGCAGCCCTCAACCGGCCGTGGACTCACATATATTAGCCAACAGTATTTGGACAAAGCCGGCAAGGACATTATCATTGTCCAAGACAAAGAAAGTTACACGGTTAAACTTCCTTTAATTTGAACCGATATGAAAGCCTTGATCGTCGAAGATGAGAAGATGGCACAAGATATCTTGGTGGATGCTTTGGCGTCCTGCTTCCCGGATATCGAAATCGTCGGCAGGACGGATTCCGTAGAAAGCACATTGAATTGGCTTCGCGCCCCGGGCAACAAGCCGGATTTGATTTTTATGGATGTGGAGTTGCTTGACGGGAATTGCTTCGAAATCTTTCGTCAGGAAACGATTTCTGCCAAGGTGATCATGACTACAGCCTACGACAAATATGCCGTCAAGGCATTTGAAGCGGGCTGTGTCGATTATCTTCTTAAGCCTTTTGACGAAGATGAACTGACGAGGGCGGTGAATAGATCCAAGAGTTCCATGGAGACCTTCGATGCCAAGACAATTCTTGAAGCAGTGGATAGAATTTATAATGAGAGCAAAGCCGCCAGGCAAACAAGCAGGCGGCGCTTCCTCATTCGCCTTGGTCCCAAAATAATCCCTGTGGACGTATCCGACATATCCTATTTCTATGTGGAGGGTAAAAGCAAGTATATCGTAACCAGAAGCGGAACTCAGTATTATATCGACATGCCGACGGAAACTTTTTTGGAAGAACTGGATCCTCATCTGTTTTTTAGGATTTCTCGCAATTATATCGTTTCCGCTTCTGCGATAAAGGATATCAGTCGCATTGAAGGAGGGAGACTGAAGGTCGTGCTTTCTACCAATAACATGGAGATGACAGTTTCCAGGTCAAGAGTGAGTGACTTTCTTGCCTGGCTGATGTAAAAACATGAACATTAAAATGAAAAAATTTATAATCCTTATCGCCATGGCGCTCGCTATGGCATCCTGTACCAAGAATAAATCTGAAGTATTTCCTGAAATACCGGCTCCCGCCGATGTGGTCATGTACCAGATCAACCCTCGGAATTTTGCCGAGAAGAACGCTTTCATTGCAATCAAAAACCATGTTGCCGAAATCAAAGAACTCGGAGTAAACGTCGTTTGGTTCATGCCTATCTGTGAAATAGGAGTCGAAAAGGCCGTAAAGTCACCCTATTGCGTGAAGGATTACACGGCAGTGAACCCGGAATTCGGCACGATGGATGATTTCAAATCCCTCGTGGAAGATTTCCATGACAGAGGAATCTGTGTCATCATCGACTGGGTGGCGAACCATACATCGTGGGACAATAAGTGGATTGAAGATCATCCTGACTGGTATACGACCGACGAAACCGGTGAAATCATATTCCCGGAAGGAACAGGATGGAGAGACGTGGCTGATCTTAATTTTGACAACGCGGACATGCGCCAGGCGATGATCGACGCCATGAAGTTCTGGGTTGAAGAAACAGGGGTGGACGGCTTTCGTTGCGATGCGGCCGACTACGTCCCATTCGATTTTTGGGAAGACTGCGTCAGTCAACTGAGGGCGATCCCCGACAGGACTCTCCTGCTGCTGGCCGAGGGACAGCGCAAAGACCATTTCACCGCCGGCTTCGACATGAATTACGCTTGGCAGTGGCTCTCCGCCTTGCGGAGAGTCTATAATGGGGCGCAGGTCAGGCTAGACAATCCCGACGAAGGCGAAAGACGCCGTCCTGCCCGGACGGTGACCCGTCAGGTCCCGGCAAGTTCATTGTTCTCCGCGGATTCTTCCGAATATGCCGGTATTCCCGAGGGCCGTGTCAAACTGCGCTTCATCACCAATCACGATGAGAATGCCAAGATGTCTCCGATACGCGAGTTCTTCGGCGAGGACGGCTCGATGGCCGCCTTTGTGGCTACAGCGTTCATCCATGGAGGAGTGCTCATCTACGACTGTCAGGTTGTGGGCTATCCCGGAAAGATTCAGTTCTTCAACTATGCCAAGGTGGACTGGAATTCTCACAGGGAACTGCGTGAAGAATACACGAAGCTCATCGGCATCTACAAATCGAATTCCTGTCTGAGAAGCGGAGATCTCGTTCCTTATCCCGACGACAACGTGCTGATGTTCGAGCGGAAAGACAAAGCCGGAGTCGTTTTGGTTCTCGCGAACCTCCGCGATTCCCAGCAGTACATTTCCATCCCGGAGAATCTCCGGAACCAAGAATATGTCAATCTCATGACCGGAAACCGCGCTCCCCTCACCGACTCCGAACTTCTTTTGATGCCCTTCGAATATCTTGTCCTCAAACTCTCATAGCCATGAAGATCCTGAGAATTCTGCTTCTCGCTATTGTGGGGCTGCTGCCGGCACGGACTCTGCCGGCGGCCGACATACAGAAGGTCGAACCGCCTTTCTGGTACGTCGGAATGGAAGACAACGAACTTCAGGTCCTTGTCTACGGCGAGGACATCTCGTCTTCGACATTCTCCATCGAGCCCTACAAGGGGGTGGAAGTCAAAGAGGTCCGCAAGGTGGACAGCCCCAACTATTTGTTCGTCTATCTGGACATTTCCAATACAGCGCAACCCGGCGAGATGACATTCAAGTTTACGGATGGCGGCGCCACGGTTTCGAAGCGCTTTGAACTCCGTCCCCGAAACACGAAACCGGGAGCGTTGGGATTCGGCCCCGAAGACGTGCTCTACCTCATTACGCCCGACCGGTTCGCCAATGGCGACGCCGCGAATGACACCCTGGAGATGGCCAGAGTCAACAGAAGCCGCTCGGGTGGTCGGCATGGCGGAGACATAAAGGGAATCGTGGACCACCTGGACTACATCAAGGAACTCGGGGTCACCGCGATATGGCTCAATCCCGTCCAAAAGAACAGCGCGAATACCTATCATGGTTATGCAATCACGGATTTCTATGACATTGATCCGAGGTTCGGCACCTTGGACGACTACATCGATTTCGTAGACAAGGCCCATTCAATGGACTTAAAGGTGGTCATGGACATGATTTTCAACCATTGCGGCAGTTCCCATTGGTGGATGGAAGATCTGCCGACGAAAGACTGGCTGAATTACGACAACACTTTCGTGCCCACAAGCCACCAGAAATGGACAGCCGTGGACCCGCACGCGGCTCCGTCAGAAAAGAAGGCATTCACCGACGGATGGTTCAACAGGGGAATGCCCGACCTGAACCAAAGGAATCCTCTTGTGAGCAAGTATCTCATACAAAACAGTATGTGGTGGATAGAGACGGCTCGCATCGATGGCGTGCGCCAGGACACCCATCCCTATATGGACGCCGAGTTCGGAGCGAAGTGGTGCAAGGCCACATTCGAGGAATATCCTGATTTCAACATTACCGGGGAGACCTGGTACCCTGTCGGAAGCGGTTTCCCTGCCTGGTGGCAGCGCGATTCCAAAGTCAACGAATTCGACACCGGGCTCAAGACGGTTATGGATTTCAATTTGGCCTTCCTGGTTCCCAGGGCATTCGAAGAGCCCAATGAATCGGCGGACGGACGGGCTACCGGACTGTTCACGATTTATGTTTCGATGGCGAGCGACTTTTTGTACAAAGACCAGGACAACATTCTGGTATTCCTGGACAATCACGATCTGGGTCGCTTCTCCAAAGTCACGGATGTGGGTCTGAACAAGTACAAACAGGGAATCGCGTTCATCCTGACCACCAGGGGCATTCCCCAGATCTACTACGGAACCGAGCTGCTTTTCACCGCCACGAAGGAGGAAGGTGACGGAGCCATCCGCAAGGACATGCCCGGCGGCTGGGCCGGAGACACCAGAAGCGTCTTCACCGCCGAAGGCAGAACCGAGGCGGAAAATATGGCGTGGAACTACATGAGCCGGCTCCTCCATTGGCGGAGGACATCCAAGGCGGTTACCCGGGGACGCATGATCCAGTACGCTCCGCTCTCACAGTACGGGGACTGCTATGTCTACGCCAGGATCAAGGATGACCAGACGGTTCTTGTCATCCTGAACGGATCCGACAAAGACGCCGATCTGGACATGTCCCGCTACAGCGATGTGATCAAGGATTTTACAAGGGGTGTCGAAGTCTCCACGGGAGAGATTCATGACATAACCACATCCCTGCATGTGCCCGCCAGAGGAACCTTTGTAATGGACTTGACAAAGTGATCTCATCATGAAAACAATCATACGTTCAATACCGGCCTTCATCATTCTCACCTTCTGTCCGATGCTTTCCGCGCAGGAGGGGGGAAAGGATATGCCTGTCCAAAAGACCGTTGCCTACACGCCTGTTTCAGGCATGAATACGAGCGAGGATTTCACCGTGTCGAGCAACGGCCACGACATCTGGGTGGAAAGCATCGGCCCCGGGGGTATGGAGAACCTCAACGCAGCCGTTTTCTCTTGTGAGGGCCGGCAGCGCATTATAATCAACGCAGGAGAACCGATAGAAAGTTACTCCATACAACCCAAGAGTACGGGGATCAGAGGCGCCGCGAAAGGCGAAAGGCTCGAATTTGAGATCCCGGGGCCATGCAAACTCTACATCAAGGTCAATTCCAAGCCTTACCTTGCATTGTTCGCCAATCCATTGGAAACCGATGCTCCGAAAGAAGGCGCGAAAGGGGTGGACTATTACGGCCCCGGAAACCATGATGTCGGGCAGATCGAAATCCATGACAACCAGACCATCTACATCTCCGGGGGAGCGCATGTCTCCGCCCGCGTCACCGGCTCCGCCAAAAACGTGCGAATTTTCGGGCGCGGCTCCTTGACCGGCAACATAAGGGTGTCCGGTTGCGAGAATTTCAGCGTCGAAGGGATCTTCATGCGCAACACCAGCGGCTGGGCCAATACGGTCACGAACAGCACGGCCACGGTCTACGACAATGTAAAGGTCTTTTCACACACGGGGACGTGGGGCCTTGATGGAATCAACCCCGTCTCTTGCAAGGGTTTCCTGATCAACGACTGTTTCCTCCGCACGAGGGATGACTGCGTCGCGGTCAAGTCCAACGGCAATCCCGAAGACTACGATCTCAGTTCCCGCGACATCACTGTGGAGAACAGCATCATGGTCGGATGGGATCATGCGGACGGAGTGACGCTCGGATTCGAACTCAATGGAGGGGCCGTAGAAAATGTGCTGGTCAGGAACTGCGACATCCTGAGAGCCCGCGGATCCGGAAGGACAGGGGGACATTCCGCTTTCAGCATCGTCTGCGACGGAGCGTCCCAGGTCAGAAACATCTACTTCGAGGATATCCGTGTCGAAGCCGACATAGAGTACAAGAATCTGGAAATAATCCTTACGGAGGCCGAGCGCTACGGCAATGGCGTCATGGGCTCTCTGGAAGGAGTGCACCTTAAGAACGTAAGTTGGGAGAATGCCATGAAACCCTTCACGATCGTTGGCCATCCGACTCGTTTCGTGAAGAATGTGACTTTCACCAATTGCTATGTCGGAGGCAAGCTCCTGACCGGACTGGAGGATGCCGACTTTCAGATTGAATTCGCCGAAGGCATCGAATTCGTTCCCGGCGGAGCTGTGACCGTAGACCGTTATCCGAACCAGGAAGTCAGGGGACGAGTTGCCGGCCAAAGAAGACCGACGGGAACCGCCCAGAACAGATAAACGCATCAATAACCGGAAAATATGAAAAAAGCAATCTTGATCTCAATCGCCACATTGGGTCTCGCCGCAGCATGCAACAGCTCGTTCGATGCAGACTCGATTCCTGATGCCACCGAGCAGCAGGTGACCCACGTAGAGCCTCTTTCCTGGTGGACAGGGATGAAAACACCGCTTCAACTCTTGGTGAACGGCACGAATATCAGCGAATACGACATCCGGATGGAGGGTGCCGGAGGCGTCTCTGTGAAGGGGATTCACAAGGCCGACAGCCCCAACTACCTTTTCGCGGATATCCAAGTTCCTGCCGGCGCAAAGCCCGGGACTTACTATCTGGTTTTCAGCAAAGACGGCAAGGATGCATTCAAACAGCCTTATGAAATCTCCGAGCGTCAAGCCGGATCCGCCGACAGAGAGAGTTTTACTACGGCCGATCTCGTCTACCTGCTCTGCCCTGACAGATTCTCAAATGGAGATCCTTCGAATGACTCCACTGCCACGGCTGTGGAAGGAGTCAACCGAGCCCAGGCTTTCGGCCGCCACGGCGGAGACCTGCAAGGCATGATCAATCACCTTGACTACATCGCGGATCTCGGCGCCACTGCCATCTGGCCTACGCCTTTGCTGTTCGATAATGCTCCTCGCGGCTCTTATCACGGTTATGCTGCGGCTGACTACTATCAGATCGATCCTCGTTTCGGCACCAACGAACTCTTCAAGGAGTTTGTCTCAAAAGCCCATGAAAAAGGCATCAAAGTCATCATGGACATCGTGACAAACCATTGCGGAACGGAACACTGGTGGATGAATGACCTCCCGTTCAAGGACTGGATACACGTCTTCGACAATTACACGAGAACCAGCGGAAGATTCTCTACTGTGCTTGACCCGCACGGCTCCGAGTATGACAGGAATCTTCTCGTAAGCGGTTGGTTCACCGGCAACATGGCCGACATGAATCTCGACAACCCCTTCGTGCTGAAGTATTTCCAGCAATGGGCGATTTGGTGGATCGAATATTCAGGCCTTGATGGTTTCCGTGTGGACACCTATCCCTACAACGAGCCGATTCCGATGAGCCGGTGGAACAAGGCCGTGACAGACGAGTATCCCAATTTCAACATCGTGGGTGAATGCTGGGACGGAAACACCGCAGGCTGCGCCTACTGGCAGATGGGCAACCCTAACAGCGATGGTTTCAACTCCCTGCTGCCCTCGATCATGGATTTTCCGCTCCGTGACGCCATGGTCAGCGCCTTCCGGAGCGCGTACAAGGACACGGACACGCCGCTGCAGCCTCAAACCCGGCAGGGCCCTGGCGGACGTGCCCGCGCTCCGCGCGGCGGCAATGTCAGCTCGCTCTACAATGTAATTTCCAAGGATTTCCTGATTCATGATCTGTCCAATCTTCTCGTTTTTGGAGGCAATCATGACCATGCCCGTTTCGCCGACGAGATCGGTGAAGATCCTGCCAAGATGAAATTGTTTTATACATTCCTTGCTACCGTCAGGGGTATCCCGCAAATATTTTACGGCGACGAGATGATGTTCGCCACACACAGTCAGCGCAAGAGCGACGGCGAACTTCGCCTTGACTTCCCGGGCGGCTGGGCCGGCGACGAAATCAACCTCTTCACCGAGGAGGGTCGGGCCGCCGTGGCTTCTGAAGATTCCACAAAGGAATACTATGCTGCCAAGGAACTCCATGACTATGCCCGCAAGCTTTTCCAGTGGAGGAAAAGAACCCCAGTCATCCACACCGGAAAAACCCTTGAATTCCTTCCCGACAACAACACGTACGCCTACTTCCGCTACAACGATTCGGATGTGGTCTTCGTGTACATCAACAATTCCTACGAGGACGCGCAAGTTCCCTGGTCCCGCTATTCCGAGATTTCCGCCAATCTTGGCGAAGGAACGAATGTGGTTACCGGAGAGAAGGTGACGGTTTCCGATACAACTGTTGTCCCTGCCAACACCGCGCTTGTCGTGGAATATGCAAAGTAAACAAACTTGTCAGATCATGAAAATCCTTCAAAGAACAGTTTCCTTTCTTGTCTTGGCGCTTGTGTCGGCCATTATGGTCTTCTCCGCTGAAATAGAAAGGATCGAGCCTGCCAACTGGTGGGTGGGGATGAACAATCCCAATCTTCAAGTTTTAGTCTATGGCCCGAACATCGCGCGTTGCGATGTCTCGATCGACTATCCGGGAGTCACCCTCAGCGAGATTTCCAAGGTCGAGAACCCGAACTATCTCTTCCTGTACTTCACCATCGCCCCTTCCGTTCAGCCGGGCACCATGCGCATCGAGTTCAAGGAAGGCAGAAAGACGACGACCAAAGATTTCGAGTTTTTCCCCAGAAACACGAAACCGGGGGCGATGGGCTTCACCACGGAAGACGTGCTTTATCTGATCATGCCGGACCGTTTCGCCAATGGCAATCCCGACAATGACGTCTACGATGGAATCGCAGTGGACAGAAGCCGCGGCGGACGTCATGGAGGCGACTTGGAAGGCATTGAGAAGCATCTCGGCTACATCGACAGCCTCGGCGTGACGGCCATCTGGTTGAATCCGGTGCAGTACAACAACAGCGGAGCCTCGCATGGCTATTCCATAACCGATTTCTACAAAATCGATCCCAGACTGGGAACCAATGAAGAATATTCCCGCATGGTGGACGCCGCTCACGCAAAAGGCATAAAGGTGGTTATGGACATGATATTCAACCATTGCGGAAGCGGTCACTGGTGGATCTATGACATTCCTTCTTCGGATTGGTTCAATGCGCCGGAATATGCCAAGAGACTTGAGCAACAGCACAAAGACCTTGTTTCCGGCAAGATCACGCAGGAGGAGCTTCGCGCGCAGACGAGAGGACGTTCCGGAGGTCGGAGCGGATTCGAGGGCAGGCAGGAGGACGGCTACCTGCAGACGACCCATTTCAAATGGACCCTGATGGATCCGCACGCTCCCCAGTCGGAAAAAGACATACTCCTGAACGGCTGGTTCTCCAGAGGGATGCCCGACCTCAACCAAAAGAATCGGCATCTCGCCGCTTATCTGATTCAGAACAGCATCTGGTGGATTGAATATTCCAGGATAGACGGCATCAGAATGGATACTTACCCCTATGCCGACTACGATTTCATGACCCGCTGGTGCAGGGAGATCGAGGATCAATATCCTGACTTCAGCATTGTCGGCGAGGGCTGGTATCCCCGCAATTCCGCCGTAGCGTGGTGGCAGAAGAATTCCCCTGTGAACGAACGCAACACCCATCTGGAAATAGCCATGGACTTCGACCTCGCGTTTACGGCCAAGAAAGAGTTCAACAATGTCAGTTCGCATCGCGAAGGGTCCGAGGCCGGGCTTTTCAAACTCTACGAAGCCGTCGCGCAGGATTTCCTGTTCCCTGATCCCGACAATGTACTGGTGTTCCTGGACAACCATGATCTTCCGCGTTTCATGGGCAGGGAGGATTCTCTGTGGCGCTTCAAGCAGGGAGTGGCTTTCCTTCTGACCACGAGGGGGATCCCTCAACTCTATTACGGTACGGAGATCCTTATGCGTGACGGAGGAGACAACAGGGCGGATTTCCCGGGTGGCTGGATTGAAGACGAGCGCAACGCTTTCACCGCCGCCGGCCGCACACCCGAACAGAACGAAGGATGGAACTTCATCTCCAAATTGTTGCAATGGAGAAGAACTTCAGAAGCCGCCAAGACTGGAAAGCTGGTGCATTATACTCCGGATGCGACATCCTGCTACGTCTACGCCAAGATCAAAGGGGACGATACCGTTCTTGTCGTGATCAATGGCAGCAGCCAGAAGAGGCATCTCGACATGTCCCGTTTCACGGAAGTGATCGGCTCGAACACCAAAGGAATAGATGTCGTTTCCGGGCAAACCGTCCCGGTCACCGGTAGTTTGGACGTGCCTGCCAGAGGAGTCTATGTGTTGGAACTTGCACAATAACAACAACATAACGAAGATTTTCAAGACTTCCGGTGGCTGGATTGAATAGTTCAACTATGCTTTCCCCGTGATATTGACCGCCAAATCGCTGAAATTAACAAGGAATTCGGCGGTCAATTTTATTTTCTTCACCGGCAAGAATAGCCTCTCGTCCGGAAAATTTTCGTAATTTTACAGATCTGAACAAGACCAGGCTTCAGCAGCCTAGAAAAAAATACCATGGCAGATCTGAAAAACGACAGCAGAATCGTGCTGACCCTCGATGCCGGCGGAACCAATATGGTCTTCGGCGCGATGAAATCCGGGGAATATCTCGGGGAACCGCTGACCTTGCCCTCCCGCGCAGCCGTCCTGGATGAGTGTCTGCAGACCCTCGTGGAAGGCTTTACCCGGATTGAAGCATCACTCAAAGCCGCCGGAGAGGCGGAACCGGCAGCCATCAGTTTCGCGTTTCCGGGGCCTGCGGACTATCCGAACGGCATCATCGGAGGCTATCTTCCCAACTTCCCCTCCTTCCGGGACGGGGTAGCGCTGGGGCCCTTCCTGCAGGAGAAGTTCGGCATTCCGGTCTTCATCAACAACGACGGAGACCTTTATGCCTACGGAGAAGCGCTCGGAGGAGCCCTTCCGGAAGTAAACGCCCGTCTTGAAGCCGTTGGAAGCGCAAAGCGTTACCGTAACCTGATCGGCTATACGCTCGGAACGGGACTCGGCATCGGGACGGTCATCAACGGGCGGCTCAATCGAGGCGACAATTCCTGCGTGGAGACCTTCTGTCTGCCCAATCCGACCTTGCCGGGATACATCATTGAGGACAGCGCCTCCATCCGGGCCGTCAAGCGGGTTTACCGCCAACTTTCCGGAATCGAAGACGACACCCTGGAACCGATCCACATCGCTCAAATCGCGAATGGACAACATCCCGGCGATGTGGAGGCTGCGCAAAAGGCTTTCTCCCTGCTGGGCGAAACGGCCGGCGAGGCCATGGCGATCGCTGTAACCTTGATCGACGGGCTGATCGTGATCGGGGGCGGGGTGATGAACAGTTACCAATACATCATGCCGGGGATTCTCAAGACCATGCGGAGCACCATCCGCACCATCTCCGGAGATACGATCAACCGGGTCCAGATGAAGGTCTACAACTTGGATGACGAAGCGGAATTCGCGGAATTCGCCCGTGGAGATGCCCGCAAATTGTCAGTCTATGGGAGCCGACGGGAAGTGATGTACGATCCTCAAAAGCGGGTCGGCGTGATGCGTTCCAAAATCGGGGCCAGCAAGGCGATCTCCCTGGGTGCCTATGCATTTGCCCTCTCCGAACTTGACCGATAGTATGTATCCCCTCAAATTCATCCCCTGGCTCCGGACCATGCTCTGGGGCGGAGAAAAAATCGAATCCTTCAAAGGGCTTCCCCGCGACCCTGCCGCAGCCCCCCGCAGGATCGGAGAAAGTTGGGAAATCTCGGCAGTCGAAGGACATGTATCCGTTGTTGCCAACGGTCCCCTTGCCGGCAAGACCCTAACCGAGTTGATGCAAGAACAAGGTCCCGCCCTGGTCGGCGGGAGCGTCTTCGCCAAGACCGGAACCGAGTTCCCCCTGCTCATTAAATTCATCGATGCCAAGACGGACCTGTCCATCCAAGTGCACCCCGATGATACCCTCGCCGCCCGTACACACCCGGGCATGAAAGGGAAGACGGAAATGTGGTATGTCATCGGCGCGGATCCCGGCGCCCGCCTGTTGAGCGGCCTTTCCCGGAGCATCACCCCTGAAGAATATGAAGCCTGCGTCCGGGACCAGACGATCACAGAGGCGCTCGCAACATATGAAATCGCGCCCGGAGACGTTTTCTTCCTGCCGGCCGGTCGCATTCACGCCATCGGAGCCGGATCCTTCCTCGCGGAAATCCAACAGACTTCCGATCTAACCTACCGCATCTACGATTACGGACGGCTCGGACTGGACGGAAAACCGCGCGAACTGCACATCAAAGAAGCCAAGGAGGCCATCGACTACCGGGTCTATCCCTCCTACAAAGAAGAATATTCCCAGGTCAGAAACGAAGAGACCCTACTGGTGGCCTGCCCGTATTTCACGACTACCCTGTTCGACCTGGACCTTCCGTTCCGCAAAGATCTCTCCGGGCTGGATTCCTTCTTTGTCGTGATGTGCGTGGACGGAGGCGGAACGCTGATCGACTCGGAAGCGAGCGGAAAAAAACACAGCCTCCCGATTCGTCAAGGGGAGACCGTGCTCATACCGGCGACTTCCGAATCCGTCGCCCTGCTTCCCGACGGCGCGATGACGTGCCTGGGGAGCTATATTCCGTAACAGACTACTGGAAGATGAAGGCAAGGCCGACCGAAATCTGATTCCGGTACATCTTCGTGTCCCTGAAACTGTACACCATGCCGAGGTCATACAGGAGCCTCAGTTGGATGGAGTTCGAATAGGTGACCGCCGTGCCGATTCCCCACGAAATATCGAAGGCTCGGACACCGTCTCCGGTCGAGATATCGCCAATCTCCACCCCTTTTCTGAAGGTGTTTCCGGCAAAGCCCAAATTCACCCGGGGACCGGTGATCGCGGCGATCGAGAAATCATCCACCAGCGGAAACGTATACTTGAAATACAAGGGAATCTCAAGAAAATGCATGAACATGTCCGGAATGGGCTTGTCATTGTTGTGCTTGAAATAATAATAGTAGCCACCCGGTTCGAACGTCAGGCCTTCCAACTCCGCGAAAGCGACGTCGTAGGAGGCGCCCAGGTAGAAACCTGAATAATTGACGCCGAACGTCCTCTCAGGTCCGATGAAAATCGAATGGGTGAAGCCGCCCCCAACAGAAATCTGCGCGTAGGCATGGGTTCCGCAAAGCATCAGAACGCCTGCGAGAACAGTTGTCAGTAATTTTTTCATGGTCATATTGTTTCAAAAAACAATAACATTTCTTGCAACAAATATAATAAAAAATGTTTCCCGTCCATTCCTATTCCAGACCGCGGGCGCGGAGCAGCGCGCCGGGATCCGGATCGGCGCCGCGGAACTGCCGGTAGAGTGTCATAGGTTCTTCGCTGCCTCCCTTCTCGAGGAAGGTCCGGCGGAAGTTCATAGACACTTCCGGATTGAAAAGGCCCTGCTGTTCAAAATATTCAAACGCATCTTTGTCCAGCACTTCGGCCCAGAGGTAGCTGTAATAGCCGGCGCTGTAGCCGCTGTTGAAAATGTGGTTGAAATAGGTCGTGCGGTAGCGCGGGATGATCTCGGTGATCAGTCCCATGTCCGCGCAGATCTTCTGCTCGAAGGCGGCGACATTGGAAGCCTGATCTCCTTCGGAGAGTTTCGCCAGGTCTTCCTCTGTAAGTTCATGCCACTTCATGTCCAAAATAGATGCGGCGCAAAGTTCGGCGGTCGCAAATCCCTGGTTGAATTGCAACGAGTTGCGAATCTTCTCCACCAACGCCTCCGGGATTACTTCCCCGGTCTTGTAATGCGTAGCGTATTTGTCCAGGATTTCCTTCTGGAAGGCCCAGTTCTCGTTGAATTGTGAGAAGGTTTCAACGAAGTCACGCGTTACGCTCGTTCCGCTGACGGAAGGATAGGTACACTTGGAAAGCAGTCCGTGCAAAGCGTGTCCGAATTCGTGGAACACCGTCTGCACTTCGTCAATGGTAAAGAGGGCGGGAAGGGAATCTGTCGGAGCCGACATATTCCCGACATTGATGACGATGGGACGAACATCCTTGCCGTCAGCATCGACATACTGCTCGCGGAAATTGGTCATCCAGGCCCCGCCGCGCTTCGTGCTGCGCGGGAAATAATCGGTCGAGAAGATGCCGATCAGGCTGCCGTCCGCATCCGTCACCTTGAACGTTTCGACGGCGGGATTGTAGAGCGGAACGTCCGAAAGCGGCTCTACATTGATGCCGTATAGTTTATGCGCTGCCTCGAAAACACCCTTACGCACGTTCTCCATCCGAAAATAAGGCTTCGTTTCTTCTTCGTCCAAAGCATATTTCTCTTTGCGGACTTTCTCGGAATAGTAGAACCAATCCCAAGGTTCGATCTTCGAACCCGCGGGCAAAAGACCGGCTGCGATGTCGCGGTCCATCAGTTTCTGCATGTCATAGACCTCTTCCTTGGCACGGGCTACGGCGGGACCGATGATCTTGCCGAGGAAGGTGTTCACGGTCTGCGGATCATGCGCCATCTTGTTGTCCAGCTGATAGGCAGCGAAGGTCGGGAAGCCGAGCATCTTCGCCCGCTCGGCGCGGAGTTTCAGGATTTCCAGGCAAAGTGCCTTGTTGTCGTATTCATTGCCGTTGTTGCCGCGGGAAGAATAAGCTTTGAACATTTCTTCTCGACGCGCGCGGTCGGTGCAGGTAGTCATCTCCGTCGAATAGGAAGAAACCGGGATGCCGAACTTGTCGTTGAAGGCGTTGTTTTCAGCCAGCAAGTTGTTGCCGAACTTCTGCTGCGCAGCGGCGATTGCCTGGTTGATCTCTTTCATGCGAGTTTGGGAAACCTCGTCGAGGGCAACCCCGTTGCGGGTAAAACTCTCATAGAGCTTTTTGAGCACCATCTGCTGTTCCCGGGTGAGGCCGCTCTGGTCCCCGTCATATACCGCTTTGATCTTCGCGAAGAAATCTTTGTTCATTGAGATGTTGTCCCTATGTTCCGTGAGCAGGGCCGTGGCTTCTTCCACGACTTTGTTCATCTCGTCATTCCCTTCGGTTTCAACCAAATTGAAGAGAACGGCGCTGACTTTGGACAGGGTCATGCCGGACAATTCGTAGGCAGCTACGGTGTTCTCGAATGTCGGCGCGTCCGGATTGTTCAGGATCGCCTCCAGTTCCTGCTTTTGTTCTTCGATTCCGGCCTTCACTGCCGGGATGTAATCCGCAAGCGTGATCGTCTCGAACGGCGGAATACCGTAAGGGGTGTCCCATTCCGTGAGGAACGGGTTCTTGGGTGTCTGTGTACAAGCTGTCATCATTACGATCGCTCCCATTGTCAAAAATACCTTTTTCATGTTATCGTTGTTATTATTTCTGTCTTCTAATAGTTTTCAGTAGTTTCCAGGCAGCGGAGCTGCCCGAACTTTAAAGATAATAATAATTGTTCGAATGATGTCTATGGAGTTCCATCGACAATCCGAAAGGCGGTGGCCAAATCAGCATTTGGTCACCGCCCGTTGAAAATTGTTATATTAAGAAATGCTTTCTCTCTTTAGAAATAGAAGCTGAAACCGATATTGAGCGACAATGCCGTCATTCCGAAGCTCTCCCCTGCCACCTTGTTGGAAAGTCCGTAAGTGTAGTTGAGGAACGGATCGATGGAAAAACGTTCCGCCAGAAAGATGGAGTAGCCGACGCCGATCGCCAAATTCAAGGAGTTGAGGTCAGCCTTGGCGTCGCTCTCCACATATTCTTCCTCGTAACCCTCGTCGCCGAAACCGAGGTCACCGATAGTCCCGTCTCCAAGTTTGCCATGGCCCAGAACCAGGCTCCCCGAAGCGAACAGACCGTTGAAAATATAATAACGGACGCCCGCGCGGATGTTGAGCATGCTGCCGCTCGTGTCCTCAAATTTCAAGCCCTGGTATCCCACGCCGCCGATGATGAGCAGGTCATCTTTGATGGCATAGCCGCCGTCGGCCTGCAGGCCATACATGGAAAATTTGGAGCTCGCTCCATCGGACGAGACTTTAAAAGAGTTGTACGCCAGGTTGGTCAACTGCGGATTGAGTATAATTGTTCCCTCAGAAACAGTTTGGGCAAAACCCGCTCCCGCGACGGCGCACAGAAGCGCCAATGTAAAAAAGAATTTTTTCATAAATATTGGTAATAAAATAATTTTCTTATAAAAATAATAAAATTCAGCGTCCGGCAATCTGCCAAATCGTACAATGCGACTGACTGTTCGTACATTTCCATTTTCGGATAAAAAATCCACAGCCGTCGGCAAACATTCTGCCGGTTTTTTGATTATATTTATATTTTAAACCCTGTTGATCCCCGAGATGGACAAATTGACGATATCGACGATTCTCCTGCTCTCTTGTTTTTTTCATGCGGAAGCCCAAACACATATTCACCTGGAAATGTGTCGAACGGCCGCAAGAGAGGCGGAGAATTTCAAGGCCTTGAACGAACTTCTCGACCAAGATCGCCGAACCGGTGAAGAACAACTGAAGAAAATCATCCTTCCGGACTTTTCCGGCTATGCGCAGTCCTCCTACCAGACGGATGTTCCAAATCCCGTGAGCCTCACCGATTTTCCGTTCGAGACCCACACTGTTTCAAATTTCCAGTATCATTTCGGATTCCTCGTACAGCAGAACATCTACAGCGGAGGCAGTTATCAAATCCAGAAAGATTTGCATCGCATCGACAACGACATCTCGCAACTCGACCTCGACACGAAATACCTTGCGCTGGACAACACCGTCGATGATCTGTTCTTCGGAATCATCATCGCCAGAAGCAACGAAAAGATCCTGGACAGCCAGCTGCAAATCGTCGACCGGAAACTTGCGGACCTCCGACTGGCATTCGAACAAGGCCTGGTTTTCAGAAAAACGATTCTGGAGATGGAGGCCGAACGGCTGAAATCGGAGGCGTCCCTCACCGAATGCCGATCGGAATGCCGGAAGAACATCGCCTTGCTTTCTACTTTGATCGGGAAACCGCTCTCCGAGCATGATGAATTCGTTCTGCCGTCGGTCGATCGATCGGATCCCGTCGCGGATCCTTCGCTGACCCGTCTCGAATTGGAGAATCAGCGCATCAGTCAAAGCAAGAAAATGGCCAAAGCCGCAACCCTCCCTCACCTGGGGCTCTTCGGAATCGTAGGATACGGTCAATGGCCCTTGAACTTTTTCAGCCGGACACCCTCCACCTACGGCATTGCGGGGTTGCATCTGACCATACCGCTTACGGACTGGCGAGATACCCAAAAAAAGCAGATGCTCCTTAACAACGCCGCGCAGAAGATCACGTACGAAAAAATGCACTTGGAACGTCGCAGGGAACTTGAGGATCTGCGATATGACAGTGAAATCGCCCGCTATGACAGTCTGATGGACGTTTCTGCCAGGACGGTCGCGCTCTATCAGGAATTGAGCGATGAACTCGGCTCCATGTCGGCTCTCGGCGAGAGCCCCGTTTCCGAGTACATCGTCGCCCTGAGCAAACTCACTTCCGCCCGACAGCATCACGAACTGTATTCCATCTTGAAACTGAAACTCCGGCTTCAACGCAAACGTTACATTTTGTCACAACCATGAAACTCCTCTCAAAACTGATTCTTATGACCTGCTTGTCCGTTGTATCCGCGTCCTGTGGAAGCAAGCGGGAGCCGGACGCCTTCGGGATCGTCGATGCGCGCAGTTGGATGATCTCCGCCCAGGAAGCCGGCAAGATCCTCTCCTTGAACATCTCCGAGGGGTGCAGACTAACCCGGGACAGTATCGTCGGCTATCTGGACACAACCTTGCTTGTTCTGGAAAGAACAGCCTTGCAAGCCCGAATCGCGCCGCTCCGGGAAGCATTGCCGAATATCGGCGTGCAGGTGGAGGTCCTCGAAAGAGAGAAAGCCTCCCTCCTGAAGGAAATCGAAAGAAGCCGCAAACTGGCGGATGCCGGCGCGGCGGGAGAAAGCCAGGTGGACAAGCTGGAAGACAAACTGCAGGTTCTCAACAGCCAGATCGCGGCGACCCGGTCCGCCTTGTCAAAACAATCGTCATCGATTCTTTCCGACATCGCGGCCCTCCAGTCGCAGGTAAACATTCTTTCCGACCGCATCGAACGATGCGCCATCACGGTCCCGGAGAACGGCACGGTCGCCGTCCAATATGCCCATACCCATGAATTCGTAGCGGCCGGACAGCCCATCTTCAAACTCTCCGACTACCGGAACATGTTCGTGGATTGCTGGATTGAAGGCAAGGATCTTGCGAATGTCAAACTGGGAGAGGAAGCGACCGTCTTGATCGACGGCCCCGAAGGAATCTTCAGGACCTACTCCGGTCCGGTCACCTTCATCGCGGAAGAAGCGGAATTCACGCCGAACAAGGTTCAGACACGCGACAACAGAACCAAACAGGTGTATCACGTCAAGATCGAACTTGTCAATGATGGCTACCTCAAAGCCGGCATGCCCGCCGACATATTCCTGAAGAAAGAATAGGATGGTCACAGCGAAAGACATCCGCCGCCGTTTCGGCAGTCATCAAGCGCTGAAAGGCATCTCGTTCACGCTTTCCGACGGGGAAATCATCGCCGTCATGGGCGCGAACGGAGCCGGCAAGTCCACGCTGTTCGACATCCTGGCCACGCTCGATGACCGCTATGACGGCACCGTGGAAGTCGATGGAGCGAACCTGCGCAGGCACAAGAAATCGATCCGACCCAAAATCGGCTACGTGCCGGGAAAATTCTCGCTGTATCCGGATCTCACCCTGGAAGAGAATCTTGATTTTTTCGCCTCCGCCTATGATGCTTCCCCTTCGGACATCGAAACGCAGAGCCCGCTTCTTTGGGAAAGCCTGAAACCCTTCTCCACCTACCGGGCAGACCGGCTTTCCGGAGGTATGAAAAAGAAGTTGTCGCTTTGTTGCGCCATGGTGCACGCTCCCTCCATCCTGCTGCTGGATGAACCGACCGTCGGAATCGACCCTCTTTCGCGAAAAGATGTGTGGAATGAACTGAAAAATCTGCGCGAAAAAGGTGTTTCCATTCTGATCAGCACCCATTATCTGGATGAAGCGACGCTTGCCGACAAGGTTCTTTTCATGCACGAAGGAAGCGTGTTGCTGTTTGACACGCCGGAGAGAATCCTGGATACTTACCGGTACACCTTGATCGAGATCGGGATCTCCGGTGAAACGGACAACGCAGCCCTGGAGAAACTGAGAACAATACTGGCAACGACAAGCTGTGTCCTGGACTGCTACGCCTGGGGAAATTATCTTCATGCCGTGGCGGAATCGGAACAACGGGTCGAGGAAATCGCGGGAACATGCAGGCGGGAATACGGGGCAATGATCTCCGTCAAAACCATCAGACCCACCCTGGAAGATGTTTTCATGGACACGCTGTCGCAAACGAAGAATCAGACATGACGATTGCCCGGACACATAACATCACCAAAAAATTCGGTACGTTGACGGCTGTCAACGAGGTGTCGATTCACCTGGAAACGGGAGAAATCCTGGGACTCCTGGGGGCCAACGGCGCAGGAAAAACCACGCTGATCAAGATTCTCTGCGGACTGATCAAACCCAACTCCGGAACTTTTTTCGTACAGGGAAGAATCGGCTACATGTGTCAGACATTCTCTTTGGTCGAAGAACTCACCGTCCACGAAAATACCCGCTTCTACAGTGCCTTGTACGGTATGGCCAAATCGCATGCCGAACAAGCGGAGCGCGCCTTGCTCGAAGAACTCCACCTCCTGAACTACCGGGACAGGCAGGTCCGGCATCTTCCTTTGGGATGGCGGCAAGCCCTCTCTTTCGCCATCGCAACGATACACAAACCCGCGGTCCTCATTCTGGATGAACCCACCAGCGGACTGGACGCGCTCTCCCGACGACGGATTTGGAGGATGATGCAACGCCGCGCGGCAGAAGGGACAGGCATCCTCGTCAGCACCCACTACCTGGACGAGGCCTATTATTGCAATCGCATCGCCATCATGCAAGAAGGCAGGGTGACGGAAGCGGGGAAACCGGAAGCCATCGCCCGAACGGCAGCGGAACTATCGGAACATCTCGGAAAACACGCATGAGGACAAGAAAGGTCATACGCTCGATTGCCGTCAAGGAATTCCGCCACATTCTGCGGGATCCCGTAAGCTGTCTGCTCCTTTTTCTAATGCCCGTCATCATCCTGGTCATTTTCGGTTACGCCCTCTCTTTCGAACTCAACCATGTGAACATTGCCGTACTGAGCCGAGACAGGAGCGTCTCTTCTGAGAAACTCTTCCTCAGGCTCGATGCCAATCCGAAAATCCGGATCGTCAAGCGTCTCTACAATATGCAAGATATCGAAGAGGCCTTCGCTTCCCGGAACATCCGCGCCGTGGTCGTGGCAGGGGAAGGGCTCGGCGAGACCGAAGTCTTCGTGGATGCCATGATCCCTATGCTGGCCATGAGCACGGAAAACTTGCTGGGAGAGGTGATCCTGAGAAATGCCGCCGAAACCCATCCCTCTCCGAATGTACAGGAACTGCCCGAACCACGGATCCGGTACCTGTACAATCCCGCCCTGAAAAAAGAATACATGCCCGTACCGGGATTGATCATGATGGTATTCCTTCTGGTTTATTCCATCATGCTTGGCGTCAGCGTCAACCGGGAGAAAGTCCAGGGCTGTATCCGCTTGCTCAGGCTCACGCCGATGCGCGCAAGCGACTTGATGGCGGGGAAAACGGCTCCGTATTTCCTGATCGCCTTCTTCCACCTCGGCATGATTTTCCTTGTCTGCAGACTGTTCGGCATTGAAATCCTCGGAAACCGCATGCTTTTCTTCGGCATCTGTTTCCTTTTTGCCGTCTGCTGCATGTCGTTGGGCTTGCTGATCTCGGCATGCTTCGACAGGCAATTGGACGTGCTGATCTTGTGCTGGATCATCCTGTTCATCCCCAATGTCTTTATGTCCGGTTTCGTTTTCCCCGTCAGCACGATGCCGCCTGCCATCGGCGCGGTGGCGCGCTCCATGCCGGGAACCGCTTTCATCGACGCATTCAGGGATGTAGCCTACAAAGGCAACAGCCTGTCCGTCGCTTTTCGCCCCATCCTGATCCTGGCTGGAGAGACACTCGGATTTACCCTGCTTTCTTACGTGATTTTTTCCATAAGGCTGCGATGATGAAACGGATCGGAAACCTGTTGATCAAGGAGTTTCTCCAGCTCGTCCGCACGCCGGCACTGCTCGCCATCATCGTGCTGAGCCCGCTTGTTACCATCGGACTCGTTCCTTTCGCGATGAGCAACAAAGTCCGATGCCGCGTTGAAGTGATCGACCGGTCTTTTTCAGATGCGGGACGGGAAGCGGTTGCCGGATTGTCGGGTTCGAAATACATCGTAAGTTGCGTGCTTTCGGAATCACTCCGGGAATCCGTCGCCAAAATGGACAGGTCGGAACTCGATCTTATCCTGGTCATCGAACCCGACGGCCGGCAGACGATTCTGGCCGACGGAACGCACAATCTGAATGCTACCGCTTCCGTGTGGCATGTCTGCAGGCAACTGGAAAAGCCCCGTACGGAAGTGACGGCAGGAATCCGGTTCCACCACCTGTTCAGCAGCGGAGACGACAACACCCACTATTATCTTGTTTCGATGCTGGTGCTGCTGGTCACCATCGTCAGTTGCAGTCTCATCACCGTGAGCGTGATTTCTGAGAAAGAGAGCAAAATGCTGGAGCATCTTTTCAGCACAGGATTGAGACCTTCGGTTTATCTTGCGTCCAAACTTCTTTTCTTCTGTTTCATCGGACTGTTGGAACTGATGGCGGGACTGCTCCTTTCCCGGCTTGTATTCTCCCTTCATGTCGCCGGCTCCTTGCTGACGCTGGCCTTTTGGGGCGTATGCTTCATATTTCCGATGCTGAACCTCAGTTTCCTGATCGCCTATGGCTCCCGATCCCAAGTTCAGGCCATTTTCATCCTGGTCTTCGCGCTGCTGATCCTCATCCTGCTCAGCACGATGTTCGCTCCCCTTGATCACATGTCCGACCTGTTCGCCTCTACCCGTTTCGTCAATCCTTTCTTTTGGATGATCGACGGCTCCTGGATGATCATTTTGAAGGGGTATGCGTTCGGTTCCCTGCTGCCGCATTTCGGGATGCTGCTGGGAATGGGAGCCGCCCTGACCTTTCTCAATCTATTCATTCTTCAAAAAAGCAATTGATATGTACGACTCATACGATTATTTGGAACAAATCGCCGAAGCCCGGAAAAGTTGCCGCAGATTCAGCGACGAGCCCGTGTCGGATGAAGACATTCTCCGAATCTTAAAAATCGCATCCCGATCCCCGTTCGCTTCCGGAAGAAAGAACTGGAAGATCCTGGTAATTCAAGAAAAGGACAAGATCGAGGCGCTCGCAAGAATCATTCAGGAAGCATCCGGGAAACTCACTTCTTCCATGGAAGAGGATGCCGCGGCATTATTCAGAAAATATGCCCGAAATTTCACATTTTTCAAAGAAGCGCCGATTCTGATGATTCCTTACTGCCGGAACACTTCGACCATGCAGGCGATGCTCCGGGAGCAACTGACGGAAGAGATCGCCGTCTGGGAACGGGACAATCTCACGAAATCCCTCTCCTGCGTATCCATGATGATCTTACTTGCGGCTGAAAGCCTCGGCCTCGGATCTTGCTGCATGACGGGTCCGCTCCTGGCGGCGGAAGAAATCGCCACCTTCACAGGCATCCCCTCCGGAAGCATTCTGGGGGCGATCATTCCCGTCGGACATAAATTGCATGCGCATGAAGACTGAATCCTTTGTGTTCAACAAAGTCAGGGAAAACACCCATGTCCTGTGGAACGAATCCGGGGAAGGTGTGGTCATCGACCCCGGCTGTTCCGACGAAAACGAAGAACGCCGACTCGCTTCTTTTCTTGCCGAGCAGGGAATACGGCCATTGGCAGCCCTGATCACCCACTCCCACTTCGACCATGTCGCGGGAACGGCCTTCCTTGTCGGCCGATACGGGACAGAAGTCTGGATTTCCGAAAGAGAGAGCGACGAACTGAATCGGATTCCCGATTATTCCAAGCTTTACTTCATGCACATCGACCGGCCGGACAGAAAGAAAATCCGGTTCTTCCCGGCCGGCACGGAGCGCCTTTCGTTCGGCTCCATTGAAGCGCGTGTCATTCCCTTGCCCGGGCACACTCCGGGCTCCGTCGGATACTATTTCCCTGAAGCGGGGACATTGGCCGCCGGAGATGCCCTCAGAAAGGGGGGAATGGGAACTACGGAGACCGGTTACAGCGAAATGCTGAAGTATCTCCAACTCCATGTCTTGTCCCTGCCGGAAGATACCAGGCTGCTTTTCGGCCATGGAGAACCATCCACCGTCGGATGGGAAAAGCGGTACAACCGTTTTTTCAAGCAGTCGCCGTCCGTCTGAACCGGATCAGCGTCATAACCCCGTTGACGGAAGCGGACCGGACCTCCATTTCACCCTCCTTGAGCCGGAGAAGCTCCATGGAATATACCTCCGATGACTTTTCGTTTCGGTAGTACAGAACCAACCCTTCGTTCGTAATGTCTTTGCGGGTACCGGTGTAGAGCGTTTGGGTCGCGGCGTCGAAAAAAGAAAAATTCCCGTTCTTGAGAATATGAAGATAGGAGCCCTTGTACATGTCGCCCAGATCAGGATCGGACGAAACATATTCCCACATCCCCACATAAGAAGGGGTCTGTTCTTTCACACACGCTGCCCATGCGGCCGGGAGCATCAGGAACAGACAGATCTTGAGAATCGTTCTCATAGGCCGATCATATGTCCCCCGTCAACGTGAAGAACCGTCCCGGTGATGTATCTGCTTTCATCGGAACACAGGAAGGCGACAGCGGCAGCGACATCTTCGGGGGTTCCAAAGGTGCCGCTGGCATTCGCCATTTTGAGATCTTTGTGGTCTTGAAGGACAAACTGACGCATGCTTCCGCTGTCAATGGTTCCGGGAGCCACGCAATTGCAACGGATTCCCTTTTTGGAATATTCGGCGGCGAGGCTCTTGGTCAAGACCTCGATGTACGCCTTTGTGCCGCCATAGACAGAGTGTCCCCGGAATACTTTGCTCGCCGTAACGGAAGACAGATTGACGATAATTCCTCTCCGCTTCAGGCACATCGGCACGATGACCGCCTTGCAGATGAGTGTTGTCGCAAGCACATTGACTGCGATCATCTTTTCGATGGAATCATCTTCCAGCTGGGGAAGCAGCATGGCATCGGTACAAGCGGCAGCATTGACCAGAATTTCCACGTCATCGAGACGCTCGATGAAGGCGGTCAACTGCTTCCGGTCGGAAAAGTCCGCTTGGATGATCTCGGTATCAGGTCCGAATGACGCCAGCTTCGCTTGATTTCTATTGCAATGAAGGAGCATCGGTTTCCCCGAGTCCGACAAACGCGAAGCAATCGCGAAGCCGATCTCCGAACTTGCCCCCGTGATGACTATTTTCCCCATTTCTTGATGATTAATGCTGTATTGTGCCCGCCAAAAGCGGAATTGAGTTTGAGAACATGCCGGATCGGCATGGACAGCGGCCGGTCCTTGACAACGTTCAGAGGAGCTCTCGGATCCGGTTCGCTGAAATTGACAGTGGGCAGGACGACCTGGTGTTTCAGGCTGTAAACCACCCCGAGCATCTCGATGGCCGTGCAGGCAGCGATCAGATGTCCGACCTGGCCCTTCATGGAATAAACCGGGATTTCAGAAGCTCTCTTTTCACCGAAGACCAAACGGAGGGTGTTGTATTCCGCAGGCGCGCACTTGCTGGTTCCCGTGCCGTGCAGATGCACGCAGTCGATCTGCTCGGGGCCGATTCCGGCATCGTCGAGCGCCTGTCTGACGGCCTCGGCAGCCGGTACCCCAGAAGGATCGGGATCCGTCACCGCATAGGCATCCATCGTACACCCATATCCGACGATTTCGGCCAAGATGGAGGCAGGATCCGACACCTTTTCCGACCGTTCGAGCAGCATCACCACGGCGCCCTCTCCGAGAATCGTTCCGGTACTGCGCAGGTCGCATGGTTTGCATTTGTAGGGTGCAGGGTCATCACTCCTGGACAAAGCTCCCAACAGATAGAATCCCAAATAATTCACATGCGAAATCATCGATTCAATGCCTCCCGAGACGACCACCGTCGCAAGTCCCCGGCGCAAAAGCCTGCATGAAAAGCCGATGGCATGGGCGGAAGCCGTGCAGGCGGACGCAAAGATATGAGTGCCGGCTTCCAGATGCCACTTTCGGGCGACTTCCCGAATCTGACGGGCTGTCTTGTGATGGAATGCAGCCTGGTCGGAAAAAGCCGCGGCATCAAAATAATCCACTCCGGCTCCGATGTTGAGCATCACCTCATTCGGCCCGTACCGCCGTGAAAACCCTGTATTCAGGGAAAGTTCACGAAGCGCCCTGTCCAGAAAAAAGATCTTCCGGTCGATTTCGCGCGGTGTCTTCACCACCTCGCCGCCGCATCGTACTTCTCCCGCCGCCCGGATTTCATAGCCTTCCGTATCGTAGTTCTGAATGTCTTCTACGCAAGGCCTGCCGTTCCGGAGCGTTTCCATACTTTCCGGAAAACTGCATCCCAGCGGACTCTGGACCCCGAAGCCTGTAAGAACTATCGCCATACCTCCTCCCTGAAAAAATCGATGGCGCGGCTGTCGCTTCCCAGCATCCGATGCCCGGCCAGTTCCGAGGGCAGAACGAAGGCGAGCCCGCACTCGACAACGTCATCGGCATACATTTTTCCGGCCCCGATGATCACCTCTCCGGAATAAGGAGACGAAAGGGCGGCATACAGCAATGCCGAGGCGGAATCCAATATCAAACTGTTGTCCCCTTTCAAGCCGTTTTCAATGGCGACCATGCACGAAACCATATTCCGCATCATTTTGAACTGAACCAACGGAGAGATTCGCGGCAAGATCTCGTCCACATAGAACCGCGAAGAGAAATGCTCGCAGTCCACCTTCTGTCTGATCAATTCGAAGAATTTACAGGACTCGGTCTCTCCCGTAGCATAGAAGAAAGGTGTGTCGGCAGGAGGAGGGGTCTCTGAAAACAACAAAGCCGCAGTCGCCACGGCAGCCATTGTCTCCCGGTTGTAATACTTGAAGAGCTTCCCGTTGCGGAGCGAACCGGGATCAAGGATTTCCTCCCCAGCCTCAAATCTATGGAACACGCCACGCATTATTCTTCCACTATGCGGGCGTCCTTCAAGCCAAATGACAGCAAATCCCGGGTAATGTTCTTCATACCATCATCCATAATGTCAATGAAGCCGAACACCAGTTCCCCTTCCGCGCAGATCTTCCCTTCTTTGGACGCCGTCACTTTGGCAACGGAATACTCTTCCGGATAGAAAGATTTGGATTCCGCGCGATAGACCAGACGGTCTCCCGGAAAAGCCATTTCTCTGATTTTAAATCTGTTTACCATTACGAGAACCGCTCTTTTCCATGTATGCCCGACTTCGGCCAGACTTCTTTCGAAAAACAATCCGCTGAGTTGGGCAAGCCCCTCCAGAATGAGGGACCCGGGGAATATCGGGTAACCGGGAAAGTGTTCGTTGAACACGTCGTCCGTCATGGAAATGCATTTGACTGCTTCAACATATTTGCCGAAGCAGATCTCCTGCACCCGATCCACCATATAGAATCTCATGACCGGGTCTCCTCTTTCATCTTGCGCTCAACGACGGTGGCGAGATTGTGGACGGAGAAGATCTGCATGATGTCGGCCACGGATTGCCCTTCCTTATACCGGTCATCATCAAAATCCTTGTTCAGTTTCACAGCCAGTTCCGGCGTAACCCGTCCGTCTTCAGGAAGGCCGTCAGCACCGTAATCCGTCATGGTGATCTCGCGTATCTTGATCTTGACTTGAAAAGTGGTTTCGATCAAATACAGAATCTCGACAAAATCGATGCTTTCCGCTCCCAAATCTCTGACCAGCGCATCCTCCGGCTTGATCTCATCAATCGAATTCTTTCCCAGCACAGGAACAAGCAGTTCTCGCAATTTGTATTCAACGTCCATTATCTCTAAATAATTAATGCCTATTTTCAAATATAAAAAATATTATGATTCGCCATAGTTTCAAATCGTATATTTCGACTTGCATTTGGTAAAAAGGGGCGCTTCCGCATTGTCTGCACCATCCTCAACACAGTCGCGCGCGTCGGCGCGTTCTCCGGCTCTGTCTCTCGCTAACCTCGCCCCGAAGTCGTTATATCTGCTTTGCAACAACCGCGCTCCCACCCGCAGGTGGAAATCTTTTGCAAAGCACGGGTACAGGAATATGCCCTAGGCATTGCTACAAGCATGATCACGGTGGCAACATAGCCATTTGAAAGGGGGATTTGCTACACGAATATGCGCTGCAGACGTCTGTATGCGGGATCGGTGTGGCCGTGGTTTGTAGAAACCTTGGTACGTTCCAAGCCGGTGGCCGAATCCGGAGCCCGCAACGCACACTCGGGACGGGAAGCTTGCTCCGAAAGTTACTTTTTATCTCGACCGAAGATCAAGTCGTTGTTATTCCCGCAACCTTTATACTCAATTTGCAGGGTGATGTGGCTGATGCCGAATTGATCCCGCAACACCGTTTCCACTTGATGGCGAATGGTTTGAGCTTCGCTAAGCGACAGGTCATTGCGCATATTGAGATGGGCTTCCAGATGAATCTGTTCGTCATCCATTTGCCACACATGCAGATGATGAATATTTTCCACTTGCGACAACGCTTCCACGCTTTGCTTGATTTCTTGAATATCAATATGGCGTGGTGTTGCCTGCATCAGAATATCCACCGTTTGACGAACCAGGCCCCACGTGTGGTAGATAATGTAAATTCCTACGGCAACGGTTACGAGCGGGTCGAGCCAGTAAACTTGCCAAAAGAGAATGGCAATCCCGCCCGCGATGACCGCCACCGACGAAAGCGTATCGCCCAACAGGTGCAGATACGCGGCACGTATGTTCAGGTTGCGCGATTTCTCTTTTTGCAACACCAGCACGGAAATCAGATTCGCCGACAGTCCGAAAACAGCTACCGACAGCATGATGCCGCCTTTGATAGCTTGCGGGTTTTTAAAGCGCTCGTAGGCTTCCGCGAAAAGAAAAATACAGATAACGATCAGCGCCACCGCGTTAAAGAGAGCCGCCAAAATCTCGGCGCGCTTGTAGCCGAAAGTTTTGCGGGCGTCCGGTTTTTTATCGGCATGTTTACCGGCTAAAAAAGCGATGAAGATAGCCGACGTGTCGCCCAAATTGTGTACCGCGTCCGAAATAAGCGAAAGGCTGTTGGATAGTATGCCGCCCGCCACTTGCACCAAACTTATTGAAAAGTTAAGCAGCGTAACCCACAGCAACTTTTTCCCCCGCGCGTTTTCCGTATGTGAATGGTGGTGATGTTTGTAGCAGGAAGTTTTTTTATCTGTTTTCATATCGGGGAAGGTGTTCCCTTTTTGCAACTGAACACTGTTCTTCGAATGCAAAATTAATGAACCTTCACGCCGTCCAGGTCCAGGAGGGTGAACTGGATCGCGCCGTTGTACGTGGACAGGATACCGGTGATGTCGAGCGTCGCGGTCCCGTCCAGCACGGCCGGGTCGATCTGGGTGTCCGCGAAGCGGGCGTAGCCGCTGGTGCGGACTTGCACCTCGGTGTCCCCCATCAGGAAATATTGACTTACGGCGTAAGCGGAAGCGAGCGCTTTCAACCACTCCTTGACCGCCGGATTTGAAATCTTCAAAGTCCCGTCCTGCGACACGCCAGTGTCGAAGTTCCCGGCCATCAGATAACGGATGAAGCCAGGCTTGGACATGGCCCAGGTCGTGACACCATAAGTTCCGTCCGAGAGGAAAATGCGTTTCTCTTTCGAGTGTTCCGCATCCCCGTAGATTAGACAGAAAATGCATTGGGTGGCCGTGCTGTACTGACTCTCGTTGCATCCGTACCGGAGTCCTTTCAAAGTCACGAGCGTGCCGAAGCGGGGATCTTTCGGGATGTTGCGGAGCGCGGTTTTGAGATCGTTCTCGGTCAGGACGGCCGGGGTGACCGGCGCGTCCATCTGCCCGCGGAACACATGGGCGCGGATCAGATAATCCACATCCAGGTAAGTCGTTTCATATTCTCCGGTCGGATCCTGAAATCCCAGTTGGAGCATGCCGCTATAGTTGCCGAGGGAAAGGCCGCTGCAATCCACATACACCCATTGTCCGGGCTTGTAATCGTTGTAGAGGCCGGACTTGCCGAGTTTGATTTCGATGGCCCCCGTGTCATCTTGAATGTACAGACTCCGGTAGATGTTGCCTGAACGGTCCTCGGAAATCACCCGGCCGCCGATCAGGATGTCGCGGTCGATCTTGACCGGCTCGCCGGTCTTGGTATAGAGCGCCTTCAGTTCGGCGATGGTCGTATTCGGCGTTTTGGTGACGGCTTCGTACGTCCCGGGGTCCTCGTATTTCCCGGTGAAGACCGGGTCCCACTCCTCACAGGAGGAGAAGAAGGCGGCCAGGAGCGCGACCGCTGCGAAATATATTGACTTTTTCATATTCACAAGCACATTAGAAGCGGAAATAGAGATTCAGCATGTAGTTGAAGCCGGGCATGTAGAAATACTTCGGATCAAAGTTGTAGTAGCGCGTATGGCTGACGGTATTGTCGACC
This sequence comes from Bacteroidales bacterium, assembly GCA_012522855.1. Classification (GTDB taxonomy): domain Bacteria; phylum Bacteroidota; class Bacteroidia; order Bacteroidales; family UBA932; genus Cryptobacteroides. The sequence goes on from JAAYJQ010000017.1 coordinate 61,681, forward strand.
ATGCGGGTCTGCTCGTAGCCGCCGGTCTTGACATTCCGGTTGTTTAGAATATTCTTGACGTTCAGGGAGAAGCCGAACTGATACTTCCGCTGGAGGTACCAGGACTTGCCGATGCTGAAGTTCACGAGGAAGGCAGGATCGAATCGCTCCTGGCGGGCCATGTCCACGATTTCCTCCGCCGTGACCAGACCGTCCGGTCCGGCCGTGGCCGCATCCGTCCGCCGGATCGGCGTCATGTCCAGATACGATTTCGCGAAGTAACTCACATCCGCGTCGATGAACCAGTAGTTGTAGAAATACGAGAGACCGAGGCTTCCGGCGAACTGGGGCGTGCCGGACACATAGTGTTTCACGTTCTTTCCGTTCTCCGGATGGCTCATCCAGTAGGGAACCAGGATGTTGTCAAAAATGACTTCCGCGCTGTTGTCAATTGTTGCCGTCATGGTCGGATTGGAGGTATAGATATAATCCCCGTACGCAATGGCGCCGATCAGGGACAAACCGCTCAAGGGGGTCGGTGCCTCGAAACCGAGTTCCATCCCGACATGACGCTCATCGATGCCGCGCAGCGCGAAATTGCCGAAGGAGTTCTGCAGATCGTAGTAGACGCTCATCACATCCGTCTGATCCTGGATCGTCGTGTAGAATCCGGTCAAGCGTAGGTTGTAACCACTGTTCGAATAGATGTAGTTGAGATCGGCCGAGAGCGACTTCACATTCGAAAGATCCCGGATCAGGGTGTTCCGGGTTCGCGGCGCCACGAAAGCCTTATCGAAATAGGGAGCCTCGCTGGAGTAGCCCAGATCAGCGAATATCCGGTGGCCACCCTCGATGGAATAACTCAGGTTGAGTTTCCCGGCATAGGTCAGGAAGTTCGCTTTCTCGGAGTTGCCGTAGGAGGTAATGGCCTTGCCCCCGGCATCGTAGGTCGTGATCACCTGGCCTTGGTAGGAGATCGGCTTTCCGTCGGCGTCCAAGCCGGGGAAGAGCCCCTTCCGTACCAGACCCTCCCGCCAGAATCCCGTATGCCCGACGCGTCCGCCCATCACAGCTTGAAAAGCGCCCCGGGTGAAACCGGCGGAGGCCCATCCCTCCTGTTTGAAAACGTGGGCGTAGTAATCGTAGCCGTATTTGCCGCCCTCGTGGATCCGCTGCGCCTCCCCGTGCCGGAGGAAGTAGTCAAGATCGTTCTGGATCATGGTCGCGGAAGAAGAGTAGTCCCGTTCCGCGAACTGGTCGATGTTCAGGAAATAGTCTCCGCCGAGGAGGTCGTTCAGGACTTTGTAGTATTCAGTCCGGTTGACCTTGGCGTTCAAGCCTCCTTTCAAGGTCCAACGCGTGTCGGGCATCCACTTGAAATTCGCGGCGAAGTTGAGATCCCGCTGGTCGGTCCGCCGCTCCTCGAGTACATACTTCGAGCGGTTTCCGTATTCTTGCGGATTGCGCGCGTTCACATCGTACAGCCGGTCCCAGTTGATGTGGGCCGTCGTAGGATCACGGGTCTCCCACGCCTCCCGCGCCCACATGTATTTGGCGTAATTCTGCCGATTGTAGTCTTTGTTTTCCACATAGAAATAGCTCGGCAGGTTGCGGTAGTAATCCGGGCGCGGATCCGGCGCGTCGTACCAGTCAAGGGCCGTGTAGCCGTTCTTTCCACCTCTGAACAGGAGGGTCGCCGCCGCGCTGAACGTGTTGGACGGGGCAAAATCGTACTTCAGAAAGGTAACGGGCTCGAAAGTGATCCGGTTGCGCGCATTGCGGACCTTTCCGTTCTGATACCCCCAGTTGGAATTGTACATGTTGTCGCCCATCAGGTCATAGACCTCTTGCGTAGATCCGTTCTGAGCCCCGCGGGTACCGGGCGCCGCGAAGGAAACCAGGGCGAGACGGTGGCGATCGTTCCAGTTTTTCTCCACGCCGGCGTAATAGGCGAAGGAACGGTAGTAAACCCCCTGCACCCAATCGTTTCCGCCCAGCCGGGCAGAGGCGCTGAATGTATAAGACCAGCCTTTGTCGTTTTCAGGAACCGCGTAGGTCCCCATGATGCGGAGCCGGTAGAAGGCACTGTTGGTCAGCAGGCTGAAACGCGTGCCGGAACGCACCTTCGAGGGGGTCGCGAAGATGTTGACGAGGCCGTTGTAGCCGCCGATCCCGTAATCCGAGAGTTCCGAACCGATCGTAGCATCCTGGCTGCGAACGATTTCATTCAACCCGCTCCAGAGTGAATAAGGGGTGTATCCCGTCATGGCATCGTTCATCTTGACGCCCGCCAAGAACACATCCTGGGATTCGCTGGCATAGCCGCGCGCCTTGAAACGGACGGAACTGAAGTTATAACTGGCCGTTTCGTTGAACACGTCATTCTGGCCGTAGAGGATCGTCGGTGTGTCGTCGTATCCCAGTCCGTCGAAGTCGAAGTCCGCGAAACTCGCATCATCCACTTCCTGAAGGGAAGCCGCCGGAGAGACGGAGATGTTGAACATATTTTTCACGTAGCCGTCATTCACGGTCACATTCACCCGAGTCTGCATAAAACCCGGCGCATCGATGACGAGGTCGTACATGCCGTCCGCCAAGGCATCGATCTGGAAATTTCCCTTCGCGTCCGAAGTCACCGTACCGATCCGCGCGGCGCCGGAATAAAGCGTCAGGACCGCGTCGGCGACCGGCGACCGGTCGGACCGGTTGATCACGGTTCCCTTCACACCCCCTGTCTGCGCCGACAGGGCGAGGCAGAACAGGAGCGATAGAAGTGTCAAGGCTGTTTTTCTGGTCATACTGAATATTATTGATTCGAAACGACGATGTACGTCGGGTAATGGTCGCTGTATCCGTTGATGAAAGCCCCGTTGGAGAACGTCCGTTTCGGCTGGTCCTTGTACGGGCCGTCCTGATGAATCATGAAAGGCTTGTTAAAAATCCGGGCATAGAATTTCTTCGCCACGAAGGGTATCACCTTGAGGGTTCCGGCAGGCGCGTCCGCCAGCGCCTTGTTCACGAGGATGATGTCGAACACGTTCCACGATCCCTGGTAGGCCAGTGTTCCGTAACCTGCCTTCAGCATGGCGATGAAAGGAGAGAAGAAATCGTATTCCCCGAGTTCCGCAATGGTTTCCCGGGCGCGCAGGTACGTCACCTGGCTTTCATCGGTCGGATCGTCGTTCATGTCGCCCATCACCACGATTTTGATCCCCGGAAACCGCTTCATCAATTCCACCGCATGCTCGTGGATGATTTCCGCGCCACGTCCGCGCAGGTCCCCGCCCTTTCCTCCAATGCGGGACGGCAGGTGGGCTACATAGACCGCGAACATCTCCCCGTCGAGCGTGCCCCGAACCATCAGAACATCCCGGGTCCGGAAATCGGCCTGCCCCAGGGAGTCCAGTTCGAAGGTGATGGTCGAGGAACGGAAATCGAAGGGAATAGACTGGCTTTCGATGACCTTGAACTGGTCTGGACGGTAGAGGAGGGCGACATCGACACCGCGGCGATCCGGCCCGTCGTAATGGACGATCTGGAAATTCGCAGCGGCGATTTCGGGCTGGCTGACCAGGTCTTCCAGCACATGGCGGTTCTCGATCTCACATACTCCCAGCAGGGTGTGCCACACTTTGTTGTCTTCCTTCATGGCCTGGATGACCGTGGCCATGTTGCGCAGTTTCTTCTGATACTTGACCTCTGTCCACTGATTCGCGCCGTCCGGAAGGAACTCGTAATCGTTCTTGCCTTCGTCATGATACGTGTCGAACAGATTCTCCATGTTGTAGAACCCGATGACATAGCCCTTCACGCGCTTCTGGGCACCAAGACTCGGTGCCAGAAAAAGGAGAGCCAAAAATAAGGCGACTATTTTTCTCATAATGTTGGTTATGTTATGCTTCAAGTCGGTAGGTTACCACCACCAGGACACAGTTTGCGGATTCTCCGCCTCCACCTGGTCGGCCTTCTCTTTCCCGATTGCATCAGGCAAATTTACAAAGAAATTCATTCCCAATTTCTTTTCAAGGTCGTCAATTGACATCGCGAAGTTTTTCAAGGATTCCGATGGGCTGTGGTTCACGTCGTCGAAGCAGACCGCGCAGCCGGCATAACCGCCGGCACCGAAGCCGGAGGAACCCAATGTCTTGCACAAGACCGCTTTGTAGTAGCCCTGCGGAACTGCCACATGCTTTCCGTCATCATCCAGGACATAATAGCCGGTGTCTCCGAAACAGCCGGTCGTAACATAGACCGTATCCGCTTTGTTCGCCCAACTCCGCACAGCCATTTCCAGGTTTGCCCATATTCCTCCGTTGAAATCATTGTCCTGCGGAGTGATGTTCGTCCCGTAGAACGTAGAGGAATTGGCGGCGAAGGAGAAAAGCCTATCGGCGGAAGGAAGCTGGTGTCCGCGTGAATACCATCCCGCGTTCCCCTTGTCGAAGCCCGTCAGCGTAACGGACTGTTTTTCGCGGGGCAGGAGGGGATCCAGCGCCCAGTTGTCCGTTCTGGACGTCCCTTTGCGCGCATAGGCGGGAATCATCGGGTAGGCCACCCAGGAGGCGATCAGTTTATCGTAATTCCAGTCGTATGAATAGTTCCGCACGCTTTTTCCTTCGAAATCCATCCGGTGGGAAAAGAATTCCAGTCCGTCCCCCGCCAAGGTCTCAGGCAGCTCCAGCCACTTGACCGGCGCGACATCCGCGCCGGCGATGGGGCCGGGATCCGAAGGCGTGGATGAGGAACCGTCCTGGGAAAATTCAACGGAAACTTCTCCGTTCCGGGCAACCAGGGTGAGCACGACCCGTCGGGAGGCAGGATCTCGATTCTCTTCATATTGCAGCACGACGGACACGCTTCCGCTACCGTAATCCGGAGAAACGGTAGCCCAGGTTCCTTCGGAAATCGAGATCGTCCAGTCCCCTGAAGCCGTGACATCCAGGAACTGGCTGCCCGCCTTATTCGGCGCCGGATTGGTTCGCACATGCAGGGCAGGGGGAACAGCCGGCTGCTCTTCGCCGTTACCGCAGGAAACTGCCAGCGCCGACACCAAGGCCAGCGCTGACAACAGAGGGAGTCTTGCGAAGGGCTTCATTACGGGAAGACCGGCTGCTTATTCCGTGTTGGCGTTGATCCCGAAGAGGATGACGCGGTAGTCAGGGGCTACCGTACGCACCGTCACGTCCATATCGGAAGGCAGGACAGCATCAAAGACGACTTCGTAATAATCCGCGTCTGATACTTCGACCAGATTGAAGGTTGGATTACCCGCCGCGCCTACGTTGGAGATCGCGTCAATTGTCTTCAATACGTCGTCGCCGGCTACAACTTCCAGTTTGCCCTTCTTCGCATTCCAGGCGACAACATACGCCCCGAACCGTTTGGTGCCGGCAGGCAGATTCACCGTCGCGTTTCCAACTACGGAACCCGTACCCAACTTCAAGGCATAATATTTTTCCGCATCTCCGTTTACGGTCACATCGTTGTTGTAGGCCTTGTCGCCAAGCGTAATCTTGTCTTGAAGGTTGGAAGTAAGGGCGTGCGACAATGCCCCGCCCGACTTCTTCTGGGTAATGGTGACGATCGCAGCGTCCACGCCCGTCCCTGCCACAGTGATTTGGATGATCACGTCGTCGGTCGCGCTGGTATTGGCGGGGAAGGTCGCGGTCACAGCAGCGTCGCCGTTGCCGGAATTCTTATCGAAGGTCACACCTGCCGCATCCGTCGTCACGGTCCAATCGACGTTGGAGGAAATGTTGAAGGTCGCGCTCGTAGCGGTCGCCTCTACCGTAATGGCAGACATGTCAACCCCGAGGAAGGCGCCCTGGGGCTCTTCAATCTTCGTCATCATGATGTTGACATACTTGCCGTCGGTACCGGAGAATCCGACGAAATAACCGGTCACCGTCACCACCTTTCCGTTGAGGTCAGCGGACACGGCACCGTCCAGCGGATACTGGATGCTGCCTTGTTTGGTCGCGCCATTCACGATGAGATTGTAATAAGAACCGGAGATGGAAAGCGTTCCCGTGAGAGAAACATATTCGGGTGTGGCGGCAGCATAAGAATCGAGCTCCGACGTAATGTCTTTGACTGCAGGATGGGTAATTGCGTTGCCGGTCGTGCCGGGGGTGAGTTCGGGATCCGTGATCTGCTTCAGGCCGCCGTATTCACCGACAATCCCCTTCACGGTGATCTTGTCGCCGATGTTGGCATCCACGCCGTTTTTGTTGAACACCGAAATGAAGCCCGTTTCGTCCCCGACCACGATGCCCAATTTGTACTTCGCGTACACGAGAACGTTCTCCAAGATGACGGCCTTGCCCGCGGCGGTCTCGTTCGCCCCGGCCACGGTCACTTTGGTGGCAGGCAGTTCACCCCCCAGCGCAGGTACTTCCACGCCCTTGGTGAAATCAACTGCTGTCCCGGCAGAGGTTGCAAGTTCCAGCAAGAGATCGTCCAGTCTGTGCGCGCTTGCAAGATCGGAAAAGATACCGAGGTGGAGTTTCGATGTCCCCGCAGGAACGGTAAAGGTCGTGGAAGCGAGGTCCCAGCGCCCGTTTTTGTATGCGCCGGGGAACTTGTAGCTGAGTTCCACCCACTTGGTGCCGTCAGCGCTTACGTACACGTGGAATTCGGAAGGATTGAAGGTGTTGTCGGCATCCTTCACGTATCTTTCCGTGCCGAAAGAAAGGGTGAAGTTCCTGTTGCCGGAAGGCAGGACAATTCCGCCGACTTTGAAATGGTTATTCCTCCCGAAAAACAGATTGTTCGTACCGGAACCCGGATAGTCGGAATAGGAGCCGTTGGAATTGCTGTTGTTCCGCGCCGTCACGTTGGCGAAGGCATATTCGACCGCTGCGGCGCCCGTCCCCGTCTGATTTTTCCAACCATCGAACTGGTCGAGCATCGGCCAATACTTGCCGTCCGTTCCATAGGTTTGCGTAGCGGCTTCTTTGTCGAAATCATTCTTGTAAACGATCAAGTCTTCAGCGGATCCCATGCCATTCTGCGTGACCGCCAGGCTCTTGGAGTCGAATCCGATGTCGAATTTCACGGAGCCCTCCCGATCGAGACCGGTATTCTCGAGCACCGAAATCGTAACGGTCTGAGCATCCTTGGATGCTTTTCCTGAAGTCGGGCTGACGGAGATCCAATCCGCGTCGGTCGTGGCGTTCCAGTCGCGGGAGGCCGTGACCTTCAACGTCTGGGATGCGGCCGCTTTTTCAAAGGCGAGCGAGCCGGGAGCAATGGAAAGAGAAGGAGGACTGATCGGCTCATCTTTCGGTTTGCAGGAGACAAACAGTCCCGCAACCGCAGCAAAGGTTAGAAGAAGGCATCTTGCTTTCATGTCTGGATATCTTTCAAGTTAAAAGTAATGTTATCGTGTTGCTTTCAAAGAGTTACTGGGTTTGTAAAATTACAAAAGAATATGTGCTTTTCCAAAATAAAGCCAAGAAAAGAAACACGGTACCTTTCCGCACAGAATTTCAGACCTCAAGCGATATCAGACCGGCTCGAAATCTTCCAAATATTCCAGTATATCTTCGCGCAACGGGCGCAGATCGTTCTGCAAAACATGCCATACCTCAGCGGGCGAGATTTGGTAATAGCCATGTACCAGCATATGTCTCATTCCGGTGATCGATCGCCAATCCGTTGAATCATGCTTCCGCTTGAACGCATCCGTCAACATGTAGGCGGCTTCACCAATAATCTCGATGTTCTTGACAATCGCATAGTATTCCACAGTTTCTTTTTTCAGATCCGCCTCCTTCATCCCTTCTGAGAATCGAATCGCATTATCGATCGCTTTGAGAATATGTTCAAGTCGTCCCAGATCTCTTAATTCCTCTTTCATAGATTACATATTTATCTTCGTTTGCATTTTTAACGGCAAAAGGCAGAAGCATCCTGTTTTCTACAAGGTCCACTTCTCGCGCAACCCGATCTTGTATTGCCAACATCATCCTAGAATGATCCAGCAAACTGACTTGCGCCTGCTCCTCGTAATCCACCAGCAGGTCTATATCGCTGTCGGGCCGCTCCTCGCCGCGGGCATAGGAGCCGAAAAGCCAGGCACGGACGATCGGCTGCGTGGCAAGATAATCCTGAATCAACGAAATCGTCCGGATCCGCTCTTCGTTAAGCGACCCGACGAAACGGGAAACTTCCGGCAGCAGACCGCGACGGCCGGCATAGCGCAGCAGCCGACTCCGGTTGACGGAATGAACCTCGAACGCGCGCTGGAAAATCCTGCGAAGATCCGCGTCTGAGCAGGAAAGCAGATCCCTGTCAGCCACGGTATCAACCAGTGACTTTTCAAGGGAAGGCACGAGAAGGCCATCCTGCTCCAGAAGCGGCGCCTCCGAAATCAGCGGCTTGACAAGAATATGATCGCGCAACGGAATCCGAGACGCCTGGGCCTGACGGGAAGAAAAGACCCGATGAAACCTTCCGGAAAGGAATTCTACAAATTCGTCAACGCGTGCCTTTTCGGTTTCAACCCAATAATTGTCCCCTCTTGCAGCAACAGAGAAAGAAATGCCGACGAATTGGCCTGCCAGTGCTCGGTTGATTTCCAGCATTTTGGGAGGAATGTCTAAACGGTACGGAAGTTTGGATCCTTTTGCATATCGCCCCCTCCCTGTCCGGGAAAGGACACCGCTTTCGACCAGCGCGCGAATCCGGGAATAGACCGTCTGGGCTGGCGCTCCTGGCATCACCGCCGCGAAATCCTTGACCACATACGCCTCCTTTTTCTGAAGCAGTCGCGCGACCGCCTCGTCATATTGTCGTGTCTTCTTCGTCTTCATATTGCAAATATATAAATAATTCGGCAATAAATAGAAATATTGCCGAATTATTATCAATGCGCATCGCCGGCATCTATGCTGCGCGTGGCATGTAGAACTTTGATAATAAGGACATTAGGTCAAACAACCCGGGCGATTTTGCCCTGGTTCTTTGACGGATATGATTGAAGCCGAGAAACTTGCACGCCACAATAAAAAGGCCGGCCAAAATTTGGCCGGCCGCTGAAACGCAATGTCGATCGGAATTACTCTTTCATGACGAAATAGCTCTCGGTCGCTTGCGTGTTTCCTTTATAGGAAGACCGAAGGCCGCAGACGGTGATCTTGTCACCATCCTTAATATCGAGACTTTCAAAGCTCTTGTTGTTGGAGAACTTGCCGTCCGCCTTGTAGGTCGGGAAATTCACCAAGCCGTAGAAATAGACCGTGCCGGTTTCGTCCGTGAGATCAAAATTGCCATAGGTGGTGGACGTGATGTTCGACACTGTACCCGTAAGCCGATAGTACTGCGTTTTGGATTCGGCGGCAGCGAGGAAGTCAGCAACCGTGGAGACGATCACGTTGTTGTGGCTGACATACCAGGCGTCCACCAACTGAGGGGAACCTTTGTACGAACCCTTCGGCCCGATGACCGTCACGATATCGCCGATTTTGATGCCCTTCGCGGTGATCACATTCTGTCCCTTGGCGCCTCCCTCTTCCGGAAGGAGACCGTACACATAGACGGTTCCCGTCGCATCCGCGAGGTGGAAATTGCCGTACTTGTTCGGCTTGGTGGGATCGTTCTTGTCCATCACAATGTTTGTAACGATACCTGAGTACTTGAAGAGCGCGGGACCGTCCGGAGCGTTGTTGATCATCTCGGCCGTGGCTTCCACAATGGATCCCTCTTGGGTGAAGGAATACGATACATTGGAGGAGGTTTTTCCACTGGAGGAACTGAACGTAAGCGTCCCGGTACGGGAACCGGCCTCATTCGGGGCAATGTTGAACTTGAATACGGCGGTGTCCGAAGGATTCGGCACAATCTTGGTCGGAACGCCGGGGATATATTCAGTGGTCACATAGGAAATCCAGTCGGCATATTCAGCGGGAATGGTCGCATAGGCACCGTTGCCCTTGTAGGCCGCCTTCACTGCCAGTTCGCCACCCTCCTTGGGAAGGGTGACCGCGGGTGTGGTAACCTTCAGCAGGGATTTCTCAATCTTGATGACCATGACGTTCACCAGTTCGATTACCGAGCCATAGGTGGTCTTCGGTCCCTCGACGGTCACGACATCCCCCACCTCGAGTCCCAGGCTGGTGAAGTTCTTCTCCGCACCCTTCTTGTCCAAAGTTCCGTAGATGTAGATTGTACCTGTCTTGTCCTGCAGATACCAGTTGCCGTAGGTCGTATTCACAATCGAGGTGCAGACGCCTGTCACCTGAAAAGTTTTGCCGTCGGGGCCGGCAATCACCTGGGCGCAAGTCGAAGGCTCGGCAGTCCGGACGCCCTGGAGTACGGTAAGGTACTGCGTCATGACCCCGCAGGTAATCTTCAGAGACTGGGCTCCTGAGCCCGCGACGGCGGGGTTGGCTGAGAAAGTCACCTTTGTTTCACCGGCAGAGCCGCTGGTCGGAGAAATGGTGAGCCACGAAGGGATCACGGAAACATCCTCGCCATTCTTGTTCTTTTCAGTCAACACGAAGCTCCAGGAGTCGGAGGCCCTGACTGTGATGGTCTGGGAGCCACCCGCCAGCGGAATCGCCACCGTGGACTGGGACAATTGGATTTCTTCCAGTTTGGTTTCGGAATAATCCGGTTCACAAGCGACCGCAAGGGCGAGGGTCGCGAAGAGAGCCGTAAAAATGTATTTGAGTTTCATCTTGTTCGGGTGCTAAATTAGTTGAACATATACTTGATACCCACGGAAGCGTACCAGCACTGGCCGATCGCGTGAAGCGGGACAAAGGTCTGCAGGGATCCGCTGACTGCCTTTGACGTGGAGAACACTCCGTAGCCTTCGGCATCGAGGCCCTCATACTTGAGGAGACGGCCGTCCGTGATGTCCGGATTCAGGTACTTGCTGACACCCCAGCTCGAGTTGAAGAGATTGAGCACGTTCTTCACATCGAGAGAAAGCTGCAGCGTGTTGACGGATTTGCCGACATTGAGTTTGAAGTCATGGGCGAAGCGGAAGTCAACCCGGTGAACCCAGGGAGAATAGACACTGTAGGCTTCCGCATACTGACCCTGATGCTTGCTGAGATATTTGTCGGCATGCACATAGTCCATGAAGCGGTCGCGGTCTTTATCGGACACGAAGCGGAATTCCTTGTTCGCGACCTCGGCATCCGTCGGGATGTAGAGGGCGTCGTAAGGATAACCGTCGCCGTTCATGTCGTTCACAGTCATGTAGGAATAGTTGTAACCGCCCCTCCAGCTCTCATAAATGAGACTGTAGTGGTTGTTGCCCTTGTCGCGATAAGTCGCTGAAGCAACAACGCGATCCGGAGTCACGTACTGGGAGTTGTGCAGGCGGATGTTGTTCGGGCCTTCAACCGTAGGAACATAAGTGAAGGCGGATTCCGCGGCGGAACCCGGCATGCCGGTGATTTCCTTGGAACCGGTCCGGGTGTAGGCCGCCATAAGGTTCAAGTTCTCGATGGGGCGCATGTTCACCGTCACGTTGGCGGAGTAGCCGTAGCCTTGATTCGTGTTTGAAAGCACAAAGGCCTTGGTTCCGGATCTGAAATCCGACGGGAAAATCGGACGATTGTCCGCTCCGTTGAGACGGGCGAATCCGCCGACGGGTTTCATGCTCCAGTCGGAGATGGTTACCCCGTTGATGGTCTTGTTGAAGATGCCTTCCACCGTAATTGAGAACGGGAAGGAAGTCGGGAAAGCGTAGTCGACCGCAAGGGAGGTCTTCCACACCTGCGGCATCTTGAATGTGGGATCGACTGCGGAAATCGACGAGGGAACAGTACCCTTGGCAGGATCGTAGGACTGAGGATAGCCCATCCCGATGAGTTTCTGCAGCAGAGCGTCAATGGTCGCCTTGCCGGAAGCATCCGTCACAAGGCCGCCGGCGAACTGGTTCATGTCCACCGGATTGCCATCGATCTTGGATTTGGCGTTGATCTGGGCCTGGTATTGGACCGCGCCTGAGTTGGTGGGCATGTTCGTGAAGAACACGAGGGGAAGACGGCCGGAGAAGAAGCCGGTACCGCCGCGCACCTTCAGGCTCTTGTCGCCGAAGGCGTCCCAGTTGAAACCGAGACGGGGGGAAACCGTCAGGTTCGACGTGGGCCACTTGCCCGTGTCGATATTGCGGACATTTCCGTCAGGATCGTAGTAATCAATGCCCTGAATGGCCTGATTCGTCGCCAGATCCTTGTTATTGAAGAACAAGCCGTCGAGGCGGAGGCCCGCCGTGAGCTTGAAGTCTTCTGTCATGTTCCACTCGTCCTGCACATAAAGCCCGGCCTTGTTGAACTGGACACGGGCGGCAGGATTGGTTTCGCCGTCATAACCGTAGGTCAGGCAGACCACCTCGGGAACGGCTCCGTTGATGAATTCGTCCACGCTGCCGTAACGATAATAGCCGGTTCCGTTGCGCATGTAGGCATTGTCCGCCATCTGGTACTCGAAGCTGACACCGGCCATGATCTTGTGGTTGCCGCCGAAAAAGGTGATGTCATCCCGGACATTGGCCACGGTGTTGTGCACCGCGTTGTTCCAGGTGAAGAGTTCGTAGCCGAGGGCCATGTACTGGGTGTTCGTGCCTGTTCCGTCCTGGATGTCGATGAACGGGAACTCCGAAGAATTGGAACCGCGGAGATCGTCGAGTTTCGAATAGGTGGCCAGGAGCTGATTGGAGATCCGGTCGGAAAGACGGCTGTTCAGATCCAGGGAAACGGAGTGCACCAGGTTGTTCATCGAGTACATCGAGTTGGCGAACGACATGGACATCAGGGATGTACGCGCGTAGGCGGAACGGGTGCCGCCGTCCATGGAGGTGGCATTCGGTCCGTTCCAGGCCGTGTTGTTCGTATAATTGTACCGGAGCGCGAGATTATGGGCGTTGGAGATGTTCCAGTCCAAACGCGCCAGCAGTTTCTTGTTGCTCTGGTCGGCCGGGAAATCCGTAAAGGAGCCCGTATCGTAGCCATATTGCTGCTTCACGAAGTTGGAGACGCGCTCCATGTCCGCCACGGAAGCGTAGGACAGGTAGGCGTTCTCGTCGCCGACTCCGTTCTGGGATGCTCTCCAACGCACTGCAACGGAGGGCGTCTTGGCATATTCCGCATTCACGAAGAAGAAAAGCTTGTTCTTCACGATCGGGCCGCCGAGCGTAAAGCCATAGGTCGTGTTCCGATCCCGGTCGCGGGCACCTGCGATCACTTCGCTTTCCACGGCATCGCCACGCATGTTTTCATTGCGATGATAGACGTAGGCGGAACCCCGGAACGTGTTCGTGCCGGACTTCGTGATAGCGTTGACACCGCCGCCGATAAAGTTGGTCTGGCGGACATCATACGGGGAGATCACGACCTGCAGTTCCTCGATGGCATCGATGGAGATCGGGTTGCCGCCGCCGGGCAGGCTTTCGCTCAGGCCGAAGTTGTTGTTGAAGTTGGCGCCGTCGACCGTGAAATTGGCGGTACGGCCATCCGTTCCGGCAAAGCTCATCCCGTTTCCGCCGTAAGGAGAAAGACGGGTGACGTCGGTGATTCTCCTGTTGACCGTCGGCAGGGCGATAATGTCAGAGCTGGAAATGTTGGTGGAAGCGCCGGTCTTCTCGGCGGCAAACTTCGAAGAAGGGGAAGCCAGCACAACCGCGGACATCAGCATTTCAGTCTGCTGCCTGACAACCGCATTGAGGTTGTATGTTTCCGCAAGTTGAAGCGTGATGTCCGAATATTCCTGCGTCTGGAAACCGAGGAAGGAAATTTCGACCTGGTAGGGGCCTCCGGCACGCATTCCGTTGATGACGTAACGGCCTTCGCTGTTGGCGACAGCCGCATACTGGGTTCCGGAAGGGGTATGAACTGCAACGACCGCAGCACCTGCGAGAGGCTCGCCGCTCTCATCCTGGATGCGACCGGCAAGGCTGGAGGTTGTGATCTGTCCAAAGCCCACAACTCCGATGAAGATTGCGGCGAATGCCGCGAATCCCTTTTTCAGTAGTTGAACCATAGATGTTTATAAAATTTGGGTTGAATATTATTAAATCAAAAGCAATTTACGTTTCATCATGCAAAGTTAATATTTTATAAGATAAAAATAGATGAATTGTCGATTATTTCCTTTGATTTTGTCAATTGTAAAATAAATGTAATATCTTTGGCGCTACAATACACAATACGAGAGGACAGATTTGCCTGCTTGCAACCTCACTCTAAAAAATGCTAAAAATGATGAATTACCTATTCACTTCCGAATCCGTGTCCGAAGGTCATCCGGACAAAGTGGCCGACCAGATCGCCGACTCCATTCTCGATGAATTCCTGCGCCGGGATCTTGAATCCAAGGTGGCCTGCGAAGTCTTTTGTTCCACCGGCCTGGTGATCATCGGCGGGGAGGTCTCTTCCGATGCCTACGTGGATGTCCAGAGCATCGCGCGCGAAACGATTCTCCGGATCGGCTACGACAAGGCCGGTTACCTGTTCAACGGCAACTCCTGCGGGGTGCTTTCCGAAATCCACGAGCAGAGCCCGGACATCCGCCGCGGACTCACGCGCCAAAATCCCGAAGACCAGGGAGCCGGCGACCAAGGCATGATGTTCGGCTACGCCTGCCGCGAAACCGAAGACTATATGCCGCTGCCGATCTACCTGTCGCATCTGACGCTTCGGGTACTCGCGGACATCCGCCGGGACGAATCCCGCCGGATGCCCTACCTGCGTCCCGACGCGAAGTCACAGTTTACCATTGAATATGACAACGCGCGCCGTCCGGTACGGGCGCATACGATCGTGCTCTCCACCCAACACGACGAATTCGCGGACGACGAAACCATGCACGCCCGCATTGAGCAAGACGTGCGGGATATCCTCATTCCACAGGTGATCGCCCGGCTTCATCCCGAAACCGCAGCCCTGTTCCGGAATGATTTCAAACTCTTCGTCAATCCGACCGGAAAATTCGTGATCGGCGGCCCCGCTGCAGACACGGGGCTGACCGGACGGAAGATCATCGTGGACACCTACGGCGGGCGTTCCGCGCACGGCGGCGGCTCGTTCTCCGGGAAGGATCCGTCCAAAGTCGACCGTTCCGCCTGCTACATGGCGCGCTACATCGCCAAGAACCTGGTGGCGGCAGGTGTCGCGGACGAAATGACGGTCCAGGTTGCCTACGCCATCGGCGTGGCGAAGCCCGTGAGCGTGTATGTGGACACCCGCGGTACCGGCAAGTTCGAAGATGCGCGCATCGCGCGGAAAATCAGTGATTTGTTCGACCTCCGTCCCGCGAAAATCATCGAGAAGTTCGGCCTCAAGAATCCGATCTACCGGCCGACGGCCGCGTACGGACATTTCGGAAGAAAACCCTATTCGCAAACGCTGAAACTCGTCCGGGACGGACGGGAAGTCGAAAAAACTGTAGAATTCTTCGGCTGGGAGAAACTGGATGCCGTGGACGCTGTCCGTAAAGCTTTCAACCTGTAGGCTGTAGGTTTCCGGGGCAGATTGTTGCTCCGGCACCACCGTTACTCACGGCGATCCATTTCGCGGCGGAGATCTTTTTCTCTGATCGTCGCGCGCTTATCGTATTCCTTCTTGCCCCGCGCGAGGGCGATGACTAATTTCGCGAGACCTTCGTCGTTGATGAAGAGCTTGGCGGCCACGATCGTAAGTCCCTTTTCGTTTACAGCCCGGTGCAGGTGGCGCAATTCCCGCTTGTTGAGCAGCAGTTTCCGGTCGCGTAACGGCTCATGCTGGCCCCATGACCCCCAGAAATACTTGGCAATGTTCATCCCTTTGACGAACAGTTCGCCGCCGACAAAGTAACAGTAGGCATCGACCAACGAGACCTTGCCGGCGCGGATGGACTTGATCTCCGTCCCGACCAGCACGATCCCGGCCTCGTATGTCTCCAGAAACGTATAGTCGAACGACGCTCGCTTGTTCCGGATCTCTACCTTATGCTCCTTCTTCTGTTTTGCCATGATGGACTGCAAATATACCATTTTTTCGGGGCATACAAACTGCCCCGCCTTCCGAGCGAGATGTACTCGCACAGAGACCCGACTTCTCGTTCTTTAGCCTGTCAGTCCGCTTTCCCCTTTCCGAGCGAGGTGTACAAACACAGCGCGCAGAAGAACGATTTCGTGCACACCTTGCATTCGAATCACCAATACAGTCCCTTTTCTGGGTGGAGGGGTACGCGCAGATCGCACAGGAAGCCGTTTCTTTGTACACCTCGGTAATAGTACCGGAAGACGGCTTCCCCAAAAATCCCTGCAAACGTCCATGCAAGCATCCCTGCAAAACATCCCTGCGATATTTCGCGAAACTCGAACAATTGCGTACTTTTGTGAAGGAGAGGCATATCACGGCGCACCGTTGCTCTTACTGGACATCTCCCGAAAAACCAAACTGTCGATAAACTATGCAAAAACCTTTTCATTTCTGTTTCTCATCACCCGGCGAGGTTCTGTTCCGGGATGAAGAAGACCACATCTACTACTTCAACGCCTATGCGCAAGCCCTGTTCGCGACTGGCTCCAAGAGCATGGCGGACTGCGAAATGTCCAACCATTGCCACCATGTCATCTTGTCTGAACGTCCGGCCCGGGCCGCCGCCATCCTCAGAATTTCATACACAAAATACTATAACCACAAGTATTTCCGAAGTGGTCCTTTGGGAGAAAAGGGGGGTCTTTCTGCGGGAACTGAACGGCAATGCGCAGTTGGTTGTCGCACTCAGTTATGTCCTTCGGCAACCGGTCCACCACGGAGTCTCGCACAGTCCTTTCAATTATCCGTTTTCCTCCATCAACTGCTACTTCAGGGAAGAGCTGGGGAAAAACGAGATCGTCCATTGTATCCCCGACGCCATGATCGCTTCATACCTGCCACGCAGAGCGACCATACCTCCGAGGTTCAAAATGGGATACAATGGAATGTTTACAAGAGAATCCGTGACGGAACACCGTTTGACAGAGTTGCAGTACGGAACGTACGGGACTTTCTCGTTCTACATGACCCGCCGGTCTTCCGAACAGTGGCGCGAAGAGCAACTCCGAAACAATGCCGGAGTACAGCCGCTGGTGTTGGGAGATATCGAAGAGGGTTTGCTGGCGCACGATCCTGAAGGCGCCGCAAGCCTGCGAACCATGCAATCCAACGAGAGCAAGAAGTTTCTCTTGCCCGCCAACGATGATCTGGCGCTCTGCAAGATCATTGACCGGATTGTCTTACACGAGTTCCGCCTTCCCTCTGTCTACCAACTGGCAGACGGACAGCGAGCGAAGCTTGCTCAGCGCCTTTTGACACGGCATCATGCCCACATGGACCAGATCCGCCGTTGTCTGTATTTCAAGTGAATAATACCACCCGGAACGAGCAGGACGGCTTATTCTCCGGCGTACTGGCCGATGAAGAAGATGGCGCCGGTGCTGACCTCCGTAATGGCATACAGGAACGGGTGGTCGGCATGGAAGTCCACGACCTGCGGAAGGCTGGTGAACCGCATGTCCACATCGGTGACAGCGGCCGCCTCGGCGCCTTCCTCATTGACCTTGATCTTGGCTTTCTGGAGTACCTGGCCGATGCACACCCTCGCCTCCGTCATCGCGGAAAAGTCCGCTCCGGATCCGAATGCGGTCGGCATTCCGAGCCTCGTAAGCGCTTCCTTCAATTCGATCTTGAATTCGGATTCGAAGACCGGCATTTTGACGTCCACCTCCGTGATTCGCAAGCCATCCATCACATCTTTCCAAGACTCCGGAGTCAAGAACGCAGCGACGTCCGCCAAGGTTTTTCCTTGGTTCGGCAGCATCACGATCATCCTGTAGGCCTGGTTCCCATACGGCAGGCAGAGCGTCTGGAAAACCGCATTGTCGCCCGACTTGAACTCCGCGCGCTGACGCATCATGTTCACAGAGATCGAGGAACCATCCTCCTTCCGGAAGGTTTCTTCCCGAGTTTTGTTCTTATCGAAGCGACTCGACCATATTCCTTTGAAATAGATCGCATTGAGAAAGTGGGCATAGGAATCCGGCGATAGGGGATCATCCAGGATTCTGGGGATCATGCCGTGCGTCTTCTCCGCACCCCAGCGGTTGATCATCCCCTGCACATCCTCGGTGGCGAAATACAAGTTGATCACCTTCGCTTCGTAACTGGACTCGATCTCCTTGACGAATGTGTCTTTGAGCGGAGCGCTTCCCTTGTCGGCGAAGGCAACATTGGCGATCTCGAGCGTGACGGACGGATCGATCTGAGAGGACTGTTCCATCATGGTCTTGCAAAACTCATTGATGTCCCGGGCAGTGCCGTCTTGAAACCCGAGCACCTCGATGATCTCCGCTTGGGTGGCCCCCCGGGCCCCGTTGTTGACCATTCCCAGCGCGTAAGTCACGCTGAGCGGGGAGATGACGAAACTCCCGCCTTCCCGGGCCACTTCGCCGTACAGTTGGATCGCGAAGTTGTTTGCCTCGTTGACATATTCCTGCTGGGCCCTGGTCAGTACGATGTCTTTCCGCTCCGTGAACTTCTCGGGCTCAACCGGTGAGTTCTTCTCGCAAGAGCATACTGATGCTGCAATGCACGCGAGACCAGCGATCGCTACAATTCCGATGTTTTTCATAACGTTTTTCATTAATTGTCTAATCAGTAAATCCTCTCCTTGATGAATCCTTGACGAAATCTTGCACGGGGGAGAGCAATAAAACGAAGCAAATCGCGCTATCTGTCACGCTTTCCGAGCGAGGTGTGCAGGCAGATCCCACAGGAAGCCGTTTCTTTGTACACTTCAGCGATGATAGTACCAAAAGGCGGCTTATTCTCCGGTGTACCGGCCAATGAAGAAGATGGCGCCGGTGCTGACCTCCGTGATGGCGTACAGGAACGGGTGGTCGGCGTGGAAATTCACGATTTCCGGAATAGGGCCGATGCTGGTGGTAACCATCTCGCCAATGGTGACAGCAGCTGCCTCGGAGCCTTCCTCATCGACCTTGATCTTGGCTTTCTGGAGAACCTGGCCGATGCACAAACTCGTCTCCGCCATGGCAGAGAAATCCGCAAATTCTGTGAATGCGGTCGGCATCCCGAGGTTTGCGAGCGCCTCTTTCAATTGGATCTTGAATTCGGATTCGAAGACCGGCAACTTGACGTCCACGTCCGCGGTTCGCAAGCCATCCACCGTTTCATTCCAAGATTCCGGATTCAGGAACGCGGCGACGTCCGCCAAGGTCTTCCCTTCGTTCGGCAGCATCACGATCATCCTGTAGGCCTGGTTCCCATACGGCAGGCAGAGCGTCTGGAAAACCGCATTGCTGCCCGACTTGAAATCCGTCCGCTGGCGCATCATATTCACGGAGATCGTGGAGCCGTCCTCTTTCCGGAAGGTCTCTTCCCGAGTATTTTTCTTATCGAAACGATACGACCAGATCCCCTTGAAATAGATCGCATTGAGAAAGTGGGCATAGGAATCCTTCGATATCGGATTGTCCAGGATCTTGGGGATCATGCCATGCGTCTTCTCCGCACCCCAGCGGTTGATTATCCCCTGCACATCCTCCGTATCATAATCCAGATTGATCACCTTCGCTTCGTAGTTGGACTCGATCTCCTTGACGAAAGTTTCCTTGAGTGGAACATTTCCCTTGTCGGCGAAGGCGACATTGGCGATCTCGAGCGTGACGGACGGATCGATCTGAGAGGACTGTTCCATCATTGTCTTGCAAAACTCATTGATGTCCCGGGCAGTGCCGCCTTCGAATCCGAGCACCTCGATGATCTCCTCCTGGGTGACCCCACGGGCTCCGTTGTTGATCATTCCCAGCGTATAGGTCACGCTGAGCGGGGAGATAATGAAACTCCCGCCTTCCCGGGCCACTTCGCCGTACAGCCGGATCGCAAAGGAGTTCGCCTCCCGGACATATTCCTGTTGCGCGCGAGTCAGCACGATGTCCTTCCGTTCCGTCAGCTTCTCCGGCTCGACGGGTGAGTTCTTCTCGCAGGAGCAAATTAATGTTGCGATGCACGCGAGACCGGCGATCGCTACAATTCCGATGTTTTTCATAATGTCTTTCAATTATAACCCAATCAGTAAATCCACTCTCTGACGAAATCTTGCACGGAGAAGAGCGATAAAACGAGCAATTCAAGCTATATTTGTTTCTATGGCAAGGAATCCCAAGAACAAGTTGCGGAAGCCGATCCCGATTCCGAGGGCGGCACCGCTCCCGGAACCGGAAGTCATCGATGTCGAAGGCATATTCAAAGAATATATTTCCGGAGCGGTCGATCTCATCGTCGTGCTGGGGCCGACAGCCTCCGGCAAGACCCGCTACGCCGTTTCCCTCGCCAGACAACTCATGGCCCTGGGCGGCGGAATCTGCGAAATTCTTTCCGCGGATTCGAGGCAAGTGTACCGAGACATGGACGTCGGAACGGGCAAGGATCTCGGAGAATACGGAGATCTTCCGTACCACCTGATCGACATGGTCCCTGCCGGAAGCCGTTTTGACCTGTACCAGTGGCAGCAAGCCTTCGAGATAGCCTACAAGGACATCCGCGAAAGAGGCGGAATCCCGATCCTCTGCGGTGGAACCGGCCTGTACATCCAAGCGGCGACCTGCGGTTATGCCCTCCCCCAGGCTCCGCCCGATCCGGAACTCCGCGCGCGACTCGAGCGGGAAGACGTGGAAACGCTTCGGGAAAAATTGGCGGAACTGCGACCCCTCGGAGCTCCGGGTGAAGAACCGACCGATCCCCGTACAGTGCCCTACGGCGTCCTCCAATCCAAACGGCGCGTCATCCGTGCCCTCGAAGTCGCATTCTACGAAGACGAACATCCGGATCCGCGCGCCACATACCTCCCGAAAAAGCCCTATTTCATCGGCACGCTTGTGAGCCGGGAAGAGCGTATCGCCCGCATCGACCGTCGCCTTGAAGAAAGGCTCTCCGGAATTTCGAGTTCCGGCGAAAAAATCCTGGACTCCCGGGGAAATCCCGTCACTTTGATCGAAGAAGTCAAGGGGCTTCTGGATCGCGGCATTCCCGGCGAAGATTTGATGTACTACGGCCTGGAGTACAAATTCGTCACGCAACACCTGCTCGGCATCCTCTCCTATGACGAGATGAAGACCTTGCTGGCCAATGCGATCCATCAGTTCGCGAAGCGCCAGATGACCTGGTTCCGGAGGATGGAGCGCGCGGGAATGAAGATCCACTGGACGGAAGTTTGACAAATATGGCCGAATATTCGTAAATTTGAAGATTGAAACAAAACAAAACCATGAAAGTCAGTATCATCATGGGCTCCACCAGTGACTACGATGTCATGTCGGGAGCTGAAAAAGTCCTTTCCGATTTCGGAGTGGAATTCGAAAAAAGAGTGATCAGCGCGCACCGCACCCCGGATCTCATGTTTGAATATACCCGCAACCTCAAAAGCCGGGGCTTCGGCGTGGTGATCGCCGGCGCGGGCGGAGCCGCCCATCTGGCCGGCGTCGCAGCGGGCTTGACCACCCTCCCGGTCATCGCCGTCCCGATGGCCACCAAGAACCTGGGCGGCTTGGATTCCCTGCTCTCCATGGTTCAGATGCCCACCGGAGTCCCGGTCGCGACCGTCGCCATCGGAGGCGCCAAAAACGCGGCGATCCTGGCAGTCGAAATTCTCGCCCTCGGCGATGCGGAACTCGCCCGAAAATTGGACGACTACCGAAACGAACAGGCTGAAAAAATCCGCGGCACAACCATCTGATCCGGATTCCCCGTACCGGATCGACTTCAAAATCAAATACTGATTCGCCATGTTAAAATTCATCAGTTGGAACGTGAACGGGCTACGGGCCTGTGTGGGAAAGGGGTTTGAAGAAGTATTCAAGACCCTGGACGCGGATTTCTTCTGTCTGCAGGAAACGAAGATGCAACCCCATCAACTCGATCTGAGGTTTCCGGGCTACACCTCCTACTGGAATTCCGCCGAGAAGAAGGGCTATTCCGGAACTGCCATCTACACCCGGGAGGCTCCGGTTGCCGTGACATATGGGATGGGGATGGAGGAACACGACAAAGAGGGACGGATCATCACCCTTGAAATGCCGGACTTCTATCTGGTCTGCGTCTACGTCCCGAATTCCCAGGACGAACTGCGCCGGCTGGACTACCGGATGCAGTGGGAAGATGCCTTCCGGGGCTATGTCACCGACTTGGCCGCGAAGAAGGAGCTCGTGATCTGCGGAGATCTCAATGTGGCCCACAAAGAAATCGATATCAAGAACGCCGCCTCCAATCGCCGCAACGCAGGATTTACCGACGAGGAGCGGGGCAAGTTCACCGATCTATTGAACGCCGGTTTCATCGACACCTGGCGGCTGCAGCATCCCGACGAAGTCAAATATACCTGGTGGTCCTACCGTTTCCGCGCACGGGAGAACAACGCCGGCTGGCGCATCGATTATTTTCTGGTGTCCGAAAATCTCAAGGACCGGATTGCAAGCACCGACATCCACAACGACATTTTCGGTTCGGACCATTGTCCCGTGGAACTTACACTCCGATAAACCTATGAAAAAAACGTTCCTACCGACAGTGGCCGCGACTGTCCTCTGCCTTACCGCGGCTGCGCAGAACACCTTCATTCACCCCTGGCAAGGCAAACGGGTCGCCTTCTTCGGTGACTCCATCACCGATCCACGCGTCAAAGCAACGAATGTGCAATACTGGCGCTACCTCGCCGACTGGCTTGACATTACGCCGATTGTATATGGCTGGAGCGGAGTACAGTGGAATGCGGTTCCGATCCATGTGGACAGCCTGCTCACCCGTCAGGGGCAGGACTTCGACGCGATCCTCATTTTCCTAGGGACCAATGACTACAACCGCGGGATCCCGATCGGAGAATGGTTCCGCGAGACCCTGGAGCCCGTCACCGCAGCCCGGGGGAAGCCTGCTGCGGAACAAGTCCTCAAAAAACGCGAACCCATGTTCACGAACGAGACTTTCAAGGGCCGCATCAACATCGCTCTGAATCTTGTAAAGAAGACCTTTCCGGAGAAGCAGGTGGTGTTGCTAACCCCCATTCACCGAGGCTACGC
Organism: Bacteroidales bacterium; assembly: GCA_012522855.1. Classification (GTDB taxonomy): domain Bacteria; phylum Bacteroidota; class Bacteroidia; order Bacteroidales; family UBA932; genus Cryptobacteroides. The sequence goes on from JAAYJQ010000017.1 coordinate 84,731, forward strand.
CAAGTTCGGAGCGAACAACATCCAGCCGGATGAGAACTACGTTAACGACATCGGTGAATACATCGACGCCTACATCGATGCAATCAAAGAGGCGGGAAACCTCTGGGCGGTTCCGGTTATCGACCTCAATGCCGTCAGCGGCCTCTTCCCGCTCGCTGAAGGGCTCGGCATCTACTTCGACGGAGGACAGCTCGACTCCGAACGTCCGGACTTCCTCCACCCCAACGCGAAGGGGCACCGCCGCATGGCCCTGACCCTATACTACCAGTTGCTCACAATCCCTTGCGACCTGAAAGAGTAAGGAATCTTCCGATATCGCTTATTTCTCAAGCGTGACTGCCATCAGTCCGACGACCACATCATTGGAGAGGACGCGTAAGGTCAGGGAACGGAGGCGTTTGCGCGAATTCAGGGGCATTTTCAGCATCTGGATAGCACCGCCTGGCAATTCCCGGCCATACACCGCCTTGATCTGGTAAAGGGCTCCGAGATCCCTGCTCACATCACCGGTCCCCAGACAAATCCGGATGGGACGCGGCTTGACAGTTGAAAAGGCTTTTCCATCGACAAAATAGTCCTGTTCGATCGGGCACCAGTTGAAAGGAGGGAGTAACCGCAAGGTATCACGAGAGCCATCCTGATAGTCAACCAGCACCCATGCATTGTCGATGTGCGTCTGCATCGGATTGGTGCTACCCGCCAGTAGGAGATAGGCGAAACGGGCTTTCCCCTCTAGCGGAACGACTGCCTCGTTGGGAAAATTGTCCCACAAGGAGGTGTAGATCACGTTCTTTCCAACAACTGGAGTGGAAAAGCGAATACCTGCAGCCTCGAATGTCCCTGCACGGATGCAGGTTCTGAACACGCTATCGTTGATCTCGGGTAAGTAGAGCGGATGGCACCATTCCCCAACCCCCTGTACCGGTATCTGTAGCGTGGTCACTGCTGGCCGTGGGCTCAGGTATTGCTGCTTGAAAATGTCGTCAACTTCCGCATTGAAGGCGGATGACAGATCAACGGCCGTGCGACGAATGAATCCCTGAGTCGGATCGGCCAGCCCCAGCTTCACGACATCAGGGACTGTCTTTACTACCGAATCAAATGTCTGGCAAGAAACAGGCTGAGCAGTCTGAATTTCGATGCACTGCACCGGATCGCTCGTGCCTTCATGATCCAGATACCGACCATCTCCGAGATTCTGCCGAAAAATTATTTTCAAAGGCTGCTTGAAATTCTGGTGGATTTCATAGATGTCTTTCCCATTTTCCCTCCGGAAGGAATAGGATAGATAAGGCGTCCGGATACTCACTTCATCCCAGTCTGCGGGAAATCCCGGACGGAGGATGCACAAACCGTCCAAGGCTTGCGGAACGATTCCGAACAAGCCCTGTATCAAAGCGCGGGCGGAGACGCCAGTGTTATCGGAAAAATCCCGATAGCACTCCCCCCGTGCCGCATCATAGAAACTCAACTGACCAAAATTGCCCGGGCTAATCCCCACATACATCTGGTCCATGATGTTGCCCTTCAGCAGCCTGTACCCCTCATCAGGACGTCCGGCTTTGAAATATGCAAGGGCCAAATTCATGATCTCCGACGAAGCAACGTTGTTTAGACTCCAGTTGTAAGGCATCCAATCGCTGGTGCTGACGAGGTACAGTTCCTCTTCCGAGGAACGTTGCGGCCAAAAAGAATAATACTTCGCTGGAACAGTAAACTCCAAGGGAATGTGCGGAATGTGTTCGTCGACATATCGCGTTGACTGATACCGTTGGGCAGGAGAACCCAATTCGCAATCTACCGGAATATAAACCGACCAGATAGCGGCATCCTCATGCACGCGTTGGAGCCCCATGAGATCCCGGTACTCCGCCCAATGACCGACGTCCGGACTGGTGGAGACCCACAAACTATTATCCATCGCTTCCAGAATCGCCTCGGCTTCACGTAGGTAACGGCTACCGTCTTCACCGATCTTCTCTGCGATTTTTGCGGCAAGCAGATTGCCTCGGTAATTGTAAGCGGAGGAATGAGTCACAGCACCACCGCTATAATAGAGCGCATCACTCGCCCAAATGCAGCAGTAGGCATCGTAAAGATGATCTCCGTCAGGATCAAAATTACGTTTTTCCCATGCAAGATGCCGTACAATGACCGGCCACATCTGCCGCATGTACGCGGTGTCCGCATCGTACTGGAAATGCCAGAGAAGGGCGTCGATATAGTTGAGGTTCATGTCGTAGTGATTCATCTGGTCGTTGCGATGGGGCTTGCTGCAAATGTAACCGTCCGAGTACATCGGAGTCCCCCACTTTTTTTCCGCGACGGCATAAGCAGCGCGGGCATCCTGTGCAGGATGCGGGAAGATAGCCGGCACCTGCGTGACTTGACTTTCGGCGTATGCATTGAAATGGCTGATCGCACGTTCCGGCCATCCAAGCACATCACTCAGATAACCGGCCCTCCAACCATTGAGAGGAGTGCGCCATCCAATTGCGCCATGAAGCCAGGTCTCCCCGTCCCAGGCGCCCTCCGAGGCGAACATCAGGGCATCATCCAGTAAATTCAAAAAAGGATCCGGGGTTTGAAACTCGATTCGGTGCCCCGTCTCTCGGTTTTCCTGCGTATTCCTTTCAAATTCTTCTTTTCCATCTACTTGAACCCGCATTTCGAACCGATCTGCACATGCATAGCTGACCGCGGTTCCACCCATCTTCCACATTTGAACGGACAAGGGTTCCCCATCTGCTTCGAAACTGCGCGGATCATCAACACCGAGGTCTCCGTTCCGGACCATCTTTTTGACAAAGACATCATGAATCTTGACCTGCAAAACCACTTCCCCGACAAAACCCTTTGTTGTAAATTCCCAAAGCGCCGATTCCTTGCTGTTCAAGCAAGCAGCGGAAATACGCAGCTCCCCGTTTCCCCATCGGTGATCCCGAAGCCGATAGCGGCGCTGCCCCATCGAATAGAAGGATTCACAAAAATCCGTAGAATCGAGCGGCAACCGTACACCATTGTACGTGAGATCGAACTGAACGTTGCGCGCGGATTCGGAATTCAGAAACAAAGCGAAAACCGGACGGTCTCCGGTCTCCAACCGGTAACTCGTATAGCCTCCATACAACGCCCGGGTAAAGCGATTCTCCCCGTTCACACAATAGAATGCATCCTCATGCGGAACATATTGCAAGATTCGATCCGAGCCTCGCACATCATCATTCCAAGACGCAGTTCCAACATAATCGCCCATCCGATTCTGGGCCAGCATGGTCCCGACGCAAAATAAGGCCAATAAAGATATTAATTTGTACATAATAAGGAATTATTTTTTCCAGAAAGTTTCATCAAGGTAGGAGGCTCCCCCGCAGAGCGCCTGCGTGATCACCTGTGATTCGTGAGAGAGCGTCGCGAAGATGATTCCAATCTGGAAGGGCACCCCGTATAGCGATGAAATCGCCAGCGCGACGATGTAGTGGAAGGCTCCGAATCCCCCCGGAACGGGGATAATCGAGGCCAGACTGCCGGCAAGCATGAGGAAGATGGCGTCCACGAGCCCGAGCTTCTGCAGTTGCAGCAGGGATTCCCCCATCTCCAGACTGACTGCCTCAAGAGAGATTCCTTGCACGGCCCAGAGGATGGACAAACTCATGAAGATGTACAAGGACCAGATGACAGCGGTCCACAGGAAAAATCTCCAGGCTTGTTTCATTTTCAAGCAACTGATCACCCCTTGGCCGATTCCCTTGAAAAATCCGGCGACTTTGCCCGCCGCGCCGCTGCGGCGCCCGAAGCGGATAATCACCCATACGAGGGAGAGCGCCGTCACCGCAAGCAAGACAAGCCACCAAACCAAATGTTCATTCTGAAGCCGGCGGAATGCGGGGCCCAGCATCTTGTCCAGAAAAAAACTTCCGAAGCGATTCCAGGTGAAGAGCAGGAAAAGCACGAGAGTCAAGAACATGGTGATGATGTCCCAGGAGCGCTCCAGAACCACAGTTCCGAGCACCTTGTCGTACGAAGAAAGGGGATGGCCATCCCGATCTTTAGCGGAATGGGCGGTGATGTAGCCGCAGCGGACAAATTCACCGACCCGCGGCAGAACCATATTCGCGATATAGCCGATGTTGATCGAATTGAAGGTCGTTCGCCGGGACGTGGACGGATCGATCGGCAGCAGCAATTCCCGCCAGCGCAACGCGCGGAAATAAAAGACGCAGACACCCGCGAACATAGACAAAAGCACATAGCCCCAACTGCAGGCCTTCAGACTTGCGAAGAAATCAGCCCACTTGACCTCTTTGAAAGAAAAATAGAGCAGGACAACCGCAACGCCTGCGGAGAGAACATATTTGATGATATTTCCGGCCTTCTTGTCCACGATTCACAAATTTAAGTAATTTATCCTTAAATTTGTTTCATGATGAAATCAATCTTAGGAATCGGAAACGCCTTGACGGATGTGCTGGCGATTCTGCCGGACGAGAAGATGCTCCAGGAGTATCGTCTTCCGCCCGGAAGCATGCAGCATGTCGATCTCGAAACGGGGGACGAAATCTGGTCGCGGCTCAAGAAACTGGGCGTGAAATACGTAGTCGGCGGATCCGCCGCCAACACGATCACCTGCACCTCCATTCTGGGCATGCCCTCGGGCTTCATCGGAAAAGTAGGAGACGACGAACTCGGCCACCTCTACAAAAGTACGTTGGAACAGTACGGGGTCAAAACGACGCTGCTGACGGGCACGAAAGGTTCCGGCCGCGCCATGTGCTTCATCACGGGGCCCAATGCGGAACGGACTTTCGCGGACTACATGGGCGCAGCCTTGGAACTGGTTCCAGAAGATTTAAAACCCGATGATTTCGAAGGTTACGACTACTTCCACATCGAGGGCTATCTGGTCCAGAACCAAGACTTGATCCGGAAAGCCGTGCAGATGGCGAAAGATGCCGGCTGCAAGATTTCGATTGATATGGCCTCCTACAACGTGGTCGAATCCAACAAGGCCTTCTTCCACAACCTCCTTGACAAACAAATCAACATCGTCTTCGCGAACGAAAGCGAAGCCCGGGCTTTCACGAAGAAGGAACCGCGCGAGGCCGTGGATGAATTGGCCCGGCAATGTGAAATTGCCGTGGTCAAGATCGGCAAGGACGGCTCCATGGTCAAGCAGGGCGACGAATACCACTACATCGAGGCCTGGCCGGCGGACACAATCGACGCCACCGGGGCCGGGGACACCTACGCGGCCGGCTTCCTGTATGCTCACTCGCTCGGAATGCCGCTGAAGATCTGCGGAGAAGTCGGCTCGATTCTTGCGGCAAAAGTCGTAGAAGTGATCGGCACCAAGATCGACGTTCCCAGATGGAAGGCTGCCAAGCAGGAGATCCGGGAACGCATGGCCTCCACAAAGCATTGACAGATGGGATTTATCAAGAATTTTTTTAGAAAAAGAAGCCTGCGGAGGCACGCCAGCCGCGTTCCCACCGGCATCCTCCCGCTCGAGCGGATCCATTCCGCCGTAGCAGTGATCGATGTACAGGACCCGTTCTTTGACGCCTGCAAGGAATCCATTCTTTCTTTCTACAGAGAATACGACATCAAAGGCAGTATCTTTTTCATGGATTTCCGGAAGATCGGCAATGAAGAAAGGCTGATCACCAGCATCCAAACCACAATTACGCGGAAAGATGTCAACTGGTACGGAAAGCCGTCCCGGTACAAAATGAACGTGCTGGCAGAGATGGCCCCCGACCTGTTCATCTCCCTGTTCAACAATCCTGACTTCGCTTTGGAATACATGGCCAAAACCTGCAAGGCGAAGTTTAAGATCGGGCGCCGGCAAATGGGGGACAAACTCTTCGACATGGTCATCACAGACCCGGCCGATAAGACGCTTTCCCAATGGGAAGGTTTCATCGCCATAAGGCGCTTCCTGGAACGAATCCGATAATCTATGAGCAATGTAATGAAAAACGTGGTCATCGCCGCCAAGGGTTTTGCCATGGGAACCGCAAATGTCATCCCGGGCGTCTCAGGCGGCACGATCGCCCTCCTCACCGGCATCTTCACGGAATTGATCGAGGCCCTGAATGCCATCATGTCGCCGGCATTTTGGAAACTGCTGATACACGGAAAATTCAAAGAGTTCTGGAAGGCCATCCACGGAACCTTCCTGTGCTCGTTGACGATCGGCGTAATGATCAGCATCTTCTCGCTTGCCAAGTTGATGACCTATCTGCTCCGACACCATCCTGTCCAGGCCTGGGCCTTCTTTTTCGGATTGATCGTTGTATCGGGGATCTATATGCTTGCGGACATCAAGAGCTGGAAGCTGCGGGATGCCCTTTTTCTTGTCGCGGGCATCGCGCTCGGCATAGCGATCTGCACCCTGTCACCTACGCAGACAACCGATGCGAAGTGGTCCATCGCCCTGTGCGGGGCCATTGCGATTTGCGCGATGATCCTGCCGGGCATTTCGGGCAGTTTTATCCTGGTGGTCCTCGGGAAATATGACTACATCATGGAGGCCGTCAGCACCTTGAATCTGCCGGTCCTGATTATTTTCGGTATCGGCTGTGTGCTCGGGATCCTGGCATTTTCGAAATTTCTGCACTGGTTGCTGGGCCGGTATGAGCGGGCGACCCTCCTCACGCTGATCGGCTTTACGCTCGGTTCGCTCGTGAAGGTATGGCCGTGGAACGATCTCGCAGCCCTTGCCGAAGCGAACGCGCTGAACGGCACTCCGGGTGCGATGCACATTCCGGGCGCCATTCTTTGGGCGGTCGCCGGCATTCTTCTGGTGGTCCTGCTGGAAACCCTGCCGAGAAAGAAAAAAATATAGTATCTTTGCAGTCCGAAAAATTCCGGCAGCCGCCGGGACGGTTCCGTAGCTCAGTGGATAGAGCAACAGCCTTCTAAGCTGTGGGTCGCGCGTTCGAATCGCGCCGGAATCACGGAATAGCAAAAGGCTTTATATCTTATTGTTATAAAGCCTTTTGTTTGTTTTTAGCTTTTCAATAACCAAAAGGTCGCGGACAGCAGTGTGTCCCGGACGGCCGTGCAGTGAGGGTCGGTGTTCGTCACCCCCTTTTCAGATCGCGTATTGTCCCTGAGCGGCCAACTCCCGACTTGCCGCTTCTCTTCCCCGTTTCGCTACTTCTGCACCCCCTCTTGCAGGTGGAAGAATTTTCGAACACCTGCGAAGGGCGACGCGGTGCGAGCCGGTCGCACGTCTGCGCAGGCGCGCGACCAGGCAACCCCGGGGCGTGATGATGAGGCCGGAGGGCTAACCGACGCTTCCTGCGCAGGCAGCGTCTCGGGAGATTGAAGGTGAAGTGAAAGAAGAATCGGCTTTCGGTGTTTTAAATTGAAAGAATTTTTTCTAAATTTGCACCTTAAGAACACTAACTCAATACCGCCTTGGCTCCTGTCAAAAGAGTCATAAAACACTTGCGAGACACGCATCAGCTTGCTGCTATGGATTATAGGTCATTATTGGAAAATGATGACCCGCAAGAAATTTCTTACCTATACGAAGAAGCGCGGAAGGCTGCCGTCTCCATGTTCGGAAATAACATCTACATCCGGGGATTGATTGAAGTGAGCAATTACTGCCGGAACAACTGCTACTATTGCGGAATCCGGGCAAGCAACACCCACGTCAACCGGTACCGACTCAGCAAAGAACAGATCCTTGCATGCTGCGAATACGGCTATGGTCTGGGCTTCCGCACATTTGTCCTGCAAGGCGGGGAAGACCCGATGCAGACCGACGAATGGGTAGAAGACGTCGTCCGGTCGATCCATGCGGCCCATCCCGGGTGCGCGATCACCCTTTCACTCGGAGAAAAGGATCCGGAATCCTATAAACGGTTCAGAGAGGCCGGGGCAGATCGCTATCTGCTGCGCCACGAAAGCTTCGACTCCGACCATTACGGCAGACTCCATCCGGCCGGAATGTCCAGAGACCGGCGGCTGGAGTGCCTTCGCAGCCTCAAGGAGAACGGCTATCAGACCGGTTCCGGCATCATGGTGGGAAGTCCTTATCAGACCCTCGACCATGTGGTGGAAGATCTTCTCTTCATCCAGGAATTCCGCCCGGAGATGATCGGTATCGGTCCCTTCGTGCATCATCACGATACCCCTTTCGCCGGCTTCCCCGACGGCAGCGTCGCATTGACCCTCAAGCTCATCTCCATCTTCCGCCTCATGCATCCGCAAGCCCTCATCCCATCTACTACGGCCATCGCGACCCTGGAGTCCGACGGACACCGGAAAGCCATCCTTGCGGGGGCGAACGTGGTAATGCCGAACCTCTCTCCTGCATCCATCCGAAAGGAATATGCCCTTTACGACAACAAAGCCGCCTTTGCGACTGAATCGGCCGAAGGGCTGGAAGAACTCAGAAAAGAACTGCGCTCCATCGGCTACGAAATCATCGTAGACCGGGGCGATTATAATAAGACACAATCGATCCAAAAGAACACAATCGAATATGTATAACGTCAAGTCGCCAAGAGCGGAAGAATTCATTGACGACGCCGAGATCCGGGAAACGCTGGCCTATGCAGAAGAAAACAAGCGCAACAGGCCCCTCATCGAGGGCCTGATCCAAAAAGCCTCCCTCTGCAAGGGGCTCTCGCACCGCGAGGCTGCCGTCCTGCTTGACTGCGACGAACCCGATCTAGTGGACAAGATATTCAAACTGGCCGAGGACATCAAGCGGCGCTTCTACGGCAACCGCATTGTGATGTTCGCCCCGCTCTATCTGTCCAACTACTGCATCAACGGCTGCTTGTACTGCCCGTATCACGCGAAGAACAAGAGCATACCCCGCAAGAAACTCTCGCAGGAAGAAATCCGCAAAGAGGTGATCGCCCTGCAGGACATGGGCCACAAGCGCCTCGCCCTGGAAACCGGCGAGCATCCGATTGAAAGCCCGATCGAATATGTGCTCGAGTCCATCAAGACGATCTACAGCATCCACCATAAGAACGGCAACATCCGCCGCGTGAACGTGAATATCGCCGCGACCACGGTGGAGAACTACCGCAAACTCAAGGAGGCGGGCATCGGCACCTACATCCTGTTTCAGGAGACCTATAACAAACAGCAGTACAAGGCGCTGCACCCCACCGGCCCCAAGAGCGATTATGCTTGGCATACGGAAGCGATGGACCGCGCGCGCGCCGGGGGAATCGATGATATGGGAATCGGCGTGCTCTTCGGACTCAACGGTTACCGCTACGACTTCGTGGGCCTGATGATGCATGCGGAGCACATGGAAGCCGCCCTCGGAGTAGGCCCGCACACCATCAGCGTTCCCCGCATTCGTCCGGCCGACGGCATCAACCCCGAGGAATTCGCCGACGCTGTTCCGGACGACAAGTTCCTGCATATCGTGGCGGTCATCCGCTGCGCGGTACCCTACACCGGCATGATCATCTCCACCCGGGAATCCCAGAAGGTACGGGAGCGGGTGCTGGACCTCGGCATTTCCCAGATCAGCGGCGCCTCGCGCACCAGCGTCGGCGGCTATGCCGAAGACGACCGCGAAAAAGATACGGCGCAGTTCGACATAGCAGACAACCGCACCCTCGACGAAGTGGTGAAGTGGCTGATGGAACTTGGCTATATTCCCAGTTTCTGCACCGCCTGCTATCGCGCCGGCCGCACCGGAGAGCGGTTCATGAAGATCTGCAAGTCCGGCAAGATCCAGGACTGCTGCACCCCGAACGCCCTCCTTACCCTCAAGGAATATCTGCTGGACTACGCCTCGCCCGAAACCCGGGAACTCGGAAGGAAACTCATCCGGCAGGAAGTGGAGAAACTCAGCAACGAAGCCCTTCGCGCCGCGGTCCGGGAAGACCTTTCCAAACTGGAAGCCGGAGCGCGCGACTTAAGATTTTGATATGATAGAAACCCCTCAATCCGGAAGGCTCCACATCGTGCTGGCGGGAGCGCGCAACAGCGGGAAATCCTCGCTGCTGAACGCCCTTGCCGGACAACAGGTGTCGATCGTCTCCGACGTTCCGGGCACCACCACCGACCATGTGTCCAAAGCCATGGAAATCATGGGGTTGGGTCCGTGCCTTCTGATTGATACAGCGGGTCTGGATGACAGCGGTGAACTCGGCGGAAAGCGGGTCGGGAGCACCTTGGATACCCTTCGCGCCGCCGATCTGGTTCTGGCTTTGGTAGATGCGGCCACTGGTCACCTCCCCGACCTGCCGGACCTTGATGTACCCATCGTGCCGGTTCTTGCCAAATGCGAACTGCTCAACGAGACGGAAGCAGAGGCGCTTTCCGCCTCCATCGCAAAAAAATACGGAAAAGCGCCCGTCCGAGTGAGTGCTGTCACCGGGAAGGGCATCCGCGAACTTATCGAGGCCATCAAGGAAGCCATTCCCGCAGACTGGGACGCCCTCCCGCTCACCGCCGGTGTAGTGCAAGAAGGGGACCTCGTGGTGCTGGTGATGCCGCAGGACAAGCAAGCCCCCAAAGGCCGCCTCATCCTTCCCCAGCAGCAAACCATCCGCGAATTGCTGGATCGGAAATGCCGGGTGGTCTGCTGTACCACCGACTGTCTGCCCGCAACCCTCGCATCCCTCAAGGAGGCCCCGAAAGCAATCATCACAGATTCTCAGGATTTCCGTGCCGTACACGACCAATGTCCATCCGGAACCCGCCTCACTTCATTCTCCATCCTGCTTGCCGCCAGCAAGGGCGACATGGACTATTTCAAGGAAAGCGCGCGCAAGATCGATGCCCTCACCTCCAAGTCCAAGGTGCTCATCGCCGAGGCTTGCGCCCATGTGCCGGCTTCAGAGGACATCGGCCGGGTTCAGCTTCCCCGCATGCTGCGCGCGCGGGCAGGCGAGGGGTTGCGGATCGATGTGGTTTCCGGGCGTGACTTCCCGGAGGATCTGTCCGGATACGATCTCGTCATCCACTGCGGGGCCTGCATGTTCAACCGCCGGTACGTCCTTGCCCGCATACAACAGGCCAAGCGTCAGGGGGTGCCGATGACGAATTACGGCGTTGCCATAGCACATATTAACAATCTATTATAACCAAAACACTTATTTGATTCTATCATGAAAATTGCATCATTGCAAGATCTGGAAAAGATCAGAGTCGAGGCTCTCTCTTCTTTGAAATTACGAGAAGAGAGCCTCCGGGAGAGCGGAGGGGAAACCTGCGGTCTCGCAAAAGGCACGGAGCATATTCAGATTCTTACCTGCGGCGGAACCGGCTGCAAGGTATCTGACAGCCCCAAGATTGCCGAAAATCTGCAAAAGTGTCTTGAAGAATTCGGCATAACCGACAAGGTCGAGGTCATCACCACCGGTTGCATCGGCTTCTGCGAGAAAGGCCCCATCGTAAAAATCATTCCTGACAACACCTTCTACACCAAGGTCAAACCGGAAGACGCGACAGAAATCGTCAAGGAACACATCCTCGGCGGAAGGCGGGTCGAGCGGCTGCTCTACGTAGATCCCCAGACCCGGGAAACCGTGAGCGACTCCAAGAACATGAATTTCTACCGCAAGCAAGTGCGGATCGCCCTCCGGAACTGCGGTCTCATCGATTACGAGAGCATCCGGGAATACATCGCCCGCGACGGCTACACCGCCCTCGCGGATTGCCTCCTCCACAAGACTCCCGAAGAGGTTATCGACATCGTGAAACGCAGCGGGCTGCGGGGACGCGGCGGTGCCGGATTCCCCACCGGAAACAAGTGGGAATTCGCTCGGAAGAGCCAATCAGACATCAAGTACGTGGTCTGCAACGCCGACGAAGGCGACCCGGGTGCTTTCATGGATTGTTCCCTCATGGAGGGCGATCCGAACTCCATCGTGGAAGGCATGACCATCTGCGGATATGCCATCGGTGCGAAACACGGACTTATATACGTGCGCGCGGAATACCCGCTGGCCATCCACCGGCTGCAGATCGCCATCAAACAGGCCCATGAACTGGGGCTCCTCGGGAAAGACATTCTCGGTACAAGCTTCGAGTTCGATATCACCATCCGTTACGGCGCCGGCGCGTTTGTCTGCGGCGAGGAAACCGCCCTGATCCAATCCATGGAAGGAAAGCGCGGCGAACCCACCCTCAAGCCCCCGTTCCCGGCTGTCCAGGGCTACAAGAAATATCCGACCAACGTGAACAACGTCGAGACCTGGGCGAACATTCCGATCATCTTTCAAAAAGGCCCGGAATGGTTCGCTTCCTTCGGTACCGAGAAGTCCAAGGGCACCAAGGTGTTCACCCTTGCCGGCAAAATCAACAACGTGGGTCTCATCGAAGTTCCGATGGGAACCACCCTCCGAGAAGTCATCTACGAAATCGGCGGCGGCATCAAGGGAGGCAAAGCCTTCAAGGCTGTCCAGACCGGCGGCCCGTCGGGCGGCTGTCTTACCAAGAAGCATCTGGACATCCCGGTTGATTACGAGAGCTTAACTGCGGCCGGTTCCATGATGGGTTCCGGCGGAATGATTGTTATGGACGAGGACAACTGCATGGTACAGGTCGCTCGCTTCTACCTCGGCTACATGGTTCACGAGTCCTGCGGAAAATGTGTCCCGTGCCGCATCGGCAACAAGCGGATGCTGGAAATCCTCGACAAAATCGTGGACGGCAAAGGCACGCTGGAAGACCTCGACCAGCTCGAGAACCTCGCCACCGTCATCAAGGACACCGCCCTCTGCGGCCTCGGACAGACTTCCCCGAACCCGGTTCTCTCCACGCTCGCAAACTTCCGCGACGAATACATAGAGCACGTGGTAGATAAGAAATGCCGCGCCAAGCAGTGCATGTCCATGCTCAGCTACACCATCAATCCCGAGAACTGCATCGGCTGCCACCTCTGCGTAAAAAATTGCCCGGTCGACGCCATCAGCGGAGAGGTCAAGAAGCCCCATGTAATCGACCAGAGCAAGTGTATCAAGTGCGGAATCTGCGTTTCCAACTGCCGTCTGCACGCCATTTCCCTTAAATAGCATAAAGTCATGGAACAGAACAAGATCAATCTTACGATAGACAACCGCCCCATCTCCGTTAACAAGGGGACGACACTCCTTGATGCGGCAAAGACGCATGGCATCGAGATCCCCACCCTGTGCCACATCAATCTCGAAGGCACCTGCGTGGACAATCACCCCACTTCCTGCCGCATGTGCGTCGTCGAGGTGGCGGGCAGAAGGAACCTTGCGCCTGCCTGCGCGACAATCTGCACGGAGGGAATGGAAGTGCACACCAACTCGATCCGGGTGCTCAAGGCCCGCAGGACCGTGCTGGAACTTATCCTCTCCAACCATCCCAGCGACTGTCTCATCTGCCCCAAATCAGGCGACTGCGATCTGCAGGAGCTCGCCCAAAAGCTCAAGATTCACGAAACCCCCTTCGCAGGCGGTGAACGATCGAAATATGAGATCGAGAACTCCGTTTCCATCGTGCGCGACATGAACAAGTGCATCCTCTGCCGCCGCTGTGAGACGATGTGCAATGATGTCCAGACAGTCGGGGCGATCGGGGCCATCAACCGGGGTTTCGGAACCACCATCGCTCCTGCCTTCGGTCTCAAACTCTCTGATAGCGAATGCACCTATTGCGGCCAATGCGTCGCGGTTTGCCCGGTCGGTGCCCTTACCGAGCGGGACAACAGCGGCAGACTGATCGACGACCTCTTCGATCCCAATAAGATCGTGATCGTGCAGACAGCCCCCGCCGTGCGCGTGGCCATCGGTGAAGAATTCGGTTATCCGGCGGGAACGATCGTCACCGGCAAGCTTGTGACCGCGCTCAAGCAACTTGGCTTCGACTATGTGTTTGACACCGACTTCGCAGCCGACCTGACCATCATGGAAGAAGGTTCGGAACTGCTGGACCGGCTTACCCGTTTCCTCGACGGCGACAAGACCGTCCCGCTCCCCATCCTCACTTCCTGCTGCCCGGCTTGGGTGAACTTCTTCGAGCACCAGTTCCCGGACATGCTTGACATCCCTTCCACAGCACGCTCTCCCCAGCAGATGTTCGGCGCCATCGCCAAAAACTACTGGGCGGAAAAGATGGGAATACCCAGAGAAAAACTTGTCGTGGTTTCGATCATGCCCTGCCTTGCGAAGAAATATGAATGTGGACGTGATGAATTCAAGGTGAACGGCAATCCCGACGTAGATTACTCGCTTTCCACCCGTGAACTCGCCGCCTTCATCAAGCAGGCCAACATCAACTTCGAAGCCCTTGAAGACAGTGAATTTGACGCCCCCCTCGGCGCTTCGACCGGCGCAGCCGTCATCTTCGGCACGACCGGAGGCGTAATGGAGGCAGCGCTGCGCACCGCCTATGAATTCTACACCGGCAAGACCCTCGAAAAGGTCGACTTCCACGCCATCAGAGGATTCGACGGCATCCGTCATGCGACCATCGACCTCAACGGTTTCGAGCTCAAGGTCGGCATCGCCCACGGACTGGGCAACGCGCGCCTCATGCTCGAAGACATCCGGGACGGAAAGAGCGAATACCATGCGATCGAGATCATGGCCTGCCCCGGTGGTTGTATCGGCGGCGGCGGTCAGCCCTTGCATCATGGTAACGTCGAAATCCTCAACGCGCGTCAACGCGCAGTCTACGAAGGAGACAAGAGCATGCCGCTCCGCAAGTCGCATGAGAATCCTTACATCCAGAAGCTCTACGAGGAATACCTCGGCAAGCCGCTTGGAGAGAAGTCTCACATGCTTCTGCACACGCACTATTTCAGTAAATCAAAATAAAAGTACAACATAATGGACAATATGAAGCTCTCTTGTACGGCGGCGGCGAAGATCGACGAGATCTGCGAAGAACATGGCAATGACGCCGGCGAACTCATCAACATACTTCACGAAACACAGAAAACGTTCGGCTACCTCCCGCATGAGGTTCAGGTGCTGGTCGCCAAAAAACTGGGGATTCCGGTCAACCGGGTGAACGGTGTCGTGTCTTTCTACACCTTCTTTACCGAGAAACCAAAAGGGAAGCACATCGTTTCGGTCTGCCTCGGCACCGCCTGCTATGTGCGCGGAGCAGAAAAAGTTCTCGACGAGGCCAAGAAAGTCCTCGGCATCGAGGTAGGACAGACCACGCCTGACGGAATATTCTCGCTGGACAGCCTCCGCTGCGTCGGAGCATGCGGGCTGGCACCCGTCGTGCTAGTGGACGGCAAGGTTTTCGGCAACGTCGAGCCCAAGAACGTAAGCAGGATTCTGGAAAGCATAGATCCGACCGCTTGACGAGCATTCGCTCGCGAAACGGCCACCGGACACCACGAAGTTCCGCAGGCGGAAAAGAGCAAGGCCGCGATTTTTTATAACTTCGCGGCTTTGGCTTTCCGGGCATATTCGAAGAGTTCGGGGGAAAGATGGCAATAGCCGTCCGGATTCTTATCGAGGTAGTCCTGGTGATTGTCCTCCGCCGGATAGAAATTCCGCAACGGCTCCAGTTCCACCGCCAGCGGGCGGCCGATTTCCCGCTGCTTCCGCCGGTACACATCCCGAATCTGCCGCAGATCGCTGTCGGCTGTGTAGTAGATGCCGGTGCGGTATTGCGTTCCCCGGTCATTGCCCTGCCGGTTCACGCTGAGCGGATCGATGACGGCGAAATACATCCCGATCAAGAAATCCAGATCCGCCACCGCGCTGTCGTATTTGATCCGGACGGTCTCCGCGAAGCCGGTCTTGTCGGTGCAGACTTCCTGATACGTCGGATTTTCGGTGGAGCCGTTGGCGTAGCCTACTTCCGTCTCCAGCACGCCTTCGATCTGTTTGAAATAGTGCTCCAGCCCCCAAAAGCAACCGCCGGCCAGATATAACTCCCGGACGTTGCCGGAGGCATCAATAGCTTTCATACCAACAAAATAAGCATTTTATTGTTATCTTCACGGAAAAATCGGTTCATGTACAAATTCAAACAATCCGGCGACACCTACGTTGTCAGCATAAACAACCATCAGGAAGTAGCGACCGCCCTCACGGCATTCTGCGCCGAACAAGGCATCCGTGCCGGAGAAATCCACGGGCTGGGCGCAGTCTGCGAAGCCACCCTGCGCTTTCTGGATCCCGTGACTAAACAATATGTCGACAAAACCTTCCGGGAGCAGATGGAAGTGTCCAACTTGGTCGGGAACATCTCCGAGAAAGACGGGAAGGTGTACCTGCACCTGCATGCAACTTTATGCCGCGCGGACTATTCGGTGGTCGGCGGACACCTGCTTTCGGCGGTACTAAACGGAGCCTTCGAGTTGGTGGTCCGGAAGTTTGATCTGAAACTGGGACGCCGTTTCGATGCGGAAACCGGCTTGAACCTCTACGATTTTCCAGGATGATCCGGATTGAGATTCTTGAGGTTCCTCTGCCGTCGGTCCGGGAACATCTGGCAGACTACGAAAATCTTTTCGTGGTCTGCGACCGTCATGTCAGCGGACTGGCCGAAACGCTGAAACTCCCGGCAGCCGGGTGGAAGGTAATCGATGCGAACGAAGAAAGAAAAACCATGGAAACCGTGTTGGAAATCCAACGCTGGCTGATGAATGCAGGAGCAGACCGAGACGCCTTTCTGTTGGGTATCGGGGGCGGCGTCACAACCGACCTCACCGGCTTCACCGCTTCAATCTACAAGCGGGGAATCCGCTTCGGATTTCTGCCCACCACCTTGCTCGCGCAGGTGGATGCTTCCATCGGAGGCAAGAACGGGGTCAATTTGGATGATTTCAAGAATATGATCGGCGTCATCCGGCAGCCCGAAATGACCTTCCTCTGCCCCGAAGTGCTGGAGACCCTGCCCTACCGGCAGTTTCTTTCCGGCGCCGCGGAACTGCTCAAGACCTTCCTGATCGACAACACCGACGGACATTATGAGAAGGCCGTCGATCTGCTCGGACAGATCCATGCCGCAACGGATCCTGCGGCTGCGATCCGGTCTCAGACCATTCCGCTCCGGAATCTGATCGCTGCCGCTGCCCGCATCAAGGCGGGAGTCGTCCAACGGGATCCGGATGAACGCGGAGAGCGCCGGATACTCAACCTCGGACACACCTTCGCGCACGCCATCGAAAAGCATTCCGCGGGCAAAATTCCTCACGGAGAAGCCGTTGCGATCGGAATAGTTCTGGCCGCAAGGCTGTCGGAAGCCGAGGGGCTTGCCCGTCACGGGCTGGCCGGACAGTTGACGGAAGACTTTCAGCGCTGCGGATTGCCGGTAACCTGTCCCTGTCCCGTACGAGAACTGTCAGAAGCGATGAAGAAGGACAAGAAAGCGGAAGGTAGTTTCATCCATTTTGTCCTGCCCATCGAAATCGGCCACGTCGAGATCCGGAACCTGTCTCCTGAAGCTGTAATCCTTGCTTTGAAATGATTTGCGTCACCTTGCAGAACAAGAGCCTGGAAGAAATTCTGGCTGCGTTGGATCAAACCGCGCCCGCCCTTGAAATGGCGGAAATCCGGCTGGACCGGTGTCCGCTTGACGAAGAAGACATCGAGACATTGTTCTCCTCGTCCGATACTCCGCTCGTCGCCACTTGCCGCGCCTCGTCCCCGGAAATGCCCTGGCAAGCGGCGGAAAAGAAACTCCTGGCTGCCATTCGGGCCGGTGCCGCCTATGCCGATCTGGAAATCGAGGCGCCGCCGCAAGTCGGCAAGAAGATACGCCGCGCCTGTTCGGAGTACGGGGTCACGATGATTCGTTCCTGCCATTATTTCGAGGATATGCCCGCGCGGGAAACGCTCAGGGAGGCGGTTCAGCAATGCAGCCGCTTCGGAGGCGAAATTGTGAAAATCGTAGGGACAGCCCGTTCCGAAGCCGATTGCGCGCGGATTCTTTCGCTCTATAAAGACGCGCGAAGCCACTGTTTCAATACCGCTCCTGAGCGCCTGATCGCCTTTGCCATGGGCGAACCGGGGCGTCCGTCCCGAATAGAATGTCTAAAACAGGGCGCTCCTTTTACCTATGCGGCGCTGACCGAAGGGGAGGCCGCCGCCCCGGGCCAACAAACCTACTCCGAAATGTCGCTAGCCGTCTATGGAGATAGGACTTTTCTTGAAGGGTCCGCTCGCTTGAATATGCCCGCCTCCAAGAGTTTCGCCCAACGCGCCATCCTTGCCGCCACCCTTGCCGAAGGAACCTCGGAACTCCGGGGCTATTCCCCTTGCGGGGACTCCGAAGCCGCCCTTACGGTTGCGAAAGCCCTCGGCGCAAAGGTGGAAATCGTTTCCGGAAACAACCATAGAAAAGTCCTGCGCATAACCGGCAGCGACCGGGACGGTACGCCGGATCAAATCAATGTCGGGGAGTCGGGTCTGCTGACCCGGCTGATGATTCCGATCGTTGCCGTCCACAACAAAATCCCGGTCCGCATCGATGGCTGCGGCACCCTTTTGAACCGCCCGCTTAAGGACGCCTCCGAGATTATGGCGCATTTCGGTACCCTGCTCCGGCCTGCTTACGCAAGCGGGAATCCCGACGAACTGCATGTTCCGCTGACGGTGCAGGGCCCGCTGCTCCCGGGACGGGCGGACTTTTCCGGGAGAAACGGCTCGCAACTGATTTCCGGCTTGTTGACAGCCCTCCCCCTGCTTCCGGAAGATTCAATGTTGGAGATACGGGAACCCAAAAGCATCCCTTATATGTTCATCACACTCGATGTGCTCCGCAAGTTCGGGATCCGCATCGGCAGCGAGATGGAAGGGGATGACGAATTCCTGGAATCCCAGAACTGGGGCCACTGTACCGGCATCACGTTCCGGATTCAGGGCGGGCAGCGATACCGTGCAGCCTCGTTCGACATCGAGGGCGATTGGAGCGCGGCGGCCAATTTCCTGGTTGCAGGAGCCGTCTTCGGAAAAGCGCGGCTGGAAGGACTGGACACGACCTCTCTTCAGGCCGACATCTCCATCATGGACATCCTGATGGAGGCGGGCGCCAGCCTGTCGCAGTTGGAAGCCGAGGACGGTGGACACAGCGGTACAATCACGGTACAGCGGGCGCCGCTGCAGGCTTTCGACACCGACCTGGCCAACTGTCCGGATCTCTTCCCGATCGTCTCCATCCTTGCCGCCTTCTGCAGCGGACGCAGTCATATTCAAGGATTCAAGCGGCTCGCAGGCAAAGAAAGCGACCGCGGCGCGGCGATTCTGAATATGCTCGCTCAAATGGGCGTAGACGCCTTCGCGGAAGGGGATATGATGAGCATCACAGGGGAAGCGCTCGCCGGCCGCTGCCTGAACGGACGGCTGCTGCGCGGCGGCTCCTACACCTCTTCGCGCGACCACCGGATGGTCATGGCGCTACAGGTCGCCTCGCTCGGGGCTGACGGGCCGATCGAGATCGACGACACCGCCTGCGTCGCCAAATCCTTCCCGGACTTTCAGCGCACCTTCGACACGCTGGCAACAGGTTGAAGAATATTCCCGAAGTCCTGCAGCAATCGTCTTGCGGTTTGTTGGAATATGTTATATATTTGTATGCAAAAGTATAACACAATGGAAGCTGAACATCGCACACCGAAGAAGAAGCAGACGGCTTTCCGGCTTAGCGAGGATCTTCTGGACCGACTGAAGGCCAAAGCAAAGGAAGATAATCGAAGCCTCAACAACTATGTCGAGAACGTGCTGCGAGATGTGGCGTATGATCCGCCTATGCGGACGGAACCACAAAAAAGGACGACGAGACGCGTTTCCGGCTACGGAAGACCTGCCGAATCTCCATCCGGCAAGGAACCCCGTTACAGCTCCTTCGAAGAATACCTGCACAAGGAGATTTCGCCGGATATCCGCGCGCTTGCAGGCATCGTCCACTTTACCGAAGAAGACATCAACAACGATGACAGGTTGGCATACCTGCTGGGAAAGTAAGAGAAAATGAAACCGAGGCTTTTTCTGGATACCAACATCTTGGTCGATTACTTGACAAACAGAAGCGGCTCATTGGAGGCAATCAATGTGCTTCAGTTAGCCAAAGAAGATAAGGTAGATCTGATAACTTCCGTACTTTCGATGGCGAACATCGCTTACATCCTTCGGAAAGAATTAGCGGGATTGCAGTTCTACGAAAATATGCGCATGATTTCCTCGTGGATTGAAGTTGCAGCCAACACTGCATTTGAATACGAAGCTGCGTTGAATCTTGAAGCGAGAGACTTTGAAGATGCTTTACAATACTTCTGCGCCGAGACCCAACACTGCGCCGCCATTATCACAAAAAACATCAACGATTTCACTTTCAGTGTCATTCCTGTGATGACTCCATCTGAACTTCTACAAAAAGATTATCATGGACAGCTTGGGACGTAATTTCAGGGTCTCCGTGTTCGGAGAATCGCACGGTCCTGCGGTCGGGGTTGTGCTGGACGGGGTGAGAGCCGGACTTCCGCTGACTGCGGAAGACTTCAAGACGGATCTCCTGCGCCGCAAAAGCGGGGCGACCGGTACCACTCCGCGCATCGAGCGCGACCTTCCGGAAATTCTCAGCGGCGTGTTTGACGGCCGCGCCACCGGAACCCCGCTCACGATTATATTCAGAAACGAGAACACCCGCTCCGGAGATTACGCTGCCTTGCAAGATCTTCCGCGTCCCGGCCATGCGGACTACACGGCGCGCGTGAAGTGGAAGAACTTCAACGACCCGCGGGGCGGCGGCCATTTTTCGGGCAGACTCACCCTTCCGATTGTGGCCGCCGGCGTTGTGGCCAAGAAAATGTGCGCTTATTCCTTCACCGCCCGGCTGATTGAAGTCGGCGGATGCAAGGATCCCGACCGACAGGTGGAAGCGGTCGCGGCGGCAGCGCGGGAAGGCGACTCGCTCGGCGGCATCGTGGAATGCCGGATTGACGATGTGCCCACCGGACTCGGAGAGCCGTTCTTCGATTCGGTCGAATCCCTGCTGGCTCATGCCATCTTCGCCATTCCGGGCGTCCGGGGCATTGAATTCGGAGACGGATTTCAGGCCGCCCGGATGAAGGGATCCGAACACAACGATCCTTTCGCTTGCATCGGCGAGACGGTAAAACCGGCGAAGGACGGTGCCGGCGGCATCAACGGGGGCATCACCAACGGGGGGACCCTCGTGTTCCGGGTGGCCTTCAAGCCCACCTCCAGCATCGCCAAGGAGCAGCGGACACTCAATCTTTCGACCGGAGCGCAGGAAACCCTCCGCATCCCGGGCCGGCACGACACCTGCTTCGCCCTCCGCGCCCCTGTCATCGTCGAAGCCATGGCCGCCATTGTTTTAGCTGACCTGCAGGCGCGATTTGTTCCCTGATCTGCTCTTCTTCGGCCTCTTGAGGAAAGAGATGGGCTGCAGATGGGATCCTCCGTCTCATTCGTCAATCGAAACAATCAATGTGCTTATAATCAGCTGTTTATGGGATTCAATCGGTCATTTTTTTGACCGATTGAATTAACCGACGCGCTCAATGACAATGATGTAAGCAAAACACCCTCTGCCTTCCCGAAATAAACTTGTCTTAATTTCAGGACGAGACGTTCAACTTTCCGATTTCTTTCGTAACTTGGCTCTTGAACTATGAATCCGACTTCGTACCCGTTTTCCGGTCAAGAACGAGGAGCAGGAATTCGAGGAGCCATGATCAGAAAACTTCGCTATTGCCGCGGATGCGTCGCGCATATCTATCTCAGGGCCGTTTCAGGCTTCGTTGTCTTTTATTCCGTCAAGGACATACTCGTGTTCTTCACGTTATTGAACGTGCTCTCGGAAACATACGGAATCCGGATTTGCGTGGTCTCCATTATGCTGAATCATTTCCATCTGCTGATAGAGGCGGAGAACCACAATGCGATCGCGAAATTCATGAAAGAACTGTCCAGAAGATTTACCGCCGAATTCAACGGACGGCTCGGCAGAAAGGGACGCCTGTTCGAAGGACCGTTCGGACTTTCCGTCAAGGCGGAGGACAAGAAAGTGAGAACAGCCATCTCCTATCTTTACAATAATCCGGTGGAGAACAAACACTGCCGCAAAGCGGAAATGGCGCAATGGAATTTTCTGGCCTATTCCGTTTCGGACCATCCGTTTTCGGAAAAGTTGGTTTTACGTAACGCTTCCGGAAGGCTGAAGCGCGGAGTTCGCGAGATTAGGTGGATGCGCGGTCTCAAAAAGCCCTTGAACTACGCTGTCCTGGACCGGATCTCTGAAGGACTGGATACAAGGGAAATC
This sequence comes from Bacteroidales bacterium, assembly GCA_012522855.1. Classification (GTDB taxonomy): domain Bacteria; phylum Bacteroidota; class Bacteroidia; order Bacteroidales; family UBA932; genus Cryptobacteroides. Next base: position 106,946 of record JAAYJQ010000017.1, read on the forward strand.
AAGCAACTGACTGATTTCATCGTGAACGAATATTCAAGGATAGACCACGAAAGGGCTGTGCGCTTCTATGCCTCACGGGACGAGATGATCCGCGCGACGGACAGCAATGCCGGAAATGAACACGACATCCTCGAAGAAAGGCCTTCCGACGATCGCCCGTATTTCAGAATGCTCAAGGAGCTGTCCATGGATCCGCGCTTCAGAAGCCCCAAAGATGTGTTAAGGCTCTCTGAAAAGGATCGTTGGCAAATCGCGGAGGAATTTCTGCGGCGTGGTATGGGGCCGAAATGGCAGATCTTGCGGCTCCTGCATCTGAAACTGCCAACCCTCGTCCGGAGAGCGCGCCACCGGGGCAACCTGCCCCGTTGACTGTGGCTCGTTTCTTTTGAAACAGCAGTGTTTCACTCCTTGACAACCGGAACAGTACGGATTTCAACACGTCGTATCTTTGACCGATTGATATCAGCAATATATTCATTCATAATCATTTAAGAAATACAGCCCCTATAGACAGACGGAACGGAAGGGGCGAACGGAACAACATCGAGGCAACGAAAACCGGGAGGGGGCGCTGCAACATGACCGTTCCGTTCTTTTGCGAGTGACCCTTAAACCGCCTCTTCTTTCGTGAAGGATTTTCGGGAGGAATGCCTATCTTTGCAATCTATGGACATCTGATCCGCAGGCGTTGAACATGACTGAAAAAGAAGAAGATAAAATTATCCGGGATTTTACGTCCAAGGAGTATAAAGAAGGTTTCGTGACGGATGTGCGCCAGGTGTTCATCCCGAAAGGGTTGAACGAGGACATCATCCGGATGATCTCCGATTTGAAAGAGGAGCCGGAGTGGATGCTGGAATTCCGTCTGGACGCTTTCCGGCGCTGGCAGAAGATGAAGATGCCCCGCTGGGCCCATCTGGACATGCCCGAAATCGACTTCCAGGACATCATCTATTACGCTGCCCCCAAGCGGGACGAAGACCGGCCGAAAGAGATTGACCCCAAACTCGAAGAAACCTTTGAGAAACTGGGCATCCCGGTACGGGAACGGGCAGCGCTGGCCGGAGTCGTAGCCGTGGACGCCGTGTTCGATTCCGTGTCGGTCGCAACCACCTTCCAATCCACATTGGCGGAAAAGGGTATCATCTTCTGCAGTTTTTCCGAAGCGGTGAAGGAACACCCCGACCTGATCCGGAAACACCTGGCGACGGTCGTCCCGCCCGGAGACAACTTCTTCGCGGCCCTCAATTCCGCCGTATTCAGCGACGGCAGCTTCTGTTATATTCCCAAAGGCGTGAAATGCCCGATGGACCTGTCCAGCTACTTCCGCATCAACGCAGCTGGGACCGGACAATTCGAACGGACCCTTATCGTCGCGGAAGAGGGATCTTCGCTCAGTTACTTGGAAGGCTGCACGGCACCCATGCGGGATGAGCACCAGCTGCACGCCGCCGTGGTGGAAATCATCGTGGAGGCCGGTGCGAACGTGAAGTATTCGACGGTGCAGAACTGGTACCCGGGCGACGCGCAGGGAAAAGGCGGCATCCTGAATCTGGTGACCAAGCGCGGCATCTGCCGCGGAGCGGACGCGCACCTGAGCTGGACACAGGTGGAGACCGGATCCGCCATTACCTGGAAATATCCGTCCACCATCCTTAAAGGCGACAATTCCACTTCTGAATTCTATTCGGTCGCGGTCACGAACAATTACCAGCAGGCCGACACGGGAACCAAGATGCTGCACCTCGGGCGAAACACCCGCAGCCGGATCGTGAGCAAGGGAATCTCAGCGGGGCACAGCCAAAACAGCTACCGGGGACTCGTGCGAATGGGCAACGGAGCCGTGAACGCCCGCAATTTTTCGCAGTGCGACAGCCTCCTGATCGGCTCGAAGTGCGGTGCCCATACCTTCCCGGACATCCAGGCTTACAACCCGACCGCGGTTGTGGAACACGAGGCCACGACCTCCAAGATCAGCGACGAGCAGTTGTTCTACTGCAACCAACGAGGCCTCGACCCGGAAGATGCCGTCGGCCTGATCGTGAACGGCTATGCCCGCGAAGTGCTTTCGCGTCTTCCGATGGAATTTGCCGTCGAGGCCACCAAACTCCTCCAAGTCTCACTCGAGGGCTCGGTCGGATAATGTATTGAGAATATGTTTGACATCGATAACATCGCTTTTACACTCGGGGGTACCGGGGTAAGTTGGCTGGAACTGCTGAGCGTGGCGGCGGGGCTGACCTGCGTCGTGCTGGCCGGCAGGAACAAAAAATCCAATTTCTGGATCGGCTATCTCTACAACATCCTGCTGTTCATCCTTTTTTTGCAGAAGCATTTGTATTCCGCGATGCTGCTGCAACCGATCGCCTTCGGCATCAACTTCTTCGGGCACTGGCGGTGGACCCATCCCCGCGCGGGAGAAGAGAGCGCCAAAGATTCCAAGGCATTGAAAGTCACACAGCTGACCATGAAGGAGCGCTGCTGGGCGATCACGATTGTGGTGATCGCAGGGGCGGTCTGGGGCTTTGTACTCAGCAAACTGGGCACCGCCTGGTTCGTCGGCACCTTCGAACCCGATCCCCAGCCTTGGCTGGATTCTTTCGTGCTGATGCTCACCCTGCTTGCCCAGTTCCTTTCCGCCCAGAAAAAGTGGGATTGCTGGGTTGTCTGGCTGATGGTGAACCTGGCCAACATCACCCTTTATCTGAGCGCCGGTCTCGTGTTTATGCCGATTGTGAGCGCCCTGTACCTCATAAACGGGATCTGGTCCCTGTGGACCTGGTTCCACCTGTACAAAAACAACAATTGACAATGAGCCACGAAATATTATTAAAAATCAGCGGCTTGCGCGTCCGCGTCGCAGACAGGGAGATCCTCGGCGGGATCGATCTGGAAATCCGGCGGGGCGAGATCCATGCGGTCATGGGACCGAACGGAGCCGGCAAGAGCACCCTTGCGGCCATACTGACCGGGAAACCCAATTACGAGGTCACGGACGGGTCGGTCGAATTTCTCGGACGGGATCTGCTGGCGATGAAGCCGGAAGAGCGAGCTTGGGCAGGCATATTCCTGTCTTTCCAGTACCCGATCGAGATTCCGGGCGTGTCGATCACGAATTTCATGAAGACCGCGATCCAGGCGCAGCGGAAGGCCAGGGGACAGGAACCCATGAAAGCAGGCGACTTCCTCAAACTGATGAAGGAAAAAATGGCGCTGGTCCAGATGAAGCCCGAATTCGCGAAACGCGAAGTCAATGTCGGCTTCTCCGGCGGAGAAAAAAAGCGCAATGAAATTTTTCAGATGGCAATGCTGAACCCCATACTGTCCATCCTGGACGAGACGGACAGCGGTTTGGACGTGGATGCCCTGAAGATCGTGGCGGACGGGGTCGACGCCCTGCACACCCCGGAAACAGCCGCCATCATCATCACGCACTATCCAAAATTGCTTGAATATCTCCGGCCGGATGTCGTGCACGTCCTGAAGGCGGGGCGGATCGTGGCGACCGGTGGACGGGACATCATCGACCGGATCGAAAAAAGCGGTTTTGAACAGTTCTGACCATGATTGACCACGGCAACTATATCCCCACGCCCGTTGTTTCCGGACCGGAGGTTCTCCAGGTACGGGACGGAGAGCAGGCGCGCCGGACCATCCTCCTGCAGCATCCGGGAGATGTCGCGGGCTTCACCGGGGCGGTGGTCGGAACAGATGCGTCTCTGGAGCTCATTTTCATCGTCCTGCCGGGGATTTCCGCCGAGATTCCGCTGACGGTGGATCTGTGCGGAGAACATGCGCAAGCGACCCTTGCGGGCATCTATCTCGCTTCCGGCGCTGAAAATGCAGACTCGGTGACCTTTGACATCAAGATGTGCCACCGGGTGCCGAACTGTACGTCCCGCCAGCTTTTCAACGGCTTGGCGGCCGGTTCCGCCCGCTGCAACTTCTTCGGCAGAATCATCGTGGCGCCGGACGCGCAACAGACCGAAGCCTATCAGGAGAATCACAACATCTTGCTGTCGGAAGAGGCGCGCATCAACACCAAACCGCAACTGGAGATTTACGCCGACGATGTCAAGTGCTCCCACGGAGCGACCATCGGACGACTGAATGAAGACGAACAGTTCTATATGCGTTCAAGGGGGATCCCCGAAGAGGAAGCCAAAGTACTGCAGATGATCTCCTTCGTCGCCCCTGTCGTGACCCGGCTGGAGGACCCCGAACTGATCGGAAAGATCGAGCAGGAAATCCGGAAACTGGCGAAGACATGATCGCGAAGACGAACGTCAAGATCAACCTGGGACTGCATGTCCTGCGGAAGCGGCCCGACGGCTACCACGACATCGAAACGCTCTTCGTGCCGTACTTCGAATATGGGGACACCCTGGAGATCGTTGCCGGAGAGGACTTCAGCCAGACCTCCGCGTCTCTTTTCACCCGTTACGGCCAGGACAACCTGGCACAGGGTATTTCCGAAGACGGGAAGCTGATGATCACGATCGCGCGGGCGGACGGGATCGGCTGGGATCCGCTTTCGGATCTGACCGTCAAGGCCTATAAGCTGCTGGCGGAGGACTTCGACCTGCCCCCTGTGAAAATATTCCTGGAAAAAACCGCGCCTGTCGGTGCCGGACTGGGGGGCGGTTCCGCCGATGCCGCCTTCGCGCTGCGGATGCTCAACGAACTGTTCTCGCTCGGACTGACCGATTCTCTTGCCGATTATGCCGTCCGCCTGGGAAGCGACTGCCCCTTCTTTCTGTACAATCGTCCGATGATCGGGAGAGGACGGGGAGAGGTGCTGGAACCGTTCGACTGGAAGACGGAAGGGCTGGATCTGCAAGTCATCGTTCCCGAAAACGTTTTCGTTTCCACCGCCGAGGCGTACAAAGGGCTCCTCTTGCGGAACAATGCGGACAGGCTTCCGTTACGGGACATCCTGAGCCGCACCGTCGAAGAATGGAAAGGACTTCTGGTCAATGATTTCGAAAATACCGTATTCGCCGCGCACCCCGAACTCGCCGCCATCAAGCAGTCCCTCTACGAATCGGGCGCCCTCTACGCCTCGATGTCCGGCTCCGGGCCCGCTTTGTTCGCCCTCTACAGGGCATAAGGAATACACCTACAGACTGATCGCGAACTTTTTCAGCCGTTTGTCGATCATCGCCTCCGGGAGAATTCGCCGGATGCTTTCGGCAAGGATATTCAGCATCCGTTCACGCACATAATCCTGGCGGATCATCAAAGAAACTTCACGGACCGGCGCGGGGTCTACGATCTTGCGCACATGGGCTTTCTGCGCCTCCGTCAGCATCGCCAGATGCAATTCCGGAATGATGGTGTACCCCCCGTTCTCGTCCACGATCTTCACCAGGGTATCGATGCTGCCGGCCTCATAGATGGATGAATAACCGGAGCGCTGGTCACAGATGTTCATCACCTGGTTGCGCAGACAATGCCCCTCTTGAAGGACCCAGAGACGCTCGGTCGGCATGCGGCCGCTTTCGATCTCTTCCCTGTTGTACAAGGACTCGCCCGGAGAAATGTAGGCCACGAACTTCTCGTAATAAACCGGGATTTCGAGCAAGCCCGGGCGACCGACGGGTGTTGCAAGCAGTCCCACATCCAGTTCCGCCTTGTCCAGTTTCTCAAGAATAGATGCCGACCGCGTCTCCGTGACACGAAGGGTGACGCCGGGGTATCGTTCAGCAATTACCCCGAACAGTTTCGGCAGAATATATGGAGCCACGGTAGGAATCACCCCTAGCTTGACCTCGCCGCTTTCCTGTTGGCGTTCGGAGAGAATCATCTCCTTGAGCTGAGAAACATTGAACAAGACAACCTTCGCCTGCGAAATGATCTTCTCTCCGATCGGTGTCGGAGAGACGGGATGGGAATTGCGGTTGAAGATCTGAACATCCAATTCATCTTCCAGTTTTTGAATCATCACACTCAGCGTGGACTGGGTCACGTGGCAGGATTCCGCGGCCTTGACGAAATGCCGATACTTGTCCACCGCCACGATGTATTCCATTTGTTGAAGCGTCATGGTTATTGATTTTATCAATACAAATATATAAAAAATCTGTTTGATAAATATCTATTCTTTCCTTATTTTTGTAAAAAACAACAAACAAAATCATATTATCATGGAAAACACACAGAATTACGCAATGCCCCGTATCGGGGACAACGCCCCCGAATTCAAGGCCGTAACTACTCAGGGCCCTATCAACTTCCCCTCTGACTACAAAGGAAAATGGAAGATCTTGTTCAGCCACCCGGCTGATTTCACCCCGGTCTGCACATCGGAATTCATGACGTTCGCCAAGCGGGCGCAGGAGTTCGAAGACCTCAACTGCCAATTGGTCGGCCTGTCCGTCGACGGTTTGCACAGCCACATCGCCTGGCTCAGGACCATCCGCGAGAAGATTGACTGGAAAGGCTGGAAGAACGTGGAGGTCAAGTTCCCGCTGGTGGTGGACCTCACGATGGAGATCGCCAACCTCTACGGAATGATCCAACCGGGCGAGAGCAACACCTCCGCTGTCCGCGCCGTGTTCTTCATCGATCCCAAGGACAAGATCCGCACGATCATGTACTATCCTCTCTCGCTCGGCCGTAATTTCGACGAGATCAAGCGGGTGCTCGTTGCCCTGCAGACAGTCGACAACTTCGGGGTCGCCCTTCCTGCGGACTGGACGCCGGGTGACGAGGTGATCGTTCCGCCGGCAGGTTCCTGCGGTGTCGCCAATAAGCGGATGGAAGGCGGGGAAAAGGACCTGCACTGCTACGACTGGTTCTTCTGCACGAAACAGATTTCGAAGGAAGAAGTGGAGAAGAAACTCGGAAAGTAAGGTTTTTCCGCCCCCCTCCGGAACGGCCGGTATGTCAAACGCTGTGACCGGAACCAACTGACTGACAACATGATCCTGTTTTTCACCCCTTTCTTTTCGAGAGGGGTGAAAATAATTATATGCTTGGTTCTCAATATGTTCCGGTCACGCAATTTAAAGCGCCGGACGGGTTCCTTGTTTGTCCGGACGGAGGGAGAATTCGCAACCGCAGTAGTCCTGGTTGTAGATGTCATGTTCGCGGATGAGACAGTCGCGGCGGTCCTGAAGGCCGCCTTTCCGCCAATTTTTGCCCCACCAAGTCACCTCACGGACAGGCAGAAAAGCATCGGACCGGGAAGACGGGGCGCGCTTGTCAGCTTCAGGACGAGAGACCGCAGCGGCCCCCGCTGCCGCAAGGTGACTCCGTAGGATTTCCGCATTGACCACAGAGCAGGCGTAGCGGCCGGCGGCATCAACCTGCGCAAGGCTTTTCCATCGGGAAGAAGCCAGGGTGGTCGTCAGCACCGTGTAGTCGTGGGCTGCAGCATAGCGGGCCGCCCGCAGCAGGCGGAACTTGAAACATTCCCGGCAGCGAGGTCCCCGTTCCGGTTCCCGTTCAAGACCCTGGACAGCGGAACGCCAGGCGCCGTGATCATATTCATCCTCCATCACTTCCAGACCCCAAAATGCCGCATAGCGGATCAACTCCGATTTGCGGTGCTCATATTCCTCGAAAGGAAAAATATTGGAATTGCTGAAGAAAACACCGGGACGCAAGCCCGCGCCGACCATCCACTCCAGGATGGCCGTCGAGCAGGGCGCGCAACAGCAGTGAAGCAAGATGCGGACATTCTGCAGATCCGTCAGAGAATCCGGTTCGAACATGTCACGTAAAATGTTTCATCATCATGCGAAATTAATAAAGAATCCTGACAATTGTTTGTTACATTTTTTGTTTTGGTACGTCTCATGCAGTAGAAGCAGATAATTTTTTTCAAAACACTTGCATTTTACAAAAACGTATGTATCTTTGCAGTGTATTAATAAACTAATACACTAAAAATATTAATTATTTATTGTTTTTCGATAAATACTTAATACATTTGCAAAAAATTGGAAATCGTCCTCTATGTTGATTGAGCTAAAAGACGTAAACAAGACCTACTTCGGAGCGCAGCCTTTGCATGTTCTCAAGGGGATCAATCTCAGTATTGAACGCGGTGAATTCGTGTCCATCATGGGCGCTTCGGGAAGCGGCAAGTCCACGCTTCTGAATATTCTCGGAATTCTGGACAACTACGATTCCGGCGAATACCGGATCAACGGCAAACTGATCTGGGACCTGACTGAAAAACAGGCAGCCGAGTATCGGAACAAGATGATCGGGTTCGTCTTTCAGTCCTACAACCTGATCGGATTCAAAACGGCTGTCGAAAATGTCGAACTACCGCTGTTCTACCAAGGCGTCCCCCGCCGCAAACGTCACGAGAGGGCGATGGACTATCTGGACAAAATGGGCCTGAAAGATTGGGCCCATCATTATCCCAACGAAATGTCCGGCGGACAGAAGCAGCGGGTGGCGATCGCCAGAGCCCTCATCACCAAGCCGGACATCATCCTGGCCGACGAACCGACGGGCGCGCTGGATTCCAAGACGTCTGTGGAAATTATGGATCTGCTCAGCAAGCTCAACCGGGAAGATCAACTCACGATCATCGTCGTCACCCACGAAAGCGTGGTGGCGAGCGTCACGAACAAGATCGTTCGCATCAAGGACGGGGTGATCGGCGACGTAGAAACCAATCCGCGCCACGACGCCTCTCCATTCGGTGAATCCACAAAAATGAAATAAGCCATGCACGACATCTTGTCAGAAATATGGAGTACGCTCCGCCAAAAAAAACTGCGGACTTCGTTGACCGGCTTCGCCGTCGCATGGGGTATCTTCATGTTGATTGCCCTGCTGGGAGCCGGGAACGGGTTGCTGAATGCCCTGTTGGACAACGCCTCCGTCCTGGAAAATTCGATGGTCGTCAATTCGGGCTGGACAACAAAGGCCTATGCCGGCTACAACAAAAACCGTTTTTTCAATCTTGACACGAAGGATGTGGAGAACCTCAAAGAAGACCGTTTCTCCAACATCGTGGAAGAGGTGAGTCCACGGGTCTCTCAATCCGCGACGATCACCTATGGAAAAGAATACCTGGCTGGGGTTCAGGTGCATGGGGTCGCGCCTGTTTACCAGCGGATCCAGGGTCTGGAAATCTTGCACGGCCGTTTTATCAACGAGCGCGACCAGAAAGAGAAAAACAAAGTGATCGTGGTCAGCGAGGATGACGCCAAGGAACTGTTGGGAGGCAACGATAAGGCCGAAAACCTGCTCGGACGCAATGTCAAAGTCGGCGGGATCGCCTTCAAGGTGGTCGGGATCAGCAAAGCGGACCGAGGTTTCTACGGCCACCAGATGTTCGCGCCCTACACCTTGATTCATGCGCTCTACAATAAGGGAAAGAACATCGGACAAATCTATTTTTCTTTCAAGAACATCGACAACCTCGAAACTTCCACTGAATTCAAGAACGCGTACAAACGAACCGTTCTGGCCAACCATAACGCGGCGCCGGATGATCTGGAAGCCATCTACATCAGCGACCGCTTCGAACAGAACATACAAATGAACCAAGGCGTGAAAATAATGCGCACCGCCCTTTGGATCCTGGGACTGTTCACCTTGGTCAGCGGAATTGTCGGGGTTTCCAACATCATGCTGATCACGGTCAAGGAACGCACCCACGAGTTCGGCATCCGCAAGGCCATCGGGGCAAGTCCCTGGTCCATTTTGCGGCTGATCATCGTGGAAGCTGTCCTGATCACGACTTTTTTCGGCTACATCGGAATGCTCTGCGGCCTGGCGGCTAACCAATTGATGGATGCTACCTTGGATGGAGTCGTCACAGTCGCGGGAGAAAGCGCGCAAATCTTCAAGGATCCCGGTGTCGGGATTGATGTGGCAATCAAGGCGACCTTGACTTTGATCATCGCCGGAACCCTGGCCGGACTCGTCCCGGCTTGGAAGGCGGCGAAGGTACGGCCCATCGAGGCTCTTAGAGCAGAGTAGCCATGATGAGATTCGACACAGATTGGTTCAAGGAGATTTCCGATACCTTGACGCGCAACAAGAGCCGCAGCCTGCTGACCGGTTTCGGCATCTTCTGGGGAATCTTTATGCTCCTGGCGATGATGGGGGGCGGAAACGGATTGAAAGATCTGCTGAGCAGCAACTTCCGAGGCTTCGCCACCAATTCGGGATTCGTGGTTGCCGACTTGACCTCCAAGCCCTACAAAGGGTTCCGGAAGGGCCGCGCTTGGAATCTCACGCTCAAGGACATCGAGAAACTGGATCAGATGATCCCGGAACTGGATGTGGTCACTCCGCTCATCGCCGATTGGGGGCAGAATGCCGTCCGCGGAGAACGGGAAGTGCAATGTTATGTCAGCGGGGTTCGCGCGGACTACGTTTCCGTCATGGAACCACGGCTTCGATACGGCCGCTACATCAACAACATCGATGTCTCCCAGAAGCGCCATGTCTGCGTGATCGGGAAGAAGATCTACAATGACCTCTTTCCGGAAGGAGGCGACCCTTGCGGGCAGATGATCCAGATCCGGGGGTCTTACTTCCGGGTCGCGGGAGTCGATTTCAATGCGGGAAACGTCAGCATCGGCGGTCCGGCAGACGAAACCGTTATCCTTCCCATTTCGATCGTGAGCAGCCTGCTTAACCGGGGAAACGCGATTGACCTGATCTGCATGACCGCGAAACCCGGAAAGAAAATCAGCGCGGTTCAGGGCAGGATCCGGGAGATCATCGCGCGAGACCACTACATCGATCCGACGGACGAGGCGGCCATCCAGATGCTGGATGCCGAAGAAATCTTCAGCATTGTGGACAATCTTTTCAAGGGAGTCAACATTCTGGTTTGGCTGATCGGGCTCGGGACCCTGCTCGCGGGAGCCATCGGGGTTTCCAACATCATGATGGTGACCGTCAAGGAACGCACGACTGAAATCGGGATCCGGAGAGCTATCGGTGCCACTCCCAGGATGATTCTCACCCAGATTATGTCCGAAAGCGTTTCGCTGACCATTCTCGCGGGCGTACTCGGTATCTTGTTTTCCGTCTTCGTATTGAATATAGCGGAACTAGCATCGACCCAGGACGGAATTCTGCAGGCGCATTTCCAGATCGGATTCTGGCCGGCGGTTGTCGTCCTATTGCTGCTTACCGTACTCGGCCTGCTGGCCGGACTGGCCCCTGCCACCCGGGCCATGAACATCAAGCCGGTGGATGCCATTCGAGATGAATAATTCAAATGTAACGATATGAAAAAGTTTACTAGAATCCTGGTGTTTGCGCTCATCGCAATCGTCTTTTTAGGAACCTTCGTCTACTTGTACCAGCGGTCTCGTCCCAAGGTCGAGAAATACGAGGAAGTCTCTCCGACCATCGGAGATCTCATGAAAACCACCATCATCACCGGAAAAATCGTTCCGCGTGACGAGGTCAACATCAAACCACAGATCAGCGGCATCATTTCCGAACTGTACAAGGAAGCCGGAGAGCAGGTAAAGGAAGACGAAGTCATCGCCAAGGTGAAAGTCATTCCCGAAATGGGCTCTCTCAGTTCCGCTCAGAGCCGGGTGCGGCTTTCCGAAATCAACCTCAAGCAAGCCCAGACCAACTTCGACCGACAGAAAACCTTGTATGAGAAAAAACTGGTCAGCGGAGAGGATTTCGATCAGGTCAAACAAGCGCTGGACCAGGCAACAGAAGAAATGGCTGCCTCCCGGGATGCCTTGGAAGTGATCCGCGACGGGGTGTCCCGCAGCAATGCCACGGCCAGTTCCACGCTCATCCGCTCGACCATCTCCGGCCTGATCCTCGATATTCCGGTGAAAGTGGGGAACTCCGTAATCCTGAGCAACACGTTCAATGAAGGTACTACCATCGCGACCGTAGCCGACATGAACAACATGATCTTTGACGGCAATGTCGATGAAACCGATGTAGGGGGGCTTTCCGAGGGCATGCCGGTGAAAATCACGATCGGGGCGCTGCAGGATCTGACCTTTGAAGCCCGTCTGGAATACATCGCCCCCAAGGCGGTGGAGATGAGCGGCGCCAATCAGTTCCAAGTCAAGGCGGCGGTGAACGTCCCGGAAGAACAGAACATCCGTTCCGGCTACAGTGCCAATGCCGAGATCGTGCTGCAAAGCGCGACACAAGTGCTGACCATCCCTGAAAGCGCGATCGAATTCACCAATGACTCCTCGTTTGTCTATCTGGTAGACAAGGATGGCGCCTACACCAAAAAAGCGGTTCAGACCGGTATCAGCGACGGGCTCAACATTGAGATCAAGTCCGGCCTTTCCACTTCGGACAAGATCCGCGGCTCCAAGATCATCGAAAGCAAGCAATAATGACACGTATGATGAAACATTTCGCGATTCCCATCCTGGCATCGTTGCTCAGTGTCTCGGCGGCGGCCCAAGAAACACCCTGGACTTTGGAAGCCTGCATCCTGCATGCCCTGGAACACAACCTCACCATCAAACAACAACAACTGCAAGTTACACAATCGGAAATCGAATTGAATACGTCCGAAAGCAACAAGCTGCCGGATATCAGCGCCGGCACATATGAAAGCTTGAATTTCGGACAAGGGCGTTCGGTTGACAACACCTACACCCGGAACTCAAATTCCACCTCGACATCCTTTTCCCTCAGTTCCTCCGTCCCCATATTCCAAGGAACAAGGATCAATAATACCATCAAACAGAACCGCCTCAATCTCGAAGCCGCCACGCAGGATCTCGAAAAGGCCCGGGACAACATTCGCGTGGCAGTCGCCCAAGCCTATGTGCAGATCCTCTACAATATGGAAATCCTGGATGTCGCGCTGAACCAGATCAAGATCGACTCCCTGCAAGTGGAACGGCTGACGGTGATGGAACAAATTGAAAAGGCCAGTTCCGCCGAGGTCGCCCAGCAGAAGGCCGCCCTGGGGCAAAGCCGTCTGTCGGCGACTCAGGCACGCAACAACCTGAACCTCTCCCTGCTGGACCTTTCTCAACTCCTGGAGCTCCATGATCCGGAAGGATTCAGCATCGTCCGTCCCGAAGTGGACATCGACAACCTGCTGCTGGGCTCCCCGGATGATATCTACGCCGATGCCGTACGTTGCAAGCCGATCGTCAAGGCGGAAGAATTCCGACTGGATGCCCAGGACTACAGCGTGAAGATTGCGAAGGGAGGTTATCTGCCGACCTTGAGCGCCTCCGCGGGACTGGGTTCTTCATACTTCACTTCGTCGAAGGCTTCCCGGACCTACACCGATCCTGCCTCCGGACAGACCCACGTCGCTCCGCTGGAGTCCTTCTCCGACCAGCTCAAGAACAATTTCAACCAAAGCATCGGCTTGTCCCTGAGCATTCCCATCTTCTCCAGATTCCAGACCCGCAACCAGATCCGCTCGGCCGAACTCAGCCGGACAAACCAGCAGCTTCAACTGGAGAATGTGAAGAAAAACCTCTACAAGGAGATTCAGCAAGCCTATTACAACGCCCTGGCCGCCCAGCAGAGATATCGTGCCAGCCGCGACGCCCGCGCCAGCGCCAAAGAATCCTACGATCTGGTGACAGCCAAATACGAGAACGGGAAGGCAAACATCACCGAATTCAACGAGTCCCGGAACGCCTTCCTGGAATCAGAATCCAATGTCGCCCAAGCTCGGTATGAGTGCCTGTTCAGCGCCCGCCTGCTCGACTTCTATCGAGGCGACACGCTGCATTTGTAATGAATATGCCAAAGACGGTTCGGAAGCGGTTTCCAGTTTGCTCTATTCCACGAATAAATGCGAATCAATAACTTGTAATACGCAATGAAAGGCTTCTATCTGATACTTCTGGCCGTCCTGGCAGGAGGAGTTTCCTGCAGCGATCGCGATTCCGATGTCGTCCTGACCGCCCACAGGATCACAACTTTCACGGGGCGGGGCAACCGCAACGAACCCTTGTTGAAACTGACGGCCGCAGCAGAAACCTGCCGGATCGGTGGCGTGACGGTTTCCCTGCAGGCAGACCCCGGGAATGTCGAAATGCTTCACCTGACGATGAATGACCAGTTGCTTGGCAGCGTCCGCGTGGTATCCGGAAAAAAGGAATACAAGATCGCCTGTCGCGCCGAAATGACGGACTCTTCTGACCTGATCATCGGAGCGGACATCGCCGCTGATGCAACGGAAGGCGGATTTGTGGGAGCCGACATCGAACAGATCCGGATCAACGGAAAAAGACGCCCGGTTGAAGCGCCGACTCCCGGTCACCGGGAAATTCTGCTTTGCCGGACGCGCGTTTTCAGTCCGGGAGACTACGGCTCAAGAAACTACCGCATCCCGGCCATCTGCACCTTGCCCGATGGTTCCCTGTTGACCGCTACGGACAAGCGGAAATTCAATCAGACGGATCTTCCGGAGGACATCGACATCGTTGCCTGCCGAAGCCTGGACGGGGGGCACACCTGGTCGGAGCCTGTGACCATCGCGGAAGGCAAGGGCTACGGGAAAGGTTTCGGCGATGCCGTGCTGGTGGTGACGGCGGAAGGCAATGTGGTCTGCGGCTTCTCCGGCGGCACCGGCTTGTGGAAATCCACCCCCGAGAATCCTCAGCAAAATTGGATTTCCATCAGTTCGGATCTGGGGCAGACCTGGAGCGCTCCCGTCGATGTGACAGCGATGCAATGGGGACCCGAGGCGGTGAACCCGGAATGCCGCGATTCTCATTCCGCCTTCTTCGGATCGGGACACGGCCTCTTACTGACCCGTGAACCGTATGCGGGACGCATCCTGTTCGTGACCGCCGTTGCCACCCGGGACAATCGCCTGGACAACTACGCCTTCTGGTCCGATGACGGAGGAAAGACTTGGCAGATCTCAACAATGGCCTACCGAGACGGAGACGAAGCCAAAGTGGTCGAACTCTCCGACGGACGGATCCTGATGAGCGTCCGTCAGAACGGCGCGCGCGGCTGGAACATTTCCGAAGACGGCGGGAAGACCTGGGGTACGCAGCAGCGATGGACGGACATCGTGACCAACGCCTGCAACGGGGACATCATCCGGCACAACGATGAAATCCTGCTGCATTCGCTGCCCAATTCCATGGAGCGCAAGAATGTGAGCATCTTCATGAGTTTCGATGAAGGAAAGACCTGGCCGAAGACTAAAACCCTCTGCCCCTACGAATCCGTGTACTCTTCCCTCACCCTGCTTCCCGACGGAACAATCGGTGCCTACATCGAAGAAAATCCGACGGGCGATTGCGAGATGTGGTTCCTGAGCTTTTCGCTCGACTGGCTCAGAAAATAAGCCGCCTCTCCGAACCGTTCCGGACGAAGGTCGAAAACCGGCTCGGAAAGAAGGGAACATCTAGACTACAGACCCGGCAGCAGATAGTCCCAGACCAGGTTGATCTCCCGCTGCATGTTCGAGACGTTGGCTGTCATGGCCACGACTGCCTGCTTGTCCGGAATGACAATGATGTACTGTCCGCGAGCGCCGTCCGCGCGGACAGCGTTGTGACGACAGCGCCACATCTGATAGCCGTAGCCCTGCACCCAGTCGCTGTTCTCCTTCGTGAGACCCAACTCCTCCGCCTTGTCCGCCCGCATTCCGGCCGGAACGCACGGAACCTGATAGGCCGTCATTTGATCCACCCACGTCGCGGGAATCACCTGCTTGCCGTCGTATTCTCCCCGCTGAAGGATGCAGAGTCCGGTCTTTGCCATGTCCTCGGTCCTGAGATAGAGCCCCCAGCCTCCGCAATTGATACCCTGCGGATTTTCATCCCAGCGCGGCGCGGGAATTCCGAGCGGCGTAAAGAGCCTCGGGGTAAGGTAATCCACGATTTTCTCGCCGGTCAGTTTCTGTACGATCGCGGATAGCATGAAGGTTCCCATACTGTTGTAGCAGTACCACGTCCCGGGGACATGCTCGACCGGCCAGGCCAGGAAAGCCTCCACCCAGTCGACGGAATCCCGGTTGAATCTCGGCTCGGTATCATGGCCGCAGTTCATGGTCAGCAGATCCCGTACCGTGATCTTGTTCAGGTTGTCGCTCGGCTGCTCAGGAAGTTTGTCCGGGAACAAATCCACCAGTTTGTCTTCCAGTTTGAGCCTCCCTTCTTCAATCGCGAAACCGACTGCGATCGAAGTGAAGGTCTTGCTGACCGACCACATCGCGTGCGCGGAATCGGCGGGATGTTCCATACTGGAATATTCCCATTGAATTTGTCCGTCCTTGACGATCATGACGCTGTGGATGATCATCGTCGAGTCGGTCATGAACGCGCGGAGAAATTCGGGAATGGCGGCGTCCAAGGCGCCGGTGGGCACCCTGCGCGGCAATTGGGTTTCCACGAAGGGAACATCAGCCAGGCCTTCCGCGGTGCCGGCCTTCTTGAAGTTTTTGCAGGCGGCGACGGAGAGCAGCAGCATCCCCATCAGCGCGATACGCGTTACGATTGTTTTCATATTCATGGTTTTTAAATAGTGAGTCGCTTCGTGAGGGCGACGAAATCTTCGACCGAGAGCCTTTCCGGCCGCAGGTCCCAGATCGGATCGTCCGTAGTCAGCCCTTTCTGAAGAATCAAGGGCTTCAGTGAGTTGCGCAGTGTCTTGCGGCGCTGTCCGAAAGCCGTCTTGACAAGAGTCTTGAACAGCTTTTCGTCGCAACCCAGGGACTGCCGCGCGTTGCGGCGCAGCCGGATCACGGCAGACTGCACCTTCGGCGGCGGGGCAAAGGCCCCGGACCCCACCCGAAAGAGATATTCAATGTCGTACCAGGCTTGCAGCAGCACAGAGAGGATGCCGTAGGTCTTCGTGCCGGGCTTTTCGGCGATCCGGTCCGCCACTTCCTTCTGGATCATGCACACCACTTCCGGAATCCGGTCGCGGTGTTCCAGAATTTTGAAGAAGATCTGCGAGGAAATGTTGTAGGGGAAGTTACCGATGACGCGGACTTCTTCGGGGAATATGCGGTCGAGGTCCATTTTTAGAAAATCTTCCTGCAGCAACTTTCCCTTCAAGGCGGGAAAGCGCCTCAGAAGGTACTCCACGGATTCCCGGTCGAGTTCGACGGCTTTGAGATCCAGCTCCGGACGCTGCAGGAGATACTGTGTCAGCACCCCCATCCCCGGTCCGACTTCCAGGACGGGAATCTTGGTTTCCGGATCGGCGCCGGTAGTTTCAAAAACGGCGAACGCCCCGACAATCCCCCGCGCGATGTTCTGATCCGTCAGGAAATGCTGCCCCAGCGACTTCTTTGCCCGTACATCCATACCTGCGAAGATACAAAAACCATCGCTTTTTTGCTATCTTGATAAAAATTTCGGGAGCATTGCAACCTTTCGGGATCACTCTTCTCCCCTCCCTCAAAGCCCTGAACTCAGACTGAGTGCCGGGGCCGGACAGCGCCGTCGCCGGGCGGCTACGGTTGTTTGGCTCTGCACCTGACAGGCTCCCGCTAACCCCACCGGCCCGGCACCTCACAGCCCCGGCTCGGCACCCGGCTGTTGCCGGGGCATCCACGTACCTCTTTGCAAGTTCCTGACTGTAAAATGTTTGCACGGGCAGCCATGGAAGCCTACGTACAAAAACGACCAGGCGTCCATGGGCATCGCTACAAATATCTGTCTCTGAGATGCTTGCAAAAGACCCCGTGGATGCCTGTCCGGGAGAGCGACTGCCTTCTCCTCCATACCCCGCCGTCCACAGAACCGCTGGCATGGATGCCTGTCCCGAGAAACAACCGCACCGTGTTTCCTACGTGTCTTCTAAATTACTATGGATGAACGAATTGATGATTTCAATAGGTCAAAAATACGATGCGTTGAAATCACGAATAAGCTGACAATCAAGGAGTAAAACGCTGCTGTTTCCCGGCGGAGGATCCTTCACAAAGGTGGCACTTCGGTGCCACCTTTGTGAGGGATGAGCCAAGTCAGCAGCCGAACAGCGCTCGGCTCAGATGATGATCAGGTGCTTTCTGCAGCGGGTCCGGGGTGCTGCAGGTGGAAGATTCCGCACCCCACCTGCAAACGGATGTTCCTGACCTGCCGCCCGATCCGCCCCGGGTGGACGCGTATTATTTCACCTGCAAAGGGCGATGTGCGCGCTTTATCGGGAACCGGCCTTTTTCCGGGTAAAGAGCTTGAAGAATTCGCTCAGGGCAAGGACGCCGAATGACAAGCCGATGACAATCCACCATTGCGTAGCGGTAAGGGGCGCTAACTTAAAGAGTGACTGCATGGAGGGAACAAGCATAACCAACAAGGTAAGCGCTATCACAAATGCGATGGTTGCCCACAACCAACGGTTGCTGAAGAATCGCTCCGTGAACCAATTATCTCCGCTGCGAATGCTGAAAATCATTGTAAACTGGGAGAATATCATCGTAGCGAAGGTCATCGTGCGCGCCGTAGCGACAGAGTGTTGCAAGCCTATCAGATAAGCCACGAGAGTGATTACTCCGATAATGAGTGCCTGTATGATAATCTTTGTTGAGAATGACTTCGTGAAGATACCTTGGTTCGGGTCCACCGGCTTGCGACTCATGATGTCTTTTTCCGCATGGTCTATGCTTAATGCCAAGGATGGCAAACTGTCGCCGACAAGGTTGATGAACAGCAACTGTATCGGCAAGAGCGGTACGTCAAAATTGCACAATACGGCAACCAACAACAGATTAATTTCTCCGAGATTGGTTGAAATCATAAACTGGATGGACTTGATAAGGTTGTCGTAGATTCTGCGACCCTCCCGCACAGATTGTACAATGGTCGCGAAATTATCGTCGGCAAGCACCATGTCGGCGGCCTCCTTCGCCACATCCGTACCCGTTATTCCCATAGCGACACCGATGTTGGCGAGTTTCAACGCCGGCGCATCGTTTACACCATCGCCTGTCATTGCCACAACATTGCCTTGTTTCTGGTATGCCTTGACAATACGGACTTTATGCTCGGGGGCAACGCGGGCAAAGACCGAGACAGAACCGACAATCTCGAGGAGTTCGCGATCGGACATCGTTTCCACATCCGCGCCTGTAAGCACTTTGTCCCCCTCGGACATGATGCCAAGACTTTTCGCAATTGCCGATGCGGTGATTTTGTGGTCGCCCGTAATCATCACCGGTTTGATACCAGCCATTTTGCATTGCTCGACGGCAACCCTTGCCTCCTCGCGCGGAGGGTCGATCATGCCGACCATACCGACAAACACAAGGTCTTGTTCGGCACTTCGCGTAATCTTGTTGAGTTTTCTCTCTGTGAGTTCGCCTTTGATCTCTACCTCCTTGTAGGCCATACACAACACCCGCAGAGCCTTTTCCGCCATCGTCAAATTCGCTTGAGAGAGGGCTTCCTTGTCGGCGGCCGTCAGCTTTCGTACTTTGTCATCGTCCGCTATGCGGTTGCATTGAGCAAGCAGCTCGTCGAACCCTCCCTTTGTAGCAATCATCAACGAGCGGTCGCCTGCGCGGTGGATCGTCGTCATCAGTTTACGCTCCGAATCAAACGGAATCTCCGCGATACGGGGAAACTTCTCGTTGCACTGTTCTTGCGCGCAAGAATATTTGTCCGCGAATTCAACGAGCGCTGTCTCGGTAGGGTCGCCGAACAATTCGTCATTGTCGCCATGATCGGTATCGTTGCACAAGGCTCCCACGGTAAGCAGCCTCTCGGACACGCCGGGAAACGACTCCACGACCGTCATCTTGTTCTGCGTCAGCGTGCCCGTCTTGTCCGAGCATATAATGGTTGTACTGCCAAGGGTTTCCACCGAAGGCAGGTTGCGCACAATGGCATTTTGCTTGGCCAAGCGCTGAACACCCAATGCCAAGACGACAGTGGAGACGGCAGGCAATCCTTCGGGTATCGCAGCCACAGCGAGGCTTACGGCTGTCATAAACATGTCCATCAGACCTCGACCATAGCATAAACCGATCATAAAAATACAACCACAGACTATAAGACTGATGATGGCGAGCACCTTGCCTAATTTATCAAGCCGGATCTGCAAGGGCGTGCGCATCTCAGGCACTGACTGAATCATCGAGGCGATTTTTCCCACCTCGGTTTTGGGGCCTGTGGCAACAACCACTCCCCGTCCTCGTCCATATGTCACGCTGCACGAGCTGAAAGCCATGTTCACACGGTCGCCAATGGGCACTTCGCCCGACACGGCATCGGTGATTTTCTCAACGGGTACGGATTCTCCCGTAAGCGCGGCCTCTTGTATTTTAAGGTTTACCGCCTCGATCAGGCGGAGATCGGCGGGCACGCTGTCGCCCGTATCTATTTCCACAATGTCGCCGACAACCAATTCACGCGACTCGATAATATCATGCTCGCCATCGCGAACAACCTTGCAATGGGGCGCGGATAATTTTTCAAGGGCATCAAGCGATTTCTCGGCTTTTGACTCCTGAAACACTCCGATGATCGCGTTGGCGATGAGAATAACCAAGATGATGAGCGCGTCGGTTATCCCTTCACCGTTCATATAACCCGTCACGCCCGATATCGCAGCTGCTATCAGCAGCACAATAATCATAAAACTCTTGAACTGCGAAATGAACTTCTGCCACAGAGTAGTGTGCTTTTTCTTCGTAAACTCATTGTAGCCGTCGCGTTGTTGTCGTTCTGCTACCTCATCGCTACTCAAACCACTCTCCGGATCGGTACCGCATTGTCCAAGCACCTGCTCGATACTCTGTTGATATAACTCCTGTTCCATTTTGACCTTAGTATATGATCATCAGGTAATTACTATTATAAAAAGATTGCAAATTTAGTGAATTCCATCCGATATTCTTATACTTTTTTAACAAAAGTACAAATCTGACAAGGAAAAAGGCTCTCGTCAGACGTTTTCAAAGAAGAAGAATACAGAGAGAATTTGCTACCTTTGTCAGTTGTAGAAACTTAAGAAATAATAATCCATCAGATATGTACAGAGATCACACTTGCGGAGAACTCCGCATCGGGAATGTCGGGCAAATCGTGACCCTCGCCGGTTGGGTGCAGCGGTCCCGGAAACTCGGCGGCATGACGTTCATCGATTTGCGCGACCGCTACGGCATCACGCAACTTGTGGTCGAGGCGGACGCCGCGGCTGAACTGGTGGACGTCGCCACCTCACTCGGCCGGGAATATGTCATTCAGGCCGTCGGAGAAGTGGTGGAACGCCAGAGCAAGAATCCGAAGATGCCCACCGGTGACATCGAGATCAAATTACAGCGGATCCATATTCTCAATAAATCCGTCACGCCCCCGTTCACCATCGAAGACGAAAGCGACGGCGGCGAGGACCTCCGCGCCAAGTATCGGTACCTGGATCTGCGCCGCAGACCGCTCCAGCGAGCCCTGGCCCTGCGTCACCGGATCGCGCAGGAGGTGCGCAATTACCTGGACGGACAGGGATTCATGGAGATCGAGACCCCGTATCTGATCAAGTCCACACCGGAGGGCGCCCGCGACTTCGTCGTACCTTCCCGGATGAACCCCGGCCAATTCTACGCCCTGCCCCAGTCGCCCCAGACCTTCAAGCAGCTGCTGATGGTCGCCGGTTTCGACCGCTATATGCAGATCGTCCGCTGTTTCCGCGACGAAGATTTGCGAGCCGACCGTCAACCGGAATTTACCCAGATCGACTGCGAAATGTCCTTCGTGGAGCAGGAGGACGTCTTGAATATGTTCGAAGGCATGATGCGGACCCTGTTCAAGAATGTCTTGGACGTGGATATTCCCAATCCCCTTCCGCGTATGAACTGGTTCGACGCGATGGACCGCTACGGTTCCGACAAACCGGACATCCGCTTCGGCATGACCATTCACGAGATCACCCCGCTCGCGCAGGGAAAAGGTTTTGGCGTGTTTGACACGGCGAAGTATGTCGGAGGCATCTGTGTGCCGGGCGCGGCTGATTATTCCCGCAAGCAACTGGACGAACTGACCGAATGGGTTAAGCGCCCGCAGGTCGGTGCCAAGGGGCTGATCTACATCAAATTCAACGAGGACGGGACCGTCAAGTCTTCCGTCGACAAATTTTTCTCTCCGGAAGATCTGTGGAAAATCGGTGAAGCCCTCGAAGCGAAGAAAGGCGACCTGGCACTGATCCTGAGCGGGGACAGCAGCCGCAAGGTGCAGACCATGCTCGGCGTTCTGCGTCTTGAGATGGGGAGCCGCCTGGGCCTGCGCGACCCCAAGGTCTTCGCCCCGCTGTGGATCGTGGACTTCCCGCTCTTTGAGTGGGACGAGGAGGAGAACCGCTGGAATGCCATGCACCATCCATTCACGGCCCCGAAACCGGAGCACCTGGACTGGTACCTCAGCGACAAGCAGGAGGACATCGCCAAGGTCTGCGCCAATGCCTACGACTTCGTGCTCAACGGCAACGAACTCGGCGGAGGCTCCATCCGTATTCACGACGCCAAGATCCAGCAGCGGATATTCGAGATTTTGGGTTTCAGTCAGGAAGAGGCGGAGTACAAGTTCGGCTTCCTGATCCACGCCTTCCAGTACGGCGCTCCGCCCCACGGAGGTCTGGCCTTTGGTTTCGACCGTGTGTGCGCTCTCTTCGGCGGTTGTGACTCAATCCGAGACTACATCGCCTTCCCGAAGAACAACCAGGGTCGCGACGTGATGATCGAGTCCCCTTCGAAGATCGACCAGATCCAGCTCGACGAACTCGAAATCGAACTACGCAAGCCGGAACAAGAATCGCTTCCTAGATCCCCTCGCCATCCTTGAAACGCGTCTCGTAGATCGCCTTGCTTTGATAGATTCTGGAATAGGGAGGCACGTCCCGCGTGAGCCAGACGTTACCCCCGATCACGGAATTGTGCCCGATCCGGACCCGCCCGAGTATCGAAGTGTTGGAGTAAACTGTCACGTGATCCTCCAAAATGGGGTGGCGGGGATAGGCTTTCGGATTGCCGTGTTCGTCATAGAGGAAATTCTTCGCGCCGAGCGTCACGCCCTGATACAGCATAACGTGGTTTCCGATTTCGCAGGTCTCCCCGATCACGACGCCCGTCCCGTGGTCGATGGCGAAATATTCCCCGATTTTGGCGGCTGGATGGATGTCGATGCCCGTGAGGGAATGCGCCCGTTCGGTCAGCCTGCGGGGAATCACCGGAATCCCGAGCCGATAGAGGACATGGGCCACGCGGTAATGCAGCATGACCTCCACCAACGGATAGCAGAGGATCACCTCCGCCCGGCTGTCAGCGGCGGGATCGTTCTGTGAAACCGCTTCCACGTCCGTCAGCAGCAAGCGTTTGATTTCGGGAAATTGTTGCAGGAACGCTTCAGCGTGGCCATCTCCGCAGACTGCCGCGCTGCATTCCGCAAGCTGGGTTCCGTCAGCCTCAGGGTAATATTCGGGAAAAACTTCGGCGCGGACCTCGTCCATGAACCGCCGCAAGGTATCGTTTGAAACCATCATCTCGTCAAGCATAAATTCCTGTGGAAAGATATCGCTCCCCGGTGTCCGGAAGCAGGGCAACGATCAGTTTGCCGGCATTCTCCTTCTTTCTGGAAAGGGCGTAGGCGACATGAAAAGCTGCCCCGGAAGAGATCCCGACCAGGAGTCCTTCCGTCCGGGCAAGCAACCGAGCCGCTGTCTCTGCTTCCTCGTCGGTGACCGTGAAGACGCCGTCCACAACGGTCGGATCATAGGTGTCGGGTACGAATCCGGCCCCGATCCCTTGGATTTTATGCGTCCCGGAAACTCCCTGCGAGAGCACCGGGGAAGCGGCAGGTTCCACGACAAATGCTTGGATGGAAGCCTTGTGCTGCTTGAGTCCTTTGGCGGTCCCGCATGCCGTTCCGCCGGTGCCGACCCCGGCGACGAACACGTCCACCTGTCCTTCCGTGTCCGCCCAGATTTCCTCAGCTGTCGTACGTTCGTGAATCGCGGGATTGGCCGGATTGTCGAATTGGCCCAGAATCACGGCACCGGGGATCCGGTTTCGCAATTCTTCCGCCCGCGCGATCGCTCCCTTCATTCCATCCTTACCGGGGGTGAGTTCCGGGCGGGCGCCGAAGGCCTTCAGCAGATTTCTGCGCTCCTGGCTCATCGTATCCGGCATGGTCAGGATGGTCTTGTAGCCCTTGGAGACGCCTACCCAGGCGAGCCCGACACCGGTGTTCCCGCTGGTCGGCTCGATGATCGTCCCTCCCGGGCGGAGATTCCCGTTCGTCTCGGCCTCCTCGATCATGGCCAAGGCGATCCGGTCTTTCACGCTGCCGCCGGGGTTGAAATATTCAAGTTTTACGGCGATCCGGGCGCATTGCCCTTCCCATCCCGCGATTTCCAGCAAGGGGGTCTTGCCGATCAGTTCCGTCAAATTTCTGTATAGCATTTGTCAAGTTCGTTTTGTTATAAATAGACTTGGGGAAAAGAGTCCGGTCGCGGGGGATTACAGGGTCTTGATGCGAAGATTGCGCCAGCGAACCTTGATGCCGCCGCCATCGTGGATCTGGAGCGCGATGCGGCCGTGTCCGGCTCCGATCTTCGCGTCGGTCAGATCGACCATCTGCTGTCCGTTGAGCCAGGTCTGCACGTTGTCGCCCTTGACCAGGATCCGCATCTGGTTCCACTCTCCCTCCTTCAGGATGTCCTCTTTTTCTTCGGGAATCTGAACCAGCCAACCGCGGCCGTAGGATTCGTAGATGCCGCCGGTGTCCTGCCCCTTGGGCGCCACTTCGACCTGCCAGCCGCTTACCGTGGTCCCCTCAACGGTGGAGCGGATGAATACCCCCGAATTGCCGTTGGCTTCCTGCTTGAATTCCAGGGAAAGGTCAAAGTCGTCGTAGTATTCTTCCGTGGCGAAATAGCCGTAGCCCTTATCGGGACCGCTTTCGCAAACCAGCTCCCCGGTCGCTTCGTCCACGTACCAAAGTTCGGTGCCGTAGTTGATCCAGCCCGTCAGGTCCTTTCCGTTGAAAAGATCCTTTTCCACGCTCTTGACAGGCAGTTCCTTGATCTTGATGTTGCGGAACCAGGCGGGATAGCCATGATCCTGAAGGCAAATCACACCGCGACGGGACAGACCGTATTCAGGGGCATTCTCCCATTTGCCGCTGTTTTTGCGCGCGAACCAGTCGGGCGTCCAGGCATCGAATTCAACCGTCACCTTGCCGTTCAGGTAATAGATCACGTGGCCGTTGTCGAACACGATTTCAGACTGGTTCCACTCGCCGGCGGGCTTGAGGTCCCGAGTTTCGAAATCGGGTACATACATAGCGTAGTCGACGCCGCAGCGCTGCCAGTCTTCCAGGACATAGCCGTCGTTCATCTCGGCGAAGTTCTCGTCGTCGATCAGTTGATATTCAGGTCCCGTGACGTAGGGAACGGCAAAATCCGGACGCTCGACAACATGGTAGAGCACGCCGCTGTTGCCGCCCTTGCTGATCTTCCAATCCCATTTCAGATGGAAGTTGGCATATTCCCGATCCGTCACGATGTAGCCGCTGGCGTCGTCCCCGTGGCCTTCCGCCAAGATGGTCCCCTCAACGACCTTCCAGGGGCCGGTCAGGGAATCTCCGTTGTAGTCGCGCCAGCCCTCAAGGGTCTCGCCGTCGAACAGAAGCTGCCATCCGTCCGCTTCTTCCCGGGCGGTCAGGACGTTGTGCTTCGGACCGCATGAAACACACAACAAAGCGGCCAATGCTGCCGCGCTGAACCAAAAAATTTTCTTTTTCATATTCATTTGAATTAATATTGTTTCCGGTTATCATACAAATTTAATCATTCTTTCCGGGATAATCTTACTTCTATTGTGCGCTGATTTTTTTAAATTTGTAAGATGAGCTAAATTTTTGAATATGTTTGACAAGAATATCTACATCAGAAGACGCCGGACGCTGCTGGAAAAGATGGCGGAGACGGCTCCGGAAGGCAAGCGCGGCATCGCCTTGTTCATAGGCAACGTGGAAGCGGCCGCCCAGTACAAGAACAACGCGTACAAGTTCCGCCAAGATTCCTCCTGGCTGTATTATTTCGGACTCGACGAACCGCGCCTCGCAGCGATCATCGATCTGGACAACGGAGAAGAAACCCTCTTTGCGGACGACGTAGAGATCGAAGACATCATCTGGATGGGACCCCAGCCCTCCGTCGCCTCCAAGGCGGCCGAAGTCGGGATCGCGAACTCCGCCTCCTACGGGACGCTCAATATTCTCGCGACCAAAGCGTTGGCGCAGGGAAGGCCGATTCATTTCCTGCCTCCTACCCGTTACTACAACACAATGAAACTTGCGGCATTGACCGGCCTCGGCAACGAAGCGGTTTCAAAAGTCGCTCCGATGGCTGCCGAAGGAGGCAGACACGCCTCCGAAGAATTGGTCAAGGCCGTGATTTCGATGCGGCTCGTCAAGGAAGACTGCGAGATCAAACAACTCGACGACGCCGGGGCCCTCGGACAGGAAATGCACACGGTCGCCCGCAACGCGGTGAAAATCGGGATTCTGGAGCAGGAGATCGTCGGGAAGATGGAAGGCGTGACCCTCAGCAAAGGATGGGGCGTGTCCTTTCCGACCATTCTCACCCAGCACGGAGAAATCCTGCACAACCATGTGCACGACAAGCGGATCGAGCCGGGCAAGCTGCTTGTCATCGACGCAGGCGCGGAGAACAACATGCACTACGCCTCCGACTTCACGCGGACCCTGCCGACCGGCGGAAAATTCACACAAAAGCAGCGGGAGATCTATCAGATTGTCTGCGACTGCAACGAACTGGCTTTCAAGCTTACCAAGCCGGGCGTCGCCTACCGGGACGTGCACCTCGCCGCCGCGAAGTTGATGCTGGACGGTCTCCGCTCGCTGGACCTCGTCCGGGGCGATCTGGACAATATGGTGGACGCGGGCATCGCCGGGTTGTTCCAGCCGCACGGACTCGGACACAACATCGGTCTGGACGTGCACGACATGGAGGATCTTGGAGAAGATCTGGTGGGATACGATCCGGACCAGAAACGTTCCGACCAGCTCGGGCTGGGCAGTCTCCGGATGGCGCGCAAACTCGTTCCCGGGCATTTCATTTCCAATGAACCGGGCATCTATTTCATCCCGGCGCTCATCGAGAAGTGGAAGAGCGAGAAGACGGACAAGGGGTTCGTAAACTACCAAAAACTCGAGCGTTACTACGACTTCGGCGGTATCCGCTTGGAAGACGATGTGCTCGTGACCGAGGACGGGGCCCGCCTTACCGGGCCGAACCGCCTGCCGATCCAGCCCGACGATGTTGAAATGAGTATGGCATGAGATCTCCCGGCTCCGTACGCCCCTGCAAAGCGTCTCGCTTCGCTCGACCCCTCCCAGCTTCGCTGGGCCCCTCCCTCTTACGGAGCCGAGGGTGGCTACGGCTTTGCAGGGGCGTACGGAGCCGGAACATAGATTCCAACTAAATGAATACGCTGATCATCATACTAGCGGTACTGGCCGGGATCATCGGAATCATCGGAAGCGTCGTGCCGGCTCTTCCGGGGCCGCCCCTCAGCTGGATCGGTCTGTTGATCCTGTACCTCTGGGGCAGCGGAACCAACGGAGACGGGGAGCCCATGACACTGAAGTTCCTGGCCATCTGGCTGGGAATCACGATCGTCGTCACCATTCTGGACTATTTCGTCCCCGCCTACTTCACCAGGCTCACGGGAGGCAGCAAACTGGCGGGACGCGGCGCGATCGCCGGCCTGATCGTCGGAATGATCTTTCCGCCGGTCGGCATCATTCTCGGGACCCTGCTCGGAGCCTTCCTCGCCGAACTCCTGTTCGACAGGAAAAGCGGGGTTGATTCCGCGAAATCGGCCTTCGGTGCCCTGCTGGGCTTTCTCTTCGGAACCGGAATCAAACTGATCGCCTCCGGTATCATGATGTACTACATTATCGTCTACCTGAACTAGACGCAATATGAAAGAAGCCTATTCAGAATTTCTTTCCGAAGTACGGGATTTCATCCCCGAGAAGCGGATCTACACCGATGAACTGAGACGGTTCGCCTGGGGGACCGATGCCGGGTTCTACCGGCTGGTGCCGCAGATCGTCATCCGGTCGGACAACGAACGGGAGGTTTCCTTGTTGCTTGCGGCAGCCTCACGGCTGCATATTCCCGTCACCTTCCGGGCCGCCGGAACCAGCCTCTCCGGCCAGGCGATCAGTGATTCGGTACTGATCGTGGCGGGAAAACATTGGGAACAGTATCGCATCGGGAAAAACGCCGAAACGATCACGTTGCAGCCCGGCGTGATTGGTGGGCATGTCAATGAAATCCTGGCTCCGCTGGGACGCGAATTCGGTCCGGACCCCGCCTCCCTCGCCAGCAGCATGGTGGGCGGCATCGTCATCAACAATGCGTCAGGAATGAGCTGCGGCACCCATGCCAACAGTGACAAGACCCTGCTCAGCGCCCGCATCGTATTCCTGGACGGGACGATCCTGGACACCGGCGATCCCGCGTCCAAGGATTCCTTCCGCAGAAGCCATCCGGCTTTCCTCCGCACCCTCGAAACCCTGCGCGATGAAATCACGGCGGACCCGGCGCTTTCGGAGCGCATCCGGCGCAAGTACGCCATCAAGAATGTCACCGGGCTCAACATTCTTCCGTTCATCCGCTTCACGGATCCTTTCGAGATCCTCGCCCATCTGCTGGTCGGCTCAGAAGGAACACTCGCTTTCCTGAGCGAAGTCACGATGAAAACCCTTCCGCTCGCCCCGTACAAGGCCAGCGCCATGATCTATTTCCGTTCGATCCGGGCAGCCGCGGAAGCCGTCGTCGCGCTCAAGAAGGACATCGGCTTGGAGATCATCCATGCCGCGGAACTGCTGGACAAACGGTCCCTGCTCTCCGTGGACGACCCGATGCTGGCGGCCTATTCCGATCCGGATCTCACAGCCCTTCTCACCGAGACCACAGCCGCTTCTTCCTCGGAACTGCAGGCTCGCATCCTTTCCATTTCGAATATCTTGGACGGCTTTGACATCCTGCCCGACCCGGTCACCGGCGAAAAAGTGCGCTTCACGGAGGATCCGGAGGAATATTCCCGGTTCTGGGCCATCCGGGCCGGTATTTTTCCGTCTGTGGGCGGTATGCGCCGGCAAGGAACAACCAGCCTCATCGAGGACGTCGCCTTCCACATCGAAGACCTGCCCGCCGCCACCGCGGACCTGTCCGACCTGTTGGAGCGGCACGGCTACACCGATTCTTGCATCTACGGCCATGCGCTGGAAGGGAATTTCCATTTCATCATCAACCAGGCCTTCGATTCTCCCGCGGAGGTGCAGCGCTATGCCGACATGATCCAGGATGTCGCGAAACTGGTGATCGGGAAATACGACGGTTCGCTGAAGGCGGAACACGGGACGGGAAGGAATATGGCCCCCTTCGTCCGGTACGAATGGGGCGACCGCGCGTTCGGAATCATGCAGCGGGTCAAGACCCTTTTCGATCCGGAAGGACTGCTGAATCCCGGTGTCATATTCAATGACGATCCGGACTGCTACGTCAAGAATTTCAAGGCGCTTCCGGTACTGCGCCCCTGGCGGGATCCTTCCCGTCCCGTCGAGCCGGAGTTGGCGGAAACGTACCGGCTCCTGAACAAGTGCATCGAATGCGGATTCTGCGAGGTGAACTGCCTGTCCTGCGGCTTTTCGCTGTCTTCGCGCACCCGGATCGCAACGCAAAGGGAAATCACCCGCCTGCGTGCGCTGCCCGCCCCGAATTCCGACGATCTGCGGCGCCTGAAGGCGCTGGAGAAGGAATATTCCTACCCGGGGGAACGGACTTGCGCAGGTGACGGGCTCTGCTCGACTTCATGCCCGATGGGGATCAATGTCGGGGAACTGACGCATCAATTGCGGCGGACCGGACTGCCGGAGGGTTCCTTCGGCTACCGGATCTGGACCTTCGCAGCCAACCATTTCAAAACGGTCAAGGGCGGCATCCGGGGCGCGCTGCGGCTGGCGACCGTCGGTCAGGCGGTGCTGGGCGACAAATGGATGAGCGGATTCGCCCTCGGCCTGCACAAAAGTCTCCGCCTGCCCCTTTGGACGACCGCCATGCCGAGGGCCTATTCCTTGCCGAAAGCCTTGGTGTCCGCCCATTCGGCGCAAGAGGCTCCCGGTCCGGCCGAAGCGCTGAAGGTCGTCTATTTCCCCAGCTGCCTGAACCAGATGATGGGACTCCCGAAACATCCGAAACCCGCCGGCCCTCCAAGGGATCCGGAATCGGCCTGTGCCCCTGGGGATTCGGATCCGACCGGCCCTTTGGAGAACTCGGAACCGGCCGAAAAACCGCTTGTTGAAGAAATGGTTTCGCTGTTGCATAAAGCGGGTTATCAGGTGATTTTCCCTTCCGGAATGTCCCAACTCTGCTGCGGAACGATCTGGGAAAGCAAAGGTATGCCCGAAATTGCCGAACGGAAAGTCCGGGAACTGGAAAATGCGCTCTGGGCGGCTACGGAGCAAGGCCGCTACCCGGTGCTCTGCGATCAGAGCCCCTGCCTGCACCGCATGCGTACAAAGATCACCCGCATGAAGCTCTACGAACCGGCGGAATTCATCCTAACCTTCCTCCGGAACCGGCTGGACTTCCACCGGACGGACACACCGGTCGCCGTCCACTTAACCTGTTCGACCCGGCTGATGGAGGTGTCCGGGGCGATGCTTGAATTGGCGCGCCTCTGTTCCTCTCGAGTCGTGGTCCCCGAAGGCGTGGGCTGCTGCGGTTTCGCCGGAGACAAGGGAATGACCCATCCCGAACTCAATGCCTACGCGCTCCGCAAGCTCCGGGATCAGGTACGGGGCATCCCGGCCGGCTATTCCAACAGCCGCACCTGCGAAATCGGCCTCACCACCCATTCCGGCATTCCCTACCGCTCCATCGCTTACCTCGTCAACCGCTGTACCACCGCAAAACGATAATCCGGGGTCAAGAGCAGCCGGGCCCGCTACAGGCCCCTAGAAGACAGAACGGTGTACGCGACCCCCTACCCACAACCCGGGGTCACGAGCAGTGGCACCCGCTACAGGCCCCTAGAAAGCAGGACGGTGTACGCGACCCCCTCCTCACAAACCGAGGTCACGAGCAGCAGCACCCATTACAGACCCCTAGAAGACAGAACGGTGTACGCGACCCCCTCCTCACAAACCGGGGTCACGAACAGCAGCAACCATTACAGACCCCTAGAAGGCAGAACGGTGTCCGTGACTCCCTCCCCACAATCCGGGGTCACGAACAGCAGCACCCGCTACAGACCCCTAGAAGGCAGAACGGTGTCCGTGACCCCCTCCTCACAAACCGGGGTCACGAGCAGCAGCGCCCGCCACGTCACCGCAACGGTAATCACGGTTGACTCATCTCGAAGCGCAGCGCGACCAGCTTTTCCAAAGACGCCGAAAAAATATACTGGATTCCGGAATAGGCATCCATATACCCTTTTGAAAAACACTGATTATAAATAAGTTATGGGGCCATACGTGGACGGCTGTGCCGAAAATAGGACGGGCATCCATGAGGGGTGCTGTAAATATTTAATATTCAGTTGCTCCAAAAAAGACCGATGGATGCCTATTCCGGAATCGGGGAGCGAGGGAAGCGGGTGATTGCGAAAGGCACTGGCGATACGGAATCGGGAAGCTGATGCCTCGAAAGGCAGAGACGATCAGGAATCGAGTTTCGGGCGATCAGAGTTTGCCGACCAGCGAATCGTCAAGTCCCAGAAGCCGTTCCAACTGCTCCTTTCCCGCCCCGAACCGGACTCGGAGCGCTCTCGCCAGATTCAGGAGCGATTTTCCGTCCAACTCGTTCGGGGAGGAGACGTAGTATTCGTTCCGGCACATCCGCAGCATCTTTGCGTGAAGTTCCTCATCTGTAAAGAAAACGTGCTCTTTCCCCAGGCGCTCCCCTTCGACTTCGATCTCGTTGTCGAATTTCTTGATTTCGTTGAAATAATCGATGTCGTCTCGAAAACACTTCTGCGCCAGATCGTTCCGGACAAAACACTTATTCAGTATTTTTCCTTCGAAATATTCATAATGCTCCGGAAGCGGGCCGCGGGTCGCGAACGTCCTGCGGCATTCAACAACGGTCAGTTCCTGCACGCTTTTCCCATGAACGCTTTCCGCATGCGGATTGAACATCACATCCGCTGAATTCCATTCGTACGAAATCGGAGAAGCGACCCGGGCTTTGTACGGATTCCGCAGGATGTAGGCGATTTCTTTCTTCATCTGATTCCGGCTCGTCACCGGGACGATCTCGAAATCCTCCACCCCGAAACCGGCTTTTTCGCGATCCCGCTTTCCCGCATACACGGCAAGACGGAACATCAATTTCCGCATGAAGCGGAGACAGTCAGACAGCGCGCCCCGGAGCAGGATGTGAATATGGTTGCTCATGAGACAGTAGCAGAGGACATCCACTTTCCCGTCTTTCGCGCAGATCGCGATGCTGTTCACACCGTAAACAAAATCCGTTCGTTCCTTGAACAGGATTTTCTTCTTGAGGGCATCGGTGGAAAAATGATAAATGCCGGGTTTCCCTCGAAAGGGATCAATCAAGTTTGAAGTTTTCATCGTTTAAGTTTAATTCGATGTGAAGATACGGAATATCGTCCATTTTCAGGCATCTTTGCCGGGAAAATGAAACGGCATCCATGGGCGCTTTTGGAAGATATTGCTGCTCTTAAGGTTACGCAAGCCCGCATGGATGGCTATGCCGAAAAAAGAACAGGCATCCACGAGCATCTCTGCAACTGCCTTACTTTCAGCTCCTTATATACACCTTCATGGATACCTGTCCGGAACGCCGGCGACGTGCACCCGGAGCGAAGCGACAAGGCGGCTTCTGCCGCCCGGCCAGAGGCCGTAAAATCCCCCTGAAAGGGGATGCGGGGCTGGCGAGAAGTGGCGGTTCGAGACGAGCCACACGGCGAGGGTGTCCTTCTGTACGAACCTTTCCGGCCTGGGCGTCCCGCTCATCGACATCTCCTGAAGGCGGCGATGGAATATTTTGCATGAACGGGTAACGGTGCAAGAAAATAAAATCATTGCCATTGCGCCGGAACGACAGAATGACTATTTTTGTAAATCAATAAAACAACACAAAGCATGTATGCCATCAAAAGATTGAGGAACGGACGCATAGGCAATTCGCTTGTCGCGGACGAAATCCTCACGCTGAAAAAATTCGATACGAAGGAAGAGGCGGTAGCCGAAATGAAGGCCAGGAGAATCGCTTTTGGCGACCCGAAGTTCAATGCGACAGTGGTAGGTGACGATACGGATTATGTCATCACCATCGGCATGGAACTCATCGACTGCGAAATCAGATACTGGGTTGAACGAGTAAACACCGACGACAATGAGCAGGCTACCTGAATTTGTCCTGGCGAATGCGCCGGGGCTCCCAGTCACCGTCGTCATTCAGACGGTTCCTCCATACCTAATCAGATACCCGTACGGAATACTAAAGAAGGACGCGGACAGGGTAGAGGAGGGGTTTGACAAGGAGCGAGCCGAACGGCTGGGGAGTATCTACCGCGAGCGGCGCCTCCGGGCGAGGAGGGCGCGGGAGAAACCGGAGGATGAATAACAAAAAAGGGGGCAAGATTCTTGAAATCTTGCCCCTTTTCTTGCCCCGGACCGCCCTACAGGCACGCAGGGCGGCTTTTTTGTGGTCCCAGCAGGGCATGATCCTGCGACCCCCTGATTATGAGTCAGATGCTCTAACCAACTGAGCTATGGGACCGGAGGATCGAAGGTTCAAAGTCCTCAGACTTTGATTTCGACTTCGACACCCGAAGGAAGTTCAAGCTTCATCAGCGCATCGACCGTCTTCGCATTGGAATCGTCGATGTCTAGAAGCCGGCAATAGGCAGCAAGCTCAAATTGTTCACGCGCCTTCTTGTTGACGAAGGTAGAGCGATTGACCGTGAAAATCTTCTTGTTCGTGGGGAGCGGAATCGGACCGTTCACCCTCGCACCCGTTGCCTTCACCGTATCCACGATCTTGGAGGCGGACTTATCGACCAGCATGTGATCGAATGATTTGAGTTTAATTCTGATTTTTTGACTCATATCAATAATTTCTTAATAATCAACAAAACAATAACTACTCATCTTCCGGCACCCTGTAGCCGCTCTTCTCGATGATTTCTTTGGCCAAGTTCGCGGGGACCTCCTCATAGTGGTCGAAGGTCATCGTGCTGGTGGCGCGACCGGAAGACAGGGTCCTGAGGACCGTGACATACCCGAACTGCTCTGCCAGCGGGACGAACGCCCGGATCAACCGAGCGCCGTTGGCCGTAGAATCCATGGCTTGGATCTGACCGCGGCGGCGGTTCAAGTCGCCGACAATGTCGCCCATATAATCTTCCGGGGTAACCACCTCGAGAGACATGATGGGTTCCAAGAGGATAGGCTTGGCCTTGGGGCAGGCATGCCGGAAGGCAAGGCGAGCAGCCATCTCGAATGAAAGCTGATCGGAGTCGACCGGATGGTAAGAACCATCCAGGAGAGTAACCTTCAGAGACTGCATCTCATAGCCGGCAAGGACACCATTGGACAAGGCAGCCTCGAAGCCTTTCTGGACGGAAGGAATATATTCTTTGGGAACATTGCCGCCCTTGACCTGGCTGTCGAACTGCAGTCCGCTTGTACCCGGATCAGCCGGTCCGATTTCAACAATGATGTCCGCGAACTTACCGCGGCCACCCGTCTGTTTCTTGAACAGCTCGCGATGCTGGACCGTGGCCGTGACGGCTTCCTTGTAATTGACCTGAGGGGCACCCTGGTTGATCTCCACGTCGAACTCCCTGCGGAGACGATCGACAATGATGTCCAGGTGAAGTTCACCCATTCCGCTGATGATCGTCTGGCCGGTTTCCGCATCCGATTTCACCGTGAACGTAGGATCCTCCTCGGCCAGTTTGCCGAGCGCCATCCCCAATTTATCGAGGTCGGACTGGGTCTTCGGCTCCACAGCGATCCCGATGACGGGATCCGGGAATTCCATCGACTCGAGCGTGACGGGATTCTTTTCGTCGCAGATCGTATCGCCGGTCCGGAGATCCTTGAAACCGACCGCCGCGCAGATGTCCCCGGCCTCCACAAAATCGATGGGATTCTGGTGGTTGGAGTGCATTTGGTAGAGTCTGGCGACTCTTTCCTTCTTGTCCGTCCGGGAATTCAGCACGTAGGTTCCGGCATCAAGACGCCCGGAATAGGCGCGGATGTATGCAAGACGTCCCACGAAAGGATCCGTGGCGATCTTGAACACGAGCCCGCAGAAAGGATCATTTGCCGAAGGCTGGAGCTCCTGTTCGCGGCCGGTGTAGGTGTGGGTCGCTTTTACCGACCCGATGTCCAGCGGAGACGGGAGATACCGGATGATCGCATCGATGAGGAACTGTACCCCTTTGTCCTTGTAGGACGAGCCGCAGGTCGCGGGCACGATCTGCATGGATATGGTACCTTTCCGGAGAGCGGAGATGATTTCCTCTTCGGTCAACGACTCGGGGGACTCAAAATATTTCTCCATGAGCGTCTCGTCGCATTCGGCAGCCGCCTCAACCAACTTGTCCCTCCAGAGCTCCACGTCTCCCTTCATGTCTTCGGGGATCGGAATCTCATGGAAGTTGTTGATTTCAGTGTTGTCGGCGTCATAGATCAGCGCCTTCCGGGAAATCAAGTCCACAATTCCCTTGAATTTGTCCTCGGATCCGATCGGCAAGGCAAGGGGAACGGTAGTCGCTCCCAACTTGTTCTTGATCTCCTCAAGACATGCGAGAAAGTCGGCCCCGACCCGATCCATCTTGTTGACATAGACGATCTTCGGAACTTTGAATTTGTCCGCCTGCCGCCAAACCGTTTCGGACTGGGGCTGAACTTTTCCCACGGCATCGAAGGTGGCCACACAACCGTCGAGCACACGCAGGGAACGCTCAACTTCAACCGTGAAGTCGACGTGGCCCGGAGTGTCGATGAGATTCAACTGATAAACCTGGTCGTTGTAATGCCAGAATGCCGTGGTGGCGGCGGAGGTGATGGTGATCCCCCGCTCCTGCTCCTGGACCATCCAGTCCATGGTAGCGCCACCGTCGTGAACCTCTCCGATTTTGTGGATCTTGCCCGTATAATACAGGATCCGTTCAGACGTTGTTGTCTTACCGGCATCAATGTGGGCGATGATACCGATGTTTCTTGTAAATGTTAGATCTCTATTGCCCATCTAAGCAAAAATTAGAAACGGAAGTGAGCGAAAGCCTTGTTGGCTTCGGCCATCCTGTGCATATCCTCTTTCCGCTTAAATGCGCCTCCTTCGTTGTTGTAGGCGGCTATGATCTCCGCACAAAGTTTTTCTGCCATGGAGTGGCCGGAACGCTTGCGAGCGTAGTTGATCATGTTCTTCATGGAGAGCGAGACTTTTCTTTCCGGACGCAACTCTGTCGGCACCTGGAAGTTCGCTCCTCCTACACGACGCGACTTGACCTCGATCTGAGGGGTCACGTTTTCGAGAGCCTTCCTCCAGATATCTAGAGGAGCCTTGTCAGAATCCTTCATCTTCTCGCCTACCCTGTCAATGGCATCGTAAAAAATTGAATACGCGATACTCTTCTTCCCCTGTAACATAAGATTGTTCACGAAACGGGTCACCTCGATATCGTGATACTTAGGATCAGGAAGTAGAATTCTCTTCTTAGGCTTCGATTTTCTCATTTTGAGTAAAAATTAAAGGTGAAAAAAGTTAAACGGACTACTTAGATTTCTTCGGCCGCTTGGCGCCGTAGAGAGAGCGGGACTGCGTCCTGCCTTCTACGCCTGCGGTATCCAAAGCTCCTCTAAGGATGTGGTAGCGCACACCGGGAAGGTCCTTCACACGACCGCCGCGCACGAGCACGATGGAGTGTTCCTGAAGGTTGTGTCCCTCGCCCGGAATGTACGCGTTGACCTCTTTGGAGTTGGTAAGGCGTACCCTGGCCACCTTTCTCATCGCTGAGTTCGGTTTCTTGGGCGTGGTGGTGTACACACGCAGGCATACGCCCCTCTTCTGAGGGCAAGCGTCCAGCGCACGAGACTTGCTTTTGTAAGCAATGACCTCGCGTCCTTTGCGAACTAATTGTTGAATTGTAGGCATAAATGATTATAAATCTATAATTTATGTTTTCCCCCAAACTTTTGGGGACCGCAAATTTACATATAAATATCTGAATTAACAAAGTTTTCAACAACTTAGATTCGCTGTTCCACTGACGCGATTCCAAGAATTTGCTTATCTTTACTTTCATGAGAACAACAGCATTACGCGCGATCGCATCCGCCGCAGCGGCGGTGCTTTCACTGACACTGCAGGCGCAGCCTGCCGGAAGAACGAACTTCAACGAAGGCTGGACCTTCACCAAGGACGGGAACAGCCGGGTCGTGAACTTGCCGCATGACTGGGGTGTAGATGGCCCCTTCGTCCAAGAATATCCCGGAGAGACGGGCAAACTGGCTTGGTGGGGGAAGGCGGAATATTCAAAAATTCTGAACGTCGCTGCGCCCAAGATCGAGGATGGAACGCGGTTTCTGTTGGACATTGACGGAGCGATGTCGTTCTGCAAAGTCTATTGCAACAACCAGTTCGCGGGAGAATGGCCCTATGGCTACGCCTCCTGGCAGGCGGATCTGACGCCTTTTTTGAAAGCGGGCCAAAATGTAATCCGCATTACGCTGGACAATCCGGAAGAATCGAGCCGCTGGTATCCCGGGGGCGGAATCTACCGAAATGTCTGGCTCACCGAGGCGCCTCCGGCGGGCGTAGCGCATTGGGGGACTTACGTAACCACCGAAGTCCGCAACGTGCGGCAGGATCCCGGAGCGACCAAATTATCCTCGCTCCCGACGGCACGGAAAATCGCGGACGCGACGGTTCGTCTGGACATCACCCTGCGCGGGAACGCCGCCGGCGGGACGGTCCGCACGACCGTGTACGAAGGCGCTTCACACAGGATGCGGATGTATATTCCGAAAGGTGCCGTGTCTGACACCACCAAGCTGGACACCTTCCGCGACGGACAAGTCATCCGGCAGGAAATTGAGTTGCGAGACTGCAAACTGTGGAGTCCCGCAACCCCGATTCTGTACACGGCCGAGACCGTGGTTACCGATGCCGACGGACGCAGCGAGCTGTATTTCACCACCTTCGGTGTCCGGA
Source organism: Bacteroidales bacterium (assembly GCA_012522855.1). Lineage (GTDB taxonomy): Bacteria > Bacteroidota > Bacteroidia > Bacteroidales > UBA932 > Cryptobacteroides. The sequence goes on from JAAYJQ010000017.1 coordinate 145,094, forward strand.
CGGCGGAATTCCGCGCTGACGCCTTCTACCTCAACGGGGAAAAAACTTTCCTGAAAGGGGTCTGCCTGCACCACGATGCCGGCGCCCTCGGCGCGGTCTGGGACGACACCGCCTGGGAACGAAGGCTGAATATTCTTAAACAGATGGGTTGCAACGCTATCCGCACCGCGCACAATCCCCCGGGACCGGAATTCCTCGACCTCTGCGATCAGATGGGATTCCTGGTGATGGACGAACTCACGGACACTTGGACCATCCCCAAGAAAAAGAACGGCTACGCCCTGATCTTCGATGAATGGGCGGACAAGGATCTGCGGGCGATGATCCGCCGGGACCGCAACCATCCTTCCGTGATTCTCTGGAGTATCGGCAACGAGGTCGGAGAACAGGGACGTCCGGAGAAATATTCCATAGCCTACCATCTGACTGAAATTTGCCACGCTGAAGATCCGACGCGGCCCACGACCATCGGAAGCCACGACCCTCGAGCGGCGGAGACGGATTTTAAAAACTCGGTCGATGTTTTCGGATTCAACTACAAGCCGCATCTCTACGGGAAGTTCCATGCAGCGAACCCTGACAAGCCCTATCTGGGGAGCGAAACCGCCTCGACCATCAGCTCGCGGGGCGTGTATTTCTTCCCGCCCAGCGACAAAAAGGAAGAGTCGGAAGCCAACTTCCAGGTGTGCTCCTATGACCTGTACACCGTCCCGTGGGGACAGACGCCCGAACAGGAATGGGCGCTGGAGGACGAAAATCCGACTTGCGCCGGAGAGTTCGTCTGGACCGGGTTCGACTACCTCGGCGAGCCGACTCCGTACAACGCCGACTTGACCGTGCTGACCAACTTCCATGATTCTGAAGCCCGGGCGAACGCCGAACGGGAACTGGCCGAGAAAGGCAAGATCACCACACCCTCCCGGAGTTCCTATTTCGGGATCATCGACCTCGCCGGTTTTCCGAAAGACCGCTACTGGCTGTACAAGGCTCGCTGGAGCGATGCTCGCGTGCTGCACATGCTGCCCCACTGGAACTGGGAAGGACGCGAAGGCCAAATTACCCCGATCCACGTGTACACCAACTGCGACAGCGTGGAACTGTTTCTGAACGGTCGTTCATACGGAATGAAAGTCCGGGGCGAGCGGCAGTACCGCCTCCGCTGGGACGACATCCGCTACGAGGCCGGAACAGTCAAGCTGACCGGCTACCGGAACGGGCAAGCGCAGGATGAAATTGTCCGGACAACCGGCCCGGCGACAAAGGTAGTGATGACCCGGGAAGGCCCCTTTGGCCCCGATCGCAACTTCGGCGGAGACGGTTATCCTCCCGTCAAACTTCAGCCGGTTCCCGTCGGTCGCTTGGTCTTTTTCGATGTCAAAGTTGCGGACAAAAATGGTTCCCTCGTCCCCACGGCCGACAACTTGTTGAAATTCAGTCTCTCGGGGCCAGGCGAAATCGTAGCGGTGGATGCAGGCGACCCGACCTGCCACACCCCTTTCCGTTCCGATGAAATCAAAGCCTTTGGAGGCCTCGCCACTGTGATTGTCCGACGAACCGGTGCCGGAAAGATCGTCCTCACCGCCGAAAGCGATGGGCTCAAGAAAGCCCGCTGGCGGTTCTGAAGACGGGACGGCCTCAAGAAAGAAAAACGAGAGAAAATATCCGACAAATGAAGAAAACCCTATTAGTTTTAGCCGTAACGGCCTGTTGCTCATGCACATTTGAACAAGGAAGAGTCAACAAAGTATCCGACCCCTTGGAATATGTCGACACCGAAATCGGCGGGGTCGGAGTCCTCCTGCAGCCGACAAGGCCGACAGTGCAGATTCCGAACCAGTTGATCAGATGGTCTCCCCTGAGGGCCGACCTTCTTGACGTGTGTATCTACGATTATCCCCTGACGCTCACCTCCCATAGACAGGAGTCCGTATTCGGGTTCCTTCCGCTGGCGCGAATACCTTCGGACGGATGGGTCTGGGAGGCCGGACAGGTCTATGACAATGAGCGGAATACTCCTTACGGCTATCGTGCAAACCTGGAAGGCTGCAACATAAAATTCAGCTGCGCTCCCAAGAGCGGCATAGCAGAGATTCACTTTGAATCTGACGAGGGGGGCTTCCTCCGCTTCAGAATCTTGAACGGGAAGGGTTCCTATCATTTGGAAAACGAGAGGGAGCTGACTGGAGAAGAGGAGTTTCATGGAATGAAGGCCTACGTTTGCGTCCGATTCGAATCCCCGGTCACTCTTGAAAAATCGGATGAAGACAGGCCGATGATCCTCCTTTCGACGACGACAAGAGACGTCAGGATGCGTTACGCGATCTCGTACATAAGCAAAGAGAAAGCGAGGACAACTTTGGACAAAGAGATCCCGAGCTTTGACCTGAATAGGGTCAGAGAGAACGCGAGGTCCAGTTGGGAAAAGGCGCTGGGACGTATCCGGATAAAAGGAGGATCGGAAAAAGACATCAGACTCTTCTATTCATCCTTGTACCGCTGCTACGAGCGAATGGTCGACATCAATGAATACGGCAGTTATTTTAGCGCCTTCGATAACAAGGTGCACCAGAGCGACGACCCTTTCTACACGGACAACTGGTTGTGGGATACCTATGTGTCGCTTGAACCGCTGATGACGATCCTGAATCCCGACCAGGAAGAAGACAAGTTGAGGTCCTATGTGGAGATGTACAAACAGTGCGGGGTCATTCCTTCCTTCGCTGTGATCTGGGGCGATTGGCCCGCCATGACCGGAAACTATGCGGCGGTGTGGATGGCAGACTCCCGGGCAAAGGGGTTGGATTTCGATCTTGGTTCGGTCTACAAGGGACTGAAAGACAATTCATTGGAGTCTACGCTTCTGCCGTGGAAGAACGGCCCTCGCACCGTTCTGGACGATTTCTACAATGAACACGGATGGTTTCCCGCCCTCCATCCGGGCGAGGAGGAAACCGTGCCGGAAGTCATGATGCCCTGGGAGCGCAGGCAGGCGGTATCCCTTTCCACGGCTTTCTCCTATGCTGACTGGGCGACAGCGCAACTTGCAAGGGAACTAGGCAAGGAAGAAGATGTGGATCTGTTCTTGAAACGCGCCGCCTACTATAAGAATGTGTATCGTCCGGACAAAGGAATGTTCTGGCCAAGGGACAAGGAGGGCAACTGGATCGAAGGGGTGGATCCCAGGTACATGGACCGGGCCTATTACACCGAAAACAATGCCTATACCTTCCAGTGGGACGTAAAGCATGACTTGGAAGGATTGATCGAACTTATGGGGGGCAGAGAGGAGGCCGAAAAGAAATTGGACGAGCTGTTCCGCATCCAGATAACGATGCCAAAATACCAGTTCTATGCGATTCTTCCCGATGCGACCGGCATGATGGGGCAGTTCGCAATGGGCAATGAACCGAGCTTCCATATTCCATACATCTACAACTATCTCGGATCCCCGTGGAAGACGCAGAAACGCATTCGCACCATCATCGACCGGATGTTCAGCGACACGGTTTACGGCATTCCGGGAGACGAGGACGGTGGCGGCATGAGTTCGTTCCTCGTATTCACGATGATGGGATTCTTTCCGGTGACCCCGGGGATCCCGGTCTATGCGATAGGATGCCCGTTCTTCGAGGAGGCGACCATCAACCTTCCCGGGGACAAGAAATTCACAGTCAAAGCACGGGGCGTCTCAAAGGAGAACAAATACATCCAAAGCGCCCGGCTCAACGGTAAGCCCCTGGAGAGATCGTGGTTCACACACAAGGAACTGACGGCAGGCGGCGTGCTTGAATTGAAGATGGGGTCCAAGCCCTGCAAGGAATGGGCTTCCGACCCGGCGCAGCTGCCTCCTTCCAGCATAAACTACAGGGCAAGCGAATAAACCGGATTGATGTTTGCGGCCTAAAGACGGAGGTCTTCGTATTTTCGAGGATAGTTTTCGTCGTAGTCCTTGCGGTATTTTGTGACGAACTCCCGGTATTTTATTCTTGCCTCGGAATCCATGTCAAGTTTCCGCATGGCAAGTATCATGTAAGTCAGGGCTGCATCGTTCAACGGATCAATCCCGAAAATGATATCCGCGCATTTAATAACGCCTTTGTATTGCTTCTTTTTGAACCTGAGGGTCATTTCATCAATTACCGCGGGCTCGATTCTGCTTTCCATCTCCTCTTTCATCCCGTCGAGAACAGGATCTGTCTCGTAGGCTAGAAATTTCCCCCTGGAAGCAAAGTTTACAAGGGCGTTTCTGTCCGGCCTTTCCGACTCGAGAATTTTTTTCACGGCGATATAATCGCAGAAAAAATCATCCCCGCATGTAAAGCGGAAACGGCCGCCTGCATATTCAATGGTCGCTCCGTCAACGTCCGAAAAAGCCTTTCGCAGCTTGCTGATCGTTACGCCACGGATATTTTTGGCTTCCTTTTCTTCTTTTTCCGGCCAAAGCAGAAAATTGATTTCTTTAGAACTGATACCCCCTTCCCCTGCCTGCAGCAGCAAACATAACATAAGACGTAATTTTTCGCTGAATCGCATTGAAATATCCTTGCCGTCTTTGTCATAAACGTTGAGCGGGCCGAAAAGGTAAAGCGCGTTGACACGCCTTTCAGGTTCTTCCGGCTCAACATCGTTTTCCATGTCTTGTTGATTGCGTTTCCGTCGGACAATGAAGACAACGGCGATTGCCGCTGTCGCAGCCAACAAGCTCCATTCAATCATAAGCCGCCTTCTGCGCTTGACCACAGTCGGCGCAGTGAGCGGTTTGGGGGGAAAGGCAAGGGTGTATGCTGTCACGGTGGACCTGATGTCGTCCGGAGACTCTTCCACAATTGCTATCAGCGTTTGCAATCGTTTGTCATAAAATAAATTGACGTGAGAGGATATTCTGTCTGAAAAAATGGGAAGCTTGTCTGCAAGTTCTTCGAAACGTCCGTCAGTCATCCGAAATCTGTAAAGGCTGACCTCGGACTCGGTGAGACTTTCCGGATAAAACAACACATAAAACCATCCGTCGCCCGGCAGGATCATGTTCCTTCCCGGAACCTTGTTTCTGCCTTTCCATCGGATGTCCCATACTTGTCGTGATTCCATGCTGTCCGGATCCACGGTGTTCAGATCATAAAAATAATCGTGTCCGACGATCTGGTCACCAATCTCGTTGCCCATGCCGCCGAAAATATAGAGTTGCCTGTCCCTTTCGTTGTAGCCCATCGATTGGAAGAATCTCGGCCAGAGCTTTCCATCGCCGCCTCTCAGCGGTGCTTCCATCCATTTGCCGCTTTCGAGATCACAGACACGAAATACCCCGCTATACTTCCGTTGCCCGAAACCGCCGAAGATCAGAAGTTTCTCATTGAATTTGTCAAAGAATTCGGCGTGATGGTGCAATTCTATGTCCTGCCTGTCGTAGGATTGTACGGACCAGGTCAGGGTGACCGGGTCCAAAGATGCCATTGTCGGAACGGGGGTGTCCCCTTGCGCGTAGGCCTCATAGATATAGACCAAACTGTCGTTTGGATTGACAAAACTTGTTCCGAGGAAAGACTTGACTGGGCGTCTCTCCGCGAGAGCCCTTGCCGTGAAGTTTCTTGTGGCGAGCGATTTCTCGTAAATAGAATCCCTGCCGATGGAGTAGATACTGTGCCGCAAAGTGTCGTAACCGGCACACATGAAAGAAGGCGACGACACACTGAACTCTTTCTTCCAGCGAAGGTTCTCCATTGCCAGCCAATGGGGGTTGTTCACCTTCGCATAAACAAAGGGCCAATTGCTCAACGCCAATGTCCCCGAATCCTCATCAAGCGGGAAGGTAATGACGCGACTGTCTGCCTGGATGGACAAATTCTTTATCGCGATCGAAGGCACTTCCAAGATGTAGTCCCTTTTCCCGAAACCGATATTCGGGTATATCTTGTTCGGAAGTTCGATGCCGCCGGATACGGTAGGCATGTCCGAAACCTTGATGTAAACAGAGTCTTCGCGGGGATCGAGCTTCATATGGAAAGACATCCAGTGATCCCTTTCCCCTTGCGGTGGAAGTTGCGTGATCGCAATGAAACGCCTTCCTTCCCAGATGACACGCAATTCACCGTTACCGTTCAAACCATCGTAAAAAAGATTGATGACTGGTTCCTGTTTCTTGGTCGTAATGAGTTGGAAAATGTACCCGAGGGGGGAATCCTCGTAGCACCGGAATTCGAAATCAATGCATAAACTATCCCTGCATTCCATGTTCCTGATACCGCGAATTTCCATGGAAGTCCTTTCTTCGATTTTTCTTTCAAGCCCGAGAAATCTCAGCCCCTGCGCCGGTGCCGGAAAAGAATTTACAAGCACCAATAGTGTCCATGCCGCCTTTCCGGCAAATCGAAGAATCGCTTTCATGGCTATGAATATAGTAAAAACTTGAGAAATTAATTCATTTTTTCGATAATTAACCTTCTATTAACCTATAAATTAATCTGAATCGTTTTAATTTGTATCTATTGTCTTAAAGTGATGAAAAAATGATGAAAAAGAGAATCTTGATGGCTCGTTTGGGACTTCTATCGGCAGCAGTCCTTTCTTTCACTGTAGCCATCCTGTTTTCTTCCTGCAGCGACGACAAACCAAATGACGTGATTATCAGCAAACCGGGTTCCGGTAATACAGATCACGGAAGTTCCAGCGGGGACACATCAACGGACATCCCGATGAACGAGGACGCGGTACCTTACGAGTCTCTTCACGATGAATTGGCCGATGTCGGCCAATTTTACATTCCCGACTCCGGGATGCAGCCGGAACTCTATTGGCACGTAGTTTATACGGATTATGGCGGACGGGAAGAACCCAACGTCGACGGCGCTGTCACATCCGGACTTCAATATCACCTTTTGATGCAATCCGTGGCGGGCTTGATCAATAAAGCCTGCGAGGAAGGCAGGACCAACATTGCCGCTTGGATCGAATGCGGCGGGGTAGGTTATGCCATGGAAAAAGCGGGCATCGGCAGAGAAATCGGCCGTCAAAACGCGGTTGAACTGGCAACGAAAGGTGATTACGGCAAGTGGAACGGCCATGATGTCAATGTAAGACAACTCTTCGATGGCTATGTGCTCACGGACCTTGTGCAGAACCCGGAAAGCGGCAATTGCGCTGCGGTAGCCTCTCATGTCTACAATTCCATCATTGTCGATGTCAGGGATTCGGCTTATTTCAATGCGAACGGCTACACGATGACCTGTGACTGTTCGAGGATGACGCTTAAGGAGTGTTTTGACAAATTCAAGAACAAGTGCAACAATGATGCTCTCGTGGTAATGCCCGTCAAATGTGGAGAACTTCGGGAATACGTCATCAAGAACAAGCTGTTTATCGTTAATCTCAACAAGAAGTGGGCGGATACGTCGGCCGGCCAGAATGTCGCTGTCTTTGATGAGGTTCTGGATTGGCTGAAGCCTAATTCGCAGGTGCTGGGATGGGAACAAGGTGTCGGCGAAGATGTGTTTGTCAACAGGGTCTCCCGACATGGTCACCAAATGCTTGCCGCTGATTGGAGTTACAACCACTCCTTGACTTCCCGACGCTACAAGGAACGCCAGCCATCCACGCTTGCCAAGACGATCAATCCCAGGAAGATTGACTACGACAAGAAGAAAAATTTCTGCTCCTTCTTCCTCACGGACGGCGACAACTATCAGTTCATCATTACGGACAATTTCGTTGACAACTACTATAATCTGCAGTCTGCGGTCTCGACCAAAATAGCGTTTGAGATCGGCACACAATCGCTTATCCAGCTTGCTCCGACAAGATTCCAGTACCTGATGGAAAAACAACCGTCCGCAAACTGCACTGTCATGGATACTTTTGGGGGAGGCTATTATTACATTGACACTTACAGCACGGCAGGCACCGGCGCCGCCAACCGCAAGGCAAACCTCAAGACCATTGCCGAAAGGACGGCCGCCCATATGCGTCAGCATGGCATCAAGGTCCTCCACGTCATGGCCCAGGACCTGAATTCATCCAACGCCAAGGAAGCCCTCCAAGCTTTTGTCGATGCCAACGACCAACTTGAAGGAATCACCGCGGTCCAGTACAGTCCTTACACAGGAGGCAATGGCCAGGTCTTCTGGTTCAAGAACAAGGCCGGTTACGACATCCCTTGCGTGACGGCAAAATACATGATCTGGAAGGGAATAACCACACCTCAGTCCGTGGCGGACGCTATGGTCGGCAATGAAGGCATCGGCGACTGTTGCGCCGTTGCGATGCACGCCTGGAGCGAATTCGACGGCAAGAAAGCGAGCGATGTCGTTTCAATGTGCCAAAAGGCCCTTCCTTCATCTTTTGAATTGGTCTCCATGCAGGAACTCATCTGGAGAATCAGAATGAAGTTCCGCAAGGAGCAGACTTTGAAATTTCTCGCAACAATCAAATAACCCAATAATTAATCATTATCCTTATCGTTAAACAATTAACAGTATGAAACAGAAGTTTGTTTCCAAAGTTCCTCTGTTTGGCTCCGTACTTCTCGGACTCATTTTCGCTTTCACTTCCTGCCAGAATGAAATTGAACAAGCAGGAACATGGGACGATAGTGTGGTCGGGACAGCCACGGTTTCAGGTGTCGTCATGGACACCTTCGACAACCTGCTTTCCGACGTGGACATTTCTTGCATGGGGACTGACACCCGAAGGGAGGTCCGTATGACGGGCACTTCCGGACCTGACGGTACGTTTTCACTTGCGGACGTTCCCTCGAATGCGCGTTACATTGCATTTGCAAAGGAGGGTTTCGCTACGGTTGCCTACACGATCGATCCCAAGAGATTTACCAGCGAGGACAACATTGTTCTCAATCCTGTCCTTGAGTTTTCGCAGGCGGTTATCACCGGCAAAATTATCGATGCCGCATCCGGCAAGCCCTATTCCGGCGTGCAGGTGACCAACGGTTCCAAGACCGTCACCGCGGATGCCGACGGGGTATTCACGATTGACGGCCAGACCCTCAATGACTACACCCTGACATATTCAACCGCGGACGGCACAACGTACACCAGAAAAGTATCGCTCAATGACTTTGTGGACGGTACCGCCACGGTACCTACCGTCAGGCTCGGTGGAGGGGACATCTTTCCCGGACTCAAGTGGCAGGACATGGCGGATTCCCAGGAATGGTACTTCAATGACTATCGCGGAAGCACCGGATTCGGCGGCAAAAACCATTGGTCCAGCGTCTATCTGTCTGCAATGCCCAATAAAGGCTACTACAGGTACGAGGCTGAAGGAGTCGCATTCGAACTTCGCGGCCCCGGCCCTGACCGCGGATGGTGGGGAATGACCTCCGAAGGCGACCAAGACAACCTCAACGCGTTTGTCTACGGACGCAAGAAGATCTACGAAGGCAACAAGATTCTCAGTGTCCTTGTGCGTACCCACAATGCCTCGGCATCTTCTCCTGTCTATTTCGGCCTCCAGGTCGTCGACCTCACAGCCGGCTCCACAAAGGCTGTCAAGGTCGGTGACACCAAGACGCACGGAGACGGCAACTATTCTACCTATTCATTCGATATGAGCCCGTTCGTCGGACATGAGGTCGGTTTCGCTTTCGGCCCTTATCTTTATAGGGGCACTTCCGGGAAGCATCTGCCGATCAGAAGAATGTGTTGGGCTCCACGCCAAGTCAACGATGATGACTGGCTTGCAGGAAGTGATGTCCCCGGTCTTCCCTCAGGGTTCCGCCTTACAAAGGAAAACACCACATCCATGGGCATCAATCCCGCTACATCATTCTCGGGCATGAACAAGGGAATGAACAGCGGAAACGGCGATATGGGCGCAAGAAGGGTTCACAATCCCGGCGGCCAGCAAGGCTATATGCCTTGGTTCGGTACCGACCACCTGATGATGTACTGGTCGCTTATGTACATCAGCAAGGATGTTGAACCGGTCAATGGCGAAGGCTATACCATCAAGACAAGGAGCGATGTGGATCCAAATTACCTTGTCCCGGAATCTTACATCTATTCGAGATTCAAGATCTCCGATGCCAATGATCAAATGACGATGCGGGTCCGTACATTTTCGAGCGCCAATCCGACGGTTTTCAAAGTAACCGCGGTTCCTGAAAACGGATCCGCTGTCGCTCTTTCTCCGTCTTCAAACACTGCGAAGGAAGCCAGCGCAGTCGCCGACGGTTGCTGGAAGTTCATCCACGAAAAAGGAGCTGGTGATCCGAGAGACTACGCAGCGTTTACTTACGATCTTTCTTCCTACAAGGGACAGAACGTTGTAATTGCCATCAGCGTCCACAAAGGCGATACGAGAGGCGGCGAGCAGAAGATGTGCTTCTACGGAATAGAAATGAACTAGTTCCATGAGAAGATTTGTAACAACTACGTTTCTGGACAAGATAAAATTTTAAATAATAGACAATATGAACAAACGTATTGCAACTATCCTGACAGTCTTTAGCCTTTTTATGACCACAGCGCTCTTGTTCGCCCAGACCCGGGTCGACGTGTCCGGTGTCGTCAAAGACGAGGCTGGACAGCCCGTGATCGGCGCCAGCGTTGTAGTCAAGGGCTCAACAACCGGTGCCGCCACGGATATTGATGGCCGCTACTCCATTTCTGCTCCGAGCGAGGCGATCCTCGAATACTCGTATGTGGGGATGATCACTGTAGAAGAACCCGTTCGTGGAAGAACGGTCATTGACATCGTGCTCCGCGAGGACTACACCGCCCTTGAAGGTGTCGTTGTCGTTGGCTATGGCACACAAAAAAGAGGATCGATCACGGGATCCGTCGCTGCAGTGAGCGGGGAAGACGTCGTCAAGACCAAGACCGAAAATCCCCAGAATATGCTCACTGGACGCGTGCCGGGCGTTCGCGTGTGGCAAAGAACAGCTGAGCCCGGTTCTTATGATGCCAGACTCGATATTCGAGGCCTGGGATCCCCGCTTGTTGTCATCGATGGTGTCCCCAGAGGGATGGACGACTTCCAAAGGCTTGCTCCCGGCGACATTGAGAACGTCTCCGTCCTGAAAGATGCCGCCGCGGCCATCTACGGTCTCCGCGGAGGCAACGGTGTCATCCTTGTCACCACCAAAGCGGGCAAGGTCGGCAAGGCAAAGGTCAGTTATGACGGCAACTACACATTCCAGACCCCTGCAAGCTTGCCGCGCCAGATGGACGCCATCAGTTCCATGCGTCTCGTCAACGAACGCGGATCCGGAGGCCTCGAGGGCGGGGCACATGAATTCGATGCTGAAACCATCCAAAAGTACATTGACGGGGAACTTGTCGGAACCGACTGGAACAGTCTTGTCGTCCAGAATATTGCCCCTCAGTTCCGGCACGACTTCAGCATCAGCGGCGGATCCGAGAAGATTCAGTACTATGTGGGACTGGGTTACTTCTACCAAGAAGGTTTCTGGAAAGGAGGTGATCTCAATTATAACAAGTACAATTTGAGATCCAACATCACCGCGGAAATGTTCGACGGGATGAAGTTCAATCTCAATCTTTCCGCCTACTCGGACAGCCAGCATAATCCATACGATAATTCAGAGCTCATCATCCGCTACTGGTGGAAGCAGAGCACAATCTGGAAGGCGTATGCCGATCCGGAGCAGACGATGCTCAATTACCAAGATCTCGAACTAGACTGGAACTCTGCTGCCCGTGTCGATTCGGACATCTCCGGTTACCGCAGGAACGACAGGAAGAACATGACCCTGACGACTTCCTTTGACTATGACTTTGGCGCGCTTAGCGATGCGCTGCAAGGACTTCACGCCAAAGGGATGTTCAGTTACGACTATCTTTTCGCCCAGAATGAAACTTATAGGAAGGAATACTATCAGTACGCTTTCGACGAGAATACAGGCACTTATAACCAGAAACTTTATGCCGATTCTTCTCCCAACCAGCTGACGCGTGTTGACAACACATACGGCCAGTGGCTGGCCCAAGCCCTCCTTTCGTATGACAGGGATTTTGAGAAACACCATGTCGGAGGTGTCGTCGGCTGGGAAGTCCAAAGAATGGACAGCAACGGATTCTCCGGTTTTACGAACCTTGAATTCGCAACTCCATACTTCACGGCCTCTTCTATCGAAAATCATCAGGTTTCGCAGGGATCTCTTTATGACTTTGCCTATAAATCGCTCTTCGGCCGTCTCAACTACGGTTATGACAACAGGTATCTCCTTGAAGGTCAGTTCCGCTACGACGGATCCTCCAAGTTCTATCAAGGACATCAATGGGGATTCTTCCCTTCCGTTTCTGCCGGTTGGCGCGTTTCGGAAGAGCCTTTTGTAAAGAATACTCCCGCGCTCGCCTTCATCAACAACCTCAAACTGCGCGTCAGTTATGGTGAAATCGGCGATGACGGCAATGCAAACTACGAGTGGGCGACAGGCTATGTCTATCCTGCGGCGTCCCTTACCAAACATGGTTTCTACACAAGCCGCGCGCCCGTTTACCACCTTGGTTCTTGGGTCATGAGGGCCAATCCGATGGCGCTTGCCAACCACAATGTCACGTGGCTGACCAACAAGACATTCAATGCCGGTGTCGATTTCGAACTCTGGAAAGGTCTTCTTGGCGGGTCTTTCGACTACTTCCGCCGCCACAGGACCGGTCTTATGGCCCGTAATACCGCGGCTCTTCCTACGATTATAGGCGCGACGGCTCCTCTTGAGAATATGAACGATGACGAACACAAGGGATTCGAACTCGAACTTTATCATCGCAACAGGGTCGGAGATTTCGACTATCAGGTAAAAGGGATGCTGACCATTACCCGTCAGGTTTGCCTTGATTACAACAAGGACCAACAATACGGAAATTCTTGGGACAACTGGAGAAACAACAATCTCTACCAGCGTTATCAAGGTATCCAGTGGGGCTACGAAGTTGTCGGCCGCTACGAGAGCTGGGAAGACATTTGGTCTTATGACAAATATAAAGACAACGGTATCAAGCCGGGAAATTTCAAGTATCTCGACTGGAACGGAGACGGTGAAATCAACGGGCTTGACGTCCATCCTTACACTTTTAACCAGATTCCGTGGATGAACTTCTCTTTGTCCTTCGACGGAAGTTGGAAGAATTTGGACCTCAGTATCCTGTTCCAAGGTTCCGCGCTCGGCTCGGTCCAATTTGGCGAACCGCAGCTCGGTGTCTGGGGACAGCACGGAGGCGGTATGCTCGAACAGTTTTACGACAGGTGGCATCCGTCTGAAGAGACCTTTGATACCTATGACCAGACCATCACTTGGATAAAGGGAACCTATGCCTACGGAGGAACGTCGGCGGACGCCAATTCCGACTTCAATATCCAGCCGATAGACTACTTGAGACTCAAGTCCGTTGAAATCGGTTATACGCTTCCGAGAATACGCTCCATCCGTGATCTCGGTATCAGAATCTACGCCAATGCTTACAATCCATTCACGTGGACCGGCGTCAAGTACATTGATCCCGAACATCCGGCGGATTCCTATGGTCGCCTGTATCCTTTGAACAAGTCATACACGATAGGCCTTAACCTTACTTTCTAACGTTATAAGTTGCAAGAATATGAAAAAAATTATATGCATTCTGTCAATCGCCTTCTTCGCCGCGGTCTCCTGCACGACCCTTGTCATTCCGCCGAAGAATATCGTCACGGACGATGACCTGATGTCCAGCCAGTCGGGCCTGAAAATCTATTTGACAAGATTGTACAGTCAAATGCCTTGGGAAGACTTCAAGTACATGGCTCAGTGGGGTTTCAGCGGAAACTCGTGGTTGGGTTGCCTTGGTATTGAAGGGACAGGGGAGGCAGTCAACAGGGACGGTATCTGCGCGTCATTTACAGGCGAGAACACACCGTGGTGGGGCCTTTCTTATACTTTGATTCATGATGCGAATCATCTGATTGAGAAATTTCCCGACTACAAGGACAATTATCCGGAAATCGCTTACAACGAATTTCTCGGCCAGGCTTATTTTATCCGGGCGTACTCGTATTACCAGATGGCTCGCCGTTACGGTGGGGTTCCGATTATAAAGAACGAGATCAGTTATCCTTTCGAGGGAGAAATTGAAGTGCCGCGTTCTTCCGAAAAGGAAACATGGGATGCGATTCTTGAAGACTTCGATGCCGCCGTAGAACTTCTTCCGGCCAGCGCTACATTCAGCGGTACTGCCGACAAGTACGCCGCCCTTGCTTTCAAGGCGGAGGCGATGCTTTACGCAGGTTCCGTCGCCAAGTACAACGAACAAGTTTCCGGCCGCTTGACCGGTTTCGGTGAGAAAACGGGGGTCCGGGTCATCGGTTTTGCAGAGGACGAGTGGCAGGCTTGCTCTAACAAGTATTTTTCGGAAGCGTACAAGGCCGCATCGGAAGTGATCAAGTCCGGCAGGTATTCCTTGTACATGAAGCAGTGGGCCGAAGGAGACAAGGAAGCGCAATACCAAAATATGAACGCAATGTGGAGAGATCCCGCAAGTCCGGAGAACATCCTCGTAATGAAGTATGAATATCCCACCCTTTCGCACGGTCTTGACGCATACAGCTCGCCTTGGATCTACAGAATGCCTCTTTCCGCAGGAACGTGTCCAACGGAAGATTTCATGGAACTCTTCGACGGGTTCGATCGCTATCCGAATGGAACCATCAGGGTTACCGACGGGACAGACCATTCCAACGGCAACTACATCCTTTATGAAGAACCGTTGGACTTTTTTGCCAATGTGGAACCCCGGCTTCGCGCATATGTCATCTTTCCGGGAGATTTTTTCAAGAAAGATGTAATTGAGATCAGGGCCGGCATCTATACGGGCAATCTTCCTATCAAGGTACTGAAGGCTGACTACAGCTACGCTCAGCGCGGTCGCGGGCATTGGGACCAAGACTGCTTCAAGGGGAGTACGAAAACCCTGTTCATGAGCCCCAACGTCAACACGGAAAAGGTTACCTATAAAAATGCCACGACGGGCGAAGATGTCACGACCTATGCCTCCGGCGCAAACGGCCCCTTCTATACGAATGCGGAATCTACGGTTACGGGCCTTTATCTGCGCAAGTACCTCGATCCCGACAGGGCGCTCGAAGACATCGGCGAAGGGAAGAGTGATCAGCCATTCATTCTTATGAGGTATGCCGATGTTCTCCTTGCCGCCGCCGAAGCCGGAGTTGAGCTATCCATCGCCGGTGTCGCTTCCCCTACAGGCGACAACATGTTACAGACCGCGACGGAGGCCATCCGGGCGATTCAAAAAAGAGCCGGGGCAAATGTCCTTTCTACAATGCTGAAAGGAGACACTGAGAGCCGCGATCTTGTTCGCAAGGAACGCCGCAAGGAACTGGCTTTCGAACACAAGTCCAAGTGGGACATTCGCCGCTGGCGGGTCGTGGACGAGCAGAACAGAAAAGGATTCTGGGGGGTTGAAAAGGATCTAACCACTTGGTCCGACGGAACTCAATTCGAATTCCAAGGGTTTTTCCCTTTCTATTCTTCACAGGCTGACAAGTGGTTCTTCGATATCGCTTTCATGGATTGCGCCCGCAAGACCTTCAGTTACTCCCCTGTCGACTACTACTTCGGAATTCCCGGAGGAGAAGTCACGAAGAGCAAGTACATTGATCAGCAGCCTAACAGATAATACGGAAGATTACAACAATGAAAAAGACAATTTATTACATTATGACGGCCGGCGTCCTGGCGCTCGGACTCCCGTCCTGCTCCTTCTTTGAGATTGACAATTACGCCCAACCTGAGGAAACGGTCAAGGGCGTAGTCATCGACGTCGCAACAGGCGAACCGGTCCTCACGGAGCAGAGTACCAATGGTATCCGTGTCAGGATGACAGAGCTTAGCTATGGCCCGAACGTCATACACAATCCGGACTTCTACTGCCGTGACGACGGTTCTTTCCAGAACACGAAGGTCTTCAAGGGCAACTATAACATCCGCGTCGACGGACCTTTCATCCCCATTGTCAGGGAGAACCCGGACGGCGAACTGATCGAAGACAACTCCATAACCTGCGATGTGAAGGGCACGACAGAGCTCAGATTCGAAGTTGAACCCTTCCTCAAGGTTGAGTTTGTCGGCGAACCCGTTGTCAGCGGAGGTAAAATCACGGCACAGGTGAAAGTCACCAGAGCCGTCTCTGTCGAAAGATTCCGGGAACAGGTCGAGCCGATGGGCGGCTACAATTCCAACTTTACGAACGTAACGGATGTCAGGTTGTTCGTCAGCTATTCCTCAACCTGCAGCCAGCGAAGTCAGTACAGTGCATTGAGTTCCAAGATAGAGTATGGCGGGGCTTCTTTCGAGAGCCATCTCGGCGAACCGATCACGATGGTTTCGAGCGGGACCGCCAAGCCCAACAGGAAACTCTTTATCCGCGCTGCAGCGCGGATCAACTACGGCACTCCCGCGGGCTCCGGAACCCGTCGCTACAACTATTCCGAAGTCAAGGAAGTCAATATTCCGTGATTATGTTGAAGCGAGCCTTTGTCGCAGCATGCATTTTTTTGCTATGCTGCTGCCAGAATACTGGCCAAGAAGCCGGTCAACGAAAGGATGCCAAGACTACTTTTCAAACGTCCAGCATCTGGAAACCGACCTTGGACAACCGGGCTGACGCAGTCATGATCTACGGTGTCGGCGGCAACCCTTCCGATCGTGTCCGGGGCAACAGACCCTCGTTCGAAGATCGGGCCCTCTCATGGAAGGAAAGGGGCTACGAGACTGACTTCATGACGGGAATCGCCTGGGGGTCTTATCAGGACTATTTTATCGGTCTTTGGGACGGGGAACCGCATCTGGACGAAGGACAGGTCCAAGCCAATGGCGACACCATTTGGCACGGAAGAATGGTTCCCTACATTGTCCCGACCGAGAATTACCTCAAGTATTTCAAGGAACGGCATGTCAAGCGCGTGATTGACGCAGGCATTGACGATCTTTATTTCGAAGAGCCGGAATTCTGGAACAGGGCCGGTTACAGCGAAGCCTTCAAGCGTGAGTGGAAAGCCTATTACAACACGGATTGGCGTCCCCAGCACGAGTCTCCCGAGGCCACCTACCTGTCCAACAAGCTGAAGTATTTCTTGTACTACCGCGCCCTGGACGAAGTGAGCCGCTATGCAAAGGAATATGGTCGGACGAAGGGGATGGAGGTGCGCTGCTATGTGCCGACGCATTCCTTGCTTAATTATTCTCAATGGAACATCGTCAGCCCGGAAGCCAGTCTTGCTTCGCTTCCGGGCATCGACGGCTACATCGCGCAGGTCTGGACCGGAACCGCCCGCACCGCGAACATATTCAATGGAAAGAGCAAGGAAAGGACGTTCGAGACTGCTTTCCTGGAATATGGATGCGTAGCTTCCATGACGGAACCAACCGGTCGCAGGGTCTGGTTCCTGACCGATCCTATCGAGGATTGGCCCCGAGACTGGGAGGACTATCGCCGAAACTATCATGCAACCTTCGCTGCCCAGCTGCTTTATCCGAACATCGCGGACTATGAAATCATGCCGTGGCCGGAGCGTATCTATGAAGGCTTGTATCGCAAGAGCGCGGATAGCGAAGAACGGATCCGCATTCCGAAGGACTATTCCACGATGATGCACGTAATGATCAATACGCTGCATGAAATGCCGGTGACGAACCAACGGCTTAACGGATCGCAAGGTATCGGTATCGTGATGGCGAATTCCCTGATGTTCCAGAGCCTGCCGACCCACGATGGTTACGAGGATCCCCAATTCTCCAATTTCTTCGGCCAAGCGATGCCGCTGCTCAAGAGTGGAATTCCGGTCAAGATCGTACACCTGGAGAATGTGGACTACAAAAAAACCTTGGCGGACATCCGCGTGCTGCTATTGTCCTATTCCAATATGAAGCCTATGGATCCGAATGCGCATAAGCGATTGGCGGACTGGGTCAAGAAGGGAGGAATCATACTCTACTGCGGACGTGACAAGGATCCTTTCCAGAGCGTGTCCGAGTGGTGGAATAAGGATGGGAATGCCTTTGCCGCCGCTTCCGATCATCTGTTCGCTCTGATGGGAATCGATGCGGGGGCTCCCGAAGGGACCTATTCCTACGGCAAGGGAACGGTGCGGATCCTCCGTGCCGATCCGAAAGAATATGTGCTGGAGAGCGGCGCGCACGCAAAACTGCTTGCGGTGGTAAAGGAATTGTATGAGGATCGCGCCCAAGCGGGAAGCCTCGAATCCAAAAACCATTTCTATCTGGAAAGGGGACCGTACACCATTGTGGCCGTGATGAACGAGAGCGTGAATGACGCACCCTTCCTCAAGGACGGAGTTTACATCGACCTGTTCGATCCTCAACTTCCCATTTTGTCGGAAATCCGCGTTGAGGCCGGTTCACAAGGATTTTTCTATGACCTCTCCGAGGCGGACCCTTCCCGTCCGCAGATCCTGGCGCAAGCTAGCAGGGCATACGAAGAGATTGTCGATGGAAAGACCTATTCCTTCTTGGCAAAAGGACCGCTTGAAACAATCAACGCTTCGCGTATCCTTCTTCCGTCCAAACCCGTCAGCGTAACGGTGAACGGAACGGAAAGCCTTGAAGAAGGCTGCTGGGACGAGAACAGCCATACCTATCTGCTCGGATTTGATAACGATCCCGACGGTGTAGCCGTCCGCTTTGAATGGTAGCGCTGCGGCCACAAAGTCCGTGAATGCGGAGAATTCTCGGGACGAATCCCTTCCAAAGCCCCCTTCAGATAATACTCATCTAGAGGGGGCTCTTTCTTTTATGGCTATCCATATAATAGAATATTAAGAAATTAATTCTTTTTCTTCGACGATTAATCTTCTATTAACCTATAAATTAATCTGAAACGTTTTATTTTATCTTCATCATTAAAAATAATGAATAAAAAACTTCGATGACTCGTTTTAATCTTCTATCGGCAGTTGCTTTTCCTTTCGCCGCAGCGATCACGTTTTCTTCTTATAGCGCCACTGTGATGCACGGCCCGGGACGAATTTGACGACAAGAAAGCGAGCGATACCGTTTCAATGTCAGGAACACATCCGGAGAATCAGAATAAAGTACCGTAAGGAGCAGACCTTGAAATTTCTCGCAACAGTCAAATAACCTAACAATGAATCATTATCCTTATCGCAAAACCAATAAATAGTATGAAACAGAAATTTGTTTCGAAGATTCCTCTGCTTTGCTCCGTATTTTTCGGGCTCATTTTCTTTTTTTGGTCCTGCCGGGACAAAGAAGAGGAAGTGACCTACTGGAAAGAAAGTGTCGTAGGAACAGCGGACATTTCCGGAAGGGTCACTGACAATTTCGGAACTCCGCTGGATGCGGTGACCGTCGACTGCTTGGGGACCGGTCTTAAGAAGGAAGTGTTTGCATCTGCCACCACAAAGGCTGACGGGACGTTCTTTATTTCGGCCGTGCCGTCAACCGCAAGGTACATCAGATTTACAAAAGAAGGCTACGCAAGCGCCTCTTGCACCCTTGAGCCAAAACGTTTTGCGGAAGAGAGTTCAATCTCATTGGAAGCCTCCCTCGAATTCTCGATGGCTAAGATCACAGGAACGATCCTGGATGCAGGTTCCGGAAAACCTATGTCAGGAGTCCTTGTCGCATCCGGGCTGTCCTCCTCAAGGACGGGAGATGATGGCGTATATTCAATAGAGGGCTTGACAATCAGCAATTATGATCTTACTTTCACGTCTCCTGACGGATCCCGATATTCACGAAGCGTGAATGCTTCCGAGTTCGTTGATGGTGTGATCATGATGCCGGTTGTAAGGCTCGGCGGCGAGGATATATGGCCAGGACACAAGTGGCAAGAAATCGCTGACGCGCCATACTGGTATGGCAATGATTTCAGAGGGTCTACAGGTTTCTCCGGTCGATGGGACTGGTCTGCCGGTTATATGTCCGCCTGGCCTTGGTATGGCGAGTTTCGCTATGAGGCTGAGGGCTGCGCTGTTGTATGCAACACGAATTACGGACAGCCTGGTGAAACAGACCATTTCAATGGTTATACCTATGGAAAGAAGTTCATCTACGAGGGCAACCATATTATGACGGTGGACCTTATGACCCACTTTGCAACCACGCCGGAGACCGCCTTGCATTTTGGTGTAGAAGTGCTCGACCTTACCGCACAGGCAACGAAGGCTGTCAAGGTCGGTGAAGATACCCATTATGGAGACTATGCCGCGCACAGTTTCGATCTTTCAGCATTTATCGGCCATGAGATTGTGATCGCATACGGACTCTATTGGTACGACGGGACAAATGGTCATCTTGCAACAAGACGTGTTTCATTTGCCAACAGGCCCATGAATAAGGACGAGGTGATTCCCGGAACCAAATTCGAAGGAATGGAGGCGTGGGACAGCTTCACTAAGGAGAACATCCTTACCATGACCATCAACAACAATACTTCTTTCTCCGGGCTTAATTTCGGCCAGAATGCCGGTACTGAGGAAAACGGGGTCAGGCGCGTCCATCATCCCGGTGAGCAGCAGGGCTACAGCGCATTTGCAGGCACAAACCACATCATCATGAACTGGACGCTCCAATATGTGAGAGGTGGTGTTGAGCCGGTTAATCCTGACGGATATACGATCAAGTCTGCAGGTGATGGCAGCGCAAGATATGACAATCCCGACACCTATCTTGTCAATCGATTCCATATTGGGCCCACAAATGACCGTATGCGAATTCTTGTAAGAAGTTACCATAAGACCTACAGAACCGTATTCAGAGTTACGGCTGTGACCGACGATGGTACCGCAGTCGCGGTGGATCCGGCTTCATACAAGGCCGACAAGACGGGTCCGGTCGACAACGGTAAGGGATGCTGGTATCTTGTCCACAACAGAGGGACGGGAAATCCTGCTGAATACGCCGAATTCGTCTATGACCTGAACAAATATCAGGGACAGAACGTCGCAATCGCCATAAGCGTGCATAGAGCGGATATGGGCGGCGAAGGCAAGCTTTGTATCTACAGTATTGAAATGGATTAATGCCTGGAACTATGAAGAGATTTATTGCAAGCCTTTTGGCGATTGTCAGCCTTACATTGATTTCCGCTACATCATTTGCCCAGAACATAATTACGGTTTCAGGAACCGTGGTTGACGAGAACAATGATCCTGTCGTGGGAGCCTTTGTGATCGTCCAAGGCACGAAGGATGGCACATCGACCGATGCCGGTGGCAGATATTCAATCAACGCGCCGTCCAACAGCACGCTGGAGTTCTCCTTCTTGGGAATGAAAACCGCATCTGTGGTTGTCAACAACAGGGGCATCATTAACGT
Source organism: Bacteroidales bacterium (assembly GCA_012522855.1). Taxonomy (GTDB): domain Bacteria; phylum Bacteroidota; class Bacteroidia; order Bacteroidales; family UBA932; genus Cryptobacteroides. The sequence goes on from JAAYJQ010000017.1 coordinate 166,416, forward strand.
CATTCTCGAAAACGACACCAACCTCCTTGAGGAAACGGTCGTTATCGGATATGGAACCGTGAAGAAAGGTTCTATCACGGGCGCTGTTTCAGCAGTCGGTGGAGAGGACATGGTCAAGACAAAGACTGACAACACCCAGAACATGCTTACCGGTCGTATTCCCGGTGTCCGAGTATGGCAGAAGACGGCTGAGCCCGGACAATATAACGCTGCTCTTGATATTCGCGGAATGGGTTCACCTCTTGTCGTTATTGATGGCGTGCCACGCGAAATGTCTGATTTTCAAAGACTTTCTCCTACTGATATTGAGAATGTGTCCGTCTTGAAGGATGCCTCTGCAGCCATCTATGGTCTTCGGGGCGGTAATGGTGTTATCTTGATTACAACGAAGAGCGGACAGGTCGGCAAGATCAAAACCAGCTATGATGGCAGTTTCACTTTCCAGACTCCAGCCAGCCTGCCACGTCTGATGGATGCGATCAATTGCTTGGAACTGACGAACGAGCGCTGCTTGATGGGAATGGAAGGAGGAGCACCTGAATATCCGGAAACTCTTGTTGATCGTTATCGCAGCGGAGAGCTTCAGGGAACTGACTGGAATGGTCTTGTCATTCAAGATATGGCCCCTCAGTCCCGTCAAACCCTTAGCATCAGTGGGGGTACGGACAAGCTCCGGTTTTATTTCGGTCTTGGTTATTTTTACCAAGAGGGTTTCTGGAAGAGCCGTGATCTCAATGACACAAAGTACAACCTAAGGGCAAATGTCACCGCAGAGTTGCTCAAGGGCTTGACCTTCAACACAAATGTCTCCGGTTACTACGAGCACCTTCACAACCCTCTTGATGATCCTGAACTCATCATCCGTTTCTGGTATTCACAGAGTACAATCTGGAAGGCCTATGCTGACCCGGAACAGACTATGCTTAACTACAAGGACTTGAACCTTGACTTGAACTCTGTGGCTCGTATCTACTCGGACATTTCCGGTCATAGGATTAATTACAGGAAGAATTTCAACCTCAACAATTCCCTGACCTACGATTTGGGTACCCTTTCCGATGTTCTCAACGGCCTATCCATCAAGGGCTTGTTCAGTTGGGATTACATCGGAACAGAATATGAGCAGTACCGAAAGGAATACTATCAGTATGCTTATAACGAACTCACCGGTGGCTATGACCAAAGGCTTTATGCGAAATCTTCTCCAAGCCAGCTGACCAGAGGCGACAATCACTATAAATCAATGTTGGCTCAGGCGCTTGTACAATACGACCGCAAGTTCAACAAACACAATGTTGGAGCCACGGTCGGTTGGGAGATCCAAAAGAAGGGCGCCAACGGCTTCAATGCGTTCGGTGACCTCGTTTTCGCCACACCCTACTTTACAGGTCTGGACGTCAGTGGACATCAGGTCAGCCAAGGCGCTCTTTACGATTATACGTATGAATCCCTTATCGGAAGGCTCAATTACTCATTTGACGACCGTTATCTTTTTGAGGGTCAGTTCCGTTATGATGGTTCATCACGATTCTACAAGGGACATCGCTGGGGATTCTTCCCTTCGGTTTCCGCCGGATGGAGAATTTCTCAGGAACCTTGGCTTAAGAACGGTTCCTTGAACTTCATCAACCAACTCAAACTTCGCGCGAGTTATGGCGAGATCGGCAGTGATGGATCTGACTATGAATGGGCAACCGGATACACCTACCCTGCGGGGGCTCTTAGAACCGATGGCTATTACACGGGGCAGGCTCCGATCTACTATCTTGGCTCGTGGGTGATGCGCGCGGATCCCAAGGCTCTGCCAAATGAAAACATCACTTGGTTCACCAACAGAACATTCAATATCGGTGTTGACTTCGAGGCATGGAATGGTCTGTTTGGATTCACCTTTGATTTCTTCCGCCGTTTGAGACATGGGCTTCTTGCCAGAAATGCTTCTGAGATGCCGACCATTGTTGGGTCGGTTCCTCCTCTGGAGAATGCAAACAGTGACAGCCATCTTGGTTTTGAACTTGAACTATCTCATCGTAACCATATCGGAGACTTCCATTACCAGACCAAGGCGATGATTTCCATCACCCGAAACAAGGCCATCACTTACATCGAGACCACCAAGTACGGAAACTCCTACGACAATTGGAGGAACAATACCAGAAACAATCGTTATCAGGGCATTGTCTTCGGATATGAGACTGTTGGCCGCTATGATGGGTGGGAGGATATCTGGACTTACGACACCAATAAGAGCAATGGTATCCTGCCAGGTGACTTCAAGTATCTTGACTGGAACGGTGACGGACAAATCAACGGACTTGACGTCCATCCTTACACCTTTGGGCAATCTCCCTGGTGCAACTTTTCCATCTCTCTCGATGCTCAGTGGAAGGGTTTTGACGCAAGCCTCCTCTTTCAGGGCGCGACCCTTGGATCCGTCGCTTACGGTCAATCTCAGCTCGGCGTCTATGGCCAGCATGGGGGCGGTACGCTGCAACAGTACTTGGACAGATGGCATCCTCTTAATGTCAAGACTGATGTTTATGACCAATCCCTTGAGTGGGTAAAGGGCACCTATCTGTTCGGAGGCAATTCCGCATATTCAAACTCCGACTTCAACACCCAACCCGTTGACTACATCCGTTTGAAGTCAATTGAGATCGGCTACACGTTGCCGAAAATTCAGAGACTGCAAGACCTCGGCGTCCGAATCTATGCGAATGCCTATAATCCTCTGACTTTCACGAAAGTCAAGTACATCGACCCTGAGCACCCTGCAGACTCCTATGGGCGTCTCTACCCGCTCAACAAGTCTTACACAATCGGGCTGAGCATCAACTTCTAAAAGGACGGAAATATGAAAAAGATAGTTTTCATTATAGTATCGGCAATACTTGCGGCGACATCCTGTGTAAGCCTCGATGTCCCTCCTAAAAACATCGTGACGGACGATGACTTGCTTTCAAGCCAGTCCGGAATGGCGATCTATCTGGCGAGAATGTACTCACAGATGCCTTGGGAGGATTTCAAATATGTGGCAGCCAATGGTTTTGACGGAAGTACCTTCCTCGGGTGTCTAGGCATCGAGGGAACCGGCGAGGCCATTGAGCGCGACCCTATCACGAAAGCCTTCACAAATGAAAAAGCCTCTCTGTGGGGTAGAGCCTACACCTTGATTCATGATGCGAACCACTTGATCAAGACTCTCCCTCAGTACAGGGACAATTATGTCGAGATGGCCTATAATGAGTTTCTCGGCCAGGCATATTTTGTGAGAGCCTTTGTTTACTCGCAGATGGCAAAGAGATTTGGCGGAGTTCCTATTGTGAAGGAAATCATTTCTTATCCGTTCGAGGGCGATGTTGAGATTGCCCGATTTTCCGAGAAGGACACGTGGGATGCTATCCTTGAGGACTGGGACATGGCGATTTCTCTTCTTCCTCCAACGCCGACATTTGACTGTTCCGCACACAAATACGCAGCCCTTGCCTTCAAATCAGACGCTATGCTTTATGCCGGGTCCGTTGCAAAGTACAACGAGACTGTCACCGGACGTCTTACCGGTCTTGGCAAGAAGACCGGAATCCGCGTGATCGGATTTGAAGAAGAAGAATGGTTCGACTGTTCCAACAAATATTTCCTGGAGGCGTACAAGGCGGCGAAGGAAATCATTGACAGCGGCGTATATTCACTCTATATGAAATCTTGGAAGGCCAATGATCCGGAAGCGCAGTACAAGAATATGGTCGATATGTGGAGGGATCTCTCAAGTCCGGAGAACATCCTCATCAGAAGGTATGAATATCCATACCTCAGCCACGGGCTTGATGCCTACAGCTCCCCCTGGATATTCAGAATGCCTCTTTCTGCCGGCACCTGCCCGACCGAAGATTTCATGGAACTTTTCGATGGCTTCAACCGCTATCCCAGCGGCGGCATCCGTGTGACTGACGGCACAGACCACACGAACGGCAATTATCTTCTCTTCGACAAGCCGATGGATTTCTTCAAGGGTGTCGAGCCACGTCTTCGCGCCTACATTATCTTCCCGGGTGATGTGTTCAGAGGCCGTGAGATTGAAGTAAGAATGGGTATCTACACCGGAGATGTTCCCATCGAGACACTGAAGGACAGCTACGAATTCTCTCAGAGGGGGCGTCTCTACCAACATCTGTCCATGTACAATGATAAGAACAACAAGACGCTTTTCCTGAGTCCGAACGTTAACACTGAAGAAGTGACTTATTTGGACGAGAATGGCGATACGGTCACTTGTTATGCAGCCGGAGAGAATGGTCCGTTCTATACCAACACCGAGTCCACAATGACCGGTCTGCATCTTAGAAAATACCTTGATCCCGATCTTCAACTTAAGGACATCGGAGAAGGAAAGTCCGACCAGCCGTTCATCCTTACAAGGTACGGAGAGGTGCTCCTTAACGCTGCAGAGGCTGCTGTGGAGCTTTCTCTGGGAGGCATTCAATCTCCAGATGGAGATGACATGCTTCAGGTTGCTACCGATGCCGTCAAGGCCATTCAGACCAGAGCCGGCGCCAATGTGCTGACAGAAGATCTCAGCTCAGATATTGAAAGCCGGAACATCGTTCGGAAGGAACGCCGCAAGGAACTTGCCTACGAGCAGAAGAGCAAGTGGGACATCAGAAGATGGAGGGTCCAGGATGAGAACAATCGTGATGGCTTTTGGGGCATGATAACAGATCACACCAAATACAGCGATGGAACAAGATACGGATTCAAGGGATTCTATCCGTTCTATTCAACAACCGCGCACAAATGGTTCTTTGACATCAGTTTCGAGGGAAGACAGACCTTTTCCTACTCTCCTCTCGACTACTACTTCGTTATCCCCGGCGGCGAGGTGACAAAGAGCAAGTACATTGATCAGCAACCTAACAGATAAAACTATCGTAAAATGAAAAGAATACTCTCATATATTATCGCCGCAGGAATCACAACCCTCGGATTCTCAGCTTGTTCTCTGTTCGAGATTGATAATTTCGACGCTCCGGAAGAAACCATCACCGGCAAGATCGTGGACATTGAGACGGGGGAGCCTGTTCTGACAGAACAGAATGGAAGGGGAATCAGAATCCGCTTGACTGAGCTCAGCTGGGGAGAGAATGTGACCTACAATCCGGATTTCTACGCAAAAGATGACGGCACCTACCGGAACACCAAGATCTTCAAAGGTCGCTACAATGTCCGCATTGACGGCCCGTTCATTCCGCTTTATCGTACAGCTCCAGATGGAACCGTGCTTGAAGATGCGACTGTCGAGACCGACATCAAGGGTGTCACCACTGTCGACTTCCTTGTCCAGCCTTTCCTGAAGGTTGAAATTATCGGCGATCCCATCGTCAGCGCCGGCAAAGTTACCGCTAATGTCCGTGTGACCCGCGCCACTACAAAGGAGGCGTTCCGCTCCAAAATTGAACCAATGGGGGGTTGGAAACCGGATTACATGAACGTGACGGACCTTCGTCTTTATGTTGGATATTCTTCTACCTGCAACGGTGACAACCAGTATTCAAGCTGGTCAAATGTCATTGAGTATGGTGGAAACTCCTTCGAAGAAAAACTCGGAACCCTCGTCCCGATCACTTCGAAGGGAACGCTGAAACCCGGACGCAAACTCTTCATCCGAGCAGCGGCCAGAATCAATTACGACACGCCCGCAGGAAGTGGTACCAGAAGGTATAACTTCTCTGAAGTCCGTGAAATTAATGTACCCGAATAACATCTATTTTTCAATTCTTTAACATATGATCCAATTTTTAACAATTATGAAAAAAACAGCATTTTTCCTGGCGGCAATCTTGGCGATTGTTTCCTGTCAGAAAGAAATCCAAGTGTCAAGCGTCACTGTCGATCCTGCCAATGTCAGCATTGTTGTAGGAGGCAAGCAGCTTCTTAGAGCTACCGCAGCTCCTGCAGATGCTACTACAATCACAGAGACCGCATGGTCTTCTTCAAATGAGATGGTTGCCACTGTGGCTCCCACCGGTCTTGTAACAGCTGTTGCTCCTGGCGAAGCAACCATTTCCGCCGAGATTGGCGGTGTTGTCGGCACTTGCAAGGTTACGGTTACCGACACCGAGATCACAGGCATTGCCTTCAAGTCCTCTTCTGAGACAGCTATTGCTGTTACAGCAGGTGAAGAAAGGGAACTTGAAATTATCTTCTCGCCGGATAACCCGACTAACAAGTCCGTCGAATGGAAGACGAGCGATTCAAAGATCGCTACTGTTACTCCCGGAGCGGACGGAAAGGCAACGGTTGTCTTTTCGGGATCCGGTGTTGTTGAGATCACGGCAACCACACAAGTGAGCAATCAGACCGCTTCCCAGAAATTCGTCATCCTCGGAGATGCAAAACTTTATGTCATGGAAGAGACCATCTATGCCGGCAAGCCGGCTGTTTGGAAGGTCAATGCAGAGGCATATCCTGGAATTAAGGATGCGGTCTGGACGGTAGGCGACAAGGAATACGAGGGCAATGAGGCCACATTCGCTGTCGATGTTGACCAGAGCTTCGAGGAAGCTGTCGAGGGAAAGGAATTTGGCAATGCAAGCGTCAAGCTTGTCGCCAAGATCGAGGGTGTTGAGGTCAGCGATGTCATTGATGTCCCCGTAGAGATCCTTTGGATCGAGAAGGATATCACAACTTGGTCAAGAAACGCCAACCCTGTATTCAACAAGGCCTGCACCAAGGTTTATTTCATCACTCGTAATCAGGATGGCGGCGGTCTTGCGGAAAGACATCTCATTCAGCTTGACCTTCAAACAAAGGAAATTGTTGAGGTCAACCTTAAGATGGACAAGGCTTCCATCAAAACCGACAATGGGGGTATGTTCTGCGTCAACCCGCTTAACGGAGACATCTATGCCTGCAATAACCAGGCTATCTATTGTTTTGCCGAGGCTGGACTCACGAAGAAGTGGCAATTTGATGTCCCTGTCGGTGATCCCAGCAAGATGCCGCCTTCTATTATGGTAGGAAGCGGCCCCGCGCTCAGCAACGACTGCTCAGTCCTCTTCGTGGCTTGCGGCAACAACATGTTCTATGCTCTCAACACAGCCACCGGCGAGAAACTTTCCGAACTCGACTTCAACGACAATGTTGAGACGTTCAACAGAAAGGGCAACAATTATACCAAGGGGCTTGGAGCATGCCAATTCGCTGTATGGGGTGATAACAACATCATTCTGCATAGAAATATCGGTCTCTCAAGCGTTGAATGGATCACTTTCAAGAACAACAAGCTCGAAATCGAGAAAGAATCCAATTCGGTAACAGGTTCAACGACCGATATCGCTTCCCCTATCATTGACAAGACCCAGACTTGGGTATATTTCATGGGCCACTCAACAATCTGTTACATTCCTCTCAAGAGTTATGCGGATGCGCTTCATTTGACTGGAAGCGCTGACGGCAGAGGAATGCACATGAATGGTTGTCTCTCCGACGGTTACCTCTACACTCCAACCCAAAATGGATCTTGGATCATGCAGGTTGATGTTTCTGGAAGCTACCCGGTAAACGCTTATCGCAACATCTTTGAAGAAAGCGGCGGAAACAACAACAGAAACTATGATTCTGTATCTGCCGATGAGAATGGGTGCTTGTACTTTAACCACAGAGTGTCCGGCAGAATGTACCTGCTTAGAGGAACACCCAAGGAAGATGGTTCCTTCAATAACAGGGTTATTGCCAGCTTCCCCATGAACAACTATCAGGCATGTCTGAACGTCGGCGGCAACTATATGGTTACCTGCTGCCGTATCGACAACAGCATTTCAAGGATTTTCGTACGTTGCATCGGTGCAAACCGCGCATCCGGCTGGTCCGGAATGGGCGGCGATGTCTGTAGCACAAAGAACGCTAATCTCGTTTACGGAAACTAATTTTTGCTAACTTTGAGGCGGCGGCCATTTGTGCCGCTGCCTCATTTTTTAAATTCTATGAAAAAAGCGATACCCTTCATCCTGTTAACCGTCCTTTCTTTGGCTTCCTGCAAAAAAATGGTCATTGAAACCATCGACGAGACGATTATAAAGACCACTGTGGTCATGGATACCATTTACCAGACCACTGTTGTCAAAGACACGGTGTATATCAAGGATACAGTCATTGTTGACATACAGGCCTATTCCATCCAGTCCTTCGGCGTTCTTCCGACCAACACCCCAAGGCGCAACAGGCTGAATCTCCAGGAAGCCATCAATTGGGCTTCTTCACGCGGAGCCGCCCTGTTTGTGGAGCCTGTTGAAGGAGGGTATCCTGTTCAGAGCGGAATCGCTCTTCTTAAGAATGTTTCTCTCATTGGTGTGCATGGACCTACCGGACGGGGAACTGCCGGGCCCAACGGCCCTACAGGTTCCTTGTTCGTCATCACGGATACCAATTCTCCGTTCATCACGGTAGAATCTGCCACGCAGATTAGTGGATGCCAGTTCTATTATCCCGAACAAGCGTACAAGAACAGTGATTCCGTCATCGAATATCCTCCGACAATCAAGGTCTCGCAAGCAACCGCTTGCCAAGGCGTGACGCTCCGTTGCCTTACTTTCTACGGAGAGACATTCGCGATGGACTTCGAAGCCACCAGGAATCTTCCTTGCGAGCAGATCCTTTTCGAGCATTGCTATGGCTATCCGCTCAGCGGCAAGTTTATTTCCATAGACCACTGTTATGACATTCCTCGCATCCTTCACTGCCATGTCAATCCGGCCAACCAGCGCGAATTCGGCAGAGGCTATCCATCAGAAATTTGCGACTATGTCATAAAGCAGAAAAACTATACCTACACAATCAACCACACCGACAACGCTCAATGCATAGACCTCTTCACTTTCGGCAACTATGGAGGAATATACTTGGGTCCTCAAACCTATGGCCAGCTCACGAACTTCAACTTAGACTGTGTCTGCATAGGTGTGCTGAAAGATGGCGATGGTCCGTTCAACCGCGTGTGGGAAGTCGCCCAGGGATCCATCATCGCCAATGCGTCACCTGACGGCAAGATCGAGGATATTCATCCTTTTTATGTCCGTGGAAAGGGTCATCTCAATCTTACGAACGTCGATTGCTTCTCCGGCAACAATCCTGCCGTTACCAGTATCGGCAACTCCTATGACTTCATGACGATAGACGGAACAGACTATGTCGTCGTGACCGGTGTCAACTGCCGTATGAGAAACTATCGTTGCGACAATCCGATCAACGTGAACAATCCGAAGGCTCAAGTGAGCTTTATCAACTGCGCCAACAAAAACGGCGACATTTTCAACTATTCTTTCGGAATATAAGTTACTCGAAAACGATCTCTCGAGCTGACACAAGCGCGTCGTGCGTGATGGTGAAGCCCGGCAAAGGCTTTCCGTCAACCACAATGCGTTTTGCACCCGCGCCTTCCGGGCACCCGCGCCTTATCGTGATGTCACGCCCATTCAAATGTAGGGTAATCTTTTCAAACAGAGGAGTGAACATCTCGTAACGGTCTGTACCCACGCAGAGCGGATAGAACCCCATCTGTGAGAACATATACCAGGCGCTCATCGCTCCATCGTCCTCATCCATTTCGGGAGCGTACCCGTCAACCTTGTTTTGGAACGCGCGTCCGACAAACGGCTGCGGAAATTCCGCGTTTCCGCCATAGATGTGAATCATCCGGTCGTCCGTCAACAAGGCGTGAACAAGCTCGCCGGTACGTTCCGGGTGTCCAAACAAATTGAACATGAAAGGCGTCTGGATGTCCGGCTCGTTGCCCTGGTTGAATAGGTGCTTTTCAAAAAACTCCGCCAACTGTGAGGCAAGGGTCTCTTTCCCGACCCATTCAGCCATCTTATCAGCATACAAGGGCATTGCCCAGCGATATTGCCAGCGCGTGCCCTGGTACATTCCGTTGCCTTTCATGAGGGCGAACTCATCAGTGATGGTCATGAATTCCTTCTTCCAAGTTTCTTCAAAAAGACGTTCGGATTCCCGGCCATACTTTGTCGCAGCAGCATCGTTTCCGATTATTTCCGCAATCTTCGACATGGCCCACAGGTCATAGACGGTTTCCATTTTCTGGTCAGGGGTATTCCTTGTCAATCCTTGGCCGGAACCCGGCGCCAACCCGTCTTCATATTCCTTCTCCATTCCCGGGAAGGCCTTATCGAGGTCGAATCCGCGGATTCCCTTGCTCCATGCGTCCAAAAGCGTGATCTGGGCATGCTCGGTGCGCACGGTCGGAGCGCATTCATGCATGGTCGCCCAGTTCTTCTTGCCTGTAACATAGAGGCTTACGAGGGACTTGCAGATATCGCTCATTTCTTCGGGCGCCATTAGGCTGATCATAGGGAATTTCGTCCTGAAAGTGTCCCACATGCTCCAGCCGCTGTAATAGGTCCAGTTGTCGGCAGCATGGAGCTCCCCGTCTGTTCCACGATACTGTCCGCAAGAAGAAGTGGAATTGAAAGGACTTAGAAACACCCTGTACATACTTGTGTAGAAGAGGATTTTCTGCTCTTCAGTGCTACCTTCCACATCAGCCCTTGACAGGATATTCTCCCATTTTTCAGCAGTAACACGACGGATCTTGTCGAAGCTCATCCCATCTGCGAACTGAAGTTCTTTGGCTGCCGTTGCCTCGTCAACAGGGGAAAGCGCGACACGCGCTTCAACCGACCTTGTCTTGTCAGGGAAGATCAATTCGACCTTGTCGCCATCAACCTTTCCGACAGTGAAAGGTCTGTTGGTACGGAGCCTGAAATACAGTTTATATGCTCCGAAATTGCAGGTTGTGGAGGTCTGCGCCCAGCCTTCGATGTTGTTGGCGTCAAGAACCTTCCATCCGCATGCGCTGCGTCTTGGATCTATGGCTGAATTGACATCCAGAACAAGTCTTTTGGCGGCGTTTCCGGAGAATTGGAAATTCTCCACGGCAATATTCCTTGTGGCTGTGAGTTTTATTCCGACACCGTTGTTCAGACGAGCTTCATAGTAACCCGGAAACGCCGTCTCGGAACCTTTTATAATTTCAAGCTTCTCTTCGACAGCCGCCGGTCGTAGCCGCAGGTTGCCTCCGGTTCCATCTCCGCCGACACCATTGATCCGGGTCACAGAAATACCGGATATCTCGGCCTGGTTATAGTCATAACCGGCATGAAGGGGTTTGACTGCATCCGGGCAGACCGATATAAGCCCGAAAGGTACCTGCGCGGCAGGGGAAACCTGACCATGGTCACCGGCGGTTCCCATGAAAAGGTTGACATAACCCAACTTGGTGGCTTTTTGAAGCCTTATGGCGAAACCGCCGCCCTGTACAAGCCGAAAGGACTTCTTATCTGTCGAACGAACCGTGAAGCGTTCGATCTTGTAGTCTGTGGGCGCCGCCCCTTCGACATCTTCAAAGGCTACAGCATCCCATTCGCCTTCGCCGAGGAAACTGAAGTCAACTTCGGTGTCGCGGGCATCAATTCCCGTGATACCTGAAACCACCCATTTGTCTCCGCTTCTGCGAGCCACGGTAATATATTCGCCCATCTTTGCTTCGAGCACCCTGGATTCGTCAAATTCACGCGGACATGCGGTGATGAAAGAGACGGTCTCCACATCCGCCTCGTAGTCTGTAGGAGAATCGCAGACCACGGACAATGGCATCTCATAGACCCCGAAAAGCGCTACCTGGTGAGCTCTGGTACCGTAGGATCCAGGTATGAAGCCTTCCGGTCCCGGATTGCCCGTGCCGTAATTGTGGAGGGCTCCAGGGGTATAGTCGCACGGGCCGGCGAAAAGTCGCGTGAAAGGAATCATCACATCCTGCTTCATATAGCGCTTCCAGTCCTTGGGATCACGACAGTTCTCAAGGCCCCAGACACCCTCCATGTTGAGGATGTTAGGATAGGTTCGGTTCAATCCGGAAGGAGGGAATACGCCATGGACATTGATGAACAAGTGATTGCGGGCTGCAGCCTCAGCGATTCTCGCGAGTCTTTCCACTGCTTTTTGGTCGTAGAGGTTGAGGAAATCAGGCTTGAAACCAGCCACGCCCTCCATCTTGCCATACATTTCGCAATACATCTCCGGGTCTTCAGAGAGCCTGTCGATCATGCACCACAGAATAAGGCCGACTCCCTTGGACTTTGCATAATGGGCAAGTCCTTCGAGATCGAAGCCCGGTTTTGGCTTAAGATAGTTCTGTCCGGGAGCGACTTTTCCCCATCCTTCATCGAGCAGAACGTATTGGATGCCCTGTTCGGCAGCATAGTCAATATGATACTTGTACGTTTCGAAATTGATTCCGCTCTCGAACCCAACACCTTCAAGACGCCAATCATTCCACCATTCCCAAGCGCTGAATCCCGGCTTTATCCATGAAATGTCTTCAATGCGGCTAGGTTCAGCAAGGGCATAGACGAGGTTGTCTGCGGGAATGTCACGATCGTCGGTCGAGAATTTAAGAATACGCCAAGGATAGTTCCTGCTTCCTGAACTTACGGCAATGAAATCCTTTTCAGGATAAGGAGGGAATTCGATGGCAAGCGTATTCTCGCCTGCAACGGAACGCGCGAAGGCACCCGGATATGAAGATACTGATGATTCGGCGACGACGACTCTCAGTTGTGAAGGAAGTGTCAGGACAACGGGGATGAAGGCATATTTCTTCATTTCGGCGCTGAGCGGCGCATCCGTGTATGTATTCTCAAATGACGTGCGATAAGGGTTGGAATTATTTTCAAAAGGACTTGCCGAAGTAAGCACGGCATCGTCGCAGAACGCGAACTTTCCGGTTTCGTTCTTGATGACTGTTTCACCCTCCCTGGTTGTGGAAAACCTGTAAGCAAGTCCGCAATCGCTGAGCCTCCATTCCATGCTGAATCCGTTCTTGAAATCCAGTACCATGGAATTATAGACATATTCGAAGGACTTCTGCTTGTAGAAGGTCGCGTCAATCTGCTCGCGCACCTTGCGTTTCTTTGATATCTTGACTTTTGCTCCCTCCTCCCATGCGAAACTGCCGTCGTAAAGCTCCAACTGGGCGACTGAGCCTGCCATGACTTGTTGTCCGTCATATTTTACACTGTAGGTGCAGGTCTTCTTGTCAACGCGGAGATTTAATTTTCGGTCCGGTGAAGAGATGTTCTGTGAGAAGGCACATACTGAGAGTGCGGTTGCTAAAATAATGGATACCAGGCGCTTCATGCTTACTTTGATAATGTTATATGCTCCCCGACATTGAGGGCGAGGAAGGAATGGATCTGTTTTTGTCTGTTTGGATTCGTGACTCCGTAGTCCTTGTGCTCAAGGAAGAACTTATAGCCGGGACGACCGTCCGGATCATGATTGATTTCGTTCTCATGGGTCAGCAGATAATAACTTTCAGTCTTGTCGGCCCCTACAGCCTCGCGTGCTTTTTGGGAGATGTCCCACGGTGATGCGACGTTCATACATACAATGTCCGGCGCTGTGAATCGCGTCATCCTAGCCGCTGCTTCATGATCGTTGTTGTCGCCGGCCGTCCAGATACAGAAGCCATCCAGTTCCACGCAATAGAGGAGGCAGGGAATAGGCGCTTGCGCCCCCATCATGGCTCTCACCTTGATGCCTCCTGCATCTGTCGCTTCCGTTTGATCTTCGCTCCACATATATTGAGTCGCTTTCTTCTTATCTTCGAAGCCGGTCATTTCCGGAAGCGTGGAATCCATGAACATAAAGGCTTCAGGCCTGTCAGACAGGGCTGCAAGAATACTGTGGTCGTAATGGTCGCCGTGCGCATGCGTTGTGAACAAGGCGTCAATCTTGGAACTGAACTGCACAGCCTGCGAGTTCGTCCCTGGCCACCAGATGTCAAAGGCCACGCAATGGTTGGCTGTACGCGCGACGACTCCCATATTGATGAACTTGAAGACCTCCATCTTTCCTTGCGCGGGCGCCGGGGTATCCAGCCATGCTAAAAGCTTGCGCATAGCCTGCAAGTAATGGGTAGTATAAGCAGAAACGAAGTCCGCCTGACCCTTTTCACTGTGCATCGGATAGTCCTTGATGACCAAAAGATGGCGGCGTATCATGGCTGATTTCTTGTCGTCATCATTCAGGCTGGAGTCTCCTGTAGGAGGATAGATAAGCAATTGCTCATCAACGAAATTGAGGGTTTGCGCAATCCATGCGTACGGCTTGTTTTCAGCAGCGGCATTGACTTCCGTCACGAAGCGCTCGAGGTCGGTGTAAAAACGGTGGCCTGTGTATCTCAGTTGAACACTGCGGGCATAATCAATCATGTCCTTTCTCAGCCCTTCGTTTGGCTTGTTGTCAAAGTATGTCGCGGATCTTGCACACCTCGGACAAATCGCCATCAAAAGCACGACTGTTGTTATGAATTTCAGCACCTGTCTCATTTGTAGATGATTGAATATATGTATTCACCAATCGTGACATTTCCGTACTTGACCTTCCTGTCGATGACGGCAACGCGCCCGTCCGCGTCTTTCCGGTAGGAATATTCCTCTTCTCGGAGGGTGATGAAGTCGTCGGACACGGTCTTGCGGGACGGCAGCTTCGCATTGGCAGGAAAGCCCTTCACGAACCATATTACGAAATCCGAGAGCGAAATGTCTGTGAACAAAACCCCGAGATTGAATTCATCATCAATGTCTGAATACTCAAACTCATAATTCAGGGTCGTCTTTCCCGTTGTGGTCGTCGTCGTGAATTCGGCCGCAGTGCCGCTTTCGACCTTCATCTTGGTAAGGTTGCCGCCGCGGTAGGTGAATGTCTTCACGCAGGTACGTGTCCCGGAATACTCCTTCGTTGTGAAGGTCCGCGTGGTCATCTGACTCGCAGGTTTCCCGTTGTCATCGAGTTGCAGAGGAATCGCGAGCGCCTCCCTCCAGCTGCCTTGATAGGAGAGTATGTTGCCGCTCCGGCTTAACGAAATCGTGCGGATGACGTCATCGGAGAAGGTGGCTTTGAGGCCGTCAGGGGTAACTTCTCCGAAATTGACCATCTTGCGAGTCCCTGTAGGGTAACTGTTGCCGAGCAGACGTCCCCCGTTTGGCTTGTCTGGATCGCCGTATCTGTAAGTGAGCGTATAGGCGGACTCTCCAAAAAGCGACATTTCTATTGACTCGATCCTGCTTGCCGATTCCGTTGGAGGAGGGTCATCTCCATCGTCGTTCGGATCCGTCGGATCTGTGATCGTCTCGGAATCATCGGGCGTAGGACTCTCCTGCTCTTCCGGTTTTGTACACGCGAAGAGCGCTAGAAGCATCATGACAATGAGAATTGGTTTCTTGGTGATCATCGTGCGTATTCTCCGGACGAATCCATTTCAAGGCAACCCTTTTCAGATGATACTCGTCGAGGAAAGCGCCTTTCTTCTTTGCGCTTCGCGGCGAAGAGCGGCAATGCTGCAGGAAGTTGAAATCATCCTGAAATATTCCAGGACAAGTTGGGCCAGAGCAGAATCCTTCGGTATTTGGGAGACGTTTTCCAGCGCCTTGAGGGCTTCTTCCTCATTCCGGGCGAGTCCTGCCTCCTTGAGATAGCGCCTCAAGCCGGCCGCGGCGCCCACCGCTATGTAGGCGGGACAGATCCCTTCCTCCTCGGCAAGTTTCATCGACCCGGCAAGACGGTCATCAGGAGACAATTTCCTGGCAGGATCGCCTCCGACTCTCGCGCAAGTGTCCTTCAGCGTAATGTTGGCGAAACGACGGAGGAGATCGTTGATGTGGTCGAGCATCCAGTCCATGTCCACGCCGTAGCGCTTGACGAGGGCTTGGGCACTCTCCATCATCGCATTTTGGACGATGAGGAGGATGTCCGGATTGTCAATGGCTTCATAGATATATTCCTTGCCGATCAGATCACCGAGATAGGCGGTCGTCGCGTGGGCCATATTGTGGATGAAGAGTTTCCTCTTGACGAAAAAGTCGAAGGGTTCGAACGGAACCATCCCTTTGATATCCGGAATGGTTCCCTTGAAAGCCGCCTTGTCTACCGGGAGAAAACCGTAGCTCTCGGTACAGATCCTGAGCGGCTCTCCGTCTTTCATCTCGTCAGTCTGTACCGGAACCATCCTGCCGATGGAGGCCTCGACAAGGCCTACTGTCCGGTCAAACCGTTCGATCTCGGAAGCGGTCAGCTGTTCCTTGATCATTCTTTCTACGACACGGTTCGCATCATTGAGATTCTCGCAGATGATGATGTTCAGCGGCTTGTCGTTTTCGCTCCAGCGTTTGCGCAGGCCGGAAACGATGTTCGGCATGATAAATTTCAAAACTCTTGCTCCGACCGCGGTCGCCATGATGTCGCAAGAAGCGATCACCGCCGCAACCTCTTCCCGGTTGTTCCCGTGAACGGCCGAAACGTTCTTGATTATCAGATCTTCTTTGTTTTGTCCGTCGAGGATTCTAATCGGGTACGATTTCCTTTCATTGAGTTCTGTCACGATCGGCTCGGCCACATCGACAAAGGTGACGTGATAGCCGGACTGGCTGAACAGGGCTCCTATAAAACCGCGGCCGATGTTGCCGCCGCCATACATTACTGCCTTTCGCATCATTCGAGTTCCGGATATTCGTTGCACAGAAGGGTCTCGGGAGGGACATCTTCTTCAATCGCCGGGAAACGTCCGATCGGCTCGAGGAAGCGATTGTCGGTGGCGTCATCGTTGACCATTGAAACCTCGCCGATCAGGCAAGTTCCGCCTTCGGCCCAGAAAGTGTGGTAGATGTAAGGCGTGTAGCAGACACTCTGCCCTTTTTTGATCCTGTAAGTCTTTCCGGCTTCGAACTCGGTCACGACACCGTCAACCTTGATCTTGACGATGCCGTCCGGGATGCATTCTTCGGTCTTGGGGTCGGCATTCCAGAGTTTCATGCAAAACTCTCCTTCTCCCTCACGGAAGATGATGTCTTCCATCTTGTTCCAATGGAAGTGGGTGGGCGTGACTTGCCCGTCGCGCACGATCATGATCTTCTCGCAATACGGTTTGCGGTCCCGCGCAGGATTGCCGTTGCGCAAGGTAATGAGAGAAAGGCCGATCTTGGCGAAATCTCCGCTGCCGAAGTCCGTGATGTCCCATCCCATACAGTTGTTCTTGATTTCAGCGCACTCGACTCCCTTTCCGGCCCAATCCTTTGGAGTCCAGTCAGCCCAGGCGGGAAGCATAAAGTGATATTTCCGGCAAACTTCTTTGTTCTCGCGAATGATCGCATTGATTTCTGATCTTTTCATAGGATTGCTATTGGTTTTGGTAGTAATTTTTAATTGTCTTGAGTGTGGGCGCGCCGCCGGTACTGGTGGCACTGAACAGGTTGAATCTGGCGCTTGCCGAGGCAAACTTGAGCATCTCTTCCAGTTCATAACCTTCGTGAATCGCATACAGGGCTCCTGCGCAGAAAGCATCTCCCGCTCCGACCGTGGAGACGATCTCATCGCGGGACAAGGTGAATGAAGGGGCGGCGATGACACGGCCGTCCTTCGATGCCGCGACACAACCTTCGGGATAATGGATGACAACCAGGCTCCCCACTCCTGCATCAAGCAATTCCCTAGACCCTTTCTTCACCTCTTCTTCCAGAATGATTCCGTCCGTGTCACGCAGGGGTCTGCCGATGCAACCTCCTAACTCTACTTCATTGATAATCAAATAATCTATATACTTGAGACAGGGAAGAATGACTTTGCGGTAGCGATCTCCTTCTTCAGAAACGATGTCGACCGAGGTCTTATAACCCATCTTCTGAAGGCCGGAGAGCGCGCGGGCGGCGGCTACTCCATATTCAGGATCCGCTTTGTCCAGCTCATCCAGGAGAAGGAGGTAGCCGAGATGGAAAATTCTCGCGGAACAATTGCAAGAGAGCACGTGTTCGACCCCGAGGCGCGCGTTCGCGCCACGATAGTGAAAGAAAGTACGGGCGGCATCTCCCCCGATCTCCGTCATTACATCGGTGTACGAAGTGGCCTCACCCTTGAGGACGCGAAGGTTGGAAGCATCAATTCCGTTCTCGCGGCAGGCCTCCAGGCACATCTTCCCATAATCGTCGTCTCCGATGCATCCTCCGGCGTAAAGCGGAAGACCGCTCTGGAGACGGGCAAGATCAACAAGTACATTGTGAGCACATCCGCCAAGTCCCTCGTCAACCTTGCTGATTGACGTGAGGTTTCCCTTGGCGGGATAGACATCTATGAATTTGATGGAATCGACCACCCAGTTTCCCACTGAGATGATCCCTTTTCTGTTTTCCGGTGAAGCCATAGTATTGATTGTAGAGATTGGAAATCGTGTCATTCGTTTGAATATGAATAGGGGAGGTCCTCTTCCCGGATACCGCGTTCGTAACAAGGTTCGGCCGACATCCTTACTTTGATCCTGGCTCCCGAGACGAGTTGCTCGTGGGTCAGGTAATTTTTGGAGTACGCGCGTCCGTTTAACCTCAGTTTTTTGACGTAGACATTGTCAGGGGTATTGCCCGAAGTCGTGATGACGATTTTCTTCCCCGAAGGCAGGTTGACCGTAGCCTTCCGGAAGAGCGGAGAACCGATGGCGTACTCGCACGATGCCGGACAGACAGGATAGAAGCCAAGAGCCGAGAACACATACCAAGCAGAAGTTTGTCCGTTGTCCTCGTCTCCGCAATAACCGTCCGGAGTAGGTTTGTAGAGTCGTTCCATCACTTCCCGGACATGCCTCTGCGTTTTCCAAGGTTGTCCACACCAATCGTACAAATAAAGCGCGTGCTGGACCGGTTGGTTGCCGTGGGCATAGTTCCCCATATTCATGATCTGCATCTCGCGAATCTCATGGATCACACGTCCATAGTAACTCTCATCGTACAAGGGGGGCAGTTCCAACATACGGTCAATTCCCGCGGCAAGTTTTTCCTTTCCCCCCATCAGGGACGAGAGGCCTTCCGGATCGTGAAAAACAGACCACGTGTACTGCAGGGCATTCCCTTCCGTGAAATCCCCTCCCCACTTGTACTGGTTGAAGTTGTCGGAAAAATCCCCTTCGGCCTTCCTTCCGCTCATAAGCGAAAATTCCGGTCGATAGAGATTCTTGTAGTTGAAAGCCGCCTTCCCGTAAGGGGCGATCGCCTCTTGGGGCTTGCCCAAGGCTTTTCCAAGTTTCCAGATGCACCAATCGTTATAAGCATATTCAAGCGTCCTTGCCGCGCTCTCGTTTATCCCGACATCACAAGGAACATAACCGAGGCTGTTATAATACTCCCAGCCAAGTCTTCCCGTCGACGGACAGTCAGGATGGACATTATGCGCCCCATGGCAGACCGCCTCCCAAAGAACATCGATGTCGTAGCCTCTGATGCCCTTGAGCCATGCCTCGGCGACCACGGAGGCGCTGTTGGTGCCGATCATGCAGTTGCGATGCCCCGGAGAAGCCCACTCCGGAAGAAATCCGCTTTGGAGATACGTGTTCACAAGGCCTTCTTGAATCTTGGAAGCCTGGTCAGGATAGACGAGGGCAAGGAGACCGAAGAGACTTCTGAAAGTATCCCAAAAACCGGTGTCGGTAAACATGTAGCCTTCGTGAATCTGCCCATCGTACGGGCTGCGATGTATTCTCTTGCCGTCGGAGGTAATCTCAGAAATATCCCTCGGGAAGAGAATGCTCCTGTAGAGACAGGAGTAAAAGGTCCTCAGATTGTCGATGTTTCCGTCTTCGATTTGGATTCGCCCCAAGAGTTCATTCCAGCGGGAACGCCCCTGGTCGGCCAACTGTTCGAAAGATTTTCCGGCCAGTTCATCCAAGTTGACGAGAGCTTGTTCGACACTGACAAAGGAAGCGGCAACTTTCAGGCTGACCTGCTGGCCCTTTCGGGTTTTGAAGCCTACAAGGGCGTAGGAATGGTCTCCGTCGATGGTTTTTACGAAATCGAAGGGCGTATCCGACTCGATGGCAAACCACAGGTTGAACCCTTTGGCCGCGCCGCCGCTGTTCTGGACCGAACATCCGGTTATCCTGTTTCCGGACACCAGGACGGACGAGCCGCCGTCAAAGGCATCCACGACCAGATAGGAAGTGTCCCTTTCAGGATACGTGATCCGGAACATCGCGGAGCGCTCGGTCGGAACAAGTTCCAGGAAGGTGTCGTGTTCGGCAAGGTAAACGCTGTAGAAATACGGTTTGGCGCACTCTGTCTTGTGTGAAAACCAACTTGCTCTGGCCTCTTCGTCAAAGACGGGACCTGTGGTGACCGGCATCAGGCTGAACTGTCCGTAGTCGTTTATCCACGGACTCGGCTGGTGTGTCATCTTGATTCCGCGGATCTTGTCTGCGGTGTAGGTATAAATCCATCCGTCCCCGTTCCTTCCCGTCTGCGGAGTCCAAAAATGGGCGCCCCAAGGCATTGCCACAGCCGGGTACGTGTTGCCTGTTGACAGGGCGTGTTTAGACATGGTGCCGACAAGCGTGCTCACATAATCAACAGGGTCACAATCCGTTGAAACAGCATACAGGCCGATGGGAAAGATAGCCAAGCAAGCGGCTAAAGCAATTTTCTTTGAGAGAATCATCCGTTTTAATGTTGTTATTTGCTTTAAAGATACCAAGTAATGATTATAATAAGGGTTAATTAAGGATTAAATGGAAAAATATATTCGTTAATCGATTTATACTCGTGACAAGCGTCGGGTGGAAACCTTCTCGAAGATGAGAGGCGAACGCAAGGTTTTTC
Organism: Bacteroidales bacterium; assembly: GCA_012522855.1. Taxonomy (GTDB): domain Bacteria; phylum Bacteroidota; class Bacteroidia; order Bacteroidales; family UBA932; genus Cryptobacteroides. Next base: position 187,115 of record JAAYJQ010000017.1, read on the forward strand.
GCGCAAGTTGCCTATCTTTACAAAATATTCAGACAAATATGAAAAAAGCGATTTTCTTTCTTGCTGCGTTGGTGAGCAGCGTAGCGCTCTGCGCACAGAACCCTCCCGTGTCCGGCACGGTACAGCGGGAGCCGGTTCGTAAGGCCAATTACGCGCTGGCAGAGCGATTCTCTGCCAAAAAAGTCAATCAGATGGTATTTTCCACCACGATGCGGCCCAACTGGTTCAAATCCGGCAACCGCTTCTGGTATGAGTGGAAGACATCGGCCGGGAGCCGATATTACATTGTGGACCCGGATAAGGGCAGCAAGACCGAGGTTTTCGATATGGAGAAGCTCGCCATGCGGATCACCGAAATGGTGCGCTATCCGTTCGATGCCCAGCATATTCCCTTCCGGGGGCTGAAACTGAAGGAAGACAAAACCTTCACCTTCAACATCATCTCAGGACTCAAAGAAGACCGGGACACCACGTATTTCACCTACGACATCGCCTCCCGACAGTTGGACACGACTGCCAAAGAAGTTGAGAAATACCCTTCCTGGGCAAACGTATCCCCCGACGGGAAACTGGGAATCTATGCGAAGAATTCCAATCTCTGGTGTATGGATTCCACAAATCTCCGCAAAGCGGCGAAAGACGAAAAAGACAGCACGCTTATCGAGCATCCGCTCACGACCGACGGCATTCGGCAGTTCGGCTACGGCTACGACAGCTATACCGGAGACACGGAAACCGACTCTACCAAGCGGCACAGCCCGGGAGATCTGGTCTGGTCCCCCGACGGAAGACATTTCGCGACGGTCAAATGGGATACGCGCAACCTCAAAGACTTCTGGGTCATCAACTCGGTGAGCCGTCCGCGCCCGACGCTTGAAACGTACAAGTACCAAATGCCGGGGGAACCGGGCCCGAAAGGACATCTATACCTGTTCTCCATCGCTGACGACGGCACCGAGGCGACTGCCCGCTCGATCCGCTCGCATGCCTTCAAGGACCAGGACCTCAGCTTGCAACGCGCCAGGATCCTCGGAGCCGACCGATATCTGGATTTCCGGCCGAGCAAGTGGCTGGGAGACGAAAAGGGCTTTTACCTGTACCGTACGAGCCGGGATCTTAAGCGACTTGACCTCTGCTACGTTTCCGTCGACGGAGATACCACAAAAACCATCGTGTCGGAACGGGAAAGAACCTACGTGGAAAGCCGGACGCCGTTCCTCATCAAGAATGGGGAGCAATTCATCTTCTGGTCCGAACGGAACGGCTGGGCGAATCTCTACCTGTACAACCGGGACGGGACATTGGTGCGGAACCTGACGGAAGGAGCCTTCCATGTGGAAGACGTCCTAGGCGTAGAAGAAGCCAGCGGGACGGTTCTGTTCAGCGCCTGCGGTGTCAACAAGGACGAAAATCCTTACCAGATGCACACCTACCGGGTCAACCTCAACGGAGGACCCCTGCAGCAGCTGGATATGGCGGATATGGATGTGCTTTCCACTGCCAGCGACGATGCCCGGTATTTCGTGGCCAACTATTCCCGCGTGGACTGCGCGCCTGCGGTCGCGCTGTTCAGCCTGAACGGGAAAAAGATCCTGGATCTGGAAGCAGCCGACCTCAGCCTTCTCTTCGATGCGGGCTACCGGTTCCCCGAACGGTTCAAAGTGAAGGCCGCGGACGGGGTGACCGATCTCTACGGAGCGATGTACAAGCCCTACGACTTCGATTCCACCAAGATCTATCCGATCTGCGACTATGTCTATCCGGGGCCGCAGGTGGAAGCCAACAACATTTCCTGGAGCAAGGGCTTTACCCGGACCGACCGCCTCGCCCAACTGGGCATGATCGTGATCACGGTGGGCAACCGAGGCGGACACCCGAACCGTTCGAAGTGGTACCACAACTACGGCTACGGCAATCTACGGGACTACGGACTGGAGGATCAGAAATATGCCATCCAGCAACTGGGCGCGCGGCATCCGTTCATTGATCCGGACCGCGTGGGCATCCACGGACATTCGGGAGGCGGCTTCATGAGCACGGCGGCCATTCTGACCTACCCGGATTTCTTCAAGGTGGCGGTGTCCTGCGCCGGCAACCACGACAACAGCATCTACAACCGCTGGTGGAGCGAGCAGCACCACGGCATCCTGGAGAAAATCGACAAAGGGGACACGACTTTCGTCTATCACATCGACACCAATCAGGAACTGGCGAAAAACCTCAAGGGGCACCTGATGCTCGTCCACGGCGACATCGACAACAATGTCCATCCGGCCAACACGATCCGGGTCGTGGACGCCCTCATCCGCGCCAACAAGCGATTCGACATGCTGCTCCTCCCGGGGCAGCGCCACGGCTTCGGCGACATGAACGAATATTTCTTCTGGCGGATGGCGGACTATTTCGCGGAATGGCTCATCGGAGACTCGGAACGCGACAAAGTCGACATCACGCAGATAAACAACGACTGACGGCGGGCTCCCCTTTGAATTGTGGCTCGTGGCTCACCGGAATTAAGGGAGATCGAATTGCGCAAGCCAAGGAACGAGCGGATTGGGACAACTGAATAGGCCGTCGTTATATTGCAGGTTTTTGCCGGAGCAACGGATTCTGTGCGCCGGCTTGAATTTCTCGTTATAGACGCTCAGGCTCTTCCCGCCGTCATTATCTTCAGCCTTGACTTCGATTGGCAAGATCTCCTTGCCCTTCTCCACGATGAATTCCACCTCCGCCTTTCCTTCTGACGTCCAATAATACGGAATGTCGTAGAACTGGCCGATCAATCCTTGCAAGACAGCATTCTCGGCTAGCGCGCCTTTGAATTCCGTGTAATAAATGCTGTTTTCACTCAAGATGACTTCCGGTGACAACCTGGCAAGCCTTCGCAACAGGCCGCAATCACACGCATATATCTTGAAGGCGGTCGTATCGACGTAGGCGCTCAACGGGAAAGCCGGTTTCGTAATCCGGAAAATCTGATGTACCATCCCTGCTTCATTCAGCCACAGCACCGCATTTTCATACTCCCTTGCCCGGGCCCCGGTCTTTACCACTTTATACAGGAATTTGCGGTTCTCCTTGGCCAACTGAGACGGGAGCGAATGCCAGACCGCTCTGATCCGAGGTATTTCTCTGGGTTCCGCATACTTGGAAAAGTCAATGTCATACAAGTCCAAAATATCCTGCAGTACCTTGTCCACAGCATCCATCCCTTTATTTTCAAGCAGCGCCTTGACCGCCTCCGGCATGCCTCCGCTGACGAGGTATCGCTTGTATTCCAGCTTTAGGCGGCTCAACATGATTTCGGGCAATTTCTCGAATCGGGCCTTGTCCATCCGTTCCACCCATTCAAAAGTGGTTTCATCCGCCGCGCGCAAGAATTCCCTGAATGTAAGCGGGCGCATCCGCATAATATCTACCTTTCCGACCGGAACGGTCATCTTTTTACGTTTCACCGCGATGCCAAGCAATGAGCCCGCGGCGATTATGTGGTACTCCGGCGCCCGCTCGCAGAAGTACTTCAGACTGTTGAGCGCTCCTTCGCATTCCTGAACTTCGTCAAAGATAATCAGGGTTTTCCCGGGAATGAGAGGTTGTGAAGTAAAGAGCGAAAGTTCCTTCACAATCCTTTCGGGATCTTTCGTTCCCTCGAAAACACTTGCCAGTTCAGTTGTTTCCGCAAAATCAAATCTGGCCCAATGGAAGAAACAAGTCCGCCCGAATTGTTCCATCGCCCAAGACTTTCCGATCTGCCGCGCGCCTTGCAGCAGAATCGGCTTGCGGTTTTCTTGATCTTTCCAAACCTTGAAAACATCCAGAATATCCCGTTTTAGTTCCATACTTTTTCACATATTATGTTCCGATTATGTGATATAATACACATTATTAGAACCTGTTTCGTGTAAATATACAAATCTTTCCGGGTAAAACACAAGAAATACAAATTAAAATCGATTGTATGTGAAATGACACATTTTTCGTATCTTGCAGTGATTGAATTGCAAAGATTATGAAACCGGACCCTGCTCAATGGATCGTGACACGGGTGAACGGAAAAATCGCTGCCGTGTCGACGGACTACGGACTTTTCGCAAAAGTCGCGCAAATTGTCTCGGAATTGCCTCCGGAGACGGTTTCTGAAGTTGGAACCGAGAAGATCGGCACCTTGGAACTGATGGATCTATCGATGCGCACGCGCTGGGAAGACCTGAAGCTGTTCGGGACGGCCTTCCAGTTGAAGGTCTGGCGGCAGCTCTACCTTTTGACACATAAGAGCGACGGGACGCCCCGGCTTCCCGAGGACGGGGTCAAATTGCTGAGCTACAGCCAGCTGGCGAAACTCTGCGACAATCCTTCCGGCGTGCGGGCGGTGGCCCATGCAGTGGCTCGCAACCCTATTTCCGGAATCATCCCCTGCCATTTAATCATCCCGAAGGAGTCCATCGACAAGGTTCTCGCCATCCGCACCCGCGCCCAATCGACCATATTCAAGGGCGCGGATCTTTACTTCCTCGACTCCATCGATGTCGGGGAATATGCCTGGGGAAGCGACCTCAAACGCCGCCTCATCGCCCTGCAACTCTACCGCCACATGCGATGAACTTCCGTGAAAAATAACCTCCTCCGCCCCAGAGAAGAATGCAAAAGAGCCTCGGGAAGATTTCCCGGGGCTCTTCGAATAAGAGTTGTTCGCGTCTATTTGAACGTGAGCTTCGATTTTTCGATGTAAGCTTTGATCAGAACGGTAGGAAGGGCTCCGCGCACGTCCGAATCCCATTCCATAAACACATAGTTGCCCTCGACCTTGAATGTAACAGCGGCGCCGTTCTCGAAACCCTCTTCCCAGCCGATCTCCAACCAGGAGTTGGAAGCATCCCAGGAATAGGGAGCGGAAATCTGCCCCTCTTCGACGATGGAGCAGATTCCATTGGTGCCGAATTTGAGGGTGACGGGATCGTTTTTGCGAAGCATGTCCGATATTTCTTCGTCTCCGCCATGTGACCACATACCATAACCGCTGCTCAGCGTAGCCGAGTACGAAAGGACCTTCCATTGCGTACCGGCTAATACAAGTTTAGAAAAGTCAAGCGTCTCTTCCTGCACGGGATCATCCTTCTTGCAGGACGAAAAAGCGGCGGCGAGCGCCAAGGCAGCGACGGCTGCGCACAACATCGGGAAAAATTTTTTTTTCATGTCTATAATATATTAAAAGATAAATATTGATGGTTTCGGAGAAAGCCTAAACTCCGCCCCTGAAGAGAGGACGGGATTCATACCCGGGAAAGGGCGCCTTTCTGTCCGGATTGCAGTTGGTCATCAGTAACGTCTCATCGATCGTTGGGTGCAAATATAGCAATTTTTTCGGGAAATTCGTAACTTGCAAAGAATAACCCCGATGAATATGAACAGCAAGAAAGCCGCCCTCCTCCTGCTTGCCCTCCTGCTCGTATCCTGCGACCGGCCCGGGATCGCGGAGCGGATGAATTCCGTACTGGAGGGGATGGAGACGGAGATGGGATATGTAAACACCTTGGATGACAGCGAAGTAGAGAAATTTGCCGACTGGTTTGAACGGCACGGCGATCCTTCCGCCAAGAGCCGGGCGCTGTTCTGCCTGGGACGGAATCAGTTCAATTCGGGCCGCTATGCCGCTGCCATCGTTACCTACACCCGCGCGTTGGAATATGCCCGGACCGCCTCCGACACGCTTTCCATCGCACGGATCACACGGGACATGGCCCACACTTGCAACGCCACCTGGAACACCACCGACGAAATCCGCTATTTGGGCCTTTCCGCGCAAGCTTTCAAGGCAGTCGGGAGGGAAAACGAATCCCAACGGGCCCTGCTTGAAATCGGTATCGCGCACGCCGGACTTGGAAATCACAGGCAAGCGGAGGATCTGTTCAAGAGCATCCTCTACGACGCCCACGAACGCAAAGACACCCTTCTGGAGGCACATTGCCTGGAAGCCTATGCCGATCTATCCGTTTCAAAGGACACCTTGAACCCTGTCCTTGCCATCGAGATGTTGAGCCGGGCGACCGACAATCTCCGCTACCCCCTTTCCAGCGCCGACAAAGGCATTTTGGCCTATTCCTACTCTTTGATCGGGCAAACTGCGGAAGCGGCGAAATGGCTTGCGGAAGCGCGCGCCTCCGCGGAACTGGAAGACGAAAAGGCCACTGTCGCCTTCCGAAACTATCAAATCGCTTCGCGTTCGGGGCGCGCCGCAGAGGCTCTGGCTGCCCTGGAAAAGGTCATGGAATATGGCAATCGCACCCAGGCGCTTGCCATGCAGGAAGCGGTGGTTTCCGCACAGAAAGAATATATTCAAGGTCAATCCCTTGCGCAGGCTGAAAAACTGCGGATCGCCCGGATGCGGCTCTGGATCCTCGGACTGGGCGCGCTGCTGATGCTGGCAGCCGTTTCGGCAGTCTACCTCTCCTACAGAAACCGGCAGCAGAGGCGCCTGGAAGAAGAAAGAGCGGAAACAGAAAAATACATGAGCATCGCGGAAGACCTGCAAGACAAACTCTCTTCGTCCCGGAAACGACTTCCCTCGGAGAAGCATCTGGCGCTTTCAAAATTCGATGCGCTGGAGCGGCTCTGCGAACAGTACTACGTCTACGAAGGTACCGGAAACCTGCAGCCGAAGATCCTGCAGGAAGTGAAAGACATCGTGGAAGGATTGCGGTCGGATCCGAAGACCCAGCAGGGCTTGGATATGATGCTGGACCGGAATCTGAACGGGGTGATGACCAAACTACGCGCCGAATTCCCTGCCTGGAAAACGGAAGACTACCTGCTGTATGGTTTTACCGCCGCAGGGTTTTCGAGCACGACCATCTCCACTTTGCTGCGGATGGAAAAGAGTGTGGTGTACAACCGGCTGTACCGGCTGAAAGGGCGGATTTCCGAGTCAAAATCGACCCTGCGAGATTTCTTTCTCGAATGCCTCGATAACTAGTTTTGTATCAAATCCATATATCATTATCGCGAGAGTTTTTGCAGACCCGGAAATTCGTTTTCCGGGTTTTCTCTCCGTATCTTTGTATCAGCCCCGGAGGATGGTCCTCCTTCTTGCCGAACGAAGGCACGGAATCCCTTCAGGAATTGTCGAACCTTAAGTTAAACGAATATGGAAATCAAGAAAACACCGAAAGCGGATCTTGAGAACAGGCGCCTGCTCTTCACGGAGATAGGCCTGGTAATCGCGCTGCTCGCAGTCTGGGGGGCGTTTTCATACGGAACCCAGGAGAAA
>JAAYJQ010000019.1 GCA_012522855.1 Bacteroidales bacterium
CGTGTAGATCTCGGGGGCGGGGAGGGGTTATTTGATGGACCAAACATTGTTTTCGCCGCGCCGCATGTCAACGCCGCCCCATCCGGTCATCCAAGATCCGGACAGTTTGACGATGGTCGCGTAGTCGGCGCGCATCCGGAAAGTAACGCTGTCACCCTGGACGTCCGGGGAAACGACCCTCTGGCCTCCGCGTGCGAAATTGGCAAGTTCCTGTGCCTGCAGGGCCCCTGCGAACAGGCAGGAGGCGGCAATGAAAATAAGAAAACGTTTCATACGAATTGTGATTTTTTTTGTTAAAGTAATGATCAATTGAGTAGTGTTTGACAAACACAAATATACTAAAAAAAATGCTCGTCAGGATTGTCCTGATGAGCAGATATTCTTCCGGATGTTAAAATGTCGCTTAAAATCAGATGGAACTGGGCGGGACTCCGAATTTATTTTTGAAGGAACGCGAGAACCCGGTCAACGTCCCGAAACCGACCCGATAGGAAATTTCGCTGATGTTCATTTCGTGGGTTTTCAGCAGTTCCATTGCTTTGTTCAACCTGTAATTGGTAAGGAAGGCCTGAGGAGATTCGCCGAGCAAGGCTTTGGTTTTCGAAAACAGGCTCGTCCGACTCATGCACATTTCCCGAGCGAGCATCGTCACGTTGAATTCCTCTTCGGAGAGATGCTCGTCCAGAAGTTGATAGAGTTTGTCGAGAAAGGCCCTGTCATGCGAGTTCAGCTTGACCTCTTCAGGGGTGCTTTCCGGTGTGCTGGACGTCCTGTCCACCAGCATCTCCTGCATTCTTTTCCGGTTTTTGAGGATGTTGGAAACGGTCGCTTTCAGAATCAAAGGGTCGAACGGCTTGCTGATATAGGCATCGGCCCCTGTCTCCAGCCCGCTCAGCATTGATTCATGGTCTTGTTTCGCCGTGAGCAGGATGACGGGGATATGGCAGTATTCCGGGGATTCCTTGATGCTTCGGCATAATGCGTATCCATCCATATAGGGCATCATGATGTCGCTGATGATCACATCCGGGATTGAAATCTTCAAACTTTCCCAGCCTTCCTGCCCGTCAGCCGCCATGACCACGTTGTATTGGTCTGCAAGCAGGCTTTGAAGATACAGCCGGATGTCTGAATTGTCGTCCACGATCATTACGGTCGATTCCTTGGTTTCCGTGCCGGCAGCCGGTTCCATCAGTTCGGCAGGATCCATTTCGATGTCGCTTTCCCAAACCTCGTTTTCAGAATAGCTTTCTTTTCTTGCGGGGAAACGGAATTCGAAGATGGAGCCGACGGGCTTGTTCGGACAGACTGAAAGGGAGCCTTTGTGCAAATTTGCCAGGTAAATCGCGTAATGGAGTCCGATTCCGAAGCCGCCGGGATCCTTCCCGCCAACCAATTTGTTCTGACGTTCGTACCGTCGGAAGATTTTGTCCATCATGTCCTTGTCAATGCCGATACCGGTATCCTTGACCATGATGGATGCCTCCCCTTCTTCGCTCTTGGTAGCGACGATCGTGACTGAACCTCCTTCCGGAGTGTATTTAATGGCATTGCTAAGCAAATTGAAGAATACCTTCTCCACCTTTTCACGGTCGCACCAAGTGTCCATGATTTCAGGAATCTCGAGGGAAAGAGAGAGGTTTTTCTCCTTCAACAGATACTCGAAATTTCCGATCAGCGAACGTAACATGAAACCCAGATTCGTGCGGACGATGCGCAGCCTTTCCATATCATCCCCTGCCTTGTTGAAATTGAGAATCTGTTCGGTCAACTTTATCATCTTGCGCGTATTCCTTTCCACGAGGTCGACCAGCGACCGGTCATGCGCGTCCAGCGTATTGTTCCTGGAGAGGTCTTTGACAGGCCCGTAGATCAAGGCGAGCGGAGTCCGGAACTCATGTGAAATGTTGGTAAAGAAGTCGCTCTTTTCCTTGCTCAACTGTTCGGTCAGGTACTTCTCCTGTTCGGCAAGCTCGAGCCTTTCGCCGCGGAGCCTGAGAAGGATGATTTGTCGGATCGAAAGGAAGAGCAGGGTGATTGCCAAGAGGAAGTACAGGATCAAACTGGGGGTGGACAGCCAAGGAGAAGGCTTGATCCTGAACGTTTTCAACGTGCCGGCATCGCTCCATTCCCCGCTGATCAACTGCGCTCTCACTTTGAACGTGTAGTTGCCTCTGCCGAGGCCGGAATAGGATACCCTTTGGTTCGTTCCGGCATAGATCCAGTTACGGTCATATCCCTCGAGCATGTATTGATAGTACAGGCGGGAGCCGGGGGTGAAATTCATTCCCGAATAGTGGAAGGTGATCTGGTTGTCTTTGTGACTGAGAACGGTCTTGTCCTGCGCGTCCTCGATTAGCCTCACTCCCGCCCGCATCTCATCCAGAGAGAACTGGATGGTCGGCAATCCGTCAAATTGCCGCGAGGAGAAACCGACAATGGCGTTGCGGCTCCCGAACAGTACTCTTCCGTCTTTCAGGATGCCGGCGCTGTTGACATTGTAGTTGAAGACCATGTTGTCGGGATTCCCGAAAGCGGTCATGTGCCCGTCTTCCCCGGAAATTCGCAGGACATCATTTCTGCAGCATACCCAAATGTTGCCCTCTTCGTCTCCGATGATGGAACGGATGGAGGAGTCGGAGAGCCCGTCTTCGTAATCGATATGATCAAGCGACCCGTCTTCGGGGTCATAACGATACACGCCTGAACTGGATGTGCCGATCCAATAGGTCCCCTCCTTGTCCTTGTACATGCACGAAGGAAAGGCGATATCCACCGGAAGGGCCTTGAGCTCGTTTCCGGACACCAGCAGGTACAGGTGGTCGTTGTCCATAAAGTAGGGCGACCCGTCCTTCAAAGTAGAAATGAACCAGAAATCCGAATCCCGCGGCTTGTTGACGATTTGGACATGGGTGGAGGTGGCGGGATTGATGATTTCGTTCCGGCTCAAGATCAGCACCTCTCCTTTTTCGTCCATCCAAAGAGCATCGATTTCATAGTTGTCCCACCGTTGCGTGAGATTCAGCTTGCCATCGGAATAATGGTATTTTCGCAGTGAATGGTCGCCGTAATTGATCCAGAGATCGGAATTCCGGTCGAAGACAGAATATCGCAGCGATTCATTCCCGCGAAGATCAGGGGGTGTAATGTCCCGGTCGGACATGCTTTCGATATTCCAGTAGTATAGGCTAAAATTGGTAAGGATCAGCAGGTTGCCGTCATCCAGCGGGTAGAAGAAATTCAGGGATTCACGGGCATTATAATGGGGAACCGGAATCAGATTCTTGTCCTGCCGCTTTGAGATGTAATCGATCCCGTCGTGGTCCTTTGAGAGCCACACATTGTTGTCCGTGACGAGGCACACGGCAAATTCCGTGTCTTCAAGCCTTTCATTCTTCCACAATTGTTCGATCTTCGAGGCGTTGCGGTTGAATTCGAAAAGTCCCAGGTCTTGAAGTCCGATGACAGCCGTGCTGTCACCGGGAGCGGATTTCAGGAAAACCACGGGATGAGTCTGAGTCAGGGCGGCCAAATTCTCGGGCACCTCCAATGGCTCGAGGTCCTTGGAATAGACTTTCAAGCCAGTAGGAGTGGCAAAGAAAATCGCTCCGTCGCTCAGTTCGACGATCGAATGAACGCCTTTTTCTCCGTCCGGAAAAAGAGAGCCGACCTGTTTGTAGTCCCGGTCGAGCACGAACACCTCTCCGGCTCTTCCAATTCCGTACACGAGGATATAGCCATGGGTGGTCAGATATATTGTTCCGCTGAAGAGAATTTTGTCGTAGGGGAGGATTCTTCTTTCAGTACCGCTCTGCTTGTCATATTCCGTAAGCCCCCTGTTCCCCAGGTATATGAGTCTCTTCGGATCCAGGTCTGCGATTGCGACGACATTGTTGAACTCGTCTTTGGCTTTTCGGATGACGCGGCTGTTCTGGACCAGATTGATGCCCGATGCCGTCCCTACCCAGAGGCGGTTACCGGAATCCGGCAGCAAAGATTGGATGTAATCGCTGCTGAGCGGGGTTTCCGCATCTTGGTAGAAGATCTTATACGTGCTTCCGTTGTAGCGGTTGAGCCCTCTTCTGGTTCCGATCCAGATGTATCCCTGATCGTCTCGCGCCATGGAGGTAACATAAGGATTGGACAAAACATTGGAAGTCGCAGGCATCCAAGGAATATTATCCCGTCCCGACGCAGAGGACGGGAATGCGGAAAGGGTGGAAGCCAGGGAGATAGCCAATCCGTATGTCAATAGTCGAATGCGCATGGAGGGTTCGATTATTCCTGTAAAAGTACAAAATTATTTGTATATACAAGGTGTGAATCTATCCCTGGCTTATGCAAAATCCATGGAGTGTGCTCGCCGACAAATTATAAAATGGTTTCAGACCCAAAAACAGATCTCGGATATTTTTTTTACACGTTCACGGAAGAAGATTTTGAGTTTGCTAAAAATGGCGGCACTGCTTCATAAAACGCCTTCATCCTCACACCCTGTATCCCTTCGGGGCTAGTCCGCTGCGACGTCCAGCCGCTCGTGCGTAAAAACTGCTCGGTATCCACTGGGGTGCTACAAGTGCCTGTTTGAGAGATGTTTGCAAAATTTGTTGTGGAGGCCTATCCGGAAAATAACTACATTTCCGTATTATACAAGTTGCTGTATTTGAATAAGTTGATGATTTCAATAGGTCAAAAATTTGACTTATTGAAATCCTTATTGCTCTGATCGTCAATGCGCAAAACGTTGCTGTTACTTGGTACTCGCCGCAAGTTCCCGGCAGCAAGATGCGGAACACGTGCAAAACCCTGTGTGAAAGTATTTCTTTGCATTACCGCTCCCGGAACCCGTCCGCCTGTGAAGGAGTGCAGAATATTCATTCCTTGGACGGATGCTGTAATAGTTGGGGCAGGGCTGTAAGAATAGGCGCGTCCGGGATAATGTAATATGTGACGAGATTGGAACAAAAAAAGGGCTGACCCATTGGCCAGCCCCATATTCAACAACAGGTTTCGAGATTAGATCTCTACCTCTGCAGAAAGGCGAATGTCGTCAGACGCGCTGCCCAATTGCAGCTCCACCTTGCCGCGATCCAATACCCATCCATTGGAAGCGGTATCCCAGTAGCACAACTCCTGCACGGGGATTTCAAGGGTGACTTGCTCGGTGCTCCCCGCCCCTACGGGAACTCTCTTGAAGGCTTTGAGTTCTTTCAGCGGGCGCTCGACGCCGGGATTGATCCAGCGCACATAGAGCTGCGCCACTTCGTCGGCTTCCATGCTGCCCGTATTCTTCAAGTCGAATGTGACCTTGATTACATCCTTCGGTCCATAGGACTGCTTGTTTGTTTTCAGGTTGGCATATTCAAAGTCGACATAGGAAAGACCGTGGCCGAACGCGTACATGGGTTTGATTTCCTTGGTGTCGAACCAACGGTATCCGACCAGGAGGCCTTCGGTGTAGTTGGACTCCGGCTCAGGCAGTTTGGCAAGCGCCTCGCGCATCTCTTCCCTTGTCATGCCGGTCATGTCGTTCCGGTACATCGTCATGAAAAGATCTCGTTGCGCAGCGTTCTTGTCGGGGAAATTGCCCATGGCGTAAGCAGGGGAGTCCTCGAGTTTCACCGGGAAGGTGAACGGAAGTTTCCCGGAAGGAGCGATCTTCCCGTAAAGCACATCTGCCAGCGCATGTCCGCCCTCCATTCCGTTCCACCATCCTTGAACCATGGCCGGCGAAACTTTCTGAAGTTCCTGGAGATCGCAGGGGCCGCCCGAAATCAAGATGCTGACGAGATTGGGGTTGGCTGCAGCAAGGGCCGCGGCTACCTCCTCCTGTCCGGTAGGCAGGTTGATGTTCGCGCGGTCGCTTCCTTCCGTCTCGATGTTCTTGTTGGTTCCGCAGAAGAAAAGCACAATGTCCGCTTCTTTCGCGAGCGCGACGGCTTCCGCGAGGAGCGTGGGATCAGCGGGCTCGTCGATGGCATCGGCTCTCAGCGGATCCGTGTTCGGAGCGGGACGTCCCCAGCCCCTTCCGGCAAAGTTTTTATAGCCGGGAGCATACAGAATTTCCACGCCTTCAGGCGCTCTGTTTTTCAGCCCTTGCAAAGGGGAGATTTCATAGAGCGCTTTCACACCGGCCCCCATTCCCCCGATCGCGGTCTTGAGGACAGCGTTCTGCCCGATCACGGCGATTTTCTTGACATCTTCCTTGATCGGCAGGAGTTGATCATCGTTTTTCAAGAGGACAATGGACTTTGTAGCCACTTTGTAGGCGATCTGCTGCTGTTCAGGCTTCGAGGTCATCTCCGTGTTCGCGACATCTTCCGGAACAGGCTCGATCGCGAAGCGGACACGGAGGATTTCACGCGCCTTGGCGTCAATAACCTCCATCGGAACCTTCCCTGCTTTGACGGAGTCGATCAGCGGGGGCCCGAGGTAGGTGTTGCCGGTCATCTGGACATTCAGCCCATGCATGGCCGCGCCCATCGTGCTGTGTGTGCCGCCCCAGTCGGAAATGGCCATCCCCTTGAATCCCCATTCGCCGCGGAGAATTTCATTGAGAAGATGCTCGTTCTCGGAACAGTAGAATCCGTTCACTTTGTTGTAGGCAGGCATCACGACCATCGCTCCGCCTTCCTTTACGGCTGCTTCGAACGGCTTCAGGTAGATTTCGCGCAAGGTACGTTCGTCCACGATGGCATTGACGCTGCCCCGGTTCGTCTCCTGATTGTTTACGGCGTAATGCTTGAGGCACACGGCCGTCCCCGTCTCTTGCGTGCCCAAGGTGTACATCTTGGCAAGCTCGGCGCTGAGATCCGGATCTTCACTGAGGTATTCGTACGTACGTCCTCCGACAGGAAGCCGCTGGATGTTGATGGCGGGTCCCAAGATGACATCCTTTCCGCGAAGCCTGGCTTCACGTCCCATGCCGAGTCCGTACTCGTAGGCAAGTTCGGGATCCCAAGTGGCGGCAAGCGCCGATCCGGTCGGGAAGTAGGTGGCGGAATCCAAGGTCCAGCCGGCCGGCATGAAGCTGTTGGGCTGGCCTTCCTCCCGGATGCCGAAGGGTCCGTCCGCATACTTGATATCCTGGATTCCGAGGCGCGGTACTCCTTCGGAAGACATGTTCGTCTTGCTGTGGAACATGGTCACCTTCTCTTCCAGGCTCATTTGAGCGAGGATTTCATTGATTTCCGCGTCATGAACAGTCAACCTGTCCTGAAGGGTTTTCGGACGGGTCGTACATGCGAAAGCGAGAGCGGAAAGCATTAAAAACAGGGTCAGTCTTTTCATGTGATGCTTATTATTTATTTTATACGAAGAGGTTTGGTTCTAACTAATTTAATATAATAGATATCAACCAATATAACAAAGATACCAAATGATTTGTTACTTCTCTTTATCTTGATTGACGATTGTTCGACCGGATGTTAGAATGTGTAGATTTGAACATTGGGAAAAATTATTTGACGATTCGGTCGTGTGGAATTAACAAAGGGTGAAGTATTAAGTCATTTCGGCATACTTTATTAAAACGTTTTTTTCGTATATTTGTGTAATAATTTTATTTGTATAGTTGTTATTGGATAAATAATTATTTTTTCAACAACTATTATGTTTAACCATTTATTGATCTTGTGATTAATATGAAAGACAACCAACCTACAAGGCGAATTGTCATCGCACTTTGCACCTTGCTTTTGTGCATGACCGGTTTGTTCGCGCAGAACGACATCACTGTGAGGGGACGGGTGCTGGATACCGGAGGAAGACCGGTAATCGGAGCCGCGGTTCTGATGCCCGGCACAACGATCGGCACCGCCACGGATGAAGAAGGTAACTTTATGCTGTCGGTTCCGAGGGGAACGACGCTGGAGATCTCCTCCATCGGGTATGAAACCGTGACCCTTACAGCCACAGCAACCATGAACATTACGCTACGGGAAGATACCCAGGAACTGGATGAAACCGTTGTGGTCGGGTATGGAACCCAGAAGAAGGCCTCCCTGACCAGCGCCATTTCCAACATCAGGGGAGAAGAACTCCTTGCGACCAAGCAACACGACGTCGTGGCGTCGCTACAGGGAAAGGTCCCCGGTCTCTTGATCCGTCAGCAGTCCGGCAGCCCCGGAGACTTCGATACGGATCTCAACCTGCGAGGTTACGGAGAACCGATCGTCGTGATCGACGGTGTCAGAAGAACCACGCAGCGGAGATCGGGATGGTGGAATACGGTGTATTCCAACAGTTCGTCAGCCGTTTTGGCTCAGCTCAATCCGGACGACATTGAAAGCATCTCCGTGCTGAAGGACGCTTCCGCCTCCCTGTACGGAATCGGCTCTGAAAACGGTGTTATCCTGGTGACTACGAAAAGGGGCAGCATCAGCAAGCCTACCGTACGCTACTCAACCAACCTCGGTTTCGGCTATCCGACGGCTCGGCCGGTAGAGGTCGGCATCGTTGATTACATGAATCTTGCGAATGAAATGCGCGCCAATTCCCGCAAACCGCAAAAATACAGTGAGGAATTGATTCAGCGTTTCGTCAACGGTGAACGCGGGTACCAAGACAACAACTATTATTCGATGCTGATGAAGGATCATTCTTTCCAGCAGACCCACAACCTGTCGATCAGGGGAGGAACGGAGAAGATTCAGTACTATTTGAGCGGAAGTTTCAACCAAGACAAAGGCATCCTCAACAATCCGAATCTCGGGTATAACCGAGGCACCTTCCAAGGGAACGTCACCGCCGAAATCATCGAAGGTCTGAAGGCGACCTACCAGTCTTCACTGAACTACAGCAGAAGATTCGGTCTTCCCGCGAACACGACCATGAATATCTTCTACTACAGCCTCCTCTCTGACAGAACGCTCGGGCCTACCGCCCTTGACGATCCGAATCACTACACACGCATGCCGAGCGCTGAAGACCGGAATGTGATCGCCCTTCTCAACGAAGAAGGCGGCTACGACGACACGATCATGGATACCTTCACCAACAGCATGGATGTGCGGTATGATGCTCCCTTCTTGAAAGGGCTGACGCTGAACGGCTATTTCTCCTATGAAAAAAGAACGAGACAGAGCAACAGCCTGACGCTCGCTTTCCCGCTCTACGACTATTTTACCAATGAACTGGTAGGTTACAACAAGGATCAGAATCAGTACTCCGAAACTTGGAATAAGAATTCCAGCGCATACGGAAAATTTCAGGTCAACTACAACACGAGAATCGGAAATCACAACCTCGGCGCGATGGTGGCCATGGAAGCGACGAAGGCTTGGTCGTCGAACATAAGCGCAACCCGAAGGTACGGGAACTTCTACACGCACGACATCATCAACCAAGGAGATGCTGCTACGGCTGCCAACAGTGGTTCCCGCTCGGATTCCGCAACGGCGGGATACCTCGGGAGAATCAATTATGACTACAAGGGCAAATACCTGGTCGAATTGATGGCCCGCTACGACGGCACCTACGTTTACGCGCGGGGACACCGCTGGGGATTCTTCCCGTCCTATTCGCTGGGGTGGAGAGTGTCCGAGGAGAAATTTTTCAAGGAAAATCTTCCTTGGTTCAACAATCTCAAGATCAGGTGGTCGGACGGCAACACCGGAGGCCAGCAGGGTAGCCCCTACGAGTACTTGCTCGGTTACAATCAGACCGCCAATTACGTTTTCGAACCCGGCAGCCAACTGATGGGGTACGCCAACACCAGTGTCGCGCAAACGCTTATTTCTTGGACCGATGTCCGTATGAGAGGCTTCGGTATCGATTGGGAAATCAAGCGCGGCTTGCTCGGCGGTTCCGTGGACTGGTTCTCGAGAAAGACATCCGGAATCGCGGCGACCAGTACGGACACGGTTCCCGATATGTACGGACTGTCGCTTCCGAGACAAAATCTGAACGCGAACCAGCATGTCGGTATTGATCTGGAGCTCTCCCATCGCCATCACATCGGGAAAGTGAATTATCGCCTGACCGGAACGCTGACCTTCTCCAGAAACAGACAGACCCACGTCGAGTCGGAGAAAACCGCCATTTACACTTCCGCGCAGAACTGGTACAATAATCATATGGAAGGCAGATGGTCCAATGCCGTCAGCGGAATGTACTATGAATGGAAAGGCGGCCAGTTTGAGGATTGGTCGGCCATCAACGGATACCCCGTCATCTACAACACCGGCACCGCGCAAAGCCAGATGCTCCCCGGTATGTACAAACTTGTCGACCGGAACGGAGACGGGGTGATTACGACCATGGACCGGTTCCCTTCCTGGCCTGAGACCAACCCCCCGCTTCAGTTCGGTTTGATGGTGTTCTTGAATTACAAGAACTTTGACATGAGCATGATGTTCAACGGGGCCGGACTGACGCATAAGAACGTCTCCCTTTCCGGCGGTATGGGGTACGGTTTCTTCCAGACCTTCTACGAGAGCTACACCGACCGGTATCGCCTTGCGGACGGATACACCGATCCGATGGATCCCCAATCCGTCTGGATTCCCGGAACCTTCCCTGCGATCGCGGAAGCCGTCGGGGCCTATGATGATTGGTCAAACGCGACCTATCGCTACGCCCAGCCCTACAGTTGGGTGGACGGAACCTACCTGCGTATGAAGAGTCTGGAAATCGGCTACTCGATTCCGAAGAATGTCCTTTCGAAAGTGCATCTCCAGTCTGTCCGGGTGTTCTTCAACGGAACCAACCTGTTGACTTTCTGCAACAAATTCTTGAGGCCTTACGATCCTGAACGCGCCCAGAGTATGTATCTCGGAGTTCTCGGAACTCCGCTTCTCAAGACCTACAGCCTCGGTCTGAACATCACTTTCTAATAATGAACACCATGAACAAATTCCTCAAATATACTGCGATCATCTGCCTCGGCTTGCTTTTCGTTTCGTGCGACAAGCTCTTTGACGACCTCGAAGGAGACCTCACCAGGATGACGCAAAAAGATATGGTCTCCACTGTTGCCGGTTTGGAGAGGCTGCTTGCCAATTCCTACAACCAAATTCCGATGGATGCTTTCGGTGTCCTTGACAAGTCCACCATGAACGCTACCGACACGCATGGGAGCGCCTATTCCATCAATGTGACTTCCTACTGGAGTTTCTCGCAGGTCCGCGCGGTCAATATGTTGATCCAGCAGCTGGATGAAGCCCTGGAAAATAAAGTGATCGGTCAGGAAACCAGAGATGCCATGATGGGGGAAGCCCTTTTCATCCGCGCCTATATGTATTTCGCGTCTGTCAGAGCGCTCGGCGGTGTTCCGATTGTCACCGAACCGCTGGATGACAAGTATGACGGGGGCGAGAATCTGGGCCTGTATGTTCCGAGAAGCACGGAGAAGGAAACCTGGGATTTCGTCATTTCGGAACTCGACAAGGCGATCGCCCTGCTTCCCGCTTCCAGGAATGACGGTTCCTATCGCGCGACGAAATGGTCGGCGCTCGGACTCCAGTCCCGCGTCGCGCTCTACGCCGCGTCGGTGAGCAAATACTGGAATCGCGCGGCTCTTGAGAATAATTACCAAGCCGTTGCGAAAAAACTGACCTACATGGAGTCGTCCTACGCGAACGCTTATTACCAAAAGTGTATCGAGGCCAGCGAGGCGATCATCAATTCCGGTCAATTCGCGCTCTACGGCGGGGCGACCTCCGATGTCGCCAAGGCTGCGGACAACCTGTACAATCTGTTTCTTGCAAGACAGGATTCGGAATTCATCTTCGGAAAGAGTTATGAGACGGGTGTCTCTACTGCCTCCAACGGTTTCGACTTCGGGAATTCTCCGGAGCAGGCGCATGCCAGCAGCACAGGATGGCAGTGGGGGAGATTCTCGATCACCCTGGACATGGTAGATGCTTTCGACAACTACGGTCCGGGTGGCGCAAGGAAGGACGGAACAGTCAAAACCCGTCAAGACGGGCAGGAAGATTCCTATGTGACCTTGATCTCCCAGCCTGCGTCTTCCTTTGATCCTTCTGTGAATTATATTAAGTACGACGCTCTTGAGGATCCTTTCGCCGACAAGGATGCCCGTTTCAAAGCATGGGTCGTGTATCCCGGCTGCAACTTCCGCGGGGTCAAGATCATCATCCAGGGCGGAATCATCGATCCGGAGGGAAAGTCGGCTTTCTATACGAACAAGAAGGTATCGAAGGGGGGTAAAGATTATTTCGGACTGGGCGCCGAGAGCGAAGGCAATTTTTCCGGATTCTACAAAATTGATGACAACAATGCCGGAAACTGGTACAGCACAGGCTTCGGGATTCGCAAATTCCTGGCGAAGGAGCCCGTTGTCTACTCCACCAACCCTTGGTACGACATCCGTTATGCCGAGATCCTGCTCAACTATGCGGAGGCTGTGGTGGAAAGCGGGCAAGGCAATGCCGCGAAGGCGAAACAAGCGCTCAACGACATCCGCCACAGAGCAGCTTTCACCGATAACATCGATCTGACATTGGAAAATGTGCTCCATGAGCGCCGGATCGAACTTGCCTTCGAAAACGACAGGAGCTACACGCTGCACCGGCGCCGCGAATATGTGACGAACACGGGCGGAGTCCAGTACCGGAAACACGCGCTCGTGCCTACCCTAGACCTGCGCGGGGCGGATCCCCAGTACATTTTCGTGCGTACCAATGTGTTCCACAGCGACATCGACAAGATTCCTGCCGGGCTGACCACGAATTACATCAACTATTACAATGGGATCAACAATTACAATGTGAATAAGTTTGAACCCAATCCTTCTCAGGAATAATTTTGAATGAATCTGATTATGAAAAAAATATTGATACTTTTTTCGACGCTGTTGCTCGTTGCTTCCTGCGAATGGTTTGAATTCGACAACCAGGAAGGCTATAATGCCCAAGTGGAAGGACAGTTTTTGGACAGCAAGACCGGACAGCCTCTGCAATTCGGTTTCCCCAACACGTCCACTTTTTCGATTATCGAGGAAGGATGGGATGGAGAAGCCACACAGACTTGGTATGTCAAGCCCAACGGGACGTATATCAACAAACTTACCTTCGAAGGCGACTACCGGATCCAAACTTACAATTCCAATTATTATCCGCTGACCGAAAAATTCTCCTTGAAAAAAGGCGGAAACACCCGGGATTTCACGGTCACGCCGTATGCGAGAATCCTTGATCCCAAGATTCGGTACGATGCCGGGACCAAGCAGTTGACCGCGACTTTCAAGGTAGAACATGCGGATCCCTCCAAGACGAATAAAATGTTGGTTGCCTTTTTAGGATTTACGGACCGCTTCGTCAGCGACGGATTCAACAACTTCACGGCAGCTACCGCGAAGATGTCAAAAGACGTTCCGGCCAATGGAACCACCGAGATTTCGCTCTTTGTGGACGTGTCCGACAAGGTGGCCAACAACGCTCAGTTTAAGTACAAT
Source organism: Bacteroidales bacterium (assembly GCA_012522855.1). GTDB lineage: Bacteria > Bacteroidota > Bacteroidia > Bacteroidales > UBA932 > Cryptobacteroides. Next base: position 13,418 of record JAAYJQ010000019.1, read on the forward strand.
CGCGTGCACTATGTCAGAATCGGCGCCTTGGCTACCGGTGCAGGAGTGAATTCATCCTATCGCTACAACCTCTCGCCTGTCTACGAGGTTTCCAGTGATTTCCAGACCATCCAGGAGATTACGAACTGGACGGAAGATTGACGCTGAAATGCTTGGAATGCGATGAAAAAACTTTTTATAATTTTAGCACTTGCCTGTGCAGCCATGTTCACCATGGCTGCGCAGGAATATGAGTATCCTTTCCGGAATCCGAATCTTTCGGATGACGAGAGGATTGACAATCTGATCTCCCTGATGACGCTGGAAGAGAAGATTGCCCTGTTCAGCGGAGCGGGGATTCCGCGTCTCGGGGTCGCCAACCCGGGCAGCGTGGAGGCGATTCATGGAGCGGTGATGAGCGGCAATCCGAGCTACAGCATCTACAGAAATGACTTCAGCACAACCTTTCCCCAAGGATATGGACTCGGAGAGACCTGGGACAAAGACATGCTCAAGCTTGTCGGCGAGACCATGGCCTACGAAGCCCGCTATTATTCTCGGATGAGGGGCCGCAACACCCTGGTGATGTGGGCTCCCAATTCCGACCTGGCGCGGGATCCGCGCTGGGGACGTACCGAGGAGAGTCTGGGCGAGGATCCCTATCTCGTCGGCGTCCTTTCCGGGGAAATGATCAAGGGGATGCAAGGTGACGACGAACGTCACTGGAGAGTGGCCTCCTTGATGAAGCATTTTCTTGCCAACAGCAACGAAGACACCCGCTATGCCACCTCTTCCGATTTCAGCGACAAGTTGTTCTACGAATATTACAGTTACGGATTCTACAAGGGAGTCGAAGCCGGATCCAGTTCGTTGATGCTTGCGTACAATGCCTGGAACGGGGTTCCCTGCACCTGCGATCCAAAAATATTCGACATTCTCCACAAGTGGGGAATGAAAGGAAAACTGATCACCGACGCGGGCGGATACCGCTTCATTGTTGACGCGCACAAGTACATGGATTCCCCTGTGGAGTCTGTCGCCGCCTGTGTCAAATGCGGTGTGTCGCAATACCTTGATCGTTTTCAGCCGTATCTGGACCAGGCCTTCGAGCAAGGTCTGATCACCGAGAAGGAGATCGAGGATGCCGGACGCGGCAATCTTTACGTTATGTTGAAACTGGGTCTGCTCGATGCGGATCCTTATGCCAATCCTTACGGCGAAATCGGCACGGAGGGTGAACCGGAGCCCTGGCTGACGGAGGAATTCAAGGACAGAGCCCTTCTGGTTACCCAGAAGTCGGCGGTGCTTCTCAAAAATGAGAATGCCCTGCTTCCGTTGGACGCGGATGCGATCACCAAGATCGCCGTGATCGGCAATCATGCCGATTCCGTCCTTCAGGACTGGTACGGCGCCAAACCTTCCTATTCCGTAAGCGCCCTGCAAGGGATCCGCAATGCGGTGGATGGCAAGAACATCGAGGTCAAATTCCTGGATCTGGACCATGACGGAAGCGCTGAAAAACTTGCCGCTTGGGCCGATGTCGCGATTGTCTGCGTGGGCAACCACCCGGTCAATACACCCAAATGGGCCATGGCACCCTGGGGCGTGACGACCAAGTTGAGCGAAGGCCGCGAGGCCGTAGACCGCCAGTCTCTGGAACTGGACTCCGAAGACCTTATCAAGCTTGTTCATCGGGCCAATCCGAACACGGTTGTCGCGCTCATCAGCAGTTTCCCCTACACCATCAACTGGACGGCCGAGCATGTGCCTGCCATCGTGCATATGACACAATGCAGCCAGGAACTGGGTACCGCCCTGGCGGATGTGCTGTTCGGAAATTACAATCCTGCCGGACGAACCTGCCAGACTTGGGTCAAAGACATCCTTGATCTGCCGAACATGTTGGATTATGACATCACCAAAGGTCGTACCTACATGTACTTCCGGGGAACTCCCTTGTTCCCCTTCGGACATGGCCTGAGCTATACCTCCTTCGACTATTCCAACCTTCAGTTGGAGAAGACGGAAGACGGGCTCAAAGCGATCGTCGATGTGACGAACACCGGTGATCGGGACGGCGAAGAAGTGGTGCAACTGTACATCCGCTTCCCGGGCGACGCGGCCGACAAGCGCTTGAAAGGCTTCGAGCGTGTCCCCGTCGCGAAGGGAGAGACCGTCCGTGTAGAAATACCGGTCAGCAAAATGGATCTCAGTCTCTGGAGTGAAGAGAAGGGAGATTGGCAGGTCGCTGAAGGTAGGGCGGAAGTGATGATCGGGGCCTCTTCGTCGGATATCCGGATCAGCAAGGCCGCTGTTCTCGACGTCGACGGCTTCGCCAAGGCTGCCGGTACGAAGTGGTGGCCTTATGCCATCATCGCCGGTATTGTGATTGTTCTTGGTGCCCTCGTATTCAGACGTAAGAAAACTTGATTCGCACACTTTTATTAACAATTTATATTCTATTTTTATGAAAAAATTTATAGCACTTTTCGCCTCGGCCCTGCTTCTTGCAGGAGCCCTGCAGGCACAGGAACTTGCCAATTTCGCACGCGGAGGCCAGCGGGTCGTTTCCCCGGAAATCCAGGGGGACAGCGTTACTTTCCGGCTGCGCGCCGAGTATGCGACCACCGTCAAATTGTTCGGATCTTGGTTGGCCGAATGGGGCGCCGTCACCGACATGCAGCGCGGTGAGAATTACGTTTGGTCCGTCAAACTGCCCCTTCCTTCCCCCGAGATCTACACCTACAGTTTCGTCGTGGACGGCGTGTCGATGAACGACCCGCAGAATGTGATGGTTCAGCGTGACGGTACCCGGTACTTGAACATGTTTATCGTTCCCGGCGAGCGGACGGAGAACTATGTCGAAAGCGACAAGCGGGGAACCGTAAGCTACATGTGGTACGACAGCCCCTTGCTCGGCATCAACCGCAGAGTGACGGTCTATACCCCTTACGGCTATGAAACCAGCCCGAAAGTCAAGTATCCGGTTCTTTATCTGCTCCATGGCGGCGGCGGAGACGAGGAAGCCTGGACTTCTATGGGCAGGGCTGCCCAGATTATGGACAACTTGATTGCGAAAGGACTGGCGAAGCCCATGATCGTGGTCATGCCGAACGGGAATCCCGGACAACAGGCCGCAAGTCCGCTGGCTCTCCCCGTTTCCACGGTAGATTTCCGCGATCCCCAATATGCGAATGCCTACGTTAGGAGTCTCGTGAATGAAATCGTTCCCTTCATTGAGAAGAATTTCCGGGCGATCCCCAAGAAGGATTCCCGCGCCATCGCCGGGCTTTCCATGGGTGGCGGCCACACCACGAGCGCTACCTTGCTTTTCCCGGGCGTGTTCGACTACATCTGCCCGCTCAGCTGCGGAATCCGCGAGAGCGACCAGCTTGACGCGCAACTTCAGGGCATCAAGAAGGCAGGATACAAACTCTACTGGATCGGCTGCGGCGACCGGGATACGATGGCCTACGAGGGCTCGAAAGTCCTCTCCGCTGCCCTCGATCGCAACGGAATGGAGCACACCATGTTCATCTCCGGCGGCGGCCACACCTGGGCCAACTGGAGACTTTATCTGAACACCTTCGGCCAGCTGCTGTTCAAGTAACGGCGAAGCGCCTGATACTACAAAAGAGGGGGGCTGGTCACAGGGTATTGGCCGGCCCCTTTTTGTGTATGATGTTCACGGGTTATCAGAAAAGAGTTTCTACGCTCTTCTTCATTCTCCCGGTCTGCTTGACGGCGATTGTGGCCTGTGAGCGGGTGGTGGATCTGCGGCCGGAGGGGAGAGGAAATATCGTGGTGGAGTGCGTCCTGTCGGAAGAGGAAACGCAGACACTTCGCTTGTCATTGACGGATATCGCTTCGGCATCCTTGAAAGATGCGGTCGTTTCGCTGACGGATGAGAAAGAGGGTGTCCTTGTTGGAAACTTCGCCCACCAGGAAGGGGATATCTGGAAACTGGATTATGCTGCGATACCCGGGCATCGGTATCTGTTGACAGTCGAGGTCGAGGGGTATGACCCGGTTACGGCCCATACGAAAATGCCGGAGAGGCCTTCGGTCAAGTATACGATCATGGAGCACGGTAATCCGGTTTTCATGGAATTTGAAGGCTTTCCGGATTTCGAACTGGGTATCCGGTTTGAGATAACGTCCTTGCCGAAGGGTGCCGTGTGGATTTGCGGGATGAATTACGACGCGGTTTCCGGCGGACATGCATTCGCGCGAACGATCGCGACCAGCTTGGAGAGTTCCGACCTGTTCAACCTGACGGGGGACACTTACGACAATGCGTACAACCCGCAGTCGGATTCACTTTATGATGCTTTGTATGAGGTGAAACCGGAGGAAGGTTATATAACGGGCGCTCCTTCGTACTATCATTACCCCAAGCAGTATCGTCCCAAAATGTATCAATACGTGGTCGGATGCCCGTTGCATGATACGTTCCTCCGGATTCCTCCCGTGACGGAGAACGACGGAAGAACCGCTGCGGATCCGAAAGGGTATTTCTCCGTTGCCGGATCCTTTCAAGCGTATTCTTTTCGCGGCGCTCCGTCTGCGACGGACGGTTATCTTTTCTTCGTCTCGGTCTCCGATGAATACGACCGTTATCTGAAAGAATTGCTGATGGAGGAGTCCCGCCTGGCGTCCATGAAAGATTTCGCCGATTTATTTTCCCGGAATAACATTTTCGGCAACATCGAGAACGGGATCGGGATATTCGGGGCGAAAGCGGGACAAAAGTTGCCCTGGAACAAAAGAAGCCATTCCGGATGGGGGAACAATTTCAAATGGTAAGGCAAGTTTTCATAATCGGCTTGGTATGGATTCTGTCGGCATGTCCGGCTCTGTACGCGCAGATGGAACGGCGGGATACCTTGCCGGCTTCTGTAGTTACGGGGGTAAGGCGCCTGCAATTCGATGCCGGGGAAATCTTGTCGACGCCGGAATCCGTCCGGGCCGCCGCATCGCCCTTGGGCGAGGGCGACCCGATCCGATGGATCCAGTACCTGCCCGGTGTATCCACCGGTGCAGACGGGACGTCCGCCTCTTTTGTCCGGGGCGGTAATATGGGCGGGAACCTGATCTCCCTGGACGGAGTCCCTGTTTACGGTTATTCCCACGTGTTGGGTCTGACCACGGTCGTCCCGAACGATGCGCTCGAGTCCGTATCCTTTGCGAAGGGTGGATTCGGCGGGAACCAAGGAAACTTTTCCGCTTCGCATATCGCCATTTCGACGAAGCAGCCCGCGGAAGACCGGCATCATACGACGTTGTTCCTCAATAATTTTCTGACCGGCGGCCATGTGTCCGGCCCCATATCCGACAAAATGTCCTATGCCTTGTCCGGACGGATTTCCCCGCTGGGGTTGGAATATTCCGCCCTCAAAGGTTTGATGGATGGGCATCTGGGCAGTCTGGACCATTTCAAGGCAGGTGTCGGCGACCTTTATGGGAAATTCCATTGGAAGGCGGGCGACGGGAAGCGGCTGACGGCCTTCGTCCTCGCTTCCCTGGACCGCTATGGTTTCAACATGCCGGACGGCTCTGATGAGAAGATGGGCTGGAGCAACCTGGTCGCTTCCGTGCGATACCACAAAACGGGGAAGAAGGGCACGTCCGACCTTTCCGCTTCCTACAATTCGTATGGCAGCTCCCAGGAGTTGTCGAATATGTTCCATGGCACGGAAAACCATTTTTCCCTCCGCTCCAGGTTGGATGAAATCACGCTTTCCGAGGATTTCGCGAAGGATTCCGACGGTGCCGCAAGATGGAAGATGGGCGGTCGCCTGCGTTATGCGGCCTTCCGTCCGGGAGAGGTGGCCGGGGCCGTCAACCGGAAACGGCTCCTGATGGCTTCCGGTTACCTGCAGGCTCTGCACAGCTCGAAGAAACTCAATTGGGAAGGCACATTGCGTCCGACCGCTTACCGGAGCGATACAACGATGTTCTCGCTGGACATCAACCTGAAAGGGAAATGGCAGCTCCTGCCTTTCCTGGCCCTGGTGGCCACGGCAGATGCCATGTCGCAGTATTACCATACCCTGGAAGGGCTCCCGGTAGGCTGGTCGATGGACCTGCTTGTCCCCTCGGTGTCGAAGATCCCTGCCGAACAGATGGCGCAGGGCTATGCCGGTCTGGAGGCGACCTTTGGAGACCACCTGTTTTCAGCCGGTGCATACATCAAAGAACTGAACAACGTCGTCTATTACAAGGAGGCGCGGAATCTGTTCAATTCCGGCATTTCGGCCTGGCAAAGCGATGTGGATCTGGGCAAGGGCGACTCAAAGGGAATGGAGCTGATGTATCTGTACCAAGGGAAGGACCTGCAGGTTCAGGCCGCTGCGACCCTCTCGAAATCAACCCGGAAGGGTTTCTCCGAAGTCAATGACGGGAAACCGTTCCATGCTCCTTTCGACAGGCGGCTGGTCGGTAACTTGTCGGCCCAGTGGAAAGGAATCAGCCTCAATTTCACTTGGCAGGACGGCAACTGGGTCAATGGAAGGGGTGAACGGTATACGGTCTTGGATCCCGAGGGGAACGAGGTGCCGTTGGAATATTACGCATCGATCAACAATTACCGGATGCCCGCTCTGGTCCGTCTGGACATCGGATACCAACTCCGGTGGCGGCGTGGCCGGACGGCGCAGGAATTAAACCTCGGCGTGTTCAATGTCCTGAACCATTACAATCCGTTCACGATCTACTACGACACGAAGGAAGAGGTCTGGAAACAACTGGCCCTGATCCCGATCCTCCCCAATCTCAGCTACCGGATCAGTTTCTGACGGCGCGCACGGCTTCAGTTTTTTCGCTTTTTTGCCAAACACTCGCGGAAGAGAGGTGGCTGCTACTGAAACAACAGCGGCAGGAATTCGGTGAGATAGATCCGCCAGTTGCGCCAGATGTGTCCTCCGTCGGTCTCCATGTACGTGTACGGATAGCCGGCCTTGTCCAGTTTCGCGCGGAATTCGTTGTTCGCGTTGATCAGGAAGTCCGTCTTGCCGATTCCGATCCAGAGCAGCGCGGGCTTTTTGCTGAAATAGGTCGCGAGTTTCCCGTCCAGGTTGTCGTAGATTTCCGGATGAGCGGCTTGCCGCTCGCTCCCCGTTCCGATGGCGGCGGAGAACATGCCGGAGTAGTTGAACATGTCGGGATTGTTCATTGTGGTGTACAGGGTGTGGAAACCGCCCATGGAAAGCCCGCAGATCGCGCGGCTCTGCTTTTTGGCGATCGTCCTGTAATGGGCGTCGATGAAGTCGACGATTTCGGGAAAGGCATGCTCGAAGGTCCCTTCCATAGTCTGGGGAAGGCTCATCGTGGGATTTACGTAGCCCATGGAATTCTCAAGCGGAGCGGCCTCCTGGGAGATGTTCCCGTTCGTGAATACGGCGATCATCGGCTTGGCCTTGCCTTGGGCGATGAGGTTGTCCAGAATCTGGGTCGCGCGGCCCTGGGTTACCCAGGCATCTTCGTCTCCGCCGATGCCGTGGAGAATGTACACGACCGGATACCGGGTCTTGCTCTTTTCGTACCCTGCAGGGGTGTAGACGGTCAGCCGGCGGTCGAATCCTGCCGTCTTGCTGGGATACCAAACCTTGGAAACGGTTCCGTGCGGAACCCGGTGGATGGCATACAGGTCAGCCCGGTCGCCCGGAACAAGGAGTACGCTGTACAGGGTGGAAACGTCCCGGTACACGAACACGTTGCTCTGGTCGAGAACCCGTTTCCCGTCGACGAGGAAGCTGTAATAGTAGAGTTCAGGCTTCACGGGAGCCTCGGTCGTATATTCCCACACACCGTTTTCCCCCTCCTTGAGGTTTACGACACCCTGCGTTTCGTAGGTGCCGCGCGGGGTTTCTATTTTTTGGGTCGGAAGGAATTCTCCGGTCAGCTGGACGCTGATCGCCTTCCGGTCTTGCAGGCGGAACGTGACGGTGCCGTCTTCGTTTATGACGGGAGATGCGGTTGATGCCGCGCCGAAGAGGGCCTGCTGGGCGAAAGCGGCGGCACACAAGAGCAGGGTGGCGGCAAGGGAAAGAAGGATCTTTTTCATAAAATTTATGGAGTTATTAATTGTCTTTTACGAATATACACATTTTCCCCTCCTTCTTCAACACAGATTTTTATCAAAATGTTCAAACTCTTGCCGGAATGTTCAAATCCGGGGGGAAATGTAAGGAATCGTTGCTAACTTTGAATAAGAAGAAGCAATGAATATGAATATTAAGAATTTAAAAATGAAAAACATCTTGAATACATCAATGCGGGTGATGCTGGCGGTCGCCCTGTTTTTGCTTGCAGCCTGCGGCCCGAAGTGGACGGAAACCCCCACCGAGAACGGGTACAACCTCATTTCCCAATCGGGCGGCCCGACGCTGGGCTATGCGCCCGAATCCGGGGTCAAGATTTTGACCGACAAAGGGTTCGCCTTCAAGGATCTCAATCGGAACGGAGTCTTGGATGTTTACGAAGACTGGCGGAAGACAGCCGAGGAACGGGCTCAGGATCTCGCGGAACAGCTTTCTATCGAAGAAATCGCCGGTCTGATGCTCTACAGCGCCCATCAGTCCATCCCCGCCGGCGGGGGTTACGGACGGGGCGGCACCTATGACGGGAAGCCGTTCGCCGAAAGCGGGGCGCAGGCCTACGACTTGTCCGACAATCAGAAGAAGTTTCTGAAAGACGACAATCTTCGCGCCGTGCTGGTCACTTCGGTGGAAAGTCCCGAAGTGGCCGCTAAATGGAACAACAAGGTCCAGGCCTTTGTGGAAGGACTGAATCACGGGATCCCGGCGAACAACAGTTCGGATCCGCGCAACGCGACCCGGGCCGATGCGGAATTCAACGCGGGTTCCGGCGGGAAGATCTCCCTGTGGCCTTCTTCTCTCGGGCTTGCCGCGACCTTCGATCCCGATTTGGTGAAGCGGTTCGGTCTGATCGCTGCGAGGGAATACCGCGCCCTCGGCATTGCGACGGCCCTTTCTCCGCAGATCGACCTGGCCACCGAGCCGCGATGGAGCCGTTTCAACGGCACCTTCGGAGAGGATCCTGATCTGGCCACCGACCTGGCCCGCGCCTATGTGGACGGATTCCAGACTTCTACGGGAGCCGATGAGATCGCGGACGGCTGGGGTTATGCCAGCGTCAATGCGATGATCAAGCATTGGCCAAGCGGCGGACCCGAAGAAGGGGGACGCGACGGCCATTTCAACTACGGCAAATACGCCGTGTATCCCGGCGACAACCTCCAGACCCAGATGCAGACTTTCGTGGACGGGGCCTTCAAACTGGACGGGCCGACGGGCATGGCTTCCGCGGTGATGCCCTATTACACGATTTCCTACGGGCAGGATCCGAGCGGGAAGAACGTGGGCAACAGTTACAGCCGCTACATCATCACCGATTTGCTGCGTGACAAATACGGCTTTGACGGAGTGGTCTGCACGGACTGGAACATCACCAAGGACAACGCGGCGATTGAAGCTTTTGACGGAAAATGCTGGGGAGTCGAGACCCTTACGGAGGCGGAGCGCCATTACGAGGTGATCAAGGCGGGCGTAGACCAGTTCGGGGGCAACAACGACAAGGGACCCGTTTTGGAAGCCTACCGGATGTACGTCCGTGACTTCGGGGAAGAAGCGGCGAAGGAGCGTTTCGCGAAATCCGCCGAACGCCTGCTGCTGCAGAGTTTCCGTACGGGACTGTTTGAGAATGCCTATCTCGATCCCGCCAAATCCGCTGAGATCGTAGGCAACTCCGCGTATATGCAGAGCGGATTCGAAGCCCAGCTGAAATCCGTCGTCCTGCTGAAGAATCATCAGGCCGCTTTGCCGAAGTCGGGAAAACTCAAGGTGTATGTGCCCAAGCGCCACTACCCTTCATCCGCCGGCATGTTCGGAATGGGTGCTCTCAGTGCTGAAAGATGGAACTATCCCGTGTCGAAGGAACTGGTGGAAAAATATTACGAATGGGTCGAAACCCCTGCCGAGGCCGATTTCGCTCTGGTCTTGATTCAAAGCCCGTCCGCCGGCTCCGGCTACGATGTGGCGGATCGCCGGAAAGGCGGCAACGGCTATGTCCCGATCAGCCTTCAGTACAACGACTACTCGGCCACGTACGCGCGCGAGACCTCTCTGGCCGGAGGGGATCCCAAAGAGAACTTCACGAATCGGAGTTACAAGGACAAGACCGTAAAGACCGGCAATATCAATGACATGCGTCTGGTGGTCTCCACCCGGAAGGAGATGGGCGCAAAGCCTGTGATCGTGGTCGTGGCCACCTCCAACCCCTTTGTCCCTGCGGAGATCGAACCGTATGCGGATGCGATTCTGCTTGCCATGGGCGTCCAGAACCAGGCTGTCCTTGATCTGGTCAGCGGCAAGGCGGAGCCGAGCGGCCTTCTTCCGATGCAGATGCCGGCCGACATGCGGACGGTCGAGGAACAGTTTGAAGACGTCCCTCGCGACATGAAATGCTACCGGGATGCCGACGGCAACACCTACGACTTCGCCTTCGGTCTGAACTGGAAGGGAGTTATCCAAGATGAAAGAGTAACAAAGTATGGTGATCGCGGGGAGACGGAATAATTTGAAATGATTTTCATATCTTGCTTGCATGAATAAAACGATAACTCTTTTTTGCACATTGCTGTTCACGTTGGTGGGCAGCAATGTTGCGTTGGCGGGCCAAGCGACCTCCATCCGGGACGTGCGCGTTCAGAACAGTGATTCTCCCATCTCTGTCGAGGACAGGCACCCTTTGATCAGTTGGAAGATGGTTTCTCCCGTCCGTGGCCAGAAGCAGACGGCCTATCGGATTTCGGTCATCCGCGACAGCGACGGAAGCGAACTCTGGAACACCGGTAAAATCGAAAGCGACCGATCGGTGGGCATCCCGTACCAGGGGGTAGGGCTGCAACCCGAGAAATCCTACACCGTGAATGTGTCCGTCTGGGACAAGGACGGAGACCGCTACGATGAAACCACCCGCTTTGAAACGGGCATCATGAATCCCCGCATTTCCGCTTGGAACGGTGCGGACTGGATCGGTTCGCGGCAGCTGAAGCTCGACGCTGCCTCCCAGTGCCTCTTCGAGATCAATACGAATTTCCGGATCCGGAAGGGAAACGTCGCCTCACTGATTCTGGGGGCAGACGATTTCCGTCTGAAGAACGCGTTCCTGAACGACTATGCGATGGCCGCCGGAGAAAACTACATCAAGGTCGAGATCGATTTTTCCGCCAAGGAGTTTCGTATTTACCGGGTCGGCTATTTTCCGGAGGACAAGGCGGGAACTCCGTTCATTACGGTGAACAAGGCGGCTTACCCCGAGTCCAATCTGGACGAGGTTTTCTCCGCGAAAGCGAAGGACGAGGTGCATTCCCTGAACATCCAGGTTGAAGCCAGCAACATCAGCTTCATCTTGGACGGAAAGGATGTCATCAGCGTGCCTGCTCGGATGCGTTTCCCCGTCGGCTTCTCGGTCGGTATGACGGGCGGCGGCAGACGCCTGGCCTCCAACTTTACACTCAGCAAATTCGGAAGCGGAGGTGATTTTCCGTCCTTCCCGAACCTCAATTCAGTCGGATTCGCCGCTGTCCCGGGCTCGGAAGTGGTGTTCACTGAATATGAAATCCGCAATGCGGGACAAAGTGTCGACAAGGTGGTCTTCTCTTCTAAACGAGGACCCGGTTACGCGATATTCTCCGGTCTTCCCGGAGTGTCCGTCAGCGGAGAGAGCATTCTTGTCTCCAATACCGGTTCCAAAGAAATCTATGGCTATGCCGATCCCAGTTACGGGGCGGAGACTCTGCTGCGGACGGAATTCTCGACCGCCGACGGAAAGACCGTCAAGTCCGCCAAGCTCTATGCTTCCGCCATGGGCGTGTACAACCTGTTTCTGAACGGAAAAAAGGTAGGGGACTTCTGGTTCGCGCCCGGTGACAGCCAGTACCGCGAGACCATGTCCTACCAGGCCTACGACGTGACCGGCCTTTTGAAGGCGGGACCGAATGCCTTGGGAGCCTCGTTGGCTTCCGGCTGGTACACCGGCTACCAGACCTACACCGTCAGCAACTACAACTTTTTCGGAGACTACGAGGCCCTTCTCGCCAGACTCGTCGTTACCTACGAAGACGGCAGCAAGGAGATATTCATCTCCGATCCCGCGACGTGGAAAGCGTTCAAGGACGGCCCGATTCGCAACGGCAGTTTCTTCCAGGGAGAACGGTATGACGCGTCCAAGGAAGCGGCGATCGCGGGTTGGACGGAAGCCGGCTACGATGATTCCGCTTGGGCGGAAGCCGAACGGATCGAGCGGCGCGACTGGATCGATTTCGACCTCGTGGCTCGCTATGATGAGGTTGTTCGCCACCGCGAGACGCTCACAGCGAAGAATCTGATGCCCGTGCACAGCGCCGACGGTCACACCTACATCTACAACATGGGCGTGAACATGGTCGGCGTCCCTTCCGTGACCATTCCCGCCGGATGGCTCAAGAAGGGAGATGAAGTGGTGATGGTCTATGCCGAACAGGTCTATCCCGGTCTCAAGGGAGACAAGAAGGAACACATCGACCGCTTCGGCAGGAAGGGCCGCAACGTGGCCGGCCACCTGCTGCAGGAAACCAATCGCGCCGCTATGAACGCGGACATATTCATTGCGGACGGCTCCGATGAAGTCACGATCCAGCCTTCCACGACCTATCGCGGCTACCAGTATATCCAGATCACCCTTCCGTCACACGTCGGCGCCCTGCCGCTCGAGAACGTGAAAGGACTGGTGCTGTCCTCGTCCGAGATTCCGACCGGCCGATACGTAGCGACCACGTCCGACGGAAAAACGGGTACGCTGGTGAACCAGCTCTTCAAGAATATCCAGCGGAGCCAGTTGGGCAACTTTTTCACCATCCCGACCGACTGTCCGCAGCGCAACGAGCGCATGGGTTGGACGGGTGACGCGCAGGCCTATACCCGTACCGGCATCTACAACGCCAACACGCAGAACTTCTACCGCCAGTGGATGGTGGCCCTGCGTGCCGACCAGGGCATCGGAAGCGATACGGAAGTGCCCGGCGGCATCGGCAGCACCGTTCCGACCTACAACCGGACGGACGACCCGACCTTCGCCACCGGCACCACCTGGGCGGCTGCTGTCTGCCAGGTTCCTTGGCAAATGTACATCCAGTACGGTGACACCCAGATCATCGAGGAGAACATGGAAACCATGATGGATTGGCTCAACGGAATGGCTTTCTACAAGGAAAGCGAGGAACATCCCTATCTTTCCTCGAAAGCGGCCGGACTGGCCGATTGGCTGGCGCTGGACAGCCGGACACCTTCCGACATCGTGAACAACGCCATCTACATCCATATGATGGAAGTGACGGCGATTATGGCCGAGGCCATCGGTCGGGACGACTATGCGGCGACGCTGCGCGAGCGCCATGCAAAAGCCAAAGCGGACTGGAACAGCGCCTATGTCAATCCGTCCAACGGAAAGACGCGCGACCTGTCCGGACGAACCGTTCACACCCAGGCTTCTTATGCCACACCGCTGAATTTCAACGTATTCAGTGATGAGAATAAGCCCAAGGCGGAAGCCTGGCTGGCTCAACTGGCCGCCAATCCCTCCCTCAGCGGTCCGACGGCGGAAGAGAAAGAGGCGGAAAAGGATCTCGCTCCCGCCCGACAGGGGTACGCCTTCTTCCTCGCGCCCGGTGGTTCCGATACGGACAATGTGTTCAAGCCCTACACCATCACGACCGGATTCTCGGGCACCCCGAACATCCTTCCGGCCCTGACCCGCGGCGGCTACACCGAAGAAGCGTTTAAGATGTTCACCTGCACGGATTTCGCCTCATGGCTTTATCCGGTGACGAAGGGAGCCACCTCGATTTGGGAGCGTTGGAATTCCTACGACAACGCTTTCTCCGACCCCTCTTCGAACAACATGAATTCCTTCAATCATTTCGCCTTGGGAGCGGTCGGGCAATGGATGTATGAATACCAACTCGGTATCACGACCGACCATCTGAACGGAGAGGCCGGTTACAAGCATTTCGTGTTGCAGCCTGCGGCCGGCGCGAACTACACCTCTCTCGACGGCAGTTATGAGTCCAACTACGGCACCATCCGGAGCGCCTGGAAGGCCGACGGAAAGGGAACGATGACTTCCTACGAGGCAACGGTTCCGGCCAACACCTCCGCCACGCTGTACCTGCCCGTCGGGGACGGTGTCCTCCGGGGCGAAAGCCGCGACGGAGCCGCGTTCAAGGAAATCACGATACGAAACAATCGGCGCGTCGCCGCGTATGAACTTTCCTCCGGAACGCACGCGTTTTCGATTTCTGCCGGTGGCGTGAGCGTCCTCTCATATACTAATTGATGATGATTTCGTCCGTAAACATATAGGCGGACAAACCTCCGCTTTTCTTCCTAGCCAAGACCCGGACATATCTCGCTTCCTCATTCACGTTGACTCTGATCGGAAAATAGACCATGGACGCCTCTTGCTCGTAGACCTCGCTCATGGATTTTCCCGCGGCGCGGAAATTCATACCATCGTCGGAAACGAACACTTCGATTGATTCCGGGACGGCGATCCACACGGACCGGTTGCCCATGAAGGTGGCTTCAACAGAATGAATGGGCTTGGATGAACCGAGGTCAAGGGTTACATCCATGTCAGCGTCGAAACCATTCCAGCGGGAAGTCTCGAAACTCCAGCCGCCCAAAAGGCCGTCCGCAAGGACGCTGTTCCCGCTTCCGGGGAACCTTGAGCAGAAGGCCTTGTTGTATTTCACTTGGGCGCCTACTGCGAGGTGCTGAACAGGCGTGAAGAATTTCGGACGCTCTCCGATTTCTTCCGAAAGGTCGAAGTATGTATATTCCTTGAGCTTGTTGCTGCAGAAAAGTTGCGCGCGACGTCGGAAGTCGCTCAGATTCCTGTCCGCGCTGCTCCATCCGACCTCTGCCACGGCAAGGGCGCGCGGATAGAGCAGATACTCTGCCCTTGATGGTGAATCCACGTGTTCCGTCCACAGATTGCCTTGCACTCCGAGCACGTGACAGGTGTCCTGATCCGCCACGCCTTCCAGCGGCTCGTAGGTATAAACCGAATCAATGGGAAGATAGGACCCCATCGGACTTTGCTCCTTCATGGGGGCATCCTGGACATAGTCCAGATAGTATTTCGTGTTCGGACTCATGACCACGTCACGGCCGCTTGCAGCGATTTTCGGGCCTATCGCCGTACCGTTCCAGGCCGTCATGGTAAGATCTTTCGGAGCATCCTCTTCCACAGACTCATTCCAGCCTATGGCCTTTCTGCCTTTGGACTTCACATAGTCAACCACGATGTGCTCGAAATAGTTTTGAAGTTCTTTTCCATTCTTCAGCCCTTCCCGTTGCATGACTGCCTGGCATCGCGGGCAGGCCTCCCAAGGCGCGGTATTGGCCTCATCCCCGCCGATATGGATGTATTGTGACGGGAATATGTCAACGAGCGCGTCGATCAACTTCTTTACAAACGCATAGGTCTCGGGATTGCCGAGGCATAGTTCATGGGTTTCCATCCGCGGTGTCCCGTCCGGGTTCAGACAGCGGAGGTTGGGATAGGTGATGAGAACAGGGTCGGAATGGCCGGGGAAGTCAACCTCCGGAACCAGGGTGATGTGACGCTCCGCGGCATAGGCCACCAGATCGCGCATATCCTTCTCGGAAAGGTATCCCCCGGTAGCAATCGGATTGCCCTCTGTGGCATACTTGTAGCCCTGATTGCCCCATTCTTTCCACGAGTTTCCCAATCTCCATGCCGAGGTTGAGATCAGGTCCGACATGGATTCAGCGCCGAATCTCCAGCCGCCGTCATCAGTCAGATGAATGTGCATGACATTCATCTTGAGACTTGCCATGACATCCATCTGACGCTTCAGGAATTCCGGGGAGAGGAAGAAGCGCGAGATATCGACCAAGATTCCGCGCCAACGGAATCTGGGATAATCAAGGATCGTGCAGCAAACGACGTTTCCGGTACTGTCCGTCATCTGGGAAAAGGTCTGTTTCGCATAGAAGATCCCTTCCTCGGTGGCGGAACGGATGAGCACTTTGTCGCGTCTGACTTCAAGCCGGTATGCTCCTTTTCTGCTGAAATCGGGCAATCCGTCCGGAAGTTCCTGTACGTTCTTCTTTGAAATGACGAATCGCGGACCATCCGCGGGGATTGTATAGACTCCTTCCGAAACGCTGTATTCTTGTGGAGCCGGCACCAGATCGGCGGGATTGCCTTGGGAATACAGATGGATGGAGGCCGTAAGCAATGAAATTACGCCCGCAATGGTTTTATGAAGATGGCTCATGAGTCGTTGATGATAACCTACTTTGTTCTTCCGGCAAGACAGTCCAGTATCGCTTTGCGCTGAGCCCTGAAGACTTCAACGTCTGTTGAATAGTTCCAGGTGTCCTGAACGATTTCGTTGCAGAGCTGATCGGCCTTGGCCAGTCCTTCCTTTTCAGATACCATCTTGAGCAGTTCGTAGTCCCGGATTCCGTCCCGCATGGCGGCAAGCCTTATAGATGGATAAACGGTTTCGTCTCCCGGCCAGATGATCCACATGTCGCCGCCGGGAAACTGTCCGTTTGCGTCTGTCCAAGGATCATTCTCCACGCGCGCGCCTTGCCAGTAGTTCGGACCCCAATGCAGATAGCCTACCGTGTGGTAGCGCCAGTTGAGCCAGTGCATCAGACGGGTCTTGATAAGCGGAATGCGGATGAACCTGTTGAGGCCTTCTCCTTGCGGACCGACCGCCGAATAAATCCAAGGAATCTGATTCTCCGTGTACTCGTATCCTCTGGGACCGGTCAGGACATCGATGCAGGGGCAAGGTATATCAAGCACTTTGTCGGAAATGTTGTGCGTGCCGATAGGCTCCATGGTAATCAGGTCCGGCGCCCCTTTCTTGACGTAAGACCCCAACCATTCGTATGCCCTAGCCGCCTTGTCGCCCGGCTCGTCGCACATGGTCTGAAGATAGATGTCGAGCCATGTGCGGCCATCTGCCAATTCGTGGCTGCGGAGATATTCCTGAAGCGCGTGGAAGTAGAGCGAGAAATAGGCCTCTGCTTCTTTGCTGTATTCCGCACCCTGGTCCACGTAGGTCCAAACCGGCTCATAAACGCCTCCGCCGAGGTGCGCTCCAAGCTTCGGGGTTCCGTCTTCGTTGAGTTCCAGACCCAGCAGGACAAGGATGCCCTCTCCTTTCTTGGCCGCGCTTGAGATGATGTTTCCGCCCTGGACATAGTGGAGGTCGGGACAGGCGCGGAGATACATTTCGATCTCTCTTCCCAGTTGGCTGAAATTCGCGGTCATCTCCCATTCGCCGTCCGCATTCTGTACAAGCTTGCGATTCGTGAGGTAGGGCCAGTAGTACTGAGAGTTGAAGCAGTTCTGCCCGTATTCCCTGACGAGCGGAATGATTTTGTGCTCGAACCAGTTATACACTTGGTACATTTCGGTCGGCTCCCCGCCATTCATGGCCGTGAGGTTCTGATGAAGCCATTGCATAATGCTCAAAGTCTGTTTTTCCGGCAATGTGACATCGTACACCTCTACTACGTATGGCAGTTCGGCAGTTTGTGCCCCCTGAATGGCGGCGACACATTCGTATAGGCCGGGCTGCGCGTCCCGAGGGATGGTGACTTCAATCCAGAACGAACCGGATTGGCCTGCGGACAGGTTCACTTGCCAGTCGCTCAGGGGCATCAGCGCATCGGGTATGTCATACTGCTCATGCGGATATCTGTCTGAAGGCGGACCGCCAAACCAACTCATCCATTGTTCCGTGCAGCGTACATCCCTTACCCAGAAGAGCTTTGAATCAAAGGCGACCCCATCGCTGCCCTTGACGGCAAATTTCTGAAGGGAAGGAGTAACCGTTCCCTGGTTCGAATCCGCGTAAACGATCATCTGGGCGGTCGCGGTTTCCCCGCGCGCCACACGGATCGTATCTCTTTTGAAAGGATGGTATTCCCAATTTGTGGGTTTGATGAGCGGATCGACCTGCTCCATCCAAAGGTCACCGTGTACCAGCACTTCCATGGTCGCGCTTCGCTCACCGGCAGAGGCGGTTATCGTCACGTAGCCTTCCTTTTTGCCGGCTATGGTACCGGTTGCATCTACGGTGGCGATGGATTCGTCTGACGACTGATAGGCAATGATGTCTGTCGAAGTCGCAGGCTCCACGGTGGCAATCCGCTGCAATTTGCTTCCGATCTTGACTCTGCCGGAAGATTGGAGGAAAGAGATCGTTTCTGCGGGAATCCTTGAACTGACGACCGTTACACGACAGATGCCTTGTACTTCTTCTGCTTGTGCGATGATGTCGGTCTCGCCAACCTTAAGGGCGAAAACCTGACCCTGTTGGTTGACATCCGCGATTTCCGGGTTTGCGGAGGACCAAACAATGGTTTGACCGGCAGTCGCGCTCCAGGGAGAAACCTTCGCGCCGATAAACGTGTTTGTGCCGTCCTTGAGTGTGATCGCGGCGGGAGTCATGGAGACTTTCTCAACCTTTGACTGCGGCACATTCAAATCTTTCAGCTCCATGCTGTTGGAACAGGCTAACAGGCTCAGTCCCAACGAGAGAGCCGAAATTATCAATCTTACGAATCTATTAAACATATTATTATTGATTATTCTATTGTATAACTCACGCGCTCAGGTTTATCAATCCCGAATTGGGTGCCGGTTGATGTGACCGCATTCCCGTTATAAGTAAGGTTCATGATCTGAAGACCTTCGATGGAAGCGCCTCTCGTCCAAATGTACATCGCCGGATAGCGGTTTCCGTTCCGGTCAAGCACTTTGAAGTTCTTGAATGTCACGTTGCTGAGTTTAACGTTGCTGTCGGCGTACTGGCGGATCGCGATCGCCCGGCCATTCTTGTTGATATGGTCGAAAGTAAGATTGGCGGCCGTGATGTTCCGGATCGGCATCGGCGGATCCGTTCCCTGCCAAAGCGGCGATCGTCCGTTGCTTCCCTGGCCGATGCAGAATGCCGCCCGCAAATCGTCCGGAGCACCGTTGCCATGCTCAAGGAAAATGCAGTCATAGATCTCTACATCGTGGATATAACCCGGGTCGGATATTTTCCCGGCTTCCGGTCCGACAACAATTCCTCTGGCAAAGTCGTTCCAGATCAGGTTGTCGTGAATCCTGACATTGCATACCTCTGAAATCGGTTCAACAATGAATCTGCACTTCAGTGTGATGCAGTCATCGTAATTACGAAGGAAGCAGTCCGCGATTTCGACGTCCTTGCAGCTCACGATGTCCACCCCGTCTCCGTTGAGTTCCCAGCTGATCATATTGACACCGCTTATGGAGACGCCTTCCGTTGTCCTGACGCACATGTTCCATCCCGGGCTGTCAATCATCGTGATGTCCTTGATGGTCAGGTTCTTGACAAAGGAATTGTTGTTTTTGTTGCAGCAGATCAGAAAATCTCCCCAGCTGTACTGGTTGTCTCCGAAGTGTTTCATATTTTCTCCGGACAGAATCCCATGTCCGGCGATGGTGACGTTGTCTCCGTAGGTCACGACATTCGCATACACCTTGGCGCCGTAATCCAGATACAGCGTCTGGCCGGCGTTCAAAGTGATGGTGCCGGCATGATGGACTCCGGGACCGTAGTATTTGACGGTTGCGGAACTCTCCGTAGGTTTTCCTTGATCGGGTTTGTATCCGTAGAGGAACAGGTTGTGGAAACGGTCACCGTCGAATTCGACACTCAATTTCCGCATGTCGTAGGATGGGATCGTGAATTCAATTTCGCTGTTGGAAATGACCGTTGCCTGGATTCCATAAGGGCTTGGCCGGACTTCGCAGGTATTGAATGTTCCGTCAAGTTTGCTCACCCTGACTTTGACGGGACCCTCGAAGTCGTTTTCGAAAATGCAGTAGGACATCGTGTCCCGCAGCGCTTTCTCATTTGCCCAGTCATTCCAGATCGCAGTGTGCTTTGCCGCGTTTGAGCAAAGCGCGTCGTAGACCTCCATCTTTTCCCAAGAGCCGTTGCTGAAGATCGAAACAGCGTAGTGTGTGTTGTCGCCTCTCTCCAAAGCGGTGAAACGTTTGCTCTGGGAATATACCTCTTTGCCTTCGACAGCGTCCGTTGCCTTGCAAGTGACGGAATAGATGGCGCTTGAGGCGAAATCCTTCAAATCTATGCTTACTTCCACATGCTGGCCTCTGTCTATTCTTGGAAGAGCCGGGAACAGGGGATGGAATACTTTTCCCCCGACGGCAAGGTCGATTTCAAGCCCCCATGTTTCCTGATCTTCCTGCATGGGAAGGACGGTGACGGTTCCTTCTTTCAGCGACATGGAAACAATCCGGGAATGGTCGGCGCAGAGGCTGTCTTTGTAAATGTCCCAGCGATTGCCGAACCCTGAGATGATTATTCCGGCGCTTTCATAATTCTCGGGTTTATCGTTTACGGAGAATGTAATTGTGGACGTCAGGGGCTGTAGAACTTGCGTGATGGTCTCGTCGTTCTCGCTGACGGTGCTGGAAGCATACCAGATTTCACCGGTTTCAGCCTTGGAATCCAGCGTGACCAGACTGTATGCTTCGGCATCATCTCCTTTCCGAAGGGCGGTAAAGCCGAGATTGGAATCAGAGGAATAGGCGACAAGCGTCACGACATCTCCTGATTTTGCCCGGATGGTCTTCAAGTCTGAAAGAGACTCTTCTCTGTAGATGGCAGAACACATTCCTTCACTGAACACGAATGCGTTGGCTTTCCAGGAAGAGAAGGATTCGGGAGTCTTGCCGGTAATACCCACGAAGTCATAATTCAATTTGAGCGCGTTTTCTTCTTTTGAGCATGCGCATGCGGAAACCGATAGCGCCAAAACGAGCAGGCTGTATGCTGGGAATCTTGCCATTGAGATAGTGTCGTCTGGTGTGTAGCGCAAAAATAATAAATATTATCTTTGCAGCGTATCGCGGGTTCGAAAAGGGAATTATTCCGTTATTTTTTCCACCTTGTATGCCTGTTGATTCAGTACCTTTGTAAATGACCGTTATTTGTAATATATTTCAGTTTGCCTGATTAAACAAGCTTGAAAAAACAATGAGATAAATTTTAATTTCTAACACTAATGAAAAAATTCAGTTATTTGCTGGCTCTTATCGCCACAGGTGCAACGGTTCTTGCATCATGCAACAAGGAAAAAACTCCTGTTTACGCAGAAGTTCCGATCAACAAGGTTTCCGTAACGAGCGGTGATGAAACGATTGTCGGCGCGGTCGACGATGTCAATCGCACCGTTACTTTCACCTTCAACAATGCCGAGAACTTCACAAACTGCAACATTACCATTGATGTAAACGATGGCTGGGCGCTTACCTATCCCAAGTCACTCACCGGGGTAGATCTTCAGAGCACGCCGACCTTTAACTTCACGGACCCGAACAACGCGATCGTAAAGTATTCCGTCAAATTCTCTTCCAACGCTTTCCCGATCGTCAATCCTCAAAAGATTCAGATCAAGGGGTTGAATGAAGGCGAAGATCTTACGGTTGACAATACGACCAAGACGATCAAAATCGCCTTCGACGAGGAGAAGATGGATTTCAACAACATCGAGCTGGTGTTCAACGACGGGGCTCTTCAGACAGGCGCGACACTTCCTGCCAACCTTGTTTTCGATTTCGCCCAGGGCAACTCCCAGCCGCTCGTGATCAATCTCGGGGGCGAGAGAACCTATTTTGTCATTCTCGATGCGAGCAAGTACATGAAGGCCACTCCCGAGCAACTCGGTTTCCTGGATGTTTCCGTAAACTTCGCGACCGCGGATCAGCCTTGGCTCAAGGTTTACGCCGCCGAGGCTGTACAGGCGCTCCCGATCCCTTGTGTGTCTACATCGATTGACACCAACTGGGACTGGGCTCCGGACTGGGGCATGAATCTTTACGGCAGCGCCAATCCCCGCGCTTGGGAAATCGCTACCGCTGACGGAAATCACTACGATGTCGGCCACCTGGATGACATCTTCTCCTTCCCCGGCGATTGGACGGGTGACCGCGGAACCATGAATTGCTTCGGCAAGATCGTCATCGTTACAGTTGACGCTTCCAAGGTCAAGGCCGATCTTGTCGCTTCTGCGGACCCGGTAGATCCTGTAGCCCAGCAAGCCGTTGTGGCAACTTCCGGTTGGACACGTACCGACGCGCTCGACTATCTCATCAAGGATGCCGGCAACGTGATTTTCCCCGGCAAGGATTGGTTATACCGCGCGGCCATCACCGTTGATGACGGCACCCTCGGTTTCGCCACTCCCGCGCTCAAGGGCGACAAGTATTATGACCTTCCTTTCCAAACGGAGGCACCTTATGCTCCCGATGATGATGAGGCGGTAAAGGCGGCGGCTCACGAAAGCCTGATGAATTCCGCGACTACAGAGATCACGGCATCGGATATGGCGTGGGTTTGCGGATGGCTCGTCCGCAACGGCAAGTCCATGGGTGTCCATGATCTCATTAACAACGATCACTCCGGCTACGTTTCCGATAATGGAGTGCTTGGAATGGGCTGGAGCACCAATTTCTATAACGTGCACAACCTTGTCGGCATCACGTATGACGGTAAAATCGCCTTCATGATCAATGAAGCCGGATTCAGCAACTGGGATGGTCAGCCCGGTTACGTTGATGTTGACAATGGATGGGAAGAAGCGACCAATGCCGGCTTCAACTATCGTGGCTACAGTCTCAAGCAGATGGCTTGGATGGCTCAGAGGCTCGGTTGGAGAAACGCGGCGGCCCTTGGCAACTCCTTCGGTGAGGCTCCGGACTTCCTTCCTTCGCTTGTCGTCAACGGCAAGTCCGTTATCGAAGGCGTTACTCCGACCAGTACTTCTTACGTAGTAACAGTAAAGACAAAGTAATCTGATTTTCCGACCGATCCGGCATGGAAAATTGCCGGATCGGTTTTTAAAGAATATGCGATTCTTTTAACCGTTATTTCGGCGCCTATGGAACAATCAGACTGTGTCCATAAGCGCTGAAATGCTTTTTTTAGGCGCTCCGCACAACGCCTGCCCCATTCAACTTACCCAAGATATCATGAATAGCAAATCGTGGACTATCGCGCTGTCCGTATTATGCATCGGTGCCGTCGCGGCCTTCGCGTCTCCGGCTGCCAGCGCTGAATCATCGACGGTGCCGACGCTTGAGGCATCGGAACAGACTCCTGCGAAGGAGTATTCAGGACTGGTTGTGGATGCGACGACAGGGGAGCCGCTCATCGGTGCTTTTGTTTACATAAAAGGTACGACGATCGGCACGACCACCGATGAAAACGGCGCGTTCAGGATCTCGGTTCCCGATGGTACCGAACCCATACTCGTGTTCTCTTTCATCAGCTATCAAGACGTGGAACTGCGGCCGACCACGACCAGCGGCATCCTCGTCAAACTGTCCGACGATCAGAATTTCCTTGATGAGGTTCAGATTGTTGCCTATGGCTCCCAGCGCAAGACTTCCATCACCGGTGCCATCACGTCCATCAGTTCCGACGATATTCTCAAATCTCCTGCCGGAAGCGCCGCGGCATCTCTTGCGGGTGCACTCACCGGCGTTTCTTCCATCCAAGTGTCAGGTCAGCCTGGAGCGGAAGACCCTACACTGTACGTACGCGGTTCAGGCTCCCTGACCAATCAATCTTCCATGCCTTTGATTCTTGTCGATGGCGTTGAACGTTCGTTTTTCCAAATGGATCCGAACGAGATTGACAACATTACCGTTCTGAAGGATGCGGCATCCACGGCAGTGTTCGGCGTGCGCGGCGCGAACGGCGTGATACTCGTTACAACCAAACGAGGTCAGGAGGGTAAGGCGAAAATTAATTGGAGTTCTTCTTTCGGACTCACACAGCCCTTGCGGCACCTTTCGGCGGTGAGCAGTTACGAGCACGCAAGGATATTCACCGAGGCGCAGCTTTCCGACAACTGGAATGATCCGAGTACGCCTCTGACCTTCTCGGAAACGGTCATGGACATGTTCAAGTATAATTCCGATCCGATTATGTTCGCGAACACCGATTGGGACGACTATCTGTTCCGGAAACTTTCCTGGCAGACACAGCACAACATTACCGTTTCCGGAGGCGCGGACAAGGTGAAATATTTTGTTTCCGTCGGTTATCTCTATCAAGACGGGATGCTCAGGAGTTTTGAAAACTATAACGCAAACTATACATACGACAGATACAACTACCGCGCGAACGTGGACGTTGATGTGACTCCTACAACGCTATTGGGTCTGAATATAGGCGGGCGCGTCGCCAAGAAACATCAGCCGAACGGCTACGGCAGCAATATCTGGCAGTACATTACCTGGTGTACGCCGTTCTCCGGTCCCGGTATCGTGGACGGCCATCTCACCATCCCCGAACTCGGCGACTTCATCCCCATCAGTTCCGGACTGAGCGGAATCAGCCTCTACTATGGTTACGGCTACAACGAAGACATTTCAAACACCTTGAATCTCGATATTCAGCTCAACCAAAATCTCGATGCGATTACGAAAGGTTTGAGCGCCAACATCAAAGGAGCCTACAACACCGGATACAATCTTTACATCTACCGCGGGCCGACCGCTTCCGCGCGCAGAACACAGGGTGTCAACTACCTGGGACATTATACACAGCCGGGCATGTCTTTCGACAATCCGTTGTATGACAACACCCACGTGTACATCACTTCAGGCGAAGACTATCTGGATGAACCGCTTTGGTACGGCACGGGAACCAGCCGGGGCAGGGACTGGTACCTGGAAGGCAGTCTCAATTATAACAGGCAGTTCGGCAATCATGAGGTTTCGGCGCTCCTGCTTTACAACCAGTCAAAGAGTTATTATCCTTGGAATTTCCCCGAAATACCGACTGCGTACGTGGGGTATGTAGGCCGAATAACCTACAACTACAAGCGCAAATATCTCCTTGACCTTAATATGGGCTACAATGGCTCTGAAAACTTTGCGCCGGGACACAGATACGGACTCTTCCCTGCCGGTTCAGCCGGCTGGGTCATTTCCGAGGAACCGTGGATGAGCGGGGCCAGGAAATGGGTGGACTTCCTCAAAGTTCGCGCATCCTACGGCATTGTCGGCAACGACAAGTATTCGGGCGCGCGATTCCTGTATCTCAACGGATCGTGGAACCCGTCTCACAGCAATGCCCGTTTCGGCAACTGGGGCTCATGGCAGTTCGGCTCCATCTACAGCGGAACCATGCTGTATGATGCGGTTGAAAATGCAGTCGGAAACCCGGTGGTATCGTGGGAAAAGTGCCGGAAGCAGAATTACGGTATTGACGTCGTGTTGTTCCGTCAGAAACTCAACATCACGGCTGATCTATTCTATGAGCATCGTTACGACATCCTTTCTACTCGGAATACGCTTCCTGCCATCACCAATATTTCTCTTCCGATGCTCAACCTCGGAGAAGTCGATAACCATGGATTTGAACTTACCGTAGGGTGGAACCAGAAATTGACACAAGATTTCAGTTACAATCTCACCGGCAACCTCTCTTTCGCCCGCAATAAGATCATCTACATGGACGAAGTCAGTCCCAATGAGCCGTATATGGCGCAGACAGGGCGCAGTACCGGATTGTCTTACGGATACCTCTTCGACAGATACCTTACCGAAGATGATTTCGACCCTGTGACGCGTGAGCTTCTGACGGTCAAGAACGGTGGCGTCGTTCCTGAAATCACACTGGGCAATCCACGCCCGGGCGACCCGATTTTCCAAGACTTGAACGGGGACGGGAAGATAGACGGTGACGACAATACTTGGTTCGGCTACGGCCATAGACCGGAATATGTCGCCGGCTTCATCACCGGATTCAATTGGAAGAACCTGGGACTTTCGATGCAATGGACGGCCGGTTGGAACGCATCCCGCGTGCTGGGCATCGAATATATGGAGCCTTACGGAATGACCAATGATCGTGCTTTGCTGAAGTATCTTGCGGACGGTCGCTGGACACCGGACAACCCGAATTCCAGATTTCCGAGAATTACGTTCAAGAACAAGAGTTGGTTTACCCAAGGCTCCTCGATTTGGCTGATGGACGCTTCTTACCTCAGGTTGAAGAACGTTGAACTATCTTACCAATTCGGAGACCTCAAGTTCCTCAAGAAGATGGGGGTCAGTTCCATGAGAGCGTTCGTGAGCGGATACAATCTGTTGACGCTCTTTTCAGATCTTGCCAAAATCGACATCGACCCTGAAGAGATGACGGGTACTGCCGATCCGAGCGGAGATTATGTTTACAAATACCCGAACGTGCGTATTTTCAACGCAGGTTTCAATATTTCATTTTAGGAGGGCAGAATCATGAGAAACTTATTGAAATTATTGATCCCGGTATCGATGGCTATCTCAGCCATCGCATGCAGCGATCTTAAGTTTGGAGACGCCTTCCTTGAGAAAGCACCGGGTGTGGACGTCACGATCGATACCATATTCTCTTCCAGACTCTATGCGGAGAGGGTGCTTGTTTCCGCCTATAGCACATTGAGAGTGGGTTATCCTATTCACAACAGCGCATGGCCCCCCGGAACCGCCGGATTGTTCAATATCGGCGGAGCCTATGATCGCGCCACCGGGCAGTTGGATAACGACAACCTGGATGCGATCACCGATTTGATGAACTCTCATAATGACTGGGCCAGCGGAGGGCAGGAATATGCGGCCGGAAATTACAGCGCGGATGTTGAAAACGGAGTATCCTGGACCAAACTTGGATTCGCCCCCGACAAGGAAACCCATTGGATAGGTATCCGCCGGTCCTTCCTCTTCATTGAAAATGTCGATCGTGTTCCGGACATGACCGAGCAGGAGAAGACCGTCGGCAAGGGCGAGGCCTATTGCATCATCGCGACGCATTATCTTGACCTTCTTCGCCACTTTGGAGGTGTTCCCCTGCTGAAGGGGTCTGTCGGCGCGGATAATGTGATGGATGTTGATTTCCACCGCTGCACGGTCGAGGAAACACTGGACTATGTTGTCGAATTATGTGACAAGGCTGCATCCATGCTTCCTTGGACCGTGCCCGCGGAAAGGGACGGACACCTCACGAAAGCTTCTGCAATGGGTTTGAAGTGCCGCGCTCTCCTGTTCGCGGCCAGCCCTCTGTTCAATGCGAACGTGGCGTATAGCGCAAATACTCCTGTCGCCAAGAACATGAATGCCGAACATGTGAATCCTTCGGACATCGAGAAAATGTATTGGTATGGCGATTACAAGGCGGAACGCTGGCAGAAAGTTGTCGATGCCTGCAAGGCTTTCATGGATGAGAATGCCGCCAACGGCAATCCGTATAAATTGGTTCAGGCTTCAGGAACAACTTCCGACGATTATCGAAACGCTTGGAACACCTGCTATGCGGATCGTTATAACGGCGAGATTCTGATTCAGACAGGGCGTCATTATCCGACGCTCGCGGAGACCTACCTTCGTTGTTATTTCGGTGTTTCCGACGATCACGGAAACACGGGTCGCGGATATGGCGGAGGATGCGTGACGCTTAATTTCGTTGATATGTTCACCAAGTCGGACGGAACAGTGGTCAAGTATGAGGACTGGTCGGGCGCTTCCGGCAGAACTTCGAAGATTGAAAATGATCCGTTCCGGGATCGTGATCCCCGGCTCTACGAGTCCGTCATGATCATCGGCGACCACTTCCGCGGCCGCCCCGCGGAAATGTGGGTGGGCGGCTTGGAAAGAGGAGCCGAACTGGCAAACAGGGCCATCACCGGTTTCTGTTCCCGCAAGTACATCTGGGACTACAATGACGAGACATTCATGAATCGTCCGTCCAACTATTCGTACTTGCGTCTGGCCGAGATTTATCTCACCTATGCCGAAGCATTGAACGAAACAGGCAATAAAGCCGAGGCCTACAAGTGGCTCAACAAAGTTCGCCAAAGAGTCGGCCTTCCTGAAATGAACGATGCGCTTCTTGCCCAGGTTCAGGCAGGGAAACATATTCCGACATACGCCGAACCTCTCCAAGGTGATCCAAAACTCCGCGAGGAAATACTTGACGAGCGTGCCCGCGAACTGTATTTCGAAGAGAACAGATGGTATGATATCGTGCGTTGGAAGCGCGACGACATATTCAAGAAGACGCTTTACGGCATCAAGATCACGATCGCGGAAGGCGGGGGAGTCCGTACGGCCGATACCAACAACGACGGAGTTATTGATGATCGGGACGACATTGACGCGTTTGCATCGACATTCGTATATTCGGCGCCCAAGGCTGAGGCCACGAGGTATTGGGCGAAGCATTGGGACACAAAATGGTATTTGAGCGCTTTCCCGACCAATGAGGTCAACAAAGGTTACGGGCTGGTGCAGAATCCGGGATGGTAGTAGATAAAGGAGATTGATTATGAAAAAAGTCTTCATAGTACTTGTATTCGTGCTTGTCTCAGCCGGGCTTAACGCCCAGGATACGACGCGCCTGGACCTCGGTTACGACCGGTTCGTTACCAAAGATGTGCTTTCGTCCGCGGTTGCCGGCGTGACCTATCAGGATTTCAAGAATTCTTCACAGAAGCAGATTCTCAATTCTTTGTATGGTATGATTCCCGGCCTGGAACTTTTCCAGTCGGGCAGCGGCGCCCGTCCCGATGACACGTATCCGGGAATAGTCGTGCGCGGACGCGGCTCTTACAGCGGAAACCATGTTCTCGTGCTGGTTGACGGGGTGCCGCGCGATGCTTCATACATAGATGTCCATGAAGTTGAAAGCGTTACGGTTCTCAAGGACGCGGCCTCTCTGGCAATTTACGGCGTAAGAGGCGCGGACGGTGCCGTCCTTGTCACGACCAAACGCGGGGGTGACCATACCTTCAACATCAGCGCCGGATATTCCTTCGGCCTTCAGCAACTGACGCGGTTGCCTGAAATGGCTTCTCCCGTGCAGTACGCGAACGCGCTGAACGAAGCCCGGGCGAACGACGGCCTGCCCCCTTATTTCTCCGCTTCGAATGTGGCGTCCATCGCCGACGGCACGAACAAGGTCATTCCTATCGTTGACTGGCGTGACCAGATACTCAGAAACTACGGTTTCGACAACGATGTCCATCTGATGTTGGACGGCTCTGCCAAGCTCGCGAAGTTCTTTGTTTATGCGGATTATAGAGGCAACAGGGGCTTTTTCAACAACACCCGGCTGCTGGAAGGTCTGGACTGTCAGAACAATTACGATGGATTGAAGGTGAGATCCAACCTGGACATCGTCATTACTCCGACTACGAATGTCCTCGTGAATCTTGCGGCGCGCATTCAGCAGAATTCGGGACCATACAATGGGACAAGCCTTTATGCAATGTATACCGCTCCTACGGTCGGTTTTCCGATTATGTACGATGATATCTGGGCTCGCTCGATCAGAATCGAGAATCCCGTTCGATCCATTCTCGGCTCCGGCACCAATACCACTTTCTCCAGAATGCTTTCCGCGGATTTCACCATCCGTCAGGATCTTGTTTCCCTGCTGAAAGGACTTTCCGCGGAAGCGAGGCTGGCGTATGACAATTCCGCCGACATTCTTGACAGAAAGACTTTCGGCAGTGAGTATTACATTTTCTCCCCGCTTTACGACGAGGCAGGCAACCTGACCGATTACGCATTGAACAAATACGGAAACGCGACGGAGATGTCTTTCTCCAGCTATCTTTCCCATCAGTTCATGCAGATGTCGGTATGGGGGAAACTAGGATGGAACGGCACGATCGGCAATTATCATCATTTGAACGCAGCCTTCATATTCAACCGTGACAAGCGCACGAACACAGGAGCCAATACTTCCTTCATTCATCACGATTACGTCTTGACATGCAATTATGATTATGACAAGCGCTATCTTGCCAGCGTGACCTTGGATTATTCCGGAAGCAGTTACATGCCGAGGGGAGACAAGTTCCGCCCGTATTTTGCCGCATCTTTGGGATGGGTCGTTTCCAATGAAGATTTCCTCAAGAACGCGCGAGCCTTGGATCTGCTCAAAATTCGTGGATCCTACGGAAGGGTCGGAATGGACAGAAATCTAAGTTACGACATGGACATCCAATTCAACGGCGGCGGCAGATCCTTCATGTTCGTTACCCCGAATTATGCAGGCGGCGCGGCGGAAGGCGCTTTGCCTTCCACCGGAATCGAGCCTGAATTGGACACGAAAACCGATATAGGGCTTGAATTCCAACTGTTCAAAGGATTGACGGGGGAGATCGATCTTTTCCGGAATACGCGCAAGAATCTTCGCACGAGCGCAGGCAGCACAATCTCCAGCGTTATCGGAATAGGACTGGGAGATGCTTTCAACGGCAAAACCGAAAACCAGGGAATTGACGTTGCCCTTGGTTGGAGGCAAAAAGCCGGGGAGTTCAGTTACTATATCAGGGGAACGGCGACCTATGCGAAGAACCGGATTCTTGCATATGACCAGGCGTATCAGCCGGAGCCCTATCTCTATCTTCAGGGCAATTCGATCGGACGTTTCTACGGCCTCGTCTCCGACGGTTTTTATCAGGAGTCTGACTTTGACGCGTCCGGCAATCTGCTTCCCGACGCGACATTCAGCACGTTCGCGGCCGTACAGCCTGGCGATGTAAAATATAAGGATCTCAACGCTGACGGCATCATCGACAATTACGACTACACCTATCAGCTCAAGTCCCCGATTCCCGAACTCTATTACGGACTTCAACTTGGGCTTGGCTGGAAAGGAATAGGCTTTAACCTGAAGTTCCAGGGAGTGTCCGGACGCACGATGCGTACCGCTCTCGGCAGCATCTACCAGCCTCTGTTCGGAGGAGACAAGAACATTTCCTGTCATTATCTCGAGAACTATTGGACAAAAGGCAATACGGATGCCCGTTATCCCCGCCTGACCACGCTTGACAACAAGAATAACTATCTTTCGAGTGATCTTTGGACGGAAGATGGCTCCTTCTTCAAACTCAGAGAGGCCGAGGTGTACTACAATTTACCGGAGAAGCTTGCCAATTCTCTGACATTTAAAGAGGTGCGAATATTCGCGCGCGGCGATAACGTGTTCAGCGTTGACAGCATCGGAATCCTGGATCCGGAAGCGATAAACTACACCTATCCTCTAGCCCGTACATGGACGCTTGGCCTGAATGTTACCTTCTAACGAATACCTGATATGAAAACATATAAAGTCATTCTGTCGATTTCCATTGCCGCCCTTTCGTTTATTTCTTGCAACGACCTTGATCTGAACGAATCACAGTATCATTCCAAGAAGTATCAGTTCAGTGATTTCCCCCAGGTGAAGGAGGTCATGACAAACGTTTACGGATACCTTCAGTCCGGTTTCTATAATTTCCAGGACTGTGCGTCGGACGATGCCGTATATGCGAATTATCCTGACGTCTGCCATACCTATTATGACGGAAGCTGGTCAAAGAACAGACTGGTTGACGACCAATGGGCCCACTACTATCAAGGCATCCGGGCCGCCAACTACCTTTTGGAAAACTGTCCGGAAGACTATGAAATAGCGAAGTGGAACGAATACTACAAATACGCGCTCGCGCAGCTCCAGAATTACCCGTGGGAAGCCCGCGCTTTGCGCGCGTTCTTCCATATGGAACTTCTCAAGCGTTATCGTTCCATTGTTGTCGCGGATCAGACTTACACCGTTGATCAGGTAAACGACCTTGTTCCGGCCACCTATGAGGAAGCGGTGTCTTGGATTGAGAAAGAACTGAAGGAATGCGCGGGAAAGCTCCCTGCGACCTATTCGGATTCTTACTATTCCGAACTGGGCCGCGTTACCCAAGGATTCGCCTTTGCGGCGCGCGCGCGCCTGCTGCTTTATGCCGCAAGTCCGCTGAACAATCCCTCAAACGACAAGGCGAAATACGGCAAGGCAGCGGCCGCTGCCCTGGAATTCATTACAGCGAACAATACTTCCAAAAGATTCGCCCTTGTGAGGCAGGGCTTCAACAACGAGAATAAGGACCTTGTCTTCGGAATTCGCGAAGGATCTTCAAACTCATATGAAGCGAACAACTTCCCTGTAGGGTACGAAAAGGGATCTTCCGGAACCTGCCCTTCGCTCAATCTTGTCGAAGCCTTCGACATGCTGGACGGAACGCCCTTCGATTTCGAATCACACAAGGACGCGCTTCTCAATTCCGCGTCGAGAGATCCGCGAATGGCGAGAGCGATCCTGTCCAACGGAGACCTGTTCAAGGGAGAAACCATAGAATCCTTCTTCGGCGGCCGCAACGGAGCTCCGCAGGACAACGCTTCCCCGACATCTTTTTATCTCAGGAAGTTTATTCAGGAAACGACCAGTTTCACTGCCGGCAGGGTCACGAGCTTTCCGCATATTTATCCGCTCTTCCGTTTCTCCGAGGTTTACCTCAATTACGCCGAGGCGTTGTTCGAAGGAACAGGTAACCCTGAATTCACCGGAACGTTCGAGAACATCGTTTTTACGATCTCGCCGCGGGCTGCCCTGAATGAAATCAGGAAACTGTACAACATGCCGGCAATACCTGCCGGACTGAGCGCCGACGCTTTCAGGACAAGGCTTCGCAATGAGCGCAGAGTTGAACTGTGCTTCGAAGGTCACAGATTCTGGGACATCCGCAGGTGGAAGATCGGTGACAAGACGAAAGATATTTATGGCCTCACGATTACCAAGGATGCCGATGACCGTCTTTCCGTTGAAAAGAAACTCGTGCAGTCCAGATACTGGGACGACAAGATGTATTTTTACCCGATTTCAGAGGTGGAGTGTTATAAGAATTTGAATCTTAACCAGAATACAGGCTGGTAACCTCCGCTCATGTCGCTGCTGTCGTCCATACTTGCATTTGCCCTTTTTGCTTTGACACCGGCAACGGGACAAATGCTTCCTTGGTCGTTTTCAGCACTCCCTTCCGACTCTCTTCCGGCCGACGAAGTCTCCTCTCTCTATCAAGATTCTGACGGCTTTATCTGGATTATTACCTACAACAGCCTGGTCCGGTTTGACGGCTATGAGACCAAATCCTATTCTATTTCCGGCGCGGGCGACAACCATGTTGACAGATACCTGCACACAGCGATCGAAGATGATGAAGGACATATTCTGATCGGAACGGAAAGGGGGCTGTTGTCCTTGGACAAACGTTCGGAAGTGCTGACCGGCATCACCGATGCTTCCGTTGACAACATGAATGTCAATAAATTCGTCAAAGATTCATCCGGGAGAATTTGGGTTTGCGGCAACAAAGGACTTTTTTTCAGAGACAAGGGAAAGAGTTCCTTCTCCCGCCTTGACCTGCGGACGGATTTTCAATCCAGCGGACTCACCGATCTTATTGACATCTGCATGGACGACAATCGGAATCTCTGGATTACCACTTGGCAGAATGGCCTCTACAGGTATAATCTTGAAACAGGAAGCCTGTTTCCCTATCTCTCCGGTGCCTTGAAACTGTCTTATGTGCTGCGGTTCGATGTTTCAGGAAACCTTTGGATCGGTACATGGGGAGCCGGTCTGCTTCGAATAGATGCCGCCAACCTCGGCGATGAAAATCCGGCTTTCGAGCAATTTTTGCACGATAAATCCTCGTCGTCGATTCTTGACGACATCATCTACGCTATCAATCAGGACGCCGAAGGCAATATCCTTGTCGGCAGCAGAAGCGGCCTGAGTGTGCTGCGCGATGGTATGTTTTACAATTATTTCCCTGACGATACGCCGGGGAGCCTTCCCTACAATGAGGTTAACTCGATCTTGTGTACCCGTGACAATTCTCTCTGGCTCGGCATGTTCGGCGGCGGTGTGTGCAAGGTCAATTCCCGCTCATCGGCCATCGAACGGATGGAACTACCTTCCGTGCGCGGCAAATACAAGACCAATTCAGTCAAGAGCATTTACCGCATTGATTCCACGGAATATCTTTTTGGTATTGCGGGTCACGGATTCATCAAATACAACCGCGCTCAGGATAGTTTTGTGAATTATCAAGAAATCCCCTCTTTCAAAGGTCTGTTGTACACCAGCGTCGTGGAAGATATTATGCGAAGAGAGGACTCCGGGGAGATTTGCTTTGCAAGTTACGATCGCGGATTATGGCTCTACGATCCGGCCGGGAACACGACAAAGGTTTTCAACTCGGCTAATTCTTCTCTGTCCACGGATTGCATCAGGGCGCTGGAGCAGGACAAGGAAGGAAATGTGTTCCTCGGTACGAGGTACGGAGCCTTTGTCCTGGACAAAGAGGATTCGATTCAGCGCATCTGTTCGTGGTTCGACATCAAGGGAGTTCCAGTTGAGAATATGGTAGTCGACCTTGGCGTTGACAAGGATGGAAGTGTCTGGATGGCTACAGACTACGGCGGCATCATCAAGATGGATGCTGCAAGGCACAGGGCAATATCCTACGAAATCAATGATGGGGACGCTTTAAAGAGTTTCTCGTCCATCCTGATAGATTCCTCCGACAATGTCTGGGCCGGATCAACCTGGGACGGACTTTACACCTATGATGCGGAATCGGATTCTTTCCGAAAGCTGGACGAACTCGTATTCATCAAAAACAAGGGCATCCGGAACCTCGAAGAGAGCGAGGATGGAAGAATATGGGTGACAACCTCCACCCAGGTGGTCTCCTTTTCCTATATCGACGGGGAAATCGACGGAATATGGTATCAGAACATCTCTGAAGGAGGCACCTCCGTTTTCTTCAACCAAAATGTCTCGTCGTACATGCCGGAAGATTCTGTGATGGCGTTCGGCAGTTCGCATGGCGTCCTTCTCTTTCCCTGTACCTTCGATCAGACGGAAAATGATGTTTCAAATCTTTCGTTGACCGGATTCTCTGCCGGCGGAAAATCTATCGAGGGCATCAACGCGCTCTCTCAGATCACGCTCAAACACAATCAAAACGATATTCTCATCAGGTTCTCCCTTATGGATTACAACAATCCGCAGGGTAATGTGTACAGATACCGGCTGATAAGAGCCGGCGATGAAGCCGGACCATGGATGATTGCCAACGGTGACAACAATTCGGCCTTGTTCACCCATCTCGCTCCTGGTCGATATACTTTCGAGGCGTGCGGAGCGCGTTCGGGAGGATTTATAACGAGCAGGTACAGGACGCTGAGTATTCACATCAAGCATAATCCTTGGACATCGTGGTGGGCGATTCTTGTATACTTGACCTTGGCTCTTGCGGCCATCAGCTTTGCGGTTCAGAGCGTGAAGTCCAAAGTCAGAATCAAGCGTCAGATGGAACTTGACCAGCTTCATGCCCAGAAGGCTGAAGAAGTGAACCAGGCGAAACTCCGATTCTTTACCAATGTTTCCCATGAGTTTCTCACCCCTTTGAGCATCATCATGGCCTCGATAGAAAGCCTTCAGCCCAAGAGCGAATCGAACAAGCGAATCGCCAACATCATGTCCGTGAATTCCGTCAGACTGATGCGTCTGGTTCAGCAGGTTCTGGAATTCCGTAAGGTTGAAAGCGACAATCTGAAGCTTAAAGTCTCATACAATGACGTCGCGAACTTTATCGGCCACTGTGTCGAGGCCTTCCAGCCGCTGGTCCGCAAGCGCAGCCTGATTTTGACCTACGATGCCGATCCGCAGAAAATAGAAGGTTGGTACGATCCCGACAAGTTGGACAAGATCATGTACAACCTCATCTCCAATGCGGTTAAATACACGCCGGAAGGTGGCTCCATCAAGGTCTCCGCTGAGATGCCGGCGAGCGGAACACTGGTAATAAAGTGTATCAATTCCGGTGAGGTGATGGACAGCAAGACACGCTCCGGTCTGTTCAAACGTTTCTATGAGGGAGACTATCGGAAATTCAATACCATCGGACACGGATTGGGGCTTTCTCTGGTCAAGTCCTTGGTTGACAAACACAAGGGCAAGATCGAGGTGGAGGGAAGCGAGGAAATGGGCAACTGCTTCAAGGTCACGCTGCCTATTGCCAAAGAGAATTATTCCGCTGCCGAGATTGACACGGACACAATCCCGATTTTTCCGCTTGCGTTCTCCATGGGGGAGCATATCGTCAAGGATGACCACACCGTGCTTTTGGTTGACGACAACGAGGACCTTCTTTCGACTTTTGCAGCGATCATGTCGAAGAGATTCAATGTGCTTACCTGCAACAGCGCCGTCAAAGCGCTGAAAATATTGGATTCGGAAGCCGTGGATGTCGTCGTCGCCGATGTCATGATGCCGGACATGGACGGATTCGAGCTTTGCTCGAAGATCAAGGGACAAGTGCAGACCAGTCATATTCCTGTCATATTGCTGACTGCCCTGAAAGACGACAAATCCAGCATTGAGGGATATTCCCATGGGGCGGACGGATATCTGACGAAACCATGCAATTTCTCCGTTCTTTCCGCGATGATCGCCAATCTGCTTAAGAAGCAGGCCAGGAAAAGCGAAGATTTCCGCAAGCAGCTGGTTTTCGAAATCAAGGACATAGACTATACCTCGATGGATAAAAAGTTCCTGCAAAAGGCGATAGACATTGTAAACAATCACATCGCGGATGCCGATTTCAGCCAGACGGACTTTGTCAATGCGATGAATGTCTCCAGAACGGTGCTGACGGAAAAACTCAAGAGCCTGACGGGATTTACCCCGAGCGCATTCATTTTGAACGCCCGCCTTACGCTTGCCTATAAACTGGTCATGGAGCAAAGAGACAAAATGAGAGTGTCCGACCTTGCCTATTCAGTCGGGTTCAGCGATCCCAAGTACTTCAGCAAGAAGTTCAAAGAAAGATACGGAAAGTCCCCGAAACAGATGATGGATGAGAAAATCGCGCCATAAAAAATGAAAGCATCGATTCATATACTGTCCATCGTTCTTTTCTCTGCCTTGGCGGTTTCTTACGGCGGTCGGAAATGGAAGGGCGTCATAGACGATGCGCGCGTCCGAAAATACAGTCCGAGGTTTTCAGAAAATTCCGAGAAATGAGAAGAATCCTACTCGCATTTGCCGCTGCCGGTGCCTTGCTCTGCGCCTGTGTCAAAGAAAAGCCATCCGGCGGAGACACAGATACGCCGAAAGAGGAGGATTACATCAGACTCGACCGTCATGAGCTTTCGATCGTTGAAGGTGAAACTGAGACGCTTAGGGTGGAAAACCACGTCAAGGGAGGGGAAAGCCTCATCTTTAACTGGAAGTCCAGTGACACAAAGGTGGCCGGTGTCTCCGGCAATGGGGTAGTGGATGCCAGAACAGTCGGCGTCGCGGAAATCTATGTTTCCGCCAGGAACGGTGATTTCGCCGACACGTGCAAGGTTACCGTTACGCCGAAACCTGTTCCGGCGACATCGTTGAGCCTTTCTTCCAGCGGATTCGCGCTGAAGGTCGGCAAGGAGTCAAACCTGACCTTCAAGGTTGAGCCTGCGAACACAACGGACCTCGTTTCCTGGACCTCTTCCGACGAGTCGGTCGCCACGGTGGATTCCAAAGGACTGATCAAGGCGGTTTCTCCGGGAGAGGCAGTCATCGATGTTGTTGTCGGCGATCTGAAAGAAAGCTGTACCGTTACCGTCCTGGAGCCGGGTATCAAGATTCTTATTGTGGACCCCTTGGTCAAGGTCTATTCAGGTTCACGGCTCCAACTTGGAGAAGAGACGATCCGGGTCGCCGGAGGAGAAGCGGCAACCGCCCAGCTCTTGATCGATGCCGACGGCAGCGCGCTTACGAACATCGACATTGCCGTCAGCAGTTCTATCGGAATCACTCCGAAAGTATATTGGGAAAAAGAGATCCTCTGCACGGAGCATTGGTATTCGTTTGCATACGGAAAACCATCCGACGAACTGGTTGCGGACGATAACCTGTATCCCGATCCGTTGATTCCGGTTTCCGAAGGTACTTGGAATGTTGACGCAGGTCGGAATCCGATCGCATGGATCGAGTACACGATTCCTCGCGGTTTCCGGCCCGGGGAATATACGGTCTCCGCTACGGTCACCGCAAGCAAGAATGGAGAAAACGTTTCTCTTTCAAAGGATTTCACGATAAAAGTGTACAACGTCACCCTTCCGGAAGAGCAGTCCCTGATGATCTGCAACTGGGATCTCGGCACATACAACGCGATGAACGGCGGCAATCCTTGTGACAGAGCCAGGGAATACGAATTGCGGAAGATACTCGTGGAGTTCATGAATGATTACGGCCAGAACGTTTGGCATTTGAGTTACATGATTCCTTTGAATATGTCCTGGCCGTATCTGAAGATGAACCCCGACGGGACAAAGGATTACGTATTCAACTATTCCGTCCTTGACGAGGAAATCCAATTCTTTCTGGACAACTGCCCGGATTTCCGGGCGTTCCATGCCCCCGACTTCATGGCCGCGAATCCGGCCGACGGCGGAAACCTCAAGTGCGCCGTGTATTCCTTCGACGAAGAGAACTTCGGCGATTGGATACAGCACCCCGACGGAAGCTGGGAATACAAGCCCAACGGCCAGGGCTGGCCTACCGGCGGCGGAAGGTATCTTTCCGATCCTGCTACGGTCAAATACCTGCAATCCTATTTCAAGGGCCTTGTGGCTTATTTCAAGACGAAAAAACTCCCTGACGGACGCACTTGGTTCGACCTTTACCGTCAGCAGTTGGCGGAAGAATTGAACGACGGCTGGGTGGAAAGCTGGAATCAGTATGCAAGGACCATCAAGCAGGCCGCTCCCGACATCAAACTCCTGGATCCTGTCAGTTCCAACAAGTACGACCGGGATATGCTTGACGAGCCCGTCACATGCCTTGGAATGTTCGAACGCATCCAGCCGAAAGAAACCGGTCAGTGGATGTACACAGGCGTAATCCCGGAAGGTGAATATGCGAACAGGATGATCCGGATGCCGCTTATCAAGACGCGCATCCTCCATTGGATCAATTATAAATACGGTCACATCGGTTATCTGCATTGGGGCCTGAAATACTGGCAGGATGGGCAAACCGGAGAAAGCATCGATCCTTTCACCCAGGATGCCATTCAGGGCGATGCATGGATCGTGTATGCCGGATATGAAAAGGTCTACCCGTCTGTCCGTCTTTGTGCGATGCGCGACGGAATCAAAGACTTTGACTTGCTGAAACTCGTCGAAGAAAAATCGGCGTCAAAAGCCGAAGCCTTCGTTCAGGAAGTGGTTCAGGACTACGCCAAATACAATACGGATGTAGAGCACTTCCGCAATCTTCGCCGCCGCATGCTTGAATATTTAGAAAAATAGTCGGTTATGTATCCATTGCTTGTCGTACTTTTGTCCATCGTTCAGTCAGCGGTAACCATCCAGAAAGTGGATCCGCTCGTGAAGGTGTTTCCTGAAAGCACAGCCTTCCGGAAGGCCCCTGACTTTGAGGATGCCGCGCGCGGCTCGCATGTAGAGTTTCAGTTGGCCCTCCGTTCCTGTTTCCCGGTCGAAGAACTGCAGATCTCTTGTTCGGGACTCAAAGATGCGTCAGGACATGAAATCGGTACGGTTCGCAACGGACTCGTCGGCCTGGTGACCGTAGGCGATTATTCGGAAAACCCGGCGCATGACGCGCTCCGTTCCACTTCAGGTCTCTTCCCCGATCCTATTCTGGAGTCCGAGACCTATTCTGTTCCGGCAAATCAGACGACCTGTATCTGGACGACCGTGAGTGTCGGCCAGGATGTTCCTGCCGGTAAATATTATGGCAAAATATGCCTGAAAGGCAAGATCGCCGGCAAGAAAAAATTCTACCATGAGGAAGAAATCTGTGTCAACGTACGACCGGTGACGCTACGTAAGCCCCGTTTTCAAAACATCAACTGGTGCTTCGATTTTGACGATTGCCTCAAGCTATACAACGGGGGAGAGCCTGTCGAACGCTATTCCGAGCTTTACTGGCAATACATGAAGGACATGGCCGCCCTGCTGCGCGAGGCGTATCAAAGCATGACCCGTGTCGACATTTTCGGTCTTGTCGACATGAGGCAGGACGCTTCCGGAAAGTGGCGGTTCGACTTTACCCGCTTCGATGAACTGGTGCGCTTCTACGAGTCCGAAGGCATCCTCGAACGCCTGCAGGGAGACGGACTCGGCGGTCGCAAGAAGCCGGTCTGGACTTCTCCCCAAGCGCTTGCCGTTCCTGTATTCAAGGACGGAAAACTGTCAAAGGAGATGCGCGCGCTGGATGAGCCTGGCGTGAAGGAGTTCTATACGGAGTTTATTCCGGTCTTGGTGAGTCATCTCAAAGAGATTGGGATGTATGACCGTTATGTCCAGCAGGTTTGCGACGAGCCGATCGATGAAAACGCGGAGAGTTACTCGGAAATAGTCCGGTTCCTAAAGTCCCTGGCCCCTGATCTCAAGGTGATGGAAGCGTGCCAGACGACCAAAACCATTGGCGCGATTGACGTTTGGGTGCCCCAGCTCGATTTTTGGCACGAGAACCATTCGTTTTTTGAGGAAAGGAAGAAGGCGGGAGAAGAATTATGGTTCTACACATGCTGCAATCCCCGCGGCGAGTACCCGAACCGATTCATCGAGTTGCCCCTCATCAAGGGGAGGATCCTCTATTGGATGGGCTTTAAATACGGGGCCGCCGGACATCTTCATTGGGGATTCAACTACTGGAGCGACGATCCTTTCGGACAGACGTCCTTTCCGGGTGCCGGCACCTTTTTGCCCGGAGGGGACAGTTGGATTGTTTACCCGGGATATCGCAAGTTCCTGCGTTCGATCCGGTATGAGCAGATGCGGGACGGAATCGAAGACGTGGCTCTTCTGGAAATGCTTTCGGACAAGAATCCCGCGCTGGCCATGGAACTCTGCAACACGCTTATCATCAACTGGTTTTCCTACAGCTCCAATCCTGCCTTGTATCGCGACGTCAAGCGCTGGCTTCTGGATGCCCTGGAATGATGCGGCCAGGCGAACTCGACCTTGACTTTCTCCACAGTCTTGCGCAGTTTCTTGTCGCTGATGCCGTCCTTGTCCATCTTCTCAAGGATTCTGTCGTCGCGGCTGCTCGCCTCCCCCTGCTCGCAGGTGTGTTCCTACAAACCACGGCCGCACCGATCCTGCACACAGACGGCTGTAGGGTATATTCATGCGGCAAGACCCCCTTTTAAATGGCCATATTGCCGCCTTGATCATGCTTGTAGCCATGTCCAGGGCATATTCCTGCGGCCGTGGTTTGCAAAAGATTTTCGCCGCCAACGCTGTTTCGCATGTACTTGGCAACCGTTCAGACGAAAATCGGCTCCGCGAGGGAGTAGAGTTGAACCGGGCAACCGCCGCGGGCGTGAGGGACTGCTACGGAATTCACGTGAGGGAAGGAAAGAGTTGAACCGGGCAACCGCCGCGGGCGGGGATAAAGAAAGCCGGCTAAAAAGAGATTTTTAGCCGGCCTCTTCGCAACATCATTGCCTTTCAGCAATTTACAGTTCGCTCATCTCCTGCTCGTACTCGTCTTTGCGTCCGACGATGATGTCGTTGTATTCCTTCAGACCCGTACCGGCCGGGATCAGGTGACCGCAGATCACGTTTTCCTTCAGACCTTCGAGGTAGTCGACACGGCCGCGGATCGCAGCCTCGCTGAGCACCTTGGTGGTTTCCTGGAAGGAAGCGGCGGAAATGAAGCTGTTGGTCCGTAGAGCGGCCCGGGTGATGCCTTGCAGCACCAGCCGGGCAGTCGCGGGCCTTGCATCGCGCACCACCATCATCTTGAGACCCTGCCGTTCGAGCGAAGAATTTTCGTTGCGCAAGTCGCGGGCATTCACGATCTCGCCGAATCCGAATTTTTTGGAGTCGCCCGGTTCGAGCACGAAGTGCTTTCCGAAGATGTTGTCGTTCACGTCCATGAATTCCCACTTGTCGACGAGTTCCTCGTTCAGGAATTCCGTATCGCCCGGATCGGTGATCTCCAACTTCCGCATCATCTGGCGTACAATGATCTCGAAATGCTTGTCGTTGATCTTCACGCCCTGAAGCCGGTAGACCGCTTGGATCTCGTTCACGATGTAGTCCTGGGCTTTGACGGGGCCGAGAATATTCAGGATGTCCGTCGGAGCGATGCCGCCGTCTGAAAGCCGGGTGCCGGCCTTCACATAGTCGTTCTCTTGCACGAGAATCTGCTTGGTCAGCGGCACTAGATAGGTCTTTTCAATTCCGGACTTGCTCTTCACGATGATCTCTCGGTTGCCCCGCTTGATCTTGCCCATGATCACCTCTCCGTTGATCTCGGAAAGGATGGCAGGGGAAGAAGGGGTTCTTGCCTCGAAGAGTTCCGTGACGCGCGGCAAACCGCCGGTGATGTCGCTGGTTTTGCCGATGGCGCGCGGAATCTTGATGATCACGTCTCCAACCTTGACCGGATCGCCGTCGTTGGCAATGACGTGGGCACCCACCGGCAGGTTGTACTGGCGGATTGTTCTTCCTTCTTCGTCAACGACGAGGATGGACGGGTTCTTGGTTCTGTCTCGGGCATCGATGATGACTTTATCCTTGTTCACGGCAAATTCATCGGTTATTTCTTCCCGGAAGGTTACGCCTTCGATCAGGTTTTCGAAGTGGACTCTGCCCGCCGTTTCTACGATGGTGATCGCGTTGTAAGGATCCCATTCGCAGATGAGGTCGCCTTTCTTGACCCTGTCGCCATCCTTGAAGTACAGCGTGGCTCCGTAGGGGACATCGTAGTGGGAATAGGTAATACCGGTCTTCTCATCGATGATGCTGATTTCCGTCGTACGGCTCACCACAATGTTGCGGGCCATACCGTTGTCATCGATCCGCTGGATGGTTCTAAGCTCTTCGCAGAAGAGCTTGCCGTCGTGCTTGGCTTCGATCGAGGAATCGGTCGCAGTACTGGAGGCCGTACCGCCGACGTGGAAGGTACGGAGGGTCAACTGTGTGCCCGGCTCACCGATGGACTGCGCGGCGATCACGCCGACTACTTCACCCTTTTCGACCATTCTGCTGGTAGCGAGATTTCGTCCGTAACACTTGGCGCAGATGCCTTTCCGGGATTCGCAGGTGAGAACGGAACGGATCTCGACCTGCTCGATCGGCAGGGAATCGATCAGCTTCGCAGTCTGCTCGCGGATTTCTTCGCCCGCGCTGATGATCAGTTCACCGGTGGTCGGATTGAAGATATCGTGCACCGAAGTTCTTCCGAGGATCCGCTCTCCGAGTGACTCGACGACCTCGTCCTTGTTCTTGATCGCGGTGGCGATCAGTCCGCGGAGAGTGCCGCAGTCTTCCTCGGTAATGATCACATCGTGGGAAACATCGACCAGACGACGTGTCAGATAACCCGCGTCAGCCGTCTTCAGGGCGGTGTCGGCGAGACCCTTGCGCGCGCCGTGGGTGGAGATGAAGTATTCCAGCACCGACATGCCTTCCTTCAGGTTGGAAATGATCGGGTTCTCGATGATTTCCGCTCCTGAGGAACCGGATTTCTGCGGTTTGGCCATAAGGCCGCGCATGCCGCAGAGCTGCTTGATCTGCTGAGTGGAACCGCGGGCCCCGGAATCCAGCATCATGTAGACGGGGTTGAATCCTTGCTGGTCGGCGGAGATCTGCTTCTCGACGATCCCGGTCAAACGGTTGTCGATGGAAGTCCAGAGGTCGATCACCTTGTTGTAGCGCTCGTTGTTCGTGATGAAACCCATCGAATAGTTGTTCTTGATCCCTTCGACGTCCTTGTAGCCTTTCTCAATGAGTTCTTTCTTCTCTTTGGGGATGATCACATCACCGAGATTGAAGGAAATGCCGGCGCGGAAAGCCTGATCGTACCCGAGGTTCTTGATGTCGTCCAGGAATTGGGCGGTACGGGTGACACCCGTGTTCTTGATGACCTCGGTGATGATCCTTCGGAGGGATTTCTTTCCCAGCACTTCGTTCACGAAGGGCACTTCGTCCGGAACGAACTGGTTCACGATGATTCTGCCCGGAGTGGTTTCGACCATGCAGGTTCCTTTCTCGGGATCCTGCTTGTCGACAGCGATCCGCACATTGATCTTGGCGTGCATGTCGACCACTTTCTCGTTGTAGGCGATGATCACTTCCTCGGGGCCGTAGAAGTACATGTTTTCTCCTTTCGCGCCCGGTCTGATTTTGGTGACATAGTACAGTCCGAGCACCATGTCCTGGGAAGGAACGGTGATCGGGGTGCCGTTGGCCGGATTCAGAATGTTCTGGGATCCCAGCATCAGCAGTTGCGCCTCCATGATGGCGGCATTTCCCAGCGGGAGATGTACGGCCATTTGGTCTCCGTCGAAGTCGGCATTGAAAGCCGTACAGGCGAGCGGATGCAACTGGATGGCCTTCCCTTCGATCATTCTCGGCTGGAATGCCTGGATGCCCAGCCTATGGAGGGTCGGCGCGCGGTTCAGCAGGACCGGATGTCCTTTCATTACATTTTCGAGAATGTCCCAGATCACGGGATCCTTCCGGTCGACAATTTTTTTGGCCGATTTTACGGTCTTGACGATGCCGCGCTCGATGAGCTTGCGGATGATGAACGGCTTGTAGAGTTCGGCAGCCATGAATTTCGGCAGACCGCACTCATGCATGTTCAGTTCCGGACCCACGACGATCACGGAACGGGCGGAATAGTCCACACGTTTTCCGAGAAGGTTTTGGCGGAAGCGTCCCTGCTTGCCTTTGAGGCTGTCGGACAGGGACTTGAGTGCC
This sequence comes from Bacteroidales bacterium, assembly GCA_012522855.1. Classification (GTDB taxonomy): domain Bacteria; phylum Bacteroidota; class Bacteroidia; order Bacteroidales; family UBA932; genus Cryptobacteroides. Next base: position 58,175 of record JAAYJQ010000019.1, read on the forward strand.
CGGTTCGACTCGCTCTTCACCGCGCTGGATTTCTTGGAATTGTCGAAGAGGGAATCGACGGACTCCTGAAGCATACGCTTCTCATTCCGGAGAATAACTTCAGGCGCCCTGATCTCGATCAACTTTTTGAGCCGGTTGTTCCGGATGATGACCCTTCTGTAGAGGTCATTCAGATCCGAGGTGGCGAAACGGCCGCCGTCGAGCGGAACAAGCGGGCGGAGATCCGGGGGGATGACGGGAACAACCTTCATGATCATCCACTCGGGACGGTTCACATCTTTCGACTCGAAGAACCACTTCACGACACCCAGCCGCTTCAGGAGTTCAGCCTTACGCTGTTGGGAGGTTTCCACCAGCATCCGCTGACGGAGTTCTTTGGAGAGTTCTACCACGTCAATTCCTTTCAGGAGGTCGTAGATGCCTTCCGCACCCATCTTCGCTACGAATTTCTGCGGATCGCCTTCGGGAAGGTTCTCGTTCTCGGGAAATTTTGCGAGGATGTCGAGATATTCGTCCTCGGAGAGCAGTTCCATCTTCTCCACGCCGCTTTCACCGGGATTCACGACGATGTATTTCTCGTAGTAGATGACGGATTCGAGCTTTTTTGAAGGAAGCCCCAGCAGGGCGGAAATTTTGTTCGGGGCGCTCTTGAAGTACCAGATGTGGGCGACAGGGACGGTCAGGGCAATGTGGCCCATCCTTTCCCGGCGGACCTTCTTCTCCGTAACTTCCACTCCACAACGGTCGCAGACGATTCCGCGGTAACGGATCCGCTTGTATTTTCCGCAATAGCATTCGTAGTCCTTCGTAGGACCGAAGATTTTCTCGCAGAAGAGTCCGTCCCGTTCCGGCTTGTAGGTTCTGTAGTTCACCGTCTCCGGTTTCAGAACCTCACCGCACGACCTTGCCGTGATGTCTTCGGGCGAGGCGAGCGAAATGCAGATCGTCTGGAAGTTGCTTTTTACTTTATAGTCTTTGTTGCTGAAAACAGGCATATTGCTTTGCTATCAAATTGTCAGATATTAATCCAAAGAAACCTTGAGACCCAGTCCCCTCAGTTCATGAAGCAGGACGTTGAGGGACTCGGGAATACCGGGATTCGGCATCGGATCTCCCTTGACGATGGCTTCGTAAGTCTTGGACCGTCCGGTCACGTCGTCCGACTTGACCGTGAGGATCTCCTGCAGGGCATTCGCGGCTCCGAAGGCTTCAAGGGCCCAGACTTCCATTTCTCCGAACCGCTGGCCTCCGAACTGTGCCTTGCCGCCGAGCGGTTGTTGAGTGATGAGGGAATACGGTCCGATGGAACGCGCATGCATCTTGTCGTCGACCATGTGGCCCAGTTTGATCATGTAGATGACGCCTACCGTGGCCGGTTGATCGAACCAGTCACCTGTGCCGCCGTCACGCAGCATGGTTCTGCCGTATCGGGGCAGACCGGCCTTATCGGTGTACTCGTTGATCTCCTCGCTGCTCGCGCCGTCGAAGATCGGGGTGCTGAACTTGAGGCCCAGCTTGTGGCCGGCCCAGCCGAGCACGGTTTCGTAGATCTGGCCGAGGTTCATTCGGGACGGCACACCGAGCGGATTCAGTACGATGTCCACCGGTGTTCCGTCATCCAGGAACGGCATATCCTCCTTGCGGACAATCTTTGCGACGATACCCTTGTTTCCATGGCGTCCGGCCATCTTGTCGCCCACCGTGATCTTGCGCTTCTTGGCGATGTAGACCTTGGCAAGCTGCATGACACCGTTCGGGAGTTCATCTCCCACCTTGATCTTGTCCATCTGCCACTTGCTTTCGGCCTCTGCTACCTTGAAAGTGATGCAGTAGTTGTTGATGAGATCCTGGATGAGGGCGTTGGCATTCTTGTCTGCCGTCCATTTGTTGGAATTGATGTTCCGGTAGTCGATACTCTTGAGCTTTTCGACTGTGATTTCCTTTCCTTTCGGGATGATTTCCACCCCGTAAAGGTCGCTGATCCCCGCGCTCTTCTTGCCTTTCACCAGAACGGAAAGCCGCTTGATGAAATCAGCGTAGAACTTCGCCGCCTTCCTGTCGAAGTCCTCTTGGAGTGCTTCCAGGCGGGCTTTCTGATCCGACCTCGTTGTTCTCCTTCCGGACTCTTTGGATGCTTTGGAGTACAGAGCCGTCTTGATGACGGTTCCGCTCAGCGAAGGATTGGCTTTCAGGGAAGCATCTTTGACATCTCCGGCTTTGTCTCCGAAGATGGCCTTGAGGAGCTTCTCCTCGGGTGAAGGATCGCTTTCTCCTTTGGGCGTGATCTTGCCGATCATGATGTCTCCCGGCTCGACATGCGCGCCGATCCGGATGATTCCTTGCTTGTCGAGATCCTTCGTAGCTTCTTCGCTGACGTTCGGGATGTCGGAGGTGAGTTCCTCCATCCCACGCTTGGTTTCGCGTACTTCGGTAAGATATTCATCGACATGGATGGAGGTCAGGATGTCCCATTTCACCATCTCTTCCGACAGCACGATGGCATCCTCGTAATTGTAACCCTTCCACGGCATGAACGCGACCTTGAGGTTCCGTCCCAGCGCGAGTTCTCCGCCTTCTGTGGCATAGCCTTCCGTGAGCACCTGACCCTTCACGACCTTGTCGCCCTTCCGGACAATTGGCTTGAGGGTGACCGTGGTGCTTTGGTTGGTCCTTCTGTTGATCGGAAGTTTGTAGATCGTCTCTTCAGGAGCGAAACTGACGAAGCGCTCGTCTTCCGTCTGATCGTATTTGATCCGGATTTCGCGGGCGTCGACATAGGTCACTTCTCCGCTGCGGTCGGCGATGAACTGAGTTCTAGAGTCAAGGCACACGCGCTCCTCGAGTCCGGTGCCGATGATCGGCGCCTCCGGAGTCAGGAGGGGCACAGCCTGGCGCATCATGTTCGCTCCCATGAGGGCGCGGTGGGCGTCGTCATGCTCGAGGAACGGAATCAGGGAAGCAGCGACCGAAGCCATCTGGTTCGGAGCGACATCCATGAAGTCGACTTCCTCGCGGGAGACGACCGGGAAGTCCGCTTCGAGACGGCACTGGATCCGGTCCGACTTGATGGTCCCGTCACTGTCCATCGGTACGTTGGCGAGGGACACGAGCTTGTCTTCCTCCTCTTCAGCGGTCATGAAATGCCAGCCCTTCTCGGAGAGATCGACCTTTCCGTTCTGCACATTCCGGTACGGGGTCTCGATGAATCCGAGTTGGTTGATCCGGGCATAGACGCAGAGCGAGGAGATCAGTCCGATGTTCGGGCCTTCCGGCGACTCGATCGGGCACAGGCGGCCGTAATGCGTGTAGTGCACGTCTCGGACTTCGAATCCGGCCCGTTCTCTGGAAAGACCGCCCGGTCCGAGCGCGGACAGACGGCGCTTGTGCGTGATTTCCGCAAGCGGATTCGTCTGATCCATGAACTGGGACAGTTGGCTGGTTCCGAAGAATGAATTGATCACGGAAGAAAGGGTCTTCGCGTTGATCAAGTCGATCGGGTTGAATTGTTCGCTGTCGCGCACGTTCATCCGTTCGCGGATGGTCCGCGCCATCCGGGAGAGTCCCACGCTGAACTGATTGGAAAGCTGTTCTCCGACCGTGCGGACGCGACGGTTGCTCAGGTGGTCGATGTCATCGACAGTCGCCTTGGAGTTGATCAGCTGAATGAGATACTTGATGATCTCGATGATGTCATTCTTGGTGAGTACCCGCACTTCGGGATCGGTGGCAAGCTTTAGTTTCTTGTTGAGGCGGAATCTTCCCACGCTGCCCAGATCATACCGTTTCTCCGAGAAGAAGAGCTTGTCGATGACGTCGCGGGCGGTTGCCTCGTCGGGCGGTTCCGAATTGCGGAGTTGTTTATAGATGTACTTGACAGCCTGGATTTCCGTGTTGGTCGGATCCTTCTGAAGAGTGTTGAAGATGATGGCGTATTCGTTGGAATTGGCCTCGTCTTTCTGGAGAAGGATGGTCTTGACCTCGGTCTCGGAGATTTTCGCGATGGTGTCGTCGTTGAGGCTCTCGCCCCGGTCTACGATGGGCACTGTCCGTTCGATCGGGATGACTTCGCCCGTGTCCTCATCCTCGAAGTCTTCAGTCCAGGTCTTGAGCACTCTGGCGGCAAGTTTGCGGCCCTTGTTCTCTTTGAGGGACTTGGCTGTAACCCTCACTTCGTCTGCCAGCCCGAAGATGTCGATGATGTCCTTATCGGTGTTGTAGCCGATGGCGCGCAGCAGGGTGGTGACGGGCAACTTCTTTTTGCGGTCGATGTAGGCGTACATCACGTTGTTGATGTCCGTCGCGAACTCGATCCAGGAGCCTTTGAAGGGAATGATTCTCGCTGAATACAGCTTCGTTCCGTTGGCGTGCATGCTCTGGTCGAAGAACACGCCCGGAGACCTGTGCAGCTGGGAAACGATGATTCTTTCTGATCCGTTGATGACGAATGTGCCGGCAGGGGTCATGTAAGGAATATTGCCGAGGTACACATCCTGGACTCTGGTGTCAAAGTCTTCGTGTTCGGGATCGGTGCACGAAAGGCGGAGTTTTGCCTTCAGAGGAACGTCATAGGTAACCCCTCTCTCAAGGCACTCTTCGATCGAATATTGAGGCGGATCAATGAAATAGTCGATGAACTCCAACTTGTAATTGTTCCTCGTGTCTTCGATCGGGAATATCTCCTGAAAAGCTTGGAACAGGCCTTCGTTTTTCCGATTCTCGGGCGTCGTCTCCAGCTGGAAGAAATCTTTGAAAGATTTCAACTGAACTTCCAGCAAATCAGGATATTCCAGAATTTTTGATGTGGCGAACAGGATTCGCTTGTTGTTGGTCTTTTTTGACATGTTCTGCCTTTGGGGAATGGAGAAAAACTTAATACGACAAAAAGGTTTAGAGCCTATCGGGCTCTAAACCTGAATATTTTCCCGCAGGGGAAGCTGGGCCTATTTAACCTCAACTTCAGCTCCTGCCTCTTCGAGGGCATCTTTGAGTTGTTCAGCCTCAGCCTTGGAAATCTTCTCCTTAAGGTTCGCAGGGGCGCTGTCTACGAGGTCTTTGGCTTCCTTGAGACCCAAACCGAGCGCTTCCTTCACGGCCTTGATGACCTGAAGTTTCGTTTGTCCCGCGCTTTTAAGGACGACGTCGAATTCGGTCTGCTCCGCAGGGGCGGCGTCGGCTTCTCCGGCAACAGGTCCGGCAACAGCCACCGCTGCAGCCGCGGGCTCGATGCCATACTCCTCCTTGAGAACTTTCGCAAGTTCCTGAACGTCTTTTACAGTAAGGTTAACCAACTCTTCTGCAAGTGCTTTTACATCTGCCATAATTGATAATGTTTAAATGTTTATTGTTATTATTATTTTTCTTCTTTTTCCGAGAGCGTCTTGACGATACCGGCGATCTTGCCGCCCGCGCTTTGGAGGGCGGAGATGACATTGCGCGCGGGAGACTGCAGCAGAGAAACAATGTCTCCGATGAGTTCTTCCCTGGACTTGATCGCGATCAGTTCGTCCAGTTTGTCGGCGCCCACGAAAGCGCACTCCTGAACATAGGCCCCTTTCAGAACAGGCTTGGCGAGACCTTCCTTCTGCATCTGCTTGATCAGTTTCGCAGGCGCGTTGGCACTCTGGGTGTACATGATGGCCGTGTTCCCGACGAGGGTGGGGAGGAGGTTGTTCATCTCCTCGTTGTTCATCGCTTTCAATACGTGGCTGAACAAGGTGTTCTTGACGACAGTGAGTTTGATCCCTTGTTCGAAGCAGGCGCGGCGTAGCTTCACCGTGTTTTTCGCATTCAGTCCGGCTATGTCCGTGACATAGTAGTTAGGATACTCCTTCAACAGTTCGGAGATCGACTCGATGACCTGTACTTTTGTTTCCTTCTTCATGATTGAATGCTTTTATTTATTCAGCGCTTCCGCTTATGAATGCCTTGACATCGATCTTGATGCCGGGGCTCATGGTAGTACAAATGGAGGCGCCCTTCATGTAGGTTCCCTTCAGTGCCTGAGGTTTGAGTTTCAGGACCTCGTTCAGCAGAGCGGCCGCGTTCTCGTAGATCTGCCTGGGGGTAAATGATACTTTGCCGACGGCGGCATGGATGATTCCGGTTTTGTCGACCTTGAAGTCGATCTTGCCGGCCTTGGAGGCTCTCACGGCTTCTCCGACCTCCATCGTGACGGTGCCCGTCTTCGGGTTCGGCATCAGGCCTCTCGGACCGAGAATGCGGCCGAGCGCGCCTACTTTTGCCATGACGGAAGGGGTGCAGATGATGACATCCACATCCGTCCAGCCACCCTTGATTTTTTCAACATATTCATCAAGACCCACATAGTCCGCTCCCGCTTCTTTCGCCTCGTTCTCCTTGTCGGGAGTGCAGAGCACTAGAATCCTGACGGTCTTTCCGGTCCCGTGGGGAAGAGTGACCACGCCACGGACCATCTGGTTGGCTTTACGCGGGTCGACGCCAAGATTGGCTGAAACTTCGACAGAAGCATCGAATTTGGTGTAGGTGATTTCCTTGAGGAGTTCACAGGCCTCGTACAGCGTGTACTGCTTGGAAGCATCGTACTTCTCGGCAGCCGCTTTCTGATTCTTAGTCAATCTACTCATTTTGCGTGTGAATTTTAAAGGTTCTCAGGGAATTCCCCCGTTACGGCGACACCTATGCTCCTTGCTGTTCCGGCAACCATCTTCATTGCCGATGCAAGCGTGAAAGCGTTCAAGTCCGGCATCTTGCCTTCCGCGATCGTCCTGACCTGATCCCAGGTGATGGACGCCACTTTCAATCTATTCGGTTCTCCCGAACCCTTCTGCACCTTGGCGGCTTCCTTGATGGAAATCGCTACGGGAGGCTGTTTTACCTCGAACGTGAAAGATTTGTCCGAATAGACCGTAATCACTACAGGCAGAATCTTGCCGCCCGCGCTTTGCGTGGCAGCGTTGAACTGCTTGCAGAAGTCCATAATGTTCAAGCCTTTGGAACCAAGCGCAGGTCCTACCGGAGGTGCTGGATTAGCTGCTCCTGCTTTGATCTGGAGTTTGATAAATCCGGTAACTTCTTTTGCCATGATATTCTGTTATTCTTTAGTTACTTGTGTAAAGCTGAGTTCAAGCAGAGTCTTTCTGCCGAAGATCACAACGATCACTTTGAGCTTGCTCCTGTCTTCTTCAATAGCTTCGACGGTACCGCTGAAACCGCTGAAAGGTCCGTCGGTGATTCTTACGGATTCACCGATTTCATAGTTTACTTGTGTTTCAGCGGCATTGTCCAAATTCTCATCTTGTTCACCAAGGATCCTCGTCACTTCTTCTTCACGAAGAGGTACGGGCTTTCTTTCGGAGGGTGATCCGGATGTCTTCTCGGTCAGGAATCCGGACATGCCGGGAATCAAGTTGCGGATAATGTATTCAAGTTCCTTGCTGAGTTTGGCCTGGATCAATACATAACCCGGGAAGAGCAGTCTTTCGACCACCTTCCTTTTGCCGCTTTTGGTCACAATCTCCCTTTTTACAGGAACAAGTACTTGTCCTACTTGATTCTGAAGGCCGCTCCGTTCGATTTCATTCTCGAGATACTCTTTGGCCTTCTTTTCCTTAGCCCCAGCCGTCCGAAGGACATACCATTTCATTTCACCCATGGTAATCAATGAATTACAATGTGTAGATGGCAGTCATCAGATGCTCGAAAGCAAAGTCGATAACAAAGAGCGCAGCCGCGACGATCACCGTGGCGACCAACACAAGCAGGGCGGAACTTTGCAGTTTGTCCCAAGTCGGCCAGGTGACTTTCTTCGTGAGCTCGATGTAAGACTCTTTAAGATAGTTAATGAACTTTCTCATCTTTGCATTTAATGGACGTCGTAATATTGGAAGCTTCTACGATGTCTGTTAAACTAGTACCAAATCGTAACCTTTGATATTGGCAGGGGAAGCAGGATTCGAACCCACATCTACGGTTTTGGAGACCGCTGAACTACCCTTGTTCTATTCCCCTGAAAACGGATGCCCGGCAGGACACCCGCGCAGTATCTCTTGAATTAGTCAAGAATCTTGGTAACCTGTCCGGCGCCGACGGTACGTCCACCTTCGCGGATGGCGAAGCGGAGGTTCTCGTTGAGCGCGACAGCGGTGATGAGTTCAACATCGATCTCGACATTGTCGCCCGGCATCACCATCTCGACTCCTTCAGGAAGGGTGATCTCGCCCGTCACATCCAGGGTGCGGATGAAGAACTGAGGGCGATACTTGTTGTGGAACGGAGTGTGGCGTCCGCCTTCTTCCTTTTTCAGCACGTAGATCTGCGCCTTGAAGTGCTTGTGAGGGGTAATGGAACCCGGCTTGGCAACAACCTCGCCTCTCCTCACTTCCTTCTTGTCGATACCGCGGAGAAGCAGTCCGACGTTGTCTCCGGCCTCTCCCCGATCGAGGAGTTTGCGGAACATCTCAACACCCGTAACGACGGTGCTGCGAGGGCCATCGCTGAAACCGACGAGTTCGACAGGATCGTTCACATGGATCGTACCCCTTTCGATACGGCCGGTAACGACCGTTCCACGGCCGGTGATGGAGAAAATGTCCTCAATAGGCATGAGGAAAGGCTTCTCGTTCTCACGCTCCGGAACCGGAATGTATTCGTCAACAGCGTCCATGAGTTCCATGACCTTGTCTTCCCACTCAGACTCACCGTTCAGCGCGCCAAGAGCGGATCCGCGGATCACGGGGAGGTTGTCTCCGTCGTAACCGTAGAAGGAAAGCAGGTCGCGGACCTCCATTTCGACGAGCTCGAGCATCTCGTCATCATCCACAAGGTCAACCTTGTTCATGAAAACGACGATCTTGGGGACGTTCACCTGACGGGCGAGCAGGATATGCTCGCGGGTCTGGGGCATCGGGCCGTCCGTGGAGGCAACAACGAGGATTGCTCCATCCATCTGCGCTGCCCCCGTCACCATGTTCTTCACGTAGTCGGCGTGGCCCGGGCAGTCAACGTGTGCATAGTGACGTTCCGCGGTCTCATACTCGATGTGTGAAGAGTTGATGGTGATACCGCGCTCCTTCTCTTCGGGAGCGTTGTCGATCTGATCGAACGACTTGACATCCTGGGTTCCGAATCCTTTTTCGTTAAGAACCTTCGAGATGGCGGCGGTCAAGGTCGTCTTGCCGTGGTCAACGTGGCCGATTGTACCGATGTTGACATGCGGTTTTGTTCTTTGAAAAACTTCTTTTGCCATAATATTTATGAATAAAATTGAGTTGCTTACAAATACGTCAAGGTTGAGCCGGTGATGGGAATTGAACTCATGACCTCATCCTTACCAAGGATGCGCTCTACCCCTGAGCTACACCGGCTTTTGGAGCGGAAGACGAGGTTCGAACTCGCGACCCTCAGCTTGGAAGGCTGATGCTCTACCAACTGAGCTACTTCCGCAACGTTTGTGGGAGGAGGTGGACTCGAACCACCGAACCCGAAGGAGCGGATTTACAGTCCGCCGCAATTGCCGCTATGCGATCCTCCCGAATTGCCTGATGTTCAATCATTTGGTTAGAGCCGATGGAGGGGGTCGAACCCACGACCTCGAGATTACAAATCACGCGCTCTGGCCAACTGAGCTACATCGGCAGATGTGTTGTCAAACAGCTCGTTTTCAACAAAAAAGATACATTTTTGACGAAACGGACTGCAAAGATAGGTATTTATTCGGTATCTGCAAAACTTTTTCAACTATTTTTTCATCAAGCGAGACATCTCCGAATAGAGACTCTCCTCGTCCAAGGAGCACATTTTCAGCTGTTCCGCCTGGGTCGCCTGCTTGATGAAACGGTCCGGGATTCCGATGCCGCCGAGCGGTGTCCTGTGTCCCAGGGTGGACAGGTACTCGGACACCTCGCCGAACAGCCCGCCCTTCAACGAACCATCCTCCAAAGTCAGGATGCGCGCGAAGCGCGAGGCCTCCTCCAGTATGGCTGTGTCGATCGGCTTGAGGAAGCGCATGTTGAATACGGCCGGGCACAGTCCGGTCTCGTCTTTGAGCCTGCGGGCGGCTTCCAGGGCCCTGTTCGCGACCGGTCCCAAGGCCAGCACCGCGACCTTTTCCCCGTCCAGCAACTTTTCACCCTTCCCGACCGGATATTCCCGGAAAGGGATCTCCCGCCAGGGAGTCCCTTCTCCGCGTCCGCGCGGGTACCGGATGACAAAGGGGCCCTGCGTAATGTGCAATCCCGTGTAGAGGAGTTGTTTGAGCTCTATCTCGTCTTTCGGGGCGCTGATCGTCACGTTCGGAATGCAGCGGCACGAAGCCAAGTCGAACGCGCCTTGGTGGGTCGCCCCGTCTTCGCCGACAAGTCCCGCCCGGTCCAGGCACAGGACGACGGGAAGATGCTGCAGGGCTACATCGTGGATAAACTCGTCGTAGGCCCGCTGGGCGAAGGTGGAATAGATCACACAGTACGGTTTGAGTCCGCCGGCCGCCAGTCCCGCCGAAAAAGTCACGGCGTGCTCTTCCGCGATGCCGACGTCGAAGAAGCGGTCTTTGAATTCCGAAGCGAACCGCGTCATCCCGCTTCCGGTCGCCATGGCCGGAGTGATGCCGACGACCTTCGGGTCCAGTTTCGCAAGGTCGCACAGTACTTCACCGAACACATCCTGGTAGAGGCTTACCGCGTCTTTCTTCGCGGGCCGCTCCCCGCTTTCGGGATCGAATCTTCCGGGCGCGTGCCAGGTCGTCGGATCGGCTTCCGCCGGCGCGTAGCCCTTGCCCTTGAGGGTGTAGGTGTGAAGCAGACGAGGTCCACCGATTTTCTTCAGCCTCCGCAGGGCATTGACTACGGCCCGGAGGTTGTTGCCGTCGATGGGACCGAAATATCGGAATCCGAAGGCTTCGAAGAGGTTTCCGCCCGTTCGGGTAACCAAAGAAGACTTCATCTTATGGACCAAGTTCTGCATCCAGTCGCGGAATTTACCGGAACCGAGTCGGTCCCAGACGTGCTTCTTGGCTTTGTTGTACGCCGTGGAAGTGGTCACTTTCATGAGATACTCGTGCACGGCGCCCTGGTTCCGGTCGATGGCCATCTCGTTGTCGTTCAAGATCACCAGCAGGTCCGCGTTGCTGTCTCCGGCATTGTTCAGACCTTCCAGCGCGAGTCCGCCGCTCATGGCCCCGTCTCCGATCATCGCGACCACTTTCTCCTGCTTTCCCTGCAATCGTCCCGCTTCAGCGATACCCAGCGCCGCCGAAATGGAGGTGGACGCATGCCCTGCCCCGAACACATCGAAACCACTTTCGTCACGGAAAGGGAAGCCGCTGATACCATCCGCCTTGCGGTTGCGCTTGAAGGCTTCCCGGCGGCCGGTGAGGAGCTTGTGGGCATAGGCCTGATGTCCGACGTCGAACACCAGCTTGTCCTGCGGCGTATCGAAAACATAGTGCATGGCCACGATCAATTCGACCGCGCCCAGACTGGATGCCAGGTGCCCCGGATTTTCCGAACAACACCGGACGATGTATTCCCGGATTTCGGAGCAGAGCTGTTCCAGCTCGCTCATAGTCAGTTTCCTGACATCTTCGGGTTGATTGATTTTATCCAATATTATCATTCTTCATGCGAAGGTACGACAAAAAACCTTATTCACATTAACATTTTTATTCCTACCTTAGCAACCTGCTAGAAGAATACCACAATGACTGAAATTCAGAAAACGCTCAGAGACTCCGCCGCCATGCGCTGGACCGCCCTTCTCTTGCTGGCACTCGCCATGTTCTGTTCCTACATTTTCATGGACATTCTTTCTCCCATCAAGGATTTGATGCTGACCGAGCGCGGCTGGGACTCCACCGCCTTCGGAACCGTGCAAGGTTCGGAGACCTTCCTCAACGTCTTTGTTTTCTTTTTGATCTTCGCGGGAATCATCCTCGACAAGATGGGAGTCCGTTTCACGGCTCTGCTTTCCGGCGTAGTGATGCTGGCCGGCGCCCTCGTGAAATACTATGCGGTCAGCGCGGCTTTCATAGGCAGCGGCCTGGAGACTTGGTTCACAGAGCATCTGAATCATATTCCCGTTTTCGAACAGCTCGGGGTTTCTCCCTTCTATTCCGGTATGCCCGCTTCCGCCAAGATGGCGGCGCTGGGCTTTATGGTTTTCGGCTGCGGGGTGGAAATGGCGGGCATCACGGTCTCGCGCGGGATCGTGAAGTGGTTCAAAGGCCGTGAACTTGCCCTGGCAATGGGGTCCGAAATGGCCCTCGCCCGTCTGGGTGTCGCCACCTGCATGATCTTCTCGCCGTTTTTCGCAAAGTTCGGGGGCGTCATCGATGTCTCTCGTTCCGTTGCCTTCGGCGTGGTGCTGCTCTGCATCGCCCTGATGATGTTCATCGTGTATTTCTTCATGGACCGGAAACTGGATGCCCAGACCGGGGAAGCGGAAGAGGGGGACGATCCGTTCAAAGTCAGCGACATCGGCAAGATCCTTTCCAGCCTGGGCTTCTGGCTTGTCGCCCTGTTGTGCGTGCTCTACTATTCCGCCATCTTCCCGTTCCAAAAGTATGCCGTGAATATGCTGCAGTGCAACCTGACGTTCACTGAGGTGCCTTCCGATTCGTTCTGGGCGTCGAATTCCGTCACCATCGTCCAGTACATCATCATGCTGGTGGTCGCCGCTACGGCTTTCATGCTCAACTTCATGAAGTCCAAGAAGATGAAGCTGACGATGCTCGTAATCTCCGTGACCGCTTTGATCGTCTATTGCTACATGGGTTATATGCGGCAGTCCGCCGAATCCATCTTCGCTGTATTCCCGCTGCTCGCGGTGGGCATCACGCCGATTCTAGGCAACTATGTGGACCGCAAGGGCAAGGCTGCCTCCATGCTGGTGCTCGGTTCCTTGCTGCTGATCGCCTGCCATCTGACCTTCGCTTTCATCCTGCCGCTCTTCAAGGGCAACGCGGTCGGGGGCGTCGTGGTGGCCTATCTGACGATCCTGATTCTGGGCTCCTCCTTCTCCCTTGTGCCCGCCTCTCTGTGGCCGAGCGTACCCAAGCTGGTGGACGCCAAGATCATCGGTTCCGCCTACGCGCTGATCTTCTGGATCCAGAACATCGGCCTCTGGCTCTTCCCGCTGCTGATCGGCAAGGTTCTGGACAAGACCAATCCGGGCGTGACGGATCCTACGCAACTCAACTATACGGCTCCCTTGATCATGCTGGCTTGCCTCGGCGCGGCTGCGCTGGTCATCGGTTTGATTCTGAAAGTCGTCGACCGAAAGAAAGGCCTCGGCCTGGAACTTCCCAACATACAGCAGTAACCAATGGCAGATCGATCGAAGAAATCCGGATGGACAAGTTGGCTGGCGCTGGCTTGTCTGGTCGTGCCGATGTTCGCATCGTACTTCTTCGACGATATGTTCTCCACGCTGTCGCACCTCTTTGAACATCCGGAATTCCTTGAACTGGGCTGGAATGCGGCAGATTACGGGTTGTACGCCAGCGGCTATTCGGTCCTCTGCGTATTCGGCGGGCTGGTGGTCTGCGGCATGCTGCTGGACAAGTGGGGTGTGCGGATCACCGGATCCATCTTTGTCGGGATGATGGGGGGCGGGGCCGCCCTGGTCGCCTGGGCCATCACGTCCGGCCTTGCCCCGAAAACCTCCCTTTCCATCGCTTATGTCGGCTGCATGTTTTTCGGCTTGGGCAGCGAAATCGCCGGGGTGGCCGTCACCCGGTCCATCGCCAAGTGGTTCAAAGGGAGGAATATGGCATTCGCGATGGGGCTTCAGTTGGCGATCGCCCGCCTCGGGACCGCCTTCGCCCTGGTCATTTCCCCGAAGCTGGTGGCAACAAAAGCCGCCGGCGAGGTATATACTTTGAGCGAAACCGCGCGTCCGGCTTTTCTCGGTCTCTTGCTCATGCTGGCCGGGATCGTACTTTGGGCGATTTTCGTGTCGATGGATGCCCGGTTCGACAAGGCGGCAGGCCTGAAGGACCGGACAGACACGGCCAAGGCGGATCAGTTTCGCTTTTCCGATGTACTCAAACTCTTGAAAAACAAGCAATTCATTCTGATTGCCCTGCTGTGCGTGTTTTTCTACAGCAGCGTTATTTCGTTCAAGAAATTCGCCAGCGCCATTCTGATCCCCCGTTTCGACGTACCGGTCGAGACCGCCAGCTGGATGGTTTCCATGCTGCCCTTCGCCACGGTGATCTTCGCCCCGTTGTTCGGGATCATGGTGGATCGGATCGGGAAGGGAACCCGCTGGATGATCGTCGGTTCCCTGTTGGCGCTGATGGCTCATCTCCTGCTTGCCTTCGGGCCGGCCGGAGTGCCTGCCTGCGGCTATCTCAGTATGATATTTCTAGGCTTTGGCTACTCCCTTGTGCCCGCCGCCCTCTGGCCTTCCGTACCCAAGATCGTCCCGGACAAGGTTCTGGGAACCGCTTTTTCGCTCATCTATTGGGTGCAGAATCTCGGTCTGATGCTCTTCAAGATGCTCGCCGGCAAGATTCTGGCTGCTTCGAAGCCCCGGGATGCGATCGTCTCCTCCGCCCCGGATTTCTATGTTTCCGGAGCGATTTGGGTGGAAGTGATGTTCGTGGTCGTCTGCGTCATCGCCCTGCTGCTTGCGATCGGACTCCGCCGCTCCTCACGCCGCCATCCCGAGCTCCGTCTTGACGTTCCGGTTTCGTCCGGCAGGTAGATTCCCGGCGCGACCTGCATTTTTCGGGCAGGGAAAACACATTTTCCAGAATTTCACTATATTTGACCGAATATGCGGTTAATAGTAGTCGCGTGATGGATCTGGGTCTGTTTTTGGACATATTGCACATTCCGTCGACCTCCGGAGAGGAACGGAAACTGGCGGAGTTCCTGGCGGAGCGGCTGCCGGGTTCCGTGGAAGGGCACCCCGGGAAAGCCGCCTGTCAAGTCCTGTCCTTTGAAGTGGGAGACGGCACCCGGAACCTTCTCTTCGACTGGTCGGGGACGGGAAAACCCGCCTTCGTTTTCTGCACGCATCTGGACACCGTCCCTCCCTACATCCCGCCGACAGTGCTCGATGTTCATGCGGGGAGCGTCCTTCCGGATGGCACCCTGGCGGAAGGAGACGACCAGGTGATCCTGGGGCGCGGAAGCTGCGATGCCAAGGGGCAGATCTTCGCGATGTACACGGCCTGCCGCGAACTGGAAGCCCTGAATTTCCGGAATTTCGGACTCCTGCTGCTGGCCGGAGAAGAAACCGGTTCTTTCGGGGCGAAAGCCTGGACCCGGGATTGTCCGGGCGGGGATTTCGTATTGGTCGGAGAACCGACCGATAACAGCTTGGTCACCGCTGCCAAAGGAACCAAATCTTTCGCGGTCACCATCCATGGAACACCTTGCCATTCCGGCTATCCGGAACATGGCGTAAGCGCGGTCGCGAAATTTGTAGACTTTATGAATCTGCTCGACGTCGTGGATTTTCCTGAGGATCCCGTGCTTGGATCGACGACCTGGAACGTAGGCATGCTCCGCAGCGACAACCCGCAGAACGTCCTGAGTCCGGAAGTCTCTTTCCGCCTCTATTTCCGGACCACCTTCGCCAGCGATTCCCGGATCCTGCAGGCCTTGGAAGGAATTTGTCCGGAAGGTACGGTGGTGGACGCCCTGGGCGGAGACGATCCGATGACCTATTTCAGCGAAGTGGAAGGGATACCGCGCCGGCCGGCCGCCTTCGGAAGCGATGCGCCCCGGCTGACAAACTTCACCCGGCGGGCCATCTGCGGTCCCGGTTCGATTCTGACCGCTCATACCGACCGGGAATATGTACTCCGCTCCGAACTCGGAAAAGCGGTGGATCAATATATTCGGATATTCAAAGAACTTAACAAATAGTTTTGCCTTATGATCATTATGAAATTCGGCGGCACGTCCGTCCAGAATGAAGAAGCCATCGGTCGCGTGATCTCGATCGTCCGGAGCCGTCTCCGGGAAAGGCCGCTGGTGGTGGTTTCCGCCCTTGCAAAAGTGACGAGACTGCTTTGCGATATCGCCGACGAGGCGGAAGCCCAGCATGAAGGAAAAGTCAAGGAACTTCTGGCCCAGCTGAAAGACCGGCATGTAAAACTGGCGGAAAACCTGCTCGCCTCCAAGCCTGAGCTTTTGAGCGAGGCGATGGAGAAGATGGCCTACCGGTTCTCCCGCTTGGAAACCTTTGTCTCCGGTGTTTGTAAGATCGGCGAGCTGTCTCCCCGCAGCGAAGCCCGCATCATCTCGAACGGAGAACTGCTCTCCTCCATCATCATCGGTTACGCCTTCAACGCGAACGGGATTACCTGCAAATGGTTGGATGCGCGGAAAATGGTGATAACCGATGAAAACTACATGAGCGCCCGCCCGGATCTGGCTATGACGGAAGCGAACGTGAAACGCGCAGTCGCGGAAGATACCAAAGGGGCCGAGGTGGTCATTACCCAAGGATTCATCGCCTCTTCCACTGCCGGCTTCACGTCGGTGCTCGGATTTGAGGGCTCCGACTACTCCGCCGCCCTGTTCGGCATGGCGTTGGGCGCTTCCAGGGTGGAGATCTGGACCGACGTGGATGGAATCCGTACCGCCGATCCGAGAACGATCGGAGATACGGAACGAATTGAAAAGGTGTCTTACGAAGAGGCTGCCGAGATGGCGGCGATGGGAGCCCGGGTGCTTCACCCCCTGACCATCGAACCGGCCCGGAAGAAGAATATCCCGATCCTGGTGCTCAATTCCGGCAATTTGGAATGTCCGGGCACGGTTGTGACCCGGGAGGACAAGGCTCCGGTCGGCCCCAAGTCGATCGCCACGCAGGAGCGCATCTTTTTCATTACGGTACAGTCCCCGAAGTTGATCGGGGTCACCAACATGTTGGCGAAGGTTTCCACCGCGCTGGCCGCCCGGAACATTCCGGTGGTGATGGCAACCGCTTCCGAATCGGAGGTGTATGTGACCGTCCCCCAGGAGAAGGATGGTCTGGAGGAGGGCCTCGACGATGTGCTGAAAAGCTTGTCTACCTGGGCCGAAGTGACGGTCTACCGCAACAAAGCGCAGATTTCCATCATCGGTCGGGGCATGATCGCCTTCGAAGGTCTTGGGGACAAGACCATCAGCCTTTCCGGAAAGGTGTACATGGTCAGTTTGGGCACGAATCTGCTGAGCGAGAGTTTCGTCATCGATCGGGACAGACTCCAGGACACGTTGGAAGGATTGCACAACTACATATTCAAACAATCATGAAAGTAATCATCAGCGGCTACGGCCGCATGGGACATATGGTGGAAGCGGCGCTGGCCGAAAAAGGAGTGGAATGCGCCGGTTGGAGCGAAGACATCGCTTCGTTCGACCCGGATCTCGCCAAGCAATGCGTCTGCATTGACTTTACGACTCCCGCCGCCTTCCGGGCGAATTACAAGGCCTTGGCGGAACGCTTCAAGGCGGTCGTAGTCGGAACCACCGGGTGGAATGATATCCGGGAGGAGGTGATTGCCTGCTTCGAAGAGCGCGGCACCCCGATGATCTATGCCTCGAATTATTCGGTGGGCGTGAATGTGTTCATGGCTGCTTTGGAGACGGTTGCGAAGTATCTCGGCAAAGCCGGGGGCTATGCGCCCTATATTGTCGAAAAGCACCATATTCACAAATTGGACGCCCCGTCCGGGACGGCGAAATCCCTCGCTGCCGTGGTAGAAGAAAGGATGAATGTTTCACCGGACATAGCTTCCGTACGGGTCGGGGAATTGGCGGGAACCCACACGGTGGGATTCGAGGGCGCGAGCGATCGCATCACCCTGGAACATGAAGCCTTTTCCCGAAAAGGTTTCGCGGAAGGCGCCGTTATGGCCGCCCTGATGACGGAAGGACTCACCGGAGTCTATGAATTCAAGGATTTGTTTTTTAAGAAGGATTGAATATGAAAACGATAGTGTTGAAAGGTTGCGGAACGGCGCTTGCCACTCCGTTCCGGGACGGAAAAGTAGATTACGCTGCCTACCGCAAACTGGTCGAAAGGCAGTTGGCGGCCGGCATCCACTTCTTGGTACCCCTCGGTTCCACGGCGGAGACCCCCTGCCTGGAGGACGACGAGCGGTGCGAACTGTTGAAGATCGCGCGGGAACTCTGCCCGGACCGTCCGATCGTCGCGGGAGTCGGCACCAATTCATTGGCGGCCACGCTGCGGAACATCCGGATGTTGGAACCCTACGGTCCGGACGCCTACCTTGTCGTGGTGCCGTATTACAACAAACCCACCCAGGACGGAATGTATGAATATTTCAAGGCGGTCGCCGCTTCCACGGCCAAGGGCATCGTCATGTACAACGTTCCGGGCCGGACGGGATCGAACCTCCATGCAGCGACGGCGGTGCGTGCAGCGCGGGACATTCCCAATGTCATCGCTGTGAAGGAGGCTTCGGGCGACTTGAACCAGATTCAGGAAATCATCCGCAACGCGCCGGAAGGATTCAGCGTACTCAGCGGAAACGATGACCAGACCTGGCCGCTGATGGCCTGCGGGGGCGACGGCGTGATCAGTGTCGCTTCAAATCTGGCTCCCGGCCTGGTGGTGGAAATGGTGGAAGCCGCGCAATCCGAAGAGATGGCGCGCGCGCGCGATTTGAACGCCCGGCTCATGCCCCTGTTCCGGGACTGTTTCGTGGAAAGCAATCCGATTCCGCTCAAGGCCGGACTGGCCGCCCTCGGTCTTTGCACCCCGGACATGCGTTCACCGCTGACCACGGCCACCGCGGCTACGATGGAGATCATGAAGAACACGCTGAGCCGCCTATGAACGCGTTGGAACAATTCAATGAGGTCGTCGGCAAACTGGAGCGCGGAGAGATCCGGGTCGCGGAAAAGCAGGCCGGAAACTGGGTCGTCCATGCCTGGATCAAAGAGGCCATCCTGGCCGGCTTTCGTGCAGGAACCCTGACGGACATGTCCCAGGGTCAGTTCTCGTTTTTCGACAAGGATGACCTGCCGGTGCGGCGGTTCACGCTCGAAGATCGCGTACGCATCGTTCCGGGAGGCACCAGCGTGCGATGCGGTGCTTTTGTAGCGCCGACCGTCATCATTATGCCGCCCGCCTATGTCAACATCGGGGCGTATGTGGACGAGGGAACGATGATCGATTCCCATGCCCTGGTCGGCTCCTGCGCCCAGGTGGGGAAGCGGGTCCATCTGTCTGCCGCCTCCCAATTGGGAGGGGTGCTGGAGCCTGCGGGAGCGCTACCCGTAATCCTGGAAGACGATGTGTTCGTCGGCGGCAATTGCGGCATTTATGAAGGAACAATCGTACAGGAAGCGGCTGTCCTCGCTTCGGGACTGATCCTGACCCGGGGAACGGCGCTCTACGACGCGACCTCCGGAGACTTTGTTCCCAAAACCCCCGACGGCCGGACGGTTGTGCCCGCCGGGGCGGTCGTGGTTTCCGGGAGCCGCCCCCTCGCCAAGGGACCGGGCCGAGAGGCTGGGATCCAACTTTACACACCGGTCATTGTGAAATACCGGGACAGCAAAACCGATGCTGCTGTGGAATTGGAGCAACTGCTGCGTTGATTCACGGAATATGAAACTTTATAAATACCACGGGGCCGGGAACGATTTCCTGCTCGCCGACAACCGGGACGGCCGGATTCGATTGAATCCGGAGCAGATCCGGAGGGTTTGCGACCGCCACCTCGGCATCGGCTCGGATGGGCTGATGCTGCTGGACAGTTCGAACGCGCTGGATTTTCGAATGCAATTTTTCAATCCCGACGGTTCGTCCGGCATGATGTGCGGAAACGGAGGCCGCTGCATCGCAGCCTTCGCTGCCCGGATGGGCGTTGAACCCCGGGAGGGCCGCTTTGAATTCGAAGCCCCGGACGGCCCGCACACGGCTGTTTTTCTCGGCGGAGACGCCGGATCCCGGGTTCGGACGGTACGGCTGAAGATGCGGGATGTTTCCGGCATCACCCGGTACGACGACGAATCCGCGTATTTCCTGGACACCGGCACCCGTCACCTGGTAAAGTTCGTCACCGGTCTGTCGGATTATCCGGTGCTGTCGGAAGGAAGGAGACTTCGTTGGGATCCCCGGTTCGCTCCTGTCGGGATCAATGTGAATTTCGTCGAAACACGGGATCGGATCCTGCGGATCCGGACTTTCGAGAAAGGGGTCGAGGACGAGACCCTTGCCTGCGGAACAGGCATCGTGGCCGCCGCGATGGCGGCTTGCTACCGAGATATTCCCGGAACATCGGGCTCCGGAGGAAGCATTTCCTACACGGTACAGGCCGCCGTCTCCGATTTGCAGGTCGACTTCACGCCCTCGGCGGAAGGGGAGCCTTTCCGGGCGACGGAAGTCTGGCTCACCGGACCTGCAACATTTGTTGCCGGTGTGGAGATAATGTTGTAAATTCGTAGTATAACATGATATCCATAATGAAGAAATCCATACACCTCCTCCTGCTTGCGGGGATCGCATTTCTCGCCGCGTCCTGTTTCCAATCGGGACCTTCCACAGCTCGGTACCGCATCTTGGCAGACTTTGAATATGCGGTGAGCGCCGACAATCTTTCTTATTTCCAGGACAGCCTCTTCTCGGCCGAAATCATTCCGCTCGACAATTTGAGTTCGCTGTGCTCGAAGGTCGAGAACGGCGTCACGGTCGGGGGCTGGACTTTGTCGATCATGCGGGACTCCCTGGCAAAGGATGGTACGCTCAGTCCGTTTGCTTCCGCAGGAAAGACTGCCGGTTACAAAGGATCCAGTGTCTATGCGGTTTACTATGGGAATCCGGATCCGAACCGGATGGCCAAGTATGACATCTTTTTCAATTTCGTCGGCTATTCCGTCCACACCTGCCAGCTTCAGGAATGCAAGATCGCGAACACCAGCGCCGTACTTAAAGCTTTTGACGACGGACTGTTCTCGCAAGGGGACTTCCTGAAAGTGACGGCGACCGGTTATCTGGAGGAGAAAACGGTCGGTACTCCGGTCTCCATCTATCTGGTGGATTACCGGAATGCGGTTCCGGAGCTGGTCCGGGGCTGGGAGACGTTCGATCTCAGCAAAATCGAGGCGAACGTGGACGCGGTGAAGTTTGACATCGCGACTTCAAAACTGGAGATTCCCCGCTATTTCTGCATGGACAATTTCGCTGCGAGCATCTACGTAGAATACTAAATCCCTCTATACCCAAATACCCATGAAAGAAAATCAAGACTACAAAAATGAAGGCCTGGCCGCTCTGAAAGGCCACTGGCCGCAGGCTGTGCTGGCCACGCTCGTGGTCGCGCTACTCGGATGCGTGTGCACATTACCCTATATCATCTGGGCGGTGAAAACAGCCGCTATAGGTTCCGATCCCACTGACTTGCAGGCCGCTCTGGCGTACATGGGCGGGATGTACCGCAATCTGTTCGTGTCCTATGCGCTGATCTTCCTCATCGCCGGCCCCTTGGTCGTCGGACTGGTCAATGCTTTCAAGGAACTGCTTTTTTCGCAGGACGGGAAAATCCTGTCGAATTCGTTCCGGATCGGTTACGGATCCTATTGGCGTCACATGTGGGGCTTCCTCCTCAAGAACATCTTCATTTTTCTGTGGAGCCTCCTGTTCGTCATCCCCGGCATCATCAAGCAACTTTCCTATGCGATGACGAACTACATCCTCGTCGATCATCCTGAACTTTCCGCCAATCAGGCCATCAACCGGAGCAAGGACATGATGTACGGCCACAAGTTCGACCTGTTCTATCTGTACCTGAGTTTCGTTGGCTGGTTCCTGCTGAGCATATTGACACTGGGAATCGGAATACTCTGGTTCTATCCGTACGTGGAAGCCGCGCAGGCGTCCTTCTACCGGGATGTGAGAGATGACTATGAAAGGCGGATGAACGCCGCTCCCGCGCAGCCCGCTCCGGCCGCCGCGCAGCCTCCGGTCGCGCCGACGGTTTCCCGGACTGAGAATCCGGAGGATTACATGCCGAAATCGGAATAATTATAACAAGCCCGCGGGAATCTCCATCGTGAGTGTCCGCGTGTCTTCGTCGACGGACAGGATGAGTTCCTCGTGGAGCGGAATCATCACCTGTCCGTTTTCGGTGTCCACGTACAGGCAGGGGTTGCCGGGGATGTCTTCAAAGTCCGTGATGGTCCCGACTTCCCGGCCGGCGGCGTCGCGGAGCGACCAGCCGGCCAGTTCTTCCAGGGTCAGTCCTTCCGCTTCATCTTCATATTCCTGAATGGAAGTTTTGGGGACAAGCAGGTCTTTGCCGACCACTTCTTCGGCATCCTCCAGATTCCGGATGCCCGTCAACCGCATTAGGGCGCGGTTGTTCCCTCGGCGGGAAAAAGATTCCACGAAAAAAGGAACCGGCAGGCCATCGAAGACGATGTACACCGGTTCCATGCAATTGAGTTCTTCCGGATCGAAAGCGCGGAAACCCAGCAGGATTTCCCCTTCGGTACCGTTGGATTTCAGTACCCGGGCGACAGTCAGCAGATCTGAAAGGGCCCCGGTCATCGGATTAGGCCTCGGCAGGCGCCTCTGGCTTCGCCTCTTCGGCTGCCGGAGTTTCCTTAGCAGGCGCCTCAGGTTTCGTTTCTTCGGCTGCCGGAGTTTCCTTAGCAGGAGCCTCAGGCTTCGCCTCTTCGGCGGTAGGTGCTTCTTTAGCAGGCGCCTCAGGTTTCGCCTTTTTGGCGGCAGGCGCTTCCTTAGCAGGCGCCTCAGGCTTCGCCTCTTCGGCGGCAGGCTCTTCCTTAGCAGGAGCCTCAGGCTTTGCCTCTTCGGCTGCCGGAGTTTCCTTAGCAGGCGCCTCAGGCTTCGCCTCTTCGGCGACAGGAGTTTCCTTAGCAGGAGCCTCAGGCTTTGCCTCTTCGGCGGCCGGAGTTTCCTTAGCAGGCGCCTCAGGCTTCGCCTCTTCGGCGACAGGAGTTTCTTTAGCAGGTGCCTCTTTTGCGGCCGGAGCCTCAGGCTTTGCCTCTTCGGCTGCCGGAGTTTCCTTAACAGGAGCCTCAGGTTTTGCCTCTTCGGCGGCAGGAGTTTCCTTAGCAGGCGCCTCAGGCTTCGCCTCTTCGGCGACAGGAGTTTCCTTAGCAGGAGCCTCAGGCTTCGCCTCTTCGGCGGCCGGAGTTTCCTTAACAGGAGCCTCAGGCTTCGCCTCTTCGGCGGCCGGAGTTTCCTTAGCAGGAGTCTCAGGCTTTGCCTCTTCGGCGGCAGGCGCTTCAGCGGCTACGGCTTCCGCGGCAGCAGCGGCCTTGGCGGCAGCGGTCTCAGCGGCAGCTTTACGTTCTGCTTCAGCCAATTCTTCGGCCTTCTTGGCGAGGGCCTCGGCCCGCTCGTTGTTTACCTTCCTTTCCGCTTCGCGAGCAGCTTTGGCCAGGTCGGCGGCCTCCTTGACGAGACCTTCCTTCTTGGCTTCGATCTTGGCATCGCGCTGTGCCTTCCAAGCATTCCATTTCTGGTCTGCCTGTTCTTGCGTAAGCGCGCCCTTCTCCACGCCCTTGTTCAGGTGCTTCCTCAAGAGGACGCCCTCGTAGGAAAAGATCCTGCGGACAACCAGAGAGGGTTGCGCGCCGACCTTGAGCCAGGAGAGCGCTTTCTCGGAATCGAGAACGATCGTGGCGGGGTTCGTGTTCGGGTTGTAGGTGCCGAGTTGCTCGATGTAACGACCATCGCGAGGTGCGCGCGAGTCAGCTACGACAATGTGGAAGAATGCGAAATTCTTCTTACCGTAGCGCTGTAATCTGATTTTAACAGCCATTGTGAATCTGTTTTAAAAATTAATAACCAACTGCTTCCAACACGTGAAAGCTCGCAAAGATACAAAGTTTTTTTTCATTGGCGAATTAATTTTGCAGATTCGGGATTATTCCCTATTTTTGCATTCCTGTTTCACGGGAAAACACATGTCTGCGGTAGTGGTGAAATGGTATACACGCTACTTTGAGGGGGTAGTGGGCGCAAGTCCGTGTGAGTTCGACTCTCACCTACCGCACCAAAATCGGCTTCAGAACATTCCTGAAGCCGATTTTTCTATTATGCTTGGCGATGTTTTGTTATTCCCTGCCACATATTGACGAGCTGCCCAGCCTCTTCTTATTCTCTGAATTTTTCCCGTCCCTGAGAGCGCCAGAAACGGATTTCACGTGCCCGTCTTATCGTTCTTTGTTAAAGGTTCTGTATCAAATCTGTTGCAAAAGACACTTGAAAAAAGCCGGAAATATTTTGCGAACCACGGCCGCCGGATCATGTCCTCTACATGCTTGCATGAGCGATCCCTGCGGCAATATGGTCATTTAAAAGGGGTGTTTTCCACAGGAATATGCCATACAGGCATCTGGGAGCGGGATCCGTGCGGCCGTGGTTTGTAGAAAGTCAGCAACATGTTCGAAACACTCCCACACGTTCTGGACCGGAGTCTGCGGGATCTATAATAGATAGATTGCGGCAAATAATTCGAAGAGCCGTCTTTGTCCATTCCACATCCCCGAAGGATGGACGAGCGAACGATGTATGATCCGTGGAGGGCAATATCTTGACGGACAGGAGGAAAGATGAATATACCTCTGGTTAAATCGACCGAGGCTACAGGGCGGAAAGTCCATAGCCTCGGACTGTTACCCTCCACGGGACACATAAATGATCCACCCTCGGCCAAGCTACGAGCATATTTTCCCGGGAATATGAGACCTGAACCCCGCTGCAGGCTTCTCTGTTCGGAGTTTCCTCTTCCAGGTGGTCAGCCGAACTGCACACCTGGAAACATATTCCCGTCAAGATGAGGCCGTCAAAGTTGCAGGTGTTCGAATATTCTTCCACCTGCGAGTCGAGGAACTGCAACGGTGCCGCAACTGCCGACAGCTCGGGAAAGAGGTAGCACGAGGGATTGTCAGCCTTTCGTGGGGACGGTGACGCGGAAGGCAGGGGGTCGAAATCGGGAACAGTAACGACACAAGGGACTGCCGGCAGGCCGGGAAAGAGACATGGCAGCGGGCGGCGTCTTTGATTTTTGACCGAAATGCTTTTCAATTTGTTGAGATTGGGTGGGATCCTTTCGATTTCATGCGAATCTGTGTAAATTTAAGTTTTCGGAACGACTGCATGGATTCAATCAATGTAAAGCTATATGGAAAAAGCGTTTTTCGCCGTTGATCTCGGCGCGACCAGCGGGAGAACGATCCTCGCGACCTTGTCCGACAACGGGCTGGAACTCAGTGAGGTCAATCGTTTTCCGAACCATCTTCTCCAAGTAGGGGAAAACTTTTACTGGGATATCTACGAACTCTACCGGAACATCCTGGAAGGACTGAAAATCGTTTCCGGAAAAGGGATACGGTTGACCTCGATCGGCATCGATACCTGGGGCTGCGATTTCGTGTGCGTCGGAAAGGACGGGAAGTTCCTCCGTCTGCCTTCCGCGTACCGCGATCCCTGGACGGACGGGGCGCCCGAAAAATTTTTCGAGCGGATGCCGTTGAGCGAAGTCTATGGAAAGACCGGGATCCAGGTCATGAACTTCAATTCCATCTTTCAGATGGACACGATGCGGCGCCATAAAGACAGCGCGTTCGAGGCGGCGGACAAGATCCTGTTCATCCCGGACGCGCTCAGTTACATGCTCACCGGAGAGATGGTTTGTGAATATTCCGTGGCTTCCACCGGACAGATCGTCAATCCCGGGACCCGCAAGCTTGAACCTTCGATCCTGAAGGCCGTCGGCCTGACAGAGGCGAACTTCGGTCGCTTCGTCTATCCGGGGGAAGAGATCGGCTGCCTGCGCCCGGAAGTCCAGAAACTTACGGGGCTCGGGCCGGTGCCGGTGATCGCCGTCGCAGGACACGACACCGCCAGCGCCGTGGCTGCCGTGCCTGCCGAAAATGAAAAATTCGCCTATCTGAGCAGCGGAACCTGGTCGCTGATGGGCATCGAGACTCCCAAGCCGATCATCAATCCGGACACCCGACAGTTGAACTTCACGAACGAGGGCGGAATCGAAGGAACGACTCGTTTCCTCAAGAACATCACAGGGATGTGGCTTCTGGAGCGCTGCCGTCAGGTTTGGAAGGCGGAAGGCCGGGAATATTCCTACGACCGGATCCAAGAAGAGGCCTGGAAGGCGAAAGATTTCCCTTCTACGGTCAATCCGGACGATCCGCGCTTGGCCAATCCCGAGAACATGGTCGAAGTCATCCGTTCCTTGGCCGCTGAGCAGAATCAACCGGTCCCGCAGACGGATGGAGAGATGATCAGCTGCATCTACCACAGCCTGGTCGCTAAATATATGGAAGTCATCGACATTCTCCGGCGTTTCGCTCCGTTTGAAATCCGGAAACTGCACGTGATCGGCGGAGGCTCCGCCAATGGCATCGTGAGCCAATGGACAGCCGACGCGCTCGGGATGCCCGTGGTCTGCGGCCCGACCGAAGCGACTGCTGTCGGCAATGTGATGGTGCAGGCCAGAACGGCCGGCCTCGTAAAAGATCTTTGGGAAATGCGTGAGATCATCGCCAAAGCCTTCGCTGTGAAGACCTATCTCCCCGGCAATAAACAATCAAAACCATAAGCCATGATTTTCATCGGATTACTGATCATCGCGATCGGAGCCTTCTGCCAGTCCAGCAGCTACGTCCCCATCAATAAAGTCAAGAACTGGAGTTGGGAATCCTACTGGTTCGTCCAGGGCATTTTCGCTTGGCTGGTGTTCCCGATTCTGGGCGCTTTGCTGGCCATCCCTTCGGGGGAATCCCTCCTGGGCCTGTATGCCGCCCATTCGGCCGCGACCCTGAAAACCATCTTTTTCGGAATGTTATGGGGGATTGGCGGCCTTACTTTCGGACTTTCCATGCGCTATTTGGGGGTCGCGCTCGGTCAATCGGTCGCCTTGGGCCTTTGCTCGGCACTCGGTACCATTTTGACTCCCGTATTCACCGGCAATATGCAGGATCTGACAACTCCGGTGATCGTGGGTGTGGTCGTGATGCTGATCGGTATCACCATTCTGGGCATCGCCGGTTCTTTGAAAACCAAAGAAGTGGATGACGAGAAGAAGAAGGAATCCGTCAAGGATTTCAACTTCGGCAAAGGGATTCTGGTCGCCGTGCTTTCCGGCTTTATGAGCGCCTGCTTCGCCATCGGACTGGGCTTCGGAGCTCCACTGAGCTGGGAGGGCACCCCTGAAATCTTCAAGACCCTGCCCGCTACCCTCCTGGTGACTTTCGGCGGCTTCCTCGTGAACGCAGCCTACTGCCTTTCCCAGAATGCGAAAAACAAGACCTGGGGCGATTATAAAAAAGGCAATGTATGGGGCAATAATCTGATATTCTGTGCGTTGGCAGGACTGCTCTGGTACAGCCAGTTCTTCGGACTCTCGCTGGGAAAGGGCTTCCTGGCCGGTTCCGCCGTGCTCCTTGCATTCAGCTGGAGCATCCTGATGTCGCTGAACGTAACTTTCTCCAATGTCTGGGGAATCATCCTGAAGGAATGGAAGGGCTGTTCGAAGAAGACGATTGTCGTCTTGATCGGTGGTCTGGTTATCCTGGTTATTTCCTGCTTCTTACCTCAATTGCTGTAGCATGAAGAAGATTCTCGATGTAAACGCCCACCTGCACACCCCTTATTCCTTCAGCGCTTTTACCGATGTGAAGCAAGCCTTGGATCTGGCGTCGAAGGAAGGGGTGCAAGTTGTGGGCATCAATGATTTCTACTCCCTCGACGGTTATCGGGAATGGAGCGAGGCTTGCGCAGAGCGGCGCCTTTATCCGCTGTTCAATGTCGAATTCATCTCCCTCAATGCAGAGGACCAGGCGGCGGGACTCCGGGTCAACGATCCGAACAATCCGGGCCGCACCTACTTAAGCGGCAAAGGTCTGGCCTATCCTGTGATCCTGAAGGGAAAGGAGGCGGAACTGTTGGCCGGGGCGCGGGCGGAATCGAATGCCCAAGTCGAACGCATGTCCGTTAAACTCAATGATCATTTACAGGCCGTGAAAGCCGGGTTCACTTTGAATTTCCGTCGGATCGTGCAGGATCTCACCCGGGGATCCGTGCGAGAGCGCCATTTGGCCAAGGCTCTCCGGTTGGCGGTCGAAGCCAAGTTCAGCCGAGATACCGATCGGCTGGCCTGCTATGAGCGCGTGTTCGGCGGGAAACCGCTTTCCGCCCCGCTTTCGGACCAGGCTGCTGTGGAGAACGAGATCCGAAGCAAGCTGCTGAAAGCAGGGGGCGCTGCCTTTGTCCCGGAGGATCCCACCGCCTTCCTTCCCATGGAAACCGTCTGCAGGATCATTCTCGCCGCGGGCGGAATCCCGACCTATCCCTTCTTGGCGGACGATACCAAAGGAGCGTTTACGGATTTTGAGGGGGATCTCCAGCGGGCGGCGAACACGCTCAAGAAAAGAGGCATTGCCTCGGCTGAGTTTATCACGACGCGCAATTCCACTGCCGTGTTGGAACAGTATTCTACCTATTTGCAGGACGAAGGCTTCACGGTGACTTTCGGTTCCGAACACAATACGCCCGCGCTGGAACCGATCCTGCTCCGGACACGTGACCATGCCGAGGGGCTTAGCGATAAACTCCGCGAAATCAATTACCGCGGGGCTTGCGTGGTGGCCGCCCATCAGGCCGGTCTGTCTTCCGTCGAAGAAGGAGATGCCCTCATCCGGAAATCGGTCGGAGAACCAGCTTGTTGAATGAATTGAAGTACACAATTACAGTATGAAAAAAGGAATAGATAATCTGATTGCCGTCTCTCGGAAATATGGAGCAGACGCGCGGTTTGTCATCGCTGGAGGGGGAAACACTTCCTACAAGAACGCCGAAAAACTCTGGGTCAAGGCAAGCGGACATGCGCTAGCCACCATTACAGAGGAAGGTTTTGCCATCCTCGACCGGGCAGTCCTGAACACAATGGGCGCGAAGGAATACAGTTCGGACCCGTCGGAGCGGGAAGCCCAGGTAAAAAACGATCTGGCCAATGCCAGCCTCACCAAGGATCGGCGTCCATCGGTCGAGACATC
Source organism: Bacteroidales bacterium (assembly GCA_012522855.1). Classification (GTDB taxonomy): domain Bacteria; phylum Bacteroidota; class Bacteroidia; order Bacteroidales; family UBA932; genus Cryptobacteroides. The sequence goes on from JAAYJQ010000019.1 coordinate 87,169, forward strand.
GCTCCACAATTGTATCGGATTCGCCTATGTGGTGCATCTGCACCCGACCCTCGTGAACGCGCTGATGTGCGCTTCTTCCGCTGAAAGAACTTGCGCGGAGCTTTTTCCCGAAGCGCTCTACATTGAATATACCGATCCCGGCTACACGCTGTTCAAAAAGGTTTACGATCGGATCGAAGCCCGAAAGGCTGCGACGGGCAGGGAACCCCAGGTGATCTTTCTTCAGAACCACGGCGTCTTCGTAGGCGCTGACTCGACCGAGGAGATCGCGCGCATCTACGACGGAATTATCGACAAACTTTCCGCCCTTGCCGGCGTGCTTCCAGAAGGTGAAACCGAGATTCCTGCGACTGTTTCCGAGACGCTTCCCGCCATCCGCCAGATGCTTTCCCGCAGCGGACGCGGGCTCAAGACTCTGCGTGTCACGCGGAATGCCCTGGTGGACACCTTCCTCGAAAGCGTGGAAGCCTATTCAGAAGTTTCCACGCCCTTTACGCCGGACATGATCGTCTACTGCAAGCAGGAATACCTTTATCTTGACGCGGTCTCCGAAGCGGATCTGCTCCGGCAGGCCGAAGAAAAGATCGAGGCCTATGTCGCGAGGCGCGGTTACACGCCGAAAGTTCTTCTGATCAAGGGGATAGGGTTGGTCGCTGTCGGGGATCACGCCCGGAACGCCGATATCGTCACGGATGTTTTCCTGGACGCGATGAAGATCGCGTTTTGGGCGCGGGCCTTTGGCGGGGCGCATCCGATGGAGCGCGAATGGATCGATTTCATCGACAATTGGGAAGTTGAAAACTATCGCCGTCAGGTTGCTGCCGGGAATTCAAGAGGTCGGGTCGAGGGCAAGACCATCATCGTGACGGGAGCCGCCCAGGGCTTCGGCGAGGGAATCGCGCGGGAGCTCCTCCTGCAGGGAGCGAACATTGTCGTAGCGGACTTGAACGAAGAGACGGGGGGGAGGACGACCGCGGCGCTCAATGCAATCGCAGGAAACAACAGCGTCCTCTTTGTCAAGACAAACGTCGCGGACTTGGAGAGTGTACAGGGATTGGTTCGCGCCACCGTCATCCGCTTCGGTGCCCTGGATGCCTTCATCAGCAATGCCGGCGTGGTCCGCGCGGGTAATCTGGAAGACATGACCCTGGAAAACATGCAGTTCGTCTCCAACATCAACTACATGGGCTACTTCGTCTGCGCGAAAGCAGCTTCCCATGTCATGAAACTTCAGACGGCTCAGGATCCGGACTATTACGCTGACATCATCCAGATCAACAGCAAGAGCGGAGTCCGGGGAAGCAAGGCCAATTTCGCCTATGCCGGAAGCAAGTTCGGCGGTATCGGGCTTACCCAGAGCTTTGCCCTTGAACTCGCGCCCTTCCGTATCAAGGTGAACAGCATCTGTCCGGGCAACTACTACGACGGGCCGCTCTGGAGCAATCCGGAAAAAGGACTCTTTACCCAGTATCTCCAGGCAGGCAAGGTCCCTGGCGCGAAGACGGTCCAGGAAGTGAAGGACCATTATCTTGCCCAGGTTCCCATGCGCAAGGGTTGTAATCCGGCGGATGTGACCAAAGCGATTCTCTACGCCATTGACCAGACAGGGGAGACCGGACAGGCCATCCCCGTGACCGGCGGCCAGGTTATGTTGGCGTGAGCCGGTTTCAGAATCGTCCCAGGTAGGGGTGTAGGATTATTCGGCAGGTTCGAAGTCTTCCTTGCCTACGCCGCAGAGGGGACAAACCCAATCTTCGGGGAGTTCTTCGAAGGCGGTTCCGGGGGCGATGCCGTTTTCGGGATCACCGATTTGGGGATCATACTCGTAGCCACAAACTTTGCAGACGTACTTTTTCATATTCGTAAAAGATTGAAAATTGTCATGCAGCAAAGATAGCACAAATCACGAAATCGAAATTGCTGATCTGCTTATAATTATAAATTAAAATATTCTACTTGCTAAGGGTTTCGCAATAAAATCGTTTTAAAAAATTATTTAAAACGTTTGGAAATTAAAATAAACTTGATATCTTTGCATCGGACAAACAAAAGTTCTTTTTGTTGTCTATTTGTTAAGTTCGTTTTATATACAACAGGCCGGCGCTTTGGGGAAAGCGACGGCCTTTCTTTTTACACGGAATCCGACCCCCGCGAATCAATTTTTTGAATCAGTCCGTTCCTTTTTCGGATTATTTGTTATATTTGTCAAGATATGTCATCATTGAATCAATGTTCAATCAATAATCTTTAACACAATGGAAAAGAAACAAGGCAACATCGTTGCGATCATCACGATGATTTTCCTCTTCGGAATGATCTCCTTCGTGACGAACTTGGCTGCACCGATCGGTGTGATTTGGAAACAGGCTCCCGGAATCGAAGGCTCCAACGCCCTCGGAATGATGGGCAACATGATGAATTTCCTTGCCTACCTGTTCATGGGGATCCCCGCCGGAAAGATGCTGCAGCGGATCGGTTACAAGAGAACCGCTCTTGTAGCGATCGCCATAGGATTCATCGGTGTGTTCACCCAGTTCCTGTCCGGCATCGTCGGGGTCAATGCCCGGATCTTCGGGCTCCCGGCTAATTGGTATGTGTATCTGCTGGGCGCGTTCATCGCAGGATTCTCCGTCTGTATGCTGAACACCGTGGTCAACCCGATGCTTACGCTCCTGGGCGGCGGCGGCAAGAGAGGCAACCAGTACATCCAGATCGGCGGAACTTTCAACTCTTTGATGGCGACTTTGACCCCGATGCTGGTCGGAGCGCTCATCGGCTCCGTCAGCAAGGACACGGTGATCGCAGATGTCAATCCCGTGCTGTTCATGGCCATGGGTGTTTTCGCCCTTGCGTTCATCATCCTTCTGTTCATCCCCATCTCCAATCCCGAGACGGAAGCCGCTGCAAGAGATGCTGTGAGTCCCTGGAAGTATCGCCATTTCGTATTCGGAGTCATAGCGATTTTCGTCTATGTCGGAATTGAGGTCGGCATCCCGGGCACCTTGAATTATTACCTGGCGGACGGCTCTGCAAAGGGAGCGGGCCTGGATCCCGCTACCGCCGCCACCGTCGCAGGTTTTGTGGCAGGAACATACTGGTTCCTGATGCTCATCGGAAGATTCGTGTCCAGCTTCATCAGCGGAACCGTGTCCAGCAAGACGCAGCTTATCGTTGTGGCTAGCGTGGCGATCCTCCTCGTCATCGGAGCCATGCTTTCACCCGTTTCATCCAGGGTTTCGATGCCGGTCTTCACCGGTTCCGGTTTCGGAATGGTGCAGGTCCCGCTCTCGGCTTTGCTGTTGGTGCTTTGCGGTCTTTGCACTTCCGTCATGTGGGGTGTCATTTTCAATCTGTCCGTGGAAGGACTGGGCAAGAGCACGGCGCTTGCGTCCGGTATCTTCATGACGATGGTCGTAGGCGGCGGTATCCTGCCGCTGATACAGAATTGGATCGCCGACAAGACCACCTACATGGGCAGTTACTGGGTGATTCTATTCGGGGTCGGCTACATCCTCTGGTACGCGCTCTTCGGATCGAAGGTTAAACTTGTGGACAACAAAACGGAATAATACTTGAATATGGAAAAGAACTTGGTCATCGGAATCGATGTAGGTGGACAGACCACCAAATGCGGGGTTGTGGACGCCCGCGGAACCGTGTTGGCGCAGACCGTCCTCCGCTCCGACGCTCATACGGAAGTTGAGCCCTACATTGCCTCCGTGGCGGAGGCGCTCGAGAGAATCATCGCCGATACGAAAGCGGAAGGCGTGATCCGCGGGATCGGAGTCGGCGCTCCGAATGCCAACTACTACACGGGAGAAATCGAGAGTGCCGTCAATCTTACGTGGGGAGGGACCAAGACCATCAAGTTCGCCCAACTGCTGTCCGACGCCATGGGTGGTATCCCTGTGTCTTTGACCAACGACGCGAATGCCGCGGCTATGGGAGAAATGACCTATGGCGTGGCCCGCGGTATGAAGAATTTCATTATGATTACGCTGGGTACCGGTGTCGGCAGCGGAATCGTTATCAACGGGGAGATGGTCTACGGCCATGACGGATTTGCGGGTGAATTGGGACACACAACCATTGTGCGTCACAATGGCCGCCAATGCAACTGCGGCAAGCAGGGTTGTCTGGAGGCCTACTGCTCCGCGATCGGTGTTGCCCGGACGGCCCGTGAATGGCTGGACATGAGCGACGAGCCGTCCTTGCTCCGCAGTCTCGATAACATCTCGTCCAAGGATGTTTACGAGGCGGCGAAAGAGGGCGACAAATTGGCGTTGCGTGTTTTCGAGTATACCGGAGATTTGCTCGGCCAAGCCTTTGCCGACTTCATCGGGTTTTCTTCTCCTGAAGCGATCGTGCTCTTCGGAGGTTTGGCCCGCTCCAAAGAATTCCTTACCGAACCGATCCTGCGCTCGATGAATGCGAATGTGCTACCCTTGTGGCGGAACAAGATAAAGCTCGTCTATTCCCAACTCAAGGAATCGGACGCCGCTATCCTCGGGGCCTCCGCTCTCGCCTGGGAACTGTAAGTTTTTTCTTCGCTTGCTTGGTTTAGAATATTCTCTGAATCAATTACTTCTAAATAACCCCTAGGGCAATTTTGCCCTAGGGGTTACTTGTACTGCGCTGCCAATCAACTCTTTATGGAATTCGCAGCCGACATCCGCGCAGCTGCGATACGTATGTATTGGATGACTGCTTTTTTATTCCGGCAATTGGGCGCCGTAGCCATCCATGGCGCCGAAGAGTTCGAGGGCCTTCTTCCAGTTGTAACGGTTGGCGAACATGGAAGAGGTGGACGTCATCGTGCCGGTCATATTCATGCCGAAGGCCTGGCGGAAGGTGTTGACCGCCGAATTCGGGTCATAGTTCGTGCTTTCGCTGTAGGAGGCGTTGATGAAGCCCTTGAGGTACGCTTCATCGATCTTACCCTTGAATATGGATGCGTCCGAGACCGTCTTGTTGCCGGAAGCGCGGTCGAGATATTCCACGTCGCTGAAGTCAACGCTGGACACGCGCATGAATTTTCCTCCGCCCGGAATGGTGAGGTCGCCCTCCCTGTTCAGGAAGAAGATATTGTCTTCCACTATGGTGTTGCGGCTTGCCTCCCGATTCTTGTCGCTGTCGATGTGGGTGTAGTCGATTCCTGCGAAGATCGAGCAGCCGAAAATGTTGTTGGCAAGGTAGCAGTCCGTGCCGGGCAGGAAACGGAAGCCGTAGCCCATGTCAAGGAAATCTTTGAGCCGGGACCACGAGAAGAGCACCGTGTTGTTGGTGAAGTCCACCGGCTGGTTTACCTTGGCATCGGAGCCGCGGACATCGATCGCCGCCATCCTGCAGTTCACGAAGATGCTGTTGTCGATCTGCATATGCCCCTTGAAGAGGCCGAGAATGGCGTAACTCGGGGCGTTGAGGAAAGCGCAGTTCTGAATGGTCAGATCCACGGAGGAGTTGTTCAGGTAGAGGATGGCTGTTTCGTTGGTGAGCGCTTCCCGGCTTTCCAGATTCGGCCCGCCCAGCCCCATGGTTCCGATCGGATTCATCCGTGGGGTTTCCACCCCTTCGGGCTGCCCCTTGTCATCCTCCCGCTGGGAGGACGTGTAGGAAACGGAGTTTCCACGATCGAAAATGATTCCGTCCAGCACCAGGTCGGAGCCGGGGGATTGGATGTCCAGCATAATGGTCCCCATCTTCATCGTACCGTTGGATTCCAGCGTCGGCTGTACCATTGTACGGTAATTGAGGATGTCCCGTTTCGAGAAATCACTGTTGAAGCCGCCATAGATGTAAAGCGGTTTGTTGATGGTGATGGTTCCCGAGCGGAGCAGGCCGTAGTAGTTCCCTTCCGCCACGTAGAGCGTGGATCCTTCCGGAGCGATGTCGACCGCTTTCTGGATGTTCTTGACCGGTGTCTCCGGTGTCAGTCCGTCGTTTTGGTTGTTGCCGGACTCGCTTACATAGTAGATTCCTCCCTTGGCGGCGTTCCTGTTCGCTTGATTCTGGTTGGCCGGAGCATTCGGGTTTGCCTTCTTGTTCCCCTTAACCGCGCTTTTGGCTCCTTTTTCGACCGCATCTTCCGCCTTGTCCAGGGTTTTCTGTACAGCCCGGTCGGCAGCCATCTTGGTTCGGGTTTCCACGGCGTTCTTCGCTCTTCTGGCGATGTCGTTGAGAATTTGGGCGTTTGCAGATACGCTGAAGGTACATGCTATCACCGCCGCGAGCATGGTTCGGATGATTTTATTCGCAAAAAATTTCATGATTGTTGGATATTCTGTACTTATGTACAAGTTATAATTCTTGTAAATATAATCAATTTTTTTGACAATATCGCTGATTCCGTTGTGAATTCGCGCGATAATTTCGTCACGCCTCGTCAGGAATCGCCTCCGTGAGGATTTCTACCAGACGAGGCTTGGCGTAGCGATCAAGTTCCATTTCCGGAATCAAAACATAGCCTTCCGGCAATTCGGGTGCGCAGGCGGGCTCCCAGAGGAACAGGTCGGCAAAAAGAGTCTGATGGGTGAGCTGATGCCGGATTCCTTTCCGGAGCAGGGTCAGTGTGCCGGGCAGTCCTTTTGCGGAGAGAAAGGCTTTGGAATCCTCCTCCGGCCCGAGTTCGTACAGCAAAGGCTCCCAGAGTCCCTGCCAGATGTCTCCGGCGGGGCGGCGGCGAAGGGCGGTCTGCCCTTGAAAACGGAGGTAAACATAACAGAAAAACCGCTCCCGAACCGGATTCGCCTGCTTTTTGACCGGAAGCATTCCGACTCGGCCGGTCTTCCGGGCATTGCACCCGGCCAAAAGCGGACACGCGTAGCAATCGGGAGAAGCCGGGGTACACTGCAGGGCACCGAAATCCATGATCCCTTGGTTGAAGTCAGCCGGACAATCTTCCGGCAAGAGCGCTTGGGCCAGTCGCGAGAACTCCTTCTTGGCTGCAGGCGTATTCACGGGTGTGAATATTCCGAAATAGCGTGACAGGACACGATAGACATTGCCGTCCACGACAGCGACGGGCAGTCCGAACGCGATGGAGCCGACCGCAGCGGCGGTATATTCCCCGACACCCTTCAGGGAGCGAAGATCCTCCACCGTGTCCGGGAAGTGTCCGATGGCGACGATTTGACGGGCGGCGGCAAGGAGATTTCGGGCGCGGCTGTAGTAACCCAGGCCCTGCCAGAGCCGCAAGATCTCGTCCTCGGAAGCGGCGGCAAGGGATTCCACATTCGGGAAACGCTGCATGAACCGCTCCCAATATGCCTGCCCTTGTACGATTCGCGTCTGCTGCAGGATGATTTCGCTCAACCAGACCGCATACGGATCCCGGGTCCTGCGCCAAGGCAAATCCCGTCCGTTTTCCGCGTACCACCGCAGAATCGTTTCTGTGAAGATCCGATCTTCCATGTCTTGCTTCGCCCCCCTCGTCTTGGCGACGTGTCTGCAAGGTACGAAATTCGGCGAGAAATCCGGCCATTCTCCGGCAGCAGCCGTCAGGATCGAAAGCCGCGCGATCGGAAAAAAATCTTCCGGATGATGCAAGGTTTTCATCTTTCCGGGATTATGATGAGTGTAAACCCCTCAGACGACCATACTATGAAACGAATTCTCACCTCATTGGGCATCCTTGCCTGCCTTGCGTTCTCTGCCTGCGACAGAGAGAACCCCATAGATCCGGACGATCAGGAGATCGAATCGATCTTGCTGACCAGGGCAGAAGAAGGTTATGTGCGGCACAACAACGAATTTGCCTGGAACCTGTTCGCGGACCTCGCAAGGGTGACTCCTGGGAATTTCGTCATTTCCCCGCTTAGCGCGACCTTTACCCTCGCCATGATCGACAACGGCGCCATCGGCCAGACCCGGGACGAAATCAACCGTGTCCTCGGGTACGGCGAAGATGGGATCGATGCCATCAACGAATTTTGTCACAAGATGATGGAAGGAGTCCCCAACATCGATCGCCGGATCGAGATGGCGCTTGCCAATGCCGCCGTGATCAACCGGGGTTACCCCGTCAAGCAGACGTTCCTGAACTGCTTGGCGAGATATTATCTGGCGGAAGTCTTCCATCCGGATTTTTCCGACCCGAGTGCGTTGGCGCTCATCAATGATTGGTGTTCCGACAAAACGCGCGGAAAGATTCCGAATATTATCGATTCCTTCCAACCGAATTCGGAGGTTTGCTTCCTGAATGCCCTGTACTTCAAGGCTCCGTGGACCATCCAGTTCGATCCGGACGAGAGCAGGCCGGAACCGTTTTACGATTATACCGGGAATATCAAAACCGGCGAAGCGACCATGATGCATCTGCAGGCAGATCTGGAATATTTTGAAGATGAATATTATACCGCGCTGGATCTCGATCTCGGAAAGAAGGCTTTCAAGATGACCTTTTACCTCCCGAGGCTCGGCAAGACCGTCGAGGAAGCGATCACCTCCCTCACGGATCTCGGCAGTTTCCAGCCCCCGGTGGTGCGGCGGTCCCGTCCGGTCGATCTCAAACTGCCTCGGTTCCAGACCGATTCCGAATTTGATCTCAACGAGAGCCTGAAGCGGCTCGGCATGCCCACGGCTTTCAATTCCGAAGGCGGCTTCCTGAATATGACCGACAGTCCCGGACTCTATCTCGGGCTTGTCAAGCAGAAAGCCACGATTACCGTGAATGAGGAGGGCGCTGAAGCCGCGGCGGTGACCATCGGAGAGATGGTGGAAAAAGGAAGCTTGTTCCTGGATTTCCACGCCGACCGTCCCTTCTTCTATACGATTTACGATTCCGGAACCGGTTCCATCCTGTTCATGGGGCGCTATGCCTGCGTAGATTAATACTACAATGAGACATCTCCTCCCTGCAACCCTCCTGCTTCTCTTTACCCTGGCATTCCCGGCGTGTGACAAAAGCAATCCTCCTTCTTCCGATCCCCTCGTACCCGGCACTATCACCCTTACGAGGACGCAGCAGGAATATGTCCAAGCGACCAATCACTTCGGCTTGAACCTATCCGCCAAAGTATTCACGATGGCTGCGGAAGAAGGGAAGGATTTTATCTTCTCTCCCATCAGCGTCGGCTATCTGCTCGGAATGCTCGGCAACGGCGCGTCGGGAGAGACCGCGAAGGAAATCTGCACCGTACTCGGCTATGGCGAAGACGACATTGCCGCGATCAACGAATTCTGCAAGACATTCATGAATCAGTCCGGCGCGTTGGACAAGCGCGTGATTCTGGAACTCGCGAACGCTATTGTGGCGAGCAAAGGAATCGCACCCTTGAAAGAGACCTTTACGAAGCCGGTTCGGGATAACTACTACGCCGCTGTAGAAATCTTGGATTTTTCCGACACCCAGGCGCTTCTCGACCGGATCAACGGTTGGTGCAATGAAAAAACGCACGGGATGATCCCGAAGATTTTGGAGGAGGTGGAGTCGGAGTGCCTTGTCTACTTGATGAACGCGATCTATTTCAAAGGGGACTGGTCGCAGCAATTTGACCCGAACGAAACGAGAAAGGAGAATTTCACGAAACAAAACGGGGACAAGGTGCAAGTAGACATGATGAATATCGATTATACGTATCACCGCTATTGGACTCCGGATTTCGAGACGCTGGCGATGCCCTACGGGAACGGCTCCTTCCGGATGACGTTCTTCCTGCCTGCATCCGAGAAAAGCGTCGAAGATGTAATCGGAGCTCTGAATCCCGAAATCTGGGCGGAAATCCAAAAAGAAGCCTGCCCGAAGTCTTCTAGAGTGAAGGTTCCCAGGTTCGAGACGGAGTCTTTCTTCGATTTGAAGCAATCCCTCATCGAACTCGGAATGCCTTCCGCTTTCGGTCCCGGCGCTGACTTCAGCGCCATGTCGGACTATTCTCTCTTTATTTCTTTCATCTTGCAGAAAGCCCGTATCAAGGTCGATGAAGTAGGTTCGGAGGCTGCCGCAATTACGATCACAGGTCTTGACGGTGCGGTGGGCGGATCCTCCTCCTCGGCTTTCTTCCTGAACCGGCCTTTCTTCTACACCATTTCGGAATCCAGCACGGGCGCCATCCTCTTCATCGGCTCCTACGGGATGAAATAGTCTCGAGCCCGCGCCCCCTGCCGGGCAAAAGGTCCGGGGTGGAGCGGATTCGGCAAGGAGGCGTGATTGCCAAAGAGCTGACCGATAATGTGTTGCGCATAACCCCTAGGGCGATTTTGCCCTAGGGGTTTCGTGTAAGTGGTTGGCCCAGAGGATATTCTGAAACACAGGAATATTTTTACCGAAATATTTGGTTTATAAAATAAACTACTTTATATTTGTGGCAAGAAAGGGAGGAAAAGAGCTCGCCTGCCCTTTTGACATATTCAAATAATGCAAAGTCATGGAAAACAATCTTGAAAAACAATTGACTCCGGAAGAGAGTCTGTCCATCATTTCCGCCTCCTTGGAAAAGAGCAGGCGGGACATGCTTGAGAATGCCGGCGCGCCGATGCTCCGCTGGGGAATCCTCGTTCTGGTCTTCTCCCTGCTTGTATTCTTTCTTTGGAACAAAACGGGCAGCCCGGCCTGGAACTGTCTCTGGTTCCTGATGTGCGTGATCGGTTTCGCCATCGAAAGGTTCGCGGACCGGAAGAAAAGCAAAGGAATCCGCAGTTTCCTCGCCGTGACCCTGGGCAAAGTCTGGGGTGTGTTCGGCATCCTGGCTGTGTCAACCTCCACCCTCATGGTCCTCTGCCTGCTCGGAATCGTGTCCATTCTCCCGACCGACCTGCTTCCTCTTCATCCGACATATGTCCCGATCACGGCGCTGATCGTGGTCCTGATGGGCTGTTCGACAGCCATTACGGGCTGGATCCTCAAGGACGCCTGGATCACGGTGGCGGGCTTCCTTACCGGCATCATCGGTACGGCTTTCGCCCTCGCCCTACCCGGCGCGCATCAGGAACTGGTCCTCACGGGCGTGTCCCTCGTCGGACTGATTCTTCCCGGGCTGATCATCAACAGAGGCAGGTGCAATGAATAAGGAAGACCGCGCGCAAGCATTCAAACCTTTGGACCCCTTGCTGCATTCGGAGCTGCGGCTGGCGGTGATGTCGATACTCGTGTCGGCGGAAAGCGCGAACTTCAGTTACTTAAAGAAGCAGACCGACGCGACATCCGGTAACCTGAGCGTTCAGATCGATAAGCTTGAAAAAGCAGGCTACATCACTGTCTCGAAAGGATTTAAAGGAAAGATGCCGCAAACCACCTGCAGCATCACGGACAAAGGCCACAAAGCTTTCGAAGAATATGTCGACGCGCTTCGTAGTTACATCCAGTAGAAAGCCACATGCGCAGTGACCTCGAGACCTTGTTGGCTGTTCCGGACCGCTATGATCTATGGCGCTAGTTCTCCTTGCGGTCTGACCGCGCCAGGGGTTTGGCGAGAAACACTGTCGGGAGACAGATCAGATAGACGATGATGAAATAGATAGCGGCCAGACCATGAAAGCAGAGATAGCCTAACAGGAACAGACCAATCGCCCCGGCTCCGTAGATCCGAGCCGGCCGTCTGTGCGTAAACAGGAGCAGGATCCACCCGAAGCCATAACTCAAAACGGACAGTTCATCCGCTTGGTTGTTGGTGATCAGTGTGAAGTACTTGTTTTCCGCAAAAGCCGAATAGAATGTGAACACCTTCAACTGCAGCACCTCTGGTCTGAAACTCAGCATCAGGGAACAATACGCCCCGCCGAGCCCCGCAAGCATGAGAAGAATGGCTAAAACGGTGAAAATTAGGCGTTTACGCCTGCAATTTGGCTTCATTAGATCCAGATGTTCACGATCGTCCCGTCCTCTTGATAGATCTCTATGGCGACAAGACCGAATTTATGGTTGCCGATATACACCACCTTCGAGATACCCGGCGTTCCTTGGGCGGTGCTTTCAACCTTGACTACTTTGATGTTTATGAATCCCATCTGATAGTCGTCCTCCGTGGACTTGTGCACAACCTTGCAGTTTACTTTCTTGCCTGTGCCGCTCTGGGTGAAAGACCACCGGTCTCCTTCTTTGACATCGTATTTCATCAAGATGGATTCTTTCCCGTTGTCCTGGACGTACGATACCCCCTCGGTAGTGTTCTTAAACTTGAGCGCCGCATTGACTTGTCCGCCCGGCCCCATGATCTCGGAACGCTTCTTGGTAAATTCCTCTCCCAGGAGCACCTCGCCCCACATTTCGACCTTTTGATAGGTTGCGTCATCAAGGACTCCGCTGATGTTGATGGTAATGATGCCGCCTTGGTTGTCGACGACTTCAAGATCGCTTCTCTGCATTTTTGAACCGATATAAATACCTGCGGAGGTTTTGTATCCGACCTTGTTCTGATCCAAGTCGGCGCTACCGCGCAGTTTTTGATTCGTTTCATCTTTCTGACAGGCTGTGATGCCGATTGTCAGAAGTAAGAACGAGGCAAGGATTGTCGTACAACCGGAAGCGGTTTTCATAAAAAACGTTTTCATATTCAATAAGAATAAAATGGTTATTCAGCAAAAGTGCAATGTATCAAATAAAGGTAGCAATTCTGTGAGATTAGGAACTGCCAAATTGTAAAAATGAACTTCTGAATCAGCAAAACCCGAAATATGTTCCTGCCATGCGGACAGGGGAGGAATCGCTCGCTGACAAGTAGGCGAATCATTGAGATCGGAATGCCTGTCTGCCAAAATGGCAACAGGCTCGTATTTTGCGGAAGGACGGGAGAAGATGTAATTTTTAAAGATTATAAATTATGACAATCAGCAAGAAAATGCAGGACGCGTTCAACGCGCAGATTACAGCGGAGCTTTGGTCCTCCAATCTTTATCTCGAAATGGCTTTCTGGTTCCGAAAGGAAGGATGGAACGGATTTGCCCATTGGATGTACAAGCAGGCTGAAGAGGAGAGGGAGCATGCGCTCGATATGGCAGACTATGTCCTGAGAAGGGGCGGTGAGGCGAAAGTGTCCGCCATCGAAGCCGTTCCGACCCAGTGGGCGGATGTCAAGGCTGTCTTCGAGGACACGCTCAAGCACGAGCGCCATGTGACGGAACTGATCAATGGTTTGGCCGAGGCCGCTGAAAGCGAAAGGGATCGCGCTTCCGAAAACTTCATCGCGAAGTACATCGACGAGCAGGTCGAGGAAGAAGATTCCGTGCAGGGGATCCTGGACGTGATCAACCGGAAAGAGGGCTGCTCCATCACCAAGCTGGACGCGACTTTGGGCCAGAGATCGTAACGGAGGCTTCCTTTTCCGGGGAATCGGAAATCATTCCAACACATTCTTCAGGAAGGGGCCCGTGACGGAGTTCGGATTCTTGGCAAGTTGCTCAGGCGTGCCCTGGGCAACAATGCGTCCTCCTTTGTCGCCGCCTTCCGGGCCGAGGTCGAAGAGGTAGTCGACGCTTTTCAGAACATCCAAGTTGTGTTCGATGATGATAACGGTGTTGCCCTGGTCCACCAGTTCTTGCAACACGTTCAGCAAAATCTTGAAATCCTCGAAATGCAGCCCGGTTGTGGGCTCGTCCAGGATGTACAGGGTGTTGCCCGTGGCTTTCTTGAACATTTCAGCCGCCAACTTCATCCGCTGGCTTTCGCCGCCCGAGAGGGTAACGGCGGATTGGCCGAGATGGACATAGCCGAGCCCCACATCGACCATCGCTTTCAGTTTTTGGGCGATCTTGGGGATCGGCTTGAAGAATTCATAGGCCTCGCGTATCGGCATCTCCAGTACATCGTTGATGTTCTTGCCCTTGTAATGCACCGCAAGGGTGTCTTCCTTGTAGCGTCGCCCGCGACATTCATCGCAGACCACATTGACGGAAGGCAGGAAATTCATTTCAATCACCTTGATTCCCGCTCCGTTGCAGGCTTCGCAGCGGCCTCCGGGAACGTTGAATGAGAACCTGCCAGCCTTGAACCCGCGCACCTTCGCGTCCGGTGTGTTTTCGAAGAGGTTCCGGATGTCATTGAATACGCCGGTGAACGTGGCAGGGTTTGACCTCGGGGAGCGGCCGATCGGACTCTGGTCGATCTCGATTAATTTGTCGATGTTCTGGATCCCTTCGATGGAGTCATAGGGAAGGGGGTGGAGTTTGGCGCGGTAGAACTTGTTCTTGAGGATCGGCATCAAGGTCTCGTTGATCAGGGAGGACTTGCCGCTGCCGCTCACGCCCGCGATTCCGATGAGGGTCCCCAGCGGAAAATCCACGTCTACGCTTTTGAGGTTGTTGCCCCGTGCCCCACGAATGCCCAGCGTGAGCCCGTTTCCGATTCTTCTGCGCTTGGGAACGGGGATGGAATTGCGGCCTTGCAGATAATCCAGGGTAATGGACGATCCGAACACGCAGCGTCGCAGGGTGTCTTCGTCGAGATCGGCGGGAAGGATTCCGGCCACAGGGTCGTAGGCTAGCAGTGTCGGCAGCGGTCCGTTGAGGCAGATTTGTCCGCCCTGTTCTCCCGCTCCGGGACCGACGTCCACAAGCCAGTCCGCGCTCCGCATCGTTTCTTCGTCGTGTTCCACAACCATCACGGAATTACCTTCGTTTCGCAACTCCTTCAGGGAAGCGATCAATTTCCGGTTGTCCCGTTGATGCAACCCGATGGAAGGCTCGTCCAGAATGTACAATACATTCACAAGTTTCGATCCGATCTGGGTGGCGAGCCGGATACGCTGGCTTTCTCCTCCGGAAAGGGAACCGGTCGGTCTGTCCAGGGTCAGGTAGTCGAGCCCTACGTCCAGCATGAACTGGACACGGTCGTTCAATTCCTTGAGAATGTCCCGGGCGATCCGGTTCTCCCGGTGGTTCAGTTTTCCGGGCAGGCTCAGGAGCCACTTTTTCAGGTCCGTCATCTCCAAAGCAGCGATTTCCGAGATCGTCTTGCCGTCGATCCGGAAACAACGCGCGTTCTCGTTCAGGCGCGATCCGTGACAGACAGGGCATTCGATCTTGTCGTCGATGTCGTCCACGATTCCGTCGAAGGAGACCATCTCGGATAGATTCCCGTCTCCCACTCGGAAGAGTTCGTCGCTGCCGAAGATGATATGCGAGATCGCCTCGTCCGGAACAGCGGCGATCGGGTCGTAGAGAGAGAAATTATATTTCCGGGCGATCGCCCGGATGATATCGAATTTGCGGGTTTCGCGTACTTTCCCGAGCGGGACGATGCCTCCGTCGGCGATGGAAGCATTCCGGTCGGGAAGGATCGTGTCCATGTTGATGTCCACGATCTGCCCCAGCCCCTTGCAGTGCGGACAATAGCCTTCGGGTGAATTGAAGGAAAATGAATGCGGAGCCGGTTCCTGCAGGGATGTCCCCGAGTCCGGATCCACCAGGTGCTTGGAATAATGCTGAAGCGCGTCCGATCCCGGTTCCAGGATCGCGACCGAGCCTTTGCCTGCATTCAGCGCGGTCATCACGCTGTCCCGGACGCGCTTTTCGTCGCCCGGCTCCGGCTTTAACTTGTCCACGACAAGTTCGATGAAGTGGCCCTTGTACCGATCCAGGGCATCCATTTGCGCAAGCGGTTGCAATGCCCCGTCAACCCGGACTTCCGTGTAGCCGCGTCGGCGCAACTGGTCGAAGAGTTCGCGGTAATGGCCTTTGCGTCCGCGCACCAGCGGAGCAAGCAGATAACACTTCTTGCCGTTGTAGTTGGACATGATCACATCTACGATCTGCTCGTCGGTGTTGCGGATCATTTCCCGGCCGCTGACCGGAGAGTATGCCCGGGAAGCGCGCGCGTATAGGAGCCGGAGGAAATCAAAGATCTCCGTGATGGTGCCGACGGTCGAACGGGGGTTGTTGCCCGTGCTCTTCTGCTCGATGGCGATGATGGGGCTCAAACCCGAGATGCTTTCTACCTCCGGTTTTTCCAGAATGCCCATAAAATGCTTGGCGTAGGTGGAGAGCGTGTCCATGTACCGCCGCTGGCCTTCCGAGTAGATGGTGTCGAAGGCAAGGGAAGACTTCCCGCTGCCGGAAAGTCCCGTGACCACAACGAATTCCCCTCTGGGGATGTCCACATTGATGTCTTTCAGATTGTGCGCTTTCGCACCCCTGATTTCAATATAATCCTTCTTCCCCATAACATGCAAATTTAACAAAAACCGGCCAGATGACGCGCCGGATGATCGCGAGACAGGAAGGGAAGCACGATTTCAGTTCCATCTTCACAAATATAACGAACTTTCCTATCTTTGCGTTGTTATGAACACCGCGTTAGCAGTACTTCTCATTCCCTTTTTCGGAACCGTACTGGGCTCCGCCTTCGTCTTTTTCATGCGGAAGGAGATGTCTTCACGGCTGCAGAAGACCTTGCTGGGTTTCGCTTCGGGCGTGATGGTCGCCGCCTCGGTGTGGTCGCTGCTGATCCCCGGGATCGACATCTCCGAGGGCAGTCTCTGGCCGGTTTTGATCGGATTTTTCCTCGGTATCTTCTTTCTACTCGGTATCGACACGCTGACCCCGCATCTTCACATCGGTGAGAGCGAGCCTGAAGGTCCGCGGAAGAGCGGGTTATCCCGGACTGCTATGCTCGCGCTGGCGATGACGATTCACAACCTGCCGGAAGGCATGGCGGTGGGCGTCGTACTGGCGGGAGCCCTGCAAGGCGGGCTGGGAATTTCCTCCGCCGGAGCGATCGCGATGGCGGTCGGCATCGCTGTTCAGAATATTCCGGAAGGCGCGATCGTCTCGATGCCGATGCGGGCGGAAGGCAACAGCCGGCTCAAATCGTTTCTGCTTGGATCCCTGAGCGGCGTGGTGGAACCGTTAGGGGCGTTGCTGATTATTCTGATGGCCCCGCTGCTGGAGTCGATCCTGCCGTATATGCTTTCGTTCGCGGCTGGGGCTATGCTGTACGTGGTTGTGGAAGAATTGATCCCGGAGGCCTCTCAAGGACCGCACACCAACCTGGGCACGATCGGTTTCGCGGTCGGCTTCGCGTTGATGATGACCTTGGATGTATTGCTGGGATAATTGATCGGATTATGAGAGTTGTCATACAAAGAGTCGCTCGGGCCTCGGTAACGATCGGAGAAGAGGTCCATTCGACAATCGGGAGAGGATTGCTGATTCTGCTCGGGGTGGGAGAGGAAGACACGGCTGCGGACATCGATCTTCTGGTCAAGAAGATCGTCCATCTGCGCATCTTCCCGGACTCCGAAGGGGTCATGAACATTTCTGTGCTGGATATTTCCGGGGACATCTTGGTCGTGAGCCAGTTCACTCTGATGGCTTGCTGCAGAAAAGGCAATCGTCCATCGTACATCAAAGCCGCCCGGCCCGAAGTTTCCATCCCGCTGTACGAAGAGTTCTGCCGTCGCCTGTCCGATGCCTTGGGCAAACCGGTCGGAACCGGAGTATTCGGGGCGGACATGCAGGTCGAACTGCTGAACGACGGCCCCGTCACGATCGTACTGGATACAAAAAACCTCGAATAATATGCTGAATATCAAAGTCTTCATATTCAACCCCCTGCAAGTGAACACCTATCTGCTGTGGAATGAAAAAGGAGCGGGTGTCTTGATCGATCCGGGATGCTACGACGGACAGGAACAGAAGGAATTGGAAACCTACCTGAACCGGGAGAAGATTACCCCGAAGGCGATTTGGCTGACACACGGGCACCTCGACCACGTCTACGGAGTCGCTGCCCTGGTCCGGAAGTACTCCCTCCCCGTGTTGATGGCACCCGAAGAAAAGCCGATCCTTTCTTGGGGAGCCGGGATGGCGCGATCGTTCGGGGTTGAAGTCCCGGATGTGGATTTCCCGTTCTCGCCGCTTTCGGACGGTCAGTTTTTGCCCTTTCCGGAAGATGATTCCGGAGCTTGCTTCCGGGTCATCTCGACCCCCGGGCATACGCCGGGCGGGGTCTGCTTCTATGCTGAACGGGATAAGGTTCTGTTCAGCGGAGATACCTTGTTCGCAGGCAGCATCGGCAGGACGGACCATCCCGCCGGGGATTACGATCAATTGATTCTCAGTTTGATGGAAAAACTGATGGGGCTTCCTGGCGACGTGGATGTGCTTCCCGGTCACGGCTACCGGACCTCGATCGCGTACGAACGCATGAATAACCCTTTTCTGGAGCCGTTCAACGAACCCGGGGAGGAAGGGATGGAAAATGCGTAAAAATTTGCTAAATTTGTGCATTGATCTCTACAGCTAGTAATCAGAGCGTATGCACATCGGTATCGCAGGAAACATCGGAAGCGGGAAAACCACGTTGACCCGGATGCTCGCGGCACGTTACGGGTGGACACCCAAGTACGAATCCGTGACCTTCAACCCGTATCTGGAGGACTACTACAAAGACATTCCGCGCTGGTCCTACAACCTCGAAACCTATTTTCTTGCCCAGCGGTTCAAGGATGTGTTGGAGATCGCCAAAAGCAAAGACGTCATCATCCAGGATCGGACCCTTTTCGAAGGTGTCCACATCTTCGTTGCCAACAACTATGCGCAGGGGAATCTTTCAAAACGTGATTACGAGACCTACATGGATCTTTTCAATGTGATGATGTCCATGGTAAAGATTCCGGATTTGCTGATCTACTTGAAGTCGTCGGTTCCCCACCTGGTGGCGCGGATCCAGAAGCGGGGACGGGACTACGAACAGGGTATGAGTCTGGAGTATCTGAAAGGCCTGAACGACCGATATGAGCGATGGATCGCGGAATATCCGGGAAAGGTGCTGACGGTGGAAGCGGATAAACTGGATTTTGAGAACCGTCCGGATGATTTCGCGAAGATCACGGACCAGCTCGACGCGGAGATGTTCGGGCTTTTCCCGCCGGAGAAATAAATTCCGTTTGAACTTGATTACTATAACAACTAGGATATGCACATTGCAGTAGCAGGGAACATCGGCAGCGGAAAAACCACGCTGACCAAGATGCTGGCGGCCCACTATGGATGGACGCCGAAATTCGAATCAGTTGACTTCAACCCCTACCTGTCCGACTTCTACGAGGACATGGAACGCTGGTCGTTCAATCTCCAGATCTATTTCCTCAATAAGCGGTTCAAGGATGTGGTGGAAATTTCCCGCATGGAGGATGTGATCATCCAGGACCGGACCATTTACGAGGATGCCCGGATCTTCGCCCCGAACCTGCATGCGATGGGGCTGATGAGCACCCGGGATTTTGAGAACTACTCGGATTTATTCGACCTGATGATGTCCCTCGTGAGCAAACCGGATCTGTTGATTTATCTCAAATCCAGTATCCCGAATCTTGTCGCCCAGATCCAGAAGCGGGGCAGGGAGTACGAAAAGAGCATCCGCATCGACTACTTGACCGGTCTGAACAAGCGTTATGAGGACTGGATCCAGGAATATGACGGGGAACTGTTGGTGGTCAACGTGGACGACATCAAGTTCGAAAACCGTCCGGAGGATTTCCGCACAGTCACCGACAAGATCGATGCGAAGATGTTCGGTCTCTTCTCTGCCGTGCGTGAAGTAAGTGAATAATATTTTTTCCCGATGACAGCAAGACCTACGATTATCGAATTTGTGGAGCATTATACCCATAAATTCGCCGAGCACACCTTCTTGCGCGAGAAGGTTGCCGACAAGTGGACAGAAACCACTTATGAGCAGACCCGCAAAGAAAGCTACCGGATCGGAGCCGGATTGGTGGCGATCGGACTGCAGAAGGGGGACAAGGTCGCCCTGCTTTCCGAAGGACGCAATCTATGGGTGATTGCCGAGCTCGGCATTCTCTATGCGGGAGGCGTTAACGTGCCGCTTTCGATCAAACTGGAAGAAAGCAACGACCTCATATTCAGAATTCAGCATTCCGACGCCCGTTTCATCATTGTTTCCGGTCAGCAACTTCCGAAGATCCGGCGGATCATCGCGGAGCTGCCGGCCGTGGAAAAAATCATTGTCCTGGATCCGGTCGAGCGCCCCACGCCTCGCGAGGTGTCTTTGGAGTGGGTACAGGCCCTGGGAGACAGTTACCTGTTCGGGCATCGGAAGGAATTCGAGGAGCGGTACAAGTCGGTCGGACCCGACGATTACGCCACCATCAGTTATACTTCGGGCACGACGGCGGATCCGAAGGGTGTCTTGTTGACCCACCGGAACTACACAGCCAACGTAGAGCAGGCTCGCTCGGTCATCGGTGTCCAGCAAGACGCCACGATGTTGATCATCCTGCCGCTGGACCACTGCTTCGCCCATGTGGCCGGCTTCTATACGATGATGTCCTACTGCGGCAGTATCGCTACCGTGCCGACGGGCGCCAATCCGCTGGCGACACTCAAGAATATTCCCGTGGCGATTCGGGAAACCCGTCCGCATGTTATGCTTTCCGTTCCCGCGCTGGCGCGCAGTTTTAAAAAGAACATCGAAACGACTATCCGCAAGAAGGGGCCTCGGGTGGAGAAACTGTACAATTTCGCCTTGAAACTCGCCATCTCTTACAACAAGGAGTATTACAACCGGGGAGGCTTCTTCCATTTTTGGAAAAAACCCCTCATTTCCCTCTTTGATCGCTTGATCTTCAAGCAGGTACGTGAGGGGCTCGGCGGAAGGATGCAGTTCTTTGTCGGCGGCGGGGCGCTGTTGGACATTGAACTCCAGAAATACTACTGCGCGATCGGCATCCCGATGTTCCAGGGCTACGGCCTGTCCGAAGCCACTCCCATCATTTCCGCCAATTCGGTCGGCCACGCGATGTTCGGCTCATCGGGACGGGTGGTCAAGCCGATGGACATCAAGATCTGTGACGAGGAAGGCCGGGAACTTCCGCTGCGCACGACGGGCGAGATCGTGATCCGCGGAGAGAATGTGATGGCCGGCTACTGGAAGAATCCCGAGGCCACCGCAGAGACCATCCGGGACGGCTGGCTGCATACCGGCGACCGGGGATATATGTACGATGAAGAATATCTTTACGTCACCGGCCGCTTCAAGTCCCTGCTGATTGCTTCCGATGGGGAAAAATACAGCCCCGAGGGCTTCGAGGACAACCTGACGGACAGCTCGAAGTACATCGAGCAGGTCATTCTGCACAACAACCAGGATCCGTACACCATGATTCTGCTCGTGCCGAACAAAGAAGCCTTGCATGAATATGCCCGTTCGCGGCAGTTGGATCCGGCTTCGCAAGAAGGCAAGGAGGCGATGTTGCTGAAGATCCAGGCTGAAATCGACTCCTACAAGAAGGGCGGGACGCACGAAGGCATGTTCCCGGAGCGCTGGCTGCCGGCTGCGATCGCCGTTCTTCCCGAGGCGTTTACCGAGCAGAACGGCCTGGTCAACAGCACGATGAAGATCGTACGGGGCAAGGTCGAGAAGCGCTGGGCAGATCGCATCGCTTACGCCTACACCCCCGAGGGCAAGGAACTCCTTAACCCGATGAATCTGGAGAGCATTTAGCGTCTGGCTACCGGAAGATTCGGAAGAAGACCGTTAATTAAATAAGTAGATTCCGGCAAAAAAATCAATTCGTATGTTTTTTCTTCGTATATTTCGTGTACGAAAAATAACCCATTTGTCCCCATGGCGAAAAAACCACTGATTTCGATTTGCTGCGCGATTCTGATACCTGTTTGGTTTATTTTCTCTTTTTTGTGTCCGGAAGCAGGTGCGGAAGTTGTCATCGTTCCGACTGATACGGTCCGGGCGCGTATCAGCCGGATTGATCGGGATGCGATAAAACTCCGGCAGGCGCTGGCGGCCTACCGCGCCAACGGAGACAGCGTCGCCTCGGGGATGACGCTGGCGGCGATCGGGAAATACTACAACCTTCGCAATGAATACGTGACCGCGATCCATTGGTATCAGCAGTCCGCTGCGATACTGAAGCATGCCGGGAATAATCGGGAATACGTCAACACGCTTGTCAGCCTGGCGACCAACTGCCGGCGGATCGGGGCCTATTCTTCAGCCTCCGACTACCTCTTTGAAGCCTTGGGCATTTCCGAACGGGATCCCGACAAAGACTCTCCGGAAGGTATGCGCCAGCGTTCCTACATTCTGAACGGGTTGGGAAACGTGTACAAGTACCTCAACGACGGCGTGGAAGCGGAAAACTATTTCCGCCGTTCGCTGGCGTTGGACAAGATCATCGGGAACGAACTTGGACAGTCAATGAACTGGAACACGATCGGATCCATCTACGAGTACCGCAACGAATTCGATTCCGCCTATGTGATGTACAACCGGGCCATGGAACATGATCTGAAATCGGGATCCCGGAACGGCGTGGGAATCAGTTACAACCGTCTGGGCCAGCTGTCGATGATCCAAGAAAAAGTGGACGAAGCCGAAGATTACTATCTGAAAGCGTACGATATCCTTTCGAAAGCCGGAGACAACTGGAATCTAGCGAAGACAACCTGCAGCTTGGGGTGGGTGTACATCCAAAAAGGACAATACGACCTGGCAAAGAAATACCTCGACGAATCATCCGCTCTTGTGGAAGGAAACCGGTCTTACGGGCATCTGCAGGACATCCACAACAATCTCTTCGAGCTTTATAAATCGCAGGGCAACTACCGGAAAGCCCTGGAGGAATTGGAGCTTTGCCGCGCCTATCAAGATTCCTCCGCCGCCCAACGGAGCGGTCAGGAAGTCGCTCAGAGTCGGCTTCGTTATGAGCAGGAAAAGAACAGGGTGGCCATGGACGAGATCATCCGTGAAAAAGAACGGGAACAAAACAGCAAGCGGATCGTGCTTCTGATCTCCGTGCTCGTGGTGCTCTTCCTGATGGTCTTGGCCTTCTTTATGACGCGCTATGCCGTGCTGCAGCGGAAACGCAATCAAGAACTGGCCGAGATCGATGCGATCAAGAACAAGTTCTTATCCATCATCAGCCACGACCTGAAAAATCCGGTTGCCTCGCAGAGCAAACTGCTGGATCTACTGGTGAACAATTTTGACTCCTTGCCGCAAGAGGAGATCTACAAACATTGCAAGGAACTGTCCAAATCATCCGCTTCCTTGAGGGATCTTTTGACGAGTCTGCTGAACTGGTCCCGACTGGGTGCCGGAAAGATCAAGAACGAACCGATGCCGATGCAATTGAGGGGTGTTGTCGAGGAGGCTTTATCCCCGTTGCAGGAACAGATGCGCCTGAAAAAGATTCAATTGGATAATTCGATCGATGCTTCCATGACGGCCTTCGCCGACCGGAACATCGTGTCCACCGTGGTTCGGAATCTGGTTGTCAATGCCATCAAGTTTTCCTTTGAGGGTGGAAAAATCCAAGTGTCCGCCCGGAATGCCGGAGACGGAAAAATCGAGATTTCCGTGACCGACCACGGAATCGGCATCAGCCCTTCGCGGCTGACGGAGATCTTGACTGTCAACAGGCAGATTTCCACACGGGGAACTGCCGGCGAGACGGGAAGCGGCCTGGGTTTGGTTGTGAGCCGGGAAATGCTCGCGCTGGCCGGAAGCCGACTTTCCGCTACCAGCAAGGAAGGCGTAGGCTCTACGTTCTCGTTCACTGTCAATCAAGCGGAAAGCAGAGATGACTGATCCGATCCATGTTTTCATCGTAGAAGACCATCCTTTGGTCAGGATCGGTCTCCAGACCGCTCTCTCTCGGTCACAAGGGAAATTTGTTTTGGCGGGGGTCGCGGATTGCGTCGAGACCTTCTGGGATCAGTTCCCGAAAACGAACCCCGACCTCATTCTCTTGGACATCATGCTCCCGGACGGTTCGGGCATCGACATTGCCAAAAGGCTGCGGGAAGAAGGCAATCCTGTCCGGATCCTGGTCCTGTCCGCCGAAACGGACGAAGACACCGTCACACGCCTTCTCCAGATCGGGATCGACGGCTTTGTCAGCAAGATGGTTCCCACCCAGGAACTCTTCACCGCCATCGAATATGTTTATCACGGGGCCGAATTTTACGGGAAAGACATTTCCAAGATCATTCGGGACGTACGGTTTGCCAAGCGGGATGTCCCCGCCGAATTTACGGAACGGGAGAACGACATCATCGAACTCTGCATCCAAGGTCTCTCCGCCAAGGAGATCGCGAAAAAGTTGTCCATTTCGACAAGCACGGTCAATACCCATAAGGACAACATCTTTAAGAAACTCGGCATCAATTCTTCTGTAGAATTGGTCCGCTGGGCCTTCAAGTACGGGATCATCCCGCTCTGATCCTTTTTTCCAGGCGCTTATTGAAACCATATGAAAATACTGATACGAATGAAACTTCCAAAACGATTGATTTACGGCATTGTGCTGGCTGTCGTGGCCGTGAGCTTGAACGGCTGTCTGGTTGGTCGGTACATGTGCAATTACGCCCTGCTGCCGGAAGAACACGGAAACGACCTTGACGGGGACCGGCAGAAAACCGATGAACGGTATCCGGGTATCATCGCCTGGTATGACGCCCTCCACGACGAAGGCATATTCAAAGACACCGTAATCACAGGAGAAGGCGGTTACAAGCTGCATGCGGTCTACGCCCCTGCATCCAGACCGTCTGAAGCGCTAGGTTCTGCCATCGTCATCCATGGCTACACCGACAATCACATCTGCTTCCTGAATTTGGTACGGATGTACCGGGACGATCTGAACTACAACGTACTGGCGCCCGATTTGCACTACCACGGTCTTTCTGAAGGGCGGGCGGTCCAGATGGGCTGGCTCGACCGCCTCGATATCATTCGCTGGATCGATGTCGCGCACAATGTTTGGGATGACGACTTCATGGTCATTCACGGCGTTTCGATGGGCGGCGCCACGACCATGATGGTCAGCGGGGAACCGCTTCCTGCTTATGTCCGCGCCTTCGTCGAGGATTGCGGATATTCCTCGGTCTGGGACCAGTTTGCCCACAACCTGAAGGATATGTTCCGCCTGCCCCCTTTCCCGGTGCTGAACAGCGCCAGCACGGTGTGCAGGCACCGCTACGGCTGGGGCTTCAAAGAGGCTTCCTCCATGGCCCAGTTGGCCAAGGGCGACCGTCCGATGCTTTTCATCCACGGCGAGAACGACGATTTCGTACCGACTGCTCATGTATACAAGAACTACGAAGCCAAGACCGAGGGCTATAAAGAACTCTGGATCGCGCCCGGTTCCGCCCATGCCACGGCCTACAAAGACCATCCCGCCGAATATACCGAACGTGTCCGCGCCTTTCTTGAGAAAGCCCGGCAGCTCTAATCCAGGAATATGAACAAACCCATTCTCGTCGCTCTGCTGGCCATCGTCTTGCCTTTTTCCGCGCTTGCGCAAGAGGAGTCTGAAAAGAAAATCAAGAAAGGATGGACCCTGAGCCTTCTGCCCTGTGCCACCTATTCGACCGATCTGGGTTTCCAATATGGAGCCTTTGGAGACGTGTACTATTTCGGAGACGGGAACACCTATCCGGATCCCCTGCACAAATTCAGCTGGGAAGTTTCGCATTTCACCAAAGGGCGGACTCGCTTCTATCTGGCCTATGACTCAAAGTACTTGATCCCGAAGATGCGGGTCACCGCCTCGGCCTTCTACATGGACGATCCGTTCTACAGCTTTTATGGTTTCAACGGCCTCGCGACGGACTATGATCCCGCGCTGATGTCCAACAAGGAGACCATGACCGCTTGGTATTCGATGAAGCGGAACATCCTCAAACTGGTGGCCGGTCTGCAAGGCCAGATCGTGCCCGGGCTGAAATGGGCCGGCGGCCTGAGTTTCTGGACATACGACGAAGGAACCTTCGGAGACCGCTACGGCTACGACCCGGAGAACACGCTGTACAATCATTACCGCTCTAACGGCGTCATCAAGGCGGACGAGGCCGCGGGCGGCAAACGGCTGGAGGTGAAGGCCGGTCTGGTGTATGACACCCGTGACATCGAAGCGGCTCCGAACAAGGGTTTCTGGTCCGAAATCTACCTGAACGGCTCTCCGGATGTGTTCAAGAACGGTTATCAGTACCTGAAACTTTGCGCGCACTGGCGGCACTACATCCGGATTCCCGTCGGTTTCATCAAAGCTGGAGACCCGGTCTTCGCCTACCACCTTGCCTACCAAGGTACGATCGCCGGAGAAGCGCCGTTCTTCGTGCAGCAGAGCATCACAGCCCTGGACATCAAGGACATGCTCCCGGAAGGGCTGGGAAGCGGCAACACCATCCGGGGCACCTACAACAACCGCATCGTGGCGGACGGCTATCTCTGGAGCAATTTCGAACTCCGCGTCAAGCTTTTTCATTTCAAACTTCTCCGTCAGTTCTTCTACGTAGCTACCAATCCGTTCTTCGATTGCGGCTTTGTCACGAAGACCTATCGGGAAGCCGAAATGTCGAAACTCGCTGAAATGGCGGGCGTGGACATCAAAGCTAAAGCCTCCACCCTGGTCAAGACGGCCGGCATCGGCCTCAAACTGGCCTGGAACGAGAACTTCATCATCTCGACCGAGTTCGCCCACAACTTCAACAAGGGACTGGGCGACCCCCTCTGGATTTCCATCGGCGCCAGCTACGCTTTCTAGGCGGTGATGGAAAGCTTGTTGCGGCTTGGAAATTTCAGCCGGTCTGGTTGTTGGAGCCCCTGCGTCTCCTGGCAAGGGAATATTTTTCGAACCACGGGCACGGCGATCCGTCTTGTAGAGGGCTGCAAGGTGGATTCCGGTGGCAAATACCCCTTTTAAAAGGGGGAGTTTCCACGAAGATATGCCCTCAAAGGCCTTGTGGTGCATTCTCCTGTGGCCGTGATTTGTAAAAGATACCCGGGAGGGACAGTTGCATATTATATTGTGTCCGATTTCCAGCCGATTTTCAACCCATTGATCCTCCCATATCGAATATTGTTTTGTTTCCTATCTGTCCTGCAACCTCACATTCCCCGTGCCAAAAAAGATAAGTAATTATCAATGAATATGTTGTCTTGTTCCGAGACGCCCAGTTTCGCTCGCCTCTCACTGCCTCCTTCGCCGCGGCATCCACGGATCTTTGTAAGTTAATGTCTGTAAGATAGTTACAAATGTTACCATGGATGCCTATGCGTAAAAATAGCGAAGCATCCTTGCTGACCGTGGAGGGCAATCGGCTGATTATCCGTCCATTGAATCGTATTCATCCCCGGCCGGCGGCGGAGATGAAATACCCTTTACGCATTGTGCCACAAGATCTTAGGCTCCACCAGCTTTCCGTCAATCTGGCCTCGGACACCGCCTCAGGCACGTTCCCCCGGGATTTTGTGGTTGAAGCCCCTGCGTCTCCTGGCAAGGGAATATTTTTCGAACCACGGGCACGGGGATCTGTTTTGTAGTGGGCTAGCCAGAGGACGCTGGCAAAGGCGATCCCCAGGGTACCTATATGTCCCCTCCGAGATCCAGGATGCGGACGTTGCGGATTTTCAGTCCTTCGCCATGGCCGCAGAAAGAGATGTAGCCTTGTTTGTTGAACAAGCCGGGATGGTTCCGGCGGTCGACCGTGTAAGGGTTGACGTCGCTTCCGTCGGGAGCGACATTGTGTCCCTTGCAGGCTTTGCGGATGTTACCGTCTACGATCACTTCTCCGTTGACGGTGACCTTGATGTTGTCACCTTCTACGCGGATCTCTTGCGTTCCCCATTCTCCAAGCGGTTTGTGGACGATCCGTTTAGCCGGAATGATACCGTAGACGGAACCATGGACTTGATAATCACGCAGATTGGCATACATCGGCGCATCATGATCGAGGATCTGCACTTCGCACATGCCGTCGTAAGCGGCATCCACGCCCATCGGGGTTCTTACGCCGACTCCGTTGTTGATTCCCTCGCGGAGGAAACAGAATTCAAAACGAAAGACGAAGTTGCGGTACTCCTTTTTCGTGTAGAGATTGCCGCTGGCCCCGTAGTCCGCGGACACGTAGATCGCACCGTTGACAGGAGTATAGCCTTCCTTGTCTCCTTGCCACTTGTCCAGATCCGTCCCGTCGAAGAGCATCTCGAATCCTTGTTTCTCTTCTTCGGGTGTCAGTCGGGAAATCGGGGACGGCTGTGCCTCAGTCAGCATTTTATCAATTTCATCGGCCGAATACCCGTCATCCGCATCTCCGGTCGCCCTGAGTACGGATCGAGCCTTATCCAAAATGGACTTGAAGTCGGAATAATTGATTTCCTCTTGCGTCTTGGAAGCGATGTTCTTGACCGCGTTGGCGGCGGCACGAGCAGTACCTTCGTTGTCAAGGTACTTGCCCGCAAGCAAGAAGGCCTTCATCGTGGGAATTCTGCCCAAAACTGTCAGGAGATAGTTCTTGACTGCGACGCTCTGCGGCAAGTCAAGCGCCTGGGATAAGAGGAAACGCGCTTTTGCAGGATCGGCTTCGAACTTATCCACGAGATCGGCATAGCGGGGAAGAATCCGATCGACCTGCTCCTTTCCGGAAAGCTTTGCGATATCGAGCAAGGCCGCAGCCGCCGAGTAATTGTCGGCCTGCATCAGTCCGTCAAAGGCGGCATCCCGGAGATTTTCATCGGCAAACGCCTTGGAAAGGTCTTCCACGGCTTTGTCGGTGCCTGTTCTCCCGAGCGAAGGGAAGAAATATTCCTTGTGCTTGGCCGTGGAGATGATTTCGCTGATGACCTCGTACCGTTTATCGGGAGAAAGCGTGCGCTGTGCAGCATCAAAGGCATTGACAAGCGGTTTGATGTCCTGGCTTCCGTCAAGTTTGAGGCCGTCGATCAGACCGGCCAGTTTCTGGATGTCACCGGGATCGACCAAGCCCGTCAGGTGCTTCGCAATCTCCGTTTCTCCGGAAGAGAGTCGCTCGAATGCGATCGGGGCGGCTTCGGTAAGCCGCCTTTCGGAAGCCAAAGCGAAGAGCGGAACCGCATTTACCTGCTCCGAGCCGGAAAGCGCTTGGAGGATCTCGTCCCGGATATTTCCGTTAAAAGACTTCAGCGCTGTCATGGCTGCTGCGGAATTGGCCGCGTCATTGCCGCCCAACTGGCTAACCAGCGCTTTTGCGACTCCTGCTCCGCCGATCTTTCCGGCTGCCGCAATCGCTGCCTTGGAAAGGTCTCCGCCGGTGCCGAAAGCTCCGAGGACCAGATCGGTCGCGGTATGTATCTTGTTGTTTCCAAACCAATTGAGCACATCTAGTTTGGCACCGTCGGACAGTTTCGGGAAGCGCTTCATCAGCAGGGGCACGAGACTTCCGGCGCCCAGAAGGTCCGTCGCGTCGCTGAGTACGGCGTTTCGGTATTGGCCGTCAGTGCTTTTGAGCGCGGAAGAGACGAATTTCAGCGCTTTGGCGGGATTGTTCTTCATGAGCGCCTCGGCTGCCGCGCATCTATCGCCGGAAACCGGGCTCTTGAGCAGGGCTTTCGCCTCCTTCACGGACAGGGTTTTCGCCTCCGGAAGTTTAGCCGCCGGGAGCAGCATTCGCTCAAGAGAGGTCAGAAAAGCTTTGTTCGTCGGGTCTGCGCAGGCAGAAACGGCGCGACGGATTCCTTCCAGAACAGCGTCTGCCCGGTCTTTGGAGGACGGATCGCTGACGAAGTTCACCACTCCGCTGAGCGCGTATTCGTACAAGTTGTTCCGCACTCCTTCCGCAGCGGGTTTCAGCAGGGCTGCGATTTGGACGATCGACTCCGGCGCGGCTGCCGCAAGATCCGTCATCTGGGTACGGAAGTCCGCGCTGTTCTGCGCGGGCATGGCGGCAAGAACATCCGCCACAACGGTTTCAACGGTTCGCTGACGCGCATCTTGGGCATGAAGCCCCAAAGTAACGGAAAGGAAGAGGAATATGAGAGCGAGTGTCTTTTTCATGGTATTCAAACATTTACAGAATCATGGAAGCCCAGGGGGTACGCATCGGCTGGTTGATCAACAGATTTGCGGCATCATCACCGACAAAGGTCTGTGTGGCAGGATCGAAATGGAGCGTTCTTCCGAGACGAAGCGCGCAGGAACCCAGATTCACGATCGTGCAACTGTGGTGGGCGATCGTTTCTTCCAGCGCGAATTTCTGGCGGGTTTTCACGCACTCCAGGAAGTCGGTGTTGCGCGGCTCCGGATCCGGAAGCGTGTTGATGACGTCCATGACGTTCGGAATGGTACACTCGAAGCCTTTGTAGACTTTCCCGTTCGGGCCTTCGATGTAGGGAACCTTGCCCTTGCTCTCGAATCCTTCCCCTTCGAGTATGATCTTGCAGCCGTCGGCATAGGTGTAAGTAATGCTGCGCCAGATTCCCACGGCATCCGGATGCTGCTGGGGGGCGTCCACCTCAATTTTTACCGGGAAGGTGTCATCCTTTCCAAGAATATACTGCACCGGGTCGATGTAGTGCTGTCCCATGTCGCCGAGTCCGCCTGACTCGTAGTCCCAGTAACCGCGGAAGGTCTGATGCACCCGGTGCTGGTTGTAGGGCTTGTACGGGGCCGGCCCGAGCCATAGGTCGTAGTCAAGTTCCTGCGGAATCGGCATCGGCTCCAGATTCTCGCGTCCGGTCCAGAAGAACTTCCAGGCGAAGCCCGTCGCTCCGGAAATCCGGACGGTCAGCGGCCATCCCAGCAGACCGGCGGAAACCAACTTCTTTAATGGCTCCACGGTCGTGCCGAGGCCATAGAAGGTGTCCTTGAAGCGGAACCAGGTGTTCAATCTGAAGATCCGCCCGTATTGATTCACGGCCTCGACGACCTTCTGTCCCTCTCCGATGGTCCGGGTCATGGGTTTTTCGCAGAAAATGTCCTTTCCTGCCTTCGCGGCGGCTACCGCCATGATACCATGCCAATGGGAGGGGGTCGCGATGTGAACGATGTCCACGTTGGGGTCCGCCACCAAGTCTCGCCAATCATGATAGGACTGCAGATTTGTGTTGAATTTTTCCTTTCCGGCAGCCACCGCCTGATCAAGATGGCGTTGGTCGACATCGCATACGGCGACAAGTCGACAATGCTCGTCACTGACGAAATGCAGTCTACCCATGCCGATCCCGCCCGTTCCGATGATCCCGCGTGTCATTTGATCGCTCGGGGCGACACGGGACTTGTCGCCGCCCATCGCCCCGAACACTTTACGGGGCAGAATTGTGAACAATGCGATTCCCGCCGCCGATTTTTTCAGAAAACTTCTTCTGGATTCACCCATGATCGTTATAATTTAAGAAAACCGTTTTTCAATGTTTAGAAACAGTTTAATTTGATTGAAAAACGGGGTGTCAATTGAAAATATGTTCTTGTAATTTTACTATTATCAATTCATAAATGTTATGTGGCAGCATCCAACCAACTGCCGATAAACCATGGCAAGTTACCGAAAATATTCTTGATGCGCAATACAGAAGGCGGAAGTATTCCCTTCAGGGGCATCTCCGTTCCATGCGCCATCGATGTAGCAGGCCAAGACAAGTGAAGAGGACTGTCTGTAATACCGGGCGGAGAAAGTTACCCGGATACACAGCCACGAGGCCTGAGGCTGGGTACATCGCCGATGGTACAGCTTTCCACCGGTGGAGCCTAAGGTATTGTGATACAATGAGTAAACGATGTTTCATCTCCGATTCCGGCAGGGGATGAATACAACTCAATGAATAGATGATCAGCCGGTTGCCCTCCACGCAACAATATTTGCCTGTCTTGTGATGGCGTATCCAAATCCCTTTCCCTGGCGTTTGATTGCACGGATGCGCACAACGCTTCTGACGTCTACACCATTATGCGACGGGTTGCTGACAACCTCGATGGATCGGAGATTCTCGTCCACCACTTTCCCTTTTAGAGTCTGCGCTTGGGCAACGCTGCAACATACAAGTCCAAAACAAATAATAAAAATTCTTCTCATCTCATAAACATTCACGGTGATGCTCCGCACATCGTCGCAACCTTATAATAAACGCAGGAAGCCTTGAATCGCAACACGGATTGTTTAAGGTCGCTGATGATTGTTGTCCGGAGAATCAAGTCCTCGCCGGCAGCAGCCTAGCGTCGACGAACATGCACAACTTCATCCGCGCCTACTATGCAACAAACCCGGGAAGCGAAAGAGCGCGCAGGCTTTTGTACATGATTCGAGGTCTTCGAGCCGTTATACGGATCTTATAGATGATGGGCAATGTGTTGATGTTTTTTGTGCGTGTAGCGGCGGCATCGATGGTAAATCAGGCAACTTTCTTATATTTGCCCGAAGCAAACAGTTTTGTGCTGCGATAAGGAAAAAATGAAAAAGATTGCAATTATAGGCTCGGGAATGATGGGCTCCGCCCTTGCCTTCCCGGCAAGAGAGAACGGCAACGAAGTGCGTCTGGTGGGCACTCCGCTGGACAGGGATATTATCGATGCTTGCATTAGGACAGGTCAGCATCTCAAATTCGACCGTCCCTTTCCGGAAGGGGTGAAGTACTATCAGTTCGAACAGTGGCAGGAGGCTGTAGAGGGAGTGGACTTCGTAATCGGGGGAGTGTCTTCCTTCGGGGTGGACTGGTTCCTCACCGAAGTACTTGAGAAGCTCGACCCGGAAGTGCCGGTGATCTCTGTTACCAAAGGCCTTATGAATCTGGATGACGGCACCCTTGTTTCCTATCCCGAATATTGGCAGCGCGAGCTTGCAAAAAAAGGAATCATCAGAACAATCAATGCTATCGGAGGTCCTTGCACCAGTTATGAACTTGTCTTTCATGACCAGACCCAGGTGGCCTTCTGCGGAGCGGACACAGCCCAGATTAAGATGATCAAGGAGGCGATGCAGACCTCCTATTACCATATTTCCCTAACGAACGATGTCGTGGGCCTCGAAAGTGCCGTGGCGCTCAAGAACGGCTATGCGCTTGCCATTGCCATGACAATCGGCCTGGTGAATCGCCATCACGGCCCGGATGCGGGACTTCATTTCAATTCCCAGGCAGCAGCTTTCTATCAGGCGGTTAAGGAAATGCGACTGCTGCTGGAGATGCAGGGTGCTAGCCGCGACTGCGAAAACATAGGCATCGGCGACCTCTACGTTACCGTATATGGCGGCCGTACCCGCAAGGTGGGCATACTTCTCGGCGAAGGCAAAACCTATCAGGAAGTCCTTGATATCCTGGCCGGAGAAACCCTGGAGAGCCTTGTGGTCGCCCGGCGGGTCTATAACGCCATGGTCCGCAAAGCGGAACTCGGACAAGCGGACCTTCGGCAATTCCCCATGCTCTGCCATGCCGCGGCAGTGCTTGATCAGGGGAAAGACGCGGAACTTCCGTGGGAGTTGTTCACATTTGACCAGACAAAATAACATCAGCTGATTTTAGTACACCATAAGAAATAATAATCCCCTCAAAACTAATAAGTTAGGAGGGGTTTTGTGTGCGGGTGAAGGGACTCGAACCCATACGCGCGAGGCATCAGATCCTAAGTCTGACTTGTCTACCAATTTCAACACACCCGCAAAACCTTCCGGAAGGCCCGTAACAGGGGCCCGTCGCCAAGGCAGACAATTGGAAGCCGTCTGCCTCCGTGTCCGGAAGGAGTGCAAATTTAATGACAAAATCGGAATCTGCAAAGTCGCGGATTCCGATTCAGGTATGGGTATGTGGTTTCAAATTACTGCTCTTCTTCACGCTGGAGGCGTTCCTTGTAGATGGCTTTCATCCGAGCGGCCCTCTTCTTCACGGATGGCTTCTCGAAGGACTTGCGAGCCCGCAGTTCGCGGATCGCGCCGGTTTTCTCGAATTTTCTCTTGAATCTCTTCAGAGCTCTATCGATGTTTTCGCCTTCCTTGACGGGAACGATGATCATAACTTTACCACCTCCTTTTTCTTTTGCGGGTGCAAAGGTAGAAAAAAATCATTTATTTTTCAAAATATTCATAAAAGTTTCCATCCCCTTCGTCGCGACTTCCTTGATGTGATGGACCCGGCTGTCGGACACCGGCACATCTTGGGGGTCGATGATGTAGATGGGCACGCCCGCGCCGGCATAACGATACAGCCCTGCGGCGGGATAGACATTCAGGGAAGTTCCCACGATCAATATGATGTTCGCCTCCATGACGAGGTCGATCGCTTTCCCGATGCTCGGTACGGCCTCTCCGAAAAATACAATGTGCGGCCGGAGTTGGGAGCCGTTCGGGGCTTTATCCCCGAGATGGATTTCACCGTAGCCGATGTCGAAGACTTCTTTTTCGGAAAACCCGTCCTGATCGTTGAAGCTGTTTTCGGGACGGACTTTGGTCATCTCTCCGTGCAGATGGAGCACCCGGGTGCTGCCTGCCCTTTCGTGCAGATTGTCCACGTTCTGGGTGATCACCGCTACATCGTAGTCCTGCTCGAGACCGGCGATGGCGAGGTGCGCGGCATTCGGCTGCACTTCTTGCAGCTGTTTGCGTCGAACGTTGTAGAAATCGAGGACGAGTTTCCGATCCCGGTACCATCCGTCGATGGATGCTACATCGTAGGGGTCGTATTGGTCCCAGAGTCCGCCGTGGTCTCTGAATGTCTTGATGCCGCTTTCCGCGCTCACGCCCGCGCCGGTGAGGACGACGATTTTCTTCTTGCTCATATTACTTGTTACTTGAAATAGGTGTTGCGAAGCCAGTATTCAAATAGCGGGTCCAGGATGACTGGCTTCTCTTCCGGCCCCGTGAAGGAGAGGATCTCCTTCTTCATCAGCGCGTCCTTCAGCCGCTTCACGTTCGCTGAAGAATTGAGGGAATACTTCCGGATCACCTCCGACGTGCTGAACTTGGTGAAGCCGTCGATGATGGCTTTCAGCAGACCGATCTGAAAGGTGGTGAGGTCGTTCATAGCGGCGATGAAGCGTCCCCGGTGGATCGCGATCATCATGTCGAGAGCTTCCAGCAGGACGGGCTCCATGATATAGCCCTTTGACAGGGAATCACAGATCGAGGTGAAGTGGTTGATGTAGAACAGGTTGCATTTGAACAACCTGCAGGCGCCCGCGAGCAGGTCCCGGTCGATGACCTTGCCGCTGGCAAGGAAACCCTTGATGACGTGTTCGATGATTTCTTTCTCGTGGACGGTGCTGAGCGGAACCCGTTCAAATCTACGGTAGAAGAAATGCCGCTTGACGAAGATGCTTTCCATTGCATTGACCTGCGAGCCGGAAAACAGATACGAGAAGTTCCGAACACCCTGTTCTTTCATTTCGTCCATCACCGCTTCCATGGCCTTGAACAGTTTCTCTCCGTTTTCCGTCAAGTCCAGATTCTGAAATTCCTCGATGATGAAGAACATCCGGTCACCCCGGTCCGCGGCGATCCGGTAGGGGAGCCGCAGCAGGGCCTCCAGATCTCGGTCGTCCAGATCCCAATTCGTCGAAAGAATGGCGTCCGTCTCTGAAAAGGCTTTCCGGTCGAAAACGAAATGCGTCCCGGCCAGATAACGGCCCATGAGCGCTTCATATTCATCCGGAGTCGAGGCGGTCATTCGGATGACATTGTTTCCGAATCGTTTGAGGAAGGATTCGAGCGAACGGATGTCCAGGGCAGTCATTTCTCCGGTGTAGAATTGCGTTCCCCGCATTCTAAGGTTCATGAAAGTCTGCTGGATGAGCGAGCGTTTTCCGGTCCCGACCGGTTCCCATAGCGCCACGTTCTCGCCTTGACCGAGAAGATTGCTCAGAATCATGCAATCTTCCTTTCGGCCGATGAAATGTTGGCCGGTTACGTACTTGTTGTACAGAAAGGGGCTGTCCATGGGGAAAACATTTTTGTTATTACAAATTTACACAAAAGATTCCGATCCGGGAAGGCAATTTTGAAAATAATTTTGCGAATTGGATGAAAATGTCTATTTTTGCAATCCGTTTTATGGCCGCGGAGCATTTTCAAGGGCTGCGGAAAGGCAGACGCTTGCGGCTGAAACTTTAATAAAGTTTTGTTTTATGTATGCAATTGTAGACATTGCAGGCCAGCAGTTCAAGGTGGAAGCCGGAAAAGAGCTCTTTGTGAACCGTCTGAGCGCGGCCAAGGATACTTCCGTCGAATTCGATAAGGTACTGCTGATCGACACCGAGGGGAAGATACAACTCGGTGCTCCGTATGTCAAAGGCGCCGTGGTCAAGGCAACCGTTTTAGATGACGATGTCAAAGCCGACAAGGTGCTTGTATTCAAGAAAATACGTCGCAAGGGATTCCAGAAGCTCAACGGCCATCGCCAGAAGCTGACGAAAATCCGCATCGATGCGATCGCTTAATTCAGGAGGAAAAGATTATGGCACACAAAAAAGGACAATCCAGTTCAAAGAACGGCCGTGAGTCTCATTCCAAAAGACTCGGCGTCAAGAAATTCGGTGGAGAGGTCGTGAAAGCCGGCAACATCATCATCCGCCAGAGAGGTACGGTCCACTGCGCGGACAGGAATGTGGGGATGGGCAGGGATCATACCTTGTATGCGTTGGTTGACGGAACGGTCAAGTTCACCAAAAAGAAAGAAAACAAGTCTTACGTATCTGTAATACCTTTCGAAAACTAAATGCTGACCATAAAAACGCTCCGCGACAATCCGGAGCATGTGATTGAGAAGCTCGCGGTCAAGAATTTTGATGCGCGAGTTATTGTTGAAAGGGTGCTCGAACTGGATGCCAACCGAAGAGGACTCCAGACCGAGAGTGACGCCCTTGTCGCGCGGCAAAAAGTGAAGTCCGCGCAGATCGGCGCGTTAATGAAGGCAGGCAAGCGGGACGAGGCGGAAGCCGCGAAGTCGGAAGTGACCGCCCTCAAGGAGAAATCTTCGGCGCTGCTGGCGCAGGCCGATCAAAACAACCGGGAATTGGAAGAACAACTCCTGCTGCTTCCCAACTTGCCCTGCGACCTTGTCGCCCCCGGCAAGGGTGCCGAGGACAATCAGATCGTGAAGACGGGCGGACCGGAAGCGCATCTTCCGAAGGGCGCTCTGCCGCACTGGGATCTTGCCCGGAAATACGACATCATTGACTTCGACCTGGGTGTCAAGGTCACCGGAGCTGGATTTCCGGTGTACAAGGGCAAGGGCGCGAAACTCCAGCGTGCCCTCATCAATTTCTTCCTCGACGTCAACACGGCGGCAGGTTATAAAGAAATTGAGCCGCCCGTGATGGTGAATGCGGCTTCGGGTTTCGGCACCGGACAGCTGCCCGATAAGGAAGGGCAGATGTACCATATGGAACTGGACGATTTTTACATGGTTCCCACGGCTGAGGTTCCATTGACGAACCTCTACAGGGACATGATTCTGACCGAGGATCAGTTTCCCCAGAAAATCACGGCCTACACGCCCTGTTTCCGCCGCGAAGCGGGTTCCTACGGCAAGGATGTCCGCGGGCTCAACCGACTGCATCAGTTCGATAAGGTAGAGATCGTGCGCATCGAAAAGCCGGAGAATTCGTATGCCGCCTTGGACGAGATGATCGCCCATGTCGAGGGTATCGTGAACCGGCTCGGTTTGAAGTACCGGATTCTGCGGCTCTGCGGCGGCGATTTGAGTTTCACCTCGGCCATCACCTACGATTTCGAGCTCTGGTCCGCCGCGCAAGAACGCTGGCTGGAGATTTCCTCGGTTTCCAATTTCGAAACCTTCCAGTCCAACCGGCTGCGTTTGCGCTACCGTGACGAAAACGGCAAGACGCAGCTTTGCCACACCTTGAACGGAAGCTCGCTGGCCCTGCCCCGAGTGGTCGCCGCCTTGTTGGAAGACAACGAGACCGAGGACGGGATCGTGATCCCGGAAGTCTTGCGTCCCTATACGGGTTTTGACAAGATTGACTGATTTTTGTAACTTTACTCCTCAATGAAAAAGGAGAAAACGATACTCGGAATCGACCCCGGAACCAATATCCTTGGCTTCGGGGTCATTCACATCGACGCGAAGGGGCCCCGTTTCGTGTCGATGGGGGTGATCGATCTCCGGAAAGAAACCGATCCTTTCGACAAATTGCGTCGCATCCACTCCGAGGTGGGCGCCCTGTGCGACAAGTACAATCCCGATGACCTATCGATCGAATCTCCGTTCATGGGGAAGAACGCCCAGGTCACCCTTAAGCTCGGAAGGGCGCAAGGGGCTGCCATAGTCGCTGCCGCGATCCGGAATATTCCTGTCTATGAATATGCGCCCCGCAAGGCAAAGACGGCGATTTGCGGGAACGGAGCCGCTTCGAAGGAGCAGGTTTCTCTGATGGTGCAGAAGACCTTGCAGGTCGAACTCGACCCCCGTCATCTGGACGCGACGGATGCCCTGGCCATCGCCCTTTGTCATTATTATCAGCAGGAAAGCCCCTTGACGAATATCGGAGGCCGTTCAAGCTGGGAGAAATTCGTCCGGGCGAATCCGGATCGCGTCAAATAAAAAGTCGTCATTTCTATCTTTTTCTTGCTGCGGATTAAACCTTTTCACGGTTATATTGTCAAAAACAGTGAAATTAGTTAGTAGCGTTTATTATTATCGTGTTCTTATGAATCAAGCTTTCAAGAAATTCGCAGCCGCGATTTTCTCTCTTGTGCTGACGTGCACCTTTTCATTTGCCCAGTCGCGCGGTCAGGTTACTATCGTGCTTTCCGATTCCTCCAATGATGAAGCCGTCGGTTTCGCGACGGTTTCCTTGACGAGAGTGGGGGAAGAAAAACCATACAAATATGCCCTGAGCGATTCCAAGGGCAAGGCGGTCATTGATCGGGTGCAGCGCGGAAAGTATGTCCTAAAAGCGGAATTGTTGGGGTACAAGAATTTCACGAAAGAAATCGAAGTCTCCGGAAACTTGGATCTGGGCACGGTTAAAATGGATCTGGACAAGGAGATGCTGGACGCCGCCAGCGTTTCCGCTATTGGAAATCCCATTTTGGTCAAGAAGGATACGATCGAATACAACGCGTCTTCTTACAGAACGACTGAAAATGATATGCTGGAAGACTTGCTCAAGAAGCTTCCGGGCGTGGAAGTTTCCGAGGATGGAAGCGTGACGGCGAACGGGGAGCGGATTACCAAGATCACGATCGACGGAAAGACTTTCTTCTTGGATGACCCGCAGCTTGCGACCAAGAATCTTCCCGCCAAGATGGTCGAGAAAGTGAAGGTCGTAAAGAAAAAATCCGAACAGGCTGAATTCACCGGTATCGATGACGGAAACGAAGAGACGGTGATCGACCTGGTCGTCAATAGAGACATGATGAACGGTATCTTCGGCAATGTCTCCGGGGGAGTAGGGCACGATCTTCCGGAGGCGCCCCTGAAATTTTCAGACGGTGACCTTCGCTATCAGTCCGGCGGCTTCATCGGACGATTCTCGGATAAGAGCCAGATCAGCCTCATCATGAACGGCAACAACACAAACAACCGGGGCTTCAATGACATTTCCGGCGGCATGATGCGCGGCATGATGGGTGGCGGCGGTATGGGCCGCGGTGGCCGCGGTGGTGGCGGTGGTGGCTTTGGTGGCGGCAGCGGAATCACGCGTTCCTGGATGGGAGGACTCAACGGTGCTCTGGATCTTTTTGACGACGACATGCAGCTTGGCGGAAACTATGTGTACAACACTTCGAACAGCACGGTCGAGGAGCAGAGCGTGAGGGAGAACTATCTGGAGGACGGGTCAGTCTTAACCTACAACAACGGTTTGACGAAGCCGGGTTTCAACATATCCGGCTCCGACGGACACCGTTTCGGTATGCGTCTGGAACACAAGTTTTCGGAGAACACCTCCATCCTTTTTCAGCCGCAGGTGAATTTCGGAACCGGAGACTACCGGCAATTCTCTGACTTCAATACCTACCGCAGACAGGGTTCCGATTCCCATATGACCAACAACGGATTCAACAGCAACTTCGGCAGCAACAAGAACTGGCAGACAAACGGCTCTCTGCTGTTCCGGCAGCGTCTCGGGCTTCCGGGAAGAACGGTTTCTTTGATGACGAACTACAGTCTGGGTAACAACAACCTGGACGGTTACAACCAGTCTCTGACCGAGACCTTCGGAAAGGACGGGGTTTCTACGGGCAAGGATATCGTCAACCAGCGGTTCGACCAGTTGTCCCGGAACTCCTCCTTCAGCAGCCGTCTGGTCTATACCGAACCGCTCGGCGCCGGATTCTACGCCGAGGCCAACTACAGTTATAGCTGGAGCCAGAACCGATCGGAGAAGACCACGTACAACAGCGGCAGCAACGACGGTTTCGGCATGGAAAACCAACCCTATGTCAGGGCCGGGGAAACTCCGGATGCTACCTATTCCAACAGCATCCTCAACCGGTATCAGACCCATCAGGCCGGAACGAACCTGCAGTTCCAGAATGAGAATCTGCGCGCGCAGATCGGTGTCTCGGTCATACCCACCATCACCCACAACGAGACGGACGGAAAGACGTATGACAGCAAGGTCGTGAACTGGGCTCCCTCCGCCATGCTCAGGTACGAGATGAATGACAACTCCAACATCAGGGTTACCTACAACGGTCGTTCCTCCCAACCTTCCACCTCGCAGTTGATGCCGGTTCCCGACAACTCGAATCCGCTGAATATCTCGCTGGGTAATCCGTATCTCCATCCCTACTTCAATCACAATCTTCGCACCGAGTTCCGCATGACGAACCGGCAGACGTTCTTTACGATCAACGCCGAGGTCGGGGGAGGCTTCGTTCAGGATCCCATCGTCTCTTCGATCTGGTACGATTCGAAGAGCGCGCAGTATTCCCTACCCGTCAACGGCCCGGCCTCGAAGAACGGAAACGCGCGGCTGACCATCAGCGCTCCTTTCGGACAATCCAACTTCTCGATCAGCTCGACGACCAATTCCAATTTCTCGCAAGCTTCTTCCTACGTTGGTAAAAGCGCTTTCGACATG
This sequence comes from Bacteroidales bacterium, assembly GCA_012522855.1. Classification (GTDB taxonomy): domain Bacteria; phylum Bacteroidota; class Bacteroidia; order Bacteroidales; family UBA932; genus Cryptobacteroides. The sequence continues at coordinate 127,869 of JAAYJQ010000019.1, forward strand.
TCATCCTACGACAGCGACGGAGACGGGATTTTCGACGACTACGATAGCTTCCATCAAGATTACCCGGATCTGGGCCAATCGAATCTGTTTTCCGAAAACAAGACCCGGAACCTCAGTTTCAACGAACGCTTGCGGCTCACGTACCGGAATGATTTCGTGAACATCGAACTCGGCGGAAGCACCCGGATGAGCAAATCCTGGTACACCCTGGCCAGTTCTACGAACCTGACGACCTGGACCAACCAAATCAACGGAGAGATGACCTGGACTCTTCCGAGCAACTTGGAATTCCAGGCCAGCGCGAATTACAACTGGTACCGCGGCTACACGACTCCCCAGGAAGCCGAGATCATCCTGAACGCGGAATTGAACAAAGGCTTGTTCAAAAACCAGTTCACCCTTTCGCTGCGCGCCTACGACATTCTGAACCAGGCGAAGAACCTGCTTGTGACGGATGCTTCCAACTACCATCAGGAGGTGCGAAACAACACCCTCGGGCGTTACGTCATCGTGTCTCTGACCTACCGCTTCGGCACATTCAGCGGCCGAGGGGGGAGGGGCGGTTTCCGGGGCCCGGGACGTGGCCCCGGCGGTCCCGGTGGTCGCGGTGGTCCCGGTGGTGGCGGTCCACCCATGGGCCCCCCTCCCGGATTTTAGGGATCATTCCGCAGCGGCAGGACCGGAGGTGTACCTCCGCCAGCGCTCGATCAGCGCTGTCATGTCCGGCGGAAGAGCGGAGTCGAATTGAATCCATTGTTTTGACCCTGGGTGCGCGAAGCCCAGGGTTTTTGCATGCAAGGCTTGCCGCGGACAGATTTGGAAACAGTTTTGGATGAACCGCTTGTATTTTGCGTAAATGGTCCCTTTCCGGATTTCCGCGCCGCCGTACCGTTCATCGTTGAAGATGGGATGCCCGATGCTGCTCATGTGAACCCGGATCTGGTGCGTCCTGCCGGTTTCGAGTTTACATTCGACGACGGTGATGTATCCGTAGCGTTCGAGCACCCGGTAATGGGTCAACGCATGCTTTCCGATTTCGGAATCGTTCGGGAACACTTTGAACTTCAGGCGGTCGGAAGGATCTCGGCCGATGTTTCCATCGATCGTTCCTTCCGCTTCTTTCAGATTCCCCCATACCACGGCTACGTAGCGTCGTTCGATGGAATGTTCGAAAAACTGCTTGGCCAGTTTGATCTGCGCCTCATCGTTCTTCGCCACCACCAGCAGGCCGGAGGTGTCCTTGTCGATCCGGTGGACCAGGATTCCCATCCGCTCATCCTCAGCTTCCGGTCCCTGGGACAGCCCCAGATGGAAAGCCAGGGCATTGATGAGGGTTCCCTTGTAGTTCCCGTGCCCGGGATGGACTACCATACCGGCCGGCTTGTTCACGACCAGGATGTCCGAGTCCTCGAAAACGATGTCAAGCGGGATGTCTTCCGGAAGTATTTCCACACCCCGCCGCCGATAGGGCATCACGAACTTGATCATATCCCCGGGGCGGACGATGAGGTTTGCCTTTGCCGGCTTGTCATTGACCAAAACGTACCCCATGCGGATCGCGCACTGCACCCGGTGCCGAGACGTGTCTTCCAGGCGGGCGGCCATGAATTTGTCCACGCGCATCGGTTCCTGCCCGGGATCGACATTCAAGCGAAAATGCTCGAACATGCCCTGCTCTTCATCCTCGATGTATTCTTCAGGATCGTTATGGAGAAGGTCCTCTTCCATCAGAGTTCCTCTTCCGTGAGAACTTCGGTTTCCAATCTGAGGTACAGACTGACGTCCGAGCCTATGATGATGGGTGCCTTGGACGCGCCGGGGGACTGCCTGTACACGACCGCGTTCAACGAGTCGGAATAGGTGCGGATGTTGGAATCGAATTGCAGCCTGCTGATATTGAGCGAATTGTCCTGGATGGCGTCAACGGCACGCAAATATTTCATGCCGTTGACATCCGGGACATACGTCAGGTTGTCTTCCGGATTCAATCCGACTACCAGATCGATTTCGGAGCCGGTCTCGATTTGCCTGCCCGGCCGGATCTCATGGTTGCGATGGATCTGGCGGAGCACGTTGTTGGTCGCCATATCGCTGACATAGATGAGTCTTCCTAGCGCAAGTCCCTTGGACAGCAGTTCCGCCTTGGCTTGCCGCATGGAATAGCCGACCAGATTCGGCATGCCCACCTTCTTCGCATTCATCGCATTGATGGTCAATAGAATCCTCCTTCCCTGCTTGACCTTGCTGCCCGCTTTCGGATTCTGGCTGTACACGGCCCCGCGTTCCATTCTTCTGACGAAGATGGAATCCGTGACATCCACCCGGATTCCGGCATTCGCCGCCTCGCGCTGCGCTTCCTCCAGGGACAGGTTGCTGAAATCGGGGACGAGGATCTCCCGGTTGTGCCTCGTGACCACACCCAAGAGGATATTTGCGGCCAGCACCAGCAGCAGGATAAATACGATGGCTCCCAGCAGGTTTTTTACGATCCAATGCTGAAAGAACCCTTTTTTCTCTTTTTCAGTGTTTTCGGCCATATTCATAAACGTTTGAAAACAAGATCGAACAGACTGCCCCCGAACACGGTGATCCCGATGATTATCAGTACAATGCCCGTCACGCGGTTCAGCCACATGATTGTCGCCATCCGGAAAGCCCGTCTCCAGTGCCCGAAAGCCCTGGAAAACAGATACCAGTAGGACATCGATCCCAGGGCGACGGCTAACAGGATCGGAAACACGCCTGCCTTCGGGTGGCTGAGACTCACTTTAAAGAAAGCGAACAGGGCGAACATGACGAAGATCGCGCCCGGGTTCGACAGGGCGGTAGCCACCGCCTGCAGGTAATCTCGGATGGACGGGCCCCGCTCTTCTTGCGCGGACTTCATTTTCCGGAACGGATCCTTGAACGCCATGGCGAATCCCATCCCCGAAATGATCAGGCCGCCGATCAGGAAGATCCACAACTGGTGGGCCCCGATGAAATCCCGGGCGATCGCCAGCGCGAAAATCGAAATCGTCGCATAGATCGTGTCCACGGTCGTGGCGCCCAATCCAGTGGCAAATCCGGCCCGGCTTCCGTAGCTCAGAGATTTCTGAAGAACCAGAATGGCGACCGGTCCGATGGGAACCGACGCGCATATTCCGATAATGAAAGCCTTCAGGATCTGCAGCAGCATGCTACAAAACTACGAAATAAATGTGAAAATGCTATTTTGCGCGCATATAGATCTGGATGGGACATCCGGTCAGATCGAAATGCTCCCGGAGCTTGTTTTCCAAGAAACGCTTGTAGGGTTCCTTGACGTACTGCGGAAGATTGCAGAAGAAAGCGAAGGCCGGAAATTTCGTCGGGAGCTGGGTGATGTACTTGATCCGCACATACTTCCCTTTCCATGCCGGCGGGGGATAGTTCTCGATTTCCGGCAGCATGACTTCATTCAGTTTCGCTGTCGTGATCTTTCGGGAATAGTTTTCATAGACGCGGGCGGCTGCGTTCAGCACGTCCAGGATCCGCTGCATCTTCACCACGGAACTGAAGATGACGGGCACATCGTTGAAAGGAGCAATGCGCTTTCTGAGCCCGGCTTCGTATTCCTTCAGGGTGTTGTTATCCTTTACGAAAAGATCCCACTTGTTTACCACCAGCACGCATGCTTTCCGGTTGCGGAGAATCAAGTTGAAGATGCTCATGTCCTGGGCTTCCATCCCCGTCATGGCGTCGATCATCAGGATGCAGACATCCGCCCGCTCGATCGCCCGGATGGATCGCATCACCGAATAGAACTCCAGATCCTCGTTGATTTTGGCTTTTTTCCGCATGCCGGCGGTGTCCACCAGCATGAACTCGTGTCCGAATTTGTTGTAGTACGTGGAAATCGAGTCCCGTGTGGTCCCTGCAACCGGGGTCACGATGTTCCGTTCCTCTCCAAGCAGGGCGTTGGCCAGAGACGATTTTCCAACGTTCGGCCTTCCGACAATGGCGATGTGCGGCAGGTCGGGACGATCTTCCTCCGCCGGCGGCGCTTCCGCGGGCAGCTGTCTCACGATCTCGTCCAGCAGATCCCCGGTCCCGCTTCCGTTGGCAGCGGAAATGCTCCAGATTTCTCCCAGCCCGAGAGAATAGAACTGGTAGGCATCGAATATCTTCTCTCCAGAGTCCACCTTGTTCACGGCCAGTACCACGGGCTTGCCGCTCCGGCGGAGCATCCCGGCGATTTCCGCATCATAGTCGGTGATGCCTGTAGCCGCTTCCACCATGAAGAGTACCACATCCGACTCTTCGATCGCGATGATGACCTGTTTGCGAATGGCTTCTTCAAACACATCCTCCGAACGGGTTGTCCAACCACCGGTATCGACCACGGAGAATTCCGTTCCGCACCACTCGCATTTTCCGTAGTGGCGATCTCGGGTCACGCCTGCAGTCTCGTCAACAATAGCTTTCCGCGTGCCTACAAGGCGGTTGAAAAGAGTGGACTTGCCGACATTCGGTCGTCCTACGATTGCTACGAGTGCCATTTGTTACGCTTTATGTTTATCTCTGAATTCCTGCAGGTAGAATCCGCAGTCTTGACAGGAATCGGAACAGGTGGTGCAGTCGGCATTTTTCCGCGCGTTGCGCCGCATCTCTTGCTCCAGTTCGTGCATGCATTTGATGCCGCGTTTGCGCATCTCCTCGTTCCGGCTGACTTCGGTTTCAGGAAAGCGTCCTTTCACGATGATGCCGACGCACATCGCGAGGATGCATATTCCCAGAAAAAGAATGGCAGCGAGGAGGGTTTTCATGTGCTAGAAGATGAATTCCGTGCTCACGGGTTCGTAATGGTAGACCTTGCGGATGATGGAAGCGAAGGTTCCTGTCATGGACACGACCTTGATCTTGCAGGCGTCCGGCCCCTCCTTGAGGGGAATCGTGTCGGTCACGTAGACTTCCTTCAACGAGGAGGCATTGATCCGATCGTAGGCGGGGCCGGAGAGAACGGGGTGCGTCGCGCAGGCACGTACGCTGGCGGCTCCTTTTTCCGTCAACAGATCCGCCGCTTTCGTCAGGGTTCCCGCCGTGTCGATCATGTCATCCACGATCACGATGTTCTTGTCCTCCACATCTCCGATAACGGACATGGAAGTAACCACGTTGGCTCTTTCGCGGGATTTGTGGCAGATGATCACCGGGCAGGCGAGTTCCTTGGCATAGGCGTTCGCCCGCTTCGCTCCACCCATATCCGGAGCGGCGATGGCCATGTTCTCCAGATTGAGGGACCTCAGATACGGAATGAAGACCTTGCTGGCATAGATGTGGTCCACCGGAATGTCAAAGAAACCTTGGATCTGATCCGCATGAAGGTCGCAAGTCATGATCCGGTCCACGCCCGCTGCCCGGAGCAGGTTGGCGACCAGTTTGGCGCCGATGGAAACCCGCGGCCTGTCTTTGCGATCCTGGCGGGCCCATCCGAAGTAGGGCATCACGGCGATGACGCTGTCAGCGGACGCGCGTTTGGCGGCATCGATCGTCAGAAGCAGTTCCATGAGATTATCCGTGGGAGGAAAGGTTGATTGGATGATGAATACCGTAGCGCCTCGCACGCTGTCCGTAAAGGAGGGGACGAATTCACCATCGCTGAACTGGGTGACTTCGGAGGCTCCGAGATGATACTGCTCGTCTCCGTCTCCGATCTTGTTCAGTTCCGCTACGACCTTGCGTGCAAAGTCCTTGGAGGCCCGGCATGCAAACAATTCTATTCTGTGTTCAATATACATGGTTAGATCAATAGTATGTTAATGTTGTCATGTCTTTTTCATCCCGTTCTTTTCAAAAGGGTTCCGATGTAATCCAGAATCTCCTCGCGTCCGGCACCGGTCTTTGTCGAAGAAGCGAACATCGGAGGAAATTCTTCCCATTGTTCGCTCAAAATTTCCTTGTTTCGCTCGATCCGCGCCTTCAGCACATTCGGCCCTTGTTTGTCGGACTTCGTGAAGATGAGGGCGAATGGAACCCCGTTTATGCCGAGCATTTCCAGGAACTCCAAGTCGATCTTCTGGATGTCGTGCCGGGAATCCACCAGGACGAAGAGGGTCACCATCTCCTGCGAATGCAGGACGTAGTCGAGGATCATTTTCCGGAGCTGTTCACGACCATCCTTGGAAATCTTCGCGAAACCGTAGCCGGGCAAGTCGACCAGATACCAACGGTCGTTGATGAGGAAATGGTTGATCAGCCGGGTCTTCCCGGGGGTCGACGAAGTCTTGGCCAGCTTTCGGTTTCCGCAGAGCATGTTGATGAGCGAGGACTTGCCCACATTCGACCTTCCGATGAAGGCGAATTCGGGCAGTTTGCGCGCCGGCTTGTCGCTGACCCGGGTACTGCTGCTTGTAAATCTGGCATCGCTGATCGTCATCCGTGGGCGCTCCCTTTTTATTGTGGAACAAATATAGGAAAAAATACGCACTTCGCTGAAAAAACGATACCTTTGTGGAAATCAGGAGGGCGCCCCGCTCGTCCCCTTCACCGACTACGGCGCGCGGATGTACGACCCCGCCGTCGGCCGCTGGCTCAGCCCCGACCCGCTGGCCGAGAAGTACTACGGGATCAGCCCGTATGTCTTCTGCGGAAACAATCCGGCGAACTTCATTGACCCGGATGGGAGAGACTGGGTGGAATCCAAAGATGGAACAGTTAAATGGCGAGATGATGTATATTTGCAAATTAGTGGGGATTACTCTTATGTTGTAGGCTTACAAAAAGGTGAAACATATAGAGGCAAGATATATAGGCGTTTTGAAAATATAGGCGATAAAACTTATAATGATGTTATTTATCATCCAGATAAATCAATTACTTCTAGTACAAAGGAGCGTCTAGATATTGATGGAGTTGTAACAAGAGACAATGGTTCATTCGATACATATGATTTTGGTGTATTGGCGGGTATAGTTGCTGCAACACAAAGAAGTTATGGGAATCCTAAACCATTTGATTTTTTGGGAATAGGAACAGGCTATATTAAGTTGAAAACATAATCACAATTAACTTCTAATTTGACATGAAAAAACCAAGGATAATATTATTTCTCTTAATAATAAATTTATTGGGTTGTTATAATTCAAATAGTATCCTGCCTAAAGCCAAAATAAATCATCTTGAAAAATATCATTGTTGGCCATACGATGTGACTGTTTATTCTGTGAAGAATATTAAAATTGACTCGTTATTTTACACCTATCCATTAAAACAGTATTTTGGCAATAATACAAAGTACAATATCTCAACTTGGAAGAAATATGATGATTCGGATTGGAAGAAATATGATGATTCAGATACTTTGATTTGGTCCGGCATGAATAAGGTTCTTGAACAATGTGATGATAATATTGAGTTATATATGCATATAATGAAAGGAGAAGAAATTTACTATTCAGGTTCTTATCACTATATGGAGAACAGAGAAGGTAAGAAAGAAAGAAGCTATGAAAAGATATTATTTCTAGACTTAAAATCTAACAAGCTACATGTATTTAAAGATATCAACAAATTGTGGTAATAGTCATGCTCTATATCTGGAGTTATTTAAATAGGTAGTGTTTCGAAAAGTGTGTTTAGACCGTAGTCTGCAATTTAAAGGATGTTCAAGGTTCCATCAATTTTCCTGTGCTGTAAATTGCGGTCAATCGATCTTGTGGCCATGTCAGCAGGATTTTGGTCGAACAAACGCGAAATCTGATAAATATGATTTTGATATGAAACCGTGGTCAAATCCTTTAAATCGGGGACGAAACATTGAGACAAAAATAGGGGAAAGAGTAGTAGGCAAGGGAACAAAATATGAAATGAATATCTATGGAAGTAAAACATTAAAACCTATTCTACCGTGGCTAAAATAATATATTATTTAAAAATTAGCATATTATTATTTGCTGGCGTATTTTGTCGTTGCAGTGATTATTCTGAAAAATTAGGTAACGGATATACATACATGCATGAAGGAGGTAATAATAATTTTATATTTCACGAATTTCCCCAACAAGGTGGAGAAATACCGCCAAATGTTATTTCGTATGACTACGATAAACATTTTATTGTTGTTAAACAAAAACCGATGCCGTTTCAATATGGTTATGAAACAGCAGAAGAATATGCCGATAGAACCGACACTATTGGATTCTGTTATTGGCTGATTATCAAAGAAGAACACAAAGTTTTCGGCCCTTTCGATTCTATCGGCTTCCAAAAGTATAAAAAAGAGTATCAAGTTCCTGAGAACTTGATCTTAGAGTAAAATTCGTTCCCGCAAAAAGGTAAACTTTCGATGAACTGCATCATGCAATCTACAAAACAAGGGACAATCGTGAAACGTCAAATTACCTCTTTGTGACCTTGTCAGCAGGATTTTGGTCGAACCGACGCGAAATATTCCTATCTTTCGGACGGCACGAAACTGGGGTCTGAGCGGGCAGACGGGAGCGGGTTCGCATACAGAGGCTCTTTGATATATTCCAAGGCACCGGGCGGGCGGCACTGACGCTCCATGGCGAGGATTTACAAATCGCGGGAACGCGGAACCCCGATAGAGGCTCCTGAGGGGCCGATCCGCGTGAAAGATCGCCTTGATTTCGGCCCCATCTTACACGCAAGGTGGCCTTGTACCACACTGCAGGGCCGGTCGGTGTGTCCGACTTTTGTAAATTTCGGCGAACAGGCGGCCTTCCAATCCGATGGACGCCATTTGCGATTATTCCCTGCGGGCAGAAGCATGTCTGTCTCTTAATCTATGCCACGAACCGGATCGAGCGTCTCCGGAAGGACTTCCGGCAGGTGACGCGGATGCGCGGTGCGCTGCCGGATGAGGACACGGTCATCGTCCGAATGGGAAAGACAGCGACAACCGAGTGATCCCGAGGATCAGGGAAGACAGGGATCTCTTGCCTTCCGAAACGACGCAAAAAGGGGCCAGCCTCCTTGCAGGACAGGAAAATTGATGTAACTTTGAATGTTCTTTAAATTGCAGACTATGGTCTGGACACACGAACTGCAACCTCTTACCCCATGGACCGTTCTTACATCGATTTATACACCTTGCAGACCCGGGTCAAGACCGGCATGGAAGCCCTGTTCCCGGATCGCATCTGGGTCAAGGCGGAAATCGCCGGCCTGAGTCGCAAGCCGAACGGTCACTGTTACCTGGAGCTGTCCCAGTCCGGGCCGGGCGGCCTTGTCGCCAAGTCGCGCGCCGTGATCTGGGCGTCCCGCATCGGCTACGTCGACGCCTATTTCAAGTCCGTGACCGGCGCTTCCCTTGATGTGGGAATGGAAATTCTGGCCAGGGTGCAGGTCTCCTATCATGTGCTGTACGGTCTGACCCTTACCATCGACGAAGTGGATCCGGAGTTTACCCTGGGCGAAAAGGAGCTGCAGAAGAAGCGGACTCTCGAACGGTTGGGCCGGGAAGGGTTGCTGGATCTGCAGAAACAGCTCCGGCTTCCGTTGCTGCCGTATCACCTCGCCGTGGTTTCCGCTTCCGGGGCTGCGGGTTACGGAGACTTCCGCCGCCATCTGCTGGAGAATGAATATGGTTTCGTGCTGCATCCGGTCTTGTTCGAGGCGACGATGCAGGGAGAGACCGCCCCGGCTTCCATCGTGTCCGCGATCGGTGAGGCGCTTTCCGAGAAGATTCGCTTCGACGCCATCTTGATTCTGCGGGGCGGGGGATCGGAACTGGATCTTTCCTGCTTCGATGACTACGATCTCGCGGTGGCGATCGCGCGCTGTCCCGTGCCGGTGTTTACGGCGATCGGACACGACCGGGACTTTCATGTGGCCGACCGGGTGGCCTGTGTGTCCGTCAAGACACCGACCGCCCTGGCCGACCTGTTCCTGGATTGCTATGTGTCGGAGGATCAGCGGCTGGGCGCCTATGAATCTCGGTTGCGGATGGCCTTCACCGGCCGGCTCGCCACGCTTTCGTCGCGGCTGGATCTGCTGGACGCCCGTATCGCCCGCACACTTGAGTCCCGTCTCTCCCGCGCGGAGCACCGGATCAATCTGCTTGCCGTCGGAATATTCCAAAATTTCAAAACCCGCTTGGCCGAGGCATCGCATCGCGTGGACATGCATGCGGCAGGTATTTTCCGCGGCGCTCGTTCGCGAATTACGGCGGCGGAGAACCGGCTGGCATTGCTGGCGGATCGGCTTCCGCGGACTGTGACGTCCCGACTCGACAAGGCAGAGAACCGGCTGGCACGGACGGATGCGGGAATATCTTTGAAAGTCAACAAGATCCTTTCTGCACAGACTTCCCGGTTGCTCGTGCTGGAGTCCAAGATCGCCACCACGGATCCCCGCGGCATCCTGCGCAAAGGCTTCGTCCTGGCCCTGGACCGCGACGGCATTAAGATGCACACGGCTTTGCACAGCCGCGTCGGTGACCGTGTGCAGATGATGTTCGCCGACGGTACCCTCAAATGCGGCGTCGTAGAAGTCGACCGCCGCAGCAATCTTGACGATGGGGAAGCCGTGTTCTCTGCCCGGGAATCCGGTTGATGAACCCAAACCTTTTGTTTCTCACTTGCGAAACCTGAGAATATGAATAACCGAGTAATTCTGACCATTGCCGTCGCTCTAGCGACCCTCGCGTCATGCGGGACAAAAAACACAACCCAGGCACCGGAAAAGTCCGACAACCACATCTATGTTTGCGCCTACATCTGGCCGTCATGCCATGACGACCCTCTCGCCCGTAAGTGGCTCTGGGAAGAAGGAATAGGTGAATGGGAAGTCATCAAACAAGGGGACAAGCGTTTTCCCGACCATTATCAGCCGCGCCAACCGCTGTGGGGCTACGAGATGGACAATGACCCGCAGGTCGTTGAAAGATGGATCCAAACCGCCCTCAAGTACGGTATCAATACCTTCATCTACGACTGGTACTGGTTCACCAAGGATGAAGAATATTCAGGACCCTATCTTGAGAGCGCTCTTAACGACGGTTTTCTCAAGGCCCCAAGCCACAAGAAGATGTACTTCTATATTATGTGGGCGAACCACGATGTGGCCTACAACTATTGGAACTACCATAAGTGGGGCGACAAGAAGGATCTCCTCTTCAACCCTGACGTTGACTGGGAAAAATTCAGGAGGATCGTCGAAAGGGTCATCCAGCAGTACTTCACGCAGCCTAACTATGTCAAGATTGAGGGCTGCCCTGTCTTCGCCATGTTCTCGATGAGCAATTTCATCAGAAGTTTCGGCTCCGAGGAAGAGGCAGCAAAAGCCATGGATTACATGCGCGAGGAAGTGAAGAAGGCCGGTTTCCCTGGAATGCACCTTCAGGAGATCCAAGGCGGAGGATCGATGATGGACGAAGAGAAGATCACGCGGATGAAGAGCCGCATCGACAAACTCGGAATCAACAGCGAGGCGCTTTACAACATGGGCGGATTCGACACCGATTATCTCGTGCATGGAGCCAATGCGATATCGATTCGCGAACAGATGGACAGCGTGTTCGACATTCCTGTCTTTCCGTGCGTCTCCATCGGTTGGGACGACACGCCCCGCTTCCCTGCCAAGGGCGCGAACGACTGCACCCGCTTCCACAACACACCGCAGAGCTTTGCGACTTACCTTTCAGAGGCCAAGAAATATGTCGAGAACCATCCGGACCAGCCTGGATTCTTGATGATCAACGCATGGAACGAATGGGTCGAAGGCAGTTATCTGCTTCCCGACAAGCTCTACGGATTCGGTTATCTTGAGGCCGTCCGCGACGTGATGGACGGAAAGTACGACTAATATTCGTTATATTTATATTTGCGTTATGGCAGCAGTGAAATTTGATTATACCAAAGCAGTCGCCGAGCTGGATCAGATCGCGGCGAAAGTCGAGAATCCCGAAACGAGTCTCGACGACATCGGTGCCCTTGTGAAGCGCTCCAAGGAACTCATCGAACAGTGCCGGCAGTACCTGCGCACCGTTCGTGAATCCATCGAGGACAGTACGCAGCAGTAGCGCTTGAGCCTGTCGGCGATTTGTCCTTCCGGCACCCTACTCAAGCCCGGATTCCCGGTTTTTCGGTAGGCCACCCTGCCGGGATCAGTCGATCCGGAGATTGGCGATCTGGGCGTTGAGGCGCTCGAGAATGCCGAGTTTGGTTTTCCAGAGGTCGTCGGAGATGTCCACCTTATAGTAGTGCGGGTTGATGAGACGCCGTTCCGAGGGGCTGAAGTGGGCGAGGGTGTCTTTGTAGAACGCCTTCTTTTCCCGCAGGGTGTGGATCGGGCAGCACCGCTCGCCGTCCCGGATGATCTGATCCTGCAGCCGCCGCCAGGTATAGGAATTCGCCTCGAAGGTCTTGAACTTGTAGCGGTCTTGCTCATCGTAGATCGTGAATGTTTCTCCTCCTTCGATCTTCATCGCCAGCGAATCTCCTCGCAGACAGGTCACGTCTGCCTTGTAGACGTCCCCGAGTTCGGGATCATGTTTGATAATTCGATAAGTGATCTGGAAGCCGGGATTGATCAGCTTGATTGTATCCTCCGAACGCTTCAGGACGGGCTCTCCGTCGACCTGCACCAATTTATATACATTCCCGAAACAGGGCGCGGCCTTGGAAGTCGCGATCGCGTCGCCGACTCCGTAGGAATCGATGCGCGCCCCCTGGCGTTCCAGGTCGCTGATGAGATATTCATCCAAGGAGCTGGTCGCGAAGATTTTGCATTGTGTCATTCCGTGCTCGTCCAGGATCTTCCGCACTTTGATGGACAGGTAGGCCAAGTCGCCGCTGTCCAGGCGGATGCCGTAGCCGCCCGGATAGTTGTCGTTGATCCCGTACTCCCGGAAGGCCCGGATGGCGTTGAGGATGCCGCATTTGAGGGTGTCGTAGGTGTCGATCAAGAGAATCAGATTCTCGCCCATGTGCGTCTTGATGTAGTCCCGGAACGCATGGTACTCGCCCTCGACCGTGCTTCCGTAGGCGGTGATGAAACTGTGGGCCATCGTCCCGGTTGACGGAACCCCGTTCATTATGCCCGCCAGGATGTTGGAAGTACTGGCGCAGCCGGCGATCATCGCGGCTTTCGCCCCGTAGGTCGCCGCCCAGGGACCGTGGGCCCGACGGGAACCGAACTCGCTCACCGGATGGTTCGTTGAACGGCAGACCCGGGATGCCTTTGTGGCCACCGCCATCTGGTGGTTCATGATGCAGAGCATCGGGGTCTCCAGCACCTGAGCCTCGATGAGGGGGGCTTCCACCGTGATGATCGGTTGCTTCGGGAACACGATCTCGCCTTCACGCATCGCATACACATTCCCTGTGAACTTCATGGTACAGAGGTACTTGCGGAATTCGGCGTAGTCCTCGCCCGGCAGGAATCTTTCATAGAATTCCGGCGTTTCCTTCCCCAGGTTCAGGATGCAGTCGATGACTTCCTGGATCCCGCTCACGACCGCCCAGTTGTTGTGTTCGGGCGCGACACGGTAGAACATGTTGAAGATGGCGATGACATCTTTTTTGCCCGTTTCCAGGAAAGATTTTCCCATCGTATAATGGTATTTGTCGGAACAATACGAATAATTAAGCATGGTATTGGATCATTTGTAAGATTCTTTCTGCAGAAGCGGGGTCTCCGGAGGACGTCAGTTCGATGCCGGTCCGCTCCGTCCGAAATGGGATTCCTTCTTCCCGCATCACTTCCACAAGATGCCGGGCGACTGCCGGAGCGGGGTCGATGATTTCCACCGCAGGGCCGGCGATTTTTTCGATGACGGGACGCAAGAAGGGGTAGTGGGTACAGCCCAGCACGATCCGGTCCGCGTTCACGTCCAGCAGAGGCTGCAGACTCCTGCCGACAGTCTCTTCGGCCTCGGGGCCGTCCAGCACGCCGCGTTCCACCAGCTCCACGAAACCCTGGCCGACCTGCTCGACGATTTTCACGTTGTCTTCGTAGATCCCTTTGGTGGTCAAATATTTGGATCCATTCAAGGTGCCGGCGGTGGCCAGCACGCCGATCACCCCGGTCCGGGTGTTCAGGGCGGCAGGCTTCACGGCGGGTTCCATACCGATGAAACGGATGTGGGAATATTCCGACCGCAGCGTCGAGATGGCGGCTGTCGTAGCTGTGTTGCAGGCCACGACGATAATCTGCGCCCCGCGGCCGAGCAGGTAGTCCGTGATATGGCGGGCACGCTCTTGGATGAATGCGGGCGTCTTTTCTCCGTACGGGCAGAAGGCGTTGTCGGCGTAATAGGAATAGGCCTGTTCCGGGAGAAGCTTGCGGATCTCCCAAAGTACGGACAGTCCGCCCGAACCGGAATCAAAGATGCCTATCATGCTCACAAAGATAATATATTCCTGAAGAATTGTTAAATTTGTAATTCACAAGGAGAAGAACCAAAATGCCTTTTTTTGAGAAAGGGCATCGCTACAAACGAATTTTATGAAAAGGATCATTTATATCGCAGTTTGTCTTCTTTCGGTATTGAACGCATGCAGGAAGGATCGGGGCAACCCCGCGAAAGTTGTCTCCCCGCAGGCGGCTGCGGCGGACGAGTTCGCCGCCGACGTGCTCGGATCTTGGTATCTGTGGAGCGACGAAATCGCCGGTAGTCTGGGTCGGCTCACGCCGGACACCTGCACCACTCCCATCGCTGTGGTACGGGAAATCCGCTACCACGAGAACGGTAAAGAAGTGGACCACTGGACCTCGCTCATGGAAGACCTCGAGGCTTTTTCCCAGTCGATTCAAGGATTGGGTGTTACCTACGGTTATGATCTGCAGTATGGAAAGATTGCCAACCAGGCGGGAGCCTATTTCTTGCTGGTCACCTACGTCGCGAAGGACACCCCCGCGGAGAAGGCAGGTCTGAAACGCGGGGACATCCTCATCTCCATCAACGGAGACGTGATCACGAAAGACAATATGAATGAAGCCTTTTCCAGCCGGTCCATCACGCTGGAGGTCACCGAGCTTGTCCGGGATCCGTCGAGCGGCGGCTATGTCATCAGCAGCGACAGGAAAAGCGTCAGCATGACGGCTGTGGACATGTACGAGGATCCCATCCTGCTCACCCGGACTTTCGATGCGGGCGGGAAGCGGGTCGGTTACTTGGTCTATAACGGATTCGGCGTCAGATCCGCGCTGGCGCTGGTGGATTCCTGTCAGAAACTCAAGTCCGCCGGGATCGAGGAACTGATACTGGATCTGCGGTACAACGGGGGCGGCTTCATGTACACGACAAATGTGCTGGCTTCCTTGCTGGCCCCGATGGCGAACGTGGAAGCAGAGGATGTGTTCCAGGTCGAGATTTTCAACAAAGCCTTGACCGCCCAGATTGACCCGCAGTCCCTGGTTTCCCGTTTTTCGACTACGCATCCCTACTATGAAAAAGAATCCCTGCTTTTTACGGTGGATGTTTCCGCCGCAAACCCCGGCATCCGCAAACTCTACGCGCTGGTGAGCGAAGGCTCCGCTTCCGCCTCGGAAGGGCTGCTGGTCGGACTCGCGCCCTATCTGGACATCGTGACCATCGGCACTCGCACCCATGGCAAGTATTGCGGAGGATACCTGCTGGCGCCGGATGAATTTTATACGAAGGACTACTATCAACAGAACCTCTCCAAGTTCTCGCTCATCGAGAAATGGGGCATCTATGTAATGGTGAGCAAGTTCGCCGACCGGGACGGAAAGAACGCCGCGGAACCGGACGGGATCTTGCCGGATATTGTCGTGACGGACAATCCCTTTGACGGCTATCCGCTGGGCGATGAGAACGAGACGTTGTTGAAGGCTGCGCTCACTGCGGCCGGCAAGACATACACCCGGGCGGACGGATCTTCCCGTCCGGTGTACGTCCGAACGGAACGATTGCATCATAAACCGAATATCTTGATCCATAGCAGGAAACCTGTTGAATTCAAGCAACCATGAACAAAGAAATTGAACTGAATCCCAACATCGTTGTAGCGACACTCGGGAAATTGCCGGAAGAACTTACCAAGGCCGATATCATTGATTTTGTCGAAAAACAAGGCATCAAGATGGTGAGCTTCATGTATCCCGCCGAGGACGGCCGGGTCAAGACCTTGAATTTCGTTATCAACAACGGGGCCTACCTCGAGATGATCCTGACGGAAGGAGAGCGGGTGGATGGTTCCAGCCTATTCCCCTCCTTCGTGCAGACGGGAAGCAGCGATCTGTATGTCGTTCCCCGTTTCAGGACGGCGTTCGTGGATCCCTTCTCCGAGATCCCGACCCTCTGCCTGTTGTGCAGCTTTTTCGACAAAGACGGAAGCCCCTTCGATTGCGCCCCCTATGAAGCCCTTCTTCGGGCCGGGCAGGCCTTCTACGCCTCTACCGGTATGACTTTCGAGGCCATGGCCGAGTTGGAGTACTACGTGATCGCCGAGGAAGAAACCCTCTTCCCGGGCATCGATCAGAAAGGCTACCATGAAAGCCAGCCCTTCGCCAAACTGAACGAATTCCGGATGCAGTGTCTGGAATATGTTTCCAGGACCGGCGGCCAGATCAAGTACGGCCATGCGGAAGTGGGCAACTTCACCCTGGACGGCAAGGTGTACGAGCAAAATGAAATCGAGTTCCTTCCGAACCCGATCGAGACGGCAGCCGACCAGATCCTGCTGGCAAAATGGGTCATCCGCAATCTGGGCTACCGGTACGGCCTGGATGTGACCTTTGCTCCGAAGATCATCGTAGGAGAGGCAGGCAGCGGTATGCATGTCCACATCCGCATCATGAACGACAGCGTGAATATGATGCTGGACGGCGGACAGCTTTCCGGGATCGCGCGGCGCGCGATTGCGGGGATGATGGTGCTGGCTCCTTCCATCACCGCCTTCGGCAACAAGAACCCGATCTCTTTCTTCCGCCTCGTGCCGCACCAGGAGGCTCCGACCAATGTCTGCTGGGGCGACTGCAACCGTTCCGCGCTCGTGCGGGTTCCGCTCGGATGGACCAGCGGCCGGGACATGTGCGCGATCGCCAATCCGCTCGAGGACGAGGAGGAGCGCGATACTTCCTCCAAGCAGACCGTTGAGATGCGCTCACCCGATGGATCTGCCGACATCTACCAGCTGATGGCGGGGCTTTGCGTGGCCTGTCGCTACGGTCTCGAGATGGATCCGGAGGAAGCGTTGAAAATCGCCGACGAGAAATATGTGGATGTGGACATCCACAAATCGGAGAATTCCGCCCGTCTTGCAGGTTTGGCGCAATTGCCGACCTGCTGCGCCGAATCGGCCGTGTGTCTGGAGAATGCCCGGAGCATCTATGAAGAAAGGGGCGTGTTCATGCCGAAGATGATCGACGGCATTATTGCCGGACTCAAGTCTTTTGCCGACCACAACCTGCACAAGGATGCCGATGCCGATCCGAACCTTATGAAGCAGCTGGTCGACAAATATTTCTACTGCGGATAATTCGGTCGCTTATTCGAGATCCTCGACGGGATCGGCAGGGCCGCCCGAGCCTTCCTGCATGAGGAAGCGCCGCATGAACTCGTTCAGGTCGCCGTCCAGCACGCCCTGGGTGTCGGCCGTCTTGTAGCCGGTCCGCAGGTCGTTGACCATCTTGTAGGGATGCAGGACGTAGGAACGGATCTGTGAACCCCACTCGATCCGCTTTTTCTGTCCTTCGATCTCCGCCCTCTTCGCGTCCCGCTTGCGCATCTCGATGTCGTACAACCGCGACTTCAGGAGCAGGAGGGCCTTCGCCCGGTTCTTGGGCTGGTCGCGCGTCTCCGTGTTTTCGATCAGGATTTCCTCTTCCTTCCCCGAATCCGGGTCGATGTACGAGTACCGCAGGCGTACCCCGGACTCCACCTTGTTTACGTTCTGTCCGCCATGCCCGCCTGCGCGGAAAGTATCCCAGGAAATCTTCGAATTGTCCACGTTCACCTCGATCGTGTCATCCACCAGAGGGTAGACAAAAACCGAGGAGAAGGTCGTCTGTCGTTTTCCTTGCGCGTTGAACGGGGAAATCCGCACCAGGCGGTGCACTCCGTTCTCGGCCTTCAAGTAGCCGTAGGCATACTCCCCGTCGAACTCGATGGTGACCGACTTGATTCCGGCTTCTTCTCCTTCCTGCAAGTCGGTGATGGCGGTCCGGTAGCCGTTCCGCTCGCCCCATCGCAGGTACATACGCATCAGCATCGCGCTCCAGTCGTTCGCCTCGGTGCCTCCGGCGCCCGAATTGATGGTCAGGACGGCACCCAGGCTGTCCCCTTCGCCGCCCAGCATATTCCGGAGTTCCAGCGCTTCGACCCGTTCCAGCGCGGAAGCATAGGAAGCGTCGAGTTCTTCGGACTCCGGCGTCGAGGCCGTATCGTCGGTCGCGCCTTCCAGACTCTCCTTGGCGAACTCGTACAGGACGTCCAGATCCTCCACCGCCGTGAACGTCTGATCGAAGTCCGTCACCCAAGACTTGATGCTGTTGAGATTTTTCGTGAATAGTTGCGCGGCCTTCGGGTCGTTCCAGAAGTCCGGCGCTTCCGTCTTTTTCTGCAGCGCAGCGACTTGATCCCGTTTCCCGGGGATGTCAAAGACACCTCCCCAGCGTGTCTAAGCGCTGATGCAGAGTCTCGATCTGATCTTTAAGAATCATAGCTCTCCATTTTTTGTTAGGGCAAAGATACACAATCACCCGCATTTTCCACCGAGCGTTTTCGGGAAATATGCGTATATTTGTAAGATGGACATGCTGCGGGGAGCCGAAGCGATTCCGTTGAAACAATATAACTTATTCCTACAATATGGTGGAATTCAAATACGCGCCGATGTTCCAACTGGGACCGGATGAGACTGAATACTACAAGCTCACGGGCGAATATGTGTCCGTCGGCGAATTCGAAGGGAAACCCATCTTGAGGGTGGATCCGGAGGGACTGACGCTGCTGGCGAACGTTGCGTTCCGCGATGTCAACTTCCTGCTGCGGCCTGCGCACAACCGGCAAGTTGCTGAGATCTTGAGCGATCCGGACGCCTCCGACAACGACAAATACGTGGCCCTGCGCTTCCTTCGCAATGCCGAGGTGTCCGCGAAAGGGAAGCTCCCGTTCTGCCAGGACACCGGCACCGCGATCATCCACGCCGAGAAGGGCCAGCAGGTCTGGACTGGTTTCGACGATGCGGAAGCTCTCTCCAAGGGTGTGTTCAAGACCTACACCGAAGAGAGTCTTCGCTACAGCCAGAACGCCCCGCTGACGATGTACCAAGAGGTTAATACGAAATGCAACCTGCCGGCCCAGATCGATATCGAGGCCGGCGAGGGCATGGAGTACCGCTTCCTTTGCGTCGTAAAAGGGGGAGGCTCGGCGAACAAGAGTTACCTCTATCAGATGACCAAGGCGGTCCTCAATCCGGACACCCTGGTTCCGTTCCTGGTCGAGAAGATGAAGACTCTCGGCACGGCGGCGTGCCCGCCATACCACATCGCGTTCGTGATCGGCGGCACCTCCGCCGAGAAGACCCTGCTGACGGTGAAACTGGCGTCCGCGCATTTCTACGATTCCCTGCCGACGACGGGCGACGAGACGGGACGCGCCTTCCGGGATGTGGAACTGGAAAAGGAAGTTCTGGCAGAGGCATAC
>JAAYJQ010000030.1 GCA_012522855.1 Bacteroidales bacterium
AAGGTCGTCAAAAGGTTCTCCGTGTAGCCCGCTACGGGATCGAACACACCCTCCGGATTCGGGCACAGACCGTTGAAGTAAACCCTGTCAACATGGGGTATGAATCCCCAATCCGTCATATCGTTTATCTGATAGGTCGGAAGATACCCGGCAATAAATATTTTGTCGTCGT
The DNA here is from genome assembly GCA_012522855.1 of Bacteroidales bacterium. GTDB lineage: Bacteria > Bacteroidota > Bacteroidia > Bacteroidales > UBA932 > Cryptobacteroides. The sequence continues at coordinate 173 of JAAYJQ010000030.1, forward strand.
CCGGAACTGTAGGGTCGCTCCATTCGTCGAGCTCTTCATCCATGTCCTCAAGCCTCATTTCTCCGTTCCAATCGCCTGTCCGGTTCTGTACAATGCGGTGGGTAATAATCTTGCTGCCGACCACGAATCTAACTTCCCCCGTTCTCTGTTCCGAGGTTGTATTTTCCTTTACCGAGAGGAGTAAAACTCCGTTCCCCGATCCTCTTGCAGAACCCTGCAATCCCCTCTCTCCGAAAAATATCCAACCCTGCAGAGATGAAACGAACCAATCGGCATTCGACGTTACATTTACAGTTATCTCCACTGGTTTTGGGCCTATGACTTGCGAGGAGGGAAGGTCCGACAATAGATAATAGCTGTCCGCATCGCAACCTCCTCCCAACGACAGTGTCGCCAGCAGCAGTGCAAATAGTGCATGTCTAGGATATTCCCTTTTCATGGCCAAATTATCCATCCCAGAAGTTCAACTGGAAGAACTGTAACCGAACTCCCCGGCGCAGAACCCCAAAAAACAGCGTAAAAAAGAGAGTCTCTTCATTTCCAACCTTGTGCTTTTCAGGTAATACTGCCAACCTAAATCGGTTTAGGTACAAATATATGAATAATTCTGTATAATCCAAAAAAAATCACAAATATTTTCTAACGTTTAAATATTATATAAAATAAAAAGAATATAGTTATCAATTGATAATCGAGACGATTCCAATTACTTTTAGGTGTTAGGCAAGCCTGTCTGGTGCGGAGCGCAAACAGTTGACCAAGCTTTGGAAGCCCGGTCGGATGCCGGACTAATCCACCCTTCGGGCTAACATCCTACTGGCGGGAGGCGTCGCCGGTACAGCCCAAATGCGCGGGCGACGTTAGAGGGATGCCTCCGCACACAAAAAAGGCCGACCAAATTATTTTTTGGTCAGCCTCCCGTCAAAATTCATGAAAAGCTTATTGGAGCGTGCCCTCCTCGGCAGCCTTGATCATGTTCTCGTTGGCTGTAATGAAGATCTCTACCCGACGATTCTGCGCCCTGCCTTCCACGGTCTCATTGCTGGCGACCGGCTGGGAATAAGATTTGCCTTCCGTGGTCATACGGCTCGAAGCGATGCCGCAATTCTTCAGATAGGCAGCGACGGATTCCGCGCGTCTGTTGGAGAGTCTTTCGTTCACGGCATCCGAGCCGGTGTTGTCGGTGTGGCCGTAGATGGTGATGTCGGTCTCCTGCATATCCTGCATCTTCGTAGCGAATTCGGAAAGTTCGTTCTTGGAAGTCTGGGAAAGCGTAGAACCGTTGAGCGGGAAGAGGATTCCACTGTCGAAGGTCACCTTAATAGCCTGCAGACCGTTCTGGTCCTCCACCGTTTCCACCTTCGCGTTTTCAAGGGCTTCGAGTTCCTCGGCCTTCTTGTCCATCTTCTTGCCGATCACGGCGCCCGCGCCCGCGCCGACCGCGGTTCCGATCGCAGCGCCGATGGCAGCACCCTTCGTGTCACCAATCGCCGCTCCGATGCCGGCGCCGATCACGGCACCCGCACCTGAACCGATCAAAGTCCCTTTGCCCGTCTTGGACATCGTTGAGCAGCCCTGAAAGATGACAGCCGCGCACAGGAAAAGCAATAAAATTTTTTTCATAATGAAAAGTTGATTAGAGATAAGAATTTATTCTTCAAAATTTTGTACAATATACGCATATTTATCAAAAAAAGGGCCAGACCTTTCAGGTCCGGCCCATAATATAAAGTCTTCCAGCCGATTATTTGCTGATCACGCGAGCCATTTCGCACACCTTGGCGCTGTAGGCCCATTCATTATCGTACCAGGAACAAACCTTCACAAAAGTAGGATCAAGCTGAATCCCGGCCTTCGCATCAAAGATGGAAGTGTGGGCATCGCCACGGAAATCAGTGGAAACAAGCGGTTCGTCGCAATAAGCGAGAATGCCCTTCAGTTCGCCTTCGGCTGCTTCCTTCATGGCAGCGCAGATCTCGTCATAGGTGGTAGGCGTGTTGAGCTCCACGGTGAGGTCGACGAAGGAAACATCGGAAGAAGGAATACGGAGGGACATGCCGGTGAGTTTGCCGTTGAGCTGAGGAAGAACCTTTCCGACTGCCTTCGCGGCTCCCGTGGTGGAGGGAATGATGTTTTCAAGGATTCCCCGTCCGCCTCTCCAGTCCTTCTTGGAAGGACCGTCGACGGTCTTCTGGGTCGCGGTGGCGGCATGTACAGTGGTCATCAGACCTCTCTTGAGGCCAAATTTATCATTCAGAACCTTGGCAAGGGGAGCCAAGCAGTTCGTGGTGCAGGAAGCGTTGGAAATGATGTCCTGACCGGCATAGGTCTTATGATTGACACCGTAAACAAACATCGGGGTGTCATCTTTGGAAGGAGCGCTCAAGATTACCTTCTTCGCCCCCGCTTCGATGTGCTTGCGCGCCTTCTCGTCCGTGAGGAAGAGACCGGTCGCTTCCACGACCACTTCCGCGCCGACCTCATCCCATTTGAGATTCGCGGGATCCATCTCCGCAGTCAGACGAATCTTCTTGCCGTTGACCACCAGATAGTTCCCCTCCACGGAAACCGTTCCCTTGAACCTTCCATGAACGGAATCATACTTGAGCATGTAAGCGAGATAATCGGGATCGAGGAGGTCATTGATACCCACGACCTCGATGTCATTCGAGAAGTTTTCGAAAGCGGCACGGAAGACCATGCGGCCGATACGGCCAAATCCGTTAATTCCAAGTTTTACCATTTTAAAAGAATTTAAATTATATTATTATATAGATGTAGCACTTACTCTAACTAACAGCGCAGTTTTTCCCGCTGCTAATGCCGTGCAAAATTACCAAAAAATTGCGGAATTCAATATATTTGTAGACAAAAAAATCGAAATATGCGAAACAATCTCCAAATCTTGGTTACAAACGACGATGGCTACCAAGCCAAAGGCATCCAAACCCTCGCCCGGATCATGCAGCGATTCGGCAACGTGACTGTCGTCGCTCCCAAGATGCATCAGTCGGGCATGTCGCTGGCCGTTTCCATGGGATGCAAGGCCATTGCGGCCAAGGCGTTGGGAAAAAGGGAAGGGGCGGACTGGTACTATGTGGACGCCACGCCTTCCAGCTGCGTGAAATTCGGCATCGACAACATTCTCGCGAACGCGCGGCCGGACGTAGTGGTCTGCGGCATCAATCACGGATCCAACGCAGCGACCGGGGCCAACTATTCGGGTACCATCGGCGCCGCCGAGGAAGCAGCGATCAACAAAATCCCGGGCATCGGAGTATCTTTGACATCGATGGACCCGGATGCGGATTTCTCCGTCGTCGAGACCTTCTTTCCCGATCTCTTCGAAAAGCTCATGGGAAACCTTCCGGAGCGGTTCGGGATTTTCTACAACATCAATTTCCCGAATCTGCCGGTTTCCCGCATCCGGGGAGTCCGGGTCGGCCACCAAGGAATCGGGCACTGGGAACGCGAATTCCAACCCTGGGATGTGACATTCTTCACGCGAATGGGGATCAAACCCGAAGACTACGGCCAGACTTCGAATCCGACCCGGGAAGAAGGAGAATCTTTATACATGATGGTAGGTGATTTCGTGGACGATTCTCCTGCCGGCGACCGGTTCGCCGACCACCACCTCCTTGAGGACGGCTACATTTCGATTGTTCCCCACAACCTCGACTTCACCGACTACCGGGAACTCGAGCGGCTGCAACCGCTCTTCAACAAGTAATTTCGCAGCAGGTCACCCACCTGCTTGCTAAAACCAGATTCAAGGCAATGCGGTACTACATCATAGCGGGAGAAGCGTCCGGTGATCTGCATGGGTCGAACCTGATGAAAGGACTGTACGCCGAAGATCCGCAGGCGGACATCCGGTTCTGGGGCGGCGCGGAAATGAATGCCGTTTTCCGGACGCGCCAGACCGGTGATGGACTGGTACGGGACTACCGGGACGGGGCCGTCATGGGCTTTACCCAAGTTCTTCTCTACGCTCGTAGATTCGCAAAACGCATCGCGGACTGCACGGCCGACCTCTTGCGCTGGAAACCCGATGCGGTCATCCTCATCGATTACCCCGGATTCAATTTCCGCATCGCGGAATTCGCTCACAAAGCCGGATTCAAGGTCTTCTACTATATCGCGCCGAAAGTCTGGGCCTCCCGGGAAGGCCGAATCCGTAAACTCAAATCGTACGTCGACAAACTTTTCATCATCTTCCCCTTCGAGATTCCATATTTTACAGAGAAAGGTGTGGATTTCCGGTACGAGGGCAATCCCCTCGTCGATGCCATCGACGGATCGACGGCCATACAAAAGACCCGCTCGGAATTCCTGGCGGAGAACGACCTTCCTGACCGTCCCATAATCGCCTTGCTCGCCGGATCCCGGAGCGGAGAGATCCGTTCCATGATGCCCACCTTCATGGCGTTCGCGGACCGGATGCATGCCCTTCCTGAATATGCCGACTGGCAGTTCGTGGTGGCGGGAGCGCCCTCCCGGAGTCTGAACGACTACATCCCCTACCTCTCTGCGAAGCCGGAAAGAGCGGCCTATATACGTATTGTCTTCGGACAGAGCGGCGCGGTAATGCGCCATGCCGAGGCTGCCGTCATCAATTCCGGAACCGCGTCCCTGGAATGCGCCCTCGTCGGCACGCCCCAGGTGGTTGGCTACCGCGCCTCACAGATCAATTTTCTGATCGCCCGTAAACTCATCAAAGTGAAGTGGATCAGCCTCGGCAATCTCATCCTGAACCGCACCTGCTTCCGCGAGCTGCTGCAGTACTATTTCACACCGGAAAACGTGCTGACCGAAATTCGGAGACTGATCGAGGACGAGGCATACCGGGAGCGGATGCGCGAGGGCTACCGGACAATCCGCAAAGCGCTCGGCGGTACCGGCGCATCTGCCCGGGTGGCGCGCGCGATGATCGAAGAAATAAAGAACCAGCAGTAATTCCCTTCTCAGGAATCAGTACTGACGGTGGCCGAAAATCGCCGTGCCGATGCGGATGATCGTAGCTCCGTATTCAAGGGCGATGCGCCAGTCCCCGGACATGCCGATCGACAATTCCGTAAAATCGGACAACTGGGGAAACGCAGCATTCATACGCTGCTTGAGGTCCCGGATTCTGGCGAAATCGGAACGGATGACGGACTCGTCATCCGTGAAGGTCGCCATCCCCATCAAGCCCCGAAATCGGACATGGCCATAAGCGCCGTCAGCATATTCCCGGAGCACGGAAACGATCCCGACTTCATCGAAGCCGCCTTTGGTCTCCTCCGCGCCGAGATGGAATTGGAGCAGGGCATTTATGGTTTTGTCATTGGCAGCGCCCCATCGGTCAATCGCCTGAAGAAGGCGCAGCGAGTCCACGGACTGAACAAGCCGGGCATACGGAAGCACCAGTTTCAACTTGTTGGTCTGAATATGACCGGTGAAATGCCATTCCACATCGGAAGGCATCCGGGGAACTTTCGCGCAGAATTCCTGCGGGCGGTTCTCGGCGAAACAGCGCTGGCCGGCCTCGTACGCCTCCATCATCGTCTCGACCGGATGGAATTTGGAAACGGCTACCAACTTCACCCCTTCGGGCAAAGCCCCACGAATCCGCGCGAGATTCTCCTGAATCATCTTCGACCTTTCTTAGCCTGTTCACGCTGCATCTGCTGCTGCATCCGCTGCGCCTCTTCCAGACGCTGCTGCCACTTGCTCTTCGGGGCCTTCTTTCCCTCGGTCGCTTTGAGCCTTGCCAGGATCTCTTCGGGATGCACGAACCACTTCTTGATCACCCAAGTCTGGCCCATCGTGATAAGGTTCGAAAGCAGGTAATAGTAACTTAAACCGGAAGAAAGGTTGTTGCAGATGAAGAACATCATGATCGGCATCATCCACTTGCTCATGAAAGTCATGCCCGCCATATTCGGATCGCTCGCGTTGGGCTGCTGGCTCATCGTGATCTTCGAATAAAAGAACATGGACAGGGCCATCAGGAGCGCGAAAAGTGAAAGGTGATCTCCGATGAGCGGAAGACGGGTCCCGAAATTCAGGATGGAATCGTAGGAACTCAGGTCATCAGCCCACAAGAAGGACTGCTGACGGAGTTCGATGGATGCCGGGAAGAACCGGAACATGGCCCAGAGGATCGGGAACTGAAACAGCATCGGGAGGCATCCTCCCAGGGGACTGATGCCGGCGCGACGGTAGAGATCCATTTGCGCCTGCTGCTTCTTCATCGCATCCTCCTGCTTGGGGAACTTCTCGTTAAGTTTATCGATCTCCGGCTTGAGCACCTGCATCTTCGCTGTGGAAGAATAGGACTTGAAAGCGAACGGGAACACCACGATCTTGATGATGATCGTCATCAGCAGGATGATGATTCCGAAGTTGTCGATGTAGCGGTGCAGGAAGTTGAAGAGCGGAATGATCACAAGCCGGGTGAACCATCCGACCAGCCACCCGCCCAGGGGAATGATCTTTTCATACCGCAGGTCGTAGGATTTCAAAGTCTGAAAATGGTTCGGGCCGAAGTAGAACTCGAAGGGGATTACCATTTCGCGCTGACCCGGTTTGAAATCGGAACGGAGCCGGGATTCAAAGGTCATCAGGTTGCGGCTTTCATCATCTTCCGGGAAAAACTGCACCCTGAAATCAGCGGAAGAAAATTCCTGCGGGGCATGGAAAATCGCGGAAAAGAACTGCTGCTGGCAGGCAACCCAAGACACCCGGGCGTCAACCCTGCGTTCTGCATTCTTGCCGCCCCGGCCCAGGAATTCCGGCTTCTTTTCTCCCGTGAAATAGTAGTTCATTTTTGAGTACTGAACCTCGTTCCTGTACCCCTTTTCCATCCGGGGCATGGTCACGAAATAGTCGATGTCCAGTGTGGAAACGTTCCCGGGAATGATTTGTTCCATCCCGACGAACGACAATTGGTTCATGACGGAATAGGAGCCTTCCCGGATGGAATACCGCTGTTCGATGTAGCCTCCGTTCTCGAAAGGGAGACGCATGGCCAGAGCGGTATCACTCTGTTCCGCCAAAGTGAAATTGAAGTCCGAAGTGTTGATGTATTCTCCCGTGTACACCTGCACGGCATAATGGCTGTTTTCAGGCTTGAAAATATACAGATCCGTGCTGTCGTAGTTCTTGTAGTCCTTCAGCATCACCGAATACGGCTGCGCGCCCTTGGTCGTGAAGGCAACTTCCATCTTGTCGTTGGAGAGCACGTAGACCTGGCCTTCCACAGTCAACGCCGATTCAAGCAGGGAATCCCGGTACACATTCGCCGGGCGCGGCTGCGCCACCCCGGCGGAATCCGGCGCCGCGCTGTCCAGGGCGGAAGCATGCGCAGCGGCGAGTGAGTCCGCCAGTTGTTCTACGCGCGCAATCGAATCGAGCTGTGCCTGATAGGCGGCCTGTTTTTGATACTGCTTGTTTTGATAGAAAGTAAAACCGAAGAGGAGCAGTCCCATCAGGACGATGCCGATGATTGTATTCTTGTCCATAATGATTTATTTCTCCTCGACGTTCTGCTCGATCTTTCGGATCTTTTCTCCCAGCTCCTTCAGTTCGAGATTCGCCGCATCGATGCGGTTCTGCCTCTGATTGATCAGGGGTTCGGAATTCTTGGAGGCTGAGAAGAAACCGATGTTGTTCTCGTAGGTGTCGATATCCTGCTGAAGTTTGTTGTACTGTTGTACAAGCCTGTCTTTTTCGGTCATCGGCGTCCGGGAGCCTCCGGAGAAGCGCTGGCCGCCCCGGGAAGGTCTGGGATTGAAATCGGGGAACTTGGTCTGCATCGCATCGGAGTAAGCTTTCATGATCGCGTCCTTCTCCTTGAAGGGCACATAGCCGATCGACTGCCAACGGGCAGCGAAATCCTGTGCGGCAGCCTGATCAGCAGCGGAATCCCCCGAAGAAGCATAACCCTCGATTTCATCGAGGAGCGCCCGTTTCGCCTTCAGGTTGGCGACGTAGTTGTTTTCCGGTCTATAGTTCTTGTCCCGTTCATTGAAGAACGCATCGCAAGCCGCGCGGAAACGCTTCCAGAGTTGTTCTGACCTCTTGCGCGGGACCGCTCCGATTTCCTTCCACTGTTTCTGCAGCGCGATGAAGGCATCGGTGCCTTTTTTCCAGTCCGTGCTGTCCTTCAGGGCTTCCGCCTGCTCGATCAAAGCGAGCTTCTTCTCCATGTTCTCGTTCATCGCCTCCTTGAACTGGGCGTAGTACTCCCGTTTTCTGCCGTAGAACTTGTCGCAGGCGGCCCGGAAGCGGTCGTATATCTTCTGGTTTTCCTTCTTCGTGGCAAAGCCGATGGTTCTCCAGGTCTTCTGGATTTCTTCGATTTCCTTCGAGAGCGAATTCCAGTCGCCGGAAGACTTGACCTCCTTTTCAGCGATCGCCTCTACCTGCTCGCAAAGTTCGGTTTTGCGGACCAGATTCTCCTGTTGCTTTTCCTTCTGGCCTTCAAAGTGGGCTTGGTACTTCTTGTTGATAACAGCGGTGGCGGCCCTGAAGCGCTCCCAGATGGAATCCCGGAATTCTTTGGCCACGGGGCCGAATTCCTTCCATTGCTCGTGCAACTTCTGGAGTTCCCGGAAAGCTTCCACGACATTGTCATTCTCAGAGAGTTTTTCGGCAGCTTCGCAGAACCGCTCTTTTACTTCGAGGTTCTTCTGGAAGTCAAGATCGCGGAGTTCCCGGTTGATCTTGACCATGTCGTAGAAGGTCTCGACATGGAACTGATACGTGTCGTTCAAGTTGCGGAACTTGGTCGCTGGCACGGGACCGATTTCTCTCCAGCGCGATTGAAGTTCCCGGAAAGCGGGGAAGGTAGAACTGACATCCTCCTGCTTTTCGAGCAGCGCCTTGAGGTCTTCTATCACCGCTTGCTTCTTGATATAATTCTCTTCCCGCTGCGAATCCAGTTGACGGTTGTACTCCGCGCGTTCCTTCTTGTAATGCGAATACACCCCTTTGAAAGCAGCCTCGATGGCCTCGAACGGATTCTCCTTTACCTCTTCCGAGACCGGAACGGAAACTTCTTCAATGACGTCCTCCCGGGACGAAGGTTCATCCACTTTGGAACCCAGTCCGGCTTCAGCCTTATCTTTGGAAAGCCTTCTGTAGAAAGCGGACTTGATCGCCTCCGCCTCCTTGTAACGCTTCATCCGGTTATCATCCTGGGTCAATTTATCAAACAAATCGGAAAGCTCGGCCAAAGACAACGCCGACAGATCGACCGGCTTCTTTTCCGCTTTCTCTTCCGCTTTCTCTTCCGCTTTCTCTTCCGCTTTTTCTTCCGCTTTCTCTTCTGCTTGGGACTCTTCTTCCGGCATTTCTGCTGGTTCGACCTTAAGTGCCTCCGCAGGTTCCTCCGCAGGCTTTTCTGCTGGTTCCTCTACAGGTTTCTCCACAGGTTCCTCCGCAGGCTCTTCAGCCGGTGCCTCTGCAGGCCCTTCTGCCGGCTCCTCTACAGGTTTCTCCACAGGCTTTTCAGCTGGTTCCTCTACAGGCTCTTCAGCCGGTTCTTCCGCAGGTTCCTCCACAGGCTTCTCTACGGGTTCCTCCACAGGCTCTTCAGCCGGTTCCTTCGCAGGTTCCTCCACAGGCTTCTCTACGGGTTCCTCCACAGGCTCTTCAGCCGGTTCCTTCGCAGGTTCCTCCACAGGTTCCTCCGCAGGCTTCTCCGCAGGTTCCTCCGCAGGCTTTTCAGCCGGTGCCTCCTCAGGCTTCTCCGCAGGTTCCTCTACAGGTTCCTCCACAGGTTCTTCAGCCGGTTCTTCCGCAGGTTCCTCCGCAGGCTTCTCCGCAGGTTCCTCCGCAGGCTTTTCAGCCGGTTCTTCCGCAGGTTCCTCCGCAGGCTCCTTCACAGGCTCTTCCACAGGTACCTCTACAGGTTCCTTCGCAGGTTCCTCTACTGGTTTCTCAGCAGACTCTTCCTCCTTCGTTTCTTCCACTACAACTTCTTCTGCGACTTCTTCCGCAACCTCTTCTACTTTCGTTTCTTCTGCCTTTTCGTCGATCGTCTTCGGAGTCTCTTCTACATCTGGAGTCCGGTTCACCCCAGGAACATTATCTTCACTCATTAAACAACAGTATTAGGAGTTCTACATCACTACAAAATCCTTGCAGCCTACAAATATACCCAAATTCCTGAAAAAACGCTATTTTTGCAAAAACGAAGAGGAGAAACATGCGCATCGACATCCTGACGGTCGTCCCCGAACTTCTGGAAAGCCCGCTCGGTCATTCCATCGTAGGCAGGGCCATCAAGAAGGGACTCGTGGAAATCCAAGTTCACAACATACGGAAATACGGAATCGGTCCCCGGGCAACGGTCGATGACTATTGCTACGGTGGGGATGCCGGCATGGTCATGATGATCGAACCAGTGGAAAAGATGATCGAGGATCTCAAGTCCGAACGCGATTACGACGAAATCATCTACCTCTCCCCCGACGGAGAATTGCTCAACCAAGGCATCTCCAACGAACTTTCTCTGCTGAACAACATCATTCTGCTCTGCGGCCACTACAAAGGGATTGACGAACGAATCCGAGAGCATCTGGTAACCCGCGAGATCTCTGTCGGAGACTATGTTGTGAGCGGCGGCGAAATCCCGGCCGCCCTGCTCGCGGACTCAATCGTCCGGCTTCTGCCCGGAGCGTTGACGGATGAAACTTCTGCCCTGAGTGACAGTTTTCAAGATGGACTCCTGTCTCCCCCCGTCTACACCAGACCTGCGGACTACAAAGGCTGGAAAGTGCCGGAGGTCCTGCTCAGCGGAAATCCGAAATTGATCCGGGATTGGCAGGAAGAGCAAGCGATGGAGCGTACCCGACGTCTCCGTCCGTCATTACTGGAAAAAGTTGATAATCAAACAGTAAAAAATAAACGAGACTAAAACGTTTCATTTTTTTGAAAAAACTGCTTGCCAAATTGCTTTTTTTGACTACATTTGTCACTGGAATGAGTTAAAACGTTGCAGGCCTTTTTCACCGCAACACATTTTGGACTCCACAGGCGCGCTGAGCGCACCTGTCTCTAGCTAACAAATTATTGACCTTCTTTCAATTAAGGTAACGCACTGCTAACTAACCGTAAAAGCCTGCTGAGAAGCGGGCTTTACTATTATGTCCTTCGGGATTCATCTAGGTCTGCAGCAAGGGGCGGCGCAACTTGAACAGGGCGCGCGGCTCTGTCCGAAGCCGGATCGACGGAGAGTCGGTGGAGCCTAAGGTCTTGCTGCACAATGCGTAAATGATATTTCATCTCCGGTTTCGGCAGGAGATGAATACGGTTCAATGGACGGATGATCAGATTGTTGCCCTCCACTGGACACGCCGAGCAGATGCGGAAGGTCGAGATAAGGCCTCAGCAGTTGCCGGCCCCAAAACAGACGATTGCGAGCATCGCCACCCTCTCTTCATACCGACGCCCACACCCAACGCTTAGTTCAAGCGTTTTCCGTGGCAGTTCCGGTACAGCAAACCGCTTCCGCAAGGGCAAGGAGTATGGCCCGGAACCGGAGGCACGAAGAGCCCAAGCAGCGGATCATTGACACTCAGATCCCGTATCGGATCCTCCTCTGACTGGAGAATCACCTTGAGATAATTCACCTCATCGGGACTATGGCCGCGGAGGAGCCATTTCGGTAGACTGTTCGCATAAGCAGCTACAGTCTGCATGCACGCGTTGAAAGACTCAAACGAGGCAAGGCTGTCTTGCTTCCGGGTCACGGCCTGGAAGATGGCTTCAGTAGATTCCTCATCCATCGCGCGTTGCGAATTCATCCAAATGTCGTGTTCTTCGCGAACCAGATCGTCTCCTTTGTATCCCAGTTCCTGCAGCATGGCGACCAGTTCGCGCCCCGTCGGCGTATTTAGTCCGAAGACGAAGAGCGGAGATCCCGAACCCGCTTCCAGGGCTTCCAGAGGCGAGAAGATCTTGATATTCTTGACATCCGCATATTTCTTGCGGCCGGTAAGGATTTCCTGGGGGTCGAAAATGGAAGGCGCGGACACATAGCGATGCTTTCCCGAATCGAAGCGACAGAGTTTCATAACCGGACTCTCACAGAGTTCAGTCATAAACGCTACCGGGTCCTTACGCCCTTCGTAGGCCTGGAACTCCAGCATCCGCTTGAAGAATTCCTTGAGCGTCAGGACACCGTACAGATTCAGATACCCCAGCGCCGCGCGCTCACAGTCAAACTGGCCGCTCTCCTCTCCATGCGCAAGAACATCCACAATGTGCGGGGCAACGATATCGTACAGTTCCCTACCGATCCACAACTTTCGGAAATTGGGATCGGAGGTGTCGGAATGGACAAGGCGAACCGTCTCCAAAACGGAGGGATAGTCCGGATAATCCAGGAAAAGCGGGGTTTCAGGCCCGGCATCCACCAGCCGTTCCAGCAGACGCAGATCCCGCTCAAGCATCCGTCCGAGCCATTCTTTCGGCTTCTCAATAAGATAGGCGCCCAGCATATCGACGAAGTCCCGTTTCGGCATACGGGAGGAAAGGCCCGCGCCGAAGAAGTGCACGATGTCTTCAAGTTCCACTTTGCGGAACTCGTCGAGCGTCTTGAATATGATCCCCTGCTCCTGCTTCATCGTGTTCGGGAGGTAGTGTTCAACGGATGGATATGAAAAAATGATTTGTGGAGCATAGGAGAATCGAACTCCTGACCTTTTGAATGCCATTCAAACGCTCTACCAACTGAGCTAATACCCCATCGGGACTGCAAATATAGCAAATATTTTGAATCTGCAATCCCTTATCAAAAGAATCCTCAAATGTTGTTGCGCTTGTCGCAATACCGGAGCTTGTAGGGACGGCGGTACTCGTACCAGTAGAGCCGGTGGGCAGCGGCCTCGCGGTCTCCTTCGAAACTGAGCGTGGCGGGATTCCAGCGGACCGGCCGGCCGAGCTCGCGGGCGATGTTGAACATACAGCAGAGCGTGTTGGTGCTGGTGCCGTACTCAACAGGGGCAATGGGATCCTCGTGCGCACGGACGGCATCGAGGAAGTTCTGCATGTGCGGAGCACTCACCTCGTACTGTCCGGCCTTGACTTCCTTTTCTTCCTTATTCAGGATGGACTTGTCCGAAGCCTCGATGTAGCCGCGGGCGACCTTGAGCCAGCCCTTGTCCCCGATGAACTGGATACCCTTGGCATCAGGCTGATCCTCACGGTACGGATGGTCGTACATCAGGATGCCGTTCGCGTATTTCATGGTCGCGTATTCCGTGCCCTTGTAGCCCTGGGGAATATATTCCACCGGTCCCGAACCGTCCATTCCGAGGGCAGCCTGGGCGATGTCGTACATGTGCGCGCCCCAGTCCGCGGGATAGCCGTTCCCGGTTTCCTGGTACCAACGCCAGGCCCCCCACAGTTTTTCGTCCTCGGGCGGATCCAGGGACACGGGCGGACAGAGATCCGGGTGGTAATGAATCTTCGGATCGTTCAGCGGGCCCAGCCATTGGTTGAAATTCAGGTTGGCGGGCACCGGCATTTCGGGCAGATCCAGGGGCTTGGGAGCATCCCCGACCCGCACATAGACCTTCTCGATGTGTCCGAGGGCGCCATCCCGCACCAGGCGGATCGCTTGCTGGAATTCCGCGCTGGACCGCTGCTGACTCCCCATCTGGAGGATCCGACCGTTGTGCCGGACGGCCGTCTGGACGGCAAGCCCCTCGGTGATCGTATAGGCGAGCGGCTTCTGCAGGTAGAGATCCTTTCCGGCATCCAGTGCATCGATGGAGATCAGGGCATGCCAGTGGTCGGGCGTCGCGACGCAGACGACATCGATGTCCTTCCGGTCCAGCAGGTCTTCGTAAAACTCGTACATGTCACAGCGTTCGTTCATGTCGTTTTGCTGCTGCCACCGGGCCACGTCCCTCCGGAAGCGTTCCCGCTTGATGGAATCCACATCACAGCAGGCCGCGACCTGCACGCCCGGACAGGAAGCGAAGCTCCGGAAATCGCTTCTCCCCTGTCGGCCGAGACCGATGAAGCCCAGCACGATCCGGTCGCTCGGAGCGACCTTCGTACCGTCCGGCATTACCCAGCTCGGCAGGATGGTCAAACTGGCGAGCCCGAGGGCTGAATAACTCATAAAATCCCTTCTGGACATCGTGTGTCCGTTTTTCTTTGTCTGATTGTTCATATAACGTAGAATTCTATTTCCCCAAACTTACGCAAAATTCCGCAATTAGCAACCGGTTTTCAGATAAAAGAAGCCCCCGGACCTGCGCGGATCCGGGAGCTTCGATGAATATAAGTAAGATAGAGGCACTAGGTTTCGTCCGCGAATTTCAGAATCGGCTGACGAGCCGCCATCGTTTCATCCGGGCGGGAAATGGGCGTGTTGCGCGGAGCGCTCTTGAGCAGAGCGGGATCTTCCGCAGCCTCGCAGGCGATTTCTTTCATCACGGCGATAAACGCATCCAACGTTTCCTTGGATTCCGTCTCCGTCGGTTCAATCATGATTGCTTGATGGAACAGCAACGGGAAGTAGATGGTCGGCGCATGGAAACCGAAATCCAACAGGCGCTTGGCCACGTCCAGCGTAGTGGCGCCTTCCCGTTCGACCGTTCCGTCCGCCGCGACCTTCGAGCCGTCGTCGATCAATCCGTCGAAGACGAATTCGTGCTTGCAGATCGACGGAACCGGCAACTTGTAGAAGTCCTTCAGACTTTCTTTGATGTAGTTTGCGGCCAGCGTGGCATACTTGCCCACCCACTTGACATGCTGCTTGCCGAGGGAGAGGATGTAGACATATCCTCGCAGGATGACCAAGAAGTTGCCGAGATAGGCGGACACCTGCCCCGCGCTCTCTTCACAGCCGGCGGTGTTCTTCGCCTGACAGGCAGGCGGGACACCCGGTTTTCCGAAGATCTTGAACGAGCCGTCAGCGGCCTTGACCACCTTCGGAACAGGCAGATACGGCACGAGCTTCTCGCAGACACCCACAGGGCCTGCACCGGGACCGCCCCCGCCGTGGGGAGTGCTGAAGGTCTTGTGTATGTTGATGTGCAGGATGTCGAAACCCATGTCGCCGGGACGCGCCACGCCCAGAAGCGGGTTCAAGTTCGCGCCATCGTAATACAGCAGTCCACCGCATCCATGGACCAGCGCCGCGATTTCCTCAATCTCCCTCTCGAAAAGGCCGAGGGTATTCGGATTGGTCAGCATGATGCCGGCGATGTCGTCCGCAAGCAAAGGTTTGAGCGCCTCAACGTCCACGAGTCCGTGTTCATTGGACTTCACAACCACCACATCGAGTCCGCAGACCGCGGCGCTGGCCGGATTTGTGCCGTGCGCGCTGTCCGGAACGATGACCTTGGTCCGATTCAGATCCCCGCGCAGCAGATGGTATTGGCGCATGATCATCAAACCGGCCAACTCACCGTGCGCGCCCGCGCAGGGGTTGAACGTAAACTGAGCCATTCCGGACAGGGCGGCGAGGGCACGGTTCATGTCATGGTAGATCCTGAGCGCTCCCTGGACCGTCGAAGCCGGCTGCAGCGGATGCAATCCCTGAAAACCTTTGATAGAGGCGATTTCCTCATTGATTTTCGGATTGTATTTCATGGTACAGCTACCCAGCGGGTAGAATCCTGTGTCCACGCCGAAGTTCATCTGGGAAAGATTGGTGTAGTGCCGCGCCACATCCACTTCGAAGACCTCGGGCAGTTCCGGATCGGTCTCGCGTTTCAAGACTGCGGGCAATGCATCCGTCGACGCTCCCCACTCGTTTTGTCCGAGTGAATATCCCGTCCTCCCCGTCCGGGAGAGTTCGAAAATCAGTTTGTCGTAGTATTTCATCTTCCTAGGCCTCCTTCACCAATGCGACGAGCGCGTCGATTTCCGCCTTCGTCCGTTTTTCAGTGGCACAGAAACTGACATAGCCTTCCTCCGTCTCTAGCGCGGCGAAAAATCCGCCCTCCTGAAGCCGGATTCTCAGCCTTTCGAGCGGCATCAACGGCTTGAGCACGAATTCCTTCAAGAAGGGACGATCGAAGACCGCTTCGAATTTGCCCGTCTTCAAGAGCTCGTCATGCAGATAGTGCGCGGCGGCATAGGAACGGTCATTGACTTCCTTCATGCCCTCCGGCCCCATAACGGAAAGGTAAATAGTCGCCCAGAGCGCCATCAGGCTCTCGTTCGAGCAGATGTTCGAGGTTGCCTTCTCCCGGCGAATATGCTGTTCGCGAGCTTGAAGGGTCAGGCAGTAGCAACGCCGGCCTTCCGAATCGCGGGTTTCCCCGACAATGCGGCCGGGCAGTTTGCGTACAAAGTCCTTGCGGCAAGCCATGAATCCCAGGTACGGGCCTCCGAAACTCAGCGGCATGCCCAGGCTCTGGCCCTCGCCCACCGCGATGTCGGCACCCCATTCTCCGGGCGATTTCACCACGGCCAGGGCGGACGGGTCACAATACACAATGAATAGGCCCCCTTCTTCATGGATGATCTCGGCGAATCCGGTCAAATCCTCTACGATGCCGAAACGGTTGATGGACGGCACGATCACGCCCGCCACATCTCCTACGGCAACTTCCTCCCTCAGATGGTCGAAACAGGTCCGGCCGCCGTTGATGCGGAGTTCGCAGAGTTCTGTCCCGTTGTATTTGGAGTAGGTTTCAATGACCTTGCGCACATGCGGAAGCAGGGCGTTGGACACAAGCACGCGGCTCTTGCGCTTGGTGCAGGAAAGAACCATCTTTCCGGCCTCGGCGGCGGCAGACGGACCATCGTACATCGAAGCGTTGCTGACGTCCATCCCGGTCAGGGAGCAAATCAGGCTCTGGTACTCGAAAATATACCGCAGCGTACCCTGCGAAATCTCCGCCTGATACGGGGTATAGGCGGTCAAGAATTCGGAGCGCGAGGTCAGATACGGAATGACGGACGGTGTGTAATGGTCGTACGCGCCTTGTCCGACGAACACCGTCATCTTATCGTTCTTCTTTTCCAGCGCAGCGAAAAAGTCTCGGATCTGCTGCTCGGACATGGCGTCCGGCAGATCATAGTCGCCCTTGAAGCGCACGTCAGCCGGAACATCGGAATAGAGATCGTCCAGCGACTTTACTCCGATCTGTTCCAGCATCTGACGTACATCATCATCGGTATGCGGGAAATAAGCGAAGTTTGACATACGCTATTATTCAATCAACGCCGCGTATGCGGCCGCATCCAGCAGGTCCTCCAGCTGGGCGGGATCGCTCATCTCGATCTTGATGATCCAGGTGCCGTACGGATCCTCATTGATCTTCTCAGGCGCGTCTTCCAACTCTTCGTTGCATTCGATAACGGTGCCGGAAACCGGAGCCAGCAGTTCGCTGGAAGCTTTCACGCTCTCTAACGCGCCGAATTCCTCCCCGGCGGTAACTTCGTCGTCCACATCCGGGAGGTCGGCATAGGTGATGTCACCCAACTCGTTCTGGGCATAGTCGGTAACACCGATGACGGCCACGTTTCCTTCGACCTTTACCCACTCATGATCCTCACTGTATTTGAGGTTTTCAATCACTTTGCTCATGATTCAATGGTTTTACGATTCTGTTTATTTCTTATAATTTGTTTGATAAAAGCGTTTCTTAACCACGATGCCCGGGAAGGTATGTTTGCGGATCCGAATGAAGAGGGACGAGCCAAGCGCGGCATATTCCTTCTTCACCAGCGCGAAACAGAGGCTCTTGCCGAGCGAGATGGAGCGATAGCCCGTCGTGACGACGCCGACTTCGGTCCCGTCTTCCAACTCCACCGGATAGCCAGCGCGCGGAACGGCGTTGTCCTGCAGTTCGATGCCGACCACCTTCCGCTCCACCCCTTCCGCTTTCTGGGCCGCGATCGCCTCTTTTCCGAAGAACTCCTCCTTTCCCAGTTTACAGAACATGCTGAGGCCGGCCATGACCGGAGAAATTTCCGGACTCAGTTCATGCCCGTAAAGCGGCAGTCCCGCCTCGAAGCGGAGCGTGTCCCGGCAACCCAGTCCGCAGGGCGTCACGTTGTCCTCGAGGAGGGTATTCCAGATCTCACGGATCCAAGCAGGATCGGCATAGATCTCAAATCCGTCTTCCCCGGTGTATCCGGTCCGGCTGATGAACATCGTCCTGTCGGCGATATGGACGTTCATGAAGGTGTAGAAGTCCAGTTTGGACGCGACGGCGAAGCCCAGCGCCTTGGTAACGGCTTCCTCCGCGTTCGGCCCCTGGACGGCGATCTGCCCCCAGTTGTCGGAATCGTTGACGATTTTCACGTCGAAGCCCTCCGCATGCTGCAGGATCCAGGCATAATCCTTCTCGGTGTTCGCAGCATTCACGACCAGCAGGAAATTGCCTTCGATATAGCCTTTGTACACCAATAGGTCGTCCACCGTACCCCCGTCCGGGTAGAGCATCATCCCGTAAAGGATCTGCCCGGCCTCCAGGGTCGAAACATCGTTCGTAAAGATATAGTTCACGAACTTTTCGGAATCCGGACCGCTGATAAAGATTTCTCCCATATGGGAGACGTCGAATATGCCGACATCCGCGCGGACGGCACGATGTTCCTCTGTGATGGAGGTGTACTGGATCGGCATGTCGTAACCTGCGAAAGGACTCATCTTCGCGCCGAGCGCCAGATGGAAATCATGCAGGCAAGTGAATTTCAGTTGTTCTTCCATGATATTCAGTTATAGCATTGTCATCCCCATCGCTACAAAGCAAGTCGAAGGCCGAAAGATCCCTTCACGTTCACAGCGGGAATGCTGGATCGGTTGGAAACCCGGCAAGCAGTCCAAGGACTCGCATAACTTCCGCCTCGCATGATCCGGTTGCCTCCTTCCGCGGCTCCGACAGGATTCACCGAATCGGCCGCTGAATATTCCGCATAGCGGTCATGGCACCACTCCCACACGTTGCCGCTCATATCGTAGAACCCCAATTCATTGGGCCGTAAACTCTTCACGACCACTTTTTCCGTTCGGGGCTTCGCGCCGCCGGCCGTGCTGGAATAAACAGCGACCTGGCCGACGAAAGCAGACCCGCTGAAAGGAGTATGGGAGGACCGGCGCCCTCCACGGGCAGCGTATTCCCATTCCGCTTCGGTCGGAAGCCGGAATTTCCGGCCGGTCAAACCGTTGAGTTTTTGCAGAAAGTCCTGGCAATCGTACCAAGAAACGTTCCCGACCGGGGTCCGGGGTCGTTCCATGTCGTTCAGGTAGGGTACTGACCCCATCACGGCCCTCCACAATCCCACTGTCACCTCCGTTTCGCCGAGCGCGAAATCATCCAAAGTAACCTTGTGGGCAGGTTGCTCATTTTCCGGAATTTCAAAACGCAAGCCCCCGGGGTGGTCGGTTGCCGTATATCCCATTTCAAAGGTTCCTCCGGCCACCTGCACCATCTTGAAGGAAACCCCGTTCACCTCGATCGTTTCCGTGATCTCCCGGCTCGCATCGACCGGGTCCCGGTTCACGGTGTTTCCGTTCAATACTTCCAGCAATTGTTCAGGGAAGGTTTCTTCGGTCGGTTGGACCAGGCGGAAACCGAGTTTTTCCCGCTTTATCTTACGATTCAGCGGGCTCCGGGTCAAGAACGTACGGACGACCTTCTGATCTCCCTTTTCAGGCCCCGTGGGATTGACCAGCAGAATCGAAGGGTTGAAATACCCATTCTCAGCGGAAGAAAACGGGTCGAAACACCATTCTTCCAGGATGGAAGATCCTTGCCCTTCAAATCTGTTGATGGCATATTCCCATTGGGCTTCGGTAGGCAGGAGGAAGGTCTTGCCGGTATATTTGTTCAACTTGGAAATGAATTTCACAACATCGTCCCAGGAAACCCAGTCGACCGGCAGGTCGGGATTTGCCTTCGAGCTCGGATTCTTCCCCATTACGGCAGTCCAGAGCGCCTGAGAGACGGGCTTCTCGGTGATCACGAAGCCGTCCAGGGCGACTTCCTGGGCGACACCTCCCTTCACCGCCCTCCGGTTGTCGGAGCTGATGCCCATAGTGAAACTGCCAGCAGGCAATTTCACCATGCTGAAGGAGACCCCTTCGACAACGTATTCCATTTGATAATCCGGTGCCGACGGACGCTGGGGTGATATCTTGCAGGATACCAAACCCGACCCGAGCGACACGACAAGAAGAAAAGCAAGATATCTGTTCATTACCCGGAACATTTTATAGGATAACAAAATTAATGATTATTTCCGGAATAACCGCTACTTTTGCAACCATGACCCTCACGAAAATAGACATCCCGGACCGCATCGAGCGGCATCCTTTCGAACCTTTTCTTCCGGAACAGGCGCAGGTCTTGATGATGGGCAGTTTTCCGCCGCCTCAGAAACGCTGGTGCATGCCCTTCTATTACCCGAACTACCTCAACGACATGTGGAGGATCTTCGGAATCCTGTTCTTCCACGACAAGAATCACTTCGTCGAGCCCGTTGAAAAGAAATTCAAATTGTCCGAAATCATCGCCTTCTGTACGCAGAAGGGAATCGCGATGTACGACACCGCCACCGCGGTCCGTCGACTCAAGGACAATGCTTCGGACCAATATCTGGAGGTGGTAGAGCCCACGGACATTCCGGCGCTTCTCCGCAGGATTCCGACCTGCAGGGCGGTGGTCACGACAGGCGGCAAAGCCACCCGGGTGTTCACGGAGACCTTCTCCTGCCCGGAACCTGCCCTGGGGGATTTTGTTGAATGTATGTTCGACGGCCGGACGATCCGGTTGTACAGGCTGCCCTCTTCCTCCCGCGCCTACCCCCTCGCGCTAAACAAAAAAGCCGACGCCTACCGCCGAATGTTCTCAGACCTCGGACTGTTGTAGGGTGTCGGCAATAAAGAAAGTATGCAGCAGGGATCTGCTGCAAATCGTCTAGTAGGTAAGCGTCCCAGGGAGATTCTTGGCCTGCTCGATCATCTTTTTAACCTGCTCCACGGACGGAACGACCTTGGTCAGACGCTTCTGAGCATTGACTTCCTCCATCTTGGCAACCAGATTCTCCGCATTGCGGGTCGCCAACTCCTTCACGGTATCGACACCGGAGGCTTCAAGCAGTTCGGAGAACTGAGGACCCACTCCGTTGATGCGGAATAGATCGGCATGATTGACCCATGTGAGAATGTTCTTCTCGGAAATGCCGGTCGCTTCAGCGAGGGCCTTGCGACCCTTCGCGTCTTTCCCTTTCTCCAGAAGCTGATCGACCGTGGCGACTCCCGCCGCAATGAGTTTCGTGGCATAAGCCTCGCCTATACCCTGAATGTCAACGATTTTGTAAATCATTTCAAGAAATATTAGTTATTAAGTGTTTGTTTTGAACGGGTTCAAGCCCTTTTGTATAAATTCAAAGTTAATCAATTTCATCAAAAATCCCAAAAACCGAAAGGGGAAATCAGGGAACAAGTTCGAATCCGAAATATTCCCCTTTGCGATCCGCCGGGACCCCGGTCTTCATCCATGCCGGCATCGGCGCGCCGAGCAGATAGTGATCGAAGAACTGCTGCAGACGTATCGAAAGATCCTTGCTGTTGCGGCGCTCCGACAAGTTGTGCGCCTCGTTGTTGTATTGCAGCATCCAGACCGGCTTTCCAAGCCTGCGCAGATCGGAGAATAATTCGATGCCCTGATACCAAGGTACGGCTCCGTCGTTGTCATTGTGCATAATCAGAAGCGGGGTCTCGACCCGGTCTGCCCGGAAGATCGAGGAATTCTCCAGATAGAGTTCCAGCCCTCCCTCGTCCCAGAGGCTCTTGCCGATACGGCTCTGGCCATGCTCGTACTGACCGGCGCGGGTGATTCCGCTCTCCCAACGGATTCCGCCGTAGGCCGAAGTCATGTTCGAGACGGGCGCGCCGGCTCCGGCGGCCGCGAACATATTCGTGCGTGTCACCAGCCAGGCGGTCTGGTAGCCGCCCCAACTCTGCCCCTGAATGGCCATTCGGCCCTTGTCCGCAAAGGAATATTTCTCGCAGAGTGCCTCCGCGCCCGAGCAGATGCAGTTCAGGGCGCTCTCCCCCGGATGCCCTACCTTGTACACGATGTCCGGCACGAAGACAATATAGCCGCGGCTGCAGAAGAAAGGAATATTCACGGTGGAACGGCTCGGGGCCGGCATCCGGAAATTGTAAAGCGATTCGGAATTTTTCTCGTAGAAATAGACCATCACCGGAAGCTTCTCTCCGGGCTTGATGCCGTCCGGGATAAAGACGAGCCCTTTCAGCGGGGTACCGTCATACGCCTTCCATGCAAAGAGCTCCGCGCTGCCCCAACGGTATTCGTTCATCTGCGGATTGAGGGCGGTCAATTTCTCGGCCGTGCGGAAGCCGTCGACCGTACGGTACAGGTCGTACGGGTGTCGGAAATTCCCCTTCTGGAACACCAGTTCCTCCGATCCGGGCGCCCGAAGCAGCCCCGTGTAGGAAACCGTGTCCAAGGAATACTCCGGGACGGCAGGCTTGTCGATGCGGATCCTTCCGATTCCGTTCCGCTTGTCGTCCTCCTGGAATGAGGTCACGAATATCCGGTCGTCAGGGGCAAAAGTCCGTCGGATCCCCAATCGGCTTTCAGCCTCCGTCAAGCGCGCCGGAACCGGATCCGTGCAACGGAACTGCACCCGACGGCTCCTGCCTTCCCCCTTCGTCAGGTTTTCTGCCGCCCCCGTCGCAGGATCGATCCGCCATAAGTCGTACCGATCCGAGAGGATCACATACCGATCCCCCGTTACCCAGAAAGGACTGGAATAAGGTCTCGCATAAGTCGGACTGTCGTTTTCCTCGTCGTAGAACGCGACCCCCAGCGGCTCGGTCAGATTGCGTTTCTGCTTTCGGGCTATGTCATAGCTGTGCCAGTGCTGATCATCGGCGCTGTACCAGAGCAGGTATTTCCCCTCCGGAGACACGCTCACCGTCCCGTTCAGTTTCTCGAACAGGAGTTCCCGGTTGCCGTTCCGCAAATCGACCTTGTACACATCCTGGAAACTGTTGTAGTCCCAAACCTTGGAAACCATGTATTTCGTGTCGTCCAGGGCGACCGCATAGTCCCCGTCCCCGCCGTCGATGTAGCGGACCCCTTCAAAGAAGGAATCGCTCAACAAACGGATGGTCTTCACATCCGCATCGACGTCCAGCACCGCGTCATATGTCTTCTTCAGTGTCCGGTCCAGCCGCAATTTCTGCTGGGGAGGAGTCAGATACGAGTCCCAGTTCCAGATGTCCAACTGGGCAGTCTCGAAATCCACGATGGAGGTATCCTTCGGAGGGCGGATCGGCGCGATTCCCAGGAACAAGCGCCGGCCGCTTTTGGAGAAGGTCAATGAACTGTTTTCGTTCAGCGTCCAGTCCTCGGTGCCGGACACGGATACACCGGCCTCCGAAAGTGTCCGCACTTCGAGACGAGGCCCTTCCGCCGGCAGACCGGAATCCTGCGTCAAGCGCTCGGCCAGCATCAGGGAACAGCGCTTGTTCCCCGTAGAATTGGTGTCGGAAGATTCCGTCCAGGCCACTCGGATCCCGTCGTCGCTGAAGACCGGGGTCCCGTAGAACGCAGCATCCCGGGAGAGAGCCTGCGCCCTACCGAAATCACCGGGGAGGGATGCCAGCATCATCGCGCTGGCAGTCGTAGTGTCCTTCTTGTCCTTCTTGACGGAATACGCCAGCAGGGATCCCGTTCGGTCAAAGACGAATTTATCCACCCGCAGCACGGTGTCCATACGCCCTGCGGCAGGATCCAGCACAATCAACCCCTCTTTCCTGCCGGCCGGAACCTTCTTCACTGTGTCAGCAGCCACCTTCCATTCGGACTTGTACGCCACGAAAGGCATCGAATCGAATCCGGTACCGAATGCGGTGACGGCCGGATACTTTTTCAGCGTCATCCGTACAAGATCCACAACGGCAAGAGAATCTTTGGTCTGGTCCTCTGCCTTTTTCTTATCGATCTTCTCCCGGCGGGTCGTTGCGAACGGGGGCTTGACCCTGCAATACAAGTACAATCCCATCGGGTCGATCTGGGCGGAATGCCCCCGGGGAATCCGCAGTTCAGCAGGGGCGGATGCCCTGCCGGAGCGGGGCTTCCCGCCCGGAAGCCGGAGTCCGTTCTTGTTCAAGGGCGTGCTGTTCCGGACGATCAGTTCCCCGTCCCCCTCCTGAAGATTGATCTGGTACACCAGCACCCGGCCGTCCGGGGACAATTGCACCCCGTCGACCCGCTGCCAGCCATCATACACATCGTGGTCCATCGCCTTTTTCTGTCCCAGGACAGGAAAAGCCCCGATTAGGCAGCCCGCAACCGCCATCCAAACAAGTATCCAATTCTTCATTTTTAAAATCATTTTTACAAAGATAACCATTCCCCCGGGAAAACAGCGGCGATGTACATTTATTTGATTATTAAAATGTTATACATTCTCATATACCGATAAATCGCTACATAAGAACATGTAACTTGCAGGCCAAAAATAAATTACAGATCGCCGCACACATTTTTTCAGGGAACTTTCTTACCTTTGTTTCAGGCGGGATTGCCGCTACTTAAACTTCCTATGAAAATGACACGAGAGAGCCGAAAGTTTTTCCCGGACACCTTGATCCACACCTACCAGAACACTTGCAAAGGCATCCTGCTTTTCTATAGCCGAGAAGACCGGCTCGTATATTTCACGATTTTCGCCACCATTGCACGTAAATACCCTGACATCACCGTAGTCGGCCTCTGCTTGATGTTCGACCATATTCACAAAGCCTTGAAAGCTCTGCGCAAGGAAAGCCTGTCAGGACTGGAGCAGCAGACGGCAAGATCGTTCAGCAAAGCCGTCAACCAAGACGCCGGAAGAAGCGGAAGACTGTTCCGGTCACCCTTCGGAAGCGCGTTGAAGGTCGGCTTGAAGAAAGCAAAGACCGGTCTGAACTACTTGTACAACAATCCTGTGGAAAAGAAACTGACACGGGATGTAGAGAAATCCCGTTGGAACTTTCTCCCCTACGCAATCAGCGATCATCCTTTTTCAGAGCGGCTCAACCTCCACACGGCATCCTATTACATGAAGGCTGCTGTCGCCGAAGTCAAGACCTGTTTCCGGAAAAATTTGTGGCTGAATTACGCAAGGCTTCGGCGGATGTTCGCAAAGCTGAACGAAGCGGAACAGGAGCAGCTGACCGATTTTATCATCTCGCTCTTCAATCCCATCGACTACAATGCGCTGGTCGCTTACTATGGCCCGATCGGAAAAGGACGGAAGCATGTTTGGCACAGATGCGGAAACGGATGGCGACGGGAACTCGTCTGCAGCCCGGAATTTACGTGCAGTTACCGGACGATGGTACAAGCCATGAACGCCAACACCGGCAGTGAATATGACATCGTGATGGACTGGTCTCCGCAACCTGACACTGCATACGTCGAGATGATTGAATATGTCCGGACGACAATCGGGCATGACAACGTGAAAGCCGTCCTAGGATGGTCTCCGGAGGAAAAGTCGAAACTGTTCCGGCAATTGTCCCGAGCGACCTCTGCCGCACCGAATCAAATTCAGAAATTTTTACAGCTATGAGGATCTGATTCAGGATCAGCCTCTTGCCGTTTTCCATGTGTCGATTTTTCGGCACATGGAAACACGTAAATCGCTGAGCGGAAATGAGTTGTAGATCGCCGGCAAAACTCAGAAGCCTTTCGGAAGCCGGCTCTCGAAGGCGCGGAGGACACCCGTGAAGGGATCCTTGAAAACCAGCGTCTTCGCATGGAGGGCCAGCCGTCCCAGGGGATTGGTCTTCGCCCCGTACTTGAAATCACCGGCGATCGGACAGCCGAGATCCTTGCAGTGCACCCGGATCTGATTTTTGCGTCCCGTCTCCAGTTCGAATTCGATCCGGGAATAGGGAGCTGCCTTCATTCCGCCCGGCAGGACCGACCATGGCCCGAGCACCTTGAAATGCGTAACGGCATGCTTGGCTTCGCCGGAACCGTCATCGGACGGGAAGGATTCCATAACCAGCGACTTCGCGTTTTCCTTCAGCCAGGAAGCGACCGTCCCTTCCGCAGAAGCGGGGGCGCCTTCCACGATCCCGACATATTTCCGTTCGATCACCAGTTCGTTCCATTTCGACTGCAACAGATTCTTGGTTTCCTCGTTCTTCGCGAACAGGAGCAGGCCGGACGTGTCCCGATCGATCCGATGCACGATGAAGACGCGGTTGGGCAGTTTCCCCTTCAATTTGAGATTGATTCGTTCCGAATGGGCTTTCCCCTTCATGTACGCCGTCAGAATCGAATACACCGTTTTTTCCCGCTTGGCCGATCCGCTCGAACGGACGCCCCGGGTCGCGATCGTCGGCAGCCCGGATGCCTTGTTCACCACAAGGAAACGATCATCCTCGTAGATGATCTCCACCCCGAGACCCCGGGAAGTATCTCGGGCACCCTGCTGTTCAGCGCGAGCGATTGACACGCCCTTCGCCAGGATGAACAGCCGATCTCCTTCCCGGAGGGGAAGGTCGAAAGCGGTCTGCGCTTTATCATTCACCAGCACCTGACCGTTCTTGAGATAGGACTTGACGCTTTTTCGGCTCTGCCCGGGAAACAATTGGAAGAGATATTCCAACAAGGGCGCGTCATGTTTGACCGTGAATTTCCGGCCTTTCAATTCAGCCATATGGATTACGAAGTTTACGGCGGCGGGAAGAATCAGAAGTTACGGACGAACTCCAGATCCTTCTTGAGCATCGTCTTGGGCTCCATCAGAGAAACCTTCTGGAACAAAATAAATTGATTCACCTTGGAAAGATAAACCTTGTCTTCATGCTTGCCTTTGCGCCACCATTTGTAGAAACCGATCGGATCGTTCTCGAAAGGTATCTTGGCAAGGATGTCGGAGGCGAAGCCCGGGAAATCGATGGTCACATTCAGCCCCATGAACTTCTTGTAATAGACCTGATCCGCCCTCCGGAGCTTGCTCATCAAGGGATTGTAAACCTCGATCGCATCCACCTTGAGAGTTTTCTCCCGCACAATCATCTTATGGATGCGAACCGGATCGTAATTGAGCCATGCGCCCAGTCTCAGGGTTTTCGGCCCGTCGGCCGTCTCAAGAGTGAGCTCGTCCCTCGAATAGTAGATCTTTTCAGGATCGAGGGGGTATATGGCTTCAGTTTCCTGCATGCAAGGGATTGGTTTACAAGATACAAATATACGCTTTTTTCCAGAAACACGCAAGCAGAAGCCCTTATCCTCACGATTGAAAAAGTATTTCATGAATCAAGAACGCTTTATATGAACCGAAAAAAATGCTACCTTTGACAAACCAACCTCACGAATCCGAATATGCTTAAAATTTTCCTGAAATGAATAAGTACCTGACCCTCCTGCTGGCCGTCGGTCTCGCATTGACCGGCTGCAAAACGACCGGATCCGGCAACGCCGATCCGGCTTCCCTGCTCCCTCGCGCCACCGTCGACTGGAATGTCCCCGATTTGATCGCCGTCGCCTACTGCGGGTATTTCGAGAGCGAATCCGTTTTTCGGGAAAGCCCGATCTCCGGCTACTACAGCCAGCTCTACGGCGTTCCGGACGCACCGATTGTCACGACGGAGGGAGACGAGTGGTATTTCGTCCTGCCGCGCGACCCGAAGGCCGAAATTTCGGTCAGCGAGTATACGTTCGACATGTTCTCCGCCCAGGCAGACCCTTCCTCCGGAAAACCTATCTGGAAGGGGAAGGGCGCCTTCTTCCTGAAGTGCAATCTCAGCGAAGTGATGGGCAATACCAACATCCACGTGACCGGAGACGGCCTTACCTTGGATTATATTCCTTCCATCAGCCTCCGAGACGGTTCCCTTAACTATCCCGGCGTCATCCAAGAAGGAGAAGGCGGCGTGAAAGACATCACGGAACTCGTCTACGACTGGGGCCTGGAACAGGAAGCCGAGATCGAGCGGTCTTCCGTGAGAATCACTGAGGACGGGAGCGTGGTGTTCACGCTCAAAGAAGCCCTTGGACCCTGGGAAAGCGGGGATTACCCCATTGAAGGGCTGGAAGGACGCTGCAAAGGCCTTTTCGTCGGAGACATCGGACAGGATTTCAACCCAACGGTCTGCATGCTGATGGAGGACGGCGGCGTGGAAATGCTGAACTACTACGCGTCCCTCGGTACCGACATCGGCCCCGGCCGGTTCTTCTCAAGCGGACGGCTCCCTGACCTGCAGGACATTGTCCTGTTCAAGTCGGGTGCCGTGGTGGACACCGTGGACGGAGAAAAAATACCGGCATACAGAACCATCTTCGGCATCGACAAGAACGGCGCCAGCCACGAGATACACGAATGCACCCGGCCGACCGGACCGATCCACCATATGGTGGAAGTCGACGGCATCAACCTCGATTTCCGGATTGAAGCATACCCCGACTGGACGATCAAGTTTGTCTGCGGCATCGTCGAAAGCGAACTGCTGGAAGGATATTTCGGCCGCCTCAAGCCTTTGAAAGTCGACTACGAAACCGGTATTTATGAATATGCCTACGACTTCCTCGAACACACCGTCTACGAGGATCTCGAGTCCGATCCCACCGTGGAAAAAGTATCCGTCAAGGGTTCTTTCCGGCTGCAGGAGCGGGAGGACTTCAACGGCTTTGACTTCACCCCCCTCACAGGCGACATCACCTTCGGGCTCGAACCCGGCACCACCGAATTCTTCCCCTACTGGATCGACGACTATCCGGAATGAGCGAAGCGTGGCAGTCAAGCCCCTCATTCATAGAATGATACTTGAAACAACCCGGGCGAAATCGCCCGGGTTGTTTCGTATGAAGCACTCACTATAAACATGTTAATCACCACGGAATTCATAAACTTGCATTCCGGGAAGAAATACACTAAATTGGCCGAACCTAAAAACTGGATTATGAAAAAACGAAAGCGCTTTGCAGGTACGGTGGTCCTGCATATTTACCAGCGCACGACTTCGAGGGGACTGATCTTCTACTCAGTCAAGGACTTCCTTGTTTTCTTTACTGTTTTCTCGCGCTACGCTGAGCAACACCATATCCGGATTCTCGGCCTGTGCCTGATGTTCGACCACATACACATCCTGATCGAAAGCGATTCCCAGAAGACCGTCTCCGCTTTCATCCATGACTACACCACGGTCTTCGCCCGGATGTTCAACCGCCGCTACGGGCTGAAAGGTCCGCTGTTTGATCGTTTCGGGATGGCCGACAAACGGAGCGACAAAGCCAAACGGACTGCACTCGCTTATGTTTACAACAATCCAGTCGAGGCACGGCTCTGCAAAAGCGCTGAACAGTGGCAATGGAATTTCCTTGCTTACGCCCGATCCCGAAACCCGTTCTCTGAGCCGGTTGTCCTGAGGAGTGCCTCCGCCGGTTTGCGACGGGCAATCCGTGTTGTCAATGACGAGAGAAACCATCGGAGGCACCTAACCTATGGGTGGCTGGACCGGCTGTTCGATGGACTCACACTTGCAGAAAGCAAGCAGCTGGCTGATTACATCGTGACGGCATATTCAGTCATTGATCATAAGCGAGCCATCCGCTTCTACGGCTCCTACGAGCGGATGCTTCTGGCGTTTCGTTCCAATACCGGCAGTGAATATGAAATCAGGGAAGATTTCGACCATCATTCAGGTCGTGCGTACATCAAGATGGCAAACTTTGTCGCGCGGGAAAAGCCGTTCAGGAATATGGGCGACCTATTCAAGTTGCCGGCAGAGGAAAAGGCAGTCTACGCAAACAAGCTGCTCGCCTGTTGCGGCGCCGCCCCGTACCAAGTCCGGAAATTTCTGCACATCCCCGTGGGGCACAAGTCGATGAAGGATTGAGAGAAACACAATTGAACCCGGGCGAAATCGCCCGGGTTGTTTCAAGCAACATATTCATTATAAGAATATTACAAAACACGGGATCTATTCCCGCAGATACGCGTCGGAGAGGACTTGCTCGCTGCGGGCGATGAAATCTGAAAGGGCTTTGCCCTTCAACAGGCCGTTGGACAGCAGGGCCAGATCGGTGATCTGCTTGAGCGCGTCCTCCTGCTCGGCGAAAGCCTCGATCTCCGCCTTGTGCGCCGCCATCGCCTCCTCATGCGCCTTCTTCTCCTCGTCGGAAGGCTTCTCCGGCAGCGCGGCCGGATAAGCTGTCTGCACGGCTTCGTCTTGACGGGCGATCAGCCTGGAAACCAGCGGATGCTCCAGATTGACGGTGATGTTGTAGGCAGCCGGCATCTCTCCATAGAAGTTCAGCCCGCCGCCCAAGGCGCTCATCTCCCGATACCGGCGCATGAACTCGCTCTGGGTGATCAGGATCGGCGCCTGGGAAGCCCCCAGATTGTCCACCTCCACATCATATTCATACTCCTTCGGAAGCACTGCCTTGAACAGGATCCGGATGTCCTCCCGGTCGGATTCAGGCAGTTCCGGCTTCTTGCGCTCCTCCTTCGGGATGAGATTGTCGACGGCATCGGAATCCACACGGGCGAAGCGACTATCCTTAAGCTTCTGCTCAAGCAGGTTGACATAGTGCGCGTCCAGTTCACAATCCATCAGCAGCACGTCGTATCCCTTGTTCTTCGCCTCCTCGATGAAGGTATATTGTTCGTCCACGTTTGTCGTATAGAGATAGACCACCCTCTTATCCTTGTCGGTCTGCGCCGGCTCAATCGCCTTGCGGTAGTCTTCCAGCGCGAAGAACTTCCCGTCGGTGTTCTTGAAAAGGGCGAACTTCAGCGCCCGCTCGCAGAACTTTTCGTCCGAAAGCATGCCGTATTCAATGAACAGCTTCAGATTGTCCCACTTCTCTTCCCAGGCAGTCCGGTCGTTCTTGAAGATTTCCTCCAGACGGTCAGCCACCTTCCGCGTAATGTAGGTCGAGATCTTCTTTACATTCTCGTCGTTCTGCAGGTAACTGCGGGACACATTCAGCGGGATGTCCGGAGAATCAATGACTCCGTGCAGCAGGGTCAGGAAGTCCGGCACGATGTTGTCCACGTGGTCGGTCACGAACATCTGGTTGCAGTACAGCTGGATGTTGTTTCTCTCGATGGCCATCCGGTCCTTGATCTTGGGGAAGTACAAGATGCCGGTAAGATTGAATGGATAATCCACGTTCAAATGGATGTAGAACAGCGGTTGTTCCTTCATCGGATAGAGGTCGCGGTAGAACTTCATGTAGTCCTCTTCCTTCAGGTCCGTCGGCTTGCGGGTCCAGAGGGGTTCGATGGAATTGACGATGTGATCCTTGTCGGTGTCGACGTACTTCCCGTCCTTCCACTCCCGCTCCTTGCCGAACACGATCGGAACCGGCATAAACTTGCAATATTTGTCGAGCAACTGGCCGATCTTGCCGGAGGTGCCGTAGTCTTTCGCCCCGTCTTCGTCCAGATAGAGCGTCACGACGGTCCCGCGATCCGTCTTTTCACAAGGCTCCATCTCATATTCGGGATCCCCCTCGCAGGTCCAGCGGACAGCCTCCGCGCCTTCGCGCCAAGACAGAGACTCGATCGTCACTTTCTTCGCGACCATAAAGGCGGAATAGAAGCCCAGGCCGAAATGGCCGATGATGTTCTGGTCCTTGTATTTCTCCAGGAATTCGCCCGCCGAAGAAAAGGCAATCTGGTTGATGTACTTGTCAACCTCTTCGTCGGTCATGCCGATGCCGTTGTCGATGATCTTGAGAGTCTTCTCTTTCTCGTCCAGTTCGATGCGGATCTGCAGTTCGCCCAGTTCGCCCTTGAAATCGCCCGCCGAGGCCAGCGCCTTGAGTTTCTGGGTCGCGTCAACCGCGTTCGCCACAAGTTCCCGCAGGAATATCTCGTGGTCTGAATATAAAAACTGTTTGATGACCGGGAATATGTTCTCGGTGGTTACTCCAATTTGTCCTTTGTTTGCCATATTTCTGATTATTTGATGCTTTGTCGTCTTGTTCCTTTGCGGAACCGTCTCCAAAGTGTCAAATAATATTCCAATCCCGGAAATCTGACAAAATGTCATAAGCCGGGGACCGGGGACAACAAAGAAAAAGGAGAAGGCGGTCTGCCTTGCGAAGCGCTACAGGCCGTTGATGAACTTGTAGTCGGAGATGCCGCCGTCGTACTCGATGCAGCACTTGTCCACCTTGGAACCGTTGCGGAAGACTTCCATAAAGAGCCGTCCCTTGCAATACTGCCATCGGTCGTAAGTTCCCGCACCGAAGAACAGGGGGGTCTGGGTGTCGAACTTGCAGGAATATCCTTTCCGCTCCCGTCGCTTTCCCGTCAGCGAGACCGACCAATCGTGCTGTTCTCCCCCGCCCCCGGACAGCATCCGGATCGTCATCGTGTACTCCGTCGGATCGTCTCCGCTCCGGAAACCGTAGTCCGCATTCCGGACCAGTTGCCAGGTGCTGTCCGCACCCTCTTTCCGGATCTGGACGCCCTTCACGGCATCGACGGCGTTCACCGTCCACCGAGCATCAGAGTTCCAGATCGACACGCCGCCGGTCTGATAGTTCGCGCTGGTACCGATCTTACCGGATATGGAAGTGGAGAGTTCATCGTAGTCCAACGCCTTTTCCATCGCGAGCAAATTGTCGACAATCAGCAGTTCCACGATGTTTTTAATATAGTTTTCCCCGATCTCCTGGCGGTAATCCGGGGTCCCGGTAAAATCGTCGTAGTTATACATGCTGCACGCGCCCGCCAGCAGAACCAAGATCAATAATCCAATCTTTTTCATCGCTTTCCTTAGTTAAAATCTGTAACCGATGCTGCCGCGGAAGCCGTAGGTAACTGTTCCGACGACCAATTCCGCGCCCCCGAAGAACCGTCGCCCGAAGGTCGCGCCGATGGGAACCAGTTCTCCTGCAAACAGGACTTTGGAGATTTTCTCCGCATCTTCCTGCCCGGTCCAATAGCCGGCGCCGAGATCGACATGGCCGAAGAGATGCCAATTCCGGGACACCAGATAGTCGTAACGGAACTGCGGCATCAGATAGAAGGCGGTGATCTCTTTCTTCGCGGCATCGGTTCCGGAGACGACATTATAGCCCTTGCCCCAAGCACGGGTCGCGCTCAGGTTCACCCCGATGGAGATACGCTCGGCCAAAGCATAGCGATAGTTCAGGGAAAGAACCGGCAAGAAACTAACATCCGTGTACCGGGTGCGGTACACGTCATACAAGTCGCCCATGCCGCCGACATTCTGGTTGTCCAGCAGCGGGAATTCGCCGAAGGAGGAAACGAAAGGCAAGGTTCCGACGCCGAAGGAAATCTCCTGGCGGAAGGGCAGCTCAGCGCCGAATCGCGTCTGAGCGGCAAGAAAGCCGGATCCGGGCAGCAATATGCCCAGCGCCAGTACAAGGCGGATCCGGAAACGAGAAAATGCGAACGTATTCATAAACATAAAAAAGCGGAAACAGCCAACATGATCGCTGCTGTTTCCGCCTGGATTACACTTAATTGTATAGTCATTGAAAAAGCTTTACATCCTACCAAATACAGGAAACGCAAAACCTTGCATGACGAAAAGATTATTTATACAAGAACCGCTTGATGCTCAATTTCGGCGTCTTTTCGAAAGGATGCTCGACCACCTCCACCTTCATCAACTGGCTGTAGTTGGGAAGCACCTTGTTCGACAGGATCCGGATACGGTCGGGGACGTCCGCGATATCTTCGGTATCCAGGCCGTCCTCCGCCATGGCCTCTTCGTCCAGATAGACGAGGGCGACCAACTTCGACGCCCGGTCCACCACCACCGACTCCAAGACATAGGGCTGGTTGTTGACCACCGCTTCAACTTCTTCCGGATAGATGTTCTGCCCGGAGGGACCGAGGATCAACGATTTGCTGCGGCCCTTGATGAAGATGTTGCCATCGGCGTCTATGATGCCCAGGTCGCCGGTGCGGAGGTATCCGTCTTCCGTGAACGCATTTTCGGAAGCCTCGGGATTCTTGTAGTAGCCGATACAGATGTTGTCCCCCTTCGCCTGGATTTCGCCGGCGATGTGCTCGGGGTCGTCGGAATCAATGCGCACGGTAGCGCAGGTCACCGCCTTTCCGCAGGAACCGGGCACATAGTCCTTGTTGCTCACGTAGGCCAGAAGCGGGGTCGCCTCCGTCATCCCGTAGCCGACCATGTACGGAAGTTTGATCTTCTGAAACCACTTCTCAACCTCGGGATTGACCGGCGCCCCACCAAGGATGATCTCGCTGACATTGCCCCCGAAGGCAGACATCAGCCCGTCATGGATCTTTTTGAATATGAGGTTGTTGATGCCGGGAATCTTAACAGCGAGCTTCACAATGGGCTTGTCCAGAATCGGTTTGATCTTCGACTTGAAGATCTTCTCTATCACCAGCGGAACGGTAATGAGCTGGTAGGGCTTCACCTCCTGAAAGGCCCGCATCAGCAAGGAAGGCGTCGGCGTCTTGCCGAGCCAGTAAACCGAAGTCCCGTTGCAGAGCGGATAGATGAATTCCGTCACGAGACCGTACATGTGGGCCATCGGAAGCATCGATACCATCTTGTTTTTGTCCGAAGTCGGACGGTTCTCCTGGCTGTACTCGATCGTCGCGCAGAAGTTCCGGTAGGTCAGCATGACCCCCTTCGGGTTGCCCGTCGAGCCGGAAGTGTAGTTGATCACGGCCAGATCGTCCATGTTGTCGGTCGGATAGACCACGTCATCCGGCCCGAATCCGTCGGGATACTTTTCAGCAAGCAGCTTGTCCACGTTCTCCCAGACCCGGACGATTTCATCCTCGGAACTATAGAGGAGCGTCCAAGTGTCGATGTCCATCACAAACTTCACATTGGGCATGTTCTTGATATTCAACTTCGCCCACTTGTCCGCGCCCGTGAACAGAGCGATACTGTCGGAATGGTGGACCAAATTCTCGATGCTCTCGTAAGTGAAGTCCGCGAGAATCGGAACAATCACAGTTTCGTAGGTGTTTACGGCCACGTAGGTCATGCCCCACCGGGCCCCGTTCCGGGCACAGAGCGCGATATGATCACCTTTCTTCAGGCCGATTTTATCAAAGAACAAATGGAATTTCTCGACCTGAGTCGCCATCTGCCCGTAGGTGAAGGACTCTCCGTCGATCGTGTTCAGCGCCGATTTATCCCAATACTTCCTGGTCGCGTTCTGCAACCTCGCCAAATAATGTACCATAGCGTTCTAATCAATGTATTATTTCCTGATCATCAAAAATATCACAAATTTATCCGGAAAGCAAAGCGAATTTGCATATATTTGTAGAAAGTCCTTATTTGTGGTGAAAATGAAGAAAAAGCCCATTGTCGCGCTGATCTACGACTTCGATGGAACGCTTTCCCCGGGGAATATGCAGGAGTTCGGCTTCATCCAGGCCATCGGCAAAACCCCCGAAGAATTCTGGAAAATCAGCGACGGAATCGCGCGCGGACAGGACGCGAGCAACGTGCTCTCCTACATGAAGCTGATGCTGGACGAAGCGTCCAAGAGCGGCATCAAGCTTCGCAGGAGCGATTTCCGCAAATTCGGGGCACACATCCGTCTCTTCGAGGGCGTGAAGGAATGGTTCCGGATCGTCAATGAATACGGCGAAGCCCACGGTGTCAAGATCGAGCACTATATCAACTCCTCCGGACTCAAAGAGATCATCGAAGGCAGCCCCATCGCCGGAGCGTTCAAGCACATCTTCGCCTGCACCTTCCTGTACGACGAAAACGGCGAAGCCGAGTGGCCCGGCATCGCTGTGGACTACACGGCGAAAACCCAGTTCATCTTCAAGATCAACAAGGGAATCTTCAGCGCGCGGGACAACAAGAAGGTCAACGAAAGCGTCGCGGAAGACAAAAAGCGGATTCCCTTCCAGCAGATGATTTACTTCGGGGACGGTGAAACCGACATTCCCAGTATGAAGATCGTGAACATGTTCGGAGGCAATTCCGTGGCCGTGTACAACCCGAAGTTCCCGGAGAAGAAAGCCTTCGCGCAGAAACTGCTCCGCCAGGGACGGGTCAACTTCATCACCCCGGCAGTCTACAGCAAGGAAAGCCGTACTTTTCGCGTAGTCTGCGCGATCATCGATAAGATCAAAGCCGACTGGGAACTGAAGCAGCTCGCCCGCTACCGCTAGACGCGCCGATGCTTGTAGGCATCGATTGAAGACGGGAGGATGCGCTTGTAGTCCGGATCGGTCAGCAACGGACTCGTCAGGATCAAATCCGACGAAGTCCGGTTTGTCGCGAACGCGACGTTGTACAGCGAAGCCAGACGGGTCAAGGCCGATACATCGTTCTGATGCCCCTGCACGATCAGGTTATCGCAGAAGAAGAACAACACATCGATCCTGCCCTCCGCAATCATGGCACCGATCTGCTGGTCGCCGCCAAGGGGACCTGACAGCAGACAGGTAATCTTTCCTTCAAAGGGATAGGTGATCGTCCGCTTCGAGGTGGATTCGTCCAGCGTCACGATCGAGATATCCTCGATCAGTCTGCCGGTTGTCCCCGTCGCGAAGAGATTATGCCGGGACAGGGTGTCGGCGTTGTATTTGACCCATTCCATCATTTCCGCCTTTCTCCCGTCATGAGAGATCAAGGCGATATTCAGTTTTCGTTCCATAATAATCACTTATTTATATCGTTCAAGGATGTCTCCGTAGGCATCGATCCGCCGGTCCCGGAGGAAGGGCCAGCCGCGACGGACATATTCCGTCCGGTCCAGATCGAGATCAACCACCCGGATCCCTTCTTCGTCCGTGCCGAACTGCGTCAGGATCTCTCCCTGCGGACCCGTCGCGAAGGAGGATCCCCAGAAGTCGATGCCGGCCGTGTGACCGGAAAGATCGGCTTCGCGTCCGGTGCGGTTGACTGTGACAACGGGAAGCCCGTTGGCCACGGAATGGCCCCGCTGAACCAGTTGCCACGCGTTCCGCTGTATCTCCTGCTCTTCTTGCGAATCCGTTCCGACGCCTCCGATGGCCGTCGGATAGATCAGCAACCGGGCCCCGTTCAGCGCCATGATGCGGGCTGCCTCGGGAAACCATTGATCCCAGCAGACCAGCACGCCGAGCGTCCCGACCGAAGTCCGAATCGGCTTGAACCCCAGGTCCCCGGGAGCGAAATAGAACTTTTCGTAGTAGCCCGGATCGTCCGGAATGTGCATCTTGCGGTACATCCCGGCAACGCTGCCGTCTTTTTCCAGCACGACGGCCGTATTGTGATAGAGGCCGGGCGCCCGCTTCTCGAACAGTGAAAGCACGAGCACGATCCCGAGCTCGCGGGCAAGCATTCCGAAGGTTTCGGTCGAAGGACCAGGGATGGATTCCGCGAGATCATACAAACGCGCTTCCTCTGTCTGACAGAAGTAGACGGAGTTGTGGAGTTCCTGGAGCACGACCAACCGCGCGCCCTGCTCCGCGCAGGCGCGGATGTGGCCGGAGAGCCGGGCAATGTTTTCAGGAATATCGGTTCCGCAGCGCTGCTGCACAAGTCCAATTTTCAACATATTCAGGGCATTTCAATGATTACTAACGCAGCCATCCCTCCGGAAATTGCATGGTGACACAGTGCAGTCCACCATGGCCGGAAAGCAAAGGGCCGCAGTCCAGGACGATCACCTCCCGGTCGGGGAATGCGGAAGCAAGCCGCTCCCGGGCCACCTCGTCGCTCGGTTTCCCGACCCCCGGAACCAGAACGGCACCGTTGAGGATGAGGAAATTCGCATAGGAAGCCGGAAGCGGGCATTCGTCAAGAAACATCTGTTCCGGTTTGGGAAGCGGTATCAGCCGATAAGGCTTGCCATCCAACGTCTTGAAAGTCTTCAGCTGCGCTTCCATCGCCTGCAAGGCAGCATAATCTGCATCTTCAGGATCGTCGCACCACAGATACGCGATCGTTTCCCGGTCGCAGAATCGAGCCAGGATGTCAATGTGGCCGTCGGTATCGTCACCGGAGAGCTGCCCTTCGTCCAGCCAGAGGACCCGCTCCAGGCCGAAGGCGTGCTTCAATTCGCCTTCGATTTCTTCCTCGGTCAGGTATTCATTCCGATTGGCGCTAAGCAGACACTCGGAGGTCGTCATCAGGGTACCCGCCCCGTCACAGTCGATGCTGCCGCCTTCCAACACGAACGGACGCATGTCCACACAGATCACATCCGATTCGAAGGCATTGTTGAAGAAGATGGTCTTGGTGATCCGGTTGTCCCGGTCGGCCGGCCATTTCAAGCCCCAACCGTTGAAAACGAAGTCATACAGGTACTTCTCCCCTTTTTCTCCGTAAACGGCGATTCCGCCGTGATCCCGTGCCCAGGTGTCGTTGATGGGACATTCCTGGAAGCGGATTTCGGACACATCCAGCACGAGACCGCTTCCATCCAAGATCTCGCGGATCCGCGCCTTCGCTTTCGAGGCATCGGCCGTGACGATCATCAATTTCTCGAAACGCTGGATGACGGAGGCAATGCGCACATAGCAGGCCTGCACTTGGTCCAGCGCGTACCAAGGCGTGCTCTCGTCGGGCCAGGTCAGCTGAACTCCGCTCTGTTTTTCCCATTCTGCCGGGAGTCTCATCTTGCTCATAAGGAGTTTGCAAGTTACGACTTTTTTACGAAAATCCGAACAGAAACCCTATTCCGGCAAAGCGACGCAAAGACACCCTGCACACAAGACAAAAAAGAAGCCGGCCCGCAGGGTCGGCTTCTCTGTGTAAAAGCAAGTCGGAATTACTTCACGACCGCGATTCTGTTCTCAGCGGGAACCTCGAACTCGGCAATACCGCCAAGTGCCTCGATGGTCACATTCTCAGGGGCGAGACCGTATTTCTTGACAAGGAGATCCTTGACATATTCGGCACGCTTCTGGGAGAGTTTCTGATTGAAGGCAGGCGTTCCGGTGGCGCTGTCCGCGGCACCCGTAACCTTCACCTTGCTGTCAGGAGTAAGGTTCTCGTTCGCATAGAGGGCGAGGTGAGCCTGCTCGCGCTTGGTCAGGTGGGACTTGCCGATGTCAAAGAAGAGTGTCGTCGGCATCGGCACGGACACGATCTTGTCGACGTAGACCGTCTCAGGCTTGCGGTTCTCGAGTTCGGAAACGCGGTTTTTCAGATTCGCGTTCTCCTTCTCAGCGTCGGAGAGCTTGGATTTGAGAGCGTTGTAGTCGGCCTCGGTGAAAGGAAGCACGGGAGGAGCCACGCTGGCGTAACGGTCAAAGTTCGAGCGGCCGAGGTTGAAGGTCAAACCGACGGTGGCGGACGGAAGGAGGGCGAAACGGTCGTAGCGCGTGTGCCGGCCGAGGATAATGTCCTTGGTGATCATGCCGGAAAGATCAACGATAAGGCCGACGCGGTCGCCGAGACGGAAGTCATTGATGAGACCGATGCCGGCGCCATATTCGTTGTCATAAAGTTCGTCACCCTTCACGGCAGGGGTACCGGATGCAAGCAGGTAACCGAACTGGGCGTAAGGGATGAGATCCCAAGTCCGCGTCTCCTTGTACCCGCCGAAGGCGTTGGAGATGTTCCAGAGCACATCACCGTGGATGAAGGTCTGGGTAAACTTGTTGTCTTTGAACTGGGAAGTCAGATACTTCGTATTAGGCTCGTAGGAGTTCTGGAACCCCCTCCAGCCCAGACGCGCGCCCACTGAAGGGGTGAACCACTTGCCGATGCTGAGATCCGTAGCAATCCCGCCGAAAGGTTTGAAGTTCACATCACGATCCCGAATGGTATTGACTCCGACACCAACACCGATGAACCAGTTGTCACCGAGGCGATTTGTCAGATAAGGTCCCTGAACGACCCTTCCGTACTCGTCACGGTTGTTATTTTCCTGAGCATTAGCACTGAAAGAGAAACAAAGAAGGGTTGCGATCGCAACGGCTCCTAAAATGGTCTTGATTCTACTCATAGTTCAATAAATTAATAAATATAAAACTGCTTTAAAATATATTACCATGCCATGGAACAACCGTACAAAACACGATAATGTTTAAAGTTAAGAATAAATCTTTAAACATCAAATTTTATGCAAAAAATCGCACCTTTTTTGTAACATTCGACGCATCTCTCATCTTTGACGCCTATCTTTGATAAGACAGGCAGGCGCGCGAGAAAAGAACGCATCAAGATCCCTTCAATGTAAGTTTCACCCTATGAATCAGTTTATGAAACGGCAAGGGATAGACATGGGAAGGGGCTATCGCCCCGAACAGAAAAGAACGCTTGACGGTAAGTTTGTACCGATGCCACCGCCCCCTCCATAGCGTCTTGGGTTGGCCCTTCAACCTGTAAAACCCAAACTGTCCCCCGTTGAGAATATCTTCCATGAGCAGGCGCGGATAACGGTTTGGCTTGCCCAATTCAAAAGGAAAAATGTCAGGCGAAGCATTCAGGTAGGTGACGGCCAGTTGGGCGAAAATTCGCATCGGGCGCAGCAGATCGAATTTTTCAGTTAGTTTCAGCAGTTTTTCTTTCCGGATGCTGGTTTTATGGGCTTTTAAGAAAAGCAACCAGTCACAAAGTTGCCTCATGCCTGTTCCGGTATAAATAAAATGGCGGAACATGTGTTGAAAAATAAAGAAAGCATTCATTTCAGTAGGCAGTACTTGTATTGCTTTGCCTTCAATTTCAACTAAATCGAAGGACTGCTGTCCAATGATTTCATCCACTTCTTGTTGCAGCAGCCTGTCGTACTTTTTTCTCACGAAATAGGTTATCAGCCTGTGGTTCTCGATATGCGTATCCCCTATGTTATAGCCTTGATGATGCGGAGACTCGACCTCCATCTCGTAGTTCATATCCTTAATCCACTGTTTGGCCTTCTCGTAATCTCCTTCCCGGTACAAAAACAAGTCGATATCTCCCGGCGAACGATGCAACGGATCCGGATAATACAGGGCATTCCCCTGTCCTTTCAATAAAAGAAATTTTAAATCCAACGACCGATATATCTCCGATATTTCAATCAGTTGTCGATTGAGCTTTCGATTGGCATCTTCAATATTTTCCATTTGAAGATAGGCACCGATCCGTAATTTCGAGGGTGGCTGAGACTCTTTCGGCAACCTCCTCACGGAAGAGGCCATCAGAGCATCTACGCTATGCATGCTTGCGTAACGGAAAACTTCTTTCCAAGTCTTCTCGTCAATGCTTGTGAAAAAGGTTGCCGCCGGGGAGACATCCCAAATAGCGGAACTCAGCAGTTCCAAAAATAGCGATTCGGATCTATTCATCGTTCTCGATAACTCCGGCATCCTTTAATGCGTCAATCAATGCTTGAGCGTCAAGATAGGCCTGTTTGTGGTCGATCCCGTATTTGTTCATCAAGAGGGTGGCCCATTGTGTGATGGTGAATGCATTGTTCGCCGATTGTTCCACGAGATAAGCAGCCGATTCGTTGAGACTGATTACGCGGGAATAATTCAACTTTTCCCCTGTCTGGGTAACCATGATGTGTTCATCTCCTATTTTGCGGAGGTGAATGTTTTTCTTGATGTTCATCTGCTCGCTATTTTTCTGTTCACTATTCATGAACCATGCCAATATAATAAATAATTGGGAGCATGCTGTTTCCAATCGTCTGGATGTTAATAGCCGGGGAATTGTATTGGCCAACCCATGTTATTGTCATATACCAACCAATTTTTCCCGGTTGCAATATTAACGTCGCTTACGGTTGCGCTATTTCCGTCAGCATGATAGCTGTAAGGCAACCTTTTGTTGTCGATCAGTATTAGCTTTCCTGCCGTTTTACCGGTTCTGTCGGGCAATGAATTCATCAACGCTGTCATCGCGTCACCGGTAATATAATTTGTGTAACAATCCACCCGGGTCAACAGGGTATTTGCCGTCAGGTCCAACGCGGTAAGGGTGTCGCTATGACAGTACAACGTGGTTAATTTCGGGCTGTCCGAGAGAACCAGGGAAGTGAGGTCGTTGTTGTCGCAATACAAGTAAACCAATTCCGCCTTGTTGGATAAATCCAACGATGTAAGGTCGTTGTTTGAACATCGGAGGTCTTTCAACAACGTATTATTAGAGAGATCCAATTCCGTCAGCAGGTTATTTTGGCATCTAAAATCTTGTAATTTCAGATTGCTTGCAAGATTCATCGCCGTCAATTGATTCTTGTCACAATAGAACTCCTTTAATTCCGGATTGTTTGTAACGTCCAATGTTGTAAGGGTATTCTCTGAACAACGCAATTCAGCCAACTTTGTAGTAGCCGCGACATTTAACCAGGTGAGTTTGTTATTGTTTGTCCACAACCTGTACAACTCAGGATTCTGAGAAACATCAAGCCCGGTCAACCGATTGTTTTCACATTGGAGATAAGTAAGGAGGGCACAATCCGTTACATCCAATTGCGTAAACAGGTTGTTCGGGCAGGAGAGCGATACAAGCTTTGTCTGCCCTGAGAGGTCGAGCGCGCTCAATTTGTTATAAGCACAATATAACAATGACAATTCTTTATTATTGGAAATATCCAATGCATTTAATGAATTACTGCCACAAAGAAGCCGGGTAAGAAACGGTTCTTCCGAAACGTTGAGTGATGTCAACCCGCATGCGTTTAGACTTAACTTAGTAAGTTTTCCGTAAATGGTTATGGTCTGATTTTGGATGGCGTAATATCCTAATTCCCAGCTATCGAGGCCGAAGTTGGTAATGGCTTCTCCCTGGTCTTTCACACCGTTGTTGTTGAGGTCGATCCAAACACCGGGACGATAGGCTTCCGCGGCATCCACGCCTATTCCGATCTCTACTCCCACCGACTTATCGGTGGTGAAGGTGACTCGATAGTTGTCCGTCTGCGGTGTGAAATCCCGATCCGTGAACGAGAGTTTGTTTCCGTCCTCCCATAAGCCGTAAAGGAAGTAGCGTTTGTTGACCTGCAGTATGGGAATGTGCTTTAGATTGGTGCTGGTAGCAATCGTATGGTCGGCACCGTAGTCCATGGTCAATCTTACATCGGCTTCTTGATCCAGCGGGATGGACCAGGCATCGACTTGCGCGATTTCGTTTGCCGACAATTCGTTGTCTACATTAAATCGGCGCGCGTCCGATGCGTCTTTATTCAGGTACACTTCCGCAAGGGCGTCGAAAACCGCGGGATGGTTCTCAAAATTTTCTTCGGAGTTTCCAACCCATTCGGTTCCATCCGCGCTTATCAATGACAATTCGTTGATATGAATGGGATTATCGGAGATGTTTTTGATTTTGACGCACAAGAAATAACCCAAGGGTATGAATTGAGAAAACACGCTTACGGCATCGCCTCTTTGGTAACCGGTGACTTGCGATTGAAAGTAGAAACGCATGCCATTGTCGCTGATCGATTCCAGCGAAGTCCAGTACCAATCGGATACAGGCAGGTAGATATGGGTAGGATTGTCCGGATCCATACCTCCACCTGTCTCCTGTAGATCGTTGGATCCGACAACCGTGAAATCACCGTCATTGATTTCCTGCGGTATCGTCACCGGGGAGAATACGGCTGTTCGACCATCTGCCGAGACACTTTGCACGGTAGTGAAAGTTGTTGCTTTCGTGTTGCCTTGAACAAAACAGAGATGAA
Source organism: Bacteroidales bacterium (assembly GCA_012522855.1). Classification (GTDB taxonomy): domain Bacteria; phylum Bacteroidota; class Bacteroidia; order Bacteroidales; family UBA932; genus Cryptobacteroides. The sequence continues at coordinate 43,729 of JAAYJQ010000030.1, forward strand.
CGGTTTCACCTGCAATCCACTTATATTGCAATTGTCTGCTGTTTTGGGAAGATTCTGAAACGCTGATGCGCGTGACAGAAGCGTCGTCACGGGAAGGTTTCGCCACGCTGAGCGAGAGCATTCCCTTTTTCTGGACACGATCAACCGATACAGTGTCCTCCTTGCAGCCGATAGGCAGGATTGCCAACAGGCTTGCAATTGTCAAAAGAGCGTTGATCTTTTTCATATTTGTCCCTTATAAATCGCCCCCGTCACCCGGATCGGGAGGTAACGTTGACCCGTCGAGAATCTTTTGCTGCAACTCGATGTCGAGGACTGCAATGGCGGGAGCAACGTAGGGCTCAACCGCGGCTTCTAGTTGATTGGTTTGTTCTGTTTTCATTTTGTCAATCATTATTGTGATGGGATTCTTTTCACGTTTGAAAATTTCGCTTCCGAACGTTCAAAACCTATTTATCCACTATAATTTTAGAAAAACAGAAAAACCTATGCAACTATTTAAACCACTGTTTTACGAACATGCTTCCCTGCTACACGAAGCCCCCGATTCCATACACGAACCGAAAATGGATACGCGACTTGAAGTGGATTTTGTCGTCCGCCTGCCTTGGCGAGAAAGGTGTGTAGTTGTCTGATTTTGGTTGACTACTTTTTCGTCTTAAGACTGTTTTCAGTTTACTTTCCGAGCCTTTCCCCGTCAGGGGGCTTCTTGCGGGCTCCGCCCTGCGGTCACCCCCTGACAGGAATTTAAAGGTAAACTATTTTCAAGTTTGCCAAACAAGATTTGATATTTCAAGAATCGATAATATGCAACGAGACTCTCTGCGTTCGGGTTCTTCGTGTCTGCTTATCTGTTCAATGGAACGGATGGTGCTATTCATTTAACGGATGGAACAACCAATTATAGTTATTCCGTGTTGGGTTTACCGGTAGAGGCCAT
>JAAYJQ010000010.1 GCA_012522855.1 Bacteroidales bacterium
TACGTGATGCTGCTTCCAGAACAATACACACACAAGAATAAAACCGAATAAGTGAGCCCTAAAATCGATGGACAAAATGTACAAACAACTTTACGAAAAAAAGTCCAAGATACTATTGCTTATTACACACGTGGACGGGCAGGAATCTCAAGCGCTATCAGATGGACCGCTTCTACGGCAACGGATACACGGGCGGCCAATACCTGTTCGACACCCGCGTGGTTCCCGACATTGTCGACAAGTACAAGCTGTGAAAGGCATGGGAAGTGTCAGGCATTTTCTGGAGTATTGCAGCTACCGGATCTCGCGCTTCTACAAGAAAACTTTCGGGAGGTGGGTAAAATGGGATTATTATCACTGGGGACCTGGAATAATGATTCTCTCTTTTTACTTCATCTTATCCCCATTTGCGTTTGTTCCTCTTCATTATTGTTTCGGTGTGCCCATAAACAAAGGAGTTGGCCTCATCTTATACTTGCCATTCCTGTATCTGGACTACAAATATACCCTGAAACCGGGCGCATCTGAGGCGGCATTGAAAAAGTATAAACAGTTCGACAAGATCTACAAGAATGACAGGCATTCCTTTATCAAGGGGCTGGCGGTCGTCGGGTACCTCTTGTTCAGCATCGCAGTGATAATCCTTGTTGCCCTTGCCGGGAAGAAACTTTGGGGAGGATGATTGGGATTCATAAAGAAGGATATCAGGTATCTCAAGTGGTTCTGCCGCGTTCAAGGACTGCATGACGGGCCAAACGCAACCGCCGGGATCACAATCCCCTGAACCTTGTCGGGAAAGTGAGCCGGAACGGCTCCGTTCTCGCGAAATATTCCTATTTTTCAGATGGTAAGGGACGCCTAGGCGTGGCCATAACATTCTGAAAAACAACAAGATGAGCATTTTCACCCCCGCTCGCGGGAGGGGGTGAAAACAATGATTTCATTGTAGATCAACAGCTTACGGTCACGCTATCCCGAATTCCGGCTGCAGAGATACGGGTCAGCCAGTGGCCGATCAATAGAGGAACCCGAAAAGCCATAGAGGGATCTTGTTCCCCCGGCCGCTACTTCTTCGGCTTCGGCGATGAGATCTTGAAGTCGGAGAGGATCGGGTAATGGTCCGAGATGTATTTCACGCCGTATTTGTCTCCGTCCAGAACCTCGAAGGATTTGATTTCCGCGTTGCGAAAGAAAAGGTGGTCATTCCAGTTCTTCGGATTTTTCCCGAAGCCGTTGTAGGTCGCGGCCTTGTCCGGTTTCTTGGCGGAGGCTTTGGCGGCGCGCATATAGTCATTCAGAAACATCATCGCCTTCTGCTCGGAAGGCATACTCAAGCTTCCGCCCAGGAAGACGATAGCATCGTCGCCCGCGATCTCCTTGATCTTCGCGGCCATCAACTTGGCGGATTCTTCCCGCGCGACGGATCCGTTCTCGTCGAAGTGGGTGTTGAAATAGAAGAGGATCAGCCCGGATTTTTTGACGCGCAGTTTCACCCAGGTTGCATTCCGCACCATTGATGCATCCCAACCCTTTTTCAACATGGTCTGGTCGTCATTCAACCAGAAACTGCCGTAGTTCAGCAATTCGAACTTGTCGGCCCGGTAGAGGATGGGATTGTTGTTGGCTTCCAGGATGGGCTCCAGATCGCCCGCCTTGTCGTGCCGGTCCACGATCTGGTAGCGGGGCAATTCGGTCAGTAGATAGGAGGTGTGCTCGTAGGAGGCTTCCTGAAGTCCGAGGAGGTCCGGATCTTCTTTCTTGATCGCCTTGACACAAGGTGCTTTTCTTGAGATCCAGCTGTATTCGCCCCCGTCGCTGGGAGAGGATCGCCGGATGTTGAACGACATCACCCGGATGTCGTCGGATTTGGCAAGCAAGATCACGTGTGCTAGAAAGGCGAATGCCAGCAGCAAATAGCGCTTCATAATAAATTTATTTTGTAAGGATGGCGGCCCAGCCTCCGCCCGGAGCCATGCGGATATTCACCTGCTTCCCTTCCGGAACGGCAAGCGTACGTTTCACATAATCCCGCGCGATCCGGTCGGCATTGATTCCGTCTTCAAAGGCGGTCATGCTCCAGGAACCGCTTCCGAGAAAACTCAGATCAAGGGTCAAATCCCTTGGGGTCCAGTTCGTGATGGCGCCGACATACCAGGAGTCCCCTTTGCGGCGGGCGATGGCGACATATTCCCCGATCTCCCCGCAGATGGGAACGGTCTCGTCCCAGGTGGTCGGGAAGCTCGTGATGAATTCCGTGCATTCCGGCTCTGCCCGATAAGCGGAAGGGGAATCGCAGAGCATCGTCAGCGGGGCATCGAAGATGGCATATTCGGCCAACTGGCGGCAGCGTGTGCCTTGGCTCATTGCTTCCGAGTTGACCGGGCGGTAATTCTGCCGGATGGCATTGCGCATCGCGCCCTGGGTGTAGTCCATCCGTCCTGCCGCCATCCGGATGAAGGGAATGGTACAATCGTAGGTCACCTGGTCGGCGTCTCGGCTCCACTTCATCTGTTCGAGTCCGGCCACGCCTTCGAAATTCAAGACGTTGGGATAGGTTCTCTCCAGACCGGTGGGCTTGTAGGCGCCATGGAAGTCCACCAGCAGGTGATACTTGGCTGCCGCAGCGGAGACCTGTTCGTAGAATTCCACCATAGGCTGGTCGTCGCGGTTCATGAAGTCCACCTTGAAGCCCTTGATTCCCATCTGCGCGTAATGCTTGCAGATGCCATCAATATCCCGGTTGAGGGCCCAGTAGCCTGCCCAGAGGATCAGTCCGACTTGTTTCGAGTCGGCGTAGGCGATCAGTTCCCGGAGATCGATTTCCGGCACGATCTGGTAGAGGTCCGCTTGTCGGTTCACCGCCCAGCCTTCGTCCAGAATGACATATTCGATACCATTTTCGGAGGCGAAGTCAATGTAATACTTGTACGTATCGTTGTTGATCCCGGCGCGGAAATCGACCCCGTAGATGTTCCAGTCATTCCACCAGTCCCAGGCGACCTTTCCCGGCTTCACCCAGCTCCAATCGCTGTCGGCCGCGGGAGGGGTCGAAAGTTGCCAGACCAGATCCAGGTTCGTCAGCTCCTTGGCTTCCGGAACAATCCCCAAGATTCTCCACGGGAAGGATCGACCGGCTTCCGCCTTCGCGATGAAATCCTTGCGGGTTTTGACGAGACCCTGCAGGTCGTTGTGCCCGCCTTGCTCGATGCGGTCGGGATAAGGGGCGAACACGCCTTTCAGGTTCTTGGCGCCCCGGAGGTACATACCCGGGTAACTGTACAGATCCGATTCCATGATACAGATCTTCACGCCGTCCGGAGCGTCCACGACGAGAGGCAGAAATGCCAGCCGCCTCGCGTCCCACTGCGAGAGGTTGATGTGCTGGTAGTAGTTCTCGAAAGAACTGCCGAATTGCTCTTCAAGCGTCTCGAAACCGGTGTTGGTGTAGGGGATCCAGGCCATCCAGTCCTTCGGAAAGTTGAATTCGGCCTTCTCTTCTTTCACATTGAAGGTCCCGCGCTTGGCCGTGGATACAAATCTGTAGGCAACCCCGTTGTCAAAGGCGCGGAATTCAATCGAATGGTTTTTGAATTGAAGGATCAGATAGTTGTAGTGGTCTTCCACGGAGGCCTTCTTGTAGGCGACCGCCGGATGAACCTTCCGGAATGTTCCGCTGTTTGCCTTTTTCACTTTGGCGTCGTTTCCGAACACCGTTCCGTCGTCGAGCGACATTGCGATTTCCGAAGGTGCGAGAATCTCTTTTCCGTTGAAAAACACGGAATAGGACACCTTTCCGCCTGTTTCGATTTCGACGGTGATCTTCCCGTCAGGTGAGGTCAGTACATGCGAATTTTTCGCGGCGGAAGCGGTCAAAGGCAATATCAAGGAAAGAACAGATGCAGCGATCATCGATTTTAGTGCCATAATGTGATGTGTTTGTCGATGTAAAAATAATCATTTTCAATGAAATTCTTGCTACCTTCGCAAGGTATGAAAACGACACTGATGCAAATAGACTTGGTATGGGGGGACCCCGATGCCAATCGGAGACGCAACGACGAACGCCTGAAGACCGTCGGAGACACCGACCTCGTGGTTTTTCCCGAAATGTTTTCTACCGGCTTCGTGACCCGTCCGGCCGGAATCGCGGAGAAAGACGGCGCCACCTTGGATTGGATGAAAACCCGTGCCCGGGAATATGGCTTCGCGATCGCGGGCAGCATCGCTACGGAAGAAGGGGGCAAGTTTTACAACCGGTTCCATTTCGTGGAACCGACCGGCAAGGTCACTTCCTACGACAAGCGCCACCTGTTTTCGTACAGCGGCGAAGACCTGACCTTCACCCCGGGCGACCGGAGGGTCGTTCTGGAATATGCCGGCATCAGAATACTGCCGCAAATCTGTTACGACCTCCGTTTTCCGGAAACCGGCCGCAACCGATTGCTTCCTTCCGGGGTTCCCGACTACGATCTCGCTCTCTATGTGGCGAGCTGGCCGGTCAAGCGGGTGGATGCCTGGAGCGCCTTGCTCAAAGCGCGGGCCATCGAAAACCAGTGCTTTTTAATCGGTGTGAACCGAGTCGGAACCGATCCGTTCTGCACGTACACGGGGGCCTCTGTAGCACTTGATCCTTTCGGGAAGACCCTTGTGGCTTGTTTGCCCGGGAAGGAGGAGGTGGTTCAGGCGGAGATCGATCTGGACTCTTTGGCTGCCTACCGGGCTTCTTTTCCCGTTTTGAAGGACATCATTGCTCTTTAAAACGATATAGTTTTCAAATTTTTCCGAAATAATTTGGAAATCGGAAAAAGATACCTACTTTTGTTCCCGGTTAAGATTTGTAAGCAATAGTCATTAACAATTTATGTCGAACTTGTCCGTTATCGTCGTTATTCTCATTGTCCTTGTACTTACTTGCATGGACTGAGAAGGCGTGAATGATTGCTGACGAGGCTTCAGATATCAAATAGACCCTTCTCAGTCTACGCTGAGGAGGGTCTAATTTTAAAAGGAGGGCAGATAATAGAATGAAACACAGTTACCGCAGCGCATGTACCTTCGAGGGACGCAGAATGGCTGGAGCCCGGGCGCTTTGGGCGGCCAACGGCATGAAGCCGGAACAGGTCGGAAAGCCCGTCTTCGCCATCGTGAACTCTTTCACTCAGTTCGTGCCGGGTCATACGCATCTGCATGAAGCGGGGCAGCTCGTCAAGCGGGAAATCGAAAAACTGGGGTGTTTCGCCGCCGAGTTCAACACCATCGCGATCGATGACGGAATCGCCATGGGCCACGACGGCATGCTCTATTCCTTGCCTTCCCGAGACATTATCGCGGACAGCGTGGAATATATGGTGAACGCCCACAAGGCGGATGCGATGATATGCATCAGCAACTGCGACAAGATCACGCCCGGCATGCTCATGGCTGCCCTCCGGTTGAATATCCCCGCCATCTTCGTGTCCGGAGGTCCGATGGAGGCAGGCGTGTACGGCCAAGAGCGGATCGACCTTATCGACGCCATGATCCGTTCCGCGGATCAGAGCATTTCCGATCAGGAAGTCGCTGCGATCGAAGCGTCCGCCTGCCCCACTTGCGGAAGCTGTTCGGGTATGTTCACGGCCAATTCTATGAACTGTCTTACGGAAGCCATCGGACTCGCGCTTCCCGGCAACGGAACGGTGCTGGCCACCCACCGGAACCGCCGACGCTTGTTCATCGACGCTGCCCGGCAGATCGTCCGGAATACTTTTGCTTATTACAGAGACGGAGATGAAAGCGTCCTTCCACGAAGCATCGCCTCTCGGGCTGCCTTCCTGAACGCCATGACCGTGGACATTGCCATGGGGGGATCCACGAACACCGTGCTGCATCTGTTGGCGATCGCCCACGAAGGCAAGGTCGATTTTTCGATGGATGATATCGACGTCTTGTCCCGGAAGGTTCCCTGTCTGTGCAAGGTCGCTCCGAACACCGGAAAGTACCATATTCAGGATGTCAACCGCGCCGGCGGCATCGTCTCCATCCTCAAGCAGCTGGCGGATGCCGGCTTGGTCGACACCGCATTGAAGCGCGTGGACGGCCTGACCCTCCGCGAAGAAATCCGGAAATATTCCCTTGAAAGCAGCGCTTGCACGGCAAAAGCCCGAAAACTCTATGCGAGCGCTCCGGGCAATCGCCGAACCGTGAAGATGGCCGATCAGGAGCAGTACTACGGATCTTTCGATCTGGACCGTGCGAACGGCTGCATCCGGGACGTCGCCCATGCCTACACCAAGGACGGCGGCTTGTCGGTACTCAAGGGAAACATTGCCCGGGACGGTTGTGTCATCAAGACCGCCGGGGTGGATGAGAGTCTCTGGAAATTCACGGGTCCGGCCAAGGTGTTCGATTCCCAGGAAGCGGCTTGCGAAGGTATTCTTGGCGGGGAAGTGCAGGCCGGAGACGTAGTGGTCATTACCTATGAAGGTCCGAAGGGAGGGCCGGGCATGCAGGAGATGCTTTATCCGACCTCCTACATCAAATCCATGCACCTCGGCAAGGCTTGCGCGCTGGTCACGGACGGGCGGTTCAGCGGCGGGACATCCGGTCTCAGCATCGGACACGTTTCTCCGGAGGCGGCGGCGGGTGGGAACATCGGTCTGGTCCGCGACGGTGACCGGATTGAAATCGACATTCCGGGCCGCTCCATCAACGTTCTGCTTTCCGATGAACAGTTGAAGGAACGCCGTGATGAAGAAAGAAAAAGAGGACGCAAGGCATTCACACCCCCTCTCCGCAACCGTACGGTTGCCCAGAGTTTGAAAGCCTATGCGGCGATGGTCAGTTCTGCCGACAAGGGGGCGGTTAGAATCATTAAATGAAAACGAACGAAACAACAATGGACAACAACAAAATTACAGGTTCCGAAGCCCTTCTCAGAGCCTTTATTGCGGAAGGGGTCGATACCATCTTCGGGTATCCCGGCGGAGCGATCCTGAACGCTTATGATAAGCTGGCGGGTTACGGCGACAAGATCCGGCACATTCTGGTGCGTCACGAACAAGGAGCGATCCATGCCGCGCAGGGATATTCCCGGGCGAGCGGGAAGACGGGGGTCGTAATCGTCACCTCAGGTCCCGGCGCGACCAACGTAATCACCGGTGTCACGGACGCCATGATGGATTCCACGCCGGTAGTGGTGATTACGGGCCAGGTCGCTTCCTCTACGTTGGGAACGGATGCTTTCCAGGAAACGGATGTCCTGGGGCTGACGACTGCCATCACGAAATGGAATTATCAGATTCGCAGGGCGGAAGATGTGGCATGGGCCGTGTCAAGGGCGTTCTTCATCGCTTCGACCGGACGGCCGGGCCCCGTCGTACTGGATTTCACCCGGGATGCGCAGATGGGATTGACTTCTCCCGACTACCAGCGGTGCGATTTCATTCGCAGCTATATTCCCGATCCCGAACCTTCTGAAACCGCGATTGACGAGGCCGTTCGCCTGATAGACGGCGCCGAGCGTCCGTTTGTGGTGTACGGTCACGGGATCCTTCTCAGTCATGCGGAGAAGGAACTGGAGGCCTTTCTGGACAAAGGAGGCATCCCTGCGGGTACGACCATGCTGGGGCTCAGCGCCCTTCCTTCCGATTCCAAGCATCTGAAAGGGATGCTGGGCATGCACGGCAACATCGCGCCGAACGTCAAAACCAACGAATGCGATGTTCTGATCGCCGTGGGTATGCGTTTTGATGACCGGGTGACCGGCAAGATTTCGACCTATGCGAAACAGGCGAAAATCATCCACATCGACATTGACGCTTCCGAACTTGGAAAAGTGGTTCCGGTGACGGTCGGCATTCACGGCGATGCCCGGAGAGTGCTGCGGGCCTTGACGGAAAAGATTACCCGGAAGGAACATACTGCCTGGGCTGAAAGCTTCAGCCGCTGTCGCGAAATCGAGGACGAGAAGGTGATCCGGCCGGAGATCCATCCCGGACAGGGGTGCATCAGCATGGGGGAGGTCGTGCACGCCGTCTCCGAGGCGACCGGAGGAAATGCGATTGTGGTGACGGATGTCGGACAGAATCAATTGATCGCGACCCGGTATTCCTCTTTCCGGCAGACACGGAGCTTGATCACGTCCGGGGGACTGGGCACCATGGGCTTCGGGCTTCCTGCGGCAATCGGCGCGAAGATTGCAGAGCCGGATAGGCAGGTCTGCCTGTTTGTGGGGGACGGCGGGCTCCAGATGACGATCCAGGAATTGGGCACCATCATGCAGGAGCAGGCCGGGGTCAAGATCATCCTCTTGAACAACAGCTGGCTCGGCAACGTCCGCCAATGGCAGGAGATGTTCTTCGAAAAAATCTATTCCCAGACCCGTATGTTCAACCCTGACTACAGCAAGATCGCGGAAGGCTACGGAATTGGTTACCGGTTGGTCGAAAAGCGGGAGGATCTTCGGGCGGCGATCGGCGAGATGCTTTCGGACGACAAGCCTTTCTTGATGGAAGTCCGTGTCCTCGAAGAACTGCTGGTCATGCCGATGATTCCTCCGGGAAAGAGCATCAACGAAATCATGTTGAACGGAAAAGAATGGTTTGAATATGGAAAATAACGCAACAGACAATCGCTTTACAGTGATGATCTATACCGAAAATCAGACGGGGCTGCTTCAGCAGTTCTCCAATGTGTTCACCCGGCACAGCCTGGATATCTGGAGTGTCTCCGCTTCCCCCTCCTCCCTCCCGGGCATCCATAAACTGACAATCGAAGTGAAGGGGCCGGAAGACCGGGTCGCTCTCACCGTGAAGCAGCTCGAAAGGAAGATTGAGGTCATCAAAGCTTTTTATTACACGGATGACGAATTGGTCTACCGGGAACTGGCGCTCTACAAAGTAGAAACGGGGAAGTTGCTGGAATTCGATGATTTCGAGAACTTTATCTCGTCGCACAATGCTAGGATTCTGGAGATGAACACAACTTTTACCGTCATTCAGAAGACCGGCAATTCCGAGGAAACGGGTCGGTTGTACGACGAACTGAGCCCATTCGGTGTCTTGCAGTTTGTTCGTTCCGGCCGCGTGGCGGTCACGAAGAGCCGGCAGGAGCTTGTGACCGGCTTCCTCAAGAAAAGAGAAGAAGAACGATCAAAACAATCCATTAATAAATAAACACACAAATAAACACAGAAATTATGGCAATAATGAATTTTGGCGGCGTGGAAGAAGAAGTGATCACCCGCGAAGAATTTTCTCTCGGCAAGGCACGTGAAGTGCTTAAGAACGAAACAATAGCGATTATCGGATACGGTGTCCAGGGGCCCGGGCAGGCGCTGAACCTGAAGGACAACGGATTCAAGGTCATCGTCGGCCAGCGGCCCGGGAAGACCTACGAGAAGGCTGTCGCGGACGGCTGGGTTCCCGGAGAAACCCTTTTCGACATCGACGAGGCCTGTCGCCGGGCGACCGTCATCGCATTCTTGGTCTCCGACGCAGGGCAGATCGCGGTCTGGCCGACCGTCAAGCAGAACCTGACCGCCGGAAAAGCCCTCTATTTTTCCCATGGATTCGGCATTACCTACAAAGATCGCACGGGCATAGTTCCTCCTGCGGATGTGGATGTGATCATGGTGGCTCCAAAGGGTTCCGGGACTTCTCTCAGGCGGTTGTTCTTGCAGGGACGCGGGGTGAATTCCTCTTTTGCGGTCTATCAGGATGCGACCGGAAGGGCGGAGCAGAGAACATTGGCCCTCGGCATCGGCATCGGCTCCGGCTATCTATTCAAGACCGATTTCAAGCGGGAGGTGTATTCCGACTTGACAGGGGAACGCGGAACGCTGATGGGGGCGATTCAGGGCTTGCTGTTGGCGCAGTATGAGACGCTCCGTGAGCATGGACATTCGCCTTCCGAGGCATTCAACGAAACCGTTGAGGAACTGACCCAGTCTCTCATGCCGCTGTTTGCGGAGAGGGGCATGGATTGGATGTACGCCAATTGCTCCACGACCGCGCAGCGGGGGGCGCTCGATTGGATGGGACCATTCCACGACGCCACCAAGCCCGTATTCGAAAAACTTTATGAATCGGTGGCTTCCGGAGAAGAAGCGCAGATTTCCATCGACTCTAATTCGAAGCCGGGCTATCGTGAGGGTCTCAACCGAGAACTGGCTGCCTTGCGCGAGAGCGAGATGTGGAGGACAGGCGCCGCGGTGCGCAAGCTTCGTCCTGAAAACGATTGACCTGTATAGACACCCATTCCATCATGACGGATCACGTGCAAATCATGGATACAACCCTCCGGGACGGGGAACAGACCGCAGGGGTTTCCTTCAATGCCGACGAAAAGCTGACAATCGTCAAGCTGCTGCTGAATGAGTTGAAGGTGGACCGCGTCGAAGTCTGTTCCGCCCGTGTCTCGGACGGGGAATTCCACGCCTTTTCACGAATATGCCGATGGGCGGCCGGCTCGGGACACCTCTCCCGGATTGAGGCCCTCGGATTCGTGGACGGAGATCGGTCGGTGGACTGGATCTCCTCCGCCGGAGGGAAGGTGATGAACCTGCTCACCAAAGGCTCGCTCCGGCATCTGGAGGGACAACTTCACAAAACCCCGCAGGAGCACGTTTCCGACATCTTGGACTCCGTTTCCAAAGCTTTCGCAAAGGGCATGGAGGTCAATCTCTATCTGGAGGACTGGTCTCAAGGCATGATTCACTCCGAGGACTATGTCTTCTTCCTGGTGGACAGTTTGATGGACTCCGGAATCAAGCGTTTCATGCTTCCTGACACACTGGGAATCCTGACTCCGACGCAGACCCGGCAGTTCTGCCGGGAAATGCGGAGCCGTTATCCCTCCTGCCGCTTTGACTTCCATCCCCACAACGACTATGATCTGGCTGTTGCGAACACGTACGAAGCGGTCAAGGAAGGTATCGACGGGATCCACACTACGGTGAACGGGCTTGGTGAGCGGGCGGGGAACCTCCCGATCGCCAGCGCGGTAGCCGTCCTGAATGATCAGTTAAATGTCCCCAACGCGATCAACGAACGAAAGTTGACCCATGTCTGCCGGTATGTGGAGACGCTTTCCGGGATCCGGATTCCTCCGAACAAGCCCGTTGTAGGCGAGTCCGTGTTCACGCAGACCAGCGGCGTTCACGCCGATGGGGACAAAAAAGCCGGACTCTACCATAACTCGTTGATTCCCGAGCGGTTCGGAAGGGTTCGGGAATATGCTCTCGGCAAGAACAGCGGCAAGGCCAACGTGATCAAGAATCTTGAACGGCTGGGGATCCACCTCTCGCCCGAACAGATGAAGATCGTGACGGACCGGGTGGTTGAATTGGGAGAAAAGAAGGAGAACATCACGACTGAAGACTTGCCGTTCATTATCGCGGATGTGCTGGGAAACGGCATTTCCGAAACCCGAGACAACATCCACATCGTCAACTACAGCCTCCAGATGGCCAGGGGCATGCGTCCCCACGCCATGATCAAGATCAACATCCACGGCGTAGACTACGAGGAGAGTTCGGTAGGAGACGGACAGTACGACGCCTTCATGAAGGCGCTTTGGAAGGTTTATGACCGCCTCGGCAAATCCCATCCCCGACTTGTCGACTACCAGGTTGTCATCCCTCCCGGAGGAAAGACGGATGCCCTGGTCGCGGCGACGATTTCTTGGGACCATAACGGACATTTGCTTAAAACCCGTGGAATCGACTCCGACCAGATCGAAGCGGCCATCAAGGCCACGCTCAAAATGTTGAACCTCATCGAAAATGTTGAAATCAAACAAAGTCAATAGGTAATGAATGTCTTCGGAAGCGTTTTCCTCGTATTAATAATAATTCGCACATAATTCTATAACATATGAAATCATCTTTTTATCAACCATTTTTGCTGATAGCTTGTTTATTGATCAGCCATTCAACGCTTTCGCAAGAGATGAATTCTCTTTCGTTTCGCGCCCCCGTCGTGTCCCCTCAAGTAACACAAGACAGCGTTACTTTCCGTTACAGAGCTCCAAAGGCGAGAATCGTGCAGGTTGCCGCTTCCTGGAACAATTACAATGGCAATAGGATACCGATGCAGCAGGGAAGAGACGGGATTTGGTCCGTTACGATCCCCGCGCCGTCGCCGGAACTTTACACGTACACCTTCGTGGTAGACGGTCTCAGCGTTTTGGATCCGGCCAATGTTTTCGTGCAGAGAGATGGATCGAGATATATGAACGGTCTTCTTCTGGAGGGTGGATATGCAAGCCTGTACAAGGAGAATCCGAATCCGGGCAACCTGGAGCACGTCTGGTATTATTCCGCTGAAAACGACATGATGCGCAGGCTCTTCGTGTATACGCCGAGCGGCTATGACCGGAATAACAAAAAAACGAAATATCCCGTGCTCTATCTTCTTCACGGTGGCGGCGGAGACGAGGATGCTTGGTCAACCTTGGGGAGAACCTGTCAAATTCTGGACAATCTCATCGCGCAAGGCAAGGCGGAGCCGATGCTCGTGGTCATGCCGAACGGCAATCCCAGCCAGTACGCCGCGCAAACGCTGATGATACCGAATAAGAAAGAGGTGAAACAGTACCCGTCGTCATTCAACAACTTCTCATCGCTGGTCGCCGACATTGTTCCTTTCATCGAAAAGAATTATCAGGTGATTCCCAACCGGAAAGGGAGGGCGGTCGCCGGACTTTCGATGGGGGGCGGCCAGTCTTTCTTTATCGCATTCGCCAATGTTGACACATTCGCCAACGTCGGGATCTTTTCTTCCGGCCTGATCGGTTCGTCCGCCATCGGCGGAGAACCCTTCGATGCCGAAAAACTCTTTCCGGGGATGTTCTCCAGCCCGTCCAAGTTCAACAAGTTTGATGTGATATACCTTGCCTGCGGTGAACAGGACGGCCGTATCGACGGCATGAAAGCCTATCATGACGCCCTTGCTGCCAAAGGCTATACCGGACTGGTGTGGGAGCAGTGTCCCGGCGGTCACGAATGGAGAGTCTGGAGAAGAAACCTCACTTCTTTTGTCCAGCTGATATTCAAGTAAACTCAGAACGTCCCTCAGGGCCGGAGGAGCAATCCATGCGGCCTTTTGCAAATTATTGAATACTAATAGATTCAGAAAGTTTGCATGGATGGCTGTGCCGAAAACGGGATAGGCATCCACGAGGGGTGCTGTAACTTTTTGATATTCAGCTGTTCCGGAAAAGGCTGATGGATGCCTGTTCCGGAATAGAGGAACCGCGGACAACTTTTTCGCCAATTACTACCTTTGAGAGCGGCAGTATATGCAGCAAGCGAGACACACCGTACAAAATTATTCAATATGAAATTATTTCACATTGAATAATTCGATCTTTTTGGTTATATTAGCAAAAAAGTTCGGCTATGGCGGTTAACAATCCCTTTATCATCACCAGCGAATATATCTCGCCTGCGTACTTCTGCGACAGGGAAGAAGAAACTGAAATCTTGGTGAGCAACATCTTGAACGGAAGGAACACCGTGCTGATTTCCCCTCGCAGAATGGGGAAATCCGGCCTTATTCAACACGTATTCAGCCAAGATCCTATAAAAAAAGCATACCGGACATTCGGCGTGGATCTTTATGCCGCCTCAACCTTGTCCGAGCTGGTCTTCTTCCTCGGCAAAACAATCACGGACAATCTTAAAAGCGCAGGAAGAAAGCGCATGGAGGAATTCTTCTCCCTTGTCAAGTCTCTTCGACCGGGATTCAAGATCGATCAAATTTCGGGCGAAATAAGGTTCGACCTGTCATTGGGTGAAATTACAAGACCCAAAGACAGTCTTGAAGAGATCTTCTTTTATCTGGAACAATCTAAAAAGCCCTGTGTGGTTGCCATTGACGAGTTCCAGCAGATCGCGGAATTCCCGGAGAAGAATATTCTGGAGCTCTTGAGAACGCATATTCAAAAGTGCAAAAAGACATATTTCATCTTTGCAGGCAGCAAAAGAAGAATGATGGATAAGATATTCCACAATCCATCGGAGCCATTCTACATGAGCAGCGCCCCCTTGTTCCTGGATCCCATTGGCAAAGATCCATACAGAAGATTCGCCGAGCGTCATTTCAGCAATGCAGGAAAAGAGATTGAAGCAGACTGCTTCGATCACGTTTACGACCTTTTTGAAGGACATACATGGTACGTCCAGCGAATCCTGAATGAATTGTTTGCATGGACCGACAAGGGAGGCAAAGCGACCGAGAAGATGGCGACAGAAGTTGTGGATTATATTATAAAACTGAGCGCCAGAGGTTTCGAAGAACAGTTCAGCGGTATTTCTTCATCACAGAAGCATCTTTTGATTGCTGTCGCCAAGGAAGGGAAAGCAAGGGCCGTTACATCTATGGGATTCGTAAGGAAACACGCCCTGAAAAGTCCAAGTACGGTTCAAAGCGCCATTCGCGCCCTTTATGAAAATGAAACGCTTTCAAAAGAAAAGAACGCATACTCAATCACGAACAGATTCTTTTCCTTGTGGATCAACAAGCAGTACTCGGGGGCCAAGTGACCGGGGGGCGCGAAACGACCTCTGTCAATACTTAATCTTAAAATAGTCCAGCAGGGCTTTGTAGTTGTCCTGCGCGGTCAGGCAGGTGTCCATGAGGTAGCCGTTGAGATGGCCCCATTCCCGGAGCCCTCGGTAGTAGAAGAGTTTGAGATCTTCGGAGATGATGAACGGCACGATTCCGTTTGCGAGACATTCTTTGAACATCATCAGCCTTCCCACACGACCGTTCCCGTCTTGGAAGGGATGGATGGCCTCGAACTTCTGGTGAAGGTCGATGATGTCCTCCAGTGTCTTCCGCGGCTTGGCGTTGTATGTTCCAAGTAGAGCCTTCATCCGGTCATGGACTTCCTCCGGAGGACAGGTGGGATTGCCTCCGACCTCGTTCGGGAGTTTCTTGTAATCACCGACATTGAACCAAGATTTGCGGCTGTCGGAAGTTCCGGTCTTGAGGATGCGGTGGATTTTTTTGACGAAAGCCTCAGTGAGTTTGTCATTCGCTTTGTCGATGATAAGATCGATGCAGCGGAAGTGATTTGCGGTCTCCACGATATCGTCCACGTTGATGCTCTCGTCTGTGATGCCGATGGTGTTCGTTTCGAAGATGTACCGGGTCTGCTCATGGGTGAGGCGGCTTCCTTCGATATGGTTGGAATTGTAGGTAAGGTCAATCTGAGTGCGATGGTATATTCCTCCTCGGACGTTGCCCTCTTTCTCTTCCCGGAACCTCTTCAGGAGCGGACTCTCCTTGACCTTGCCCTTCCTTGGAGGAGAGGCATCGGCAGGGATGTTCCAAGTCTTTCCCACAAGGAAGGCTCCTTCGATTTTCTTGGTTGTGCACCAGTTGCGGACGGTACGCTCGGAGAGGCCATGCTGCTCGGCGAATTCTCTGACGGATTTAAGCTCCATGCTTATCGGCAAATTTCAGGTTAAACCGGATACAAATGTAGTGATTTTTGCCGATATCGGCAATTTTAAACCCCATGAATCTGCTCGCCTGCGAAGGTATGCAGACCCTCCCCGCAAGATGTCACAGCCCGAGCTCATCTTTCATGGAGCGGAGGAGGTCGAAGGCCTGGAGGGGGGTGAGGTTGTTGAGGTCGGCGGACTTGAGCTTGTCGCGCAGGGATTCGAGGAGCGGGTCGTCCAATTGGAAGAGCGAGAGTTGCAGGCTGCCGTCGCTCTCGACCCTCCCCGCTTTGGTCTGAACCGGCTTCCGGATCCCCTGCAAGTTGTTCTCGCAGGATTCAAGGGCCTGCAGGGTGCGCTCGGCGGAGGCGATGACTTCCCGCGGCATCCCGGCCATGCGGGCCACATGGATGCCGAAACTGTGCGCCGTGCCTCCCTCTCTCAGCAGACGCAGGAAGATAACCTCCTTCCCGACCTCCTTCACGGCGACATGGAAATTTTTGACCCGGGAATAGGACTCCGCGAGGTCGTTCAGTTCGTGGTAGTGGGTCGCGAACAGCGTCTTCGCCCCTTTGCCGTATTCATGAATATATTCAACGATCGCGCGGGCGATGGACATGCCGTCGTAGGTTGAAGTGCCCCGGCCGATCTCATCCAGGAGCACCAGCGACCGGGCGGAGAGGTTGTGGAGAATCATGGCCGTCTCCAGCATTTCCACCATGAAGGTGGATTCGCCCCGGGAAATGTTGTCGGAGGCCCCGACGCGGGTGAAGATTTTGTCGAAATAGCCGATCTGCGCGGAAGTCGCAGGGACATAGGAGCCGATCTGGGCCAGCAAAACGATGAGGGCTGTTTGCCGCAGGAGCGCCGACTTTCCGGACATGTTGGGGCCGGTCAGAATGATGATCTGCTGCGTTTTGTCGTCCAGGTACAGGTCGTTGGGGATATATTCCTCGCCCGGCGGCATCAGGGTCTCGATTACGGCGTGGCGGCCTGCCCGGATGTCCAATTCCAACCCGTTCGTCATTTCCGGCCGGCAATACTTGCGCTCGGCCGCCAGCCCCGCGAAGCCCGCCAGCACATCCAGCCTGGCGATGATCCGGCAATTGGTCTGGATGGCTTGGATATTTCGCTGGATTTCGGCGATCAGATCGGTGAACAACTGCGTTTCAAGCGCGTAGATTCGCTCTTCGGCTCCGAGGATCTTTTCCTCATAGATCTTCAATTCTTCGGTGAT
Organism: Bacteroidales bacterium; assembly: GCA_012522855.1. Classification (GTDB taxonomy): domain Bacteria; phylum Bacteroidota; class Bacteroidia; order Bacteroidales; family UBA932; genus Cryptobacteroides. The sequence continues at coordinate 16,668 of JAAYJQ010000010.1, forward strand.
GTACCGTTCGGCGCTGACCAGCGTCTGCTTGCGGATCCACTCCGGCGGGACTTGATCTTTGAAGGTATTGCGGACTTCGATGTAGTAGCCGAAAACGTTGTTGAAGCCGATTTTGAGGGAAGTGATTCCCGTCCGCGCCGCCTCCCGCTGCTGCATATTCAGCAGGTAATCCTTTCCGCCGGAAGAAATCTTCCTGAGTTCGTCCAGTTCGGCGTTGACACCGGCCGCGATCACCGGACCTTTCCCGACGGCGGCTGCGGGATCCTCCTGCATCGTGCGGATGATGGTTTCCAATAGTTTCGAGCAGTTCCGCATGCCCGCCATCAGCGTGTCCAGCGCCTCCACGCCTTTGTCTCGGCACAAACCGACCAGCGGCTCCATCTGGGCAAGGCCACGTCCCAACTGCATGACCTCTCGCGGCAGGATCTTTCCGGCCGCTGCGCGGGACAGAATCCGTTCCAGGTCACCGATATCGCCGATCCGTTGCCGGACGGCTTCCCGATCGTCTGAATGTTCGATGAAATGCTGGACCACGTCGTAACGGTCGTTCAATTCCTGCAGATCCAGAACCGGCATCGCCAGCCAACTCCGCAACAGCCGGGCCCCCATCGGCGAGGTGCATTTGTCGATGACGCTCACCAGCGGAACTCCTTCTCCGCTGACGCCGGACGTGAAGATTTCCAAGTTCCGCAGCGTGAACTTGTCCATCCAGACGAACTGATCCCGGTCGATCCGGGAGAGGGAACAGATGTTCTGCAGGCCCGTATGCAGGGTCTGTTCCAGATAGACCATTAAAGCGCCGGCCGCGCGGATGCCCAGCGGGAAGCCGTCAACCGCGAAGCCTTTCAGCGAATCCACCCGGAATTGTTTTTTGAGCCGCTCCACGGCCGTTTCATAAACAAAGGCCCATTCCTCTACCGTGGAAACATAGAGCTGTTCCCCGAACCGTTCCTTGACTCCTTTTTCGTAGCCGCGCCGCACTACGATCTCTTTTGGATTCAGCGCGGAGAGCAGGGTGCCGATATAGTCTAAATCGCCCTGCGTGATCTGGAACTGCCCGGTCGAGACGTCCAGGAAGGCCGCGCCGCATTGATCCTTTTCGAAGTTCAGGCCGCAGATGAAATTGTTTTCCTTCTGGTCAAGCAGTTGTTCGTTGAAGGCGATACCGGGGGTAACGAGTTCCGTCACGCCCCGTTTTACGAGTTTCTTGGCGAATTTCGGATCTTCCAACTGGTCGCAGACCGCCACTTTGTAGCCGGCGCGGACCAGTTTCGGGAGATAGGTATCGATGGCATGGTACGGGAACCCGGCCATGTCCACGAAGCCCTTCTCTCCGTTGGATTTGCGGGTCAGGACAATGCCCAGCACCTTGCTGACCAGCACGGCGTCGTCGGAATAGGACTCATAGAAATCTCCGACCCTGTACAGGAGCACCGCTTCCGGGTACTGCGCCTTCACAGAGAAGAATTGCTTGATCAGCGGGGTATCTTCCAATATCTTTCCTTTCGCCATGCCTCAAGGCTTTGGTGTCATGCTGCATGCAAATGTACAGAATATTCCCGTCTTTTCATTGCGTGACCGGAGTCTCTTGACAATCAGCCAGATCCTTCTTTTCACCCCGTCAAAACGGCTAGGGTGAATAGATGCATATTCCTGAATATGATTAAGTTACTGCTACGGGCGGCCTGTCCCGAGAGCCTTCTCCGGCAGCCTGCCTCCGCAGCAGCGATCAAAATATGTAGGCGAACCCGAAGTGGAGGTAGTTGACTTTTAATTCCGGGCCTCCCGACACGGCATTCTGGTTGAGGAGTCCCCAGTCATAACCGACCCGGAATTGGTAATTCTCCGAGAACTCGATCCCGGCCCCGATTCCCGGCTTGACATCCAGGCGGTTCAAGCTCTTATGGTCGCCGCTGTACAAGGAATAAGAATTATTCTCCTCCTTCCATGTGGCGGAAATGCCGAATGTTCCCGTGGCGCCGGCGAAGGCAAAGACGGCCAGTTCGGGCGAGAAATGATACTTGTAACTGAAGTGGAGCGGGACATTGACGGCATGGATGCTCTTGTTGAAGATGCTGTATTTGTAAGTCAAAAGGGAATACATCACCCCGATCTCCAGTCCGAGTCCTCCTGTCAGGGTATTCTGGTTCAGCACCCCGACATACAGACCGTTCTCCGTGTCCGTGTCCGGATGCACGATGCTGGTGGAGATGTTGTTCGTGCTGATGTAGCCGGCGGTTACACCCAGCCTCGACTGGCCGTATGCGCTGAAGGACAGGACGAGCAGAAGGCTCGCTGTAAGGATCTTGACGGTTGTTTTCATGTCGCGATTGCTTTAGTTGCTATTAGATTGGAACGAATATAGGCACTCTTCAACTCATTTCAAAATTTTACATGCCGTCGCCCCCTTGCTTCTTTTGTTGATTCCCGGCACTTCCAGGCAGAGTGCGGCGGGGAATATTGGCGGATATTCCTGATTTTTCGTTACCTTTGAAAGCTTCAGTTGCGCGCGACCCCAACGGCAAGGGCCGTCAGGCGGTTCACGTGCTCGCGAACAGGTGTCATCATGAAGAAAGTCTTGATCATCAGTTACTACTGGCCTCCTTCCGGTGGTTCCGGCGTGCAGCGGTGGGTGAAGTTTGCCAAATACCTGCCTGCGGAAGGATGGAAACCGGTGGTCTATACACCATCGAATCCCGAATTGATCGCCGTCGATAAATCCTTGCTGGAGGAGATTCCCGGAGAAGTGGAAGTCATCAAGCGGAAGATCGTGGAGCCCTATGCGATTTATCGTAGATTGTTCGGGGGAAACGCGCTCGGTTCTTCCGCGGGAACGGAGGTCAATCCGATCAGCGGACGGCAGAAAAACTTCAAACGTAAACTTTCCCTCTTCATCCGCGGAAATTTCTTCATACCCGATCCCAGGTGCTTGTGGGTCAGACCCTCTGTCCGCTTTTTGAAACGCTATCTTGAAAAGCACCCGGTAGATGTGATCGTCTCCACGGGACCTCCGCATTCGATGCATTTGATCGGACTGAAGCTTTCGAAGAAGACCGGACTGCCGTGGGTGGCCGACTTTCGGGATCCTTGGACGAAAATGTTTTACTTCAAGCATCTTGAATTGACGAAATGGTCCGAAAAGCGTCACCGAGCCCTGGAACGGAAAGTTTTGGATGGCGCGACTGCGGTTGTTGCCGTATCGCCGAAGGTTCGGGAGGATTTTCAGGCCATGACCTCGACGCCCGTCGAACTGATTACGAACGGCTATGACGAAAGCGACTACAGGGAGACTTTCATCGCGGATGAGAATTTTAATGTAACGCACACCGGACTTTTCGCAGCGGATGGAAATCCCGAGACTTTTTGGAAAGTGCTTGCGGACAAATGTAGCCAAGACCGGGTGTTCAGTGAAGCGTTACGGATACGCTTGGTCGGAAAAACGGACGCGGAAATCGTGGACTCCATCCGCTCAGCCGGTCTCGGAGAAAAACTCATGAACTTCGGCTACAAAGATCATCTGACGGCTGTCCGCGAGCAACGAAATGCCACCGTGCTCCTTCTTCCGCTCCGGCAGGAGCCTGAATATGAAGCCGTCCTGCCCGGAAAGCTCTTTGAATATCTCGCTTCCCGCCGTCCGATTCTTGGAATCGGCCAGCCGGACAGCGCGATGGCAGCCATTGTGGCGGAAACCCATGCCGGAAAGGTCTTCGACTGGGACGATGCCGACGCCATCCGGATCTATGTGGATGAATGCTGGGATCAATTCAAGTCGGATACGCTCCGTGACAACGAAGAAGATATCAGCCGGTTTGACCGGAAAACACTTACCAAAACGTATGTGAAACTATTGGAGAGAATGTTATGAATAAGAAACTGTTGAAGAAGATCGGCGTGTTCACCGGCATCATTGTCCTGTTCCTGGTGCTGGCTTACGCCTTCGTGCCGCAGGTGCTGGAAGGGAAAATCGTAAACCAGGACGACTTCACCGGTTACGTCGGAATGTCCCAAGAAGCGACGCAGCATAACACCGAGCACCCCGACGATCCCACCCGGTGGACGAATTCGATGTTCGGCGGCATGCCGTTGGCGTCCATCTATCCATCCCATAGGGGAGATTGGACCCAACCCTTGTACCGTTTCCTGATGACGGGCAAGCGTCCGGCTTCCTGGCTCTTCCTTTCTATGGTCGGCGCCTTTCTGCTGATGCTCTCTTTGGGTATCAGTAAACTACCGGCCATCGGCGGGGCGATAGCCGTTACCTTCTGCTCCTACAATCTGCAGATCATCCAGGTCGGGCACAACACCAAGATGCAAGCCTTGGCCTTTCTGCCCTGGGTGCTGGCCGCAGTAATTTTCACCTATCGCTCCGCCTTGCGGAAACCGAAGCCCGCTCCGGATTCCGGCGGGCAGGATCAGTTGACACCCTTCCGGGAATGGTTTCCGATGACGGCGCTGGGAGCCGTGCTGTTCGCGTTCGCCCTGAGTCTGCAGATCAAGGCCAACCATCTGCAGATCACCTACTACCTGGCCATTATCATCTTCATCTACGCCCTTTCGATTTTCATCTGGCTGCTGGTCAGTCGGGAGAGGCGCCGTCAGTTGAACCGTTTCTTTGCCGCCTCCGCCCTGCTGCTCGGTATCGGCCTGATCGGGATCGCCACCAACACCATCACGCTCGCTCCGCTGTATGAATATACCCAGCATACCATGCGCGGAGGATCCGAACTTTCCCATCCGGAAGGCGGGGAGATCAGCGACAAGGGGCTGCAGCTTGACTATGCCACAGCCTGGTCCTATGGTTGGGAGGAACTTCCCAACCTGTTGATCCCGAATTTCAACGGAGGCGCGTCCACGGGAGCGGTCAATCCGGACAAGTCCGCGGTGGTCAAGCTGTTCAAGCAGGCGGGCCAAGGGAATCCCGAGGAGATTGCCAAGGTGCTTCCTCTCTACTGGGGTCCCCAGCCATTTACTGCCGGTCCGATGTACATGGGCGCCATTACCGTGTTCCTCTTCGTTCTCGGGCTCTGCCTGTACAGAGGGAAGGAGAAGTGGTGGATCCTGGCGGCCACCCTGGTGGCGGTTTTGCTTTCGCTCGGAAGCCACTTCATGGGATTCACCCGACTTTTCTATAACTACGCTCCCCTGTACAACAAGTTCCGGACGGTATCCATGTCGCTGGTGATTCTGCAGTTTACCCTGCCGATGCTGGGCTTCCTCGTGCTGGACCGGATCTTGAAGCAGGAATATTCCAAAGAGGAATTCAAGCGGGGCGGACGGATCGCATTGGCGTTCACAGCCGGCTTCTGCCTGATTTTCGCCGTCTTTCCCGGCCTGGCCGGATCCTTCTCCGGCGCCTCAGACGCTTCCATACAGGATGTAATCGTAGAAGCCCTCAAGCAGGATCGCAAACATCTGCTGGCGAACGACGCGCTTTGGTCGATGCTCTTTATCTTGGCAACTTATGCCCTGCTGTGGTGGAGCTACCGGACGCCGAAAGATGCCCGGCGCGCCGCTTCCCGAAGACTTCAGGCAGGCGCGGCGATCGCCTTGCTCGTGCTTGTGAATCTGTTCGCCGTCGGCAAACGGTATCTGAACGCGGACAGCTTCGTGCGCGCGCGCGACTTCGGCAGCCGATTTGTTCAACGGACGGTAGACAAATTGATTCTGTCCGATCCGGATCTTTCCTACCGGGTCTTGGATTTTACGGTCAGTGTGTTCAATGATTCGCGCCCCTCTTACTGGCACAAGAACGTCGGAGGGTACAGTCCGGCCAAACTCCAGCGCTATCAGGATTTGATCCAACGGTATCTCGTGGATGAGATTCAGTCGCTCCAACCGGCCTCGCAGGCCGCCAAGACCATCTCGGATTTTGAAGCGAATCTACCTCCTCTGCCTCTCCTCTCCGCGCTCAATTGCCGCTACCTCATCATGGCCCCGGAATCTGTTCCCGTTGTGAACCGGCAGGCTTTCGGTAACGCCTGGTTCGTGGATTCCCTGGTCGCGGCCGCGAACCCGGACGAAGAGATCGCGCGGATCGGCGAAGTCGACTTGCGGCGAACCGCCGTCATCGGAGATGATTTCGCGCAGGCGCGTGAAAAGGTTGCCTCCGTGCTTTCGAATGCCGCTCCTTCCGACACCCTCTATATGACCTCCTATGCACCGAACGAACTGCGCTATCATTGCGTGGTCGCATCCGAGCGCCCCGTGATTTTCAGTGAAATCTATTACCCGAAAGGTTGGCATGCTGAAATTTATCCCGCGGACGGAGGGGCTTCTGTTCCCGTGGAACTCTTCCGTGCCGACTGGATCCTCCGCGGAGCGGTTCTTCCCGCCGGGGAATATGATCTGGTCATGCGCTTCGATCCCAAGGTCTATTCTTGGGGAGAGAACGTCTCCCGCGCTTCCTCCATCGTCCTGGTGCTGGTGTTGCTGGCGAGTTGCGGCATGGTATTGACGGCGAAACGCGAAACGTCCGCCGACGCTTCTTAGAATCGCCGGCCTACCGCTCTACCGTGTCCGCCAGCGCGCGGGCGAGATCCAGGAAAGCTTGTCCGTCGGGACGGGTGGACAAGGCGGCGGGTTCGCCGTAATCTCCGCCTTCCCGGATACTTTGAACGATCGGGATTTGGCCGAGGAGCGGGATGCCGTATCGCTTTGCCATCCGTTCTCCGCCGTTCTTGCCGAAGAGGTAGTACTTGTTCTCCGGTAGTTCTTCCGGGGTGAACCAGGCCATGTTTTCAACCAGCCCGAAAATCTTCCGGTCGATGTTCTTGTTCCGGAACATATTCACGCTTTTTTCAACGTCCGCCAAGGCGACCTGCTGGGGGGTCGTGACGATTATGGCGCCTTCCATCGGAACATCTTGAACCAGCGTGAGATGGATGTCTCCGGTTCCCGGAGGCATGTCGACCAGAAGGAAGTCCAGCGTGCCCCAGCGTACTTGCAGAACCATTTGTTTCAAGGCATTGCTGGCCATGGGGCCGCGCCAGATGAGGGCCTGTCCCGGATCTGCGAAGTAACCGATGGACATCCACTTCACACCGTACTTTTCGACGGGCTCGATGATTTCCCTGTCATCTTCCACCAGTGCCAGCGGCCGTTCTCCTTCGGTGTCGGTCATCAAGGGCACGGATGGTCCATAGACGTCGGCATCCGCCAGGCCGACTTTGTAACCGAGCCGCGCCAAGGCTACGGCCAGATTTACGGCGACAGTGGATTTCCCGACACCGCCCTTTCCGGAGGCGATGCCGATGATATGTCGCACGTTGTTCAGTTCTTCAAGTCCGAGATCGAGTACGGATTTTCTGGCGGTTTTTTCGTCTTCTTTGATGACGGTTTTCACCTCGACCTCCGATCCCGGAGCATGCCGGATCAGAGTCGCGCGGGCGCTGCCGACCAAATATTCCGTCAACGGATCCCTCCGTTTCGGGAAGGCCAGCGTGACGGTCACTTTGTTCCCGTCCAGGACGACGCTTTCCACCATGCCCAGTTCCACCATGCTTTTGTTTTCCTTCGCCGGGTGCACTACTTCTCCCAGCCACTTTATCACTTCTTCGTTCGTCATATTTTTGGTTTTTTATAACTGCTTATGGCAGCGAATAGGGCACCGCTGGAGCATCCGGCTTCGCCGGATCCCTCCCACGCAAGCGTGGGCCCCTCCCTCTTACGGAGCCGAGGGTGGCTACGGCTCCAGCAGTGCCCTATTCGCTGTCAAATCATCATTTTACAATATTCATTTCTTTGAGCAGATAGCCGGCTCCGCCGAATTTGTCCATCAAGAAGAGCACATAGCGGATGTCCACGCAGATGCACCGCTGGAGTTCCGGCTCGAAAATCACATCACCGGACATCGATTCCCAGTTCCCGTCGAAGGCCAATCCGATGAGATGCCCGTCCGCGTTGAGAACCGGACTCCCGGAATTACCGCCGGTGATGTCGTTGTTGGTCAGGAAACACACGGGCAGATTGCCGTCCGCCATGGCGTAGGGTCCGTAATCGCGGGCGACGTACAACTCCTTCAGTTTTTTAGGGACCCGGAACTCATAATTGTCAGGATCTTCCTTTTCGATGACCCCATAGATCGTCGAGTAGTACCGGTAGGTAAGCGCGTCTTGCGGGGAATAAGATTTCACGGTACCGTAGGTGAGCCGCATGGTGGAATTGGCGTCCGGGTAGGAAGGTTCTTTCTTTTTCCATTCCATCAGCCCGGCAGCGAAGGACTTGGAGCCTTTGGCGATTTTTTCATCGCCGGCCGAAGTCTCCGCGGAGAGCTTCATCAGAGTCTCATACACGGTATTGTACAGTTTAACGACAGGATCTTGTCTCAGACGGGCGAAGCCCTCGGGGAGGGCGGCCTTCAGTTTTTCCGGGGAGGTAAAGCGGCTTTCGTCGAACAGTTTGTTCACGAACGCATCCAGATCCATCGTCGCGAAGTTTCCGCCCAGATCCAGGGCGTTTTCAGGTCGCGCTTGATCTCGGTAATGCTTGAGCAGGGCTGCCGATACTTCCCGGTCGAGCGGCTCGTAATAATCGTCGTAGAAGGCCAGGCAGGCCTGATAGGCGTCCTGCAAGGCCTCCGCGCTGTCACCCGGGACCGCGGTCAACGCTTGTCTGAACGCGCCGGCAAAGGCTCCCGCGACATCCAGCAGCTCGATGTTGAACACGGTTTCACCGAACAGCTGCACTGCTTTTTCACCGTCGCGATTGGCTGCGACGCCGTCAGCGATCTCCTGCAGCGCGGTTCCATATTTTTCTTTCCGCTCCTTGTTCTTCAGCACCCATTGGTAAAAATCCGCCTCCTTCTGACGCTCCCGTTCCAGAACCCGCAGATCTTTGAAGGCTTTCTTTTGGCCGATCCATTTCTTCCTACCGTTGGAGGAGCCGGCGTACTTGCTGGCGTATTTGAGCCGGACGGATGGATCCGATTCCATGTGTTTCCACATGATGTCCTGCCGGATTGTTCTGGCGGCGATGGAGATGTCGTGCAGATCCATCATCTGCTGCAACTGTGCCTCGGTCTGAAAGCGTTGCGTGCGGCCAGGATATCCCAGGATCATCGCGAAATCCCCCTCGTTGATTCCCTTCAAAGAGATGGTCAGGGATCGGGCGGGAACATACGGAACATTGTCCTTTGAATACCGAGCCGGCTCGTTGTCTTTTCCGGCATAGACCCGGAACATGGAAAAATCGCCGGTGTGGCGGGGCCACATCCAGTTGTCGGTTTCTCCTCCGAACTTGCCGATGGATGCGGGAGGGGCTCCGACGAAGCGGACATCCCTGTAGACTTTATTGACGATAAGGTAATAGACATTGTTGTTGTAGAACGAACGGACGGTGACGGTAGCGTGCGGATTTTCTTGTTCCGCCGTCTTTTTAAGCCGGTCGGCGGCCGCTTCGACCGCCTTTTCCGCCAGTTTCGAAACGTTGGCGGAATCGGCGTATTGCTCCAGGGCTTCGCGGCGGGCCGCATCCAGAATGTCGGTCACGTCGGTCATGCTCTTCAGAAAAGTGACGCTCAACCCCTCCACCGGAAGTTCTTGCTCCCGGCTCATGGCCCAATAGCCGTCTTCGAGATAATTGTGTTCATCCGTCGAGAGGCCCTGGATGCTGCTGTAGCCACAATGGTGGTTGGTCACCAGCAGTCCCTGGTTTGAAATCAGTTCCCCGGTGCACCCGCCCCCGAAAACTACGACGGCGTCTTTCAACGAAGAGTGGTTGATGCTGTAGATCTGGTCGGGCGTGAGCCGGCAGCCCAGGTCCTTCATGGCATCGGCATTGATTTCCTGCAGAAGCGGCAGGAGCCACATACCCTCGTCCGCTCTCGCTCCCGGAATGAGCAGCACCGCGGCGGCGATTGTACAAAATATCTTTTTCATGGGCAATGAATATAGTTTTGTGGTTGTAAAGATAGTCAAAATAATGTCGGTTCGAGGGCTTTGGGGTGGAAGGATTGCCGGTGCCAGGGGGTGGGACCGTACTTCCGGAGGGCTTCGATGTGTTCCGGGGTGGGATAGCCGAAATTCCGTTCCCAGCCGTACTCGGGGTAATCCGCTGCGATTGTCCGCATGAATTCGTCCCGATGGGTTTTCGCCAGCACGGATGCGGCGGCGATGGAAGCATAGGTCGCATCCCCGTGGACCACTGTCCGGTAGCTGTCGAAGCCATATTCATCGAAGGGGCGGAACTTGTTGCCGTCGACGAGGAGGAAATCCGGCTTCGGATCGAGACGGAGAACCGCCCGCTGCATCCCGGTTACGGAAGCCCACAAAATGTTCAATTCATCGATTTCTTTGGGGCCGACTGCTTCGACAGCCCAGGAAACCGCTTCTTGTTCGAGCGCGGCCCTCAGGATGGCGCGGTCTTTTTCGCACATCTGTTTGGAATCGTTGAGGAGGGGGTGTGTGAAGTCTTTCGGCAAGATTACGGCCGCGGCGAATACAGGTCCGGCAAGCGGACCGCGTCCGGCCTCGTCGCATCCGGCTTCGAGCCGGTCGGCCAGACAATAAGGAAGCAGGTGAATCTCGCGCGGCATCATTCAAGGCTTGATGCTGCGAAGTTAATCATTTTTGAAGCGCTTTGAGCTCTTTCTCGTACCGCTGGATCAGTTTCTTGTTCATGGCGATGATGTCCTCCTTGTCTTTGAGACGGTCTTTCAGCCTGACATTTTCAAGCTTCAGATTCTCCAATTCCTGCTGGTAACCTGTCTCGAGCACCCGGATTTTTTGTTCGTAACGCTCTTTCACGTCCTCCAAACCGGCTTCGACGGAACGGAGCGGCTCGAAACCGTTTACCAGTTCCGCTACGGAAATTCCGGCCACCTCGGCGAACAAAGGAACGTGCTCGTTGAGGATTCGGGTCTTCCCCATTTCAAGCTTCCGGTAGGCATTCAGGGATATTTCAAGGCGATTGGCCATCTCCCGCTGGGAAATTCCCAGTTCGTTTCTTTTCCTGAAGAGGTTGTCTTTTATCGTACTGTCATCCATCGCGAACAGAATAATAGGCGGAGCCAATGATTGCGTCATTGCAAAAGTATCCTTTCGTGACAGCGGATTCTTACAACCGTTGGTTGTTAAAGACAACTGGAGGTATATAAAAACAGCAACTATTTTAAAAAACAAAAAAGAATACGCGCCAAACCCCCTTGACTTGCAACTTGCGGTTGTTATTTCTTCGGGAAAAACGCAGATTTGTCAAAAAAAGTTCGCTATGAAAACAAAAGACGATGCGTACGCTGCCTTCGAGCGGCTCATGAATGAAAAGGAAATCTTCCGGGATGAAACCCTCTCGTTCGAGGACATCTGCGCGGAAGCCGGGGCGGATCCCGAAGAATTGGAAAAACGCTTGATTGCGGAACTCGGATATCGGGGTGAAGAACTTGTCTCGGCCTACCGCCGGATCGAGAAGGTTCCCTGAGAAAGATTGCCTAGGATTGGTTGAAATTAAGCATTTTTTCATTACCTTTGGCCTTGATACACTCAAAGGTATCGTTAAGATCATAATTAATAATGAAATACAAATGAAGGAGTATTCAACCAAAGACATCCGTAATGTGGTTCTGATTGGCAGCGCCAAGTCAGGGAAAACCACATTATCTGAAGCCATGCTCTATGAGGGCAAGGTCATTGCCAGAAGAGGCACGGTAGAAGACAAGAACACCGTTTCAGACAACGAAGAAATCGAAAAGCTGAAGCAGCAGTCGATCTTCGCGACCCCGATGTACGCGGAATTCATGGGGACGAAGTTCAACATCATCGACGCTCCGGGTTCCGACGACTTCGTAGGAGGCGCAGTGTCTGCCTTCAAGGTCTGTGAAAACGGTATTCTTGTCGTCAATGCGCAACAGGGCGTGGAAGTCGGCACTGAGATTTTCGCGCGTTATGCCGGTCGGTACAAGATCCCGATCATCATCGCGGTCAATCAGCTCGATACTGAAAAAGCGGACTGGGACCTTACCCTCAACTCCATGAAGGAGGTCTTCGAGAAAAAACAGGTCGTCATGCAGTTTCCGGTCAATACGGGCGCTTCTTTCGACGGATTTGTCGATGTCCTCAAAATGAAATATTACCATTTCAAGGATGCGAACGGGACCCGCGAAGACCTTGACATTCCGGCGGACTTGCAAGCCCAAGCCGACGACCTCCGTCAGCAGTTGATTGAGACAGCCGCGGAATTCGATGATGTTCTCATGGAGAAATTCTTTGAAGAAGGCACTCTCACGGAAGAGGAGATCGGGAAAGGCCTCGGTCTCGGAATCCGTCGGGGTGAAGTGCTCCCCGTCTTCTGCCTTTCCGCGAAGAAGGACATCGGCGTCAAGCGGCTCATGGAGTTCTCCATCAACACGATGGTTTCTCCCGCCGAGACGACCTCTTTGACCAAAAACGGTAAGGAAATCGAGTGCAAGCAAGATGCGCCGACCTCGCTGTTCATCTACAAGACCGATGTCGAACAGCATCTGGGTGAGGTTTCCTATTTCAAAGTCATGAGCGGAAAACTGACCGAAGGACAGGATCTCGAGAATGCGGAAACCGGGGATCGGGAAAGAATCTCCGCTATCTATGTTGTGGCTGGTTCCAAGAAGGACAAGGTGACGGAATTGATGGCGGGCGACATGGGGTGTACGGTGAAACTCCGTGCCGGAAAGACCAACATGACGCTTTCCCAGCCCGGAACGGGCATTTCCTACGAGCAGATTGTTTTCCCTGCTTCCAAGTACCGTTGCGCGATCAAGGCGGAGTCACAGAATGACGAGACGAAACTCGGAGAAGCCTTGGGCAAGATCGTTGCCCAGGATCCCACGGTCGGCGTGGAGTATTCCAAGGAGCTCAGGCAGACGATTCTCAGCGGTCAGGGCGAACAGCACATCAATGTGGTAAAGTGGAGGGTCGAGGAAGAATTCGGCATCAAGGTGGAACTTTTCGCGCCGAAGATTCCGTACCGAGAGACCATCACCCGTCAGGCCAACTCCACGTACCGCCACAAAAAGCAGTCCGGCGGCGCCGGCCAGTTCGGTGAAGTCTCCATGCTCATCTGTCCGATCGTGGAAGGGGTTCCTTTCACAAACAAATTCAAGATCGACGGCAAGGAATTGACTCTGAACGTAAAGAGTCAAGAAACCTATGAACTGGAATGGGGCGGCAAGTTGGAATTCTGCAACTGCGTGGTCGGCGGCGCCATCGATACCCGCTTCATGCCGGCCATTCTCAAAGGTATCAACGAGAAGATGACCGAAGGCCCGCTGACGGGTTCCTATGCCCGCGATATCCGTGTCTTCATCTACGACGGCAAGATGCATCCGGTCGATTCCAATGAAATTTCTTTCGTGCTCGCGGCGCGCAACGCTTTTAAAGAGTCGTTCCGCAACGCGGGTCCGAAGATCATGGAGCCGATCTACAATGTTGAAATCCTTACGCCTGCCGAGTATATGGGCGCCTGTATGTCTGATCTTCAGAACAAACGGGCCGTTATCGAAGGCATGAGCGCCGACAGAGGCTTCCAGGTTTTGAGGGCGCGGGTTCCCCTTGCGGAACTCTATCGGTATTCCACAACGCTCAGTTCCTTGACTTCCGGTTCCGCTACCTTCACGATGACGTTCGCGGACTACCAGGCCGTTCCCGGGGACGTGCAGACTAAGCTGCTCGCGGAATACGCCGCCCAGGAAGAGGACGAATAGCGACGTTTCCCGATTTGCGGAAAGAGGGGCTGGCCAATATTTTTTTGGCTAGTCCCTTTTTGTGTTTCCTGTTCGGAAACGGTATCATCCTGCCGGAATATTGCTCGGAATCGATGAATTGCCTAACTTTGCCGTATGCGAGAAACCTGGAACACATTTTTCGCCTCTCTCCCCTTCACGGTTACGTTGGTGTGGACTGTGATTTTGCTGTTGGATTACAAAGAGAGCGGTCGCGCCCGAAAGTTTTTGACCCTTTTTTCTCTGATTAGCTGCATTTTGTATCTCGCCCATGCGGTCCATTTCGTGCGCGGAAAAACTGAAACAGACTGGGTTGACTGCGTCTACACGTTCTGTCACCTTGCGGTATACCCTCTATATTACATCTACATCCGGATTTTGACGGACGCATCGAAAGTTCGCTGGAAGGAGTACTGGGTACTCCTGCCGGCTTTCGGGATCGCCTTGGCGGAAGGTATCGTTGTCCTTGCGGGGCGGGAACCGGTCTGGATACTTCGGTTGTCGGATCTGGTCTTCCCGCTGGAGATCCTGCTCGTTTTTGTCTTCGGGTACCGGAGGCTCCGGCGCTTCAATCGGGATATGGAGAATATCTATGCCGACACCGAAGGAAAGAGTTTGAGACCGATCCTCCTGCTTCTCGTCATTTTCGCGCTTTCTTCGTTCGTCTCAGTGGTTTCCAGCCTTGTCGGCAGGGACTCGTTTTTGGACAGCCCCTTGCTTGCGATCCCGTCCATCGTGCTCACGACGATGATTTTCGCCGTGCTTTACGTGGGATACCGGCAGGATTTCAGCGCCGATCGTCTGGAAGACGATCTCAGGGAAAGCCCGGAACTTACAACGGAACCCTCCTCCCAGGACGACTTACTTTTCCGCATCCGGAAAGAAATGGAAATAAATGAAATGTACCGTCGGCAAGGCCTGAAAATCAGTGATCTATCCGCTGCGGTGATGAGCAACCGGACTTACGTTTCCAACTGCATCAACAAAAATACGGGACAGTCTTTCTCCGATTTCGTCAATACGTATCGGGTTGAATATGTGAAGAGATGCTTGAAGTCCGATCCGGAAGCCAACATCAGCGATCTCGGGACCAGGGCGGGTTTTTCCGGAGAATCGGTTTTCTTCCGCAATTTCAAGAAAGCTACCGGCCGGACGCCATCGGAATGGCTGCGCCTCCAATAAGTTGCAGATGTTGTCGAAGATATGAAAAAATTGTTTTCTCGCGGACGGGAATACGCATGCATATTCCTCCTCTTTTCCGCTCTTTTCTCCTGCGGAACGGACGCTCCCTTAACCGAACGGGAGGCGCTGGATTTTTTATATGCCTACATGCCCATGGCCGACTCGGCGGATTATTCCAGAGCGTTTTACGAGCGAAATGTTCAGGCAACGTTCCGCGCGCGGAGCGAGATGGCCTGGGGGAACCGGGTGCCGGATTTGCTTTTCAAACATTTCGTGCTGCCTTTGCGGGTGAACAATGAAAACTTGGATTCCTCGCGGATCGTGTTTTACCGGGAACTGAAACCGCGCGTAGAACACCTGGACATGAAAGACGCGATCCTGGAAGTGAACCATTGGTGCCATGAAAAGTTGACCTATCAGCCTTCGGATGCCAGAACGCTTTCTCCGCTGGCGGCTGTCCGGAGTTCACTGGGTCGATGCGGAGAAGAATCGACCTTCACGGTCGCGGCCCTGCGGGCAGTGGGAATTCCCGCCCGGCAAGTCTACACCCCCCGTTGGGCCCATACGGACGACAACCATGCTTGGGTAGAGGCCTGGGCGGACGGGCAATGGTATTTTTTGGGCGCCTGCGAACCGGAGCCGGTTCTGAATCTGGGTTGGTTCAACGCTCCGGCCAGCCGCGGCATGCTGATGCACACCCGGGCTTTCGGAAAATACGACGGGCCTGAAGAGAAGGTCATGGAGGGGCCGAACTTCACCGAGATCAATCTGACTGACCATTACGCCCGGACCGCGCGAGTCGATTTTCAGGTGGTGGATGAGGGAGGACAGCCTGTAGACAGCGCCTTGGTGGCGTTCAAGATTTACAATTACGCGGAATTTTACTCCGCCCTCTCCAAGTACACGGACACGCAGGGGCGGACCTTTCTTTCCGCCGGTCTCGGTGATATGCTGGCCTGGGCGTCCAAAGACGGGTTGTACGGCTATTCCAAGGTTTCTTTCGGTCGGGACTCCCTTGTGGTGATCACTTTGACGGACACCCATTCCAAGGAGCCGCAGCGCTTAATGATCGTGCCTCCTCCCGAACGGCCGGTTCTTCCCGAAGTCACGGCGGAACAACGGGCGGAGAACGACCGCCGTTTCGCCCGGGAAGATTCCATCCGGAAGGCCTTCATGGCCACGTTCGCCCAGGAGGGCCCGCTTCAAAAAGCCCGCGGCAACCGCGCGGTAATCGAAGCCTTCCTGTCCCGGTATCCGGACGAAAGGGCGCGCGCCTTGCTGGAATCACTCAGCGACAAGGACTGGATCGATGTGACTCCGGAAATTCTGGAAGACAGCTATCAGGCAAAGGAGTCGGTTCTGTGTCCCCGGGTCGAGAACGAATTCCTGAGTCCATACAAAGGATACTTTCTGCGTCATATAACCGATGCGAGGAGAGACAGCCTCCGCCATCCCGCCCGCTTGATCCGTTGGGTACGGGATAGCGTACGGATCGTTGACGATCCGAAAGCCTGGAATATTCCGATGTCTCCGATCGGGGTCTTCAAGACCCGCGCGGCCGCTCCCCGTTCCCGTGATATCTTCTTTGTGGCCCTTGCGCGGACTTTGGGGCTGAACGCCCGGAAGGATCCCGTGACCGGGAAAATCCAGTATCAAGAGGAAAGGATCTGGGTGGACGTTGACTTCGAGGCGACCGAACAGACCGTCGCTCCGACCGGACGGATCGTTCTGCGATACACGCCGACCAAGTTACTCGCCAATCCGGGCTACTACAGCCACTTTACTCTCAGCAAGATCGAAGCGGGTGAAACACGGCTGCTCACCTTCGATGAAGGACAGGTGGACATGGGCGGAGGCGTGGACTGGAAGGGCGTGTTCAAGCAGGGAACTTCGTTGGATGCCGGAGATTATGTGCTCGTGAGCGGCAACCGGCTCTCCGATGGAAGCGTGCCGGTCACGATGCAGCAGTTCTCCATCGAAGCGGGAAAAACCACCACCCTGGATCTGCGGATCGAAATGCCGGAGGGGAAACTCCCGGTTATCGGTTCCTTTGATACGGAAATCCGCTACCTTCCGAATCCGGATTCGGAGCCCTGCTCCATCGTCTCTCAGGTCGGTCGGGGCTTCTTCATCGTCGGTTGCCTGACCGCTCGGTCGGAGCCCTCTGTCCACGCTCTCAACGATCTCATCGCGGCGAAGACATCCCTGGAAGCCTGGGGACGGCCGATTCTGCTCGTCAGCGACCGGAAAGGATACGAATGGATGCAGGAATATGCCGATCGTCTCCCGTCCACGGTCTTGTTCGGGATCGATGACGGAAAAATGCTGGGATCCGGCAATCCCCCCTATTTCCGGATTGCAGACACCTTCAACCGGGTTTTTTGGTCCAGCGAAGGCTACACCATCGGTCTTGGCGAGCAGCTCTCCGCAGCTGTACGGAACCTGTGACTATGCAGCGGAACAGGAAGAAATTCGTATCTTTGACGGTGTATTGATGTCCGCAGAATGCATTTCAACGGAAAACTCCTTATACTTTCAACAATGATGCTCGTGGCTGCGGGGCCATGGGGAGAGTTCGTACGTTCGTTGCGCGCCGAATTGGACCGGCGGGAAATGCCTGAAGAAATCCTGTTCCTGCCTTATGCCCTCTCGGATCTGCATTTTCAGGACGAACGATCCGGGATCTGGTCTTTGTCCGCTCTGGACGCGGTCCGATACCGGACGGATTCGTCGGACGTACGGTCCGACCCGGACAAATCCACGGAAATCGCGCTGAACCGCCTTCAGGAACTGTTCCGGGAATATGGCGACTGGACCCGGGTCTTGGTTGCTTATTCGACCAGCCCTTCCGCCCTGTCTGCCTTGGAAGAGGAAGCCCGGCTCACCGGAACCCGGGCTGATTCCGCCGTTGCCCGCGCCCCGGTTCTCGTCAGCCTCGCAAATGCGAAACAAGACTGTGCGGACCGGCCGGAAGCCGCCTTCGAACGGATCGAAATACGGACGCGGGAGCGGGAAGCGGAACGGCAGCTCCTCCTTCAGCAGGAGGCCGCTGCCCGTCAAGCCAGACAGGACTCCCTCAAGAAGAGGCAGGCAGCCCAACAGGAGAAGATCGAGTACACCATCCGATCCGGTGACACGCTGAGTGCCATTGCCTTGCGCTACCGGGTCCGCGTCTCCGACCTCAAGCGATGGAACAACCTCCGGAGCGACCTCATCCGAGAAGGACGCAAACTGATCATCTACAGACAGTAACCGTATGAAAGCAACGCAGATTCTTTTCTTTTTTCTGTCTCTGTTCTTGATCCTGTTCGGCATTTGGTATTTCTGGCCCGCCGGAGGGTTCAAGATCGGCGGATTGCCGTTGCGGTTTCCTTCCTACGAATCCTATCTGTCCGATCTCCGCGATCCGGAAGCGGGGGTGGACGTGGACTCCGTCCTCCTTGCGGTGCAGCGCGGCTACGCCTTTCCGCAGGCATCCGAGGACACGCTGGACTATTACCGAAACTACTTTTCCACGAATCCGAACCGGATCTATCTGCCCGATGACGACTATGCCTTCTTCGACACCCTGTTCTCCGAAATGGAAGAAGCCGCCCGTACCGGTCGGGTTCTTCGCTTCCTTCATTATGGGGACTCTCAGTTGGAGATGGATCGGATATCTTCTGTTTTGCGCCAGCGGCTGCAGGAGCGTTTCGGTGGTTCAGGTCCCGGGATGGTGCCGATGATCCAGCGGATTCCGGCCTATTCCGTGATCCAGAGTTTCTCCGGGGATTTGACCCGCTACGCCATGGTAGGAGATTCCCTGACGAATAAAGCTTCTCACAAACGGTATGGTCCGCTTACCCAGTTCACGGCCGTCCGGGGCGCAGGTTCCTTTTCGTTCCGGAGGACGCGGAGCCGGTATGCCCAACCCCTTGCCAGAGAGATCTCCCGAGTTTCCGTCCTGTTCGGACAGAACAGCCCAGGCTTCACTCTCACCTTGAAGTGCGACACCCTGGATGCTCGGGTCGAGGTGCTTGATTCCGCCCGGGCAGGGGTGTCCCTGGTGTCTTGGAAACTGCTTGCGCCCGTGGAAAGAGGCACGATTCACTTCAACGGCGATGCGGAAATCTACGGCATTCTGCTGGACGGTCCGGGCGGGGTAACGGTGGACAACGTCGCGCTCCGCGGCTCCCCCGGCTACATCTTCTCCTCCATTCAGTCGTCCGTGATGCGCGAATCTTTTGAGAAGATCGGGACCCGTCTCATCCTCATGCAGTTCGGAGGAAACGCCGTGCCGGGAATTTCCTCCAAGAAAGGCATCTCGTCCTACGTCAGCCGTATCGTGAGTCAGTTCGACTATTTCAGAAAGGTCGCGCCGAAGGCGAAACTCCTGTTCGTCGGGCCGACCGACATGTGCAAAAGTGTGGACGGTGACCTTGTGACCTGGCCCCTGCTCCCGGAATTGAACGACTCCCTTAAGGCCAATTGTCTCAAGCACGGGGTTGCCTATTGGGATACCTTCGGCATGATGGGCGGGGTCGGCTCCATGAAGCAGTGGGTGAAACATTCACCTCCGTTGGCGGGCCCCGATCACGTGCATTTTACGACCAAAGGGGCTGAATATGTGGGCGACGCGCTTTCGAAATCCTTCTTGGTCTGCTATGATTTCTATCAGGCGCGGAAGAATCTGTCAAAGGAAGCGGTCCGGAATTATCTCTGGGCGGAACGAGATTCTCTCCAGGACCGGATCTATGCCAAAACCGATTCCCTGCGATGAAGACTGCCCCTCTCTTCCTGACTCTTTTGTTTCTGCCATGCTTGGTCGTCGCGCAGTCCCTGAACAAAAATGTTCCGGAATATGATTTCGCGCGTTTCGACCGCAACCGGATCACGCTGTTCGCCGACAGCAGCGCTTTCGAGCGGCTGTTCGAAAAGATGGATTCCCTCTACTTCCTTGGCAAGGGACACCTCCAGATCGTTCATATGGGCGGCTCCCATGTGCAAGCAGGCACCTTTACGGGGAGGCTTCGGAACAATCTGCTTTCCTTGCAGCCCGGACTCGACGGCGGCAGGGGGCTGGTATTTCCGTTCTCAGCCGCCGGCACCAACAATCCGAGCAGTTTCCTGGCGGGACATACCGGGATCTGGCGCGCAGCGAAAAACACCCAAGCCAATTCCGGGAAGCGGTTGGGCTTGACCGGGATGGCGCTCAGCACCTCGGATCGGAGGGCTTCCGTCACCCTGACGACGATCCCCCGGGATCCGAGACCCGGAGATCCCGTTTTCCGCTTCAACCGAGTACGGGTGCTGGGATATTCCTCGGAAGGAGACCGCGCCCCGATGATACTTGCCGGTCCCCGGGACACGTTGTACGGGGTTCCTTTGCCGGAAGAGGCGGGATGGGTTTTCGATCTGCCGACGCTGACGGATTCGGTTCGGATTGCCGTGACCGGCACATCCGGGGAGTGGACGCTCACCGGCATATTCTTGGATAACCCGTTCCCGGGAATCACTGTCAGCGAAATCGGAGTCAACGGTGCCTCGCTGGTTTCCTATTCCCGTTGCCAGGACCTGCAACGGGATCTGAAACTGCTCAGTCCCGATCTGGCGATCCTCGCGATCGGGATCAACGATGCCACCGGGACGGACTTCTCGGAAGAAGTGTTCCTGCAGCGCTACCGGCGTCTCGTGGAAGAAATCCGGACAGCAAACCCCGACTGCGCGATTCTCTTCGTGACCAACAACGATAGTTTCCGGCGGATTCGGCGCCGGGTCTACCGGGTGAACACCAACGGAGCCTTGGTTGAGAATATTTTCCTTCAGCTCGGAAGGGAATATAACGCCGGTGTCTGGAACTTGTTCGACATCATGGGCGGCACGGGCTCCATGGCGAAATGGGAAGCGGCTTCCCTGGCCAAGGCGGACAAGGTTCATTTTACGGAAGAAGGCTATCGTCTGCTCGGAGATCTGCTGTTCAACGCGCTGATGGATCGGTATGTGGAACATATGAAAAATACGCGGTGATGGGATTCTGGGATGTGGTTTTGGATTTTTTGAAAAACCTGTTCAGTTTTGACCAGGCCCATCCTCTTTTGTTTACTCAGTTCTATTTCTGGGCCTTCTTCGCAATCGTGCTGGCCTTCTTCAGCCTTGTCAAGAGCAAGGTCTTGTTGCGGAACGCGTTTCTGTTTTTCGTCAGCCTGTTCTTCTACTACAAGACCAGCGGATTGTTCCTGCTTCTCTTCCTCTTCGTCATTGTTTACAATTACGCCGCGGGGCGTTGGCTTTTTCCGCGCAAGAGCCGATTCGGACGGAACTTTGTCTTGACGCTGAGCATTGTCGTGAACCTGTCCTTGCTGTGTTATTACAAGTACGCTTATTTTCTGACCGATGTGGTCAACAATCTGTTCGGAACGGAATTCCGGGTGTACGACGTCTTCGCTCACGTGGGCAACCGGATCGTTGGTTCACAGGCTTTCAGCGTGGATTCCATCTTCCTTCCGGTCGGGATTTCCTTCTTCATTTTCCAAGCGATCAGTTATGTCTTCGACATCTATCGGCGGCGGGTCGAACCCGTCCGGAACTTCTTGGACTTCGGTTTCTATTTGAGTTTCTTCCCTCAGCTGGTCGCCGGCCCGATCGTGCGCGCGAATGAGTTCATCCCGCAGCTTCACCGCCCGTTCTTTCTTGCCCGAAAACAGTTCGGGATCGCCGTGTTCTGGATTCTGAACGGCCTGGCCAAAAAACTGATTCTGAGCGACTATATCGCTGTGAATTTCTGCGACCGCGTGTTCAGCAATCCGTTGCTGTACACCGGTTTCGAGAACCTCAGCGCCCTGTTCGGATATTCCCTGCAGGTTTACGCGGATTTCTCCGGCTACACGGACATCGCGACCGGTGTGGCGATGCTGCTGGGTTTTTACCTGCCCAAGAACTTCAATTCTCCGTACAAGGCCCGCAACGCCGCTGAATTCTGGAAACGCTGGCACATTTCCTTGTCCCGATGGCTGCAGGACTATCTTTATATCCCGCTCGGCGGCAACCGGAACGGTACGTTCGGAAGTTATGCCATCCTGTTGGGAATCGCTTTTCTGGCGTCCGCTTTGGCGAAAAGCTGGTGGGTGTTCGGCGGAGTGCTCGTCCTGACGCTGGTCATCGGAGCGATAATCCTATTCCGGCCGTTGTGGCGCCGGGAAGTCGTGTCCGACATCAACCGGATGGACACCATGCTGCTCGGCGGACTCTGGCACGGAGCCAGTTGGAACTTTATGATCTGGGGCGGGCTGAACGGTTTGGGGATCTTGATTTATCGGTTCTGGAAAACCTGTAACGTCTATGTCCGGGCCGGTCTTCTCGGATCGCTCTGCTTGATTCTGTTCGGACTCTGCCGTTGGACGCCGGCCCCCTTGTTCAACCTGTTCTTTGTTTGGAGTCTCATCCTTTTCGCCGGTGCCTTTGTCCGGATGGTTTACCATCTGTGCCGTTTCAAATCGAAGTTCTCTTGGTTGGAGACCGGCTGGGCCGTGGCCATGACCTTCATCTTTATTACGTTCACCCGCTTGTTTTTCCGTTCGGGATCCAATTTGGATCCGGCAGAGGCCAACGAAGTGGCCTGGAATACAGCGAAAAACATGGTGAATCAGATCGGAGGTCCTTGGGATCTTTCAGTGATCCCTCAGATCGCCTGGCAGCACCGGAGTGTGTTCCTGCTCATCATCCTCGGCATGATCATCCACTGGCTGCCCGAGCGGTTCAAGCGTCGCTATCGCATCACGTTCGCGAAACTGCCCCTCCCCGTGATGCTGCTTGTCGTAGCAGCCGCGGTTTTCGTCATCTGCCAGTTCATTACCGCCGACCTTCAGTCTTTCATCTATTTTCAGTTCTAGTTCGTCCTTCCACCGGAACGGAACAGTGAAAAACGCTGATTTCAACCAGAGAAATATAAATTAAACCAATTGATATGAAAAGAATTGCATTGTGTGTGACGGTCTGGGCCGTTCTGACTGGAGCGATCTGTGCCCAAAACCGTGATTTCCACATTTTCATTGCTCTCGGGCAATCCAATATGGAAGGGTTCGCGCGTCCTGAGCATCAAGACTCCGTCGGTCTGGACGAACGCTTCGTGATGATGCCGGCAGTGGACATGCCGCTCAGCGGACGCGAGAAAGGAAGCTGGTACCCTGCGCTGCCTCCGATCTGCCGGGATCACACCGGTCTTTCTCCGGTCGATTATTTCGGCAGGACGATGCTCGCCTATCTCCCCGAGGGACACAGGGTCGGCGTGATCAATGTCGCCGTGGGCGGGATCAAGATTGAAGGGTTCATGAAAGACAGCGTGGACAGTTATATCAACAAGCAGGCGCCCGACTGGATGCGGCAGATATTTGCTGCCTATCAAAATCGACCCTACGACCGGCTGATCGAAGCCGCCCGGAGGGCGCAGCAAGACGGGGTGATCAAAGGAATCCTTTTCCACCAAGGAGAATCCAACACCGGAGACGCCCAGTGGCCCGGCAAGGTGAAGATTGTCTACGAAAGCTTGCTCAAAGACTTGAATTTGAAGGCGGAAAACACTCCGCTGATCGTGGGCGAAGTGGTTCACGCCGATGTCGGCGGGATCTGTGCCGAGGCGAATCCGATGATCGATACGCTTCCGCGCGTGATTCCCACCGCTCACGTGATCTCTTCCCGCGGAGTTTCCTGCGGACCCGACCTCCTGCATTTCGATGCTGCCGGCTATCGTGAATTCGGACGGCGTTATGCTTTTGAAATGCTGAAGACTATGGGGATTGACGCCCGTCAGGTGTCACTGGACCGGGACGGCAAGCCTGCCCCCACCAATATGCCGGCAGCAAACTATCCCAGGATCTCGGACGATAACCGGGTTACATTCGCGGTCAATGCCCCGGCTGCGATGGATGTTCAGGTGGACATTTGCGGGAAGAAATACCCGATGGCCAAAGGGCATGACGGCATGTGGAAAGTGACGACGGATCCGCTGGTGGTCGGCTTCCATTATTATTTTCTTCTGATTGACGGAGCCCGCGTGTCCGACCCCGCCAGCAAAACCTTCTACGGGTACGGACTGGATGCCAGCGGAATCGAGATTCCCGAAGATGCTGCCGCAGCAGCCTACTATTCCTTCGATCCGAAGGTCGCCCACGGTCAGGTGCGCGAATGTCGGTATTGGTCGTCCGTAGAACAAGCGGCGCGCAGATGCTATGTTTACACGCCTGCCGATTATGAAACGAATCGGAAGGCAAAGTATCCGGTGTTGTACCTCCAGCATGGCATGGGAGAGAACGAAACCGGCTGGCACAATCAGGGCAAGATGGCCAACATTCTGGACAACAGCATTGCTGCCGGCAACTGCGTGCCGATGATCGTCGTGATGGATTCCGGTAACTGCGGCTACCCTTTCGGAGCCAAGGAAGGGGAGTCCCGGGATGATTTCGGCGCCTCTTTCGGGCCGGTGCTGCTGCAGGATATCATTCCGTACATCCAGCGCACCTTCCGGGTTAGAAACGACAAGGATGGTCGCGCTTTGGCCGGCCTTTCCTGGGGCGGGCACCAGACCTTCGAAATCGGCCTCCGGAATACGGACCGGTTCGGCTATCTGGGCGCCTTCAGCGGAGCCATCTTCCTTCGTCCCGAAGAGGATTACACCAAGATTTATGACGGGGCGTTCGCCGATGCTGCGAAGTTCAACAAGGACGTGCATGTGCTGTTTATGGGAATGGGCAGCGAAGAAGGGTTCGGATCCGACACCATCGTCAAGAACCTCAATGCGATCGGAATCCCCGCTCGGTACTACCAGTCTCCCGGCACCGCCCACGAATGGTTGACCTGGAGACGCTGTCTCAACGAATTCATCCCGATGCTGTTCCGGAAATAACAGCGCGGTCAACCTTTAAATTGACGATTATGAAGAAGATGATGTTGGCAGGAGCGTTTCTATTTGCGCACGCCTGCTTATCCGCCCAGCCGGGTGGAGGTTTCGGAGGCTTTCAGCGGCCTGAAATTAAGTTGCAATGTTCGGAAAAATTCTCTGACATCAATTATGCGGGAGACGGAGAAGCATACCATACGCTTGACATATATCTCCCGCAGGAGGAGCGGAGCTCTTATCCTGTCGTGATCCACATCTACGGCAGTGCTTGGTTCAGCAACAATTCCAAGGGAGCGGCGGATTTGAGCACCATTTGCCAAGCCTTACTGAATGCCGGCTATGCCGTGGTGACGCCGAATCACCGCGCCAGTACGGATGCCAAGTTCCCTGCTCAGATCAATGACATCAAGGCGGTTGTCCGCTTCGTCCGGGGGGAGGCGCGGAAGTATCATTTCGATACTGCTTTCGTGGGCATCAGCGGGTTTTCATCCGGCGGTCATCTCGCCTCTCTCGCGGCTGTTACAAACGGGATGGACGATGCTTCTCTGGGAGATGTCTCCTATGACATCGAGGGGGCTGTCGGATCCTATACTTCTTTGAGCAGCCAGGTCAATGCAGCCTGCGACTGGTCCGGTCCTGTGGATCTGCCGAATATGGACTGCGGCGAGAAAATGAAGATGGATCCCTCGCCCGAGGAGGTGTTGATCGGGCTTCCATTGACCGGGAACGAGACCCGCTATGCGCTGGCGAGCCCTGTTACGTTCGCCGATGCCGACAATGTCCCGATCCACATCTTCCACGGCAAGACGGACAATGTCGTCCCGGTCTGTCAGGGGCAGCGTTTCTACGAGGCACTTAGAGCGGCGGAAGCGGACTGCGGCTACACCGAAGTTCCGGAAGGGGGGCATGGATTCAACATGTACACGGAAGAAAATCTTGCACGGATGGTTTCGTTCTTCGATCGCGTCCGAACGACTCCGGCTCGAATTGCCGATTGAAAACCGACACAACCGGGACAGCCTGAATGGTTCCCGTATCACCGGGCCAGGTTCGCCATCGATTCGTGGATCGTTGCATGGGCGACCCCGGTTGCCTTGAGTGCCGCAACGAGGGCCTCGGCCGCCGCGATCTCTTCGAAAGACTCTACGAGAAACACCACCGATCCCGCTTCCGTGCTCCGGACGAGGTCGATGTCCGGGTACCGGCGGATGGCCGCGAGCGCGGGTTCCGACAGGGAATGCCCGTCGTCCGGGAAAATCTTGACGGAATATAGGATTCTGATCCGGGACTCCATCGCGCGGGCATCTCGCACGGAAATTGACGTTCCGTTGTTGTAGGCGGTGATGAAGGCGTCGCGGAAGCCAAGCCGCTTGACCTTGTTCAAGTTGTCCAGTACATCTTGGTACAATCTGAACACTCCGACCGAATATGCGTACGCGCCGCTGGATCTCGGGTGCTTGAAGACGGGACTCAGGCCCCGCAGGTCAGCCAAGGAGACTTCGCGGGAAACGGTGAACAGCTGGATTTGATAGACCAACCCACCGGGCAGGGTGTTGTCCAGCGCGAACCGCCCTTCCGGAAGGATTTTGAAGGTGTAGTCGAAGGAAGGAGCCGGCTTGTTGAAGTCCATACGCAGCGGATCCCCGAAGTTTTTTTTCGAAAAGGCATAGCCGGACGCGGCGCCGACCACCTCTTTGTCGGCATCTGCCTGTAGTTTATCGGCATCCAGGACGATCCCTTTCACAAGAAAATCCATCTCGATGGCCTGTATTGCCCTGACGGCGCGGGACAACGAGTCGTTCAGGGCAGGAAGCAGGGTTTCCCGGTCGCTGATGGTCTGAATCAAGGCGGCGCGCTCTTCCTCCGGAGCGGAGACGAGCACCGCGCGCAGCGTATCGAGGTCCGTGCTGAACCGATTTACGGAATCCCGGATCATACGCACCTCCTTCATCTTGTCCATGTATCGTTGAATATCTTCGTTTTGGAGATTCGCGCCGGAAACGGCCGCGCTGTTGTCCATCCTCGCCGGATCTCCGGCCGGCTCCAAAGCGGCCAGTTTCCGGAGTTCCCGGACGTCGCCGATTGCTTTTCGGACGGGCATCCCGTCATATTCAAGGACATAGATTATGACGCTGTCCCGGCTGCAATCCCGGTTCGAAGCGAAAATTGAATAGGTCCCGTCGCCGGTGTTGAGGAAGAGGAAGTCATCGTAGGGAGAGGAATAGGGGAACCCCATGTTTGTCGGAACTTCCCAATCCCGGGTCTGCGGGTTCCAGCGCGAAACGTACAAGTCATATCCTCCCATGCCGTAGAGTCCCTTCGAGGAGAAGTACAGGGATTCCCCGTCGGGGGACAGCATCGGAAAGATTTCGTCTGAAGCGGAGGTCAGCGATTCGTTGATCAAGGTCGGAACCGTCCACAGGGAGTCGGCCAGCCGAGTCCGGTAGATGTTACGGATTCCCTCGGCATCTCGCGCGGAATAGTAGATCTCCTCAGCGTCTTCGGGAACGTAGGTCGCCCGGGAGAGCCCTGCGTCCCGCAGGGAGTCCAACGGATTCGGAAGGCTTCTCCAGCTCCGGTCGGGCAAGGGATAGAAAAGGAAGAAATCTTCCAGGGAGAATCGCTGACGAGCGATCACGATAGGCTGGCTGCAATAGTCCATCATCCGCAACCCGTTCTGGGAGAGAATCAGTTGTTCTTCGGCCCGGCCTCTTTTCACGGAGTCGGTCGCCTCCAGAGCCCGCGTGCTGAATTCGACTGCGGAAGGGAAATCGTAGACCGCTCGGCAGGAGTCCGCCTTGAAAAGCAACCTTTCGAGAGAATAGCGCGTTCTGACAGACGGAGCAATCCGGACAGAGTCGGTTTCTTGAGCCATTGCGTGATCACGCGGAAGCCAAACGGCAAACAACAGGAAAACTATTTGGAACAGGCTGAACTTCATCTCTGCAAGTCTATCAATCGCATCTACAAAAATAAGAAATACTTGGCAGATAATTTCTTTCTCAGAAAAAAAGTGTAAATTTGTAGCCTATTTTATGTCGCGTAAATAAAAACGATAAAAAATTAATTATAAGTATTATGCAAAGTAAAGGTTGGATTAGGTTTGTCGCCATCCTGTTGGGAATTGCTTGCGTTTGGCAGCTCTCCTTTACCGCGGTGACCGCCATCCAGGAACGAAAAGCGGCCAAGTATGCTGAGAAAGCCGCGCTTGCCGCTCAGAATTCCGCCCAATTCGCCCGCATTCCCGAAACAGATCGGGCTTATTACCTGGATTCAATCCGGAAGGAGCAGAACAGGGTCTACATTGACTCTGTGTCCAATAAGAAAATTTTCCTCTGGAATACCTACAAGGATGTCAAATCCAAGGAGATCAACCTTGGACTTGACCTCAAAGGGGGTATGAACGTCACGCTGCAGGTACAGCTCCAGGATCTGGTGCAAGCGCTTTCCGGCAACAACACGACCCCTGAATTCCTGCAAGCACTCAATCTCGCGAAGCAGCGCAGCGTGAATTCCCGGGAGGACTACATCACCCTATTCGCCGAGGCATGGAACGAAGTAGGCAAGGGACAGCGCCTGGCGCAGATCTTCGGCACCTACGAAATGCGGGACCGCATCAAGCCCGAGTCTACGAACGACGAGGTCATCCGGGTGATCCGCTCGGAGGCCGAGAGCGCCGTCTCAAACTCTTTCAACGTGTTGCGGAACCGTATCGACCGGTTCGGCGTGACCCAGCCTTCCATCCAGAAATTGGGCAACAGCGGGCGCATTCTTGTCGAGCTTCCCGGCGTGAAAGAGCCGGAGCGCGTGAGAAAGCTGCTCCAGGGAACCGCTTCCCTCGAATTCTGGGAAACCTTCAATTTCGAGGAAATCTCCAGTTACATGGCTCAGGCGAATGCCAGGCTGGCGGAATTGCTCTTCGAAGAGGATTCCGAGCCGGTTCAGACCGATACAGAAGAGACAGTCCAGGAGGCTGCCGACACTGTGGTCTCTCTCGCGGACTCTCTTTTGAGTGCTGAACTTGCCCAGCAAGAGGCAACCAGCGCGGAGTTGGAAGCCTACCGCAGACAGAACCCACTCTATGCTGTGCTCACTCCTTCGAATATGAACGGGAACGCCTGTATCGGATTTGCCAATGCAATCGACACCGCGCAGGTAAATCGCTACCTCTCCATGCCGCAGATCATGGAAATCTTCCCGCCTGAATTCAAGCCGATGTGGTCCGTGCATCCTTCCCGGTATGTCAACGCGGACAATGTCTACGAGCTGATCGCGATCAAGTCTACCTCCAGGGACGGAAAGGCCAAACTTGACGGCGGGGCCGTCACCGATGCGCGCGTGACCTATGATAGAGGAATGAGCGGCGAGCCTTCCGTTTCCATGTCGATGAACGCCGAGGGCGCCAACATCTGGGCACGCATGACCTCCGACAACATCAACCGTCAGATCGCCATTGTGCTCGACGGGATGGTGTATTCCTACCCGAATGTCAATACTGCCATCACGGGCGGCCAGTCTTCGATCACGGGAAACTTCTCCGTCGAAGAGGCGACGGACTTGGAGAACGTCCTCCGTTCCGGTAAGCTTCCGGCTCCGGCTACCATTATCCAGGAGCAGGTCGTGGGACCTTCTCTGGGTTCCCGTTCCATCCAAGCGGGTATGATTTCCTTCATCATCGCTTTCTTCCTGGTGCTCCTCTATATGGTGTTCTTCTACCAGGGTGCCGGTCTGGCTGCCGACGTAGCCCTCCTGTGCAACGTCCTGCTGCTCTTCGGTACGCTGGTTTCCTTCGGAGCGGTCTTGACCTTGCCGGGTATCGCCGGTCTTGTCTTGACCATGGGTATGGCCGTAGATGCGAACGTGATCATCTATGAACGTATCAAGGAAGAGCTTGCGGCCGGAAAGGGTCTGAGCAAGGCGGTAGCGGACGGATATTCAAATGCCTATTCCGCCATCATCGATGGCCAGGTGACCACCCTCCTGACAGGTATCGTGCTGTTCTTCTTCGGTTCCGGTCCCGTCCAGGGTTTCGCGACCACGTTGATCATCGGTATCATTACTTCCGTGCTGACGTCTATCTTCATCACGAGAATGATCTTTGATGACCGTATTGAAAAGGGCAAGAACATTACCTTTGATAACAAACTGACAAGGAATTTCCTCAAGAACACGCAAGTGGACTTCCTTGGGATCCGGAAATGGTCTTACACCATTTCCGGGATCGTGATATTGATCTCCATCGTTTCCATCTTTACGAAGGGATTTACCTACGGTGTCGACTTCACGGGAGGCCGTACCTATGTAGTCCGCTTCGACCAGCCGGTGATCGCCGAGGAGATCCGGGCCGCCGCTGCCGCGGAATTCGATGGTTCGGTCGAGGTCAAGCAGTTCGGCGGCGAGAGCCAGATGAAGATCACGACCCAGTACAAGAACGACCAGGAGTCGACCGAAGTGGATGCGGAAGTCGAGACCAAGCTCTTCAACGCGATGAAGCCGTTCTTCGCCCAGCAGGACATCCAACTGAGCGAATTCACGTCGACCCTCGATAATCCGAACGGAATCATTTCTTCCGACAGGGTCGGTCCGACCATCGCCAACGACATGAAACGCGATGCAATCATCGCGGTCATCCTGTCGCTCTTTGTGATCTTCGCTTACATCGCGGTGCGGTTTAAAGGCTGGACCTGGGGACTCGGCGGTGTCGTTTCCCTGGCACACACGGCCCTCATCGTGATCGGTTTCTTCTCCTTGTTCTCCGGCATCCTTCCGTTCAATCTGGACGTGGACCAGACTTTCATCGCAGCCATCCTGACCATCATCGGATATGCCATCAACGACAACGTGGTGATCTTCGACCGTATTCGTGAGCACAAAACTCTGCATCCGAACATCGATATCAAGACGAACGCGAATCTGGCGTTGAACGCGACCTTGACCCGTACCGTCAACACCGCCGTGTCGACCCTCGTCACGATGATCGCGATCGCGATCTTCGGCGGCGAGTCCATCCGCGGTTTGGCCGTCGCCCTCATCCTGGGTATCTCCATCGGAACCTATGCTTCCATCATGATCGGCACCCCGGTGATGTACGATGTCACCATTTGGAAGGAGAAGCGAGAGGCCGCTAAGAAAGCAGCAATGAGGCCTGTCAAAAAGAAGAAGTAGGACTTTCTCTTTCGGGAATATGCGAAAGGCCGGCGGGATTTCCTGCCGGCCTTTTCGTATCATCGGTATTCTCCGCAGGAATTCGCCTGCTATTGCGACTGGATCATATTTTTTGGATCGAGGGCCTCTTCCAGCTGTTCACGGGACATCAAGCCCTTCTCCAAGACGATGTCATAGACGGATCGGTTGGTTTCGAGGGCCTCCTTGGCCACTTTGGTGCTCGCCTTGTATCCGATGATCGGATTGAGGGCCGTTACGATCCCGATGCTGTTCCGTACCATCTCGAGGCAGCGCTCCTTGTTGACCGTGATCCCGTCCACGCATTCGGTGCGCAGCGTGTTCATAGCGTTTGTCAGCCAGGTCATGCTTTCCAGGATGGTTGCTACGATCACCGGTTCCATGACGTTGAGCTGGAGCTGTCCGGCCTCGGCGGCGAAGGAGACCGTCACGTCGTTGCCGATGACCTTGAAGCAAACTTGGGTGGCCAGTTCGGGGATCACGGGGTTCACCTTGCCGGGCATGATGGATGATCCCGGGGCCTTGGGAGGCAGGTTGATTTCCTTGAGGCCGCAGCGGGGGCCGGAGGCCAGCAGGCGCAGGTCGTTGCAGATTTTGGAAAGCTTGACCGCGAGGCGTTTGAGCGCGCCGGAGTAACTCACGTAATCACCCGTGTCGGGTGTGGCTTCCACCAGGTCGGGCGCAGCGAAGAAGGGTTCCCCCGTTTCTTCGGATAAGATCTCCGCGCAACGCTCCGCGAAGCCCGGCTTCGCGTTCAGGCCGGTACCGATCGCCGTGCCGCCCATATTGATTTCGTACAACAGCTTCACATTGTATGAGAGGTTCGCGATCTCTTCTTCAAGGTTGTTCGCGAATGCGTTGAATTCCTGTCCGGATGTCATCGGAACGGCATCCTGTAATTGCGTGCGCCCCATTTTGACGATATCCTCGAATTCGGCTCCTTTCGCGTGGAAGGAAGCGACGAGGGCTTCCAGCGCCTTTAGGAGTTCTTTGTTCATGCGGATGAACGCATAGCGCAAGGCCGAAGGATAGGCATCGTTTGTGGATTGCGCGCAGTTCACATGGTCGTTCGGAGAGCAGAACTGATATTCTCCCTTTTTGTGTCCGAGCAGCTCCAAAGCACGGTTTGCGATCACTTCGTTCGCGTTCATATTCACGGAAGTCCCCGCTCCGCCCTGCAGCATGTCCACCGGAAAATCTTCGTGGAGTTTGCCGTCGATGATTTCGCGGCAGGCCGCCGTGATCGCATCGGCGATGGTCGGATCCAAAGCGCCCAGTTCCTTGTTGGTCCGCGCGGCGGCCAGTTTGATGTATGCCATCGCGATGACATATTCAGGATAGTCGCGCATCCGGGTATTGGATATCTTGTAATTATTCAGCGCCCGTTGTGTCTGGACGCCGTAATACGCTTCGGCGGGCACCTTCAATTCCCCGAGCAAGTCGGATTCAACTCTGAAATTCATTTCGCTCATTGTGTTGTTATTTAACGGTTCCACAAAGGTAATTGAAATAAATATTAAAAAACGAAAGAAGGTTTAGAAATCGTAAACCAAGGATGTTCGTTTTACTGTCTCAATGATGAGTCTATGGCGTTTGTACCGTGGCGTTGTACGCCAGCCCCTTGGCGGAGGCGGAGTTGCAGGCGCATCTTCCCCGGATCTTCGTCAAATTTCTTGCAAAGGACGTTTAGGAAAATTTTTTGCGAATCACGGGCACGGGAATATGCCTTGTAGATGCCTGCAAGCACGATCACCGTGGCAACATAGGCATTTAAAAAGGGGTACTTGCCACGGGAATATGCCCTACAACTATCTGCATGCAGGGTTCGTGTGGCCGTGGTTTGTAGAAACCCTCCGGCGCGAGGCAGAGGCCCGCTGTTCTGATTTTGTGCTCCGGACGAGACTCGAACTCGTACAGGCATTCCTGCCCAAGGGATTTTAAGTCCCTCGTGTCCACCATTCCACCACCAGAGCGTTGGGCAAAGGTAAGAAAAATCCGGCGAAATGGGGCTAATAGTATTTCTTTTCCTGGCGAAAGAGGGCGATGGAGATGAAGAGGAGGATGGTGAAGGCCCAGAGGGAGGAACCGCCGTAGCTGAGGAAGGGCAACGGAATGCCGATGACCGGGACGAGCCCGATTGTCATCCCGATGTTGATGAACAGGTGCATGAAGATGCAGGAGGCCACGCAGTAGCCGTAGATTCGGGTGAAAGCCTCCCGGGACCGTTCGGCGTTGTGGATGATTCTCCAGATCATGAACACGTACAGGAAGATCACCAGGGCGCTGCCCAGGAAGCCCCACTCTTCACCCACTGTGCAGAAGATAAAATCCGTGCTCTGTTCCGGCACGAAACCGAAGGTGGTCTGGGTTCCGTTGAGGAACCCTTTGCCCGTGAAGCCGCCGGAGCCGATGGCGATCATCGATTGGTTCACGTTGTAACCCACCCCTGTAGGATCGTCCTTCATCCCGAGCAGCACCTCGATCCGTTTCCGCTGGTGTTCCTGGAGTACGTTGTCGAACAGGAAATCGGTCGAAAAGATGAGCGCGAGGCCGGCGACGATCGCCACGGCGGACAGAGGCAGGAAGGAGTTCCTGTTCTTATATCCCTTGAATATGAAATAGGGCACGGCGCAGAGCACGATGCCTGCAAATACGTACAGTGGATCCACCGTGCCGGCGGCATCCCAGATTTTGGAAAGCTGCCGCAAAATCCAGGGCAGCAAAGAAAACACGACGACCACTGAAAGATTGATCGGAAACCATTTGTCAATCCGTCTGGAGTGGAATACATGGCTCACCGCCACGGTACCTGCCAGCACGATGGCGGACACCAAGGGAGAGACGGTCAGGGTCAGGACGAAGAGGAGGATCGCCATGCCGATGCAGAACAGCCACCATCCTGAAAGGCCTTCGCGGTACAGCACGAAGATGAAACTGATGTAGACCAGGGCGGACCCGGCTTCGCTCTCCGCCAGAATGATGACCATGGGGATTCCGATGACCAGCAGGGTCAAAAACAGGTCCTTTGCGCGGCTGATCTTGTAGTTTGCCTGACTCATGAGGGTTGCCAGCAGCAGGGAAGTCGAGATCTTGGATATCTCTGCCGGCTGGAACCTGACGGGGCCGAATTCAAACCAGGACCGGGAACCCTTCACCTCGATGCCGAGAAAGATGACTGCGACGAGCAGGATCAAGACGAACAGGTAGGCCGGAACAGCGATACTCTCCCAGATCCGTGGATTGATGACGAACAGGATTATGGCGGCGAGGGCGATCGAAGACAGAATCCAGATGAACTGCCTGCCGCAGTTGAAGTTGAAATCAAAGATGGAGGCGGGACCGCCGGAATGAATGGAGGCGTAGATGTTGACCCAGCCGATGAGAACCAGCAGAAGGTAGGCTCCTACCAGCTTCCAGTCCACTGACTTTTTCACGCCTCTGTCCGATAAATTGACCATTTTGTCGCTTAGTCGATTTTCACCCCTGACATTAAATTTGCTTGCAGAATCCGGTTTTCCAGGTATTTCCGTTCCTCGCTGATCTCTCCTTGAAGATACTTCTCGACCAGAAGCGAAGCGATGGGCGCCGCCCAGGTCGCTCCGAATCCGGCATTCTCGATGTAGGCGGCCACGGCGATCTTCGGATCATTCTCCGGCGCGAAGCAGATGAATACGGAATTGTCCGCGCCGCGGGGATTTTGCGCTGTTCCGGTCTTGCCGCAGATGTCCAATCCCGGGACGGCCGCGATGCTCGCCGTTGCTCCCACCCCGTAGCCGCTGTTCACGGCCCTCCACATGCCTTTGATGACCTTCTTGAACTGCAGGGTATCGACCATCGTGTACTGCTTTTCGTAGTACTTCGGGTCGATTTTCACCCCTTCGGACGCCTTGATGATGTGCGGGATCCGGTACCAGCCCCGGTTCGCCACCGTCGCGCAGAAATTGGCGATCTGCAACGGAGTCACTCCGACTTCTCCCTGTCCGATGGAGATGGAAATGATGGTCGTGAACTTCCATCCTCCTTTGCCATAGATTTTGTTGTAGTACTTGGATGTAGGCAGGGTGCCCCCGAGCTCCGCGGGGAAGTCGCTGCCCAGCTTGTGCCCGAAGCCGAAGCTTTGCACGTAGTCGTTCCACCTGTCCAGGGATTCGGCGATGTCTTTGTACTTCTTGTTTTCAAGTACATTCCGGAGCACGTAGCAGAAGTAGCTGTTGCAGGACATCATGACGGCTTCTTCCAGTACGAGCGGAGAACGGTGTGTATGACAGCCGAGCGTATGGCTCCCGAAATGATAGCCGTTCGAGCAGGGATAGGCCATCTCGGGCCTAAGCGTCCCTTCTTGAAGGCCGATGAGACCATTCACAAGTTTGAACACGGATCCCGGCGGATACGGAGCCTGAACCGCCCGGTTGAACATCGGCTTGTAGGGATCCCGGCTGATTTCATCGTAGTGCTGACCGATGTTCGCAAGCATGTCCACATGGATGCCCGGGCTCGACACCAGGGACAGGATTTCGCCCGTTTTCGGTTCGATCGCCACCAGGCTGCCGACCTTGTTCTGCATCAAGGACTGTCCATATTGTTGGAGGTCTGCGTCGATAGTCGTGACGATGTCCCGGCCCGGAACGGCTTCCTTGTCCATCAAGCCGTCTTTGTATCGCTGCTCGATCTGGTTCTTGGAGTTTCGCAGATAGATGTGATACCCCTTTTCTCCCTTCAGATCCTTTTCCCGGGCAGCTTCGATTCCGGTCTTGCCCGCGTAGTCGCCTGGCCGGTACTCCCCTTCATGGGCTTCGATGAAACTTTGGTCTACTTCGGAAACATAGCCCAGCAGATTGCCTCCGGCATCGACCGGATAGTCCCGGATGCTGCGCACCTGTCCCCGAAATCCCGGGAAGTTGTATTGCAGCTCCCCGAATCTCATATAGGTCTCCGGCGGAACCTGTTTCAGGAACACGACGCTCTGGTAGCCGATCTTGCGGCGGTTCCGGGCATATTCCGCCATTTTTTCGCGGATGAGGTCCGGCCGGATGCCGAGGGCATCGGCCAGCATCAAGGTGTCGAACGGTTTGACTTCACGCGGAGTGACCATGATGTCGTAGGCGACCTTGTTCCCGACGATGATCTTGCCGTTCCGGTCGTAGATCACCCCCCGTGTCGGATAGATGATGTCATAGACCATCGAGTTGTTGGATGCGTTGATCTTGTACTTGTTATCGATGATCTGGATGTAAAATAGTTTCCCCAGGAGAATCGCGGCGACGACTCCCAAACCGATTATAAGCTTGTATGACCGCTTATCTTTCATCGTCGGAAAGCAGATGGACGGCAACGAGGGACAGCAGCCAACTGGCGAACAAGGAAGCGACCAGTTTGATGGCGCTGAACCAGAATGGTCGGGTTCCTGCCCCGTCCGCGAGAATGTAGATCACGAGGAACAGGGCGAGGGCTATGATCAGGGCGAGCGAAATCCGCAGGCTGCCGTACTTCTGGACGGAAAGATTTTCCTGGTGCTCAAAAGGTTCCTTGCCGAATATCAACTCGATAAGGGGTTTTCGGACGAAAGCCACCGGCACGAGCGCGAGCGCATTGAGTCCGAGCAGACCCTCGGCGAAGAAATCGATCGTGAGACCGAGGCCGAAGGCGATGAAAAGGGCACCGGTCGTCCCGATCCGGGTCGGAAGGCATAGGATCAAGGCGGGAAGGAGGGTCAGGAAGACATAGGGCGTGAAATGGAAGTAATTGCAGAGCAGGAGCTGCGCCACCACCAGCAGGAGAAAGGTCCAGTTGTAATTGTTTCTCATCGCTTCTCCTCCTGCAGTTTCTCAATTTCTTCGATTTCTTCCATCCGGGCATTGTCCACGATGGTTACATATTTCAGGGTCTTGTGATCCTGAAACAGGGAAACGCTGATTTCATTCGTGGCCCCGTTGACCACTTTCCCCGTCCCGGCGACACCGAGCGGAATGTCAGCCGGGAAGATGGAGGAATATCCGCTTGTGAAGACTGTGTCACCCGGCGCGAACTTGATCTGCAGGGGGATTTCTTTCAGGATCGCGCCGTTGGACCGCAACCCGTCCCAGACGAGGGGGCCGACGACTCCGTCCCGTCCGAGCCGCGCGCTGATGCTCATCTCTGTGTTCATGAACGAGAGGGCATAGGAATAGTGCCGGCTTACCGCATCGATGATGCCGACGACCCCTTTCGGGGTGACGATGCCGGAATTCTGCCGGATGCCGTCGTCGGAACCTTTGTTCAGGATCAGATAATTGTGCTGTGAATTGGCGCTGGACTTGACGATCTTCGCAGGAGTGAAGCTGAATCCGTCTTCTACCACCACGACAGAAGCGCTGTCCGAAGCGATGAAACTGTTCTCGTAACGGCGGATGGCTTCCTGGAGCCGGTGGTTTTCCAGCGCCAGTTCGTCGTTCTGCTTCTTCAGTGAGAAGTAACTCCTGGCCGATTGCGTGGCTCCCCAGGTTTTCGCCATGAAACTGTGCGAGATGCCTGCGATCCAGGTCCTCTGAAGGGCTCCGTTGTTCAAAAGTATCAGAAGAGAAGCCACCTCCAGACCGACGAAGATTGCGAATATAAGGATCTTGGAAATGACGGACTTCTCTCTCGGCATCGCTATTTCGTGATGAGGAACGAGTAGTTGGATACCTTCTTGAGCGCAATGCAGGTTCCTCTCGCGACCGCGTGCAGCGGATCTTCGGCCACGTGGAACTGAATGTTGACTTTTTCAGTGAATCGTTTCGCGATCCCCCGCAGCAGGGCACCGCCGCCGGAAAGGAAGATTCCGTTCTCCACGATGTCGGAATACAGCTCCGGAGGAGTCATCTCCAGCACATGGAGGATGGAGGACTCCAGTTTGGCGACGGATTTATCCAGGCAGTGGGCGATCTCCTGGTAGGTGATGCTGGCTTCGACGGGGTGGGCGGTCATCAGGTTCGGTCCGCGTACGATGAAGGGTTCGGGCTCTTCATCCAGTTCGGCCATGACGGAGCCCACACCGATCTTGATCTTTTCGGCCGTGGTTTCTCCGATCTTGATATTGTGCTGCTGGCGCAGATAGTACTGGATGTCATTGTTGAACACGTTTCCGGCCGTCGTGATGCTGTCCTGCTGGACGATTCCGCCCAGGGAAATGACTGCGATTTCAGCCGTTCCGCCTCCGATGTCCACAACCATGTTGCCCTTCGGGGCTTCCACATCCAGACCGATACCCAGGGCGGCGGCCATCGGTTCGTAGATCAAGTACACCTCTCTTCCTCCGGCATGCTCGCAGGAGTCGCGGACGGCGCGGATTTCAACCTGCGTGCTTCCGGATGGAATGCCCACGACGATCTTCAGATTCGGGGCGAAGATCATGTGCCTTTTGCTGTTCACCTGCTTGATGAACCCTTTGATCATCATTTCCGCCGCGTTGAAGTCGGCGATGACCCCGTCCCGCAGCGGACGGACGGTCTTGATGCCGGGGTTCGTGCGTTCGTCCATTAGTTTCGCCTGCCGGCCTATCGCGATGCATCTGCCTGAATGATTGTCTATGGCAACGATACTCGGTTCATCCAGCACAATCTGGTCATTTTGGAAGATGACGGTGTTGGCCGTTCCGAGATCCATTGCGATCTCTTGTGTCAAAAAAGAAAAAGCCATTCTTGAAAAAATTCTCCAATAACGTAGTAGAATGTAAATATACAAAAAAAGTTATATTTGTGAGGAATGAAGGACAGAAAAAAGATATTGGTTTTGATGGCCGCCGGGAGCGGTGTCCGCATGGGCGCCTCGCTGCCAAAGCAGTTTCTTGAATTGGCAGGCAAGCCCGTCCTGCAGCGGTCGATGGAAATTTTTCTTGATGCCGTCCCGGATATTCAAGTCATTACGGTGCTTCCCAAGGAATATTTCACCTGGTGGAAGGAGAAATGCCTGGCCATGAATTTCACCTGTCCCCAGTTGTTGGTTGCCGGAGGCATCACCCGTTTCCATTCTGTCCGGAACGCCCTCCTTCGGATCCGGGAAGAGGCCATTGTAGCCATCCATGACGGAGTCCGGCCGCTGGTATCTCCCGAATTGCTGGAGCGTATGTTCGTCCGGATGGAGTCCGGATCCTGCCGGGGGCTGATCCCCGTCATCCCCTCCGTGGACACTTTGAAGGTTCTGGACTGGAAGGAAGACGCGGCAGGAAACCGGACGCTTTCCTTATCGGACGAGACGGTGGATCGGAACCGGATCTGGGGCGCGCAGACCCCGCAGTTGTTCCTTTCCGAGGACATCCGGGCAGCCTATTCCCAACCTTACGACACGGCTTTCACGGATGACGCTTCGGTGGCTGTGAAGAAAGGAATACCCCTCTCCTTCTGTCTTGGAGAGAGGTACAACATCAAACTGACTACGCCGGAAGACTTTGCCCTGGCCGAAAAGCTGCAGGCTAATCCTCCTTTCCGTAATTTCCGTGCTTATAATCCTTGACCCAGACCTGTCGTTCGATCGCTTGGTCCAGTGAGATCATCGTTTCCGTCGACAAGATGTAGGGGATGTTCTGGATCGTGTTCAGCAGGATCTCCATGAGGTGGTCGTTGTCGAAGCAATAAACCTTGACCAGCAGGGCCGCTTTGCCGGTCACGAAATGGCACTCTACGATTTCCGCGATCTTCTTCAAGGCCGCGATGACTTCGGGGTACTTGTTTGCCTCGGAGAGAGACACGCTGATAAAGGCACAGACATTGAGGCCCAATGCCTTGGGTTTTACGAGCAACTGCGATCCTGTGATCACGCCATTCGATTCCAACTTCTTGACTCTTTGATGAATCGCTGCGCCGGAAACCCCGCATTCACGGGCAATCTCCAAGAAGGGCATCCTTGCGTTCTTGACAAGGAAAGACAGGATTTTCTGATCCGTCTGATCAAGGTGATACGTTGCCATAACTTTCAAATTATAACTTTATGGCAACAAATATAATCAATATAATTAAAAAATCAAGTTTTCTTGAAACGACGACGCGTTTTTGATGTCGGTTTTGTATTATTGATGATTGATCGGCAGTCTGCTTCGGTCAACGCGGCGGCATCCGTATCTTTCGGAATTCGATAATTCGTTCCCGCATGTTTGATGTACGGGCCGTAGCGGCCGTTGATCACCTGGATGTCGCTGGCTTCGAAGGAAGCCAGGACGGCGTTGGCCGGGGCCTTCTTCAATCCCTCTTCAATGATTGCCTCGCATTCTTCGAGGCTGACCGTCACCGGATCCTTCCCGCGCGGAAGCGAGAAGTTCTTGTCGCCGTACTTCAGGAAGGGTCCGTAGCGGCCGCGCATGGCAATTACATCCACGTCGTTGTACCGGCCGACCGTCCGGGGAAGTTCAAATAACTTCAGAGCTTCTTCCAAGGTGATGCTTTCAATCAGCTGGCCTTTTCTGAAAGAGGCGAACCGCGCCTTTTCCCCTTCTCCGCGCTGGATGTACGGACCGTATTTCCCGAATTTGGCGATGATCAGGTTGCCTTCGGCGTCCGTCCCCAGTTCCCGGGAAATCTTTCGGTAGTTCCGATCCTGCAGCACCTCCTCCACTTTCTGGTGGAACGGGGCGTAGAATTGGGCGATGACGTTGTTCCAGACCACTTCCCCGGCCGCGATCTTGTCGAAGTCCTTCTCCACGTTGGCTGTGAAATCGTAATCCATGATGTCCGTGAAGTTCCTTTCCAGATAATCCGTGACAATCATTCCGATCTCCTGCGGGAGGAGCTTGCTTCGCTCCGCGCCGATGACTTCCGT
Organism: Bacteroidales bacterium; assembly: GCA_012522855.1. GTDB lineage: Bacteria > Bacteroidota > Bacteroidia > Bacteroidales > UBA932 > Cryptobacteroides. Next base: position 57,359 of record JAAYJQ010000010.1, read on the forward strand.
CTTTTCGGATTCCGTCACGGCGCCTTTTTCGAGGGTCAGGTTCCGCACCTCCATTTTTTCTCCTTCCTTGTCTCCCTTCACGATGTAGCCGCGTCCGGTGGTCAAGGTGGCGATGGTCGGTGCATAGGTGGAAGGTCTGCCGATGCCCAACTCTTCCAATTTTTTCACCAACGTGGCTTCGGAATATCTCGGAGGCGCCTGTGTGAACTTGCATTCCGCGGTCATTCTCCGGTTCTCCATGACGGTTCCTTTCTCCAATTCGGGGAGAAGGACTTCGTCTTCGGGAGCTTCCGCATCGTCCGTCCCCTCGATGTATACCTTCAGGAAACCGTCGAACAGGATTTGGGTAGCCTGGGTGTTGAATCGTTCCGTCCGCTTGTCCGAGGCGACTTTCAGGTTGGTGTTCAGGACCTTGGCATCCGCCATCTGGCAGGCGATCGTCCGTTTCCAGATCAAGTTGTACAGCTTCTTTTCCTGTGCGGACCCCTCGATCTCCGTGTTCTCGATGAAGGTTGGCCGGATGGCCTCATGGGCTTCCTGCGCCCCTTTCGTATGGGTGCGGTACTGTCGCGTCTTGGAATATTCAGTGCCGAAATTTTCGGTGATGTATGCCTTCGACGTACCCAGCGCGAGTTTGGAGAGATGCGTTGAATCGGTTCTCATGTAGGTGATGAGTCCGCGCTCGTACAAGGCCTGGGCAACCCGCATGGTGAGGCTTACCGGGAAATGCAGTTTCCGGGCAGCCTCTTGCTGGAGGGTGGACGTGGTAAAGGGAGGCGCCGGGCTGCGGGATGCTTCCTTTTTCTCGATGTCCGCAATGGTGAAGGTCGCTCCGATGCTGGCCTCCAGGAATTTGCGGGCTTCTTCCAGCGACGGGAAACGGGTGTCCAGGGAAGCCTTCACCTTCATGGAATCCGGGGTGCCTTCCGGATGGAAGAGGGCGTCGATCCGGTAGTAGGATTCCTTCTCGAACGCCATGATTTCCTTCTCTCGTTCCACGACCAGCCGCAAGGCGACCGACTGGACGCGTCCCGCGGAAAGCTTGGGTTGGATCTTTCTCCAGAGCACCGGGGAAAGTTCGAAGCCGACCAACCGATCCAGAACCCTGCGGGCCTGCTGCGCGTTCACAAGATTCATGTCGATGTCCCGGGGATTCTGTACCGCGTTCATGATGGCGTCTTTGGTGATTTCGTGGAAGACGATTCTGCGCGTATTTTCCTTCTTGAGCCCCAGCGCCTCGAAAAGATGCCAGGAGATGGCCTCCCCTTCGCGGTCTTCATCGGACGCGAGCCACACCGTCGCAGCGGAGTTCGCCGCTTTTTTCAATTCGGAGACCACTTTCTTCTTATCGGACGGAATCACGTATTCCGGGGCGAAGTCCCGGTCCACGTCCACACTCAATTTATTGTCATGCAAGTCTCTGATGTGACCGAAACTGGACTTCACGAGATACTCCTTTCCGAGGAATTTCTGGATTGTACTGGCCTTTGCGGGTGATTCGACGATAACTAAGTTGCTGTTTTCCATACTCACGGTTGTTTTTAAGTTTCAATCATAGTTTTTGTTCGGAACTGCAAAGTAAGCCACAAACTGGGCAATTTTCCAAATTTTGTTATAAATTTGTCTTTGTTATGAAGGATGCAGTTCGAAAAAAAATAACCAAATGGTTTTGGATTCTCATCACCTTCCCGATCGCGTTGTTGCTGTTCATGGTTCTGCTGGTCTGGATGTTCGCCGACATCCCCTCCTTCAAGGAACTGGAGGATCCGGACAATAAATTGGCGACGCAGATCATTGCCGAGGGCGGCGAGATCCTGACGACTTTCCATATCGAGAACCGGACCTATGTTTCCTATGAGGATCTTTCTCCGAACCTCGTACACGCTGCGGTTTCGACCGAAGATATCCGTTTCTACAAACACTCCGGGATCGACTTCATCAGCCTAGGGCGCGTCTTGTTCAAAACCATCCTGCTCCGCAGATCCAGCCAGGGAGGCGGATCCACCATCACGCAACAGTTGGCGAAAACCTTGTACCCGCGGGTCGAGATGAAGCGGAATATTCCCGGAATCTACCAAATCCGGATGGTCTGGACCAAGCTGAAGGAATGGATCACGGCGGTCAAACTGGAAAGGGATTACACGAAGGAGGAGATCATGACGATGTATCTCAATTCCATCTTCTTCGGAAGCAGCGCCTACGGAGTGCGTTCCGCCGCGGAAACCTTCTTCGGGAAGCCACCCGCTGAACTGACGGTGGAGGAGAGCGCGATGCTGATCGGCATGGTGAACAAACCCACCCGCTACAATCCCGTCCTGAATCCCGAAAAAGCGCTGCAGAGGAGGAATTTCGTCATCGGTCAGATGCAGAAAGCGGGTTTCATTTCCAAGGAAGAACGGGATTCCATCCGCCAGGTACCGATCGAACTGAACTACGAGGTGCAGGACCACAACGCCGGGCTTGCCCCGTATTTCCGGGACATGATCCGTCGGGTGATGAGCGCCAAGGAACCCCGCCGTTCGGACTACAGCGTGCGGGAAGACTACTCAGCGGATTCTCTGGCTTGGATCTCGGACGATCTGTACGGTTGGCTGGAGAAGAACCGGAAAACCGACGGTTCCAGTTACAACCTTGACCAGGACGGACTCCGTGTGTACACTACCATTGATTACAAGATGCAGAAATATGCCGAGGAGGCCGTTGCGGAACGGATCCGGGATCTGCAGAAGGACTTCGAAAACGATTTGAAGAGCAAGACGAACAAGCCGTTCTCGAATGACATCGACGAGGAGACGCGGAACCGCGTCATGCGGCAGGCGCGTCGCTGGAGCGACCGCTACCGGATGCTGAAAGAGGAGGGAAAGAACGAGTCGGAGATTCTCAAGACATTCTCGGTTCCGGTCAAGATGCGCGTCTTCGCCTACAACCAGAAAGGCTACGTTGACACGACCATGACCCCGAATGACTCCATTCGGTACTATAAATCCCTGCTCAGGACCGCTTTCGTGGCGATGGAGCCGGGCACCGGTCATGTTAAAGCCTACGTCGGCGGGCCGAACTACCGCTGGTTCAAGTACGACCATGCGCGGCAGGGCAAACGCCAGGTCGGATCGACCATCAAACCTTTTCTTTATACCCTGGCGATGCAGGAAGGTATGACGCCCTGCACCAAAGTCGTGAACCTGCCTCAGACCTTCATCACGGAATCCGGAACCGTCTGGACGCCGCGAAGCGAAGACAAAGAGGATTTTATCGGCGAGACCGTAACGCTCAAGTGGGGGCTTACCAATTCTTCAAACAACATCTCCGCCTACCTTATGAAGCAGTTTGGCCCGCATGCCATGGCCGACATGATGCGCAAGATGGGGATCCAGAGCCACATTGATGAGGTTCCTGCCCTTTGCGTCGGCCCTGCAGATCTGTCCTTGTTCGAGATGGTGGCCGCCTATAACACCTTCCCATCGAAGGGAGTGTACATTTCGCCGCTGCTGGTGACTCGGATCGAGGATCGCCAGGGCAACGTGTTGAGCGAATTCACCAACCGGAAACGGGAAGCGATCGGCGAGCAGACCGCCTACCTGATGACGAATCTGATGCAAGGTGTCGTGCAGGGAGGTACCGCGGTCCGTTTGCGGTACCGCTACAATCTGATGGGCGAAATCGCCGGCAAGACTGGAACCACCAACGACAACGCCGACGGTTGGTTCATCGGTTTCACCCCGACTTTGACGGCAGGCGTCTGGACCGGCGCGGAAGATCGCCAGGTCCATTTCCAGTCCATCACGTACGGCCAGGGGGCCCACATGTCCCTGCCGACCTGGGCGCTGTTCATGCAGAAGGTAATCGCGGACGGCACGCTCGGTGTTTCGGCGAACGACCGGTTCATCGCGCCGGCCGGGATGGATCTGAATCTCGACTGCGACGAGATAGACGAATCCGTGACGGAGCATCGGGAGATAGAAGATTATTATTTTGAATGACCTATTTATGAGCAAATATCGGAAAATAGCGGTTGTCTACGGAAGCGATTCCTCCGAGTGGGAGGTCGCCTGCCGGAGCGGCGAGTTCACGGCATCGCGCATCGACGGAACCAAGTACGATGTCTATGAAATTTTCGCGCGTTTCGGAAAATGGTCGCTTACGGCTTTTCGGAAGAAGGATTCGATGCGGATCACCTTTCCGGAAGGGGCCAGGCCGGAGATTGACAAGACAGATTTTTCCGTCAAGGTCTATGGCGAAAAAGTGAAGTTTGACTACGCTTACATTATGCAGCACGGCACGCCCGGAGAGAATGGTTTATTGCAGGGCTATTTGGAGATGCTGGGGATTCCTTTCAGCAGTTGCAGCGCCTTTGTTTCGGCGGTCGCCTTTGACAAGTTCATCTGCAAGAGTTATCTGCGGGACGTGGATTTTGTGAAATGCGCTCCCGATGTATTTGTCCGGAACGGGATGGACCTCGATGTTGTCACCGCCAAGGTGGTTTCCAAACTTTCGTTTCCGGTGTTCGTCAAGCCGACGGCAGGGGGATCCAGTTTTGGAATCAGCAAGGTGAAGGATGCGGCATCCTTGTCGGATGCCATCCGCTTCGCCTTTACCGAGGGCACCACGGCCATCATCGAACAAGGTGTAACGGGGCGCGAGCTCACCTGCGCCGCCTACCGGGATGAAGAAGGGGTCAAGACCCTTCCGGTGATCGAGATCGTGACCGAGAACGACTATTTCGACTACGATGCAAAGTACAACGGACGCAGCCAGGAGATCTGCCCGGCTCCGATCGATGACGCCCTGTCGTGTGAGATCCGGGAAACCACGACAAAAATTTATTCCCTGCTGGGATGCGCCGGGGTGGTCCGGATGGATTACATACTCGGCAGCGACGGACTGTATTTTCTTGAAGTAAACACGATCCCCGGCATGACCAGCGTTTCGCTTGTCCCGAAGATGGTCCGTACGGCAGGGCTGGACATCACCGACTTCTTGACCGGTGTCATTGAAAATTCCTGAAATCCCCGCAACCCATGTTGTTGAAAGATTTTTTGAGGGAAGGTTCACAGTCCCTTGAATCCCTATATCCGGCTACAGAAGCGCAGAACATCATGCTGATGCTCTGCGAGTATCGGATCGGGACGAAGAACTACACGCACATCGTCGAACCGGAGTACAAAATCGAAGAGAAGTTCATAGATGCGCTCCGGCAAGATCTGGATCGTTTGCGCGCGGGCGAGCCTGTCCAGTATGTCATCGGATACGCCGAATTCTGCGGATTCATGTTCAAAGTGACCTCCGATGTGCTGATTCCGAGACCGGAAACCGAACTGATCTGCCGGCATGCCGTCAAGCTGGGTTCCCGGATGCAGCGCATGCGTGGCGCGTACGGAAAGTCCGCCAAGCCGGTGAAGATTTTGGATCTCTGCTCGGGTTCCGGGTGCATCGCCTGGACGGCTGCCCTCTCGATTCCCGGATCCGAAGTGATCGGAGTTGACGTCTCGGAGGAGGCGGTCAAAGTCGCCGCCGATCAGGACTTTGCCCGGCAGCTCAAGAAAACCGAGGCCAAAGCGCCGCTGTTCCTGGTCGCCGACGTGCTGGATGCCGAACAGGATTTCCCGTACAGCGAATTTGATTTGATCCTGAGCAATCCCCCCTATATCATGAATTCCGAGAAAGCGAACATGCGTGCGAACGTGACCAATTTCGAGCCGTCAGCCGCGCTCTTCGTTCCGGACGACGATCCCCTCGTATTTTATCGCGCGATCGCCCGCTGGTCCGAACGCTTTCTGGCTGCGGAAGGGAGCGGGATCACTGAGATCAACGAACTCTTCGGGCCGGAAGTAGAGCGGATTTTCCGAAATTCCGGCTTCGCCGAGACGGAGACGATGAAGGATTTTTATGAAAAAAATCGCTTCGTGTTCTATTCGAAGTAGGCGCCTGGCGCATTAGAAGCGAGAATATGCAGATAGCCGTGGAATCTTTGGTTCTACGGCTATTTTTATGTCTCTTTGTACTGACAACTTTAAACGCTAGCAACATGAAAAATTTCAGTACCAACAGGAAGATTGCCGCGCCGGTGACGTCGGTTCTCTTCGGGCTGGCCGTCCTCTCGGCCGTTTCCTGCAACAAAGATTTGATGACCCGGTCTCCTTCCGGCCTGTCGCCGCAGACGCCAGAAATCGCCCTTTCCCTGGGACAGACCGCCAGGATGCTGACGGAATTGCCGCTGGGGATTGAACAGGTCAGGGAGGTGCAGGAAGCCGTGGCCGCTTCCGTCGCCAATGGATACGACGAAGAATATCCGTTCAGGAATCTGCTTGAGGCTCCCGGTACGGGCGTCGGAGATGCCGAACTCCAGTCTCGGTTCCCGGAACTTCGTTCCCGCGCTTCCGGCCGTAGCGAAGAAGCCGGTCTGCTGCGAAACCTCCTTTCCTATGCTCTCTCCACGCGATCCGAGAATCCGGCCGCTTCCCGGAATGTTCACCAGGAGCTGGTCGAATCCGGGTTTCAGATCTACTGGCCATATTTCGAAGAATGGGACGGAAAGACCCTGCCCGTCATTACCTTCCATCCTGAGAACGGGTCTGAATCCAATGTGGGGTATCTCCGCGTGCCGCAGCCGGACGGGTCTTGGAAGATCGAAGAAATGACCGTCGACGAGGAATTGGCTATGCAGCGTCCGGTCTGGGTCGTGAATCGCAACGAAGATGCCGGCGGCATGACACCGCAGCTCTTTGCGAAACTAGCCGCTTCTCTGCCGCAGTCGGAGTTCGGTCCGGTTTCGAGGGCCGGATCCGGGGAATTGAGGACGTTGACTCTCAAGGAGTTCCGCGCCAGCCGGAATTACGATTCCTGGTTCGCGGGAGCCTCGGAATTCTACGTCAAATGCGGATCGGTGGAAAATTTCACCGCTTCGACGGAAGAGGATCTCCTTCGCTACCACCCTTCCATCACCGACTTCATGATCGTGGTTCGGAGGAAACAGGTCAACCACACCATCCCTTTCAATGCGGTGCTTGTTTCCGAATGGACCTCGCAGTTGCAGGATTCCGCCTTCCTGATTCTCGAAGATGATGGAGGGACCCGTACGTCTTGGAAGTGCAGCGCCAATGTCAGGATCAAATCCAAGGTCTACGGCTTCGATGTAGAGCTGCCATTCCGATCCCATGACGACATTGTTTGGCGCGGCCGCCTCTCCAACCGGTATTTCGAAAAGTACAACAACCTTATGGGTCATTACGGTGACGTAAGCATCACCTTCCGCATTGCCAGCATTTAATCCACGGTTCCTATCCGGATCCTTTTACGCCGCGCCTTCCGCTTGGTCGCAGCACTTGCTTGACCATCCGACCGGTCACGCCGGCACCATCTGTCGCGCTCCGAACGCATGCCCGGCAATATAAACGGCATCGGCACCGCAGTCAATCGCTGCGATGCCGATGCCGGCATTTCTTGTCGGAGCAAGAAGTTCAAGGTTTCTTATTATTTGTTCAGCGCGTCGATCATCTGCTTGGCCTGGGCACCGAACTGAGCGTCGTCTTGGACTTTCTTGTAGAATTCAATCGCCTTCGCATTGTTCTTCGCTCCCTGGTAAAGGGCGGCTACAGTGAAGGTGATGGCAGGAGCGTTCTTCGCATTCGGGCTGATTTCAAGATATTTCTCGAAGTTGCTGATGGCCGCTGGATTCCGGTTGAGCTTCTGAGATGCCTGGCCTGCGATGAGGTAGGCATTGGCGGATTCGGAGTAACTATTGGCTTTCTCGGCGAGATCCACCGCCTCAGCGAGTTTGTTGGCCCTCAACGCCTCATTCGCCTCCCGGACGTACAAATTGGAAACCTGTCCTTTGGCGTTGGCCTCTTCCCCGTTCCAAGCAGCATGCCTGAAAGCTTCGATCGCTTCGTCGGTCTTGCCGGTCTGGCTGAGAATCTGACCCAGGGTCAGAGCCGTCTTGCCGTCGGTGGTGTCTGCAGCGTAGGCTTTCGCGAACGCATCGGCCGCCGCGTTCAGATCCTTGGCTTTGACGTCGTTGGCCCCCTTCATCTTCCACATCTGCGGAACCAGATCCTTAGCCTCTTGTGCCACATCCTCGTTCCCGTATTCCTGCGCCACCTGGGCGGCCTCGTCTAGTTTTGCCGAAGCCTCTGAATACTTGCTCTCTTGGATCAGATCCTTTGCGATGGAAAGAACGACCCCCGGGATCGCGGACTTGCAATTCTCCACAAGTTGTTCCCCATCCACGCCCAGCGCCTCGCCCATTTCGAGGGCCTTTTGGAAATACTCCAAGGCTCCGGTCTTGTCACCGGCCCCCAGGGCGGTAGCGCCGTTGTTGAAGGTTTCAGTCGCTTGCGCCATGTCTTGGGCTGAAATCATTCCGGCGGACAATATCAAAGCCGCCGCAGCAAGGATAATTTTTTTCATCGTATATAAATTTATGTTCAACTTTTCAAAAACGAAACATTTACAAAAGTAATAAAATTTTGCATGAAATGTGCAGTATTTGTTATTTTTGCCTATCAGGAGGTTTAGTGATGCGTTACTTGTATAAATTGGTTCTCATTTCTGTGTTGTCATGTATTTCAATAATGATGCCATCACAGGAATTGACCCAGTTGAAGCAGGAAGGTTTCATTACCACCGGTGCCCTTCCGAACGGAGTCTCCTACTATCTCGTGACGAATTCCTCTATGAAAGGCATCGCGGATTTCGCCCTTGTGCGCAAAGGATTGTGCGATACGACCGCTGCCCGGATGGAACTGGCTTCCCTGCCGCACTTCAACAAGACCGCGCCGATCGAGTTTCTGTCCCGGAAGGGGATCGGCTGCCGGAAGGAAGGATACATCTCCTACACAGGGGAATCGACCCTGTTCCGGTTCGACAACGTGCCCGTCTTTGACCGGGCGGCATCCGACACGACTCTGTTGTTGCTTTTCGATCTGATTGTCGAGCAGTCCTACCCGCACGCCATTGTCATTGCCGGCGACATCAATCCGGGAACGATTCAAGAACGGATGAAGGTGCTCTCGATGATGGTCCCCGCCCGGACCCCCGTGACCATCCCCGACTCTTACACCTGGGTACCGTCCGAATCGGTGAAATACGCGTTCGACTCCTCCGCCACGCATTCCGTGACCCTGGATTTCCGCGCGCGCCGGACGCCCCGGGAGCAGATGAGTACCATTCAGCCCTTCATCTCGGAAATGTTCTCCGATGAATTGAAGCGGATTGTGCGCGGCCGCCTGGAAGATTCCTTTCAGTCTCGGGACATCCCCGTTTCAGGGTTATCCATCGACTATACGGGAAGCGCGCGAACCCCCGGAGATGAGCATTTTCGCATCACCGCCCGGACTGTGCCGGGCGAACTGATCCCCGTCACGCTATCGATGGCCTCTACCCTCTCGGAGCTCGGCGCGAACGGGTTGGAACTTTCTGAATTCAGTACGGCCCGGGCGAGTTCGATCGCCGCTTTCCAGCAGCCCGAGGACAACGCCGCGCTTGTGGAGAAATGCATTGCCGCGTACCTGTACGATGCAGATTTGGCATCCAACCAATCCAAGACGCAGTTCCTGTCTTCCCGGAACCTGTCGGCAGAAATCGAACTGCCGTTGTTCAACACCTATCTTGCGGCACTGCTGAACGGACCCCGTAATCTGGCCGTATCCTGGACGGGAAGTACGGATGAATATGACGACTGGACCTTTCCGCTAGCCTTCCGCTCAACCTGGAACGGAGTCTCGATGCTTCAGAAGTCCATGTCGCAATGGAAGGTGAGCGAGGGTGACACGCTGGGTCTCTGGAACAGCCGGAATAAGGCCAAACTCAAGAATGTTTCGCCGGAACCCGTCTCCGGCGGGCAGATGTGGACCTTCGCCAACGGCATGAGGGTCATCTACAAGCAGCTTCCCTCCGCCGATCGCTTCAGCTATGGGCTGATGGTGAAGGGGGGCTATGCTTCCGTGAGTGATCTTTCGAACGGAGAAGGTGCCTTTTTCTCGGATATGTTGGGACTTTACGACGTGGCCGGCCTGTCCGGGAAGAATTTCCAGCGGATGCTGGAGGCCAACGGAATCGAACTTCGAGCCCAGGTGTCGGTTTCCGACATGCGCCTCCGCGGTTCCGCGCCGGTCTCCAAGTTCAGCCTGCTGCTGAAAGCTTTGCTCTCCCTGGCCAATGAACGGAGACTCAATACCGCTGCGTTCGACTCTTATTACAGGCGAGAGCTTTCGCGCTTGCAACCCGATTTCTTGGACCGTCTCGTCTATCCCGATTACGCCTATTCGGAGAAAAAGGATCCCTCCGGTCTGACCCCCGAAACCCAGCGCCGAGCGGATCGGTATTTTTCAAACCAGTTCATGCGGATGAACGACGGAGTATTCGTGCTGGTCGGGGAACTCCCGGTGGAGGCGGTGCAGAAAACGTTGAGCCGATACCTGGGCGGGTTTCGCGTAAGCAAGATGACGGTACACCGTCCTTCCCTTTCCTATAAGTTGCACCAGGGCGCGACCACGTATTCTCTGGAGGGAAGTCCGGTCCGCATCGACATCGCCATGGCATCCCCCTTGCCGTTCACGACGGAAAATTATATGGCGTTCAAGATCGCCGGTCTGCAGATTCTGAGAACTCTATCCGGAACATTGGCCGAATCCGGATTCTCGGTCGCGCTTTCCGATCGGTTCAACATCTATCCGGAGGAATCCGTTGAAATGGTCTTCACTTGCACCCCTGTTCCTGAATACGGTCTCCCGGAGGGGATTTCCGGCGGTGACCGCAAGCCGATGCGAGGTGTGGCGGCAGCCCGAAAAGCCATTGAAACGGTCCTTTCCGGTCCGATCCCCTCAGCCGATCTGGATGCTTGCAAAGCCCTGCTCGTCAACGACTATTCCACCCATCTGTCGGCTCCGGATCCGTACGTCGACGCCGTTCTCCTCCGGTATTCCAACGGGAAGGATGTGATCTCCAACCACGCTGCCCGCATCCGCAGCGTCACTGCAGACCGGGTACTCGGCGTGTTCCGCGCCTTGTCGGAAGGATTGAGGATTGAATATGTGGTCAAATAATTGAAGCCCTACTCAGACGGGCTGTCCTGGGCCCCCAGAATTTTCAACGCGATATCGTAATCAGCGGCGTTGACCTTGACTTCGATGGGAGAGTTGAAATTGAGAAAAACATTGGCGGAGTCCTGACCGAACATCGCGGCAGGGATTCCGTTCTCGGCGAGCAGACCGATGGTGATCTGCGCGCTCATTTGGTCGAAATACATGGCGACCGTTTTAAATTCTCCGTCTTTCATATTTATACACAATCAGGGTTCGGTTTCATCGTTACGGAAGGCATATTCGAGGCCGTGGATGAGTCGCACCACGTCTTTCGTGATGCCCTCCACCTGAAAGCCTCCGAGCGCCCGCTTCAATGTGATGCGGTCTTCCAGCATCCTCGTGAGCGCGTTCAGCTTCGAGCGGAGCCGAAAGGACAGGTTCTCCCCTTCCTCGCTTTCCAGCCGGTATCCGCGTTTTTCCAGGTAGGAGACGATTTTCGGGCGGATTTCCGCATATTCCCCGGGGATCATCACGCTCCGGGCGACGAATCCGAACTTCGGGTACACCGCGGCGACGATCGCGAACAGGATGCCGATCTGCCAGAGCGACCTGGTCCCGTTCCGGAAGAGTTGGTTCGGATCCGGCTCCACGAAACCGATCAACACCAGTATTCCGAGGATGAGGGCCAGAATGATGGCGAAGTAGAAAAAATATTTGACGGCTCGAATAAGGTAACGCATGTAACAAAGATATGTATTTTTTCGCTTCGATTATTCTCCAAAATCTTCACCGTCTCGTATTCGTTGGTTCTTGAATCTTTCCCGCGCGGCTTCTGTTTCCTCTTTTGAATACTGTACATGCAGATTTTCATCGATAATATAGCAGCCGCATGGTTCAAATTCTTCGGTCAGTTTACTTGGATCATATCCCATATCCAATTCTTGAAGCCAGACAGTAGCCAAGCCCGGTTTCAGGGCGCGCCAACGGTGTGAGTAGTCATTCCTTCCACCGGTTTGCTTATCCCGATCCGGATCAAGACGCTCAACAAATACTCCCAAATCCTCCACCAATTCGGCAGGTTCGGCATGCGTGTAAATTTCGGTGGGCGTAGCGATGCCTTTGCTGTAAGTAACGCGAATCTCGAATTGTTGCTTGTATCGATCAATCCATCGATACATCAAATCAATCGCTTGTCTTTGCAACTCCGCCGTTTTCTTGTTCATGCGTTGATTGATGGAATAACTACGGGAAACCCGTCTGCCGGTTTTAATAAATTTCACGTCAAGAGACTGTGTTAAATCGCGGATATAGCCGCGACGTTCTCTGTGAGGTTTGCTCATCCCGAAAAGAATACGCGCCAACGCATCGAAGTCGCTTTGCGTAATCTCAAAGCTTGTACTACCGTTCTCTTTGTAATCCCCCTTTTCAAATTTTACAGTATAAGTTTCCGCTGTTTTTCTAACATAAATGCAAATACGGTCATCACTGCGCATACCGTAACGCTGGTAATCTACCGATACAAGTTGTTTTTCCTGCGCGTTTGTGCATCCGAAAAGGGAAAAGAACGCAAATGTCATCATGATCAATTTTATTTTCATCGGTGCTTTAACTATTTTATCCATTTTTCATTTACCCATCTGATTGTAAGTTCTTTACAGGCTTCATAGGGAATGGTTTCAAAATCTTCTATAAGAGACTCGCGGTCAATCAGTATTTTTAAAGATGTACCTTTTTGAGGCAATTGATAATAGAACATGTATTTAAGGCTCTCGACATTTTTTCTGAGTTCTTCTACAATATCAGGTTTCAATAGCGATAGGTCAATAAAATCTTCCAATTTTATGAATATATTTTCCCAGATATTATAATCCGCGTCTTCACGCAATTTTCCGTTTTCATAATAGAAGAATCGCAGCTCCGGACCCGTTTCGTAGTTTCGGTTTACCGCTACCAGCTTCCGTCCGTCTTTCAGGTTCCAATAGCACATCTCCCAGATGAATTGCCCGCCGCCCAGCTCCAAGTAGCCGTTTCTATAATCGCATACGCTGATATGCGACTCTTTCCCCTCTTTGTCGTCTTGTGGGACATATTCGGGAAAAGCATCGGCAGGCAGCATCCAAAACAGGGTTTTGATGTTTACCTGCTGTTGCGCCGCCGCATTGGAAGCCGGTCCGGACATTGCTGCAATGAGCAAGGCGAGTGTGATGATGGTATTAGTTGTTGTTCTCATGTCTAAAGCGGAGCGGTGTATCTGCTATAGCTGCTTTCTTCGTCTGCAATGAGCCGGTCACCCGTCTGACGGATGAAAGAGGTGTGTGTTCCTTCAAATCCACTGTCATCGCTTAGAAAAACATACGAATCACCCTGTTTGAATACAGCGGAAATAGCAGGCGCGATGAACTGCCCGTCGTCATCAACACGCCATACACTCAGGGCATACCCGTCCTCGTTGCTCTCAAACGTTGCGGGAAATTCCATGTAAGCACGTTTTCCATCTGCCGTTTCGGTCATATATATCCCCAAGGCTTCGTTGCCTTTGTTCTCAAACTGCACGGAAAAGAAGCTGTTTTGCCTGTTATCGCCAAACGAGATCACTTTCTGTGCCTGCATCACCTTTCGTCCGAACTGCTTTTCCAATGCTTCGATCGTACTTTCGCCGGGCTCTTCAATTTCTTCGGGCCGTGAAAATGAGACGAGTTCGTTTTCGTCCAGATATCCTTGATTGACAAGCAGGATCGTTCCCCATACCGCCTCGTATTCTTCGGCATCGGACGGCAATATTTTGCCGTCTAAATTTTCGAATAGCGCGCCTTGCAGATTTTCAAAGTTCTCGAAGTTTTGTCTGCCGTTGTCGTTCTCCTCGTTTCTTTGCTGCCGGCCTATGAGTTTGACACGGTAGAGTTTACCATCGGAGACGGCAAAAACAAGTTCCTCAAAAGAAGCGCCTTCTTCTGACTCAACAAGAAACTTGCTCCCGTCTTTGTTGCTGATGGCGAATTGATACGATGCCGTTTGTGCAGTTTGTACATTGGCTTCGCTTTGTTCTGCTTTTTTCGCTTTTCCGCTACCGCAGCCCATCACAGCGAAGGCAAGCAGCAACATAATAGATACTTTTTTCATACTGTAGGGTTTTCAAGTTGGTAATTTTATGGTCTAACCGAGTTCAAAGATAAAGTTACGGAATTGTTTTAGATAGGAGATGATTTTCGCAAGATTTTTGATGCCGGTCTGCCGGTTCTTTACTTCACCCCTTGGTTTTCACCTTGCCCCGGGCTGGCGCGCAGCGGCATCCGTTACCCCACGTAGCCATCCATGAAGACTTTTTTAAGTATCTAATAAACAAGAACTTGTGGAGAGGCCCGTGGATGCCGCCCTGTTTTTCAGCATAGGCTTCCATTGCGGCTTTTGCAAGTGTCTTATAGACAAAAACTTACAAAGAGGCTCGTGGATGCCTTCGCAGCGGGCAGGCACGGAGCGTTTTCAAAAGCTCCGGTAGAAGTTGTCACGAAAGACTTCTTTCGCCGGGGTCGCGGACAGGTCTGCCTGCCGGGCGGCCTTGGGGGCTATGGTGGTGTATTTTTTGCATTGCCAGTAATTTTGTTAAATTTGTCTTATCAAAAACTTTTAAACCGGAACGATTATGGAAGAAGATCCGATCAGAGAGCGTCGTGAACGCGAAGAACAGGCAAAGCGGAATAGCAGCCTGAAAAACATGATGTGGATCCTGGCGGCGATCGCCATCGTGCTCGCCGTTGCGCTGGCCTACATCTGGTTCTCCAAAGCCTCGCTCGTCAAAGACCTCAATCAAGAGAAGGAGGAACTGACCCAGCAGATGATCACGCTCAAGAGCGATTATGATAGCCTGTCCACTGACTATGATTATATCAACACTCAGCTGGATTCTTCCCGCGAGGAAGTGAACCAGCTCATCGAACGCATCAAGCAGACGGACGCGACCAACCGGTCCAAGATGCGTCAGTACGAAAAGGAACTCGGGACGCTTCGGAGCATCATGAAAAGCTACATCGTCCAGATCGACTCGCTCAACACCTTGAATCATCAACTGACGGCGGATGCTGCCGCCGCCCGCAGGGAAGCAGCTGAAAGCAGGGCGGCCAATGAGGAACTCAAGGGACAGGTTCAGGATCTTTCCGGGCAGGTAGCCGCAGGCGCGGTGATCAAGTCCAGAGGCTTGAGCGTCGCTGCCTACAATGCGTCCGACAAGGTTACGGACCGCAGCAGCCGCGTCATCCGACTTCTGACCACGCTCAGCTTGGTCGAGAATGAGATCGCGCCCCGGGGACCGGTCAGGGTCTACCTCCGGGTGAAGGATCCGGACGGCATTCTGCTAACCAATACCACTCAGACTTCGTTCAACTTCAACGGACAACCGATGGTCGCGTCGGCTTCCCGCGAAGTGGACTATCAAGGCCAGGAGGTTGAACTGAGCATCTATCTGAACGATATCCCTTCCTACAGCGCAGGCATCTACACCGTGGAGGCTTACACGGAGCAGGCTCTGCTCGGAAAGACTGACCTGCTGCTCAGGTAACTGTGATCTACCTGCATGTTCCGTTCTGCGGAAGTTTCTGCACCTATTGCGATTTCTATTCGGAGATAGCGCCTGCGCGCGGGCAGGAGCGGCTGTTCGAGGATTATGCGGACGCCGTTCTTGCGGAGATCGGGACACGGAGGGAAGAAATTCAAATGAACCGTTCTGCGGATCCTGCCGCAGACACCCTTTACATCGGTGGCGGCACACCCAGTGTGCTGCCGCTGTTTGTCTTGCGACGGATCGCGGTATCTTTGTTGTCTCTCCTTGCCGCACGGGAACAAAAAAGCCGGCCTCAGCCGGCGCGCCGAAAAGGGGAGCGATGCGACGACTGGAGGCGCAGGGCCCCGAAGCCGCAAGCTTTGGGAACACGCCTCCCGTGGGGCAGCTGCGAAGCGGCGGGGGGTGAAGGGATTGACCGTGAATTTACGATCGAGGTCAATCCGGAGGATGTTGTTGAAAAAGGACCGGAATATGTCCGGGGACTGCTGGAGTTGGGAGTAAACCGGATCAGCATGGGGGTGCAGTCGTTCGACGACGGCCTCCTGCGTTGGATGAACCGGCGGCACAATGCTGCCGGCGCTGTCCGGGCCTATGAGATGCTGCGCGAGACGGCGGCGGAATGCCGGAAACCGCTTTCCGTCAGCATCGATTTGATCTTCGGAGTATCGGGTTTGACGGACGACATCTGGAACGATACCCTTGGCCAAGCGCTTGCTCTCGGAAGAACCTCCGGACTTCCGCGACCCGACCATATTTCCGCCTACCAGTTGTCCATAGAAGAGGACAGCGCGCTCGGCCGGATGGCAGCCGAAGGCCGGTATTCCGAGGCTTCCGAAGACGATTGCCGCCGGCAGTACGACCGGCTCTGCCGCCGGCTGGCCGAAGCGGGCTATCGTCATTATGAAATTTCCAACTTCGCCCTCCCCGGTCACGAAGCCGTCCACAACAGCGCCTATTGGCGCCGGGTTCCGTACGTTGGCCTCGGTCCCGGCGCGCATTCCTTCTCGGTCGAAACCGATGCAGCCGGACATGTCCGCGAAGTCCGGTCTTGGAACGACCAAATCTTGCCCTGCAGGCTGGCCGACGGCCGCCTGCGGACGTATTCAAGGAAAGCGGAAACGCTCTCGGAGGAGGATATCCGGATCGAACGATTGATGTTGGGGCTGCGGACGGATCGGGGACTTCCGCAGGAGGAACTGGGCTCTCTGGCGGATCCGGCCGCGATCGACAGGTTGCTCGCCGAGGGCGCGCTGGAACGGGCGGATGGGTGGATCCACATCCCTGAAGATCGCTTTTTTACCTCCAACGAAATCCTCCGCGAACTGCTGTGAATTTGTATTCTTTGATTGATTTATATAAATTTGATCGTCAGCCGGAACGGTCGTTGCCGCCGGGTTGACGGAACAAGTTTTTTAAATTTTAATGATATTGGAGATGAAAGGAGAAACATTTTTTGCATTGTTGGCGGGTGCGGTCGCAGGACTGACGATCGGATTGCTTTTCGCGCCGGATTCCGGCGAAGAAACCCGCAGAAAGGTTCGCGAAGCGGCCGGAGAAGGCTGGGATCGGGCCAAAGAGAAGGCTTCAGAATTCTACGGACAGGCCCGGGAAGAGACTTCGGACGCCTTGGATAAACTGAGAGCGCGGGGAAGACTTGCTCGCATGGAGTTCAAAGAACTGCGCGATTCTCTGAAGGATCAGGCGGCGGGGATGACGGAAGAGGCGCGCAAGAAACTGCTTGAGCAATTGGAAAAGCTCGAGGATGCCCTGCGCGTAGACGATCAGAGCGAGACCGAAAATGCCTGACGACCCCATGAGCGAATTTACCAAACCCGTCGAGGAACTCGGGAGAAGAACCCGGGAATATGTCGATCTGCGGATCGATGACTTGAAGCTGCGAGCGGTCAAGGGTCTTTCCATGAGCCTCGGCAAACTGCTGCTTGCCCTGCTTTTCCTCACGGTGATTTCCATCGTCCTGCTGGCGCTGGCCTTCGGCGGCGTGCTGCTGCTGGGGAATGCGGTCGGGAGTTATGCCATGGGCGCCTTCCTGGTTGCCGGCTTCTTCGCGATTGTGCTTCTGGCGCTCTTCCTGCTTCGGAAGCGGTTGTTCCGCGACACCTTCGTACCCCTTTTCGTCAAATTGTTCTTCGATGATTAACTACAGCCGCATTACGAATTTAGCCGAACTGGATGAGGCTCAGCGGAACCTGAAAGCAGCGATCGAACGCAAGGGCGAATCGGTCATGGAGAGTTATGACGCATTGAAGGCGTATTATTCGCCGATGAACCTGGTGGCTTCCGGTGTCCGGAGCATTTCGTCGGTCATTCCTTTCGACCGGATGCTGCTCTTCGTCATCGCCCGCCTCAAAGCCGCTTTGAAACGTTGAGCCATAAACCAATATTCCATGAACTTGTTCAGTGAAAGAGTAGAAGCGGTGCGTCGGATCATGCGCCGGCAGGGTTGGGATGCGGTGATCCTCACCGGCACCGACCCCCACTCCAGCGAATATTCAGCGCCGCGGTGGCATCCGGTCGGCTGGGTGACCGGCTACACCGGGGAGGGAGATCTCGTCATCACCCTGGATCACGCCGGGGTGTGGACGGACACCCGGTATTTTATCCAAGCGGAGCGGGAACTTCACGGATCCGGGGTGGAACTCCACAAGACGCGGGTTCCGGAGCAAATTCTGATCCCGGAATGGCTGCCCGGACATTTTTCCTCTTTCGAGAACGTGGTCGTCGCCTTGGACGGGCAAAGCCAATCCGTCAGTTCGGTGCTGGACATCCGGAATGCTTTTCTGGCGCAAGGATTCGAAGAAAACGGAAAAGGCTCGCGCGCGTTCACGATCGCGAATGCTTCGAATTTCCTGGATGAAATCTGGCTCGACCGTCCGCCCGTACCCCAGACGCCCGTCATCACCCTCGGCACCGAACAGGTCGGCTGGTCCCGAAAACAAAAGATCGACTGGCTCCGCAAGTGGATGCAGGAACGGGGCCATGATGCCCTGCTGCTGACCGCATTGGATCAGATCGCTTGGATGCTGAATGTCCGCGGCCAAGATGTTCAGTACAATCCGGTGGTGATATCGTATCTCTTGATGACCCTGGACAGTGTCCAATGGTTCGTCCGCAAAGGGCCGATTCCGGCCGAAGATTCCGAGACGGAAGACAGCTTCTATGAACTCACGGCGGACGGCGTGAATATTCAGGACTACGACGAGGTGAAATCCGCCTTGGTCGGCATGGTGCGGGACGACGAGGTCTCCCGCTTGTTCCTGGATTCCGCCTCTCTGAACTATGACCTCTATCGCGCTTTGAGCGACCATGCCTCCCATGCGGAACTGGAACTTGGAAAATCCCCCGTCATCCTGCGGAAAGCGGTCAAGAACGAGGTGGAAATCGCAGGGATGCGGGAAGCCCATTTCGAAGACGGGGTTGCGATGGAAAAATTCCTATACTGGCTGGAGATGTCGGTCCGGAACGGAGATGCCGTCAACGAATATGAAGCCGCGCGGAAGATTCATGCCCTGCGCGCGGAAATCCCGGGCTTTCGCGGAGAAAGTTTCGAAACGATCTCCGCCTACGGTCCGAATGCTGCGCTACCGCATTATGTAACGCCTGTGGAAGGGTCGGCGGAATTGTACCCCAAAGGGTTGTATCTATGCGATTCCGGCGGGCAATACCTGTTCGGAACCACTGATATCACCCGTACGATTCCCCTGGGACCCTGCACGCCGTTGGAGAAAGAGGACTATACCCTCGTGCTGAAAGGCCACATCGGCCTTGCGAAGACGGTCTTCCCGAAGGGAACGGCCTGCTGTCGGATCGATGCGCTCGCGCGTGTCCCCTTGTGGAATTCCATGCGGGATTTCGGCCACGGAACCGGCCACGGAGTGGGATTTTACCTGAATGTTCACGAAGGACCGCAGGGCCTCCGTCAAGATCTGAACCATCAGCCACTGATGCCCGGGATGACAACGACCAACGAACCCGGAATCTATCGGGAAGGACAGCATGGAGTCCGGCATGAAAACGTGTACCTGACGGTGGATGCAGGGCGGAACGATTTCGGCTCCTGGCTGCGCTCGGAGCCGCTGACGCTCTGTCATTTCGACACCGGCATCCTGGTGCCGGATCTGCTGGACCGGGACGAGATCAACTGGCTCAATCAGTACAACGCCAGGGTTTTCGAAACCCTGGCGCCGCACCTGCCTGCCGAGGTCGCCGACTGGCTCCGCGACAAGACCCGCCCCGTAGGGTGAGCCGGCAAGTTTTCTGTTACAGATTCACGTTCAACGCGTCGGCGGAACCGATGTATTTCTGAATCTCCACGTCCGAAACGGCGTAATTCGTGAGGTCGCCGGCAAAGTACTGATCGTATGCCACCATGTCCACGAGGCCGTGGCCGGAGAGGTTGAAGAGAATCGTCTTCCGTGTTCCTTCTTCTTTGCAGCGGAGGGCTTCCTTCACTGCCGAGGCGATGGCGTGGCAGGATTCCGGCGCCGGAATGATCCCCTCGCTGCGCGCGAAAAGTACGCCTGCATCGAAGGTGTCCAGCTGTCCGAAACTCTGGGCTTCTACAAGGCCGTCTTTCATCAGTTGGCTGATGACGACTCCCGCGCCGTGATAGCGAAGTCCGCCGGCATGGATGTTGGCGGGTTTGAATGTGTGTCCGAGGGTGTACATCGGGAGCAGGGGCGTGTAGCCGGCTTCGTCTGCGAAATCATATTCAAATTTGCCCCTTGTGAGCTTCGGGCAGGCAGAGGGTTCCGCGGCGATGAAACGGGTTTTCTTGCCGTCAAGCAGGTTGTGGCGCATGAACGGAAAGGTGATGCCGCTGAAGTTCGAACCGCCGCCGAAGCAGCCGATCACGATATCGGGATATTCTCCGGCCATTTCCATCTGCTTCTCCGCCTCCAGTCCGATGATGGTCTGGTGCAGGCACACATGGTTGAGCACCGAGCCCAGGGTGTATTTGCAGTTCGGCGTGGTCAAGGCCAGTTCAATCGCCTCGGAAATGGCTGCTCCCAGCGATCCCTGGTAGGTCGGATCTTTCGTGATGATGTCCTTTCCGGCGCGGGTGGACATGGACGGGGAGGCCGTCACAGTGGCTCCATACACATTCATGATGCTGCGTCGGTAGGGCTTCTGCTCAAAGGAAATTTTTACCATGTACACGGCGCTCTCCAGCCCGAAGACATTTGCGGAATAGGCCAGGGCGCAGCCCCACTGGCCGGCTCCGGTCTCTGTGGTGATGTTCGTTATACCCTGCTTTTTACAGTAATACGCCTGCGCGAGCGCCGTGTTGAGTTTGTGACTTCCGAGCGGACTCACGCTTTCGTTTTTGAAATAAATGTGCGCGGGCGTGTCCAGTGCCTTTTCCAGACCATAGGCTCGCACAAGGGGCGTACAGCGGTACACGAGATATTTTTCGAGAACCTCGTCCGGAATGTCGATCCAAGCGCGGGTTTGATCGAGCTCCTGCTTGGAGCATTCTTCTGCGAAAATCGGGTAAAGGTCCTCCGGCTTCAGCACCTTGTGGGTCTTGGGATCGAGGATGGGCATCGGCTTCGTTGGCATGTCCGCCTGGATGTTGTACCATTGTGTCGGAATTTCACGCTCCGGCAGAATGAATTTTTTCTGTTTCATTGTCGTTCGTTTTTTACGGGTTAAAGATATTTAATTTCTATGAAAAAAGGTCGGCCACGATGCGGTCGACCTTGAATTTTCTTCAAATCCTTGGATTAGATCAATGCGTTTGCCTGCAGGAATGCATTTACGGCGATAACGACGAAACCAAGGCAGATCAGCGTGGCGACCACGACTCCGATCACTTTCAGTCTCTTGAACCACACCTGGTTGTTCCAACCGACCGTCTGGAACATGCTCCAGAATCCGTGGCAGAGATGGAACCAAAGTGCCACAAACCAGATGAGGTAGATCAACGTCATCCACCATCGTCCGAAAGTGGCGGTCAGAAGGAGATACGGATTCTCGGCTTCGGAACCCATGAATTCACGCAGCTGCATCTTCGCCCAGAAGTGGGTGAGGTGGAAAAACAGGATTCCCAGGACGACGATTCCCAGGACGAACATATTCTTGGAGGACCAAGAGTCCACAGCAGCCCGACTGCCGGCCCCGTACCGCTTGTAGCCGCCGCGCGCCCAGATATTGTACCAGGTCAGATAGCAGCCGTAGAGGATGTGGATGAAGAAACCCAGGGCCAAAACCGGCACCAGGATCGTGATCACCGGGGTGGACATGAAGTCGCAGCCGAGTTGGAACAATCCGTCTCCGGCGGAAAACAACTTCTGATCCGCGGCGACCACCCCGAATTTCCCCGTGAAGGTGTCGATGACAGAAAACAGATTGATCGTTACATGAAGCAGCAGGAAGATCACAAGAAATGCCCCGCTGATCGCTTGGATTAATTTTTTCCCGATTGAATAGTGGAATGCGTTTGCCATCGTCGTTTTGTGTTCTGTTTCCTTTATCGTAGCGGGAGTGGGGCATGATCCCACGACCTCCGGATTATGAATCCGACGCTCTAACCAGCTGAGCTACCCCGCCTTTTTAGGGGGCGCTGCCCCCTGAACCCCCCGCGAAAGTTCGTTGAGATAGAAGGACTCGAACCCTCACAGACAGAGCCAGAATCTGTAGTGCTACCATTACACCATATCTCAATACCGGGGCGATTGCATCACTACAATCGGATTGCAAAAATAGAGATTAATCCCGAATTGTCAAAATAATTTGCTGAAAATAGGGCAGGGCACTACTTCCGGCGGATGAGGAGGCACAGGCCGAGGAAGGTGAAGAGGGCGTTGAAGAGGAGGAGTTCGTAGCTGAACTGGTAGCCGCCGAACCACCGGACGGAGTTCGTCTGCAGGATGAAGCAGAGGATCGGGGCGATGACTGCCACGACCGGCACCCATTTGTCGCGGACTTTCCGGCGCGTCAGCAACCCGAAGGCGAACATGCCCAGGATCGGGCCGTAGGTGTAACTTGCCAGCTTGTATACCGCGTCGATCGAACTCTGTGTATTCAGCAGATGAAAAATGAATATGCACACGCCCATCAGCAGGGCCATCGTCAGATGCACCCGCTTGCGGACGGCGGTCACTTCCTCCTCCGATTTTCCGGCCGTGCCGATGATGTCCACCGTGAAGGAGGTCGTGAGGGCCGTCAGCGCCGAACCGCCTGCCGAGAAAGCGCAGGACACCAGCCCGACCACGAACATGATCCCCACGATCCCGGGCAGCAGCCCGCTGGTCGCAACCGCCGGAAACAGCGTGTCTCCGACCTCTGAAATCCCTTTGGCGGATCCGAAGATGTACAGCAGCGCGCCCAAAGAGAGGAACAGAAAGATCACCGGAATTTGCATCAAACCGCTGGTAACCAAGTTCTTCTGGGCGTTGCGGTAGTCTTTGCAACTCAGGGTCCGCTGCATCAGATCCTGGTCCAGCCCGGTCATCGCCACCACCGTGAAGATGCCGGCCAGAAACTGCTTCCAAAAATATTCAGGATGATTCACATCATCAAAGAAGAAAACCTTGGAATAAGGACTTTCCCGGACGGTCTGGACCAGTCCGGAAAAATCGAGTCCCAGATCCTTGGCGATGAACACAATGCCGAGGACGATGGCCGTGATCATGCACACGGTCTTCAGCACGTCTGTCCAGATCACGGACTTCACGCCTCCCCGGAAGGTGTACACCAGAACGATGCCCATGGTGATCAGCACGTTGAGCAGGAACGGCAGCCGCAACGGCTCAAACACCATCAATTGCAGGGTCACGCAGACCAAAAACAGCCGGACGGACGCCCCGAGCATCTTCGAGATGAAGAAGAACCAGGCCCCGGTCTTGTGGGCGGACATACCGAAACGCGTATCCAGGTACTGGTAGATCGACGCCATATTCATTTTGTAGAAGACCGGGACGAGCACGAAGGCGATGATAAGGTAGCCCACGAAGAAGCCCAGGCACATCTGCATATAGCCCATCGCGGTGCCGTTTACCCCGACCATGCCGGGAACGGACACAAAGGTCACCCCGGACATCGGGGCGCCGACCATGGCGATGGCGGCGATCCACCAGGGGGTTTTCCGGGCGCCGGTGAAGAAACCCGCGTTGGAACTTTCCCGGGAGGAAATCCAGGACACCGTGAACATCACGGCGAAATATGTCAGAATGATGAGGATGACTGAAAACGGACTCATGGCTTCTGGATTAATACGGTTGCCCATACCTCGCAGCCCTCTTCCCGTCCCACGAAACCGAGCCGCTCGGTGGTCGTGGCCTTGACGGAAATCCGCGAAACATTCACGCCCGTCGCTTTCGCGAGGGATTCGCGCATGGCGAGAACATATTTTCCGATTTTCGGGGCCTGCAATGCGATCGTGATGTCGGCGTTGCCGAGGACGTAGCCCTTCGCGCCGATCAACTTGATTACCTTTTCCAGCAGGATTCGGCTGTCGATTCCTTTCCACTGCGGGTCGGTGTCGGGAAAGCGCTGCCCGATGTCCCCCAGCGCCGCTGCCCCCAGCAGGGCGTCACAGAGGGCATGGATGGCGACATCCCCGTCGGAATGGGCTACGAAGCCCCGCTCGCTTTCGATGCGGACACCGCAAAGTACCAGGGGCAGACCTGCCCGCAGGGCGTGAACGTCGTAGCCATGCCCGATTCTGAATGCATTCTCGTTCATCGGTTCGTGAATTTTCGCAAATTTAGTTAAATTTGTCAGCATCGAAAAATGCGGTCTTAAAACGAACGAACATGAAGAAGAATCTGCAGACACTGTGTGTCCAATCCGGCTGGAAGCCGAAGAAAGGAGAACCCCGGGTGCTGCCCATCTATCAGAGCACGACCTTCAAGTATGACACTTCCGAAGAAATGGGCAAATTGTTCGACCTGGAGGAGAGCGGTTATTTCTATACGCGTCTTGCCAACCCCACAAACGATGCGGTGGCTTCCAAGATCAACGATCTGGAAGGCGGTGTCGGCGCCATCCTGACCTCTTCCGGGCAGGCCGCCAATTTCTACGCGATCTTCAACATCTGCGAAGCCGGCGATCATTTCATCGCTGCCAGCCAGATCTACGGCGGAACCTACAACCTGTTCGGCGTGACCCTTAAAAAACTGGGAATAGAATGCACCTTCATCGATGAAGAGGCTTCCGACGAAGAGATTGAAAAGGCCTTCCGCCCGAACACGAAATGCTTCTTCGGGGAGACCATTTCCAATCCGGGCTGCCACGTCTTCGACATCGAACGTTTCGCGGAGATGGCGCATCGGTACGGGATTCCGCTCATCGTGGATAACACGTTCGCAACCCCGATCCTCTGCCGTCCCTTCGAGTGGGGCGCCGACATCGTGACCCATTCCACTACGAAGTATATGGACGGCCATGCTTCCCAGGTAGGCGGCGCGATCGTGGACAGCGGTCATTTCGATTGGGAGGCCCATGCGGACAAGTTTCCGGGACTCACGACCCCCGATGCCAGCTACCACGGCCTGACCTACACGAAGGCTTTCGGGAAAAACGCCTATATCTCCAAGATTCTGGCCCAACTCATGCGGGACGTCGGTGCGATCCCTTCCCCGACGAATTGCTTTCTGCTGAACCTCGGTCTGGAAACCCTTCACCTTCGGATGCCCCGCCACAGCGAGAACGGATTGAAAGTCGCCCGGTGGCTGAAAGCGAATCCGAAAGTAGCCTGGGTGCACTACAGCGGCTTGCCCGACAGCCCGGACTACCCTTTGGCGCGGAAATATCTTCCCGACGGGCAATGCGGCGTGATTTCCTTCGGCCTCAAGGGGACGCGGGAAGAAGCCATCCGCTTCATGGATCAGCTGGAATTCGTCGCGATCGTGACCCATGTCGCCGATGCGCGTACCTGCGTGCTGCATCCGGCCAGCCATACCCATCGGCAGCTATCCGACGAGCAACTCCGCGAGGCGGGGATCGCCCCGGATCTCATCCGGCTTTCCGTCGGGATCGAGCATGTCGACGACATCATCGCCGACCTTTCTCAAGCGATGGAAAAAATGTAAGCCATGCCGCGCTGCCGTTTCCTGAAATTCTTCCTTGCAGCGGCTCTCTGGATCCCCTGCATGCTTCCGGCATCTGCTGAAGGAGCCTGGGTACGGATCAACCAACTGGGCTATCTTCCCGACGCGACCAAGGTGGCCGTGCTATTGAGCCGGGAAGCGGTCCGGGTGACCGGTTTCGAACTGGCCGACTGCTTCACGGACGAGGTTGTCTTCCGGGGGACAGGGGACGACATCAGGCCTACCGGTCCGTTGGGCGGGATGCAGTCGACCGCCCGCCTGGATTTCAGTGGACTGCGGCGGGAGGGGGCTTACAGGATCCGGGTCTTCACCCGTTCCGCTGATAGCGGCTCGGTGACCGAGTCCGACATATTCCCCGTCAATCACCGCGTCTATGACGGTACGGCGGATTTTGTGCTGAACTACATGCGCCAGCAGCGGTGCGGCTGGAATCCCTTTCTGCGCGACAGCTGCCACACGAAAGACGCCATCATCGTGGGGCATCCGGATCCGGCGAAAGACAGCACCCGGCTGGACGTGCACGGAGGCTGGCACGATGCATCCGACTGCCTCCAGTACACCGCCACGTCCGCCAATGCCATCTACCAGATGCTGTTCGCCTTTCAGCGGAACCCGGAGGCCTTTCCGGACAATTATCGGGCGGACGGGACGGCCGGTCGCAACGGGATTCCCGACATCGTGGACGAGATTCGCTGGGGCTTGGAATGGCTGGACAGGATGAATCCCGCGCCCGGAGAGCTGTACAACCAGATTGCGGACGACCGGGACCATGTCGGGATGCGGCCGCCGCCCGATGACCAGGCCGACTACGGCTGGGGCGTGGGGCAGGAAAGGCCTGTCTGGTTCTGTTCGGGCGAACCCCAGCAGCGGGGGCGGGAAGGGGGCAAGAATGCGACCACCGGCGTTGCCAGTACGGCGGGCAAGTTCGCTTCGGCCTTCTCCCTCGGCGCGGAAGTGTTGAAACCCTACGATCCGGCCTTCGCGGCGAAAATCGGTGCGAAGGCAGAGGCCGCCTATCAAGCAGGTCGCGACAAACCGGGCGTCTGTCAGACGGCCTCTGTGCGTTCTCCCTACATCTACGAAGAAGACAATTGGACCGATGACATGGAACTTGCCGCGATCGAGCTGTTCCGCGCGACCGGCGACCCTCGCTACCAGGCCGAGGCGCTTGCATATGCCCGCCGCGAACCCGTAACGCCCTGGATGGGGGCCGACAGCGCCTATCATTACCAGTGGTACCCGTTTCTGAATATGGGGCACTACTACCTGGCGCGGGAGGGGAACGCCCGGGTGTCCCAGGAGTTCGTTCGCAACCTCCGTTCCGGCATCAGGCGGACGTATGAAAAGGCGCAGGGTCATCCGTTCCTGTATGGAATCCCGGCTATTTGGTGCTCCAACAACCTGACGACCGCCATGCTGACCCAATGCATCCTGTACCGGCAGCTGACCGGAGACACGACCTATCAGGAGATGGAAGGGTCTCTCCGGGACTGGCTGTTCGGCTGCAACCCCTGGGGCGTCAGCATGGTCGTGGAGCTGCCCAGAGGCGGCACCTACCCTACGCAGCCCCATTCGTTCATCATCAATTACAACTTAGGCAACACGACCGGCGGACTGGTGGACGGGCCGGTGTACACGACCATATTCAACAGCCTGCTCGGCGTCAACACGGAAGGCGGTATCAACTACGAAGAGTTCCAGCCGGGGGACATGGTCTATCATGATTCGACCCACGATTATTCCACCAATGAACCCACGATGGACGGGACCGCGAGCCTGACCTTCCCGCTGTCGGCCTACGAGGCGGAAGGTCGCGCGGCTTCGGTCCGCCCGGCGACACCGGACCGGCATGTTTACCGGGAAGGCGGCATCATCCGGACGGATCCTTCCGTCCGGCACATCGACTTCGTGTTCACGGCCGCGGACAAGGCGGACGGGGCGGACCGGATCTTCTCGACTCTTGGAAAAAATAACATCCGGGGCGGATTCTTTTTCACCGGGGAATTCTTCGAAAAATTTCCCGAAGTGGTGAAGCGGCTTGTTGAAGCCGGCCACTATGTCGGCAGCCACAGCTATGATCACTTGCTTTACGCTCCCTGGGACAAGCGCGATTCGCTGCTGGTGACCCGCGAGCAATTCCAGGAGGACCTCCTCAAGAGCTACCGGCTGCTCCGGGCAGCGGGGGTGCAGGAGGCGCCGTATTTCCTGCCTCCGTACGAGCACTACAACGCGACGATCGCGTCCTGGGTACGTCAGATGGGGCTGAGGCTGGTCAACTGCACGCCCGGAACGTACACCAACGGGGACTACACCACGCCCGACATGGAGCCGTACTACAGCAGCCGGTTCATTCTGGACAAGATCCGGGAATATGAGCGGACGCATCCGGACGGACTGAACGGACACATCCTGCTGATTCACCTCGGCACCGACCCCGCCCGCACCGATAAATTCTACGACCGGTTGCCGCAGCTGATCCGGGAACTCCGCCGAAAGGGATATTCTTTCACCCCTCTGCATTGAATCCGCTCACGCGAATTCCCGTCATATTCATTTTCGACAGCCTTTCGGAGAGGCACTATTCGGAAAAATTCGTACCTTTAAAGAATTGAAACCAATTCTTTACAAGATGAGACGGATTTTTTTCATGGTCCTCGCAGGGGGCCTATCAGTCCTTGCTTTGGCGCAAAGCGCCGGAAATGAAGCCCGGCTGCTTCGATTTCCCGCCACCGACGGGACGAATATCGCATTTACCTATGCCGGCGACCTTTTTACAGCACCCATTACGGGCGGAACCGCCCGCAGGCTCACATCGCACGTCGGCTTCGAAGCCTTCGCCAAGTATTCACCGGACGGCAAGTTCATTGCTTTCACCGGGGAATATGACGGCAATCGCGAAGTTTACCTGATTCCCGCGGAGGGTGGCGAACCGGTCCGGCTGACCTACACGTCCACCAATGCCCGGGATGATATGGGCGACCGGATGGGTCCGAACAATATCGTGATGGGGTGGAGCCCGGACGGGAAAAAGATCCTGTACAGGAATCGTACGGGGGACGGATTCATCGGGAAACTCTGGTCCGTCTCCCCGGAAGGGGGCATGCCGGAACAGATCCCGCTTCCGGAAGGAGGATTCTGCAGCTTCTCCCCGGATGGGAAAAGCCTGGCCTATAACCGAATCATGCGGGAATTCCGCACCTGGAAATACTATCGCGGAGGCATGGCCGACGAGATCTGGGTTTACGACGGGAAATCAGTCGTTCAGATTACAGACAACGATGCGCAGGACATCTTCCCGATGTGGGTCGGCGACGAGATCTATTTCGCGTCGGACCGGGACATGATCATGAACCTGTTCGTGTACGACACCAACACCAAGACCATAGCCAAGGTGACTGACTGGAAGGACTACGACGTCAGGTTCCCGTCGACCAACGGGAAATGGATCGTCTATGAGAAAGGCGGCTTCCTTTTCAAGTTGGATCCTCAGACCAAGCAAAGTGAACAGATTCACATCACCCTCGGCTCGGACGATATTTACGCCCGTTCCGAGCGGATGGATGTCGGGAGAAAGCGCCGCAACAGCTACAGCCTGTCTCCGGATGGAAAACGCATGGCGATTACCGCGCGCGGGGAACTCTTCGATGTTCCTGTCGGACAGGGAGTTACCCGTAATCTGACTCGCACGCCCGGCTCTAACGACCGGTCCGCGAACTGGAGCCCGGACGGCAAATACATCGCGTTTATCGGGGACGGAACAGGCGAAACGGAAGTGTATCTCTACGATGTCGCCAAGGGCGGCGCGCCCGTGCAGATCACGCGGAACAACGACACATACATCCGCTCTCTGCTATGGAGCCCCGACAGCAAGCACATCTATTACACGGACCGGAAGAACCGCATCGTCGAGGTGGATCCGGTCGCCAAGACGAAGAAAACCATTGCGGAGTGCCCTGAAGCGGAATTCCGTTCCGTGGACATCTCCCGGGACAGCAAGTGGCTGGCCTATACGAAGCCGGCCGAGAATCAGATGAACGTCATTTATCTGCGCAACCTCGCCTCCGGCAAGGAATATCCCGTGACGGACCGGTGGTACAATTCCAGCGCGCCGACCTTCAGCGCGGACGGAAAGTATCTCATCTTTTCCTCCGACCGGGATCTGAATCCGATCTACAGCCGGATCGAGTGGGACTATGCCTACACCGACATGAGCGGGACTTATATGACGATGCTGGCTGCGGACACGCCTTCGCCGCTTCTGCCGACCGACAGCCACTCTTCAGCAAAGGCTGAGGATCCGAAACCGGATCCGGAGGCGGACAAGGATTCCGCCGCGAAGAAAAAAGCGAAAGAGTCCGAACCGGCTGAGATCCGGATTGATCCCGAAGGATTGTCAGAGCGGATCATCAAGCTGCCGGTCAGCAATGCGCGCAATTATTTCTGCGACGGCAAGAAACTCTGGTACACCGGACAAGGCGGAACCCATGTTTTTGACTTTTCGACCGGCAAGAGCGATAAATGCGCCGAGTCGATGATCGTGTACCGCGCGGGTGACAAGAAGGCCCTGCTCACCGGATCGGTCTGGAAGGCGGTGGACTTCCCGGCCTCCAAAGTCAGCGGCGGAGAGGAGGTCGATGTCGCGAACATGTATGCGACGGTGGACTATTCCCAGGAATGGCCGCAGATTTTCGATGAGGTCTGGCGCGCCTTCCGCGACGGCTATTATGTGGAAAACATGCACGGACGCGACTGGAATGCCATCAAGGAGAAGTACGCGGTTCTGCTGCCGTATGTCAAGACACGGCTGGATCTGAACTACGTGATCGGCGGCATGATTTCCGAACTGGGCAGCGGCCATGCTTACATTTCTCCGGGCGACTATCCGAAGCCGGACAAGATCCAGATGGGATTGCTGGGGGCGAAAATCAGCAAGGACAAGAGCGGCTTCTTCCGGATCGATCACATCTACGCGGGCGCGCCGTACCGCTCGTCACTGCGTTCCCCGCTCGCTGAACTCGGCATGAACATCTCCGAGGGGGACTACATTACGGCGATCGACGGACAGCCGCTCCAAGGGGTGGACAACCTCTACAAACTCCTGATCGGCAAGGCGGACAAGCTGACCGAACTGACCGTCAACACGGTTGCCAAAGAGGGCGGAAGGAAAGTCGTGGTGAAACCCATCGCCGATGAATATCCCCTCGAACACTACGAGTGGGTGATGAACAACATCCGCACCGTCGAGGAGAAATCCGGCGGGAAGGTGGGGTACATCTATATCCCGGACATGGGGGCGGAGGGTCTCAACGAATTCGCCCGCTACTACTATCCGCAACTGGACAAGGAGGCGCTGATCATAGACGACCGCGCGAACGGTGGCGGGAATGTTTCCCCGATGATCATCGAACGGTTGCAACGCATCGCCTACCGCATGACGATGAGCCGCACGTCTACCCTGACCGGGACGGTGCCGGAAGGCACGCATACCGGTCCCAAGGTGCTGCTGATCAACAAGTATTCCGCTTCCGACGGGGATCTTTTCCCGTGGAGCTTCAAGGCCAACAAGTTGGGAACCGTGATCGGAACCCGGACCTGGGGCGGCATCGTGGGCATCAGCGGTTCGCTTCCGTACATGGACGGGACCGATGTCCGCGTGCCGTTCTTCACGAACTATGACGCGGAGACCGGACAATGGATCGTGGAGAACTATGGAGTGGATCCCGACATCGAAATCGATAACGACCCGATCAAGGAGCAGGCTGGGGAAGACCAACAACTGAACGAGGCCATCCGGGTCGCGCTTGAGCAGATCAAAGACCGCAAGCCGCTTCCGAAGGTTCCCGCCCCGCGCACCTTTAAGGATCTCGGCCTGCCGGAGACTTGGTAGAAGTTCTCTGAAAGAAATCTAGAGGAGGCGGAGCACCGCTCCGGTCCAGTCCGTGTTGGCCTGGGGATTCAGTACGTGGATTCCCAAGGCCTTTGCGGCTTCCGCGTTCCGCGGGCTGTCGTCGACAAACAGCAGTTCCTCCGGTCGGATGCCTTCTTTGGCAAGGACATACCGGTAGATTTCCGGAGAAGGTTTCCGTAGTTTGCACTCGAAACTCAGGTATGTGGCGTCGAAATAGTAGTCCAGCGAATGGCCTTTTCCGTCGAAGCCTGTTCCGTCGGGATCCATCACCATGAAAGGATTTGTGTTGGACAGCAGGACGCGTCGGTAGCCCATCTCGCGGAGGCGGAGCAGAAAATCGAGATTCCGCTGCGGGAGGCCGATCCGGAAGCCTGTCCAGCCGTAGCGGCAATCTTCCAGGGTGAGTTCCTTGCCGCAGAGTTTGGAGAGTTCCCGACGGAAATCCTCCGCGGAGATCTTTCCGTCCTCCAGGTCTCCGAAGATTCCTTCTTGGTAGAACGGATTGAGATAGCGGGAGGCCTCCCGGACGCCGACTTCTTCAAAATGCCGGATGGCATTCTCATGGCTTTGGTCGAAGATCACGCCGCCCAGGTCCAGCGCGATGACTTTGAAAGGATTTTGCATGGCTGTAAAGATTAGCGCGATAATTTCGCGTCGGTTTTGGCTTGGAATTTCTCGAGGTCGATGATGAAGCGTTCGTGGGTCCCTTCTCCGATGAGTTCCGCTTCGTCGTAGGCCTTGACCGAGAATGTGATGGCGCGGCGGTCAATGCCGATGATTTCGCATTCGCACCAGACTTTCATTCCGGCGGGCGTGGATGCTAGGTGGTTCACCAGGACCTTTGTCCCGACGGTGTCCTGTCCTTCAGGGAGGCAGGATTGGGCGAGACGCCAGCAGGTCGTCTCCATCAGCGCGATCATCATAGGGGTCGCATACACCCGTACAGGGCCGCTGCAGCATTTGGCAGCCGTCATCTCCTCCGTCACTCGTTCTTCGCGGCGGCCCTTCAGGCCGATTCTCAGTTTGTTTTCTTCCATGCCCTAAAGATAGTGAATCCAGATCAAGAAAGTATATTCAAGTCCGCCTCGTGGCGGATCGGCTGTGTGGTTGTGGAGGGTAACGATCTGCTGCTGTGGACTTTCCGCCTTGCAGCCTCGGGGAAAAAAGCCGGAGGCATATTCATCTTTCCTTCTGCCCATCAGCACCTTGCCCTCCACGGCACATAGCAGATATCAGTCCTGGGCGAGGCTCCGGCAAAAGCGGCCATTATACCTTCATCGTCAACGCCTTGTTCCTAGGCATCACGCCTATAGTGTCTGGCACAATCGATGGGGAAGGAGGTAGGTCAATCAAAACAGAAACCCTTTAGTGACGAGTTTTGCTGCGATCTCATTTTGAAAGCCCTTGGGGAGCATAAGTCATCGCCGCGGTGGAAAATTAATGACTTGGTGATAGAGTATTTTCAGCACCAAATTGAAATCAGCATCCAGTATCTGTAGAATGCCGATTCTTATGATTCTAGATTACTTATCAATTACCTCTTAGACCATATTGGCTGTCGTGCATAGGCAATCAAGCGAGAGTGTTTCCCAAAAGTATGTCGGAGAGGTTGAAATAGGGCAGCACCACCTACGCCTACGACGCCTCTGGCCGCAACTTGACAGCAATTTATCGGGCAGGAAGCACGAGGGTTACGACGGAGTATACAAACATAAGGTGTACAAACACAGCGCATTGGAGAACGATTTCGTGCACACCTCGGATTGGAATCGCCAGCACAGCCCCTTTTTTGGTTCAAGGTGTACACGCAGATCCCACAGGAAGCCGTTTCCTTGTACACTTCGGCAATATTACCGAAAGGCGGCTTATCCTCCGGTGTGAAGTAGGGCTTGCGTCCAAGTTCCGTGTTTTCAATGGTCTTCCGGTACAGGTCATAAAAATCAAACTCCCTAAATATCGATTCGGTTTTCGCTAACCACTTTCCACGCCGGCAGTGTCAGGTATGGGGCCCTTACAATGAAAAATTCATCCGATACGTTACCATCGGCATAAATCCTTGCAGCAGGATCTCTGAATAGACACCTTTGTCAAGGTCAAATGAAAGGCCGTAAATATTTTTCCGGTTTGTCAGGTTTTGCAGATCGAGAGACAGTTCGTCTGTGAACTTCTTCTTGTTTTTTCTATATCCTATTCGCAAGTCGGTTCTGAAATAGTCGCGCAGTTGCAACGCATTCACCCGGCTGTTGTCGAACACCAATTTGCGCTGCTGTTTACTCTCCTCCTCGAATACGGGGGTATAGCGCGTGCCGCCTGCCAATGAACTTTTTACATCAACAAATAGCGTCCACCCCTTTTTAAGCGGCAGTTCATATCCCGAAGCGAGATTGAAGAGATATTTCCCGTCGAAGACGGTACTCCATTCTTTTTTATTGAATCCGTTTGTGTAGGTCGAACGGTAAAACGTGGAATTAAACAACAGGTAGTAATTGTTGCTCATAAACTTTTCGACGGTGAATTCCACCCCGTAATTTTTCCCCGTTCCTTTATTGACCAGATTTCCTTCCCGCATAATTACATTGTCACCTGCTCCACCCGCCTGCAGGATCGTATACGTTTCATCCGGGTCGTTTTTT
The DNA here is from genome assembly GCA_012522855.1 of Bacteroidales bacterium. GTDB lineage: Bacteria > Bacteroidota > Bacteroidia > Bacteroidales > UBA932 > Cryptobacteroides. Next base: position 91,549 of record JAAYJQ010000010.1, read on the forward strand.
ACAGGAATATTATAAAGTCTTTGGAAGTAAGTTTCCGCTTTGATATGCCAATCGGGGGCGAAACCCCAATCGTATGAAAAGTCGACGTGCGCGCTCTTCATAAATCCCAATTTCTTATTGCTGTGTTCTATATTGCCGTACGAATCAAGCGTTCTGATAAAATAGAATGAGCGGGGAATCATCTGGCTGTATAGTCCGCCCGCCAATGCAAGAGTGTGTTTCGCGGCAGGCGTGTAACGGATACCCAAACGGGGTTCAAGCGCGGAAGTTTTGTTCAGATCAAGATACATCCCATGCAAACCGCCCGTCAGCAGCAATTTCGATGTTACATTTTGCCGATATTGCGCATAGGCTCTCCAAAGACTGAAAGCTCCTTTTTCATCGACATTGGTAAAAAGTCCCCTTTCATCATCAAAGGATTCTTTTTCCAAATAATTTACATCATACAAGTCATACTTCACGCCTGCTTCTATCAGCGAAGCGTAAGAAAATCGGTGTTCTATTTTTGAATAGAGCGAATATTTATTTTCCAGAGCCTGCTCATCCCACAACGTTTGCCATTCGGCATCCGGCTGTTTCAGAGACATTGTATCTACAGGCATATGGGTATCGCTCCTTACAAAGGAAAGCAATGTGGTTAGTTTTGTTTTCGGCGTAAAATCAAGGGTGTGCGTTGCTCCAAGAACAAATGTTTTCGCATCGATTTTGATACGTTGATCAAACTGCCCAAGTAGATTTTCATCAAATTCAACCATTTCTACTTCCGAAGTCACAAAATCAATTCCGCTGCTGCCATACAAACCAATGACGGAAAGATGGTTTTTCGTGTTGATGTCAAAGTCAAGTTTTAGAGTCAGATCCTGATACTTCGGTGTTATACCTGCATAAAACCCCATCTTTTCCATCAAATCGGGAATAGAATATCGGTACGAAATCAGATAGGACGAAGTGCTTTTTTTTGAAAAATAACCTTCCGAACCCAGTTCAAAGCCGTTCCATCCCATTTGCGCCCAGAATTCATGTTTTTGGTTGTTTCCTTTCCTCATTTTCAAGTCGAATATTCCCGCCAACGCGTTACCATAGGAAGCGGGCCACGCGCTCATATGAAAATCCGAATTTGAGAGCAGGTTGGTATTCAGCATGGTAACTTGACCGCCCGTCATACCTACGCCGGTATTGAAGTGATTGAGATTGGGAATTTCCACTCCGTCGAGCGCCCACTGAACACCGATGGGAGAATTGCCCCTGATGATGATATCGTTGCGTGAATCGTTGGCAGGAATGACTCCCGCGAAGCTGCGCACCATGCGTGCCGGATCACCCAACGAACCGGCGAAACGAAAGGTCTCTTCCGTGCTGAACGTTCTGCCCCCGGTAACGCTTAACCTGTTGATGGGCCGACTCTTATCTCGACTTGCCACGACCTCTGTACCTTGCAGCTCTTCGAATGAAGGTTCCAGCACCACGTTTAATATCACCTCTTTGCCTGTATTTACCAAGACATCGATTTCTTGCGGCAAAAATCCGGTGCTGCTGAACAATAGTTTATGTCGTCCGACGGGAACACTGAAAGCGAAATTGCCGTGTTCATCCGTCACCGTTCCTAAAGCAGGTTCGCTTCCTTCCACGAATATAGAAGCCTGAATTAACTCCTGGGCAGGGTCGCCCGACACCACATTGCCCCTTACTGTTTCCGCCAAATTGTTTTGTGCGATACCAGCCGATACCGGCAAAAAAATGAATAAGATAAACCACAACTGTTTCATACCAAGCGTTATCTAAAAATACAATCTGAACATACCGCCGGGCATGATACCCATTTGGTAATCCGTTTTTATCGTTTGCGTTTCGGCGTCATAAATTTCTCGCCAAATATTCTTTCTGTTGGTAATATTTGTCAGTTCGAAAGCAACTTCATAACTCATTTTTCTCAGATTTACACGATAGAGGAGCTTGATATTCGCCTTGAAGAAATCCGGATTTTTGTCCTTATAGGCATTTTCATAATCGTAAATTGTATGAGTTTCCGTTCTGGATTTTTCAAGGTCGATCGGAATTTTCCGCAAGCCTCCCGCATAAACGATATTCCCGTTGATTGTGATAGTTTGTTGTTTCGGCAGTTCGAATTCGTAACCGCCAAGCGCGTTCAAGAGGAAATTGCTGTTATAAACGGTGTTTCGCCAAATACGGTCGGACGCCAAATATTCGGAATTGAAGAGCGACGCGGTAATCAAGAAATAATAGTGATCGGAAAAATATTTTTCCGCTGTCATTTCAAGGCCCCAATTCCTTCCCTTGCCTTTATTTACCAAATCGCCTTTTGTAATTTCGTAGAAATCAGCGCCATAATTGATGACTGAATAATGTGATCGTTCCTTCTCGATCGGGATGTCGAACAAATATTGATAATAGACCTCGGTTTTCAAATTGAAATCTTTTCCGAAATTCAGATTGTAACCCAAAACAAAGTGATGACTTTTTGAAAAATCCAAATCAGTATTGGTCTGCTTGTATACAAGATTTGTGGTATCAAGTAAAGTTTGGTGAAAGTATATATTTCCGGGTTGGGTTTGAGAATGTAAACCGTAAGCAAAGCCGAAACTGTTATTCTTATTCGGTGAATACTTGATGGCCGCTCGCGGCTCTGCGGAGAATGAATGATTCAACAGAGAGAATTGAGAGAACACCCCCAACGTTGTTTCAAGTTTTTCATTGATACGGTGTTGGTATTGTGCATTGAACTGAGCGAGTCCGTAGTCTCCGCGATTTTTAGTACCGGAGATGTATTGATTTTGAATTTTCGCGCTATCGGCAAAATTTATAAATGAATGAATATAAGACGCTCCGGCAATTACTCTGTTTTTGGGGTTGAAACGATGTCTGTATTGGGTGGTCGCGATTAATTTGTTTTCAGTATAAGCGCCGCCGAAGAAATGAAAATCATTGCTGTTATTGAAAACACTGTCCACAGCTACGCTTGATGTGGAATTTGTAAAAGCAACGGAAGTTCGCAAGTTGGATTTCGCGCTTATTCTGTTTTTCATTGTAATTGCGGCCACATGCGTTTGTCCTCCCATTTCCGTCCGAAGGTTTTTTGTGTAATTCAAAACATTTTCATCGGGATTCATCGACATTGAACAGGGACCGCCGAAGCCCCAGAACGATAGGGAAGTTTTACCGAATTCAAAGTCGGATTTGAATGTTAAATCCTGATATTTTGGAATGGCGGGCGTATTGAATTTTATTCCGATTTTGTCGAAAAGTTCCAAAAAAGCATAGCGATAATTGATCATAAAACTCGAATTATGTTTTTTGGAAAACGGGCCTTCAACGCCCGCTTCCAAACCGCCGGTTCCCATTTGAACGAGATATTCAAATTTTTCGCTGTTGCCTTTTCGCATTGATAAATCAAATGCGCCTGCAGTGGCATTTCCATATTGAGCCGGCATTGCGCCCGTCAAAAAATCGGAATTTGACAATTGATTGTTATTCAGCATCGAGATGGCGCCGCCGTTGGTTCCCAGGGTGGCAAAATGGTTGGGATTGGGAATAGGAATCCCTTCCAGCATATACAGCAATCCGAGCGGTGAATTCCCCCTGATGATGATATCATTACGCGAATCGCCCGCTGCCTGGACTCCGGCAAAATAGGAAGCCATTTTCGCAGGGTCGCCATTTGTCCCGGCATAGCGCTCCGTCTCTTTCACGTCAAAAGAGCGTGAACTGACATAAGCCAATTCGTTGTTCGCCTCACCTCGTTTTCTTGCCGCGACGGTTACTTCCGTCAAGTATTGAGGAGATTGCTCCATCCTTACTTCAACTTCAAGTGCTTTTCCGCTTGCAAGTATCAAGTTGTTCGCGAAATAGGGCTCGTAGCCCAAATAGTTGATTTGCAAGCGAACCCTTCCCGCTCTGACTTTTTCAAAAATGAACTTTCCTTCGCTGTCGGAAATCGTAGAAAAGTTCAAGGAGTCAACAGTAAGCGTGATCGTGGCATTGACCAGTATTTCATCCGTAAAAGCATCTTTGACTACACCTTTTACGGAATTGCTGAAACTTTGAGAATAAGAGTTTACACTAAGTAAAACAAGTATAGACGCTACAATATAATTCTTCATCTATTCGTATTACATTGCTACTTAATGACACTGTTATCTTCTATCGAATACAATCTATGAATATACTTTCATTCATCACTTTGTCTGTTTGACATAGTTAAAAACATAGGCAAAATTAGTCAAGTCTACAGAGAAAGTGATTACGGAAAGATTAAAATAGCATTACATTATTACTGCTTTTCCCTAAAAATATGGGCTTTAAAGTAAACCGAACAGTTTATCCGGATAGAGATAATTATAGAAATCCATGACCATGTAAACGATCATTTGTTCGTGTGTCATATCCTCATGGATATATTCAACATCGGCATTTATCTCTTTTAAATAGTCATACAGAGCGTCTCCGCAAATCGAAGAGCCGAACAGGTCGGTAAAGCAATTGTACAAAAAAACCTTACCTTCCGGAAGCCAGTCATTGGGAATGGAGTTTTTTTCCAATGCGGTCATAACCGATTGACGATATTGGTTTTGTTCATTGTTTAAAAAATCCTCATCAAAATAGTTGTTCAGATCGGTTCCGATATAAGCTGTAACGTCTCTTACACCTTTATATCCGTCGCATAATTCGGGAAATCCATCCAGCAGCTTGCCTTTGAAGATCTTGGTGAAATCGAGATTCAAATTTTCATAATAGTCTAATGACCATAGTACATACGGCGCGGCGGCATATTCAGTATAGCGAGTCTCAAATATATCTTTACCATAGAGTTCCGGGTAATAGACACCTCCTCCGATAAAGATATCTTTCACAGTTACATTTAACTCTTTGTGAAGCGTGAGATATCGAGCCAACGACCAGGCGCCGGAAGCGCCCAAAGAATAACCGAACAGGGTAATTTTTTTAGGCAGTTTATACTGATAATGATTGTAAATAAACTCTTTGGCGGCCAGATATAAATCTGCGGCGGTTTCGGCTAAATTTTCGTGTTGAATGATCGATATCGGTTGATTTGAACTTACACCCAGTCCGATTCCATCCGGGATTATGCATACATAATCACCCATACCGACCAATACTGCTTCTACACTGTATCGTACGTCAGTACCGCTCGTGCCCTTGTTCTTGAAAAAGGGAGAGATATAGATTACACCTTTAGGCTTCCTTTTTTGCGGATAATAGATCAATCCCGATGCTACGATAGGTTTACCAAGGGGATCTTTTGTATTATATGCAACACCATGCATCGTGTAATCCTTTGCAAGCGCGACATAGAGGTTGAGTTTGTCAAGTATTTTTTTGGATTGTTGCTCATCATAACCAAGTTCTGTCAACAATTCTTTGGGAGAAGCTTCCAGATCTTTAAAAACCTGCTTGATGAGCACTCCTAATTTTACATTCTCTTCAAAGAGCTGATGGTTGTATTTGACATATTCAATTTTTTCAAAGTCAGGCTCTCGTTCACAGCTGAGAAGAGAGAAAATGATTGTCAAAAAAAGTATAAAAGAGCGTTTCATTTATGATCATTCTACAATCCTGTACACTTCTTCAAAGGGTACTCTAAACCGTTCTCTCCGAATTCCAGACGTCCCTTTTCTGATTCCGCAGGGAATGACCATATTGATTTCGGCACTGCAGGGCAGTTTGAGCAACTTTTTAACCCTACGGCTGTCAAATCCTTCCAGCGGACAGGTATCGTAACCGATTTCCGCCATGGCGATCATAAAAGTTTGCGCCGCCAAACCGCAGGTTTTATGCACGACCACGCGCATATCACTTTCTGAAATGGATGTTGTCATTGGACGGAATAGACTGACGGATGTGGCGAGGATCTTCCTGAAAACCCCGAGGAGTCCGAAAAATCGGCTGTATATAAACGGCATCAAGCGATTGTAGTACAATTGACGTTGATTCCACCGACTTTTTTCCTGTGGAGTATTGCGAGCGGTATTCTCTTTTTCAAATTCCAAAATAGCCTTTGAGCGTTTGCGGTGTAAATCGCGGCGCGTTACGAACACGACAATTTGTTTCGCTGTTTCGGTTGCTTTTTGGTCCAGACAAGCATGAGATATTTTTTTCAGCATCTCAGGGTCGGTGATGTGATAAAATTCCCACAGTTGCATATTGGAACTGTTCGGTGCAAGCGTCGCCAATTCGATACAGTGCTTTACCTTTTCCGTGTCAAGATCTTTGGCTTCATCGAAGTCACGGACTGAGCGCCGATATTCGAGGATTTCTTGTAATGTCATTTTATTTATTTTTTAAGGTTGATAAATTATTTTTTTCAATAATTGCTCTGCTTTCTTTTTTGTTGCGTTTCTCTCCGATTTCGTTGCATTCTCTATAAATGTCATAACGGATTGGTCATTTTTAATGTCTGAAACAAACGGCTTGATCGCTTCCAAAACTTTTTCTGTCGCAATGTTTTTACACGCATCGGTTTCAAACTTGTCATGAGGGATTGAAATTAATTCTTTGATAATCAAATCCTTTAAGTTCGGTTTGTTTTGATAAATCAGTCCCGGAGCAAAAATAGCATGATTGCATGTAATTAACATACCTCCGTGAAGCATTTGAATCAAATCTGACATTAGACCTTCTACTCTATTGTCTTTATCTACCGCTGACAGATAACCGATTTTCAACAATTCCTTCGCAAATCTGTATTTTACTTTCGGATTTTGAGAATTCAATTTATCAAGGTCTGTTTTTGTAATCATCAGTTGCCCTTCAAATAGATTTAGGAGCAGGTAATTCGTCGTTTTAAAATTTGTAGAACCAATGAAATCATTGTCCTGAATGAAAGGTCATTGTATGCCAACTGATTTACGGTTCCGGCGATATAAATATTCTCTTCCGGACTGTAATATACCAAAGCGCCTGAAAGTCCCGAGTGTCCGATAAAGTAGGGAACTGCACCTGTAGGGTTAAAAATCCAAGGGAGTTTGAATAGATGAATGCCGGCGGGAACAATTTCCCCGTAACAATTATCCAGCGGAGCGGTGCCAGAAACGCTCTTACGCCTGATTTTGTTAATTTTTCTTCCATACTTCAAAGATAATGAATCCGATCTAAGAAATCATATTCAAGACCACCTGCCATCAGCAACCAGAAAAGATCGCGACAGGTGGTTCGGCACGCAGAAGGAGCGCTACTCGCTGCGAAGGGTCAAGGCTGGGATAGCCGAAAGCCAAGAGGTACAAGCGGCGCAGAGAGAGAAACGGCCATTAGAATCATTCCTCTTAAAGTAAAACGATAAATATTAGAGATCTGGATTATGGTCTGAACGTATGTAGAACGTTTTACATAATCATCTTCGCCTTTTTCTAAAAATTTATGGATAATATTGCATTGAAATGAAAAAGGTAGTATCAAATACCGTCACGATTCGTGATGTTGCAGAAGCAGCGGGCGTTTCAATATCTCTTGTGTCTTTCGTGCTGAATGCCAAACGCGGACCCAAGGGGGAATATATTTGCTCCGCATCTCAGGAAACAGCGGAAAAGATAGTGGCAGCTGCCAAAAAGCTTGGATATCGCAAGAATATGGCAGCTTCTTCTCTTCGTTCGGGATACAGCAAGACACTTGGAATAATTGTCGCTGACATTGCCAACACTTTCTTCAGCGACATATGCCGCCATCTTGAAAACATCTCTGCCCAAGCAGGTTATCTTTCAATCTTCGGGTCTACTGACGACAACCCCGAAAAAATGTCTCAACTCATCAACAAGTTCATTGCATCCGGCGTTGATGGACTCATTGTGGCTCCTTGCGCTCACACCGAACAACAGATTTCTGAAATAGCTGCCAATGTTGTCCCTGTTGTTTTGATTGATCGGGATTTGGCAAGCGCGAAGGGCGTGGGACGAGTGATGATGGATAACGAGAATGCCGGAAGGCAAGCGACCCGGCACCTGATCGGCAATGGTCACAAGAAGATTGAAATGATCCGTTATCAGACTGACATTCCGACTATTCTAAAGCGTTTTCAGGGCTATAAAGATGAGATGTTTGACAATGGTCTCGGCCAGTATGTCAAAGATAATATCATCAGGAAAGAATCCGTCGACGAAGGGATGATTGATGCTGTAAGGGAAGCGCGGGAGAGAGGTGTGAATGCCCTGATTTTCCCTTCCAATCTGCTGACAATAAAAGGTATTGCAGCAATCAACAACCTGGGGTACAAGATTCCTGACGATTTTGCAGTCGTCGGTTTTGATCAGGGAGACAATGCTGAAATATACAATCCAAAACTGTCCTATGTATATCAGCCGACAAAACTTGTCGCGCAGCATTCATTTGAAATGCTGCACAATATGATAACCGGACAGCAAGGCAGTATGTGCAAGACAATAGCTCCAAAATTTGTATTGGGTTTATCTTCTGCCTCATCACAAAGTGGCAGAACCGGCTCAATCTTGCTGTGCGGATCGTCCTTTGATAATCTGGGAGGATGGATTTCCGACTCTCAATTCATGGATGTGATGGGGTCCAGTTATCTGCTGGCCCACGGATTGGGCAAGCCTGTTGACGATGCCTCTACTTCATTCTTCGTTGAGAAAGAAGGCGAGTATCACATTTATGTCAGGACAAGGAACTGGACTGCATATTGGTCGGATTCCGCTCCCGGCATTTTTAATTTGTCGATTGACTCTGTCCCCATTGAAAACACATTTGGTTCCGGTTCTGCGGAATGGAACTGGCAGGAAGGGGGAACCGTGCATCTTTCAAAAGGCAATCACATTATTTCCGTACATGACCTGACCGGCTTTGAAGGTCGTTTCGACTCGATTCTGCTGACGCTGCATCCCGGTGCTCCGGTTGAGGATATCAATACCTTGAGAAAACGTCTGCTGGATATTCCGGTTCTTCCGGAAGATAAGGGAACCTTTGATTTTGTTGTTGCGGGAGGAGGTGTTGCCGGTATGTGCGCTGCTCTGTCCGCCGCAAGACTCGGACATAAAGTTGCCTTGATTCAGGACAGAAAGGTCCTTGGCGGCAACAATTCGTCCGAGGTCAGGGTTGGGCTTGGAGGCCGGATCAATATAGGTCCTTTCCCCGCTCTCGGATATCTGTTGAATGAGTTTGCACCGTCAAGAAAGGGTAATGCAAGGCCTGCCGACATTTATGAGGACGAAAAGAAACTTGATATTATACTGAAAGAAAAAAACATTTCACTTTTCCTTGGATATAAAGTGTCTTCTGTCGACAAATCTGACTCCAGCATAATCAGCAGCGTAATTGCTACAAATGTTGATGATTACAGGACCATAAAAGTGTCGGGTCACTTCTTCGCGGACTGTACGGGCGATGCTACTCTCGGCGTGCTGGCAGGAGCGGAATGGTCAATGGGCAGGGAGGCAAAAAGCGAATATGACGAGCCGTCAGCCCCTGAAACTGCAGATGGAATCACCTTGGGAGCCTCGGTACTATGGTATTCCGAAGAAGAAAATGAAAAGCAGATTTTCCCGGATATTGATTGGGGGCTCAAGATAGATGAGGATACGGTGCAGAAGGTCAGACGTGGACAATGGTATTGGGAGGTCGGAATGAAGGATGACCAAATTGCGGATGCTGAAAAGATACGTGATTATGGAATGTATGTGGCTTATTCGAACTGGGCATATATCAAAAACCATTCATCTTTCAAAGGGGAATATGACAAAACTGCTTTGAAGTGGCTGTCTTTCTATGCCGGAAAACGCGAGAGCCGTCGCCTTATCGGCGAATTTGTGCTGAAAGAGCAGGATTTGAGGAACTTTACCATATATGACGACGGCTGCGTTTCCACATCTTGGTACATTGACAATCACGAACCCGATCCTGAAAATCAGAAGCGCTTCAAAGATCCATGGCTGAGCCGAGGCTGCCTGGCTCCTCTTGATTTCTATCCTATTCCTTTCCGCTGCTTTTACAGCAAGAACGTCCTCAATTTGTTCATGGCCGGCAGGAATATTTCTGTCAGCCATCTGGCTCTTGGCACAACAAGGGTGATGAGAACATGTGCAATGATGGGAGAGGTCGTGGGCATGGCATGCTCTGTCTGTCTGAAAAACAACATTCTGCCATCGAAGATTGTGCCCTCGTTCTTTGATGAACTTAAGGCTTTGATGAAAAAGGGTGTCGGTGACCCGAACAAACCTTATACTCAAATATATACCCTGATTGATACAACCGCTGTCAGAAGCGAAGATTGCTGAGTTATGGACCTCATTGACTGGATACTGATTGCCCTATTCTTAATAACCCTCACGTCAATAGGCGCGTTCTTCTCAAACAAGAACAAAAATATTGGAGATTATTTCGTCGCAGGTCGCTCTATGCCGGGCTGGCTGGTTGCTCTGGCTGCGACAGGAACCTCCATCAGCGCAGGAACTTTTGTCGGATCTCCTGAACTTGGTTTCAATACGAACATCACCTTCATCATGAGTTGTGTCGGAGCTGTAATCGGAGGTGTCTTTGTGGCCTGGCTTGCTTTGCCCAAGTTATACAATGCAAATACAATAACCATATACGGCTATATCGGTGATAGATATGGAGAGACAGCAAAGCGTTCGACCAGCGTGATGTTTCTTCTGGGCCAATTGTTCACTTCCGGCTCACGCCTGTTTATTGCCGCCATAGCCATTTCCGTAATCTGTTTCGGTGGAATTGATTTCCAGTTCATCGTATGGTCCATCATCATTCTCGGTGTTGTCAGCACAATCTATACAATGTGTGGAGGCATCAAGGGCCTGATATATATTGATGCTCTTCAGATTCTCCTGGTTTTCGGAACAGGAATCTTCGCCCTGGTAATGCTGTTCAATTCACTGGATATGAGTCTGTCCGATATCATCGGAAAACTGCACAATGGAATGGTGAAATTGCCTCAACAGGACGCGTATGCAATGGCCGCAGACGGCACATTCACCGGCTGGACGCAGGGAAACAAGTTGCTGCTTGCCGATCCCACATTTGATTTTACAAGGCCGTACAATCTGATAGGCGCATTGTTCGCGTATGCAATCTTCAAATTTGCGCAGTTCAGCACCGATCATGAATTTGTTCAGAGACAATTGACTTGTCAGAGCGTGCGGAAGGCCGGATCTTCACTGGTGGTTTCGCAGTTGATGGCAATTCCTATTGTATTCGTTTTTCTGGCAATCGGGCTTCTTCTTTTCATCAATTACAGCAGCGATCCTGAACTGGGAGCCGCTTCCGGATTCTTCTCCGACGCGAGAGACGTTTTCCCGCAGTATATTAAAAATTGCATTCCGACAGGAGCCAGAGGGCTTATGATTATCGGTTTGATTGCCGCGGCGCTTTCAAGCTTCAACTCGGCAATCAATGCCATGGCTTCCAGTTTCGTGACAGACCTGTTTCTTCCGATACGAAAGCAGAGAGGAAAAGAGATAAAGGAGAATGCCGAGCAGATTTCATCGTCTAGAAAAATGTCTGCTCTTATGGGAGGCGCTCTGACTGCCTTTGCCATCCTCACTGCGGTGATGCAACAGGCGTCCGGACTCAATCTCGTAGATTTTGCTACAGGTGTGATGTGCTTCTCTTATGCGGGAATGCTTGGCGTCTTCGTCACGGCGATTTACACCAAACGCGGAAATACAAAGAGTGTGATTGCCGCCCTTGTCGTGGGGCTGCTGGTTGTGCTTCTGATGCAGCCATATATCATGAACCCCCTCACTACTGCCCTGTTCGGCCACAAGGTAGTCATTGCCTGGCCCTGGTGGGCTCCGATCGGAGGTCTTGTAAGTACGGCTGTATGTATGCTGGGAAAGAAAGAAGAAAAATAGACAAGCGCTCCAGCACGGACTATTGTTTTTGTAAGTACCTGAAAACTATAGAAATATGAATTGTTTTAACTTGGTGAAGAAGATTCTCATTTCATTATATGCGATGCTGCTGTCCGCCGTCTTGCTTGCGCAGGGGTGGACGGCAGGCGTCAGCAACATGTATGCTGCTCCAAAGGAGGAAAAACTCGCCGTTCCCGATGGCTACAGGCCCTGGGTAATCAGTCATTACGGACGTCACGGAGCGAGGTTCCTTACCTCGGCCGATCAGTACGATATCGTTTATGATGCTTTTGCATACGAAGAGGCCAAGGGTAATCTGACGGAATATGGAGAGAAGGTATATGACAAACTGCTTTCAATCCACAAGAATTTCGAAGGCAATGCCGGTGCTTTGACTCAGAAGGGAGAGCGGCAACAGCGGCAGATTGCCAAAAGAATGAAGAAGCGTTTTCGCTCGATCTTCAAAACCCATCCGCAAATTTCGGCCTCCTCAAGCATCACGCCCCGATGCATCCACAGTATGCAAGCCTTCTGTGATGCACTTGGCGGAGATATTGAAATGCGCGCCGACACGGCTGATCTGAGAGTTCTCAATCCCTTTGCCTGCCTTGCGCCTTGCGACCAACAAAACCTGTCTTCGGAGGCATCCTGGCAGCCTTATTTCCGGGCCTATTGCGATTCTTTGATGGACACGGTTCCTTTCGAAATGAAACTCTTCAAAAGTGGATATTCTTGCAGTTCAATTCCAATAGGGACTTTTGAAGCAAGGCTCTTCAGTATTATCAATAATCTTCCCTGTCTCGATTTCAAGGCTCCGTCGTTTGCCGGACTCTTCTCTGAAACGGAAACGCAACTTCTTTGGGAAATGGACAACATCAACTGTTTCCATCAGGCTTCAGCGGGTTTCCCGGGCAATGACAGACGTTATGCCGTTTGCTATCCATTGCTTGAGGAAATGATCATGACCTCCGATGCCGACATCAAGATCGCCGGACCTTCAGTGCGCTTGAGATTCGGACATGATATGACACTTAACGGCCTTCTGACTTTGATGGAAATTGAAGGCTGGAATAAAAAAGCCGGCTCGTATGCCGGAATAAAGGAAGTTTTCAAGAATTGGAGGATGCCGATGGCGGGAAATATCCAGATGATTCTATTCAGAAGCGAAGAGGATGGCAAACAGCCGCTGGTACGCTTCTATCTTCATGAAAAAGCAATCGAGCTGCCGCTCACAGCCGTGGGGGACAGACTATATAAATGGGGGGATTTCAAGGATTATTACCTTGGCAGAGTTGCAACAGCCTTTCGCATTATGGCCCAACCTGCCTGCAATTTCCTCTTCAATATTGAAAAAGAATACAACGGCCGTCCAATGCAGTCATTCTCTATTTTGAATGACGTTGTGTATGTAGGATATGATTCCGGCTTGTGCCGTACCTACGATTATTTGACAGGCAGAAAAATTGCGGAATTCCCTTTTGGTTGCCAGATCACTTCGAACCATTGCGGTAATCTGAATTTCCACGACTCTCTACTCTATGTGTCCGGAGATCTGACAAATACCGCCTGTTATGTGGAAAGCGTAACACCGGAGGGGACCCGTATTGTCCAGACAATCCATTTCCGCCTTTCCGGTGATTATGGCGGATCGCAGGCTGTCATTGATTCCGAGCGGGGTGTCATTGTATATATGAGGAGAGAGATTAAACAAATTAATGCCTCCGGCAACCGCTTCTTTATTTCTGAATTTCCACTGCCGAAAGTATCGGAAGGAGATATTACATATCGGGATTCCGATGCTGTCAGGACTTTCTCCTTGGAAAAATATTTCCCCATATATCAAGGAGCAAGCATAAGTGACGGCAAACTCTATCAATCTTTCGGAGGAACTCCTCGCAACCCTTCGTCCGAGGGTACAGGATTTGCTGTTTTTGACTTGCGTGACGGTCGTCTGCTCGATGTTGTCCGAGTCCCTTTCAACATGGAACCGCAATCTATTTTGACGTACAAAGGCCGTATTTTGATGAATTTCAGTGGATGCGGGCTTTATGAAGTTATCAACTCCTTACACGTCCAATGTGATGCACGAATTCGATTCCAGGGGAGAATTTAAGGAAGACGACGCCATGAGGCGCTACCTCAGTCTCCCATCTCTCGTTGTGGTCAGTAATCTCACCGATATCCTTCTGGCGCCACAGGTCGCGGATAACCTGGCGTCCCAGCAGACCCACCCTGGAAGGAATGATGCCGATCATTTTCGGAGTTTCCGAGAGGTTGAAGAATGCGATTGCGACACTGCCGTCCTCAAGTGTCTTGAGGTAGGTCGCATAGGTGTCATCCCCGTAGATGCGTGATGCTTGAAGGCCAAGAGGGTCCTGGTTGACATCTATCACTTCATTGTTGCACAGAAGACTGATTGTGAAATCATCCATCTCGGCCATGTCACAGCCTATCAGCAGGGGGGAAGAGAGTATGCTCCACAGTGTGATATGAGTATACTGCTCATCAGCGGTGAGTTTGCTCCAGTGTGTCTGCGGTCCCCATCCGACCTTGCCCACAACGAGCATGTCTGCATCTGGCCAGTTGCCGGGGCGCTTGTATCCTGCCCAACGGTCTTGCCCTCCGAAACCGATATTGCAGATGCTTTCCCATGTGTCGCGGATGTCTCCTGTCGTGCGCCAGCACTGCGCGTACCGGGTCAGGTAGGGAGCGATTGCGATAGAAGAGGAGTTGGAGATGCTGTAAATGATGTCACGACCTGTTGCCTTGATGGCATCGTGCATGTCGCGCAGGTAATATACGTCATTCGGGTTCCAGTCATACTTGAGGTAGTCGACACCCCAGTCCGCCCATTGCCGGGCGTCCTGACGGGCGAATGAGACATTCCCGAAATACCAGAGGCTGTCGCGTTTGAGTTTCGAGCGATCCAGCTTCCAATACTCATCAACGATGCCTTTCTCTACCCACCAATACTTGCCTTCGGCATTATCGCATGTGGTACCGATATGACCGGCGTATGTTCCGGCCCACGGGCCGGAATAGATGCCGAGTTTGAGACCCTTGGAATGGAGGTAGTCGGCGAGAGCCTTCATGTCCTGGAACTTGCTGTTGGGCTGGATTGCGTTGTATTTGCCTCCTCGAAGTCCCTGCCAGCCGTCGTCGATGTTTATGTAGCTCCATCCGTACTGATCGAGACCTTTCTCGAGCATGGCATTCGCTGAGCTCAGCACCTTCTCCTGGCTGACGCTGTTGCCCCAGCAGTTCCACGAGTTCCATCCCATAGGAGGGGTCAGGGCGAGTTTGTCGCCGATCACGATGCGGAATTCACGCTCGTTTTGGCCTTTGGCGTTCTCAGCTTTGAGCGTGGTCTTGTATTCGCCGGCCTTTTTTACACTGCCGGAGATGATTCCGGTTTCGGGATCGAGATTCAGGCCTTCAGGAAGACCTTCTGCACTGAACCTCATAGGACGTTCGCCGCTTGCCGGGATCTTGAAAAGGAAGTCTGCATCAGGGCTCGCGCCATATACTTTGGGGCCGTTGATGCGAGGCGTGTCCGGTGCCTTCGGTGTCAGAATGTACGCAGAGTTGTCCTGAGCTGAGACAAGGGACGACAAAAGCACAAATGCTGCCGTGATTGTTGTCAGAATTTTTTTCATATAGGTCTTTTTTTTGTTGTGCGGTTTATACTAGGAAGACGTCCTGGCTCTTGAGATCTTGGATCAGCTGCGCCACATCCACATCACGTGGGCCGCATCCACCCTTTATCGCAAGAGCTGCTGCTGTGCCGGCGGCCTGTCCCATGGCCATGCAAGGAGGCATGACGCGGACTGCGCCCGCGGCATCCGAAGTGGCCGAGAGCGACCTTCCGGCAATAAGGAGATTGTCCACCCCTTGAGGAAGAAGACAGCGGTAAGGAACACCATACCAGCGTCCGTTCTTTACGGTGATATATTCTGTTGAATAGTCCCCGCCACGTCCGTGGACATCGACTGAATTGGAAGCGAGAAGGATGCTGTCCTCAGGAACGACTCCATTGAGCAGATCGTCAACATCGAGGACGTAATCGCCCTTGATGTGCCTTGACTCCCTGATTCCGACAGTCGCACCGGAGCCCTTGATGGTGGCATCTTCGCAGCCGGGAACGTATTTGTGGAAGAAGTTCATGAGCTCGTTGACCTGCCTGCGTCCTTCGAATTCAGCGTCGGTAAGACTCTCCGAGTTCGTGGCATCCACATTCTTGATGCGGGTGCAGTTCACGGCCCACTCGTCAGGTTTCACACCTCTGTAGATGTTGACGCTCTTGCGGGCGATGCTCCATTCTCCAGCGGCCTCAGCCTCTGCCACATGCCAGTGGAGGGCTCTGTAACTGACTCCATCCTTTTTGTGGAAGGTGTCGAGGTGGTCCTCTACGTCCTTTATGAGCTTGTCTGAATCGACCTTATTGATGTGGAAGAAGAGGGTTGCAGGCTGTACTCGTCCGGTCTCGGGATTGCCGTATTCGCAAGGCACCCCGCTGCGGAAAGCCAGGTCGCCGTCACCGGTCGCATCGACGAAAATGTCAGCAGCAATGGACTCCAGGCCGCTTCTTGTAAGGATGATGATCTTGGAAATCTTCGAGCCGCGGAGAACCGGCTTGACGAAGGATGCATGGAAAAGCACCTTCACACCGGCTTCAATCACCATCCGGTCGAGAACGTACTTCAGGACTTCGGCGTCGAAAGGAGTGACATGGTCGTGGCCTTGGGTGATCCATGCTGTAAAGGGGCTTCCGGCACGCACATCGCGAGGGTGAATGGCTCCTCCGAGCTGCACCATGCGTTGAACAACTTCCTCGAAAAGGCCTCTGATGATCTGCTGCTCACCTTCAGTGTCGTAACATGTCATGAAAGGCGCGACAAGGCCCCTTGTGGCCATACCTCCGAGACAGCCTCCCTGCTCAAGTATCATCGCCTTCACGCCTTTGCGCGCGGCTGCAATCGCGGCGCATACACCGGCAGGGCCTCCGCCAACGACTACCAGCTGGGTTTTGTATGAATCTTTCACATCTTTGATGCTGATGTCCTTTGTTCCGTCTAAAATGCCGGAACATGAGTTCAGGCTTGTTGCTGCAAGGCATGCCGCTGCGGTTACTCCGCTGGTCTTAAGGAAATTTCTTCTGTCCATTTCAAGTTATTTTATGGAGTCTCCCAATTTAATTGTTGCATTCATAATAATTGTTTCGTTCTTCTTGGAAGGGTCCTTGATCTTCTGCAGTATGATTTCAGCACATTTCCTTCCGATCTCGAACATAGGAGGAACGACAGTGGTGAGTTTGGGGTAAACTCCGTTGGCGAGTTCGTTTCCGGCGAATCCAGCCACGGAAATGTCTTCCGGAATCTTCATGCCCTTGCTCATCAGCGTTCTCATGGCACCGATGCCCAGATTGTCCGTGAAAGAAAAAATGGCGTCGAAAGTCGCATTCCTCGAGAGGAGTTTTTCTGTCGCCCTCTCTCCATCCTCGATGGTCAATCCGCCTTCTACCTGGAGCTCATCCAGTACTGGAAGGTTGTATTTGGCAAGCACGTCCCTGTAACCCTTGGCCCTCATTTCCGAGTTGTAGATATCCTTGGGTCCATTGATGTAGGCAATGCGCTTCCTTCCTGCAAGAATCATCTTTTCAACAATGAAGAACGACATCGCGTAATCATCCACCAGCACCATTGAGACGTCAAGTTTGTGAGGTATCCGCCCATAGAACACCATAGGCATCCCTTCAGACATGACTTCCTTAAACATATCATGATTTTGGGTGCCGCATTCAGCGACCACCAGGCCGTCAACCTTGAACTTCTTCATGAGGAGCATGTTACGCCTTTCAGTTGCGGGATCCTCGTTGGAATCGGCCATGATCACTTTTATTCCCCTGTCATAGCAGTAATCCTGAATGCCCCTTATAACTTGGATGGTGTACTTGGTGTTGAGTTCGGGGACGATGACACCTATAGTCTGTGTCTTTCCTGTCTTGAGCGCCTTGGCCTCGGAATTGGGATGATACCCAAATTTCTTCACCGCGGCCGCCACCCTCCTCCTAGTCTCCTCGCTCGCACTGGTCCCTTCGCTCATCGCTCTGGAAACGGTGGCCACCGAAATTCCTAGATGTTTGGCTATGTCCTTTATTCTAACGCGATTTGAATCCATATTATCCGAGGAATGCTTTGTTGTCCTTGAGTGTCTTCAGGAGATGCTCCATGTCTACATCCTTTGCGGCTTTGCCTCCCTCTTTGATGCAAAGGGCAGCCGCGATGCCGGCAGCCTGGCCCATGGCCATGCAAGGAGGCATCACGCGCACCGCTCCGGCGGCGTCTGAAGTTGCCGACAGGGGTCTTCCTGCAACGAGAAGGTTGGTGATTTCCTTAGGAACAAGAGCTCTGTAAGGCACACCATACCAGTTGCCGTTCTTCATAAGGGTATAGTTGGTGGTATTTGTAGCGCCCTGTCCTCCGTGGACATCGACTGAATTGGAAGCGAGGAGGATGCTGTCCTCAGGAACAACGCCGTTGAGAAGGTCTTCAGCATTGAGCACGAAATCTCCGATGATGTGTCGCGACTCACGTATGCCGAGTGTCTCCGCGGTCTTCATCAGGGTCGCATTCTTGCATCCCGGCACATACTTGTGGAAGAAGTTGACCACTTGCTCCACCTGTCTGCGGCCCTCTATCTCTCCTGCTGTCATGCTTTCTGAATCAAGGGAGTTCACGTCAAGGATACGTGTCACATTGACGCTCCACTCATCCTCGCGGACGCATTTGTGAAGATTGACCGACTTTCTTTTTATGTCCCACTCACCATTATTCTCGGCCTTCTCGACGAACCAGTGCAGCGCCCTGTAGCTGACGCCGTTCACTCTTCTGAACTCACCAAGATGCGACTCCACATCCGCTATGAGCTTGTCAGATTCGACGTTGTTGAGTCTGAGGAAGAGGGTGGAAGGCTGCACGCCTCCTTCTCCGTTTCCGTAGTAGAAAGGGACGCCTGCCGAAGCGCTGACATCGCCGTCACCTGTTGTGTCTATCACAAAATCAGCGGTGACAGATTCGAGGCCCTTCCTGGTGAGGAGCACGACCTTATCGATTCTGTCGTTCTTAGTTTCCGTGGTGACAAAAGCAGCATGATAGAGTATCTTCACACCGGATTCGAGGGTCATTCGCTCAACGGCAACCTTCATTATCTCAGGGTCAAACGGGGTTTCATGGTCATGCCCCTCCTTCATCCAGGCTGTATACGGGGTCTCCCAGCGTACGTCCTTTGGATGGATGGCTCCTCCCATGGCAACCATTCTGTCAACGATCTCTTCGAAGAGACCTCTTATGATCATCTGCTCGCCGCTCATGTCATAGCAGGTCATGAATGGCTGGACCAGACCTCTGGTGGCCATTCCACCGAGGCATGCGCCCTGCTCGACGAGCATGACCTTCATGCCTTGCCTTGCGGCAGCGATCGCGGCTGTGATTCCAGAGGGGCCGCCTCCAACAACAAGCACCTGAGTCCTGAAACTGTCTTTCACTTCAAACTTTGCAAGTTTACCCTTGTCTGACGAACCGGCTGCGCATGAGGGTATCATTGAAGTAGCAAGACCCGCCAGCGTCAGCGAACCCGAGGATTTTAAAAAGTCTCTTCTATCCATCTTTACTCTGATTTGTATGGACCGCTAATTTTCTTGACCAAGTATTTTTCGTTTGTGTCATCAAGGGTATAGACTTTGTACTGTCCGTCCTTGTTGACCCTTATTACGTAATGGCCTTCTATGGAGCCGAATTTTGACATATATGATGTCAATTCGCTCTTCGCGTCATCACCGATGGCTGTCAGGAATATGTCCATCCTGCTGTTTGCGGTGTACATTCTTTTGATGGTGGCCGCATTCGGCTGCACGCTTCTCCATACACCGCCCAGGACGACGTCCGGTTTGAGCGCGGACAAGAGCGCGTCACTGTTGGTGTTGGATGTGGCGTGATGGCAGGCCTTCATTGCCTCTACACGACCTGTCACCCTTGCGATCGGAGCCTCGATATCCCTCCAGGAGTAGGTGCTCCTTCCTGAGTACTGGATGTCACCTCCGGTGAAATAATCGAATTTGCCGTAGGAGATCTTGATGACACAACTGAGAATATTGCCTGAGGGGAGGTTGTCCAAGTAATTGGCGAGTAGTTCCTTTGTGCTTGGAATCTCAGAAGAGGATTCATTCCCGCTTCCGGTCCACACGTCACCATTTGCGGCGATGTTCATCACCTTGAATGAAGGATAATCCCCGGCATTCTTCTTCATGACAATCTGGTCGTTGTATCCGACCCTCATCTTCTCCCTTGTCGTGCCATATTTCTTGGTTGACCAGTCGATGAAGGAAAGGTAATTGTTGTATACGGTTGAAGAAGGATAAGTGTCGGTCGAGGGGCGGTCCTTGCTGTCGCCTCGGTCGATTACTTTCATCAGAGGGATTCTGGTGCCGACAGCACCGATTCCGTTATCGTAGAAGCCAAGTCCGACCGTCATCGGAATCGTGTATGTCTTTGTTGTCACGGCACCGATATGGTCTGAGTGATAGTGTGTCGCCAAGAAATAATCGATCTTCCCTCCAGCCTCGGCCGGCATGAAGTGGTTGATGTAGTTGACGATCACCTGGCCGCTGGAGATGTTCTCCGAAGGTTTCGGAGCGACACCAGGAGGATCCATCTCGTTCTTCTTAGGCGCGCCTGCGGCATCAATCAGCATTGTCGTGCCGTCAGGGAATATGCAGTACGTGCTCTCGCCTCGGCCTCCATTAATGAAATGGATGTCAAGATAGCCTTCCTTCCAGGCAGGGAGCACGCTGCCGACCTTTGCCTCATCAGGAGTCTCAACTACCGGAGGATCGACTTTGGCGGGATCAGGATTCTTGCCCTCGCAGCAGGAAGCCGCAAGTGCGGTTCCTATGAGCAGGGGAGCAAGCATTCTTCTGTTCTTTATCATAATCATCTTTAATAACCTTCGTTTTGAACGAGTCTGTCGCAGACAAGAAGCTCTTTTGTAGGTATCGGGAAGAGATATTGTCTTTCTGTGAATCCTCTGCGGACATTGATCTGGGCATATCCCGCGTCAAGGAACGCGCTGCAGTCAACGATGCCGTCCTTGTCAATCTTTGGACGGATGTCCTTAGGGAAGAGCCAGTATCCTGTGGCCTCGTTCTCAGCCATCTTGGCGTTTGAAGGGGTACCGTAGATAGGTGTTGTAAGCGCCTTCCCGCAGAGTCTCCAGCGGATGAGATCCTCCCAGCGTCTGTTCTCCCATGCAAGCTCGATACGCCTCTCGTTCCTGATGATGCGGCGGAGTTTGGCCTGGTCTGTCTCAGTGATAGAAGGATAGGCTGAAGTATTGGTGTAATCTACCTTGTATGCCCTTGCCCTTACCTTGTTGATGGCAGCAAGGCAGCCGGAATCGATCTCGCCAAGCTCCATCTTTGCTTCAGCGAACATTAGAAGGACATCTGCATATCTCATGATGATGATGCTTGCATCGGTGTAATAGTCATCTAGCCATTCCTCATCGATGCCTTTCTTCAGTGTGAGACCATTGTATGATGCATACTGGTCAACAGACTTGTTGTCCTTGTTCTTGACCATGACCCCATCAGCGGTGGGAACCTTCTTCGCGCTTGGCCTTGGGTCGTATACGATGCCGCCGAGCATTTCGCCGAAAGGAAGGCAGACCTCGGAAAGCCTAGGATCCCTGTTCTTGAACGGGTCGGCAGGATCCCAGAGCGGAGACTCGTCAACCATCTTTCCGTCCGTGCAAGGGTATGCGAAGAAGAGTTCCCATGAAGGCTGCGCGCCATTTGTGCCGCCATTGTTTCTAGGAATGAAGGATTTCATGGCCTGAGGAGCGAGCAGGCCGAGGGCGTTGCTGTTGGGAAGGTCGAAGATGACCTCCTCGCAGTCCTTGGTCTTTGAGAGGAATATCTCGCGATAGTCAGGAGAAAGGGAGTATGTACCGAGGTCGATACATGCCTTGGCAGCATCACGGCAGGTCTTCCAGTCGTTCATCCAAAGGGCGATCCTGGCCTTGAAGGCATATGCCGCGCCCTTGGTGATGCGTCTTGTTCCAACATATCTTTCAGGGAGAACCTGTGCCGCCTCGTCAAAATCTCTATATATGCCCTCGAGGACTGTCTCCTTGTTGATACGTCCCATCTTGTAGGCCTCTTCGAGGGTGATGTAGCCTGTATAGTAAGGCACATCTCCGTAAGCGAAGACGAGGTATGAGTAGAAGCAGGCTCTGAAGAACTTTGCCTCTCCGGCATACTGTTCAAGTTTTTTGTCAGCCACGAGACCTTCTGCTTTTTCAAGAGAATAAAGGATGGTATTGGCTCTTGCCACACCCTTGTAGGAAGCTGCCCAGAGGCTTTCCGTGTCTCCCCATTCTCCGGTAATTGTACCGGCAAGCCAGTCATAGAGGTATACTCTCTGGTTCCAGTCATCCGAGAAGCGGTCTGTGTTGTAAGCTCTGCGTGCCTCGAAATTCCAAAGACTAGGCGCATAGAGAGCATTCAGGGCCATTGAGATTTCCTGCTCGTTGTTGAACCAGTTCTCCGATGAACCCTCTGAAAGCGGGTCCAAGTCGAGTTTCTGGCAGGATCCTGCTATCATGGCTCCAGCCATGAGAAGCAATACTGTGTGTTTGAATACTTTCATGACCAATAGTTTTATTCTACAACTTCAATGATAGGGCACCTCGTTGCTTTGAGGTAGGGTGTCGCTGCGTTCGCATCCTCTCCGGAAAGTCTGACGACATAGCTTCCTGCCAGGCTCTCAAGCAGCCCGCTTCCGTCTGCCATCGCTGTAGATACGCAGGTCACTCTGAACTGTACAGTCTTTGCGGATGCGGAGAGCGTAACGGTCTGGTCGATCTCCACATTCTGCTCCACCTGTTCGGCACCTGTGTTGTAAGGGAGTTCGATGTTATAGTCGAAGGTCTCCTCCCCCACGGTCTTGCTTGTGGTAGCTTTTGCCACTTTCCACTCTGTTCCGTCAAGGTATTCGATTTTCCAGTATCTCATTGCTTGGGCGTGACTTGCGCGCATTGTGAAGAAGATGTGGACTTTGGTGTTCGCGGCGAGATCATTTTCTGATTCCGCGGTGAAGAGGATGTAGTCATCCTTCCATGTGCCGTAGAATACAGGCTCTCCGTAAGCACCGATGGCTCTCTTGACCCTGTTCTTGGGATTGATGCTCTTCTTGTCTATGCCGTTATAGTATTCGATCATGCCGATGCCGCTTACGTTAGGGGCGATATAGAATCCGCCATTGCCGGGAAGGTTTGCTGTCGGATCTTTTGCATTCTCTGTGAAGTGGACCGCAAGAGCGTCTTTTTCAGTCGTGTTGAACTTCCACTCTGCGAGGACCTTGTTTGACGGAGCGACAGGGGCTGCATCTTGATGGATTGCAACAGCAAAAGATCTTGCGGTCTGGACGTTGGTGTTGTCCGTAGAGATTGTGAGGGTCGCGTCGATTGCGTCACCTGTGTTCTCCGCTGCTGTTACTGTGATCTCGCCGGCACCTTCTCCTGATGCAGGGGAGATTGTGAATGCGGCATTGTCACAGGTTGCTGTCCAGTTGACATTTCCGACGACAGTTACTGTCAGTGTCCCTCCTTCGTTTGTGAATGACAGATTGAGAGGTGAGGCTGAGAATGAGTATACCTCAAGAATCGGTTCTTCTTGTTTGTATGAGGTTGCCTGGAGGATGCCGAATGACTTGAGGAAATAGTTGTCTTCATCGATCAGTGTGATTCTTGAGTAGCGGTCGAGAGAGGTCTCGTTCTTCGCGGCCGTGATGCTGAAGACTGTCTTTCCTGCGGTACCGGAGGTTGTGTTGGCGCTCAGCCAAGTTTTATCTATTGAAGGAATGACAAGGGTATAGTTCACATCTGAGTTCACAACCACAGACACTGTGGCTCCCTCTGATGGAATGGAGTCTGTCGGAGCCTCAATTGTGACAGTGGGCTTCTGATATATTTCCTCCTCGCCTGATTTCTCCACCTCGCAGGATGGAGCCATCATAAATATGGTCAGAAGAGAAATGATTATTGTCAGTATCTTTTTCATGATAATTGGCTAAAAGGTGATCTGAAGACCGAAGTTGAAAGTTCTTGCGATGTATGCGCTGACGGATGCCTCCGGATCGAAGCCTTCAGGGAAGTGGTCGATGGTGAAGGGATCAGTAACGGATGTGTAGATCCGCATCTTTGATACATCAATCTTTTTGAGAAGAGCGTTCGGCACCGTGTAGGAAAGGCCGATGTTCTTGATTCTGAAGTATGAGCCGTCGAAGAGCCAGAAGTCTGACATCGCAAAGTTGTTGCCCTTGTACTGAAGCTGTGAGAGACGCGGGTATTTTGCAGTTTCGTTCTGTTCAGGAGTATTGAACTCTGACCATCTGTTCTCAGCGTAGAACTTAGGAAGGTTGTGCCATTGTGCTGTCTGATATACCATATCATCGGTGAGTCTGCATGTCCTCTTTCCTATGCCCTGGAATGTGAGTGTGAAATCAAAGTGCTTGTAACCGAGGTTGATGTTTCCACCGTACTGGTATCTAGGAAGGGAACCTCCGAGAAGAACGCGGTCGTATTCAGGAGAGATCTTGCCGTCAGGCACTCCGTCCGCACCCGAGATATCGACATACTTGACATCTCCCGGCTTGACGTTGGAGTTGAGAAGGGCTGATGAAGCGATGTCATCCATGTTCTGGAAGAGGCCGGCTGACTTGTAGCCATACCACTCGTTGTATTCACTGCCTTCCTTGATGATGTTGGCCCCGTCGAATACGATACCTGAAAGGTTGCCCATGACCGATTTGTAATCAGAGAGGTGGGCAGAGAGCGCGTATATGAAGTTGCCGATCCTGTCGTTCCATCCTGCCTGGACCTCCCAACCCCTGGTGTGCATCTTGCCGGCATTCTGGTCAGGGTTCCCGTAACCGATGAGATCAGGAATCTCAAGGGCGAGAAGCATATTGTCTGTCTCCTTGCGGAAATAGTCTCCGGTGAGGGTGAGTCTGTTTTGGAGGAGCGTAGCGTCTGCACCGACATTCCATGTTCTGGTTGTCTCCCAGGTGATGTCAAGGATATTGTAGGATGTCTGGGCTGCTGTCATCGCCGACTCGAGCGCAGCGCCGTTGTGCATGGCAACATGACCGAGATCCATGATGGCCTGGTAAGGATAGTTGCCGATCTTCTCGTTACCGAGTGAACCGTATGATGCGCGGAATTTGAGGAAGTTGACGGCAGAGAGGTCGAGACTCTTGAAGAAAGGCTCTTGGGAGAGCACCCAGCCGAATGATGCTGACGGAAAGAATCCCCATCTGTAGTCTTTGTGGAATCTTGAGGATCCATCGTAGCGGGCATTTGCCTGGAAGAGGTATCTGCCTTTGAAGTCATAGGTCAAACGGCCGAAAAATGACATGTATGCGTTCTCTGAGGCATTGCCCGTATTGGTCTTGTACTCGAGATTGCCTCTGCTGAGGTAAGGGTAATCAGCGAGGTCCATATGGTCTGAAGCCGCCGAAAGGCTCTCTGAGAATGCGTAGTGGTCCTCGTAACCGGCCATGAAGGTGAAGTGGTGTGAGTCGGCCAGATCGAGGGAGTAGTTTGCCACAAGCTGCTTGGTGAGGTTCATCGAGTCTGTTCTTCCTTCCGTGAGGTTGTTGGTCTGGCATCCTGCGACATAGCCTGCCGGTGTGACAGCATCATCCATGTTGTAGTATTGTACCTGGTTGATGAATGTCTTGGCTTTCTTGTCCCGGATTGAGGGGGCGAATACAGCCTGGATGGAGAACTTCTTGAACGGAGTCAAGGTAAGAGATACCTTGGCATTGAACACGTCTCTCCAGGAGTTGTCGAATCCGCCGTAATGGAGTCTTGCCCATGAGTTGGAACCGATATGACCCTCGGCAATTGTGCCGTTGCTCCATAATGCGGCTCTATTCTGACCATATTTGTAAGCTGCCTGTATTGGGTTGTACGATGTGTTCCTGTAGGTTGTGTGGAGGAACTGCATGTCGACTGAAGCGGCAAGGAACCGGTTGATCGTGATGTCGTTGTTGATACGGCCGTTGAATTCCTCCTCGCTTCTTCCGTCATACAGGGCATCCTCCTTTGTGTATGAGAGCATTGCCCTTGATTTGATGACATTGTTGCCGTATGTCAAGGAAACGCGATGCTTCTGTCGAGGCGCCGTCTTGTTCACGCAGAGCGCATCCCAATCAGTGATA
This sequence comes from Bacteroidales bacterium, assembly GCA_012522855.1. Classification (GTDB taxonomy): domain Bacteria; phylum Bacteroidota; class Bacteroidia; order Bacteroidales; family UBA932; genus Cryptobacteroides. The sequence continues at coordinate 117,674 of JAAYJQ010000010.1, forward strand.
GGATACATGTCAGGGTCCTGAGCGTTGAGGGAGTAGTAGTTGTCTATGACATCCTGAGGATAGATACGATACTCTTCGCCAGGGGTGTTTCCCGAGTCATTCCACTCAACCTCGTTCATCATCCTCATATAGTCCTGAACACCTGACATGACAGGCTTTGTGGTCCTTGTGATGACGCTGAACGTTCCGTTATAGTCGATGTTCAAGATCCCTGGTTTCGCTCTCTTCGTAGTGATGAGAACGACTCCGGAAGATGCGCGCGCGCCGTAGATCGATGCCGAGGCTGCATCCTTGAGTACGTTGATGTTCTCGATATCGTCAACATCTACATCATTGATCGATGTTACAGGAATACCGTCTACAATGATGAGAGGGTTTGAGTCACCGATTGTTGTGATGCCCCTGACACGGATTGTCGCTCCTGCGCCGGGAAGTCCGCTGGTTCTTGTGACTTGGACACCTGGCATTGAGCCCTGGAGGGCCTGTGAGAGCGAGGTCGTCTGGAGGTTGGCGAGTTTGTCTCCGGCTATGTTTGCCACAGCGCCGGTGAGGTCTTTCTTCTTGACGGTACCGTAACCGATCACGACAGCCTCTTCAAGAAGCCTTTTGTCCTCTAAGACGACAATTTCAAGGTTGTTCCTGTCGCCGACGATCACCTCGTTGTCGACATAACCGATGCAGCTTACAGTAAGGATCGCATCCTTTGAAACCGTGATTGTAAATTTTCCGTCAATGTCAGTTGACGTACCGTTGGAGGTTCCTTTCTCCACGACACCTGCTCCGATGACTGACTGACCGTCTTCCGTGACGATCTTACCCGTCAAAACGACCTTGTCCTGTGCAGAGAGATCGATTGACGTGAATAGCATCAGAGAGGCAGTCAAAGCACATGTGAGTGCTAAGATTAAGCGATTCATGAAATTAATTAATGTGTTATTATTGTAAATTCCATAGTGGGTTGCATATCAAAGTTACAAACAACGCAATTTTTACAACTATAATTGCATGTATTTCTGTGAAATATGCATAAAAATTCATGGAAACGTTTACAAAACTCGCGCATTCGAACAGAAGATGGAAAAGGTACCGTTTCAAAAAGTGTGTCTAGCGCCATCATCGAAGAACCGATCCATATTGTCAAATTCTACCCAATCGCAACCCCATTCTGCCCATTGCCTGCTGACCGAAAAAGGTTTCATGGCGGTAAAATCTTCTCTCCAGTCCTCTTCGGTTCCGATACTGATATAGCCGCCTACTTCATTATGATTCGCTTTAATGTCTGAAATTGTTCCGGCAATTCCCGGCTCGAAAGGGTCGATGATAACGTATGCGTTTTTTGCATCTTTTATGATGTCGTCAATATGGTCAGGATCAATATTCTCACTATATGTCTGATTGTATATTGAAACGGCCTGACTATTCCCGTGCGGTTTTATTGCATCATCCATTACGGTAAAACTGAAAAGAAGGATCGGCAAAAACCACTTATCAGATAATCTTCCAAAGCTTGTCTTTTTGCAACATCATCTTTGCTTATTCTTTTATCTGAACCATTAAGTTGGCATAAAAATAATATTTATGTTGAAGTTAAAGTGTATCAGAGAAGATGTTATGTTTTCACGGCTTATTCAAACACATCAAATTCTATTCTGTCAATTGTCCCTTTGTAATATTCATAATCGCCTTCCGGCAAATGCCACATCACTTTAACTTTTTCGGAGATTTTCAAGTTGTCCTGCGTTTTATAGCCATCCACAATTATTGAGAACTTTACTTTTTCATAGCGGTTTTTATCGATTGTGAAATAACGATCTAAGGTTTCAAAGCGTGTAAACAATCCCTCTTCGTCAAAGTAAAACATTCCGGAAACTTCAATCCCATTGTCTACGAGCGTTCCCCGAACTGTGCAGTCGTCTACCTGTTCCCATCTCACATTATCCAAAAGCAGATAGCCCGGAACAAGCATAAACTCACAGAAGGTCGTTATCAGAGCCGATTGAGCCACCTCTTTGCTGTTGTCAAAAGCAACTTGTATCAAATCCAACAGTTTCACCTTCATTTCTCCATAGCCGTCCCGATATAAATCTCTTGCCGCCACCGGCATACCGGAAATCTTCATATAGGCTAATCTTCCTATCGGCCGCACCGAATTAAATTGTAAGGTCTTCAGCTTTCTCCACTCTTGGTCCGGCGACATTTTCAACCAGCTCTCTGTCCAATGCACATTCGCATTTACGGGAACAGGCGTGTTTATATATCCGCAGATACGAAGGTACTTTTTCAAAGGTTCAGGCAATTCTTTTATCGACGTTTCAGTAAATGTTTCAACCTTGTGATCCTTATTTCTTTCAATCAGCCCGGACCTGTCTTTTATGAAAAGCCCTTTCATGCCGGTACAACTTGTAAGAAATAACAAGGTTGATAAGAGCGATAGTGTTCTTTTCATTTTAACTTTGTTTGCAAGGATTCCAATCAATATCAATTATCAGACATTTATAGTCGCCAGCAGTGCCGTTATCAGACCCAAGAGATTTCCCGACATGTGGACCAGGATCGCATAGGCATTGTTGTCATATTTTTCTTGATAATAACCGGCGATTAAACCCAGAACAAAAGTGAAGGCGAGGGTTCTGAAAATGAAATATGCGCCTGCGCCGGAAGCAATCAGGATTAAGTGAGCCAATGAGAATGCGAGAGCGGCAATCATGACCGGCACACTGATATACCTTTTACAAAATTTAATTCCTCCGGCTTGAAGCGGTTTGAGTATATTCTGAAGGAAACCGCGGAACAGCACCTCTTCCGCCACACTTGCCAGGATGCATATAAAGAGGAAAACTTGTAACGGGGTCATTACATCAAAGACAAAATGCGATCCGGCTTCGATTCCGAAAACTTTTCCCAGACCGACTAAAAGAGCATTTATGATTACTACAGCCAAAAAGCCGAGCAGCATCGGTTTCAGTGTCTTTTTGAACTTCGGCCATGCGATTTTATAATTTACATACTTCCTGAGGCAGCAAATCAATACGATAGAGAGTATCAACATAGCCGAGTGGGTAATAAATGAAGGAGGCAGCGATTGGGAGTTCAATAGGATTTTTCTGCCGGCAAAATTTGCCGATAGAAACGCTACTGCTGTTAATAACAGTCCGTAAATAATTCGTTTACTGTTTTTCATACTACATTCTCTCTTTTATATATTCTTCAAGTATAAGATTGAATTCCACGGGATTATCGAAATTCGCATTGTGCGAAGCATTTTTGATTACTTCCAATTTAGCGTCGGTCTTCTTTGCCCAATTCTGATTGTATTTCGCAACCAATCCTACCCTATCATATTCTCCATACGTCAACAGGATGGGAAAGGGAAACCGAACGCTCTCCTTGACCTTCAAAAACTCTTGATAAACCGCTTTTGTCGCTTTTAACATATTCTTTTTGCCCAAGCGCGCCCATGTTTTGAACATGTTCTGCCGCGCTTCCGATGTTACCGCCACTTTCCTGGAGCAAGCTTTGCAATAAACTGAATATGGATATAAACTCGCCATAGTCGCAAAGTGTTTTACCCAAAAGAGCTCCGATTTCTTGTAGTATTTCATGCCGAAAGGAGTGGTTCCGATCCCGACAAAACCGCGCGCCTTATCGGGATATTGACTAATATATGCTTGTGAAATATATCCTCCTCCCGATTGCCCGACAAAAATCAGTTTGCTCAGACGCTCTCTTTCAATGATTGTATTCAAGTCGGAAACGACATTGTCGTATGTGAAATTTTCGTAGGGGATTGACTTCCCGTGCAAAGGAATATCCCAAAGTAGAATTTGATATTTGGGCGAGAAAAAGTCGATTTGCTTTTCAAACAATGAATGGTCTGCCGTCAAACCATGGCAAAATACAATGCATACGTCCGAATCCGGCAGATTATTATTAATCCAATAATAAACCTTGCCAATTTCTGTTTTTATCGATTTTTCCTTAAGCATGTCGTCTGATTTTATTTTCGCTGACAATCAACCAGATGGCAAATGTTACCTCCCAAAGTCCGCCGAGACCGAGAAGGTACATGCTCCACGCCTTGCCGAAAAGCTCCATCAGAAAACCAAAGGCGAAAACAGCGTAACCGATCGCTCCCCAAATCGCCAACCAGGAGGGTGCGATCTTATGCTTGTGCAATGCCAGGCACATTGGAATACTGCCTATTCCTAAAACCAGCATACCGAGAATATATCCTAAATCCTCTGATAGATTTACTTTCAAGAATATGATACTTGAAAGAGCCAGGGCTTCAAAAATTCTTGTAAAGAGATAAATATTGCCGACCAACGGGTTGTAGCGTTTCAATGTTTTTCTTAACAAAATCCCGATCAATAGCACCATTGCCGAGTTGGCGACAATCAGTAACGCGCCGGCGTATTTTTCAGGAGTGTTCGCGCTTTCAAACAGCCGGCTTCCGAAACCATAGGCCAAAAAGGCCAGCAGAAATAAAATCCCGATTGTACGAGCATTGTAAATGGTAATTGAACCGCTTTTGTTTATCATTTCTTGTTGAGTTGATGGAATCAGTTGTCCGGGCAAGACAAAATTAATCATCTTGCTTATAAGTTTGAAGGAAAGGATATTACGTTTTTATGAAATTTTTCGGGTCCGCGACCCCGGTTCGGGCTGCAATTCCGGTTCGGGCGGGGGGGTGACGAACACCGAACCCGCCTGCACGACCGTCAGAGGCATATTGCCATCCGCGACCCCGGTTCGGAAGAGTTGTCCGGACACGCAGCCGGCCACCCTGACTCATGGCCACCCCTATATCTAACCGCAGCTCGCTCAAGGAATGAATATTCCGTCACACCTTTTTTGGCAAGGGCCTGACAATCAATCGCAACTCACCCAAGGAATGAATACTCTGCACACCTCGTGAGCAAGCCGGAGCATCTCGAACGGGCTCAGCCTTGTTCAGCTCAAACAGCTGCGGGAACTGCACTGGCTGGAGGACAGCTACAACATCCTGTTTGCCGGACCCAGCGGCGTCGGAAAGACCTTCATCGCGGCGGGACTGTGCCACGACGCCATCAGACGCGGATACCGAGGGGTCTTCCGGTCAATGGAGAGCATCATCGCGACAATCAAGAGAAAAGACATCTCATCCGCGGCGAAAAAGGAATACAAGACATTGACCGAGGCTCAGGTCATCGTGATAGATGATATCATGAATGTCACCGTCGACAGAGATGAAGGAAACATGCTGTTCGCCTTCATCAACTCCGTGTATAAGACGACCTCGTTCATCATCACGACGAACAAATCCCCCGTGGAATGGGCTAGGACACTTCCGGACGAAGTATTGGGAGCGGTACTGCTCGACAGACTGCTCTACAAATGCGAACTCATCCAGCTGTCCGGTGACAGTTACAGGATGAAGCACAGGAAGACGATCTTTGAAAATAAATCAACGACAACAAACAACCAGACAGAGAAATGAGAAAATATGAATATGACGGGCTCCTCAGGGCCGTTGACGACCTGAAAGAAGCGGATGCTGTCTTCAAACACAGCCATATCAAGGGCGAAATCATAGAAGAGCAACCGGACCTGTATGAACGCCCCAAATATCAACTTAATGAGATATACCGCATGGCAGATATGGTCCTGATAAACTACAAGACTGAAAAGATGCTGCGAGAGTGGCGTCGTAGGCCGCTAGCGGCCAGACTTACCCGGACTTGCGACAAACATTGCAATCAGATGAAGGAATATATAAGAAAAACACTACCTTTGCCCGTACAGCAGCATTGTTGTCGATAATACTGTATGCTTGTTGTCGAAAACACTGTAACTATTGTTGCCAATCTTACTGCACTTCTTTTTGCCGATAACATATAAAGTATTGAATATTAAAGAAATAAAAGTTAAACCAAAATTATTTAATCCAATTTTATTTGGGTATTAATTGGAAGCGATATGAAGAAGTTTTTGAACATCATCTCTTATGTGTTCAACATTGCGCTTATTGCCATTTTAGTTCACATGTACTGCGGCAGGGGCATAAATGCAAGCGATAATAGAATCCAAGGCATCAAAGCTGGAATAGTCGAGCAAGAGAGAGCTGACATTCCTATGAAGATTCAAAAGTTTGACCATGTCTACGACATTGTCATAGACAGCTTAGTGTTAACGAACAACATAGAGCCATATGCTGGATATCTCGTGACCACTTGGGATTTGGATGAGAAGCAGAAACTGACTACACAGCAGTGGGCGGCCAATGGGTATAAGGACCAGTATATTAGAAAGACCAAAACTGTTTATGTTGAGATATACCAAATCAAGACCAGGGGAAGGTCTATGACCTGGAACAATAACTGGGTATCTGCTTATCATGAAGCAGCAGACAATGAATAGGAGAACCCCTCAAGCAGTATTACTCCACACTTAAGACCAAGCTAATATACATCTTCACCATCGCAGATGCGGCGCATGCGTGAAAATCGGCGAAGCTACGGACTCCATCCCCCGCTGAACCCGCCTGCACGGTCGTCAGGGGCGTACTGCCGTCCGCGACCCCGGTTCGGGCGAGGGGGGTGACGAACACCGAACCCGCCTGCACGGTCGTCAGGAGCATATTGCCGTCCGCGACCCCGGTTCGGGCGAGGGGGGTGACGAACACCGAACTTGCCTGCACGGTCGTCAGGGGCGTACTACCGTCCGCGACCCCGATATCAGAGAGAAGGGGATAACGGTTTTCTTCAGCGGCCAAGCTGTTCAGCCTTGATTTGCGATGCAGGGTATCCAAGAGGGACTTCCGATTTCCGGAAATGGAGATGCGACCGGTTACAAACAAACAATCCCCTGCAGGATTCCTGCGGGGGATTGTTGCGGAGAGGACGAGATTCGAACTCGTGATACACTTTGACGCGTATGACGGTTTAGCAAACCGTTGGTTTCAGCCACTCACCCACCTCTCCAGGTCGGTGTGATACCGAATTGTCATGCCGCTTGCGCAGCGGAATGGATTGCAAATATACAATAAAAATCCCAACTCGCAACTACTTTCTCCGTAAAGCCAAAGGTCCGGCAATGGGCGTGGGCCGCACTCAGCCGCAGCAGACAAGTCCCGAAGGGACGCAGGATGCGAGAATGGACGGCGGTTCATGCACATGCCGACCTACGTTTTGTTATACTTTTTTGAAGGATTGTGGGGAGGGATCACTAAAAGCACTAGCCTTTGGCGATGCTGTCCCGCATGTCGGTGTCGGACTGGATGTTCTTGATGCGGTAATAGTCCATGATGCCGAGGTTGCCGCTGCGGAAGGCTTCCGCTATGGCGAGCGGCACCTTGGCCTCGGCCTCGATGACCTTCGCTCTGGCCTCCTGCGCCTTCGCCTTCATCTCCTGTTCTTCCGCCACTGCCATGGCCCTGCGCTCTTCCGCGCGAGCCTGCGCGATGTTCTTGTCCGCATTGGCCTGGTCCATCTGCAACTCGGCTCCGATGTTCTTTCCGACATCGATGTCCGCGATGTCGATCGACAGGATTTCGAAGGCGGTGCCGGCATCCAGTCCCTTCGCAAGCACGACCTTGGAAATGGATTCCGGACGCTCCAGCACGTCCGCATGGGTCTCCGCGGAACCGATGGAAGACACGATGCCTTCTCCGACACGCGCCAGCACGGTTTCTTCACCGGCGCCGCCGACCAGGCGGGCGATGTTGGCACGGACGGTCACGCGCGCCTTGCAAATGAGCTGAATGCCGTTTTTGGCCACGGCCGTCACCGGAGGGGTGTTGATGACCTTGGGATTCACGGACATCTGCACAGCTTCAAAAACATCCCGGCCAGCCAGATCGATGGCCGCTGCGGTTTTGAAGTCCAGCGGGATGTTGGCCTTGTCCGCCGAAATCAGCGCATTCACCACCTTGGTGACATTGCCTTTCGCAAGATAGTGGGCTTCGAGCTCTTTGGTGTACAGTTTCAGTCCGGCCTTCGTACCGGTGATCATAGCGATCACGATCGTGTTCGGGTTTACATTCCTCCACCGCATGAGCATGAGTTGCAGCAGGGAGACCCGGACTCCGGAGAGCAGGGCCTGGAACCAGAGCGCAACCGGGAAGAACCACAGAAGGATGATAAGCGCGACGATCGCAATGGCGATCCAGATGATAAAAGTTGTCATATTCTTAAGGAATCATTAGTCGTTTGAAACGGGTATTACGAATATCTTGTTGTCTTCGATCAGGATGACTTCGATCTCGGTGTCCGGATCGATCATGCTGTCCTGCGATTTTACTTCACAGGAGAGCTCGCCGATTTTCGCCATTCCGGAAGGGGAGAGGCGGGTCAGCGTCCGGCCCCGGTCGCCTACGGCGATCCGGCTCTCGTCGGGCGTGGACTTCGCGTCGATGGTTTCCTGCAAGCTCAGGCGCTTCCAGGTCTTTCCGCGGAGGGCATAGTACAGCATTCCTGCGACCATGCAGACGACAATCAGGGTGACCATTCCTCCGGCCGTGCTGCCGAATTGGTGGAAGGCGTACCAGCAGGACCCCGCCAAGGAAGCGAGACCGAGGAATCCTGCGAATCCGATGCCGGGAATGACGAGCATCTCGATCAGCAGCAGGAGGATGCCCACGATGATCAATGTGATGATGAGTGCCATGAACCAAATGTTGTATCGGAAACAAATATAACAAAAAGACCGCACATTGCTGCGCGGTCTTTATGAATTCAAAAGAATTATCGATTATTTGTAATATTCGGCGAACTCGATGTCCGTGTAGGCGCGCTCGGCCAGCGCCTTGTCTTTATCCGCCACCTCGTCGAGATACTTCTTGACATCGTCGGTGTTGCCCTTGCGAGCAGCGATGATGGCTTTCAGGTACGAACATCTCGCGCAATCGCGATCGCGATCGCAATCGATGTTCTCGGCCTGGTTCAGTTGGCCGGTAAGCAGGTAGGAGAGGGCCAGGTTGAAGTTGCATCCGTCTGCATCCTTGAAATTCCGGATTGCTTGCTCGTAGTTGCCGGTGAGAATGTCGATGACACCCTGGTTGGCATTCGCAACCTCCGTTTTGGATTGCTTGAAGTAATTGGAAGCCGTCTCGTAGTCCCCGTTGCGGAGCGCGAGCACGCCGAGCGCGTTCTGGAGATCGGCATCCTTGTTCCGTACCTGTGCGAACGCGTTCGCTGCCTTGTCCAGTTCACCGGCGGCGGCATAGGCGACACCCAGGTTGAAGCGGGCGCGGTCGCTGCCGAATTTTTCGATGGCCTGATTGTAGAGCCTGTACTTGGAATCGTTGTCCCTCACGAGGGTCGCGGCGCGGAGGAGGGCCTCTTCGTCAAGTACGTTGAGGTTCTCCTCGACGAGTTTCATGAGTTCCTCGGGTGTATAGTTCTTGTATTCCACGTTTGCGATGAAACGAGCGCGGCGCAGTTCAGGAAGAATGCCGCTCTTGAGTTCCGTGTAGACAGAAGACATGTTCTTGATTTCGTTCTCGCGAACCTCCGGATCGCTGTACATGGACAGCACGCGGAGAATCAGGTCCTTGTCTTCGATGTCGGAATTCTGCACGAGTTCCTCGAATCCTTCCCAGTCTTGACCGATGCTCCTCACCTCGGGATCGGCAACTTCGCGATTCTTCACGACGCTGCTCCAAGCCTTGTCAGCGGATTGGGAACGCCTGTCCGAAAGCTTGGTGTTGAGCTCTTCTCCACCGTCCGGGGAAGCGTAGGCTACGACTTCCGTGCCGACGAGGGTCTTCCGCTCGTTCGCCTTGATTTCATCCAGCGCAGCCTGGAAGTCCGTGATGGACTGACTTCTCAATTCTTTTGCGCGGACTTGGGCGGAGTTGATCAGGTAGAGGATCTGTCCCTCTTCGCTTTGCTGAATGATCTCCTGGTAATTGTCCGCCTTGAACGGAAGCCTGCCCCGGCTCTTCACGAGCATGTAGGTGGTGTTGACACCGTCGGCCACTTTCCGGATCGGCATCCGGAAGTTGTGCTTCTTGTATCTCACGACGCCCCGGAACTCGAGGGTGGACTTTTCCATCCCTTCTACATAATCAAAGTGAACTTTCTCGTTCACGGTAGCACCGTTCCGGGATACGACTTTGTAATTGTCCTTGATCTTTTCACCTTGGTAGATGAAAGGCGTCATCTTGGCCTCGCCGCCCTGGTACACGAGAACCGGGGTCACTTCAAGGATCGCCTTCGGATGAAAATAGTCGTCGGGGTAGGTAATGGAAATATCGGCATCGACGTTGCCGCCGATGGCCTCTAAAACCTCAGGGTTGCACTTCACAACCACATTTTGTGCAAGATCAGCCATTTTTTCAGCTGACGAGCAAGCGACGACGGCCATTCCCATGACCGCTACAGCCAAAAGTTTGATTCCTTTTTTCATTTTGGTTCTTTAAATTTTTATATGGTGCAAAAAATAATAATTCATGCGGACTCCTCACAAACAAGGGGAACATACAAATATAATGATTATTTTCTTAACTTTGTCTAATCATGCAAGATTGAAATGGATTCACAAGACCTGCAAAGACTCAAAAATAAATACGACATCATTGGCAACAATGCTGCGCTCAATAGAGCCTTGGAAACGGCCGTTGCGGTCGCTCCTACCGATCTTACCGTGCTCGTTACGGGCGAAAGCGGAGTCGGAAAGGAAAATATTCCCAAAATCATTCACCATAACAGTTTACGAAAGAACAGCAAATATTTTGCCGTAAATTGCGGAGCGATCCCGCAAGGCACCATTGATTCCGAACTTTTCGGCCATGAGAAGGGTTCTTTCACGGGCGCGATCGAGACACGGAAAGGCTATTTTGAGGAAGCGAACGGCGGAACGCTCTTCTTAGATGAAGTCGGAGAACTGCCCCTGGCTTCGCAGGCGAAGCTCCTGCGGGTGCTCCAGAGCGGTGAATACATCAAGGTCGGCTCCTCCAAAGTGGAGAAGACGGATGTCCGGGTGATCGCCGCCACCAATTCGAACTTGTTCTATGCCGTAGGGAAGGGCAAATTCCGGGAAGATCTCTACTATCGGCTGAATGCGATTCAGATTCTGATGCCTGCCCTCCGGGATCGGAAGGAAGACATCTATCTGTTTTTCCGGAAATTCACATCGGATTTTTCCGAGAAATACGGGATGGGCAAGGTGACCTTGACCAACGAAGCGATCGACCTGCTGATCAATTACCGCTGGCCTGGCAACATCCGACAGCTCAAGAACCTGGCCGAAACGGTCACGGCTCTCGAGTCGGAGAGGCTGACCCCGACCTCGGAACGTTGCGTGGTAGATGCCGACACTTTGGGGAAATATATGCCCAAGGACGAGAGTGCCCTTCTTCCCGTCGTAGCCAAGGAGATGCGCGGGGATCCGCTGCCGGACTCGGAGCGGCAGATGATCATCAAGGCCATTTTGGATTTAAAGCAGGAGGTTGACAACCTCAAGGCACGGATGGAAACATGGGTTCCGCCTGTTCCCGCGCTCAAGCCCGCTGACGAGCCGGACTGGCAGGGGCCCGGCGCGCCGGTGCCCTCCGTGGAAGTCGGCAAGATTCTTGATATCCACAAGGAGGAACCCCGGACCCTTTCTTTGCAGAAGATCAGCAAAGAGGTGATCATGAAGGCGCTTGAAATGCATGACGGAAACCGGAAATTGGCGGCCAAGGAAGTCGGAATTTCGGAAAGGACGCTGTACCGCTGGATCGACAAGTACCGCTTGAGCGACAAGCCGGAGAAGAAGAATTGAAAAAATCGATGAAAAGATCTCTGATCATAGTCCTCGCGCTCGCAGCCGCGCTCCTGCAGGGATGCGGCATCTATTCGTTTTCGGGGACGTCCATTCAGTCGGACGTCAGGACGGTGACCATCGACTACTTTGACTACAAAGCGTTGAAGGTGAATCCGACCCTCAGCAACGATCTCACGGAAGCCTTGAAGGACAAGTTCAAGAAACTCACGAAACTGGAGGCCGTGGAGATGGACGGTGACCTGGAACTGCAGGGAGAAGTGACGGGCTATGAAGTCCGGGCGGCCGCTGTGACCGCCAATGAAGTCGCGGCGCAGAATCGGCTGACGGTCACCGTGAACCTGACGTTCACGAACCGGAAATACCCGGAGGACGATTTCGAAAAGAGTTTTTCGGCCTACTCGGATTACGACTCCACCCATTCCCTGGATGCCGTCGAAGCCGCTCTCTGCGAGGAAATCGTGGAAAAACTCGTGGAAGACATGTTCAACGCCAGTGTGGCCCAATGGTAACAGGATGGAAAGAAAGGATCTGCATACGTTGACAATGGACGAACTGACCGACGTGGTGAACCTCTACCCGTGGTATGGTGCGGCACGCAAGGAACTTTGCGTCCGAATGGCCCGGATGGGGGGAAGCGAGTGGGGAACGGAACAATACGCCGACGCGGCGATGTATCTTCCTTCACGGCGCCGGATATTCGACATTCTTCGTTCGACCCGTAAGGAAGACTATTCCGACAAGGATATTGCCGAGTTGCTGCGTTCCTATCTCGAGACTTCCCGTCCGGCACAAGCGCAGACCGGCTACCGGAGAACGGTTCGCGTGGCGGGTGGAGACTTCTTCTCCCAGAGCCAGTACGATGCCGTGCGGCGGGACGAAGACGACCTGTTCTCGAAGTTCGTTGCCGCCTCGTCCGAAGAATCCTCGGCGCGGAAGTGGGAGGATCCGGAACTGGGTTTCTGTACGGAAACCCTCGCCCAGGTCTATGCCGAACAAGGCTATTATCCTCAGGCTAAGAAGATTTATTCGAGACTGGTCTTGCGATATCCGGAAAAAAGTGCTTACTTTGCATCCCTTATCGAAAAATTGGAACAAGAATAATCATTTAGGAATATGAATACGTTATTTACCATTCTCACGATTTTGATAGTGATTGCGAGCGTCCTGCTCACCTTGGTGGTGCTGCTTCAGAGCGGCAAGGGGGAAGGCATGGCGTCTAACTTCGTGTCCGCGAACCAGACCCTCGGCGTGAGGCAGACGGCTGACCTCCTCGAGAAGGTATCTTGGGGCCTTATGACCTTCATTCTGGTGGTTTCCATCATCACTTCCTTCACGATCACCGGTGCGCAGGGAACGGATATCGACGTGACCGAGCAAATTGAGAGCGCGGCCGCCGAACAGCAGCTGGAATTCCCGACCGCTCCGCTTCTGCAAGCGGATCCCGCTATGGAGGCGCCAGCCGCGGAAACCCCTGTCACCCCGGCCGAGTAACTGACAATCTGTCAGTTCCGGAGAGCTGGAATATTATTTGACCTGTAGTCGTTTGGTCCTCTTTGGGACCGAACGACTTTTTATTTATAAGGAATTTATATGGAAAACAATACGAAAAAAACCAATCTACAGTTTCTGCCCAAGTTCGCGATCAACTTGAACGACATGGCGTCGCAGGGCAAATTGGATCCCGTGATCGGAAGAGACGACGAGATCCGGCGGGTCCTCCAGATTCTGAGCCGGAGGACGAAGAACAACCCGATTCTCGTCGGAGAGCCGGGCGTGGGCAAGACCGCCATATCCGAAGGCATCGCCCAGAAGATCGTGGACAGAGACGTGCCCGAAAATCTGAAAAGCAAAACAGTATATTCCTTGGATATGGGCGCCCTGATTGCGGGGGCCAAGTACCAAGGCGAATTCGAGGAGCGCCTGAAAGGCGTGGTGAAGGAAGTGGTGGACAGCGACGGCGAGATCATCTTGTTCATCGACGAGATCCATACGCTTGTCGGAGCGGGTCGGACGTCCGGTGCTATGGATGCCTCGAACATCCTCAAGCCCGCACTGGCGCGGGGAGAACTCCGGACCATCGGTTCAACCACGTTTGAGGAATATCAGAAATATTTCGAGACCGACAAGGCTTTGGAGCGGCGGTTCCAGATGGTGATGGTGGATGAACCCTCACCGGCGGAATCCATCACCATCCTTCGGGGACTGAAGGAGAAATACGAGAACCACCACCGGGTGCGCATCGAGGATGACGCGCTGATCGCTGCCGTCAGCCTTTCGCACCGGTACATCACGAACCGCTTCCTGCCGGACAAGGCGATCGACTTGGTGGACGAGGCGGCTTCGAAACTCCGCCTGGAAATGAATTCCGTGCCCGAACCGATCGCGGAACTGAATTCGGACATCCGCCACCTCGAAATCGAAAAGGAGGCTATCAAGCGGGAAGGAACCTCGCTGAAGTCCGAGAAGATCGAAAAGGATCTGGCGGACAAGGAAACGCAGCGGGATGCGCTTTTAAAGCGCTGGAATGAGGAGAAGGAGATCTTGAAGGGGCTCCAGGATGCCCGTCAACAGATCGAAGCGTACAAGATCGCAGCCCAGACCGCGGAAAGGGCCGGGGATTACGGAAAGGTGGCCGAACTGCGCTACGGCAAAATCGCCGAAGCCCAGAAGACCATTGATTCGCTTTCCGCCCGGCAGGCCGAGATCCGGAATCCGATCGTAACGGAGGCCGTGACGCCCCAGGACATCGCCGAGGTGGTAGCCAAGTGGACCGGCATCCCGGTGAACCGGATGCTCGAGAGCGAGAAGGAGAAACTCCTCCGGATGGAAGCCGAACTGCACCGGCGTGTGGTAGGGCAGGATCAGGCCATTCAAGCCGTTTCCGATGCGGTGCGACGCTCCCGGGCCGGGCTCTCGAATGAAAAACGCCCGATCGGTTCTTTCCTTTTCATGGGAACGACCGGTGTGGGGAAGACCGAACTGGCGAAGGCGCTGGCCGAATTCCTGTTCAACGACGAAAACATGATCACCCGAATCGATATGTCCGAATACCAGGAACGCCACACGGTGAGCCGCCTGGTCGGCGCGCCTCCCGGCTATGTGGGCTACGACGAGGGCGGGCAGTTGACTGAGGCCGTCCGGCGCAAGCCCTATTCGGTCATCTTGCTGGACGAAATCGAGAAGGCGCACCCGGACGTGTTCAACGTTCTGCTGCAGGTGCTCGACGACGGTCGCCTGACCGACAACAAAGGTCGGACGGTGGATTTCAAGAACACCATCTTGATCATGACTTCGAATGTGGGATCCAACATCATCCAAGACTATATGGAAAAGCTCCCCGATATGGGTTTTCCGGGCGCGGATCCGATTGAAGAAGCCAAGACGATCGCCAAACGGAGGGAGCAGCTGAACGAGTGCAAGGACCACGTGATGGAGATTCTCAAGCAGACGGTCCGTCCGGAGTTCCTAAACCGAATCGACGAGATCATTCTGTTCGATCCCTTGACCCGGAACGACATCCGGGACATCTTGCATATCCAGATGAAGCAGCTTCAGGAGAAACTGGCCGAGGACAACGTCAGCATCGAATTCACGCAGGCATTTGAAGACTGGATGGTCACGAAGGGGTACGAACCGGCCTACGGAGCCCGTCCGATCAAGCGGCTGCTGCAGCGCGAACTGATCAACCAGCTCGCCACCGCCATCCTGAACGGCACCGTCCACAAGGATTCCGTCATCCAGGTCGACGCCGCGGGCGGCCAGATCGTACTGCGGGACAAGTGATCCCTTTTTTTGGAAATGTTCCCATTGTGTTATATATTTGCTTGAAATGATAACACAATGGGAACTGTAACCAAAAAGATCCAAACCGGCATCCGGATGGACAAGTCGCTATACGAGCAGTTGAAAAGGAAGGCACGGAGCGAAGGCCGATCTCTCAACAATTATGTCGTCTCGATTCTGCGATCGATTGCGGAGGAAGACAAATTCGCGAATCTCGTCATTCCCGACGAACTACCGGAAGACTTGAAGCAGCTGGGAAAAGGCATCAAACCGATTCCCAAGGAACGGTTGGAACAAGACGAAAGGCTCCGGCATATTCTGAGTATATGAAAATCTTTCTCGACACGAATGCGGTTCTGGATTTCATGATCCCCACGCGGAAGGATCATGCGGCGATGAAGACCATTTTGGGCATTTCGAAATATAATAAACTAGAGATGCTTACCTCGGCGATGTCGCTTGCAACCTCAGCCTATGTCCTGAGAGACGAACCGGATTATTTTTTGGAGACGACCAAGATTTTCCGGCGCTATGTGGGAATCGCGGATATGCCTGATTATGTGGTGGATGAGGCACTCAAAATGGGACATTCCGATTTCGAAGATGCCCTGCAACTCGTCTGTTCGGCTACAGAATGCTGCGACATCATCATCACCCGCGACAAACAACATTTCACGGACAAGTACACCATACAGCAGATCTACACTCCCGCGGAATTTCTCGCGAAAGCCAAGGCTTCGGCTTCGCGACAGACATAAAATATTCTTATCCTATGCGCAAAGTTTTCGGTATCGGCGAGACGGTTCTCGACATCGTATTCAGAAACGGGCAGCCCGAAGCGGCTGTCCCCGGGGGTTCAACTTTCAATTCCATGATCACCCTCGGGCGGTGCGGCATCGACGCCACCCTCCTTTCCGAGGTCGGGAACGACCGGGTCGGAAGCATGATCAAGGACTTCATGGTCAAGAACGGCGTCCATACGGAACAGATCAACACTCTGCAAGCCAAGTCTCCCGTTTCTCTGGCCTTCCTCAACGACCGGAACGAAGCCGAATACAGTTTCTACCGCGACAAACTCGAGGAGCATCCCGACTTCGTCCATCCGGAACTGGAGCCGGACGACATCGTCCTGTTCGGCTCTTTCTATGCCTTGAACCCCGTCACGCGCCCGCAGTTGAAGGGTTTTCTGGAATATGCCCGCGAACGGGGCGCGCTTTTCTATTACGACGTCAACTTCCGTCCCTCCCACATCAAGGATCTCGGGAACATCGGTGGCAATCTGTGGGAGAATTTTGAATATGCCGACATCATCCGGGGCAGCCGGGACGACTTCCACACCTTGTTCAAACTGGAGGATGTCGACGAGGTCTACCGGGACAAGATCGCCTCCTATTCCCGACACTTCATCTACACGCGCGGATCGGATCCATTGAGCGTACGTGGAGCGAACGGCTTCGGAAAAGAATACCCGGTCGCCCCGATCCGGACGGTCAGCACGATCGGGGCCGGAGATAGTTTCAACGCCGGTTTCATCTTCGGGATGGTGCGATACGGAATCACGAAAGAGATGATTTCGCGCGGCCTCTCCGAGACCTTGTGGGATCGTCTCGTCGAATGCGCCCAAAGTTTTTCCGCCGACTGCTGCCAGAGCCGGTACAACTATGTCACCCCGGAATTCGGAGCGCGCGTCGGCAAGGACATCGAAAAATGAGTGAATCCCAATGTGGGATCAAACGGGCTTGTCGGTGATGTCCAGTTCCCTAAGAATCCACTTCATGCCGGCGTATTTGTCGAGCACCCAGAGGACGAACCGGATATCCGTGTTGATGCACTTGTTGTAACTCTGTGTGTAGGAGGCATCGCTGGCCAGGGATTCCTTGTTCCCGTCAAAGGCGAGTCCGATCAGTTCGCCCCGGGCATTCAGCACCGGGCTGCCGGAATTTCCTCCCGTGATGTCGTTGTCCGACAAGAAGTCCACGGGCATGATTCCCTTCCGTTCCGGCGCCCATTTCCCCCAGTTGCCTTTCTCGAGCAGGAACTTTTGCCGGGCGTCCAGATTGAAATCGTGGTTCAAGGAATCGTATTTCTCCAGGATACCCTCCGTGGTACTGTACCAGGAATACAAGACGGCATCGTTCGGCTCGTATCCCCCCACGGTGCCGTAACTGATCCGCATCGTGGAATTCGCGTCAGGATATTGCAGTTTCTCGTTGTTCAGATTCATCCGGTACAGCGCGCGCTTGTATTCCCGCTCCAGGTCCAGCGCCTGTGTCCGTTTCTGAAGGTGGTCGTTCCGATGGTTGTACAGGGTGATCGGGGATTCGGCAAGCAGCTTATGCAGCGGATCCTTCTTAATTGTCTCGATCGACTCGAGGGCCCGGATCCGCTCTTCAGACAAAAGCAGGCTCTTTTTCCAGAGGTAGTCCGCCATCGCCTTGTAGTCCGTTCCGAACCGGTCTTGGAGCGTGAACTGCATTTCCCCGAAGTAATAGTTGTCCTGACAGGTGTAATATTTTTCGAGCGCGTAGGCCAGCAGTTCCCTTTCCACCCGGGGATCCGTTTCCCGGATCGCATCCATGAGGGCTTCTTTGGCCTTTTCCAGCGTGCTCGCGTTGCCGGCGCGGAGGATATACCTGCTGATGTAGGTGCCGGTGAACAGGGTCTCTCGGAAGTAGGCTTTTTCGATCTCTCCCTTTTCCGTCCGGGCGTAGGATTTCCGGAGATCCTCAGTCAGATTGCCCCACAAGGCTTTCCGCTCTTGCGAAGCATCGATCCAGCGCTGGAGCTCGCGATCCTGGGCGCGCTTCTCTGCCGTCACGCCGAAGCGCTTGAAGCAGGCAACCATGCCGGCATTGTTCTCCTGGACGTTGCTCAGGTTGAAGAACCAGTCGGAATACTTCATCCGGATCATCGGATCCCGGTCCATCCATTTGCGGATGATGTTGATCCGCTCGCCCCGCAACTCGTTCGAGATCGGTAGGGAAACTCGTTCCAGATAGTCCACTTGGGTCGCGGAAGCATAGCGGTCGGTACTTGCGGGGTATCCGATGACCATCGTGAAGGAGCCCGGTACGTACCCCGCCTTCGAAATCTTGAGTTTCGCCCCGCAGCGGACCGGAACGCCCTGCTCATCGTACACGCGGTAGAGCGCGAAATCACAGTTGTGCCGCGGCCATTCCCAGTTGTCCGTGTCCCCTCCGAAGTAGCCGATGCTCACCGGCGGGGCGGCGACCAGCCGAAGGTCGGTGTACACCTTGTATAGAGACATATAGTATTTCTCTCCGGTCCACATCGAAGTCATGATGGCCTCCAGTCCGGTGTCCTCCTTGTATTTCCGCTCCATCGCCGCGCCCAACTTCCGGTTTCCGAAGGCTTCGCCCTTCGCGCGGAACTCGTCCGCCAGCGCGCTCACCTCTTCGGTCACATCCAGGATTTTCTTCAAGAAGAACACTTGCTCGCCTTCGATCGGGATTTCTTGTCGTCGGTTCATCGCCCAGAAGCCGTTCTCCAGATAGTTGTGTTCCGGAGTGCTGAGTTTGGAAATATTGCCGTAGGCGCAGTGGTGGTTGGTGATGATCAGTCCTTCGTCCGAGATCACGCTGCCGGTGCAGTAGAAGCCGAGGGACACGACGGCGTCGGAAATGGATGCTCCCGGGGCGTCGGCATTGTAGATTTCACCGGCGGAAAGCCGCAATCCGCGGGCCTTCATATTCTTTTCCAAACCTTCGTGAATATCCTGAATCATCCACATGCCTTCGTCAGAGCGGGCCGATTGCCAAAACGTCGCGAGGAGCAGGAAACAGCAAATGGTTTTTTTCATATTCTTTTTTCAATGAATGTTGAAGTCAACGCCTCGCTGTCTTAGATTTTCAGCGCGGTGTCCGGCGTTTAAAAAACGCATCCGACGCTTATCGCGAAGACGTTCCGATCCCTGCCGGTCAGGAAGGTCAAATCTTGGTTTGTGAACAAATAGCGGTCTCCGATGTCAAAGTAGCCTTGCAGCTTGTCGTTGAAAGCACCCGACCAGCGGAAGGAAAAGGTTCCGCCGTAAGCCGGCGTCGTGAAATATTCGCGGTTTCGTCCGGCATAGACTGCATTCGACCGGGGATTACCGCTGGCTTGCGCGAGCAGCCCCTCCGCGAATTCCGGTTCCGTGCCCGTCAGGAATGAAAGGACCAGGTTGAAGCTGAACGCGTTCCGCCCCCATTCCAGGTACCGCTGACCGGTCAGGTAGAAATGTTCCCGAAGCAATCGCTGCGAACGGTAGAAAGGATAGAGGATGCCGGTTCTGTCCACGCCGAACACTTCCGCCCCGGCTCCGGCCATCCACTTCGGCAGTTTGCCGTAGGCGGGATCGATTTCAGCGCGGTAGCCGATCTGTCCCCGGGTGACCCGGTTGTCGCCGGCCTTCTGGCTCCCGAAGTATTGGATCACGGTTCCGCTGCCCGGGGTGGTGGAATAGTTGAAGGAGTTTTCCCTTCCCGCGGTTTCGTCCGACTCCGCTTGCATATCCAGCACATGGCGGACCCGGGGACCATCGTAACTGACGCGGAGCCTGCCGTCGAGGGAATAGCCGTCAAGCGTATAGTATTGGACGGATTCCGAAGCCTTTTTCCCGTAATAGCCGGAACGGTACATCCAGCCCGCTTCGAAATACACCTTGAACCGCTGCAGATCCGCCTCGATCTGGGCGGCTCCGCCGACGAACTGGTTGAACATAGGACGCTGGCTGTAGGTGCCCACGTAACCGTAGTCCCCTTCCAATTCTTCCACCTTGCCGAAAAATCCACCGTAATCGATCAGATAGTAGTAACGTCGGTCTTTGGTTCCGAAGATTCTGGCCTCCAGGGTTTCCACCGTCCGCTTGTAACGGGCGTTCAGGCCGATGCGCGCGGATGGAAAGGAATATCTCGCCCCGACGGCGGTCTCCAGTTCCATCCAGTCGGATTCCGGACGGGGATCCTTGCGTTTCGCGTAATTACCGGTCCGGTAGCCGATTCTTCCGCCGGCTTCGAGGCGGGGATTGAATTTCCACGCCAATCCACCCTGCAGGTTGTACATTTCCTTTGATTTGATGCCGGTGGTCGTGTCCGTGCTCTCCAGAAAGTTGACCGGATTGTAGTAGGGATCCATCAGCATCGGCCCTCCCATATTCCGTCCGCTGAAGGAGGAATAACCCAGATGGCCGTAGAAGGCGAGATGCTCCGAAACCTTCATGAAGGATTCCGCGGCCACTTCGGCTTCATAGCAGTCGTCTGACTGATGCAGATCCGTCAAACCTCCGCCCTCCTTCCGGAAACCGGCTTGGACCTTCGACATCTTGTCCGAAGGAAGCGACCAGATACCCGCCGCGTTCCGCGAAGTCAGCCAGGGGGTGTTCGCCAAGGTGT
The DNA here is from genome assembly GCA_012522855.1 of Bacteroidales bacterium. Classification (GTDB taxonomy): domain Bacteria; phylum Bacteroidota; class Bacteroidia; order Bacteroidales; family UBA932; genus Cryptobacteroides. Next base: position 138,595 of record JAAYJQ010000010.1, read on the forward strand.
AGGAATAGGCATCCCGCATTCCTGTCTGCGCGCGGGCAGACAGGAGCGGGAGCAGGAATGCAAGAATCGTCAGAGACCTTTTCATCGAAAAGAACTACTTCTTGATGGAAGCGACTTTCCGCTGATGGAAATCGTTCGTGGAATTGTTCGTGTCCTTGTAGATGATGTGGGCGCCCTTCGCGATGGAAGCTTCGGCATCGATTCCGGAAGGATCCGTAGAACCGTTTTCGAGGTCCGCGGTGCCGCCGGCATAATCGTAGACGAGTTTCCCTTGGTTTTCAGCCAATGCTTCGGTAGCCTCCTTGTCGACGTTCCGGTAGATGGAATAGCCGAGTTTGTTGGTGAACACCACGTAGCCGGCATCGACGCTGGAGAGGAAACGTTTGTTGTTCTTGTCCATGGCGGATGCGTTGAACACCTCTATGCCGTCCTTGACCCAGTCCACGGGAACCTTCGCGCAGGAGGAAGCGGTGTTGGTCGGGACATCGATGTTGTCCGGAGACGAGACGAACGCTTCAGCCGTCGTGACTTCCGGGGAGAACACGAAGAAGGCAGGGGAACTGCTGGAGAGCGGCCAGGCCTTTCCCTGCGCGTAACAGTAGGTCTGGAGATAGTTGGAAGTCGGGATGGAGGCGGATGGAGCGGGATATTTGGCGGCCATGTTGAACACATCCGGATCGTAGAACACGTAGTCCGCGTTTGACAGATCCACGGATCTGGAGACGGTCGCCGAATGGTCGATCGCTCCGTTGATGGCGATCACGATCTGGGAATAGGGCGGAATGGTGACGGTTGTCTGGAACCACCAGACCGCGTTCCATGCGGGGATGAAATCCGTATTCGTCAATTGTCCGTCTTTGAAGTAAGGGTTCGTGGCGTTGCTGTTCGCGCCCGGGGACATGCCGAAGGTGAACTTGCTGGCATCGCCTTCAACCGGAGAGTTGTTGTAGAGGATGACATAGCAATCGTTTAAATATTGCTTGTCGGCGTCGTCCATGCAGCCTCCGATGTACAGTTCCTTGATGATGACCTGGCTGGCCGTGGAGGTGACCATGTCCAGCCTAAAGTTGTTCGGGCCGGCGTCCGTGACGGAGATCGCGGAATTGATCCCGTTGTAGATCGCGGCTTCCTTGTAGAAAGTCGAGGAGGCCTCGTACAGGCCTGCGACAAGATTGAACACGGCGTAGCCGTCCGCTCCGGTCACGGCCGTATAGGATGTGCCGTGGGTCTTGTCCACGAGGAGGATCTCTACTGAGGCCTGAGGCAGGCCTTCGACGATCGCTTGGATCTTCACTTCATTGATTTTGTCTTCGTGCTCTTTGCAAGCCGCGAAGCTCACGAGGACAGCCAGTGCGATGAGAATGAATTTTTTCATTTTTTTGTTTTTTAAGATGAATTAATATTGTCTAAAATTTGATTCGGATGGTCATACCGTAATAGAACGCGGGGATGTAGCTGGAAATGGAAACATACCGCTGCGTCCGGGTGGACCAGAGCTGACCGATGTTGCGGAAGAAATTGTTGGCGTAGAAGGAAAGGGAGGCGATGTCTCCGATCTCCTTCGTGACGCTGAAGTTCGCCGAGAAATACGGATCGAGGTAATCCTTGGCGAACTGGTAGGTGAAGGAGGACTTCACGACCAGTTTCGACAGTTCGTTGTAGAGGGTGGGGTCATGATCCTTCGCCCAAAGGAATTTGTCCAGAAAGGGTACCTGGGTCGGATCATCGTAGGCCGTGTAATACTCCGGATAACTCACCGTAAACCGCCGCCTGTCCATGAACTCCGGATCGGCGGAAGGGACGAAGGAACTCCGGTCGTCGATCGCATAGGTTCGGCGGCCGACGGCCTTTTCGCTCAGGTTCCGGCTGTAGTTCAGCAGGGTGCTTTCCAGTTTCATCGAGAGAATCATCCGCGCTTTGGGGATGTGCGTCGTCAGCGTCAGATTGGTCCGGAGCAGCCGGGACTCGCTTCCGTTGGCGATGGAGTTGCCTCCGTAGTACCAGCCGACATAGGTGTACGGTGATCCGTCGGCCATGGTCTGGGTGGCGGGGGAATAGGCCAGCATATTGCTGTTGACGGTCTTGTATCGGTACCAGGAACCATCCACGCGGATGTCCGTGTTGATGGGGTTGATCTTTTTGAAGTCCACGATCCATTCCAGGCCGTACCGGTCGACCGGGGAGATGCTGTTGTCGGCGAAATCCCTTCGGATCAGCGAGCGGCGCAAGATCCCCGCGACCGTTTCGGGGTTTAGAGCCCCCGTCTTGTCGGTCACCGTCACGACGCCGGACGCATCGATGTTGTAGATGCGGTTGTCGACGGGGATCGTGCAGGACTCCAGAGCCTTCTGATCCGTGTAGTTGTAGGAGAATTCGATGTAAGAATTGGGCTGTATATACGACTTTTCCGTCCGGTTCCAGTAGCCGGCCAGCGAAATTCTGTTCCCGCCCAGATTGATGTCCAGTCCGACTTCTGACTGTTTGTTCCGCTGCCAGACGAGGTTCGAATTGTACAGCGGGAGAGTCGGCATGATGTAGTAGGCGTAATAGGCCGTACCGTCCGAGGCGGTGGGGGGATTGAAGACCCGGATGTCCCGGTAGTTCGGCCGGGGATAGAGCATGGCGAAGGAAGGTTGCTTCACGGCGATTCCCCAACTAGCGCGCAGGGAAAGGGATTTCAGGAAATGGTTTCTCCGGCTTGCTTCTTCCAACGCGGACCATTTCGCATTGAATCGAGGCGAGAAGCTCGAAGTTGTTCCGTAGGCGGATCCTTTGATGAAGGTACTCTCTCCGCGGAGTCCGGCGATCAAGTTGAGATGGGACAGCCTTCCGATGGGGATGCTGATGTTGTCCTCTGCGAAGATCGCCAGGTTGTTCATGAACGGAACCTCGCTGTAGTCATAGGTCCGGTAGGTCGGGGCGGTTGCTAGATCTTCGGAATATTCACCCCGTCCGAAATTCCCGTCCCCGGTCCAGTCGGTGCCCAGTTTCAGCTTGTTGTTGACCGCCCCGAACTTGCGCGCCCAGTTGGACTTCAGGGTCAGCTTGTACGTAAGGGGCTTGTCGTCCAGGTACATGATGTTGTACCAGTAGCCGCGGGGGATCATGATGGCGGGCTGGGTGTCCGAACGGTAATCCTCCGCGACGAAATAGCCCTCCTCCTTTCCGTGCAGGGACACGACGCCCGCCGCGCTGGAATAGTGACTCCGTGTTTTCGAGAGCCGGTCTCCGTACACGATCGATCCCTTGAACTCCAGGCTTGTGATCCAAGGCTTGCTGAGCAGCCAGTTGAAATCCGCGTTTCCCCGGAAACTGTTGTCCTTCCGGTTTTCGTAGGTGCCCAGGAACAGATCCGGATCCGATTCGGAGTTCCACCCGCCGAGATTGCCCGAAGCCCCCAGACTGAAGCGCAGCGGCGTTGTTGAGAACAATCCGGAATTGAGCAGGTTGGAATAGGTCAGCGAAAGTTGCCGGCGCACATAGGAGGTGTACGGGGAACGCCGGTCGGTGAAAGAATTCGTGTACTCCGCGCTCAGGTTCAGGACGCCCCGGGACCGGTCTTTCCGGGTCTGACCCAGCGTCAATCCCTTGCTCAGGGACACTTGTTTGATGTTCGGATTGGTGGTGAACGTCACCACGTAGGGTGTCTTTCCCTTTTTGGTGTTGACTTTCACGATGCCGGCACCTACGTCGCCATATTCAACGGAAGGGACGCCGGAGATGACTTCGACGGATTCTACATTGCTGGAAGCGATGTTGTTCGTGGCGACGCCCCGGGTTTCCGAGAAACTCGCGTTGTTGGACAGGCGCGCCCCGTCCACTTCGACGGCTGTACCGAAGGAGGCGTTTCCCGCCTCGGTCAGACCCTCCGCGCGGAGGTTGAACCGCTGCGTCGATGTGAGGGAAGGATTGGTCGTAACCCCTCCGGGCAGCAACCCCGCGATGTCGGATATTCCCACCATCTGGACATGATTCAGCGTGTTCCGGTCGATCGTGCGGGAGGTGGTCGCGCTGTTTTCGTTTTCCTTGGCGGTCACGACGACTCCCTGCAGGGAAAGATTGTCTTCGGAGAGCCGGATCGTATAGTTGGGGATGTCCCGTTCGACCAGGATGTCCCTGGTGTCCGTCACGAAGCAGAGGCACGACACACTGATCGTGTTTTTCCCGCGAGGAATGTTCTTGATTTCGAATTTTCCGTTTTCATCCGCCACCGCCCATTGTTCGGTGTTGGCAAGCACGACCGTTGCGAACGCCACCGGAGAGTCATCCTTCTTGTTCAGGATGGTTCCGGCGATCCGGTAGCTCTGCGCGAATGTCAAGCCGCACAGCAGGCAAGCCGCCAGGGAGGAAACGATTCGGTGCATTTATCTGGGAACCTTGATGATCGCGCCGCGATCTCCCGCGACGACTTTTTTCCAGTGTTCGGTGTATCCGGGCTGCGTGAGTCCGGCCGGAATCCCTGCCGAATGCGGGCTGTGCTTGAACGTGCCGTCTTCGTTCTGGGCTTTCACGTTGCCGTCGATGAATTTCACGAGCAAGAGTTCTTCCAACTTCACCCAGTTGTGGAATTGGGTTTGGGCCGTGTTGACGGAATAGTCCGTGAGCATCTTGCGGACGGGAGCGAACCAGTCCTTGCTTTCCAGCCCTTTCTTTTCGGCTTTCGGAAGGATCGAGTGGTAAGCAGCGAGGGCTTTGGCATCCATTTCCGCCACTTTGACGGTCATTTGCTCGTTCTCGAACCGGTCGATCTCCGCGACCACAGTCGGGGCCATCAGGTTGTAGGCTTTGTAGCAGGCGTTCGAAACCCGGTTGTTGACCCAGAAGGAGGCGGTCGGAGAATAGGTCAGAAGATCCCCATTTCCCACCTTGAAGCATTCGGGAATTTCGTCGGTGTTGGTGTAGATCGGGGTCAGGTAGGAGGTTGCGGCATCGTCGGTACCGAACCAGAGGATGCCCCCGATGAGATCCGGCAGGCTCTTCCTCGCCTGTCCGACAAACCAGAATCCCGTTTGCTGCGTGGCGATGGCCCGCTCGTTGGCATAGGTCTCCCCGTCATATTCCCAATCCATAGGCCTCCAGCGATACGGCAGGGCGTTTCCGCCCGCGCCGATGTCCAGCGTCATGTCCATCGGGGTCCCTTCGTAGTGGTCCCGCATAGCGTCAGCCACATCTTTGACGCTGATTTTGCCGGCAGGCCGGATGAACAGCGGCAGCCGTCCGTGCTGCAGGTCATAGCCCATCGCGTAGAGCAGGAAGTCTTTCGCAGGCCGGGTGATTAACTTTCCGGATTCGTCTTCGTAGGTGAATTCCCCGCCGGAGAGTCGGTTGAAGGCGCTCCAGACCCGGGCGTCACAGCCCCGGACCGTGCCGAAATCGTAGGGACCATAGGCTTCCGCAAAGTCGAAGTCCCGGTCTTCGCCGCTGAAGTAGCCCTTCTTCCGCGCGAACGAGATGACATCCGCGGCATACAGGCAGTTTTCCGGATCGTTCAGCGGGAAGGTCTGGATCCGCGCTTGATTGGCATGGGCGCAGATGAATCCGTCGGGAATCCGGCGGGCGACCCAGACGATGCCCTTTTCAGCCCCCTTGCCGATGAGTTCCATGACCCACACTTCGTTTTTATCCGCGATCGAGAAGGACTCTCCCCCGGAGCAGTAGCCATGTTCATTGGCGAGGTCCACGATGACCTGGATGGCTTCGCGGGCCGTCTTGGCTCTTTGGAGGGCCACATAGATCAGGGTTCCGTAGTCCATGATGCCGGTCGAGTCCGACAATTCCCTGCGTCCTCCCCAGGTGGTCTCCCCGATGATCAGCTGGTGTTCGTTCATATTTCCGACCGTCTTGTAGGTGCGAGGCGCCTGGGCGATTTCACCCAGATAGCGGTTCGAATCCCATTCGCGGATGGACAACCGCGTGCCCGGCGCCCAACGGGCGGCGGGCTGGAAATAGAGGTCGCCGAAAAGCCAGTGTGAGTCCGCCGAATAGGATACCAGGCTGGATCCGTCCGCGCTTGCCCCCGGAGTGATGAGGATGTTGGTACAAGCTTTGCTGTTCAAATGTGCTGAAAGTATCGTAATCAAGAGCAGGATGCAGCAGCGGATTGATAATCTTCTCATTTTGCGCTTTTCTTAATATTCAGTAAATTTGTTTTCTATGCGTAAAGATATGAAAATATTTATTGGTTTTGAAAACCGTTCCCGGATAATCCTGTCCGTATTCCTTCTTTCGGGCTTTTGCGTCACGGCCGCCGCTCAGCAAAATCCTCCGACAGAGGAAGAGCAGGCGAAACAACTGGAGGAATTCATCCTGAAAGAAGTCGATCGGTACGAAACGACGCTTAATCTCGAAGACTGGCAGGTTTTCTACACGGATTCGGTGCTGCACCACGACTATAACGCGCTGCAGGACGAGTTGAAGGGGCTGCGCGACTCCAAGGTCAGCAACCTCGATCTCTATACCCAGGCACAGGACAAGTGGGCTGAACAGATGTACCAAGCTTTCCGCAAGTTCCTGAACGACGACCAGTGGGCCAAATATTTGAAACAAGGGGCGGAACGGGATCGGAAGGCCCGCGAGAGACGGAAGGAGAAGATGGCCAAGGCTGCTGCCAAACTGAGAGAAAATGATTAAATTTGCCGCCGTTTCGTCAATTTGAACGTATGAAAGAAAAAATAGCGCAATTGCTCGCCCAGGTTTCGGACCTGAAGTGCAAAACGGCAAAAGAGGTCGAGGAAGCGCGTGTGCGCCTGCTCGGCAAGAAGGGAGAAATCACCAGACTGTTTGAAGAATTCCGGGAATATCCTTCCGAACGCAAGAAGGAGTTCGGTCGTGCTTTGAACGAACTCAAGCAAGCCGCTGCGGCCAAGATTGAAGAACTGAAGTCTTCTATCGGGTCTGAAACGGAATCCGCCGGACCGAAAGAGGATCTTTCAATGCCCGGAACACCCTTCGAGCTGGGTTCCAGACATCCGGTTTCCATCGTCCGACAGGAAGTGGTGGACCTGTTCCGGAAATTCGGCTACGATGTCGCGGAAGGGCCCGAGATCGAGGATGACTACCACGTTTTCGGGGCCTTGAACTTCCCCTTGAACCATCCTGCCCGCGACATGCAGGACACCTTCTTCGTCTCCACAGGCCATCCGAATCCCCTCCTGTTGCGGACCCATACCTCTTCAGTGCAGGTACGGGTCATGGAAAGCATGAAACTTCCCATCCGGGTCATCTGCCCGGGCCGTGTGTTCCGCAACGAGGCGATCTCGGCGCGCGCCCACTGTATTTTCCACCAGGTGGAGGGACTTTACATCGACGAGCACGTGACCTTTGCCGATCTCAAGCAGGCGATTCTGTTGTTCGCCCGCGAGATGTTCGGCCCGGACGCGGCGATCCGGATGCGTCCTTCCTTCTTCCCGTTCACGGAGCCTTCTTCAGAGGTCGATGTGAACTGCAACATCTGCAAAGGCAAAGGTTGCAACGTCTGCAAAGGGACCGGCTGGCTTGAAATATTGGGTTGCGGCATGGTGGATCCGAACGTGCTCGAGGCTTCCGGGATCGACTCGAAGAAATACAGCGGCTTCGCCTTCGGCATGGGGCTGGAGCGCATCGCCATGTTGAAATGGCAGGTAAACGACCTCCGGCACTATTTCGAGAACGACCTCCGTTTCCTTTCCGAATTTGAAACATCCATAGAAGTTTAGCACATGAAAAAGGTTGTTGTCTTATTACTGAGCTTGACGGTGGTTCTGTTCGCGGCCGGCGGATGCGCTCTGCCCGGGACGGCTGCCAAGTCCGCCGACCGCCGGACCGAATACGTGTCCGACAATATGAAACTGCGCATGAGAAGGACCTACCGGATCATGGGCCCGAAGCGTTTCGCGAAACTCATCGGCCGGGAAAGGGTGCAGCTGCTCGACGTTCGTACGGCCCGGGAATATCGCTTCGACCATATTGTCGGGGCGAACGGATGCCTGAACATCACTTTCCAGAGGATCAACTTTGTCAATCTGGTCAAGCGTCAGTTGGATCCCGCTAGGCGGGTGGCCGTGTATTGCCGTGCCGGGAACCAAAGTTCCAGGGCTGCGGAAACTTTGGCGAGGGCGGGTTTCCGCGTGATCTATCTTCAAGGGGGGCTCCAGTCTTGGGTTGCTCTGGGCTATCCTACCGTCAACACGCTCCGGGGTTATAATGCCGTCGTGGCGGCAGCGCCGCCGATCAACAGCCTGTCGGAAGAGGAGGAATAAGAACTATTCTTCCAAAAAATTTGTAAAAAAAGAATTAAACTCTATCTTTGTAGTCCCTATCGGGATCATGGTGATTCCAACCGGGACCTGCGGAAATAGCTCAGTTGGTAGAGCACGACCTTGCCAAGGTCGGGGTCGCGAGTTCGAGTCTCGTTTTCCGCTCTCAAAATCAGGACAGCCCCCAAGCCGTCCTGATTTTTTGTTGTTTGCCGCTTGTGCCTCCAAGCTCGCGAGCATGTTCGCATCGCAGGCGCAACTTCCGCGAACTCCCGGCTTGGAACGTTCCGGAGGATTTCTACAAACCACGGCCACACCAACCCCGCCTGCAGATAGTTGCAGGGCATATTCCCGTGGCAAATATCCCTTTTAAATGCCCATCTTGCCACGGCGATCGTGCCTGCAGGCCTCTACAGGGCATGACCCCGTGGCCGTGCTTCGCAAGGACGCGGTTGTAGGCGGCGGGGATGAGGGAAAGAAAATTCGATGCTTTACACTTGCTCCATGCTCAGCGAGCTTCTTTTCCGAATTGCGTCGAATCCACTTGGATCAGTCTCCCGTCGACTCTTCTCCATGTCAGCTTGTATGAATCGAACACACTCCCGTGGGCACCGGTAGTGAGTTGTTTCTTCTGCTTGTCGTAGGAAAAGAATGGGCTGTTGTCCAGTTCTTTGTAGGGTCTTCCTGTCATCAGGACAGCAGATCCGTTCTTTATCTCGTAGACATCGTAGCTGTTATAACCTCTTTGTCCGTTCAGATAATTGGTGAAGATGAGCTCATCCGTCCCGTCGAAGTCGATGTCGATGAAAAAAAATGGCGACATTTCAGATAAGATTTCTTCCTGAAGCTTCGGGACATAATCTACATGCATCGTACCCCTGCTTTTCATTTTTCCGTTCCGGTAGATCGACGGGTCGCTGAACCGTTCCTTGAAAATCTCGAATGATCCCTTCTTGCCGGAGAACCGGATCGTGGCAGGTCCCCATTCCCCGTCCCCATAGCCTTTCCACTCAGCGGTCACGGAATAGCCGTTGACAGTCTGGTTGTAAATCAGTTTGACGTTGAAGTCATAGACCTTCGGCTGATTTTGTGTCGTATAAACGGCGAAGGAGATAATGACTAATATTTGTGAAACAAAATATTTCATAGTAAATCTGCCGGGATTCCTTACTTCGTTACAAAGATAACAATCTCATAGCGAAGGGTATTTTCGCAGTGTTTGGAGATAATGAAAATACTTGCGAAATTTACAAACGCAAACCGAAATTGCAATAGATCCCTTCCCATGCCTGCGAACAAAAATGCGGTAATCCGCTACAAACACCTCGACGAACTGCTGTCAGACAGGCATCACCTGTACAGCAGAGCAGAACTTATGGCAAAAGTCAATGCCAAGCTTGCCTCCGATGGCTATTCCACCGTGACGAAACGCACGATTGAATATGACCTTCTCGCCTTGACGGAAATATTTGGGGTCGAGTACGATGACAATCGTGTAGAGAACTACATTCGGTATGAGGACCCCGCCTTTTCCATATTCACGAAAGAACTCACCGAAGATGAACGCGTGCTTTTGAAATCGGTATTGGACACGGTCGGCCAGTTTAAGGGGCTGCCGAATTTCGAGTGGCTGGAACAATTGAAGGAAAAGCTCGAGCACGGGGAAAGGACCGCTTTTGAACGAGGCGCGGGGGAAATGCCAGTCCAACGCAAGATCATCGAGTTCAGCAACAATCCCCACTACGTCATCGATTCAAACATTTTTGCGACCCTCTTTTCCGCCATCGCACACAAGCAGGCGCTACGACTGACTTATCAGAAGTTCGATGCCGAGACGCCGAAGACCTTTCTGGTTTCTCCTTACCGGCTCAAGGAATTCAACAATCGCTGGTTCCTGGTCTGCTTGGCTGCTGACAGACACCGCTTGTACTTCCTTCCGCTTGAAAGGATCCGCGCATATGAGGTCGCGGTCTCGGAACCATTCAAGGAATGTCCGGTGGATCTGGATGACTATTCTGGAGAAGTTATCGGAGTTACCAACCACGAAGGCAAACCGCTGGAAGAAATCATATTCGCTGTCTGTCCCGCAGTCTATCCTTATATCGCTACGAAACCTCTTCACGGCAGCCAGATTTGTCCGCCCGAAGACGAGCAGGAGCATTTGCATGCGGAATATGCAGATGTTCCTGCGGATTGGACATTTCTATGCCTCAAAGTGAAGGTGAACCCGGAACTGATTACCTTGTTGTTCAGCTTTGCCGACGGACTTGTGGTCGTCCGCCCGGAAAGTGTCAGAAACCGGATTCTGGAGAAGATGCAAGGGATGCAGAAACGCTATCCGGAAGCCGAGGATGCGCGAAAAAAGGTTTCGCAGAAATGAAATATCTTTGCAGCGTTGAAACCGAAAAGGATTCGTTCAGAATAATCGATCTTTGACACATCGGCCTATGCTTTTGATTCCCGTCCGTCATGTTTGACTGACTTGCCTGGGCGACCAGGCGTTCAAAGGTCCATTCGTTACTCGGTGACTGCGTCACGTCATATTGCTTCGCAATTGAGAAAAATGGAACTGTTGTATTATTTTCTAAAAGGATTGGCGGAAAGACTTCGTCATTCCGTACACAAGGAAAACAGCGCCGGTGTGTCAAGGATCGTTTTTTAAGAGAAGATCCGATTATTGCCTGAAATGAATAGACAAGAAATAATTGCAGCAACCGCGAAACTGGAAACGCGATACGACTTGCTGATCTTGCTCAACAGGATCAAGGTGGATGAGCTGGGCGAGAAGGCGCACCCGTTCACCATCCGGCAACTCAACCATTTCTGTCATCCTCATAGGAACACCTGTTCTTATAAGGTCTTTACGATTCCGAAGAAATCCGGCGGTTTCAGAACGATATCTGCTCCCGGTCGCTTGCTGCTGTCGCTTTTGACCTACACGAACCGGATTTTCCAGGCGGTTTACGAAGCTCCCTCCTGCACAGTAGGTTTCGTGCCGGGTAGGTCGGTGGTAGATAATGCGAAAATGCATGTCGGGAGGGACTATGTTTTCAACACGGATCTTCAGGACTTTTTCCCGAGCATTACACAAGCACGGGTGTGGGCGACGTTGCAGCTCCCTCCTTTTTCTTTCAACAAAACAATCGCCAACGCCCTTGCGGGGCTCTGCTGTAGCGAAATTTTGATCAACGGGGAGATTCGTAACGCGCTTCCGCAAGGGGCTCCCACCTCTCCGGTCTTGACGAATATCATTTGTCAAAAACTGGATCGTCGCCTGACCGGACTGGCGAAGCGGTTTCACGTGCACTACTCCCGTTATGCCGATGATATCACCTTCAGCAGCGACCATGATGTGTATCAGGAAGGCGGACCCTTCTTGACGGAATTGAAGCGTATTATCGGAGAGCAGCATTTCACGATCAACGAGTCGAAGACGCGGGTTCAAAAGAAAGGGGCAAGACAGGAAGTGACCGGACTTGTCGTCAGTGATAAGGTCAATGTGACCCGCGAATATGTCCGGGGCTTGGACAGCCTGCTTTACATTTGGGAACGGTATGGGAGAAAGGAGGCGGTCTCAAGTTTTCTAAGACACTATACAGCAAAACATAATCTCAAGAAGCAGGTGCCCTCTATGGAACGTGTCCTGCGCGGACGATTGATGTACATGCGGATGGTCAAGGGCGAAGATGATCCGGTTTGGCGTCGGTTGCAGCGAAAGTTCAATGGGCTTTCAGAAAGAGAGACTTTTCCCGGGAATGATGTCAAATACGAAGCATCCTATCGGATCGAAGAATTCGAGCAAGCCATCGGAACCAAGGTGGAATTTTTGAGTAGCGGAACCGAGTCTTCGACGAGCCGGCCTTCAAACGCCCAGCCACAGGCTGTCTTCTCTTTACACGGAATCATTCGATCGATCTATCTGAGCAAGTATTGCAAAACACGGTTGGAGAAGGTGCTCGATTCCGGATCCGAAGAAGAAATGGACAAGTTCCGGAAGCAGTGTATCATTTCCCTCTGCCACCGTGCAGATGATCCAGACTATCACTTCTGGCTCATTCACAGACCGGGTCGGGTGCGCTCCTCTGTTACCGTTTTGGAAATTCTGGGGGCTGATGAAGTGTTTCACAGTGCAGAATCAGCTGCAAAAGACATCCTGAACAAGTTGATTGACTCGAATTTTGATTTAAGCGTTTTGTAATATTATGTCACTTGATAAAAATAAATTGAATAAGTTACTGGACTTCATCGATAGTATCGCTCTGGATCCGGGCAACCAATGGTTTATTGACAAACTTGTAGCAAAGTATGCCCCTTCTTTTCATTCAGACCCCAAAGATATCATGCGGATCGAAAAATATCTTGGATTGGATTATGCTTTGGACACCTGGGACTCTACTGCGAACTATTCTTTCGTGGAAGACGAGACGCTCCGGAACCAGTTGATTTCCGACAACCGTGAAATGTTGCGATACCGGTTCGGGACCCGTTCGCACCGGGTCGATTTTTTCGAAGTCTGCCGCTACGCTTTGCTACAGATGGAGTTGATGCTCAACTATTATTTTGATAGAACGTGCGTCGACATCGAAGAACTGAAGGAACGCATTCAAGGCGCAAACCCAAAACTGGAAACCAGTAACTGGTCCTCTGTCGATGCTATCCCTTTTTTCGCAAAGTTGAGCACCCTAGTTTCAGAACAAAAAATTACCCCGAAATTGAAGAATACGGTTGAGAACATCCGGAAAGCCAGAAATCACCAAAGCCACAGAGGGACGGATGCGAACATCGTTGACATCGAGGCCTATCAACAAGGTCTTCTCTCGCAAGGATTGCGGATTGCGGAAGATGGAGATATCGATTGGAAAGCAGCCGTTGCAAACAAAGATACGAATGGCACCTATACAGCAATCCGGCAATCGCCGGACTATTACAAGTTCAAATTCTCACTCTTTCTAGAAAAACAGCCGTTTGACAAAGTAATCCGAGCTGTTTCCGAACTGTCCACCATTTTAAGCAATGAATAATACGATGTTATTCCAAATCCATCCACAAAGAGCTTATTTGAATTCAGATGTTGTTATCACGAACTCTAGCGGTGAAACGATAGTTGTGCTTGATTCAACCACAGGAGTTGAATATTCGGTCACGCATGGTCAACCGAAATCAGTCAGACTCGCTGCTGGCGAACATCGTTTCCAATCCATAGTTAACGGGAGCTATGTCGAGAAGACCATTGTTGTGGAAGACGCAATCAAGGTAGGAGGTAGCCGGCTGAAACGAGGTTATATTTTCGATGAGTCGCCCTATGCTGTAATTGTAAAACGGGACCGGACATTTTTCTATCATAGAGTCACCCAAGAGACCTTCGTGGAATTCGGGATAACGCCGGACGAGGTTATCTGCCTGAACGAGACGCACTTATTGTTTAGAACCAATTCTAGTTATTCTATTCTCTGCACCTCGGACTTCCGCTTTGCAGCAGAACATGACAATTCAGAGGTGTTGTTTAGAAACAAAGTTGCTGTGGTATTCAAGACAGAGACTGGAATGTCGATTTTCAACCTCAAATCACATGAAAAGGTAGAAATAGAGAATCGTGATACGATTATCGACGACGAAATGGAATGTATTTATAGCTATATCACTTCTGAAGACAGAATTACTTCGTTCTCCCTTTCTGAACAGAATTTTGGAACGAAAATGAGCGATAATAATTCATATTTGAGAAGTTCTCAAAAGGTTACCTTGTTTGGAAAGCATTCAGCTGTAATGCTATATTATCGGAAAGTGTTGGTTTATGATCTACGTAGCAAACAATCGCACTTTGTTTATGATGGAATCGCTCCAATCTCTTCACTGCAAGGAAGTAATACTTATGATTCTGAAGAGTTGAATTTATTTGAAAGGTTCGAAGAACTTAAGCATCTTGTCCGTTTGTCTATGGATGTCTATGAAGCCGGGGATCGTTATTTAAGTGTTCTGTCCGAGTGGCATTACGTTAGAACAGAGGGCAAGAGGCGATCATATCCGATTTATCATTTCCGGGACAGCGAATCGAATACAACCTATATGGTCGATAATAATGCAAATATTATTGATTGTAATGGGTTGGTATTCATTAACTGTTGGAATCAAGGTTGTTTTGTTTTTACAAAGGATGGGCTTGTTCGTCTTGAAGATGGAAGTTTGCTCAGATCCAAAGTAAGTGATTCAATCGTAGTGAGCCGACAGGACAATGCGGTGCGTATCTATTGCAAAGCAGGAAGTGCTGTTTTCTCTTCGGATCTGGAAACTGAATTATTTGGATGTACGGGCTTTGTGTACGATAAGAGAAACAGTATATTAATCAACCCATGCCACTCAGTGGAATACCGACTGCCTAATGCTTCGCAGGCATCCTTAAGTTGCACAAGTCGTTATGTGCCTGTTGAACATGGAGAAATCGGAGACAGAATCGTAGCATGCAATGGTTTGGATGTCCGGCTTAATCATAAAATCCAAGATTTGATATGCCTTTCTGAATCAGGCAAGTGCGGACTGTTCATGCAAAACGGTAAAATCAATTATGCAGAGACCGCTGATGAAGGTTCAGATACTGCATTTGCCGACAAAGTCGTCGATATCCTGCAAAACTTTGATCAAGACCACTGTTCGAATGCTATATTAAGCGTTGACAGTCGCCATATGTTGCTGAACAAGAACGGGAAGCAAATCCTGATGGATCTCATTGAGGGGGTAGAAACAGAATTTTCTTCGGAACGCTTTACTAACTACTTATCTACGGGATATCGGCCCATGCTCGATTTTGACTCCGCCCGCAAGCCGGTATTGATCGACCCGATAACTTTGCAACCCTGCCAAGGCGCAAATTTGTCCCGGTATCGCTTTTCCAGTCCGGACGGCAACATCTATGCTGAAACCACTCAAGGCGATATTGAGTACTTCGATCCGCTGAACAATAGAATATTGACCAGC
Source organism: Bacteroidales bacterium (assembly GCA_012522855.1). Lineage (GTDB taxonomy): Bacteria > Bacteroidota > Bacteroidia > Bacteroidales > UBA932 > Cryptobacteroides. The sequence continues at coordinate 153,801 of JAAYJQ010000010.1, forward strand.
GAAGACTATAAACTTGCGATCAAAGAGTATCGCCTCTCTCCCGAAGCCAGTGACAACGTCTGCTCGTATTTCAGAGCGCACGAAGCTGCAATACGCGCGCTTGCGCATCGGGAATATGGTGAAAGCGATATTGATGAGGACCGTCTGAGATACGAGTCTCATTTTGTAGACAAATATGTTGTGGGACGAAGAGAGTATGTGACGGTCTTCAGATACGGTCAACCGATCCATATCCTGATCGGTCGGCCGTTATGGTTCCTGAATTATGTGAGTTTTTCATTTGACGGCCGATACGTCTATCTCGTCGGGCGATATCCGGATGAAACATACAGCTTCAAAACGCATAAGCAGATAATCGGACTCGCCATGATTTACGACATGGACAGGTTGACGGAAGTCTTTCGAGAGGAGAACACGTATGCCGTCTGGCTGGGTCTTTTCAACAAATACGGAGACTCTGCCATGTACACAAGTAATCCACATGTCTATTTTATTTCGCACGGGAGTCAGAATGAGGTTATAATAATTCCAGACAAGAGTTTCTTGACATTCAGCCCCTCGGGACGTTATTTTGCCCTATCTTGTCAGGGCTATGTCCGTTCGAAAGGCTTCATAGAAGGAGGTCATGTTCCTTCCTGCGATGTCTATATTCATGAGTCTGCAAACCCAGTTGAGGAAATCGCCCATTTCAAAGATCATGGTGATCAAATGGAGGGAGTAGCCGATCGTGCGAATTCGGTCGCCTCGGTTTCCTTTTCATTGAACGATGACAAGCTATTGAGTGTTAGCAAGGATGGCGTAGTTGTTGTTCGAAATTTACATCTTGTTCGCAATGCAGAGAAGAGCGCTGAAGTGGACAGTAATTATAACATTTCGGCGGATTGACCATTGTCTGGGTCTTTATTGTTTTTCGGGGGTTCAGAAAATGGTTTAGTGATTCCATCCTCCCGTTGCATCAAAAAAGAACCAGATATCCCCATATACGTGTCTGTAAGGCCGTTTGAAACATTTTTCCGTTCTTTCCGTATAATATGTCCGACCTGACCAAGTCGGTCCACCGATGATTCCCTCGGTGCTCTCGAAACAGATCTTCCCGCGAAAATACACTTCGTGCCCTGTACCGATCTTTGCATCGATAGAAACCACTAGAATGGACAATCTGAAAACAAACCACATTTAATGAATTAAAAAACCCATAAGCATGAGAGTATTCAATCTGAAATTCAACAAAGAATCCAATGGCTGCTGGTACATCGACCTGCCCTGCTGGCCGTTCGCACACCACAACTTGATGATGGTCGCCGGAGCGGACCTGCTCTGCGAGTACGTATCCGAAGTGCAGCGCTCACCGGGGCATTGCGAGGTGCGTGTAACAGTCAAAGACAATCGCCTCGACGGCCGGGCCCCCGACATCTGCCTGCGCAGGACCGAAAAGGGTTACGGCGCCACTTACAAGATCATTGGCGCGCCCGTGGAGCAATGCTGGCTCTGCCCCGTGACCCTGTTCGTGCTGGGACGGTACCCGAACAAGATCAATATCTATCTGGAGCGAAACTCGTAGAACCTTTCATCAACACGAATCCTGTTATCTATTTAAAAATTATCATTATGGTTAAATTATCAAGATTTGAATTAGCGGCAGTCAAGAGGACTGGTGCAAGTGTAAGACAGTTCCGGAGAAGACTGCGTAAAATTGACGAGCAGATTGCTTCTCTTGAAGAAGAAAAAGAAGTGCTCAAAAAAACTATCGATGCCTGGGAAGAGCCTGTCAGACAACTTACAGGCGGATATACTTCTCTTCAGATTTTAAGCGGAAAAGAAGTTCCCGGCACTGGAGATGGGATAGAATTAAATCCTATAAGCGAAGAAGAAGTAGAAAAATTACCGATTAATAAAATATAAAAGCGTATGAAAACAGACAACAGAAAACCAGGACTCTCATTTGTAATTGCCCAAGGAAGTGAATCCACCGAAGGGATTGAAGTAAAGAGATATATAGGAGTTGCTCCAGTAAATATCTTGGCGGTAAGTCCGTCGAAGGAAAAACTTGAAAAGATTTATGGAAGAAAGTTAGAAGCGGAGCCTAATTATTTGGGTAAGACTGAGGATGGAATACAGACAGTAAGGCTTGATTTTATTGTTAAAGCAGACCCTGAAAAGTGCACCAACAAGAAAGGCGAACCTATTGATTTTATTTCAAAAATCAGCATATTCTTAAGGAATCAGCCAAGAGTTGGTTCAAACAGCGGCAAAGTTCAAATTATTGACAAGTATGGAAGAACTGCCTGGGCGACAAAGGAAGAACTGAAAGCAAAGAAAATCCCCACGTATGCTGATGGTCCTGCAAGAATTGACGAGGATTATAGACCGGCATATGATGGTGAAGCAGAACTCACTGACTTACTTAGAGCCTATTTGAACATTCCTACTGTAGAAAGATGGGAAAACAGGAAAATTGTAGGCATCATTGACAATCCCAAAATGGCTTTGTGTAGACTTGATGATATTCCGGAATACTTCAAGGGCAATTTTGAACATCTTAATAAAGTTGTACAATATCAACCGAAAAACAATTTCAAAGTATTGTTCGGAGTAAAGACTACTGATGAAAATAAAATTTATCAAGATGTATTTACGAGAATGTTCTTGAAAAATCATCAAACTAATTATGATGTTCTTCAGAAGGAAGTAGACAACGCCAAATCAAATGGTGCTTATCCGAATACTGAATTCAGAGTTTGTCCTTTAAGGGAATATTCCATTGAAGCGACAGATTTTGATGAACCTGAAGATTTGCCGGAATTCGCCCCAAAGGAAAATCCCACATCCGCTTGGGATTATGTAATGTGATGTCGTAGGCAGTCACGATTCTTTGTCATAAAACTGTCATTCTGCCAGAAAATAATCGCCATTGTGTCATATTTACGCAAAAAATTTGCATAATTGAAAAAATAGCATTATATTTGCGTAAGTTTTACGCATAAACAACAATCAATTATGAACATCATGAAACACCTTGGATTCTCAAAGAAAGACGAGAAAGAAAATGAACGGAAAACAGCCGGGCAGCCGAAGCCTGCATATTCGCTGACGGATAGATACCCCCGCGAGAAAGGGGAGACCAGGATCTATAATCTCATCATTCTGGATGAGAGCGGGTCGATGGACAGCATCCGACTCCAGGCGCTGACAGGAGCCAACGAGACCATCCAGACCATCCGCGCCGCGCAGCAAGAGAATCCGGACGACCATCAGATGCTGTGCTTCGTGACCTTTAATTCCGGAGCGAGAAGGCCGGACGTCCGCACGATCATCGATTGCGAAAAGATCGACAACGTTGCTGACCTGACGATGAAACAGTACCAGCCTAATGGCTGCACGCCGCTGTTCGATGCGATGGGATATTCAATTACAGAACTCAAGAAATTGGTGAAGGAGGGTGACCACGTCCTCGTCACGGTCATCACCGACGGGCTTGAGAACAGTTCGTCTCAATATACCGCCGCGATGATCAAGGAGTTGGTGGACGCGCTCAGCGCGCAGGGCTGGGTATTCACCTACATCGGCGCGAACCAGGATTCCGAGGAGGTCGCAAAGGACTTCGGCATCAAAAGCGCGATGGACTTCGAGGCGTCCGGATCAGGATCCGCGATGATGTGGGACAAGATGCGCTCCAGCAATCGCGAGTACTACAAGAAGGTCCGCAGGAGCAAGGCTACAGGCGAGTGGATAGATTATGAAGAGGACTTCTTCTCGAAGAAGGGCTCGACGAGGCGGGTGACGCCGGAATATATCGACGAACTTCAGGACGGAGAGATCTTCGTGTTCGGCAGCAACCTGGCGGGGCGTCACGACGGAGGAGCGGCACGGGTGGCCGTGGAGAAGTTCGGGGCCGTTTATGGCCAGGGCGTTGGCGTCCAGGGTCAGAGTTACGCCATCCCGACGATGCAGGGCGGGGTTGATACCATCAAGCCTTACGTCGACGAATTCATTCGTTTCGCAGATTCACATCCTGAACTCACATTCTTTGTCACCCGCATCGGCTGCGGCATCGCCGGCTTCCGCGACGAGGAGATCGCCCCGCTCTTCGCGCTGGCATATAGCCTGCCGAACATCTATCTTCCGGGGAGTTTCTGGAAGGTGCTGTCTTACACAAGCAGATAAAAGTTTTATCGAATTATTTTAAATAAAAATATTAAAGTTTCGCAAGTGATTTAGTCGGCGAGTTACATCTTGTCGAAGGCCCGTTTCACTGCAATGATTTCACGGTTTTGATTGATAATGCCTCGGAGCGACTCGACGGAGTCTGTAGAGAGGATTTCCGAGATTGTATTGACGACAGACATGATGATATCGCATATCCTTTCGGTAACGGTCAGTTGGATAGACTGCCTGGACACATCACGGAAGAGGCCGCCGATGATCTCATAAGGCTCAAAGCGTTTGACGTAACTGAGGATGTTGTACTGCATCCGAAGAGCTTCTCTAGGACGCTGCCGACGTAGTTTCCGGCATTCTTAAGGGTAAAGAACGGAAAGAGCATCATAAGCTGGAGCGTCTGGGCGCAGGTCATCTTGCAGTTGGCGTTCTTTTCGACTCCCATCTGCCTCTCATCGATGCGTATGCGCTCCATCGTGTTTACAATTGCCGTCACCGCTCTGCTATTGTCGTCTATGCTCTGAAAGCTTTTGAGTTCAGAAATAATTTCGGTATTTTTGTTCATAAACTAGGGACTATATTGTTGTACGTCAACTCTAATATGGTGATTCCCAATTAAATATGAAAATCTTCCCTGGCTTTTTTCGTCTTATTATACTTGCGAAACATTAGGAGTAAACCAAATATAGATTAACAAGGAAAATAAGTAAATTTGCAATATTCAACAGCCGATTACAAGTATGGGCTAATGAACGACAAAATAGATAGTTAGAACATTGCATAATAGATTACTCCATGAATTGGGATAAAGTACAGATTACGCGAGAAGGAAGCAGAGAAAAGGTGCCGGCTCAAGCACCAATAATTGTCTCTGCAAGTAGAAGTACGGATATTCCTGCCTTTTATGCGGACTGGTTTTTCAAGCGAGTGGAGATAGGCTACTCAGCCTGGATTAACCCGTTCAATGGAGTCAAGAGTTATGTGTCATACCACAACACTCGTTTCATCGTCTTTTGGTCTAAGAACCCACGCCCACTTATTCCCTATTTGGACTATCTCAAAGGGAGAAAGATTGGCACATACATCCAGTACTCGCTAAATGACTACGAGCTGAATGGCCTTGAGCGGGGTGTCCCCAAACTTCAGTTCCGGATTGACACGTTCAAAATGCTTGTCGACCGTTTGGGTCTCAATTCTGTAATATGGCGTTTTGACCCGATGATTCTTACCGACGATATTCATATTGATGATCTCCTTCATAGAGTTGAAAACATTGGAAATCAACTTAAAGGATATACTGAAAAACTGGTATTCAGCTATGCGGATATTGCAGCATACCGACGCGTGAAAGCGAATCTTGAAAAGAGTAATATCCCTTATCATGAATGGACTCTTTCTGAGATGGACGTGTTCGCACAGGAGTTAGCCAAGTTAAATGAACAATGGGGCTTCACGCTTGCAACCTGCGGTGAGAAAATTGATTTAGAGAGGTATCATGTCGCACACAATAAGTGTATTGATGATGATTTGATTATTCGCAGAGCATACGAAGATGCTATTTTAATGAAGTTCCTTGGGGTACAAATCGTAGATAGCAGTTTATTTGAAGCACCAGAAAACGCCATCAGCTTACCAAATGGCTGGTTTGCAATTAAGACGAAGAATAATAGGGATAATGGACAACGGGCTTTCTGTGGGTGCATAACCAGCAAGGACATTGGCGAGTATAATACTTGTGCTCATCAATGTGAATATTGCTATGCCAATACAAGTAAACAGAGTGCCATAGATAACCTAAAAAGACATTGGAGCAATCCATATTCTGAAACCATTATAGGAATATAACACTGATAATATGCCAGGATACTATTTCAACCTTCCGCCCATCACGGCTTTGACAAGAGCGCAGCAAGCTGCTCTTAATGAGACAGAACAAATTGCTTTGTCTGGTGGACCAGGCACAGGAAAATCTGTGGTCTCTATGTGGCGTCATATATCAAATTACCGTCAAGGCAACAGAAGTTTACTCTTGACATATACTACAACCTTAAAGCGCTATTTAGAGGCTTGCTGTCGTGGTAACCAGGCTGAAGCAGCTCAAAATGTGGGTACTTCATTAAGAAATAGGATTTTGACACAAACTCGGCGATTTTCTGAAGTTATTATTGATGAGGCTCAAGATCTTGAGGCTAACTATTTCTCAGCGATTTGTTCACCAGTATCTTATGGCGCTGATGACTCTCAGATTCTTTATCCAGAACATTCAACAAGGCAGAGCGAACTTGAAGAATTGTTTCCGGATAATGTCTCATACGTGCTGGACAGAAACTTCCGCTGTACAAAAGAGATTATGCAATTCGCAAGGCAAGCATTTTCTCGTGCCGCCATATCTCTCAATATGATCAACAATATTGATCGGCATGGTGACAAACCGTCTTTATTAATAGGAAGTTGGGTGTCTTGGGAAGACACGCCCTCTGATGAAATTAGTGCAATACTTCAGATCATCAACGATCTCAGGAATGATACTGAGAACATTGCAATCTTATTGCCTTGGAAAAACAGTGTGCAGAGATATGTTTTTGCTCTTAACGATCATGTTGATGATTTCTCTTTCTATTATGAGGACAGGCACAGATTTCCAGAAGGTTGTCCTTTGTTAAAGAATGTTCACATTACAACATTCAAATCTGCAAAAGGGCTGGAATTTGATACTGTGATTGTGCCTGATTTTAATATAATGCCTTCAATAGTAGGTCGTCATTATAATGTAGATTGGCAAGACTTCTATGTTGGTTGCACGCGAGCCAGGAGCAACTTATTCCTTTTCAGCAACAATAATCTACCTTCGTTGAATGGTGTGGTAGAAATATCAAGAATATAAACGCAAATCATGGCATACTATCTTCCAATAAACTCAACATCGCTCGCGCACTATTTTGTTTGCGCATGCATCAAACCGGCAAGGTATTTTAACAATAAACCTAAGGATATTCAGGATCGATTCCGGAATGTTTTGCTCCTTTCTACTGAGTTGGGTACCAAAGAAACGGATTGTTGTATCGAACTTATATTAACAGAGGATGAGGAAAAAACACTTAGCTCTTGTGGAAAATGTTTTTCCCTTTTTGCTTCTCCCCTGCCTATATCCAGGGTAAAGAAAGTGTATTTTCAGGAACAGCGTCAGCTGGAACAGACATTGTCGAATATAAACATAAGTGCGGCATTTGTCCCCTATTCTTTAGCTGAGGTGAAGGGATTCTCAAATGTCGTCTGCGATGCTAGCAATGGCAATGACAAACAAGGCACTAATGACTACTCGGATCAAATTGAAATGTTCGATAGGATATTAGGCGCTTTGGCTCTGATGAAAACCGCCAGGGAACCTTATATGAATTATTCAGAGAATTATGCCAGCACGTTGTCATTCTTTAATTCTACCGTGAAGGATAATTTGGAAAGACAGAATCGGAAGATTGTCGATAAATTCTTCGGGCTATTTGAAAGAACTGGATCTTTTGAAAAATTCATGCCGTACCTTGAAAAACCGATTTCAAAAGAAGATTTGGATCAAATTGCAACTGACGATAAACAAGAGATTAAACGATCTATTTCCAAAGCGATTGATTTCGACAAGTTGAGTGGCATGACGTATGCTTTCGCCATACTTAAATCTTATGGTGTTGGTGGTGAAGCGGCCACGAAAAAGATTGATAGTTTGGTTTCTACAAATTTTAAGGACCTTAAAGATGGCATGGCAGAAGGCATTGCACTTTATTATGGATACAACAGAGGATACTCTGTATTCAGCAATAGCTATGGTACCGAAGAAACGGAAAGGCAGACTGTTAAATATCTTCTGGACAGCCAGCTGGATTATTATACCATTGAAAGCGTATATCAATTTGTTTTTAATAAGAATACCACTTCGTCTCGATTCCCTTACATAGACGAGTGGTGCCCTAAAAAGAATCAGCATCCGAAGAAGAAAACGGATTATATGGTTCTTGACACTGTCTTTATTGGTAAAAAAAAACCGTCGGTTTTTTCCGAAGAGTACTTTCTTGGATTTTTGGGGGAGATTAAGACGTTTGATTTCATAAACGTGCCCCTTGCATCGTTGGTTGAGCATATCTGGAATAAAGTTGCAGAAGACACACGAGAAGAGATTGAAGATGCTGCTGAAACCAAAGTTGCTGAGACAGAAGCGAAATGGACTGCAAACTATAATAAAGCACAAGCAGAAATTGATTCGCTGAAGAGACAGATCGAGTTTCAGGATGGCTCTATCTTGGATTTACAGAAACAAAACGATACTTTAACTAAGGAGCTTGACCTTTTAAAATCAAATATCGGTTCACCGTACGCTAAGGTCGAAGAAAAAGCCCAATTATTACATGAGCCAGGCGCTATATATGGCCCTGAATCCAAAGTTCAGGAAGGCAATGATTTGCCGGATGAGGATCAGCCTTTAGCTGCGGCAACAAGTACGGTTGATGGCTATCCCGCCGGAAAGAAAAGCGGCAAGACTATAAAAACAAAATCAAGTTCCTCTAAAACAAAAGGTGCGTCCAAATCAACTAAAAAGATGACTGGCAAAGACATTGTAGAAGATGTTGATAAAGATGTTGCTGAGAATCAATCATCTATGATAGAGAACATTGCCAAATCTTCCACTGATAAAGGTGAATGCTTTTCCCTGTTTGATCAGAATGAGTGAGGTAATAGATAAACTGCTCAGCATTGATACCGCTGAAACCCTCTCTTCCAGTATAACGGAGAGTATACCGGAGCTATATGAACTATACAACTCCGGGTGGGAGACTTTATGTGCCGAAAGAGACGGAATAAGCGATTTGATATTATTCAAGCATTCCATAATATCAAGGCTAGATTTTGAAAATCAAGAGAATAGAGCATTCATCTTGATATGCTTGGATTTCGCTGAAAGGCTGAATTTGCAGTCTGCTATTCCGCATCTTGTCCGCATCGCTAATGAACATAGTGAACAAATTCACCTCAATAAACGTCTATCGGCTGGAGTAAGTTACATCTACCCCCGCCCGCACACTGCTGATGATATAATTGAGAAATACTCTTATGTGTGCTCTCTTCTTCAAGAAGCTATTGATACAGAGGAAGATAATAACAAGAAATGTCTCATTACATTCTTGAATTATTATTCAGCTGCACTCGACCAATTATCCTCGGATTTTGCCAATGAATTGAAGCTGAAAATAGAGTCATCAATACGCGGAACTGAGTATCCATTCCTAAATGACATTCGTGGCTTGAATGATGTAGATGCATCAGACGCTATAAAGGCCCAGGATCAGATTCAGGCTATCATAGATGCTATAATTAATGAATCCGTTGTAAGGGCAAGGTCTATTCCTGCCGATGAGTTCATTATAGAAGAAGACACTGATTACTCAAGGGAAATTCAAAGAGTCCCGTGCAATTTTCCCAGTATCAAGAGACTGTCTGCTAATAGAGCTTCCGGTAATGGCATCTCCGGACGTGGCGTACAACAGATACAAACAGAAAATGGTCTGTTTGATTACATGCGAAACTATGGAAATATGCATCAGGCAAAAGTCAAATCGGCACTTGCCGCTCCTTTTCCTCAAAGATTTGATACTCCAGTATCATTAATTGACTGGGGTTGTGGTCAAGGACTTGCCTCAATGGTGTTTATGGATAAGTATGGGACTGACAACATCAAGCAAATCATACTCATAGAGCCTTCGGAAGTAGCGTTAAAAAGAGCAGCGCTTCATTGCAAGAGGTATGCATCCAATGTGCCACTTCAAACTATATGCAAAGAATTTGATTATTTGACTCCGGATGACATCCACCTCGTTGCGCCCGAAATCACAGTGCATTTGTTTTCCAATGTACTTGACATGGAGGGCTATTCCGTAGATCATTTGGCTAATCTTTTAAAATCCTTGCCGAACGTGCAGCAGTATTATGTATGTATCAGCCCGCACATTGATGATATACGTACTCATAAAATCGATACTTTCGTGCGCTTGATGAAACAGGGAAATAACGAATTCAACTTGCTGAACAGCAAGACCAACACAAAATACAATGAGTTCTGGAATTGCAATAATATGGAAACAGGGAGATCAACACATCATGGTGATAACCCCTATTGTAGAGATTTGTCAGGAGAGCCTTGTGGTATTCGCTGGACAAGAGTTCTGAGGGTCTTCCAGGCATAAATATCAACGAATAAAAAAATAAGGCAGATATGGAATACAAGTATAATCAAAAAATGGCAATCGTTAGATTGCTCCTCGACATAATAAGCATCGATGAAAAAATCGATGAGAGGGAAACTCTTTATTTTGAAAAGGTCAAGAAAGAGTTGAATCTAAGTTCAGAGGACCACTTCAAAGTGAAGGATTTCAGTACGCTTCTTTGCCTATCAATATTGAAGGGCATGACAGAGGAGCAGAAGGAAAACTATGCTGCTTTGATGAAAAACATGATTTTAGCGGATGTCATCATTGAACCATCCGAACTTTTGGCATACGAGGATATCTGCAAATTCTGCGACATACCGGTTACAGAGTTGAATATTTAAGAGTTGTTGAGCCTACATTGTTATGGTAGTGTTTCAAAAAGTGTGTCTAGACCGTAGTCTGCAATTTAAAGAACGTTCAAAGTTATTTTATTTTTGTACACTAGTGTCCACTAAAAAATCATAAAAGTTTTTTGAAAATATTGAAAGTTAGGTTGTTACAAAGGTTTTGAGACCGCAACGATTTGAATTTATCTTTGCCTGACTATCGTAGAATGGCACATGAATAAAGGAAAATACGTGTTCTCTCGGCTTTTAGA
>JAAYJQ010000002.1 GCA_012522855.1 Bacteroidales bacterium
AGTTGCGGGCACGCTTTGCCGGGTTTTGGTGCCCGGACAACCACCTGAGGCGGAGCTGCGGGCACGCTTTACCGGGTTTTGGTGCCGGGATAACCACCTAGGGCAGAGCCACGGGCACGTTTTGCCGGGTTTTGGTGCCGGGATAACCACCTGGGGCGGAGCTGTGGGCACGCTTTGCCGGGTTTTGGTGCCGGGATAACCACCTAGGGCGGTCGAGGTCTGCCAAGATAGCCAAGATAGCCGAGATAGCCGGAATGGCGCGGAATGCTTTGCCAGACCTTAGGCCGAACTTAGCATATTCCCATCATTTTTTCTTTGCGCTGGAATATAGCAACTTTGCCACGGCAGAAGGGGACAATTTGAGTTTGGATGCGATCTGCTCCGGCCGGATGCCGTAGCGGGTTCCGAGGGTCACGGCCAGGTCGCATCGCTGAGCGGCGTCCAGGTCAGATAATCTCTTCACGCCCTGCTTGAAATTCAGCTCGTTGAACAGGATCGTGTCGATATCGCCACCGGAAGGAGACCACACTTCGTTCAGATCCAGCGCAAGCCGTTTGTAGGTGTCGAAGTCTTTGAACATTCGGAAAGTATAGTCCTTCGTGTCTTTATATAGGCTTTGCGCCTTGGTCACTTGACCCTTCCCGGCTTTCATGAGATAGCTTTCCGGGAGGATATACCCCATCTTGCAGACTTTGTATTCCCCCGGAAGTTGGACGTGCGAACCGAGGATCTTGCGCATCTTCTTGGGACCCAAATCCTTGACGGTTTTATATTCAAACAATTCAGACACGTCGCTGAACAATGTGTAGTTGCTGCTCCACAGGGTTCCGCCGGGCAGAATGTCTTTCCGCGCATCGTAGGCATTGCGACCGGAATAGGACACGGCGTTGATGAGATCTTCGAGTGTGTCGAGCCTTCGGAGCAGAAAATACCAGTCATCCGGGAGGGGCGGGTATCCGTCTTTGATAAGTTGGGCGTTCAGTCGGGCTTTCAGATAGAAAAAGAAATCACAGCTGCCGCTTCCGGTTGCCCAGATGATGAAATGCCCATGATTTCGCATCCAGTCCATCTGGACGATGCCGATCTGGAATCGGTGCTGAGCGATGGCTGTCGCATTCATCGCATTCACGCATTCGTTCCGATTGTTGAGAAGGTTGCGTCCTTCCAGCCTGTCAAGGATCATGTGATAGTACCAGAGCGGATATCTTCTGTACTGCATTCGAAGTTTTTCTAGTTTTGTCATGATCGATGTCTTTTTGTTTTCGGCAATATTATGAATAGGAAACGGCAATAACGATAAAGGATATGTTTCTTTGCGAAATTTTTCTGTTTTTGTTGGATTATTTCTGAATATGTACCTTCTGGCCAAAGGGGGTGCCTAGGCCGGCCACTTGGGTCAGGCGAAGGTTGTGACCTGCGGCGGCTGAGTGCTGCTCCCTCCAAGTGGACGCTCGGCGGGATTTGTCGGATGCTTGGCGGGGTCTTGTCGGACGCTTCGCGGGATTTATTGAACGTTTGACGGGTCTTTTCTCCTATCGGATGCTTGGCGGGGTCTTGTTGGATGCTTCGCGGGGTCTTGTTGGATGCTTGACCGGGGTTTATTGAAAGCTTGATGAGGGCTTGCCGGATGCCTGGTGGGGTCTTATCGGATATCTGGCTGGGTCTTTATTGGATGTCTGGCGGGTTTTACTGGATGTTTGGTGGAGGTTTATCGAATGCTTGGCGGGTTTTTATCGGACGCCTGGCTAGAGTGAGGCTGCGGTGGTGGAAGTACGAGTCCTGTTTAAGGGGGCGCTGCCCTTGGGAAACCCTGCGACTTTTGCGTCTCAACGACTTTACCTGCCTGGCCAAGGCCAGCGGCAAAGTCCCGGCCTTGTCGGTCGGCAGCTTCCGACTTGTTTTATGTCCCGCCCTCAAGAGAAGTCCCGTGGCTTTTGGAGTCGCCACCCAAGGCGGAGCTGCGGGCATGTTTTGCCGGGTTATCGTGCCCGGATAACCACCTGAGGCGGACCTGCGGGCACGCTTTCCCGGGTTTTGGTGCCCGGATAACCACCCAAGGCGGAGTTGCGGGCACGCTTTGCCGGGTTTTGGTGCCCGGACAACCACCTGGGGCGGAGCTGCGGGCATGCTTTGCCGGGTTTTGGTGCCCGGACAACCACCTAGGGCGGAGCCGCGGGCATGCTTTGCCGGGTTTCCGTGCCCGGATAACCACCTGGAGGAGGAATGGAGCGGGAAATGGAGCGGGAAATGGAGCGGGTTTGCGGTGCCGGCTTGAAAATAGTTTGAATATAGCTTGAATATGGCTTGAAGATAGCTTGAATATAGTTTGAATATAGCTTGAATATGGGTTAAATTATGGCTTGCAGGTTTTTGTTTTAAGAATATATTAAGTAAATTGGCATGATTTTTCAGCGGTTCGCACGACGGGTTTGGCGGTGCGAAAAGGGATGACGGAAAAACCCTAAAGCGTATTCAGAGATGGCAGAAATCATCGGATTTATTTCCCAGGTCATCGGACCTGTTGTGGATGTGCATTTCGATCGGGGTCCAAAGGAGGGGAAACAGGATCTTCCGCGGATTCACGATGCGTTGACAATCGATCGGGACGGCGAGCGCAAACTTGTGGTCGAAGTGCAGCAGCACATCGGCGAGGATACGGTCCGCTGCGTGGCTATGGATTCCACGGACGGACTCTGCCGGGGGATGCGGGCGGTCAACACCGAAGCCCCGATCACGATGCCGGTCGGCACGCAGATTCGCGGACGGGTGATGAATGTGGTCGGCGACCCGATCGACGGGTTGTGGGCCCTCAGCGAGGCGAATGCTCTGCCGATCCACCGGGAACCGCCGAAGTTCGAAGAACTGACCACCTCCCAGGAAGTCCTGTACACCGGGATCAAGGTCGTCGATCTGCTGGAACCCTATCTGAAGGGCGGCAAAATCGGCCTTTTCGGAGGAGCCGGCGTCGGCAAGACCGTCCTTATCAAAGAACTGATCAACAACATCGCGAAGAAGCACAACGGCTTCTCGGTCTTCGCCGGTGTGGGCGAGCGCACGCGGGAAGGAAACGACCTCCTGCGCGAAATGATCGAGTCCGGCGTCATCCGGTACGGCGAAGAATTTCTCAAGAGCATGGAGAAAGGGCATTGGGACCTGAGCAAGGTGGACCGGCAGGAATTGGAGAAGTCGCAGGTCGCGATGGTTTTCGGCCAGATGAACGAACCGCCCGGAGCCCGCAGTTCCGTGGCTCTTTCGGGCTTGACCCTCGCCGAATCCTTCCGCGACTCGGATACGGGCGAAGGCCCCCGGGACATCCTCTTCTTCATTGACAATATTTTCCGGTTTACCCAAGCGGGTTCGGAAGTTTCCGCGCTGCTGGGCCGCATGCCTTCCGCAGTCGGCTACCAACCCACCTTGGCGACGGAGATGGGACAGATGCAGGAACGGATTACCTCCACGAAGAACGGCTCCATCACGTCCGTGCAGGCGGTGTACGTGCCGGCAGACGACCTGACCGATCCCGCTCCCGCCACGACCTTCATCCATCTGGACGCGACCACGGTGCTGAGCCGGAAGATCGCCGAGCTGGGCATTTATCCGGCTGTGGATCCGCTGGAATCCACTTCCCGGATTCTGGATCCGAACATCGTGGGACAGAAGCATTACGACACCGCGCAACGAATCAAGCAGATTCTGCAGCGAAATCAGGAGTTGCAAGATATTATCGCCATCTTGGGCATGGATGAACTTTCGGACGAGGACAAGCTCACCGTGAACCGCGCCCGCCGGGTACAGCGGTTCTTGTCGCAGCCTTTCTCCGTGGCCGAACAGTTCACCGGCGTGCCCGGGGTCATGGTGGATATCGAAGATACGATCGACGGCTTCGACCGCATTCTGGACGGGGAGGTGGATTACCTGCCCGAGCAGGCCTTCCTCAACGTGGGAACGCTGGACGATGCTATCGAGAAAGGAAAGAAAATTCTGAAGCAGGCGAAGTAGGACATGCCGAAGAGGACGGTTGATATATTATTGGAGATCATCTCTCCCGAGAAGATGCTGGTGCATCAGATGGTCAGCACCGTGGAATTGCCCGGTACGAAGGGGCGATTCATGGTTCTTAGAGGGCATGCGCCGCTGATTTCTTCGCTGGAAGCCGGCAACATCACGTACACGGTCGGCGACCTGACCAAATCGCTTCGGATCGCTTCCGGATTCGTGGAAGTATGTAAGAACCATGTAAGCGCGTGTGTGGAACTATGAAGGCGATCCGATCCATATTCCTGCTGCTGGCGCTGTTCCTGCCGGGCTTTCTCCTCTCCGGTCAGGAAACGGAGGCGGAAGTTAACTTTTCTGAGGTGATATTCAGCCACATCGGCGACAGTTACCGGTGGCACATCGCGGACTTCGGCAACAAGCATGTGGAATTATATCTGCCTGTCATCGTGCGCAGCAAAACCACCGGTTGGCATCTTTTTTCTTCCAAAAAATTGGAAGACGGTGAATATCAAGGCTTCCGTTTTGGATCGGCGGACGGGCCCTACGCCGGAAAGATCGTCGAGCAGGGAGTCGGTGGCGCGGAAACCCGCCCCTTGGATATCAGCATCACGAAGAACGTGCTTGCCTTGTTTTTCAGCAGCGGACTCCTACTGCTGCTGATTTTGCTGACGGCGCGCTGGTACAAGCGCCACGATGTCTACAAGGAGGCTCCTACGGGCCTTGCCGCCTTCATGGAGCCGATCGTGATGATGATCGACGAGGTCGCGCGGGAAAACATCGGAGAGGAAGACTATGCCCGGTACTCTCCGTACCTGTGCATGGCCTTTCTCTGGATCATCCTGAACAATCTGCTGGGGGTCGTGCCCTTGTTCCCCTTCGGGGCGAACCTGACCGGGAACATCGCGATCACGATGACCTTGGCGCTCTTCACCTTTTCCATCGTGAATTTCACGGGACGGAAGGAATATTACAAGGAAATGTTCCTGCCGGACGTGCCCTTGTTCCTGAAACCGGTCCTGCCGGTGATCGAGGTCTTCAGCGCGCTGATGAAGCCGGTTTCGCTGACCGTCCGGTTGTTCGCGAACATGCTGGCGGGACACATCATGATCCTCTGCATCGTCTGCGTGATCTTCGTGGTGGCCAAGATGGGCCCTGCTCTTTTCGGCTCGATGACCGTTGTGTCGGTGATCTTCGGGATATTCTTGGACTTCTTGGAGTTCCTGGTGTCTTTCATACAGGCTTATGTGTTCACCATTCTTTCCTCGATCTACATCGGGATCGCGCGCGCGAAAGAATAGATGATAGAAATTAATATTCACTAAATATCAATTTATTATGTTCTTTTCAGCAATTATTCTCCAGGCCGCCACGGGGGCGGTCATCGGTAAGGTGGCAGCGGCGTTCGGCGCTGCCTTGGTCGCGTTCGCGGCCGGCTTCGCAATCAGCAAGATCGGTACTTCAGCCATGGAAGCCATCGCACGCCAACCCGAATCCGCAGGCGATGTCCGCACGAGTTTGATCCTCGCCGCCGGTATGGTGGAAGGCGCCGCTCTGTTCGCCATCATCGTCTGCCTGCTCATCGTGCTCGGGGGATAGCCATGTCGCTGATTACACCGGACGGCGGGCTGCTCTTCTGGATGGTGCTGATTTTCGGCATCGTCTTCTTCATCCTGGCCAAATGGGGCTTCCCGGTGATCACAGGCATGGTACGCAAACGTACCGCGCACATCCAGGATTCGCTCAAGATGGCCCGGGACGCCGAGAACAGGCTGGGCAACCTGGCTCAGGAACAAGCCCGGATGATTGAGGAGGCTCGGGCGGAGCAGACGCGCATCCTCAAGGAGGCCGCCGCATCGCGGGACCTGCTCATCGAGGAGGCGAAGGCGCAGGCGCGGGACGAGGCCTCCAGGCTTCTGGAAAAGGCGAAGACCGAAATCGCCGCCGAGAAGGAGAGCGCGATGCGGGACATCCGCAAGCAGGTCGCCCTCCTGTCGGTCGGAATAACCGAGAAGGTTCTGCGCAAAGATCTGTCCGAGACGGATCCGCAGCTGGAACTGCTCCGGAAACTTTCCGACGAAATAGCCGCGAAGGGACTTGACCGGAACTTGAGGAACTAGGGTTTATGAATACGGGAATCATCGCTTCCCGCTACGCGCGGGCGCTGCTGAGACGGGTCGAGGAGACCGGGAACGGGGAGACCGTGCTGCGTCAGGTCGAGGTGCTTGGCCAGGCGCTGGACGCGCTCCCGGAGTTCCGGGATGTGGTGGCCGAGCGCATGGGGGTGACGTATTCCCAGAAAATGAAGTTGTTCCAAGCGGCTCTGGTTCCGACGGCGGCGGATGCGCCGCGCGAACCGCTGGCCCCGGAGCTTCGCGTTTTTCTGGAGGTATTGATGCGGAATGACCGCATCGGCGATGTACGGCTCATCTTTCATAGTTTCGAAAGCGCGTATCACCGCGCCCGCGGTCTCAAGAAGGGGACCCTCCGGGTGGTGCTCCCGTCTCCTGATCTGGAATCGCGGCTCCGGCAATTCGTCGAGTCGAGAACGGGCTGCAGGCTGCTGCTGAAGACGGAGGTGGATCCGTCGCTCATCGGGGGCTTCGTGTTCGAGATCGAAGATCTCCTGCTGGACGCCAGCGTGCGCCATCAGCTCGAGATCATCCGCGATCAGTTCGTGGAACGAAACCGGAGAATCGTATGATACGACAAACTAATTTGCAATGACTATGGCACAGAACAATACAATAAGACCCAGTGAGATATCCGATGTGCTCCTGCAGCAGTTGAAGGAGATCGACATCTCGCCGCGTTTCGAGGAGATCGGCAAGGTCCTGCAGGTCAGCGACGGGGTGGCGAGAATGTATGGCCTGACTCATGCGGAGGCGGGGGAACTGCTCGAATTCGAGGGCGGGGTGATGGGGGTCGTGATGAACCTGGAGCAGGACAACGTGGGAGCCGTTCTATTGGGACCGACCGATGCGGTAAAGGAAGGGATGACCGTTCGCAGAACAGGGCGGATCGCTTCCATCCTGGCCGGGGAACCTCTGCTCGGGCGAGTGGTGGATCCGCTGGGTGTGCCGCTGGACGGACTGGGGCCGATCGAAGGCGATCTGGTGGAAATGCCGCTCGAACGGAAGGCGCCCGGCGTCATCTTCCGGCAGCCGGTGTGCGAGCCGCTCCAGACCGGTTTGAAGGCCATCGATGCGATGATCCCGATCGGTCGCGGACAACGGGAGTTGATCATCGGCGACCGGCAGACGGGGAAAACCGCGATCGCCATCGATACGATCATCAACCAACGCGACTGCTATCGGTCCGGACAGCCCGTCTATTGCATCTATGTGGCCATCGGCCAGAAGGGATCCACCGTGGCAAATATCGTGGAGACGCTCCGGTCGCACGGCGCGATGGACTATACCGTCGTGGTCGCGGCTACGGCCGCCGATCCTGCGGCCCTGCAATATTTCGCTCCCTTCGCCGGCGCGGCCATCGGGGAATATTTCCGGGACACGGGGCGGTCCGCCCTGGTGGTTTACGACGACCTCTCGAAGCAGGCGGTGGCCTATCGCGAGGTGTCCCTGATCCTGCGCCGCCCTTCGGGACGGGAAGCCTATCCCGGAGACGTGTTCTATCTGCATTCACGCCTGCTGGAGCGGGCCGCCAAGATTATCGGTCAGCAGGAAGTGGCGGAACGAATGAACGATTTGCCTGCGTCGTTGCAGGGCAAGGTGCGGGCCGGGGGCTCGCTGACAGCCCTGCCGATCATCGAAACCCAAGCCGGCGATGTAGCCGCCTATATCCCCACGAATGTCATCTCCATTACGGACGGTCAGATCTATCTGGAGTCCAGTCTGTTCAATCAGGGATTCCGCCCGGCTATCAACGTGGGCATTTCGGTGTCCCGGGTAGGAGGAGCCGCGCAGGTGAAATCCATGAAGAAAGTGGCCGGTACTTTGAAGATCGACCAAGCGCAGTATTACGAACTGGAGTCCTTCTCAAAGTTTTCCTCCGACTTGGACAAGGTGACGGCGATGGCGCTGGACAAGGGGCGCAAGACCAACCAACTGCTGATTCAGAAGCAGTACGCTCCGATGCCTGTCGGAGAACAAGTCGCCATCCTGTACTGCGGCACCAAGGGGCTGATGCGGTCGATCCGCTTGGATCAGGTGGCCGATTTTCAGGAAGCGTTCCTGGACCGGATGCGGGCGGGTCACGCTTCGGATGTGCTGGAGCCTCTGGCCGCCGGGAAGATCGACGATGCGATCATGCGGGTGATCGAGAAGGAGGCGGACGAAGTCCTGATTTCCCTCCGTTCCGCCGCCACGCCCGAGGAGGGTTCGGATATTCCTGAAAAGAAAGAAGCGTAATGCCCTCGCTGAAGGAAATAAAGGGTCGGATCAGTTCCGTTCGCAGCACGCTGAAGATCACTTCGGCGATGAAGATGGTTGCCTCGGCCAAACTGCACAAGGTGCAGTTTGCCATCCGGAATATGCTGTCGTACGAGCATCGGCTGCACGGTATGTTGGTGAATTTGATGACGGAATCTCCGAAAGGGTCTTCCAATTCTGAGGATCTGACCCGATCCCGCGAAATCCGCCGCGTGGCGATCGTCGCCCTTGCTTCGAACTCTTCCCTGTGCGGTTCCTTCAACAACTCCGTCATCCGCGAGGCGACTGCCGTAGCGCGGGAATATCTTTCTTCGGGCCTTCCTGCGGATTCGGTTACGGTCTATTCGATCGGACGCAAGATGGCGGATGCCATGCGGAAACTTGGTTTCCCGCCGCCGGAAGACTATTCGAAATTGTCCGAGTCCCCGAATTACGAGGAGGCTTCGAATCTGGCGCAGGAATTTCTGGATGGATTCCGGTCCGAACGCTTCGACCGGGTCGAGCTGGTGTACAACCATTACGAGTCAATGGCCCTACAGCCGACGGTCCGGCAGGCCCTTCTGCCGCTGCAGTGGGACGAACAGGCGTTTGTCCCGATCACAACCAAGAGGCTAGAGGTCCGGAAGGAAAAGATGCCGCATGCGGCGGACCCGAAAGACTACATCCTCGAACCGTCCCGGGAAGAGATCATCAAGGTCTTGCTTCCGAAAATAATCCAGTTGCGTGTCTTCACGACCCTGCTGGATTCCGCCGCTGCCGAGCATGCGGCGCGTACGGTGGCCATGCAGATGGCTACGGACAATGCTCAAGATTTGCTCGAGGAACTGACGCTGGAGTACAACAAGAGCCGGCAGCAGAAGATCACCAACGAAATCCTGGACCTCGTTTCGGGCTCCCTCACTTGATTCTTATACCCGATGCACCGACTATTTTTTACTTGCCCGTCGCCGCGGAAGCGGTTCGAAATTTTACCGGTGATCCTGCTGCTGTTCTGCAGCCTGTTCGGTCCTGTAACAGCATGCCGTCCTGCGTCCCGTGTGGTCCTCGGTGACGAACGTTTCGAAGAATATCTTCCCCTGCTCTCCGGAAAGCGGGTCGCGATCTTCAGCAATCAGACCGGAATTGTCGGAGACCGGGTCGAAGGCTCCAAATTGGCGGACGCCTTGCAAGAATCCGGGGGCACATTCCCGGCAGGCTGCGGGCGCGGCAAGGCGAAGCGCTACGATGCGTTCTCGCTTATTTCCTTTATCGAGCCGGCGCGACCCGGGGGAACGATCGAATACGGTCCGCATCTGCTGGATGTGCTGTTGGAAAAGGGCGTGCAGGTTACGGCCATCTTCTCTCCCGAGCACGGTTTCCGGGGAGATGCCGATGCCGGTGAAAAAGTGAGCAGCGGCGTGGATGAGCGGACGGGTGTCGCGATCCTGTCTCTCTATGGGCAGGAGTCTCGCATCCCCGGTCCCGAAAGGATGGAACTTTTCGATGTGCTGCTGGTCGATATTCAGGATGTGGGTCTGCGGTTCTATACCTACTATGTGAGCATGTTTCATCTGATGGAGGCTTGTGCCCGGTACGCCAAGCCCGTGATTGTGCTGGACCGGCCGAACCCGAACGGTTTCTTCGTGGACGGCCCCATTCTGGATATGCGCTACAAGTCCGGTGTCGGCTGGCTGCCGATACCGACGGTTCACGGCATGACGCTGGGGGAACTGGCCTTGATGATCAATGGAGAAGGCTGGCTTGGGGAACAGGCGGCCGGGGTGCCCCTGACCTGCGACCTGACCGTCATTCCCTGCTTGAATTACAGCCACCGGACCCGGTATTCCCTGATTCTGCCGCCTTCCCCGAACCTCAAGGACATGCGCTCCATCTATCTCTACGCTTCTACGTGTTACTTTGAAGGAACGGTCGTTTCTCTCGGCCGCGGCACTTCCTTTCCCTTCGAGGTTTACGGCCATCCGGAGATGCGCGGATATTCTTTCAGTTTTACCCCTGCCAGCGTACCCGGCGCGAAGAATCCGCCCTTGCTGGGGCAGGAATGCTTCGGGGTGGATCTCCGCGGCAAGCCGCTGGAACAGATCTGGTCGGATCAGATGACTTTTGAATATGTGATCGACGCCTATCACAACCTGAATATGGGAGATGCGTTCTTCGGAAAGAACCGCCATTTCGAACTGCTGGCCGGTGTCGGCTGGGTGCGGGAAATGATTGCGGCGGGAGCTTCTTCCTCGGAGATCCGAGCACGCTGGGCAGCGGATGTCGCGCGCTTCGAGGAACAGAGAAGGCCGTACCTGCTGTACAAAGAATAAACCGAAGGAGTCATCTCGACTGCTTCGGCTACCTATTCAATACTTATGAAACTATTGAGTCTGTTTTAAGTTTATGAGTAAAGTTTTCATGTCGCTTCTTCATATTGCCAAATCTGTGCCAAAAGCAGTCATCCGTATTTAATTTTCGATAGTATTTTCGATTTCTCTGAAAAATGCGATGGACTGCTTCGCATCTTCGAGCATCTGCTTGGAACCGAAGAATTCCATGGTGTACCAGCCGTCGTAGCCGGAAGCGATCAGTTTCCGCACGATCGCTTCGATCTGCACCGCGCCGGATCCGACAGCGGGACAGGAAAGATCTTCCGCTGAACGCCTATCTTTGAGGTGGACGTGCCCGATCCGGGGCAGGAAATGATCCAGGGCTTCGATTTCGTCTTCTCCGCAGAAGAAGAAATTGCCTGAGTCGTAGGCAAGGCCGAGATCCGGGCAGGCGGTGAAGAGCCGGTCAAGGGAAGCCGTGTTGTAGCAGAGGGAGCGGGGGTTGTCGAAATCCTCCAGAAACGCCTCGAATCCGGCTTCTTTCAGCCGGACGGAGAAGTCGGCCAGGTGGCTGATGATGTCCTCGATGATCTCGGGAGCGGTTTCCGGGGCGAGGGGGAGGGGAACCAGAAGTACCCGCTCATATTCCCTTTCCCGCATCACGGACAGGGTCCGCTCCTCCGCCTCTTTGGTCTGCGCAAGGTTTTCGGGACGGTAGTCCAGATAGGTAATGAGGCAGGAATGTTCGAAACCCAGGCTGTCGAGGAGGTCCATGATCGCCGGATCGGTGTCGTAGCGCATGTCCACGCCTCGGTAGCCCAGCGCATGGACGACTTGCGCCGCTTCGCGGAAGGAGATTCCTTCCTGTTGCGCGATGGCTTCGATGTGTTCGAAGAAGATGGAAATTTTTTGCTCGGCGGTTTCCTTTTTTCCGGAACAGGCGGTCATCGTAAGCAGGGCTGCGACCGCAGAAAAGAGAATAGATGTTTTCATGGATGTGAAGATAATTAAAAAATCGCTTCATGCCAATGTATGAAGCGATTTTCTGCGGAGAGACCGAGATTCGAACTCGGGAGACCCTTTAGGAGTCTACACGCTTTCCAGGCGTGCCTCTTAAGCCACTCGAGCACCTCTCCATGGCTGATTTCCCGGTCGGAAAAGGGCTTCCTGACGAATGGGATTGCAAATATAGGAATATTCCTGAATATTGAAAAATCTTTGTCCGTTTCCGGTGGAAACTTCCGGGCGGCGATCCGGGCGGTGTTCCGGGCGGCGTTCCGGGCGGCGATCCGGCTGGCGTTCCAGGTGGCGATCCGGGAACCAAATCCCGGGAAACCGTGCCCACCGCTCCGCATCGGGTGGTTCTCCGGGCACCAAGACCCGGGAAATCGTGCCCGCAGCTCCGCCTCGGGTGGTTATCCGGACACCAAATCCCGGGAAACCGTGCCCGCAGCTCCGCCCCTGACGATGGTGTGGAAAGGCCGTAGGGTTTTTGGGGGACTGGGTAGGGGAGGGCTATTCTCCGGAAGACGCGCCCTCGAGCGTGCCGCGTTTCAGCCTTTCGACGTAGCGATCGATCCGGAGCAGTTCCCTGGGAATATCGATGCTCTGCGGGCAGTACGGGACGCACTGCTCGCAGGTTGTGCAGTGTGAGGCTTGGCGGATCGTGGGCACCGCCCGGTCGTAGCTGACCAGGTAGGCCCTGCGGAGTTTCTCGTAATTTTCCTGATCCCGATTCTGCACGAAGGTCCCGTTGTTCACGCAGTCGTTGTAATGCTTGAAAATCCTGGGGATGTCGATCCCGTAGGGGCAAGGCATGCAGTAATCGCAGTTGGTGCAGTTGATGGTCGGAAAACGCGCCATGATGTCGGCGATGTCGGTTCCCAGGAAATCCAACTCTTCTTCAGACAGCGGCTGGAAATCCATGAAGGTCTTCAGGTTGTCTTGGAGGTGCTCTAAGTACACCATACCGCTCAAGGCAGTCAGGACGCGCGGATAGGAACCGACGAAACGGAAAGCCCAGGAAGCGAGGGATGCGTGCGGATCCCGTTCCTTGAGCCGTCGGGCTACGCTCTCCGTCGGATTGGCGAGCCGCCCGCCCATCAGAGGTTCCATGACGACGATGGGGATCTCCCGCTTGTCCAATTCATCGTAAAGGTAGTCGGCGTTGACGTTCCGGTTTCCGTCGGCGTGCTTCCAGTCCCAGTAGTTCATCTGGATTTGCAGGAAATCCCAGTGATACTGGTCGTGAAGGGTCAGCAGGTAGTCGAATTGATCCCGCGAGCCGTGGAAAGAGAGTCCCAGCTGGCGGATTTTTCCGGCTTCGCGTTCCTTGAGAAGGAAGTCCATCATCCCGTTGTCGACGAAGCGTTGCGCGAAGGTCTCCGCGCCGCCTCTGCCCAGCGAATGCAGCAGATAGTAGTCGAGATGGTCGGTTTGGAGGTGCCGGAATGAGTCCTGGTACATTTTCATGGAACCCGCGCGGGACTGGTTGTTGAAGTTGGACAGTTTGGTCGCGATAAAGTAGGAATCGCGGGGATGCCGGCTGAGAGCCTCGCCAAGAGCCCCCTCCGACTGGCCCTGCAAGTAAGTCGGCGCGGAATCGAAATAGTTGACCCCGTGGGCGATCGCATAGTCGACCAGATTATTGACGTTGTCCTGGTCCACGGTGTCGCGACCGTTCGCATCCTTCTTCATCTGCCAGCGCATGCAACCGTAGCCCAGCAGGGACACCCGGTCTCCGGTTGCCGGATTGACGCGCAGTTCCATCTTGCCGGTTTCAAGCACGTGGGCCCGGGAATCCTCTCCGGAGCCCTGTGTGAGCGCTTTCCCGGTCTTTTTTGGGGCGCATGCTCCGGCCAGCGCCACGGCGCCGAGGGTGGCGGCGCCTGTTCCGGCTTTCTTCAGAAATTCTCGTCTATCGATGTTCTTGGTGTTCATTGCCTGTTGTTTTTGAATCGGATTCCTCATGGCGTGAATGCCTCAAGTCGTGTGGTGGACTTCATAGCCGTTGATGGTGATGGCGCTGATCGGCCGGGATGGACAGAGGTTCTCGCAGGCCCCGCAACCGATGCACCGCTCTTCGTTGACGGTGGGAATCATCAGGCGGTTTTGGCTGTCCGGATCCTTGCGGACCATCCGGATGGCGCCGACCGGGCAGTGGCGCGCGCAGTTGCCGCACTTTACACCGTCCCGGTTTACGATGCAGAGGTCGTAATCGACCGAGGCGACGCCCACTTTCCACTGGGTCTTTTCCTCGGGGGTGATCTTGAGGATCGCTCCGGTGGGGCATACTTCCGAACATTTCACACATTCGGGCCTGCAGTAGCCCCGCTCAAAGGACATGACGGGTTGCATCAGGTGTTCCAGCGAAGCGGAAGGTCTGAGCACATGGTTCGGGCAGACCGATACGCAGAGTTGGCAGGCCGTGCAGCGCTGGAAAAATTTCTTGATGCTTTCGGAGCCGAAAGGCGTGACCGGAACGCTCCTTGCCGGTGCTTGCTTCGGCAGAATGTCCGCCAGACCGCCGTCGCGTTTCTTCCCGTCGTCTTCCGGGTTCTCCTGGGCATGGAGCAGGGTGCCGGTCAAGGCGATCGCAGTTCCTGTCAGAAAGGCGCGCCTGCCGATGTCGGATGGGTCTCTTTCCTGGGCGGCCGAAGTCTTCCTGCCTGACTTGCCCCAGGCAAAGCGGTACTTCAGCGCCCCGAATTTGCAACTGTCCAGACAGTTGAAGCAGTTTACGCAACGGCTGTAATCGATTCGCTTGCCGTCTTTCCCTACCTCGATGCAAGACGCTTTGCAATTTTTTTCACAGGCACGGCAGGTCGAACATTTCGACGCATCGATTGTCGGCCTGAAGGCCGCGAAGCGGGACAGGAAGCCGAGGACGGTCCCCACCGGGCACACCGTATTGCAATACGTCCGTCCGCTTCTCCAGGCCAGCGCGACCACGACCACAAAGGTCACAACCGCTATCCCGAAGGTCGGCAGGCTCTTGAGCCAGACGTCTTTCGTCACGAAGGCATAACTGTCCGCGCGCTCGGAGAAATAGGCCAGGACATTGTTGCCCCACTGGTAGAGAGGGGCGAACAGATTTTGGGCGATCCGGCCGTAGGAACTATAGGGGGCCAGCAAGGCGGCGAGGGAATTCAGCCCGGCGACAAGCAGAACGATGAACACGGCCAGCAGGCCGTAGCGGAGCCATTTGATCTCCTTCGTGTAATGAAATCGGGCTTTCTTTCCCTTGCGCCGGGCGCTGAGCCAGGAGACGATGTCCTGGAATACGCCCAGCGGGCAAAGGATGGAGCAGTAGATTCTTCCGAACAGCAGGGTCAGCAGCGCCAGGGCGATGACAACGACCAGGTTCACGGCCAGCACGGCGGGTAGAAACTGGATTTTGGCCAACCAACCGAACCAAAGATGCAAGGTTCCGGTGAAGTCCAGAAACAGCAAGGTGATGGCTGTGAAGCAGAGGGCTGCCAACGTGATTCTGATTTTTCTTAACATGGAGACCTATTAATTTGTTGATGATCGCTGAATATGAACCCTAAATTAGACAAAAAAACGGTACGGAGGTTTAAATTACCGGGAATATTCGCACGGTCAGTGCTGACTTTGCGCCGGTGGGCACGGAAGCGCCGGGGATCAGTCGAGGATGAGGAGGGCGATGGAGGGATGGGAGAAGGTGAGGGTGACGATGTCGGCGGAGGCGCGGTTGAGGGTGGCCTTCCACCAGTTGTCGAACACCACTTGGTCGGTCGGCCATTGGAGGCCTTGCGAGCGGATCCGTAGGGAATTGTCGGGGGAGAATAAAGAAAGGGCCCTGCCGGCCCCGACATGCAGTTCGCAGGAATCCGTCACGGCGAAGGCGATGCTGTGGTCGGAGACCATGTCCACGTAGATGTTCCGGCCGGAATCTCCGGCGGGGATGCCGCAGGCTCCATATTCCCGGGCATATTCCATGAGCAGGGAAAGGTTTCCGATAGTGTGGTCCTCCCGCTTGCCGGTGGCGGCCAGGATGTGAATGGCGTCCACCTCCGGCTCGTGCTCCAGAATGTATCGGAAGGCCTTGGTCTGGTCGTTGTCCTCCTGCCCGGTGTTATGGATCAGGATCTTGGAATATTGCTGCTGCAGGGATGGCCGAAGAGAGTCCATGTCGCCGATGACGACATCCGGTTCGCGGACGGAATCCGGGCCGAAGATCCGGCAGCGATGACGGAGGAAGGCTTCGAGGCCGCGGTCGCAGCAGACGATCCGGTCGGCGCGACGGATCAGCTCCCGCGGATATTCCTTCCGGGGAAATTCCCCGTTTCCGATGATTACGGCGGAACTCATGCGCAGGTCTTATCAATTTCCGACCGGGAGGTGCCGGGGGTTGTCGACCAGGAGGCGGGATTCCGGAAGCCGGCGAGGAAGGCCTGAATGTCCATCCGTTTCTTGCCGGCCAATTGGACGTCCTTCAGTGAGAGGGCTCCGTTGGCCGTGGTGATGGCGAAGTAGGTCTTGCCGTCGGAAAGGATGGTGCCGGGCGGAACGGAACCGGAAGGCAGCAGCGCACGGAAGTCGGCGCCTTCGACTTTTTCACCGAAGAAGATTTTGAGCGGAATGGGCGCGGTTGCTTCGCCTGCTTGAACCAGTTCCGTGAAAGCGGCCGGATAGGGGCTCAGGCCGCGGATGAGGTTGTAAATGTTTCGGGTCGTGTCGTTCCAGTCGATGTGGCAGAGCTCCCGGGTGATTTTCGGTGCCGGTTTGAGCACCTCGGAGCCTTGCACGAAACTTCGCTGCGTCCGCGTCTCGATGTTGTGCTGGATGATGCCTTCGGTCGTCTGGACCACCAGTTCGGCGCCGATTTCCATGAGTTTGTCATGCACATCGCCGGCGGTGTCCTTGTCCGAAACAAGGATGCTCTGTCGGAGAAGGATGCCCCCCGTGTCCATGTTCTGATCGATCATGAAGGTCGTGACCCCTGTCCGGATTTCTCCGTTGATCACCGCCCAGTTGATCGGAGCGGCGCCCCGGTACTGGGGCAGCAGGGCAGCGTGCAGGTTGAATGTGCCGAGTTTCGGCAGGCTCCAGACTTCCTGCGGCAGCATCCGGAAGGCCACCACGACAAACAGGTCTGCCTTCCAGGCTTTCAGGGCCGTGATGAAGTCCGGATCCTTCAACCGGACCGGCTGCAGAATCGGGAGGCCCTGCCGGACGGCGAACTGCTTGACGGCGCTTTCGTTCACCTTGAGTCCGCGACCGCTCGCCTTGTCGGCGACCGTGACTACGCCGACCACTTTGTACTTGTGGTCCAGCAAGGCTTTCAGTGGCCCCACGGCGAATTCAGGGGTGCCCATGTAGACGATCCGGGTCTTTCGGAACAAGCTGCCGATCTGGCTCTTGAGTTTTCTCCATCCGCTCTTCAGGCTCTCGGTGTTGAAGAGGTCGGAATCGTGGATGGCCTTCGAGGTCAAGAAGATTCCGATCGGAAACAAGACGACGGTCGAGACAAAAGCGCCGGCAGCGCATGAGATCGCTCCGTCTCGGGCGAGTTTGACTCCTGTGATGTCCACGATCCAGTACAGCACGAAGAACAGCAGGGACACGATCGCTGACGTGCCGAGTCCGCCTTTCTTGATGAGGGCGCCGAGCGGGGCGCCAATGAAGAACATAACGAGACAGGCCAGGGCCTGGGCGTACCGCCGGAGGTATTCCAGATCGGTCCAGCGGAGGAGTACAGTGTATTCAAACGCCCCCATTTGGTAGGAAGACAGGGTGGAGACGATCTGCTGCGCGTTGTCGGCCGCCCGCACGTAGGCGGAGGCTTCCTGGCTCTTGTCGGACCAGGTCATATAGTCCTCGGCCTCGAAATTCCGGGTGATCCCGCTCGGTGTCGTGTCCAGTTGGGCGTGCAGCCTGAAGGAAGGCGAGGCGGCGATGGAGGCCAACTGGATCTGCGACATGCTGTCCCGAACCTGCTTCAGGGAATCCCGCCCGACATTCAATTCTTCCAGCGAAAGGGCCTTGACCTGGTCTCCGTAGCGGGCGCTGTCGGACTTCTGGAAAGCGTAGTTCTCCAAGGCGATGACCATCTCCTGTTTACTGAAGTGGATCTTCTGGAACTGGAGAGCGGTGTCCCTGTACGATTTTGAGTTGGTCTCCTGGTAATTCACTCCGTCGAACATGCGGAAGGTGATGTAGCTCTTGTCCTTGGACATCTTCATGACAGCGGAATCCGCCAGCGTCAGCCGGGTATTGCCCTTCCCGTCGCCGTGGTCGTATAGCATCACGCCCCTCATCATGCCGGTGGCGTTGTCGCGGGCTTCCACCCGGAGCACATACCCCTCGACTCCGTCGTAGAAAGTGCCGGACGGAATCTTGATCTCGTTTTTGGTATTCTTGATGTCGTCCCGCAACGTGTAGATCTGGTTGAAGGAAACAGGGACGAGTTCGTTGATGATGAAGAACGTACCGATGCTGATGAACACGGAGGCGATCAGGATCGGCGCCATGATCCGGAGGATGGAAACGCCGGCTGCCTTGAACGCGATCAGTTCATTGTTCTCGCCCATCTGCCCGATGGTCATCATCGAAGCCAGCAAGGTAGCCAGCGGCAACGCCAGGGGAAGTACGGTGCAACTGCCCCATAACAGGAACTCCGCGACGACACCGACGCTCAGCCCTTTTCCGACCAGTTCGTCGATGTAAACCCAAAGGAATTGCATGACAAGAATGAATATGACCACCAGCAGGATCATGAAGAATGGTCCTACGAAGGCGGTCAGTATAAACTTGTCGATGCGTTTCATTTATCGGGTTGCCAGTTCCACCATTTTGTTCAGGGCGTCCTTGAGTCCGTTCAGGTTGTGCCCGCCCGCGGTTGCAAGGCCGGGCTGGCCTCCGCCCCCGCCCTGGATCAGCTTGACTGCTTCACGGATGTCCGCCGGCGCGTTCTTTCCTTTCTTGACCAGGTCGTCGGAATACATCAGAATCAATTGCGGTTTGCCTTCGTGCGCGAAGGCAGCCGCGAGCACGAAGTTCTTCGTTTCCTTCTGCAGTTCCGCGGCTGCGGTCCGGAACAGATTCGGATCCGTGTCCTGGTCGAAACGAACAACTTTGATACCATTGATCTCTTCTCCCCGCTCGGAAAGCTCCCGGGCGAACCGGACGGCCGTTTCTTTGACGAATTCTTCGACCTGTTTCCTGTAGTCGGCATTTTCGGCGAGAACTTTGGCGACGGCGGTTTTGAGATCCGGGGCGTTGTTGAACAGGCCGCGTATATGCTTGATCAGATCGGAAGCCGTGTCGACCAGTCGTTCCGCAGCCTCTCCGGTCACGGCTTCAATCCGGCGTATGCCGGCCGCGATCGCTCCTTCGGATACGATCTTGAATAAACCGATCTGGCCGGTTGCCCGGGCATGGGTTCCGCCGCAGAGTTCGACCGAGTCTCCAAATTTCACGACACGGACCTTGTCCCCGTATTTTTCTCCGAACAGGGCGACGGCCCCCATCGCGTTCGCCTCCTCCATCGTTGCTTCTCGGGTTTCCTGCAACAGGTAATTGGCGCGGATGAGCCGGTTTACAAGGTGCTCCACCTTCCGCAGTTCTTCGTCGGTGACTTTGGCGAAGTGCGAGAAGTCGAAGCGAAAATAGTCGGGACCGACATAGGAGCCCTTCTGTTCGACATGGCTGCCGAGCACGCTCTTGAGCGCGAAGTGCATCAGGTGCGTGGCGGTATGATTGTCGGCGATCTTCAGTCTCCGCTCCGCATCCACCCGGAGGATGAAGGACTCGGAACAGTCGGAAGGAATCTTCTCAGCGATGTGGATCGTCAAGTTGTTCTCCTTCACGGTGTTGAGAATGTCGACCTTCTCGCCGCTCTCGGAAAGGATGTAGCCGGTGTCTCCGACCTGCCCGCCCATTTCCGCGTAGAACGGTGTGCGGTCGAAAACCAGTTGAAACAGCGTCTTGTTCTTCTGTTTCACGGTGCGGTGCTTCAGAAGACGCGCGCCTTCGATCTCCGTCCGCTCGTAACCGAGAAACGCTTCTTCTTCTCCTTCCCGGCAGATCACCCAGTCACCGAACTCGTTGGCCGTCGCATGGCGGGCCCGGTCTTTCTGCTTCTGCAGTTCGGCGTTGAAGCCCTCCATGTCCACGGAGAAACCATTCTCGCCGGCGATCAATTCGGTCAGGTCGATCGGAAATCCGTAGGTGTCGTAGAGGATGAAGGCGTCCACCCCGGAAATGATCTTGCTGGCGGCGTTTTTGGCGAGGTAGTCTTCCATCATCCGGATCCCCCTGTCCAAGGTCCTCAAAAAGGCCATTTCTTCTTCCCGGATGACACTTTCAATGAGTTTCTGCTGTTTTCCCAGTTCCGGGTAGGCTTCGTCCATATCCGCGATCAATTGAGGCACCAACCGGCAGAGGAAGGGTTCGTCGAATCCCAGGAAGGTGTAACCATACCGGACGGCGCGGCGCAGAATTCTGCGGATGACGTAGCCGGCTTTCACATTGGAAGGAAGCTGGTCGTCGGCGATCGAGAAGGCGATGGCGCGGATGTGGTCGGCGATAACCCGCATGGCCACTTCCGACTGTCCGCTTTCGTGGTAGGCATGGCCGGAGAGTTCCTCGATTTTGCGGATCATGCCGGAAAACAGGTCCGTATCATAGTTGCTGGTCTTCCCCTGAAGCACCATGCAGAGCCTTTCGAAGCCCATTCCGGTGTCGATGTTCTTGGCGGGAAGCGGTTCGAGCGAACCGTCCGCCTTGCGGTTGAACTGCATGAACACCAGATTCCAGATCTCGATCACGAGGGGATCATCCGTGTTGACGAGTTCGCTCCCGGGGATCCGGGCGATTTCCGCGTCGGAACGCAGATCGATGTGGATTTCGCTGCAAGGGCCGCAGGGACCCGTGTCGCCCATCTCCCAGAAGTTGTCGTGCTTGTTGCCCGGGATGATGTGGTCTTCCGGCAGGTATTGCAACCAGGTCCGGCGGGCTTCTTCGTCCGGAGCGGTCCCGTCTTCCTTCGATCCTTCGAAAACGGTGGCGTACAACTTGGTTTTGTCGATTTTGTACACTTCGGTTAGAAGTTCCCACGCCCAGCCGATCGCTTCGGTCTTGAAGTAATCTCCGAAACTCCAGTTGCCCAGCATCTCGAACATGGTATGATGCCTTCCGTCGTGTCCGACAGCCTCCAGGTCATTGTGCTTTCCGCTGACCCGCAAGCACTTCTGCGAGTCGGCTACCCGCTTGAAGCGGGGCGCGGTATTTCCCAGGAATATGTCTTTGAACTGGTTCATGCCCGCGTTTGTAAACATGAGCGTCGGGTCGTTCTTGATTACCATCGGCGCCGATGGCACCACCTTGTGTCCCTTGGATGCGAAAAAGTCCAGGAACTGCTGTCTGATCTCGTTTGCTGTGTTCATTTTGCTCTTTCTTGCGCGCTTTTCCTGATATTTCTTCCGGAAAGGCACGGAATTGGCAAAATTATAACAAATTTCATGATTTTTCGCAAAAATTAAGGTATATTTGTAGGCTATGAAAAAATACGTTCTCAATCCAGAGACGCTGTTGTATGAAATCAAGGAGGTTTCCCTGAAGTCTAAAATGTTCAAGGGACTGCTCCTGCTTGTCGGCAGTATCGGTATGGCTGTGCTGTATGGGTGGATCCTTACGTCCGTCCTGGGGTGTGATTTGCCGAAGACTGTCTTTCTCAAGATTGAAAATGCCCGCTGGAATTCGCGGATTGATTTGATGAATAACCAGTTGGATCGGTATCAGCATGAATTGGAAGGGCTCCGGATCCGAGACGACGACATCTATCGTTCCATTTTCGGCATGAATGTGATCGCCTCTGAAGTCAGGAACGCGGGTATCGGCGGCGTGGACAGATATGCGTTCTTGGACGGGCTTGAAGCCGACAATCAGTTGAAGAATACCCTGATACGGCTGGACAGGCTTTCGCGGCAGACGTATGTTCAGAGCAAGTCATTCGACGAGGTCGAGACGCTCTCCAAGAAGGCCGGAGACATGGCTTCCTGCATTCCGGCCGTTCCGCCCATTGTTCCCGACATTTCGAAATACCATCTCTCCAGCCGCTTCGGCTACCGGGTGGATCCTTTTCACGGGGGTTATCGGCTGCATACCGGCATCGATTTCGCGATGAAGATCGGCAATCCGGTTTATGCGACCGGAGACGGTGTCGTGGAGTCGGTCAATTTTGAATTCTTCGGATACGGCACTTCTGTGGTCATCGATCACGGATTCGGGTACAAGACTCTCTACGCGCACTTGAGTTCCGTCAATGTGCGGGAGGGTATGGAAGTTAAACGGGGAGATTGTATCGCGGCGACCGGCAACTCCGGACGGAGCAGCGGCTCCCATCTCCATTACGAAGTCATCTACAAGGGCGCGAAGGTGAATCCCGAAAATTATTTTGACCTTTCGATGTCCAAAACCGAGTATCTTGCCATGGTCAACAAACGCGCGGACGAATCTGAGGCCGTGCTCGGACGGCACAATTTTTCTCTCCGCCGCCGTTAATGCTTTTTCCGGATGAGCAAAAAGTATGAGTTTGACAAAGTCGGGATGGAGTTCAAGAAGGTCACACATTCGGTGTGGAATATCTTGGGCACGATCTTGAAATATTTTCTGGTCACCGCGTCGCTTGCCGTTGTATATTACCTCGTCTTCTCGCTGGTCATCAGCACCGATTCCGAGCGGAAGCTCAGACGGGAGAACCAGATGTACGAACGCATGTACGGAATGATGGTCGAAAAAGAAGAACTGATCGGTGAAGTGCTTGCGGGACTCCGCGCCCGGGACAACCATATCTACTTGCGGCTCTTCGATGCCGATGCTCCCGACTTCGGCGGGATTTCTCCCGAGAGCATCCTCTCCGCCATCGACACGATTCCGGATCGGGACATCGTAGCTTACACGGAACGGAAGCTGGATGCTCTGAAGGATGCGGGAAAAAACATCGAGGAAAATTTCCGGAAGATCCGGGAGAGGCTCGACACCGGACAGGTGTCCGACCTGCCGCCGCTCCATCTTCCGCTCGCCGATTTCGCTTATGCCCGGACGGGGGCTTCCATCGGTGAAAAGATCAATCCTTTCTACAAGGTGCCGGTCCAGCATAACGGTTTGGATTTGATTTCCCAGCAGGGTGATACGGTTTACGCGGCCGCTGCAGGAACGGTGCGGGAAGTGATCCGTTCCAGGAAAGGGTTGGGGAACGTGGTTTCCATCGATCACGGCAACGGATACACGACCCGGTATGCGCATTTGGAGAACACGGCCGTCGTGCGCGGGCAGAAAGTCGCCCGAGGCAGCCGGATCGGGCAGGTCGGCATGTCCGGTAATTCCTTTGCTCCGCATCTGCACTATGAAGTGCTCAAGGATACCGTCTGGCTGGACCCGGTCCATTTCTTTTTTGCATCTTTGAAGCCGGATGAGTATATTGGAATGATGTTCATGGCCGCTAATACGGGACAATCCATGGATTAATCGCGCATGTATATGGAAAAGCTGTATTACACGATCGGTGAAGTTTCGCGGATGCTCGGGGAAAACACTTCCTTGATCAGGTTCTGGTCCAATTCCTTCTCGAAGTTTGTGAAGCCCAAGCGCAATGCCAAAGGCAATCGCCTGTACACCCGGGAAGATCTGGACACCCTTAAGCAGATCCATTTTCTGGTCAAGGATCAGGGAATGACGCTGGAAGGGGCCGCGGGCCGACTAGCTTCCGATAGAAGGGCGGTGGACGCCCGTGTCAAGACGCTGGACAGTTTGAAAGAAATACGCCGGCAGTTGACCGAAGTAAAGAAATCGTTATGAAAGTACGGGAAATAGTAGAAGTCATCGAGACATTCGCACCTCTTTCCATTCAGGAGTCGTGGGACAACAGCGGTCTCTGTGTGGGCACTCCCGAGCAGGAGGTCCACGGAATTCTGGTGGGGTTCGACTGTACGCCCGAACTGGTGGACGAGGCGCGGGAATGCGGCGCCGACCTGATCGTTACGCACCATCCGCTGCTTTTTCAAGGGATCAAACGGATTACGCCCGAAGATCCGACAGGCCTTGCCCTCATCAAGGCCATCTCGTCGGGCATTGCCGTGTATGCCGCTCATACGCCGGCGGACAAAGTGCTTGCAGGCGTGAGCGGAGCCATGGCGAGACGTTTGCAACTCGACGATATCAAAGTGCTGGCCGAAGAGGAAGGAGGCATCGGGCTGGGCGCGATCGGGAATCTTCCTGCCCCCATGTCCTGCCAAGCCTTCATCGAATTTGTCAAGCGTCGTTTTTCCCTTCAGATCCTACGAACTTCGAAACTCCTGGACATTCCGGTGTCCCGGGTCGCGATGTGCGGCGGTGCCGGCAGTTCCCTGATCGAAAACGCCCGGAAATCCGGGGCCCAGGTTTATCTTTGCGGAGACATTTCCTACCATCATTTTTTTACTCCCAAGGATTTCATGGTCATGGATATAGGACATTACGAAGGGGAAGTGGAAATCGTCGACATATTATTTTCTCTCATCCGGAAAAATTTTCCTAACTTTGCAGTCCGCACCAGCGCGAAGCCTGGGACGGGCAACCCAGTACATTATTATTAGTTAGACAGATATGGCAACCCAAAAAATCAAGAAAGTAGAAGCGCCGATTGACCAACGGGAGACCTTCGTGTCCCTGCAGCGGAATTTCGCGGACTCCGAGATCAGCGTGGAGGAGAAACTGAAGACCCTCTATGAGCTTCAGAAAGCTGATTCCTCCATCGATAAGATTATCCAACTCCGGGGAGAACTTCCTTCGGAAGTGGAGTCGCTCGAGAATGAAGTCGCGGATTTGAAAGCCAAGCAGACCCGGGACGTCGCCATTATCGACGCCTACAATCAGACCATATCGGACAACAAGCAGAACATCATCGACTGCGACTTGCAGATCGAGAAATACCAGAAGCAGTTGGAGCTTGTCTCGAACAGCCGTGAATTCGATTCCATCAACAAGGAGATCGAAAATCAGGATCTCCTCCGCCAGATTGCGCTGAAGACCATCAACGACACCAAGGACGCCATTGCTGTCAAGAAAGAAGACCTGGAGTCGCTCAAGGATTTTATCGCGGTCCGCAGCGACGATTTGAAGGCCAAGAAGGAAGAACTCGCGACGATCGTTGAATCCACCGCGAAAGAAGAGAAGAAACTCAAAGCCGTGCGGGAAGACTGTGCGAAGAAGATCGATGCGCGGACCATGAGTGCCTACGAGCGGATCCGCTCCAGCGTACACAATCACCTCGCCGTCGTGTCCGTTTACAACGAGGACTCCTGCGGAGGCTGCTTCAACACCGTCACGCCCCAGCGTCTGGTGGATATCGCTTCCAACCGGAAGTTGATCATCTGTGAGCACTGCGGACGGATCATCGTGAACCCCGATTTTGAATAGAATAACACTGAATATCTATGCCTGATCTGCCTCGGAAAACCACAAAAAAAAGGGCACAGGCAGTCAATCTGGACACTCTCGGGCTTGAGATGGGAAACAAACCGCCTCAAGCTCTTGATGTCGAAGAGGCTGTCCTGGGAGCCATGCTTATTGAACCTTCCTCCGTCGATATCGCGCTGGAGGAGTTGACTCCGTCGTGCTTCTACGACCCGCGCCACCGCATGATTTTCGAGGCGATGACCGAGCTGGTCAACCAGCACATCTCCGTGGACATCGTCACCGCAAGCGCCAAACTGCGAGAAAACGGCAATCTCGAAGCCGTGGGAGGATCGGTGTTTTTGGCCGATCTGTCCCAGAAAGTAGGCGCCGCCGCGCATCTGGAGTATTACGTCAAGATTCTGAAACAGAAGACCATTCAGCGAGACCTCATCACAGCCTCCTACCAGATTCTGAAGGACTCGTACGACGATTCGATCAATGTCGATCACCTCATCGACGAGGCCCAGTCCAGGGTTTATGATGCCATTCAGAACAATCTGAAGAAGGATGTCCAGGAAATCGGTTCCGTGATCAACGATGCCATGGAGGAGATTCAGAAGAACCAGACGCTGTCCGGATTGAGCGGCGTTCCTTCCGGTTTCCCTTCACTGGACCGGATCACCCGGGGCTGGCAGAAGTCCGATTTGATCATTCTGGCGGCCAGGCCTTCCGTAGGGAAGACTGCCCTCGCCCTGAACCTGGCGCGGAACGCAGCGGTCGATCATCACATGCCGGTGGCTTTTTTCTCTCTGGAGATGTCCGCCCTGCAGCTGGTCATGCGTCTCATGACCACCGAATCCGGCTTCAGCGCGGACAAGCTGAAAGGAGGCACCAAGATCGAACCTTACGAATGGCCGGAATTGGAAGCTCGGCTGGCCAGCCTGTCCAAGGCACCGCTGTACATTGATGACACCCCGAGCATACCCTTGATGGAATTCCGCACCAAAGTGAAGCGCCTCGTGAAATCGAAGGATGTCCGTCTGGTCGTCGTGGATTATCTCCAGTTGATCCAGGGGCCGGTTGAACTCCGCGGATTGCGGGAACAGGAAGTCGCCGCCATCTCCAGAACCCTCAAGGCGACGGCCAAGGAGCTGGAGATTCCCATCATCGCCCTTTCCCAGTTGTCCCGGAATGCGGTGCAGCGGACGGGCGGAACCGGAAAGCCCCAACTCAGCGACTTGCGCGAATCCGGAGCCATCGAGCAGGACGCGGACATGGTCATCTTCATCCATCGTCCGGATTATCTCGGACTGTCCGACACTCCGGAAGGAAAGGAGATCACTCAAATCATCATTGCGAAACACAGGAATGGAGAAGTCGCCGATTTGGACATGCTGTTCAAGGCGGAGCAGGTCCGTTTCATCGAGCCGGGCGACTCGTTGATCCGCCAGGCGGAATTGATGGTCGGCATGGAATCTGCTATGAACAATGAATTCGACCAAAATTCCGAATTCTATGAGAACAGCTAGACTTGCAGGATTTCTGGAGGTTCTTCTGATGAGCCTGATTCTGCCATTCTCCCTTTCCGCCGAAGGCGTGGAGGACGCGCGTTGTATTCCGGTACATGCCATCAACCCAGAGAACCTGGCCTTTAAGGCAGGCGAGCGGCTGGATTTCGTCGTCCACTATAAATGGGGCATCATCAACTCCGACGTCGGCAAGGGGTACTGCCGCATCGACTCGGCAGTTCTGAATGGCCGACCCGTGTTCCATTGCTCCGCAGGAGGGCGTTCCGCAAGGTTCTACGACGTGTTTTTCAAAGTTCGGGAAGATTTCCAGTCTTGGATGACGGTCGAAGACCTCAGGCCGCTCAAATTCTACAGGGACACGTATGAAGGGGGATACACGGCCAGGAACACCTATGCTTTCGATTGGACGCCGGGGCATGAAATGATCGACGCCGCCATCACGACCTCGAAGAAGGGTGACTACTCGGTCCGGATTCCGCTGGATGCCTGCACCTTGGATCTGCCCTCCCTGCTCTGCGTTCTGCGGAACCTTGATTTCAACAAGGTCTATCAAGGGGCCCGTTATCCGATGACCTTGGCTGTCAATGACAGCTCGTTCAACCTTCATTTCACCTATCTGGGAAAAGATCAGAAGAAGTTGAGTCTCGGTACAGTCAACTGCCACAAGCTCGCAGTGCAGGTCGTGGCCGGGGAAGTGTTCTCCGGCGACGCGGACATGTTCCTTTGGCTGTCGGATGACGACAACCGGCTTCCGGTTTGGTTCATGGCTCCGATTCTTTACGGGGAGGTCCAGGGGCGCTTGACGGGATATTCCGGGCTCAAGCATCCGTTCAACGCATTCGTGGAATGAGACCGCAGAGGGAGATTTCGCACAAAGGCCGCATCGTGTCCGTCTCCGGTGACCGTATTTCCGTGGAGATCGTGTCCGAGTCGGCCTGTGCCGCCTGCCGGGTTTCGGGATTGTGCGGTGTGGCGGATTCCAAGAAAAAAATCGTGGAAATTCGAGTTGTCGGAAAGACCGGTTGGAAGGTCGGACAGGAAGTCATCGTCTGCCTCGGACAGTCGATGGGACTGAAGGCGGTGTTCTATTCCTATGTCATTCCGTTGCTGATATTATTGATTTTAATACTATCTTTGTCGACAATCGGATTGTCGGATTGGGCGACCGGTTTGATCGCTGTCGGGGGGGTTGCCTGCTATTATTTGGCGATATATTTTTTCAGGGACAGGTTCGCCGGAAATTACGAATTTTATATCAGGGACATTTAATCGGAACGATATGACTAGTACAATCATCTGGACGGTCGTGATCATCACGGTTCTGGGTTTGCTGCTTGCTCTTGTCCTCTATTTGGTCGCGCAACGCTTCAAGGTGGAAGAGGACCCTCGCGTCGAGGAGGTCGAGAACGCGCTGCCCGGGGCCAACTGCGGCGG
This sequence comes from Bacteroidales bacterium, assembly GCA_012522855.1. Classification (GTDB taxonomy): domain Bacteria; phylum Bacteroidota; class Bacteroidia; order Bacteroidales; family UBA932; genus Cryptobacteroides. Next base: position 28,060 of record JAAYJQ010000002.1, read on the forward strand.
TTGCGGTTTCGCCGGCTGCCACGCTTTTGCGGAGGCGGCGGTCAAGGCCCCCGATCTGGACAGCCATTACTGTCCGGTCGGCGGAAACGACGTGATGAAAAAGATGGCGGAGATTCTCGGCTACGAGGTCCGGGAAAAAGCGCCTATGATCGCAGTCGTCCGCTGCAACGGAACTTGCGAAGCGCGTCCCAGAATCAATGAATATGACGGGATCCAATTGTGCAGCGTGAAGGCCGAGCTCTATGCCGGGGACACCGGCTGTTCCTTCGGTTGCCTCGGCTGCGGAGATTGTGTGGCCGTATGCCGGTTCGATGCCATCCGGATGGATCCGTCTACCGGTCTGCCGGTGGTCGATCAAGAAAAGTGTACGGCTTGCGGGGCCTGCGTGAAGGCCTGCCCGAAACGTATCATCGAACTTCGCGCGAAAGGACCGAGAGGCATGCGGGTGGTGGTTTCCTGTGCCAACCAGGACAAGGGGCCGGTTGCGAAGAAGGCCTGCGCGAATGCTTGCATCGGTTGCGGCATTTGTTTCAAGACCTGCACGCATGGCGCGATCGTGTTCGAGAACAATCTGGCTTACATTGATTTCAACAAGTGCAAGCTCTGCCGCGAATGCGAGGCGGTCTGTCCGACCGACGCCATCCACGGCATCAATTTCCCGAAACCCCTGGATAAGCCCGCCGTGAAGGCGCGGATTCGGGAACGCCAAAAGAAAGCGCGTGAAGCTGTTGGGGAACCCAAGAAAATGGAGGAAAAAAACAATGGCTAGAAGAACATTTTCGATCGGCGGGATCCATCCTGCGGATGGCAAGATTTCCCGCGAATGCGCGATAAAGGCGCTTCCTTTGCCTGCTACCGTCCATATTGCCCTTTCTCAGCACCTCGGAGCTCCTGCCAAGCCCCTGGTCGCCGCCGGAGACAAGGTCAAGGTAGGTCAGCCGATCGCGGAGCCGGCCGGATTCGTGTCCGCCTTTATCCATTCTTCCGTCAGCGGCACCGTCAAGGGCATCCTGCCTTGTCAGGATTTGTCCGGAAATCGGCAGAACTGCATCGAAATTGCAGTGGAGGGAGATGAATGGCTGGAGACCATTGATCGGTCGGACACCCTGGTAACCGACATTCCGGAAGACGCCAAGGGTATCGTCGAGAAGATTCGTCTCGGTGGCGTCGTCGGACTGGGCGGGGCGACCTTCCCGACCCATGTCAAGTTGAGTCTGCCTCCCGGAAAGAAGTGCGAGATGCTGATCATCAACGGTTGCGAATGCGAGCCTTACCTGACTTCCGATTTCCGCACCCTGCTTGAAAAAGGGGAGCAGGTGGTCGTGGGTGCCGCGCTGCTCAAGCAGGCGCTCGGAGCCGACCAAGCCACTATCGCCATCGAAGACAACAAGCCGGAGGCGATCGATCATATTCAGCGCATCGTGGGGCAGATGCGGGCGAAGAACCCGAAATACGCCGGCATCGAAGTACTGCCGCTCGTGAAAAAATACCCGGCAGGAGGCGAGAAGCAGCTGATCGATGCGGTGATGCGTCGGCAGGTACGGTCAGGTGGTCTTCCGATCGATGTCGGGGCGGTCGTGCAGAACGTCTGTACCGCGCTCGCTGTCTACGATGCCGTCCAGAAAAACAAGCCCCTCATCGACAATTCGGTGACCGTGACGGGGGAATGTTTCCCGAAGCAGGCCAATCTGCTGGTGCGTGTGGGAACCCCGCTGCGCGCCATTGTAGACTACCTCGGAGGCATTCCGGAGGAGGCGGCCAAGATCATCAGCGGCGGACCGATGATGGGAAAGGCCGTCGCCAATCTCGACGCTCCCACCTTGAAGGGAACCGGCGGACTGCTGTTCTTGACCAACAAGCAGACCAAGCGGATGCCGGAGAGTCATTGCATCCGCTGCGGCAAATGTGCCGATGCTTGTCCGATGGGGCTGGAGCCCTTTCTGCTCTACCGCCTGGCCAAGGCAGGAAATATGGAGGCGCTGGAGGAGAACGCGGCGCAGGATTGCGTCCAGTGCGGATGCTGCCTGTACACTTGCCCGGCGGGCATTCCGCTCCTGGATTTGATCAGGCAGGCCCGCAGCCAGGTGATGGGGATCATAAAGGCCCGCGCAGCCAAATAATGTCATTTCGATTGAACTGAAGAGTCTGTTATATGGATAAATTAATCGTTTCACCTTCTCCGCACATCCACACGAAGACCACGACCCGGGTCTTGATGCGCGATGTCGTGATCGCGCTGCTGCCGGCGGCGATTGTTTCGGTTGTTTTTTACGGCTGGGATGCGCTGCTGGTGCTCGGGGTCAGCGTCGTTTCGTGCGTGTTGCTGGAATATCTGATTACCCGGTATCTGTTGAAGCGTCCCTCCACGGTCGGGGACCTTTCCGCTGTGGTGACGGGGATGCTGCTGGCATTGAACCTGCCTACCGCCACTCCGTGGTGGGTGGTTTTCATCGGCGCCCTCGTGGCCATCGGCATCGCGAAGATGACCTTCGGAGGGCTGGGGCAGAATGTCTTCAACCCCGCTTTGGTCGGCCGTGTATTCCTGTTGGTCTCCTTCCCGACGTACATGACCCATTGGGAGATCCCCAAGGGGCTTTTCGGGGTGGATGCGGTTACCGGAGCCACCCCGCTGGGCATTATCAAGGAGGGTCTGATGCAAGGCAGTACCATTCCGGACCTGATGGCCCAGCACGGGTACACCTATTCCCAGATGCTTTTGGCCAACCTCGGCGGCTCGGCCGGCGAGGCTTGCGCGATCGCGATCCTGGCGGGCTTCGTCTATCTGCTCATTCGGAAAGTCATCAAGCCCTGGATCACCTTGTCGATTCTGGGCACCGTGGCCGCCACTTCTTGCATCTTCTGGCTGGCGGATCCCGCCCGATTCACCGATCCGCTTTTCAACCTGCTGACAGGCGGTATACTCTTGGGTTCCTGCTTCATGGCGACGGATTATGTGACCTCTCCCATGAACACCAAAGGCGGCATCCTCTTCGGGGTCGGCATCGGCTTCATCACCATGATGATCCGGTACTTCGGATCCTATCCGGACGGCATCAGCTTCGCGATTCTGATCATGAATGCGACGGTTCCGCTGCTCAACATTTGGTTCCATCAGAAAAAATACGGGAGGGCATAGGCGATGGCGGCAGAATCCAATCTTAAAAACATGGCCCTGTGCCTGACCCTGGTCTGTCTGTTCTGCTCCGCTGTGCTGGCGGCGGTCTATGTCGTGACCAAGGATCCGATCGAGCGTGCCAATGCGAACATCCTGAAAGAGTCCATCGGCTTGGTCCTGCCGCCCGGTGGCGATCTGTCCGAGGAGCGACCGCTCGAAGTCGGGGGCTTGCCTTCCGTGTACTATGTCAGTTCGTCCGCAGGGACGCCGGCGGCCTATGCGATCCAGTCTTCCACCGTCGGATTCAGCGGTCCGCTGACGCTGATGGTAGGTATCACGGCGGATGGCAAAATCTACAACACGTCTGTTCTTTCGCATTCTGAAACTCCCGGCCTGGGAGCCAAGTGCGCGACCGATGAACCGTTTATGACGCAGTTCGAAGGATTCGATCCGGCGGAGAAGATTCTGGCGGTCAAGAAGGACGGCGGCGACCTGGATGCGATCACCGCTTCCACGATTACCTCGCGCGCGTATGCACTGGCGATTCAAAACGCCCTCGCGGCGTTCCAAACCATAAAAGGAGAGTAGGGTATGAATAAGTTGCAGTTATTCACCAAGGGCATTGTCAAAGAAAACCCGATTTTCGTGCTGCTGCTGGGGTTGTGCCCCACGTTGGCTACCACGACTTCCGCCATCAACGGTATGAGCATGGGACTGGCGACCCTCTTCGTCCTGGTGCTTTCGAACATGGCTATTTCGGCCATCGCTCCGCGGGTGCCCGACAAGGTACACATTCCGGTGTACATCGTCGTGATCGCCACCTTTGTCACCGTGCTGCAGTTCGTGATGCAGGCCTGGACGCCGGTCATATACAAAACCTTGGGCCTGTTCATCCCGCTCATCGTTGTGAACTGCATCGTTCTCGGCCGCGCCGAGGCCTTCGCCAACCAGAACGGAATCATCGATTCCGCTCTGGACGGCCTGGGCCAGGGCATGGGCTTCACCTTTTCGCTGACGGTTCTGGGGCTGGTCCGCGAGGTGCTGGGAAGCGGTTCCGTCTTCGGCTTGAAATTCATTTCCGGCGACGGCATACTCGCCTTCGTGATGGCGCCCGGCGCCTTCCTTTGTCTGGGTTACCTGATGGTGCTGTTCAATAAATTTCTGAAGAAGTAAGGCCTTATGGAATATTTTCTGATTATCATCTCGGCGATATTCGTCAACAACATCATGCTGGCCCAGTTCCTGGGCACCTGTCCGTTCATCGGTGTTTCCAACAAGCTCTCGACGGCCACGGGCATGTCCGGCGCCGTGACCTTCGTGATCACGCTCGCGACGTTGGTAACCTGGCTGATCAACAAATACCTGCTCATTACCTTCCATCTGGAATTCCTTCAGACCATCGCGTTCATCCTCGTGATCGCCGCCCTGGTGCAAGTAGTGGAGATCGTGCTCAAAAAGATCAGCCCCGCCCTCTACCAGGCGCTGGGAATCTACCTGCCGCTCATCACGACGAACTGCGCCGTGCTCGGTGTCGCCATCAACGTGGTGACCAAGGAATTCTCATTTGGAGGCGGGCCTGCGCACCTGCTGAATTTGCCTGAGACCATCGTCTATGCTTTCGCGACGGCGCTGGGTTATGGTCTGGCCATGATTCTCTTCGCCGGCCTGCGGGAGCATCTGGAACTGAACGATGTCCCGAAAGCGTTTCGGGGTGTCCCCATCGCCTTCATCACCGTGGGAATTCTCGCGCTGGCTTTCATGGGGTTCTCGGGAATTGTATAATTTTTGCAGGGTAGAGAGTCTGTTGAAATACTAAACGTTCTATTAACGAAAAATTATTGATTATGAAGAAAGTGATTTTGGTCCTTGCGGCCGTACTTTGTTTCGGAGCGCTTGCCGGCGCGCAGCCCAAGGCGTTGGGTATTCGTTTCGGTTGGGGCGTAGACCTCAGTTACGAGCATTATGCCGGCAATGATTTTCTGGAGTTTGAACTCGGACTGGACGGCTACAACGATGCCTTCCATGTGGACGGGATTTACAATTTCATAATCGCCGAACCGGACTGGACGGCCGGGTCCTGGGAATTCTACGGCGGCCCCGGCGTTTCCGTGGCGGTCTGGAACCATAATGACGCCAACAATGTCTATGCGGGCATTCTCGGCAATTTGGGTTTGGGGTATACCTTCAACATACCGCTGCAACTGTCTCTGGACATCCGCCCGCGGATCATGTTGGGAGACGGAAGGATTTGGGACGACGGAGTCTTCTCCTTCGGTCTCGGTGTCCGCTACGCTTTCTAGCGGGATCTGAATGGAAAAATTTTAAAGGCGGTGACCAAAAAGTTTTTTGGTCACCGCCTCTCCTTCCCGGCCTAAGCACACTGCGCTGCGCATTCCGGGCTGGGTGGTTGCGGCTGCTCGCCCTTTCCTCGCAGGTGGAAAAGTAGAGGAGGGATTCTACAAACTACGGCCGCACTGATCCTGCACACAGACGGCTGTAGGGCATATTCATGCGGCAAGACCCCCTTTTAAATGGCCATATTGCCGCCTTGATTATGCTTATAGCCATGTCCAGGGCATATTCCTGCGGCTGTGGTTTGCAAAAGATTTCCGCCGCCAACGCTATTCCGCATGTGCTTGGCAACCGTTCAGATGAAAATCGGCTCTGCGAGGGGGTAGAGTTGAACCGGGCAACCGCCACGAGCGGGGATAAAGAAGGTCGGCCTTTTGCTTGTCCGCCGCGTTAGTTTTAATAGATGCCTCCGAAAGTCCTTGCTGCAGGCAGTCTGCTTAGAAAACAAAAGCGAGCCGGTACTGGATGTGAAAGCCTAAGCCGGAGTCTTCACTGATATAAAGCCTGGGTCCAAAAGTGAACTCGTGCGCCCAATGGATACCGCCGCAGCGCCGGATTCCGTACATCGGAATGAACATGAGACCCATTCCGTCTTCATGGGGAATGAGCAGGTTCCGGAAGGATACGAAGTCGGATGAATTGTTGAAGGTGCTTCTGCCCATCCGGTTCCTTCGTCCGATGTTTGTGTATAGCCTTGGCTCGATGGTTGCGCCCAAGGCCATCCCGATGCTGACGCTGGTGGTCGAGGGATCGCTGTACAGAGAGATCTGCTGCGGAACGATGCCGGCTCTTCCGATGATCGACCAGTGGCCGCCGAGACGCTGCTCGTAGCCGTACTCCAACCCGAGTATCGTCATTGAAATGGAATGGTTCGAGACGACTTCAGGGCCTGATGGCTGTCCTTGTGTTTCTTGAGAATATGCTTGCATGGAAAAGAAGGTCATGGCCAGAATTGTCATCGCTGAAAAGAATGTGTTTTTCATAAATCTGCTTAAAGTAAAGTATAAAGTTTTGTATTCGGGCGGCAAATTTACATAAAATCCGGTTACATTTTCATCTTCTTTTCGTTTATATTAGTGGAAAGTTCAAAGACGAGATGGCAGAAGAATTTCTTATAGAGGCCTTCGTGAGATTGAAGGGGAGGTGGCGACCGCAGGCCGAAGATGCTTTGCAGGAAGCGTTCTGCAGGCTTTGGGGGAGAAAGTATAATCTCCGCAGCGAGCGGGAAGCCGAGGCTCTGTTGGCAAGGACCAGCAGGAACATCTCGATCGACGAGGCCCGCAAAAGACAGCGAAGACCGACGGTTCCGCTGGATGAGCGGATCAGATGGGGCGAGGAGGAGGTTTACAGCGCGCAGGAGCGGGAAACGCTCTTCCGGCAAGTGGAAGCATCGATCGACCGGGAACTGAGCAAAACCCAGCGGCGCATTCTCCGGCGTCATGAATATGAGGGGGTGACCCTCGAAAAAATAGCGGAAGAAATGGGCATGCAGCCGGCTGCGGTCCGCATGCAGATCTCCAGGGCGCGAAAAGCGCTTCGGGAAAAATTCAGAAAAGAATATGAAAACGTTTGACGAACACATCACCCGGTATTTCGAAGGGCTTGCTTCTCCGGAGGAAGAGAGGGAGTTGAAGGACTTCCTCGTTTCTCCCGAAGGACAGGACCCCGCCTATGACGAGGTGCGCGCCGTGATGGGCTTCTTCGCTACCGGAAAGGCCTTGTATGCGACGGAGGGATATTCAAAAAAGATTGTTCCGGCACGGTTCCGGTTCGCCCGTGTCGCAGCTGCCGCGGCCGTTGCGGCCTTGCTGATCGGAATCGGAATCGACGCGCATCGGAACGCGGAAATCCACGAAATGAAAAACACACTAGCCGAGCTCCTGGACGACAATTCCCGGCCGGATATCACGGAAGGACTCGGACAAATGTTCAAATGACATGAAAAAAATCGTATTGACAATCTGGCTGCTGGTGTCTGCGGCTACAGCCTTTGCCCAGGGGGGCCTGATGATCAATCAGGCGTTCCAGGGCGGCATCTCCGGAAAGGACAAAACGGAGACCCGGATTTCCGGAAAGCGGCTTAAGCCGTATAAGCTTTCGCTGTACAGGCACTGCAAGGCCCATGTTTCAGAGGCCGATCTGGAGCGTATGACCGGGTGGATCTTGAAAGATGCGGAACCGGCTTCCGACAAGGAGACCAGGTATCAGGATGAAAAACTGGTGTACGCTCTCATCCGGCTTGAAGATCCTGAAGTTGGTAACAAGTACATCTGCTTTCAGGTGAAATCAAAAAACAATCTTGACAATACCTATGGGGTCACCCTGGTCTATCTCGAAGGGAAGGTCGCACTGGAGGATCTGGAGGAAATATTCAATAAATGAGTGCACATAAACCTGAAATCATGAAAAGAACCGTTTTTATAATCATTATGCTGCTGACGGCAGCCGTATCTGCCTTCGCGCTGGGAACCCCCGATACCTTGGCCGTGCTTTACGGTCAGGACAGCACGACGCGCATCCGGCGTCAATCCGATCTGGACTTCGACGTTCCGTTCTACAATAAGATCAAGAATAAGTTCTCGCACAGTGAGATCGATCCGTCCGGGTTCGGATTGGGGATGATCTGGACCGATGCCCCGGCACCCTTTGATTTCAATATGGGGAACTCGATGGAGTTCTATTTCTATGCCCTGAACAATCACAGGTCCCTCGGAAATGTGCTGTCTTATGGAGTTGGCGTGGATTGGAAATACTTCACCTTGACCGGCCAATCCCGGATGGGTAAGATCCAAGACGGCTCCATCGAGATGTACGCTTACCCGGAGGGGACGCAGCCGAAGTTCTCCCGGCTCCGCGTGTTCAGTTTCTCTTTTCCGATCCTATACAGTTACGACTTTGGGCGGGGCTGGGGATTTACTCTCGGCCCGGTGATCCAATTGAATGCCGGCAGCAAGATTAAGACGAAGTACTGGGATGCCGAAGGACAGAAGATGAAGATTTCGGACAAGAAGGTTCACTGCAATCTTGCCACGGTTGATTTTATGTTCCAGATCAATCTGAAAGATGTCAGTCTCTTCGTCAACCCCCTTCGATCTGATGGACAGGTCATATTGGCCGCGGTTCCAACATTTCTCGGTTGGTATCGCATTGTAGACAGTATTCAATAAGGAGAGGATGCCGGGACGCTAGCGCTCAATTGTGGCGTCGCGGTCGGGCCCGAGGGAGATGACCGAGATGCGGACTTTCAGATAGCGCTCCATGAATGCGATGTAGTCCAGGAAGGCCTTCGGAAGATCTTCCTCCCGGCGGATACCGGTCAGGTCGGTTTTCCAGCCCTCGAAACGGGTGTACACCGGTTCGATCGGGACGGCGATGTCAAAAGGAACCTGGTCGGTTTCCTTGCCGTCCACTTTGTACGAGGTACAGACCTGGATGGCATCGAAATCGTCCAGGCAATCGGCTTTCATCATGATGAGGTCGGTGACCCCGTTCAACATCACGGTGTATCGCAGGGCAACGAGATCCAACCAGCCGCAACGGCGCGGACGGCCGGTCACCGCCCCGTATTCCTGCCCGACCCTGCGCAGTTTTTCGCCGGTCTCGTCGAAGAGTTCGGTCGGGAACGGACCGCTTCCCACGCGGGTGCAATAGGCCTTGAAAATGCCATAGACTTTTCCAATCCGGGACGGAGCGACTCCGAGTCCGGTGCAGACCCCGCCGATCGTGGTCGACGAGGATGTCACGAAGGGATATGATCCGTAGTCGATGTCCAGCATCGAGCCTTGGGCGCCTTCCGCCAGCATGGGTTTCTCATCCAGCCAAGAATTGACGAAATATTCGCAGTCGACCAGTTTGAACCCCTTCAGAAATTCAATGGCCTCCATCCATGCCGGCTCGTCTTTTTCGGGGGCGCATTCGTAATGCAGATCAGCGATCTGTTGCAGGTGCCGCGTCTTCAGTTTGGCGAAGCGCTCCTTGAAATCGGGGGCGAGTATATCTCCGACCCGGAGACCGTGACGACTCACCTTGTCGGTATAGGTCGGCCCGATCCCTTTCAGGGTGGATCCGATCTTGCCCTTGCCGGCAGCCGCCTCGTTGGCGGCGTCCAGCAGCCGGTGTGTGGGGAGAATCAAGTGTGCCTTCTTCGAGATGAGAATCTTCTCTTTGGGATCCACTCCTATTTTCGCCACGTTGCCGCATTCCTCCCGGAACGTGATCGGGTCGAGGACGACTCCGTTGCCGATGAGATTCGTGGATCCCTCCCGGAAGATCCCGGAAGGGATGCTCCGGACCACGAAGCTGCGGCCGTCGAAGTGCAGGGAGTGCCCGGCATTCGGACCTCCCTGGAACCTTGCCACAGCAGGATAGCGTCCTGCCAGTACATCCACGATCTTGCCTTTTCCTTCGTCTCCCCATTGGAGACCCAGGACAATGTCGATTTTGCTCATATTTCTCGTTCGATTATATTGTTGCGACCGTCAGAATGGAAGGTCGTCCGAGGGTTCTTCCTCGATCTCTGGCTCCTGGGGTTCCGGTTGATCGGCGGTTTGGCCGGGTGCGGCCGCGGCAGGTCCGGGGCCAGGGGCTGTCGCGCGGGGTGCCGGGTAGGCAGACTTCTGATTGGTTTGGCTATCGTTCTGTTGGGCTCCCGGATTGTCGCTCTTTTTACCGAGCAATTGCAGGTTGTCCACCGTGATTTCAGTCGTGTAACGTTTCTGTCCGCTTTGATCCGTCCAGGAACGCGTCCGCAACCTGCCTTCGATGAACAGTTGCGTGCCCTTTTTTACAAATCTTTCGACCACATCCGCGCTGTTTCTCCAAGCGACGATGTTGTGCCATTCCGTGTTCTCTCGAAGTTCTCCGTTGCGGTCGCGATAGCGTTCCGTAGTGGCCAAGGTGAAGGTGGCTACTTTTGTGTTTCCGGCATTGGGGTTGGAAAGGTTGTCCAGGTAACGTACTTCGGGATCTTTGCCAACGTTACCGATCAGCATGACTTTGTTCAGTGACATCGTATCTGTTGTTTGAGCATGATAAAAAGATCTGGCGGACCTCCGTCAAATCTTATGCAATTTACTGAATAATTCCGGAAATTCCTATACTAAAATGACACGCCCACGACTGATACCATGGCGGGGAGGTCAGGCTGCAGGCCGGTCATCAAGGAATAGCCGGTCAGCGCTTGGTACAGCAGCCAGCGTTTGCCGGGAATGTACTGGCAGCCGGCGGCCTCCATGCGGTCCGCTGCCGCGGCGAAGGCCGGTGTTTTGTAGTTTGCCTCCAGGATGATCTTTCCCGCCCGGGCATTCATTCCGTAGCGCTCTTCCCCCGCGAAATCCTCCACAGCAAGGGTCGTGATCTCCGGGAGCGCCACCGGGAGCGTGTAGAGGATCAGGTCGCATTCCCGGAGGGCGGCCTTGAAATCCGCGATGGAGTCTACGAGAAAGCCGTAGTCCGGAAGTTCACCGGCCAGCGCCTGCGCTTTTTCCGGCGACCGGTTCATGAGCGCGGTCGCGAATCCCAGCTCGGCTGCAGCGACCGCTGCCGCCCTGCCTGCGCCGCCTGCGCCCACGACAAGGGCTTGAGGGCGCTGCAGGAAAAGACTTTTTAGATTCTGTCGGAAAAACTGGTGCACCTTGACGAGGAAGCGGTCTCCGTGTTCCTGCATGAATGCTTGCAGGATGCCGGGGTAGTAGGCATCCGCGATGGAGAGGAGGATGCCGCCGAAGTCGGAGTTGTGCGCTTCGATGCCCTCTGAGGTCTTGACCAACAGGTTGGTTGCTCCGATGCGCGCGGCCGGGCCCGAAATCAGGCCTTTTCCCCGGATCGCCAGTTCCCGTGTCCTGGCGAAGGCGGGTTCCTTGAAAGGTGATGTGACGTTGACCGCCTTGTAGTCTGCAAGAAAACGCTCCCATGCCTTCTCGAAATCAGGATCCTCGATCAGGTCGTACGAATAGGCGGTTCCATCCGCCTGGCGAAGATTTTTGTAGGCTTCCCGGAACAGTTCCGGGCTTCTCGAACCCTGCACGGGGTAGCCGATGATGCCGAATTTATCCATAACACTACAAAAGTACGCAACTTCTCCGTTCTTTCCACAGGTTTTCCGATGGTATGGTTTTGGCAGGAAAAACCATTATTACTAATAACTTCTCAAAGATGAAACACAATCTGAAACATCTCCTAACGTTTTTTTCCATTCTTGCCGTCTTCTTTGCCGCGACCGCGCCTGTTTCCGCCCAGACCATCAAGGATGGCAACTACCGTACGATCGGGTACATCAAGAGCGACGGGACGGTGCAGGATGGTAGTTACCGCACCATCGGGTACATCAAAAGCAATGGAACTCTCCAGGATGGCAGCTACCGGACAGTCGGCTACCTGAAGGACAACGGAACGGTCCAGAATGCTAATTACAGTACGATCGGGTACATCAAGAGCGACGGGACCGTCCAGAACGGCAGTTACCGGACCATCGGGTATGTCAAGAGCGACGGGACGGTGCAGGACGGCAATTATCGCACCATCGGACATGTGTCCGGTGTTAAAAGGCATTGGGCGGCTGCCTTTTTCTTCTTTGATTTCTGGTAGTCAGCTCCGTTGGCGGAGGGCCTCGTACAGGAGGATCGCTGCCGAGACGGAGACATTGAGGGAGTCCAGTCTGCCTTGCATCGGGATCCGGATGCGCCGGTCGGCGGCTTGCCGCCAGCATTCGGTGAGTCCGGTGGATTCGGTGCCCATCACGAGGGCGGTCGGGCCACGGAAGTCGGCTTCGTAGTAGAGATCGGAGTCCTGTAACTGGGCGGTAAAGATCTGAACCCTATTGCTTTTCAACCACTTGATCGTCTCCTCGCTGGTGGCGGTGACGGTCTGTGTGGTAAAGAGGGCGCCGAGACTGGCGCGGATCAAGTTCGGATTGAACAGGTCGGTGAGCGGGTCGCACACGATCACTGCATCAGCGCCGGCGGCATCGGCGCTGCGCAGAATAGCACCTAGATTGCCGGGTTTCTCCACGCTTTCCAGAACAACTACCAACGGTTGTGCTCCCAGATGCAAGTCTTCCAGCCCGAGCGTCCGGACTTTCATTTCCGCGATGATCCCTTCCGTGCCGTCCCGATAGGCAATCTTTTCATAGACTTCCCGGGACACTTCGAATATTTTCGTCTCTTCTTGGAGGGGATAGAGCCCCTGAAGAACGTGCCGCCCGCGGCCCGGAAGCGGGGGGACCGCCGGCGAAGCCGGTGGTGGGGTCGGACGCAGTCCGACTTCTGAAGGGGCTCTATCCCCTCCAGCACCAAAGATTTCCGGACAATAGAAGATGGAGTCAGGGACGAAGCCGGCGGCGAGGCAGAGTCCGAATTCGCGGCGACCTTCCACGATAAAGAGCCCCTGCTTGCGCCGTTCCCGGGATTTTTCCTGCAGCGCCAGCAACGCTTTGATCTTGGAGTTCTGTCCCGAAGTGATCCGTTCAGTCATTTTCTTTTGTTTCTGTGCAAAAGTACATTTTTTTTCTTATCTTGCAGACAAGATTGATTGCCGTGGAACTATGGAGTCCACACCGCGATATAGGATGTCGTTCCTGTATCGCTTTTTTTTATTTTTAACCCACAAACTTATGTATTTTTCTATTGATTCAAATCCTCGTCGAGGTATTCTTGGGGATCCCAGAATCGCCCGCATTTCGCAGGGGGCCGAGGGAAGATATGCCGATATCAAGATCGATGTGGCATTCAAGATCGTTTTCGGAGCCCCTGCCCATGTGGATATTCTGATCCAGATGCTGGAATGTCTGATTCCGGGAAAGAAGATTTCCAGCATTGAGTTCATGGATAAGGAAATTCCGGGTTTTTTTGCAATCGAAAAAAAGACTATCTTTGATCTGTATTGCAAGACACCGGAAGGAGACAGTTTCGTTGTTGAAATGCAGTTGAGCGGAGAGTCTTTTTTTACAGACCGGGTTCTTTTCTATTCCACGTATCCGATCAGAGAGCAGTTGATCACTCCGCTTGAGGAAGCGCGGCTTGTTGATGGAATGAAGAAGAAAAGACCGGGAAGTTACAAGTTAAGCCCCGTGTACATGGTCAGCATCTTGAACTTCCGCTTGCCGCACGCAGATGAAAGCTGTCTTCGGGAAGGGTTGGTGAGTGCTTATTCCATCAGAAGTGATAAAGGAAGCGAGGAGATGACGGATGCGCTTCATTTTGTCTACCTTGAACTGGATAGGTTGCCATGCACCATGGACCAGCCTGAAAAATGCAAGACGATGCTTCAGAAACTTGCCTATTCGTTCAAGTATCTGAGTTATCTGGATGAGCGCCCGTCCAGTTTTAAAGAAGGATTGTTCCGCAGGATTTTTGAGGCGGCAGAACTCGCAAACATGACCTCCGCGCAGAGGCAACAATATGACAAGGAAATGACGACGGCGATAGATGAAGTGGCGAGACTTGACTATGCCACGGAAAAAGGTTTTCAGCAGGGCATCCAACAGGGCATCCAACAGGGCATCCAACAGGGCAGACGCGAGGAGAAACTTCTCCTTGCGCGAAAGCTTGGAGCCAAAGGCATGGCGTTGGATGAAATCGGTCAGTTGACAGGTCTGGACACGGAAGATCTGAAAACACTCTGATCAGGATGCGTCAATCCTCTTTTCTGAGCGTTTTCTCCGGCTTCATCTGGGGGAAGAACAAGACATCCTGAATGGTGCTCTGTCCGGTCATGAACATAGTCAGCCGGTCGATGCCGATCCCAAGTCCGGAGGTTGGCGGCATCCCGTATTCAAGGGCGCGCACGAAATCGTAGTCGATGAACATGGCCTCGTCGTCCCCGTGGCTCTTGAGGGCGGCCTGCTCCTTGAAGCGCTCCAGCTGGTCAATCGGGTCGTTGAGTTCAGAATAGGCGTTCGCCAGTTCTTTTCCGTTCACGAAGAGTTCAAAACGTTCGGTGAGATCCGGGTTGTCGCGGTGGCGCTTCGTGAGGGGAGACATCGCCACCGGATAGTCGATTACGTAGGTCGGTTGGATGAAATGCTTTTCGCAATATTCCCCGAAGATCGCGTCGATCAGCTTGCCCTCGCCCATGGAAGGCTTGGTCTCGATATGCAGTTTCGCGCAGGTTTCGCGCAGTTGATCTTCGTTCATTCCCTCGATGTCCACGCCGGCATATTCCCGGATGGCATCTAGGATCGGCACGCGTTTGTAAGGGGCCTTGAAGTCCACCTCGTGCCCGTCGATGTTGACAACGGTCGTTTCGTGCAGCTTGAGAGCGATGATTTCAAGCATTTTCTCCACGAATTCCATCATCCAGAGGTAGTCCTTGTAGGCGACATAGATCTCCATACAGGTGAATTCCGGGTTGTGCATCTTGTCCATGCCCTCGTTGCGGAAATCCTTCGCGAATTCGTACACTCCGTTGTAGCCTCCGACAATCAGGCGTTTGAGATAGAGTTCATTGGCAACCCGCAAGTAGAGATCGATGTCCAGGGCGTTGTGGTGGGTAATGAACGGACGTGCCGCCGCGCCGCCCGGAATGGATTGCAGGATGGGAGTTTCTACTTCCAGGCAGCCCGCCTGGTTGAAGTATTCCCGCATCGTGGCGATGATTTGCGCCCGCTGCACGAATACATCCTTGACGTGGGGATTGACAATCAGGTCCACGCATCGCCGCCGGTAGCGGAATTCGGGATCAGTCATGGCATCGTGCACCACCCCGTCGGCCTCCTTGACAATGGGAAGGACGCGGAGGGACTTGCTCAGCACGGTGATTTCCTTGGCATGCACGCTGAGCTGGCCGGTCTGGGTGATGAAGGCGAATCCTTTGATGCCGATGATGTCACCGATGTCCAGCAGTTTTTTCCAGACCGTGTTGTAAAGGGTCTTGTCTTCTTCCGGACAGATTTCATCACGCTTGACATAGATCTGGATCCGGCCGGTCGCATCCTGCAATTCGCCGAAAGAAGCGGCGCCCATGATCCGGTGGGACATCAGGCGGCCGGCGATGCACACGTCGGAGCAGTTGCCCTCCTCGGGATCATATTCCTCGGCAATGCCTTTGGCGGATGCGTTGACGGGATAGAGCGCGGCAGGATAGGGATCGATGCCCAGTTCCCGCAACTTTGCGAGGGATTCTCTGCGGATGATCTCCTGCTCGGAGAGTTCTGAGTTCGTCATATGAGTAATCCTTTAGCAGTCAATAATAAAACCGTCCTCTGACAGCAAAATACAAAAGTAGCACTTTTAATTTACATTCTGAAATTAAATCCGTATCTTTGTATACTATGGTCAAAGAGCGCAAATGGATTCTGAGTGAGCCTGCCGATCCCGAAAAGGTGGAGCGTCTGTCCACTGAACTCGGCATCGACAAGGTGCTTGCCGACTTGCTCGTGAAGCGGGGCGTGGAGACCTTCGAACAAGCCCGCTCTTTCTTCCGTCCCAGCTTGGATGACCTGCATGATCCCTTCCTGATGAAGGACATGGACAAGGCGGTCGCTCGGGTCCGGAAGGCGATCACTTCCGAAGAGAAGATTTTGGTATACGGAGATTATGATGTAGACGGCACGACGGCCGTCTCTTTAGTCTATTCCTTCCTGCGTCGGTATTCTTCGCAGGTTGATTTTTACATACCCGACCGCTACGACGAAGGGTACGGGGTTTCTTACAAAGGGATCGACTGGGCTTCAGACAATGGTTTCGGGCTGATCATCACCCTGGACTGCGGCATCAAGGCCAACGAGAAGGTGGAATACGCGGCCGGAAAGGGGATTGATGTTATCATCTGCGACCATCATCTTCCGGAGGAAACGCTGCCCTCTGCCGTGGCGGTGCTGGATCCGAAGCGAGCGGATGACCACTATCCCTTTGACGATTTGTCCGGCTGCGGAGTCGGCTTCAAACTTGTGCAGGCCTATTCCCAGCAATACAACATACCGTTCGAGACGCTGATCCCTCTGCTGGATCTGCTGGTCGTGAGTATTTCGTCCGATCTGGTTTCCATGGTGGGAGAGAACCGGGTGCTGGCGCACTTCGGGTTGAAACAGTTGAACGAAAATCCCCGCAAGGGGTTGTCGGCGATGGCGACCCTGTCGAAGCTCGAGCCCGGACATCTGACGATCGACGACATCGTGTTCAAGATCGGTCCGCGCATCAACGCGGCTGGCCGGATGGAGACCGGCAGGTTGGCTGTGGAACTCCTGACCGCTTCCGACGACAAGAACGCGATTGTGATCGGGACGCAAATCAACGACAATAACAACGCGCGCAAAAGCATAGACCGGGAAATCACCCAGGAAGCGCTGGAAATGGTCCAGAACGGGACGGCGCTTTCTCGTGAGAATGTGGCTATCGTTTACAAGCCGACTTGGAACAAAGGTGTCGTCGGCATCGTGGCGTCCCGGTTGGTCGAGGCCTATTACAAGCCGACGATCGTGCTGACGAAGTCGAACGGATTCGTGACCGGGTCCGCCCGCTCCGTCTCGGGATTCGATCTGTACGAGGCCATTGAAAGCTGCTCGGATCTGCTGGAGAATTTCGGCGGACATGTTTATGCCGCGGGATTGACGCTCAAGGAGTCTAATTTGAAGGAGTTCGTGCGCAGGATCGACAAGTTCATCGCTGAGAAGATCACGCGGGAGATGCTGACCCCTGTGACGGAGATCGACGCGAAATTGGAATTCTCGCAGATCACGCCCAAATTCTTTCGGATTCTGAAGCAGTTCCAACCCTTCGGGCCGGGCAACAGCAATCCGGTCTTCCTGACCGAAAATGTGTCGGACGGGGGCAATGGGCGCAAGGTCGGCGCCGGCGGGGTGCATATGAAGTTGGACTTGATCGACGAAAACCAGCCGTTCCACCAGATTCCCGCCATCGCCTTCAACATGTCTGAATATTTTGACTACATCAAGGCGGGCAATCCCTTCGATATCTGCTATTCGATCGTGGAGAATTACTACCGCGGCAACTCGAATCTCCAGCTCCGCATCAAAGACATCAAGGAACGAGAGGAATTTTTATAACCGTCGGAGCAAATTATCCCGATTTTGTCAAGATTGGGCGGCGCGGCTGCGGTTGACGAGCGCGACGCCGCCGAAGACGAAAATGATCGCAAGAATTTTCTGCCAAGTGAGGGAGTCCATGCCTGTCCAGATACTGAAAATCGCTGCGATGATGGGCTGGAGATATGCGTACATACTGACGATGGTGGGCCGGATCGACTTTTGCCCGAACGGGATCAGGAAATAGCAGACGAAGGTTGCAAAGAGTATCAGAAACCCGATTTCCAGCCAGACTTCCGTCGTGATCACGCTGAAATCCGTCAGCATAAGTTTCCCTGCGGACAGCGGCAGTGAAATCAGCAAGGCAGACAGGAACATCCACTTCATGAACGTAATCACCTTGTATTTCTGGATCAATGGGCGGAAGATGCCCAGATAAGCCGAGAAACTGAGTCCGTTGGCCACTAGCAAGGCATAGCCGGCAGGCGTGGTGGCCTCAACATCGTTGTGGGCGTGTACGGAATTGTAGATCAGGAATAGGATTCCGCAGAGACTGAGCAGTACGCCGCCTATTTTCTTGAGCGTGATCGGCTCTTTCAGGGCGAAATAGGCGATGAACAACGTGAAGATGGGGGAGAGGGTTCCCACTACGCCGATGTCGATCGGAGTCGCCATCGTGACGGCCTTCAAGAACGTAAACTGGGGGATGAACAGGCCCAGCACCGAAGCGATTACGATTTTCCCCATATCTCGGGCCGGGACTTTTTCTTTGGGAAGGAAGAGGGAAATGAGCCAGAAGAGCGCGGTGGCTCCAACAGCCCGCATCGTAAACAGGGCGATCGGGGTAACTGCATCGGCATTCGCGATGTCCTTGGACGTAACCAAATTGATCCCGAAAATCGTGTAGGCCAATCCCAGCGCCAGATGTCCTTTCCAGTTTCCCTGTTTCATATTCCCGAATCCGTTTTCAACCCCTGCCGTGCCGGATCTTTGCCTGCAAAAGTAGCAAATCTTCCGGAATTCGGGATAGCGTGACCGCAAGCAGTTGATCTACAATGAAATCATTGTTTTCACCCCCGCTTGCAGGAGGGGGTGAAAATATCCATCTTATTGTTTTTCAGAATATTATGGTCACGGTTGGTTGTCCACGCCAGGATCAGATCCGGGGCTTCTGGATCAGGCGGACAATCAGAGAGACAAGGAGAAGAAGGCTTCCGTAGATGGCGGGGATCAGGGTGACCTTGAAGCCGCCCCAAATGATGCCGGCGGCGATGTCAGCGTTTCCCTGTAGGAAACCGGTCATCTGTGTCAGGCCGAACAGGGTTCCGAGGATCCCGATACAGAAGGCGGAGAGCCCGATTTCCTTGATCCAGTTGGGCGCTTTCCAGGCAGCGGCGAAGATTGCGACCAAAAGCAGGGTCATCAATGCCATCCAGAACGGACCGCCTTCGATGAAATAGGAAAACACGGATGAATGAGGTGTCGTAGGGGCGCCGGAAATGGCTTGTATAAAAGTTGTCATGGTGATGTGTTTTTGGTTTGTAATAAATACGCGGGCGCTGAAATGACTTTCGCGTCCGAGGCAAAGGTGGGGAGTATCCCGGATTATTCCAAGGTCAAATCCCGGCTCGGATCGGCTGAATCCCCGAAGAAGGCTTTCTGCTATGGTAAGGGCGGTTTCGGCTCCTTGCGGCTTCCCCGGGAAACGCTATCTTTGTCTCCGGTGAAAACATTTCTATCTCTCGCATATTGGATTGTCGCTCCGTTGTTTCTTGCCTTGGTGTTCCTCAGTTTGGGATATTCATTCGGAGAAGCGCTTCTGCTGGCCGTTTTGTTCCTTCCCGGCGCCTTGGCTTTCAAGTTTTGCGTTCCGCGGATTTTTTGTGAGCCCCGGAATTCCCGGGCCGGGAATCTGGTCTGGCTCGCGCTGGCGGTGCTTACGCTCGAAGCCTTCCTCATGCTTTCGGCGCATCTGTGGATGTTCGAGAAGTTTCGGGGAATCATGCTGAATCCCGCTTTCATCGCCTTGATTCTGGGTGGTGTTTATGTTGGTGACAGATTCACTTCCAAATGGTTGAACTCTCGCTATCCAACGGAATGGCAGCCGGTCACCTTTCTTTCGCAGCGGAATAGGATCACGCTTCGCAGGGGGGAGATTGAATATGTCGAGTCGCTGGATGCGGAGGTGGCTGTCCATGCAACGGACGGGAGGGTCTTTTCCAACCGGACGCCCATTTCTCATTGGGAGGCCTTGTTGGGGGAAGGCTTCATTCGGATTCATCGTTCCTTTCTCGTGAACCGCTCCTGTCTGTTTTCCGTCAGTTCCCGATCTGTCATCCTGCGCTCGCGTGTAGAAATTCCTGTTTCCAGAAAATACAAGGATTCCGTGGCCCGTTTCCGGGACATGGAATACAGCTAGCGGAGCAGGTCTCGGATTTCGCGGGCAATCCCCTCGGAGGATTTGCCGTCGATGTCGATTATCAGCTCCGCGATGGATTCGTAGAGAGGTTCCCGCTGCTCCAGCAGGGTTTCAATGCGGGCACGGAGGCTGCTGCCTCCTTGGAGCATCGGACGGGATGCGGCTTCCGGCCGGAGGTTTGTTACCAGGGTCTCGACCGAAGCGCGAAGGTAGATGCATCTGGCATGTTGTCTGAGCAGGGAGCGGGAGTCGGGATGGGTGACTGTGCCTCCACCAAGTGAAAGGACGCAGTCCCGGTCCAGATCGTGGTTGATCATGAAAATCGTGTCGAGCGCCTCGGCTTCCATTTCCCGGAAGGCGGTTTCTCCCTCTTCCCGGAACAGTTCGGGGATTGTTTTCTCCTGTGTCTCTTCAATGAAGCGGTCCAGGTCGATCCATTCGAAACCTGGAAGGAGGTCTGCCAGGACGCTCCCTACGCTGCTTTTTCCGCAGCCCATGAATCCCGTGAGTGCAATCGCGCGCATCAGAATAAAGTCGGCTCTTCGATGTCAGGGAGGTCTTCGATGTCCGGAAGCTTGCCGCCAAACTGATCCAGAATGTCGCTTGCATCGATCGTCTTGCGCTGTTTGGGAGCCTTCTTTTTGGAAGCGGCAGGTGTCTTCGCCGGCTTTGGCGCAACCTCGGGTTCAGCAGCGGGCTTTTCCTCGACAGTCGGTTTTTCAGCCGGTACGGTCGGTGCTTCGGATACGGTTTCAGCCGCCTTCACTGCCGGATCGTCCTCCGGTTCCTCGGGTGCGATGTCATTTTCTGGCTCGTGAAGCGGCTCCACGAATCTTACCTTCTTGACGGTATAGGCATGGCATTTCTTTCCATGGGCAGCGATACCCTTCTTGGCGATGAATGTTTCCGCGTCAAAGACTTCGGGATCCCGATGCTCATGTTTCTTTCCGAACGTTACCTGGAACCGCGGATACTTGTCGTCCGAAAGGGCCACGAGATAGGATTTCTGTCCTTCCGAAATGAACAGCATCGGGGTGTTGTCGCTGGGGATGAAGTTGAACCGCTTGATGTAGAAGTCTTTGCGATTCCCGTCGTAATACAGGGCCGTGTAGATTTTGTCGGGATCGAACTTCTCGATTGTGAGGATATCTCCCTGATATCGGTTGGACACGTCAAAGGAGGTGGTGTAGAAGGTGCCGTTCTTGAAGATGGCCAGGACTTTGTCGTCCTCGGCGAACTCGCCGAGATAGATGCCGCGTTCCTCGTCGTTGAGTTTTTGGATGTCGGCGTCGTACCAGATGTCCTTGCCCCCGATGGTGGACACGCCCTTGGATTTCAACTGAATCCGGGAGATCGGGTTCTTGGAAACCAAATTGCCGCGGGCACCCTTTCCTTTGATCAGGAGGGTTGAGAAGTCGTATTCAAATTGTGTTTTCTTCAATTTCGGACGCGGGCGCAGGTACACGCGGACCGTTTCGGCTTCTCCGTTGCGGTTGGCGGTAAACCAGAGGATCTTGGAGCCTTCGGCGCCGGTCGTGATGTCGTAGTCCTTGTCCCGGGTGACGGACGTGATGGCGAACCGCTTCGCATAGGAAACAGCGCTTTTCCCGTCCCTGTAGATGACGTTGTAAATGGTGCGTGTGTCACCTCGATTGAAAATGCCTACGTAGATGAGGTCCTTCCAAAAGAAGGCTTTGTCGGTGACTTTGCTCACCCGGTACTTGCCGTCCTTTGCGATGGCGATGATTTCGGACAGATCCGAGCAGTCGCAGACATATTCCCCGTTGTCGTCCTTCTTCATACCGATGCCCGCGAACCCTTCGGAAAGGTTGGCATAGAGCTTGGCGTTTTTGCTGACGACTTTCGTGACTTCGATGCTTTCGAAAGCGGTGATTTCGGTCAGACGCGGGAAGGCCTTGCCGTATTTCTCCTTCAAGGTCTTGAACCAGGAGATGGTGTGCTCGACGATGTGCTCGATCTTATCCCGGACGATTTCCATTTCGGCTTCAATCGCTGCAATCTTTTCGTCCATTGCTTTGGTATCGAACTTGGAAATTTTGCGGACCGGCTTCTCGACCAATTTCAGGATGTCTTCCATCATAATTTGGCGGCGGAGCAGATCCTGGTAGGCCTTCATGGCCTTGAACACATCCTTCAGCTGGTTCTCCCAGGTGCGATGGTCCTGTTCAAGAATCTTGTAGATCCGGTTTTCAAAGAAAATTCGCTCGAGAGAATTGTTGTGCCATTGGTCTTCCAGTTCGGCCAGCCGGATTTCCAGTTCTTGTTTCAGCAGGTCGCGGGTGTGATGTGTGTCGTAGATGAGTATGTCTTTGACGGAGAGGAACTGCGGCTTGTTGTCCACGATCACGCAGGCGTTCGGAGCGATGTTGCACTCGCAATCCGTAAACGCATAGAGGGCATCGATGGTCTTGTCGGGCGAGACATCGTTGGGAAGATGGATCAGGATGTCCACTTTGTCTGTGGTCATATCCTCGATTTTCTTGATCTTGATCTTGCCCTTGTCCTTCGCTTTCAAGATGGAGTCTATCAACATCTGCGAGGTCTTCCCATAGGGGATCTCGGTGACCGCGATGGTGCTCTTGTCGATCTTTTCGATGCGCGCGCGAACCTTCACGGAACCGCCGCGTGCTCCGTCCTTGTAGTTGGAGCAGTCCGCGAAGCCTCCGGTGGGGAAGTCCGGGTAGATGGTGAAATCTTTGCCTTCCAGCACCCGGACCGAAGCGTCCAGGAGTTCGTTGAAGTTGTGGGGAAGGATCTTGGAGGCCATACCGACGGCAATGCCTTCAGTGCCCTGGGCAAGCAGGAGCGGGAAACGGACCGGAAGTTCGGTCGGTTCCTGGTTGCGCCCGTCGTAGGACGTCATCCACTTCGTAACCTTGGGATCGAAGACGACCTCCTTGGCGAAATTGCTCAGCCGCGCTTCGATGTATCGAGGGGCGGCATTGCTGTCCCCGGTAAGGATGTTGCCCCAGTTCCCCTGGCAGTCGATCAGCAACCCTTTCTGGCCCAGTTGGACCAGGGCGCCGAGGATGGAAGCGTCTCCGTGGGGATGGTACTGCATGGCTTGACCGACGATGTTCGCCACTTTGGTGTAACTACCGTCATCCATCTTGTACATCGCATGCAAAACTCTTCGCTGTACAGGCTTAAGACCGTCCACGATGTGTGGAACAGCACGCTGCAGAATGACATAGGACGAGTAATCCAAGAACCAGTCCTTGAACATTCTTGAAAGCTTGTATTTGCTGCTGTCGCTGCTCAAAAGTTTGTCGAACTTGCTCGAACGCTCCGATTTTGTCTCGTCAAGGGGTTCTTCGTTCAACTCCTCATCGTCGTTGTTCTTCTCTTCAGAAGGGATTCCCTCCCATTCCTCTGTCATAATCCTTTTCCTCTCTTCTTATATTATTATTGTTTTTTCTTACGCTTCATACCCGAACTTTCGGAGCGTCTTGCGGCTTTCACGCCAATCCGGATCCACTTTTACGAACATCTGCAGGAAGACCTTTTTCTGGAAGAAATCTTCCATATCCAGTCGGGCTTCCGTTCCGACTTTCTTCAACGCGGATCCTCCCTTGCCGATGAGGATTCCTTTCTGGGAGTCCCGGAGCACGTAGATGACCGCGCTGATGTCGTAACGGGTCTTGCCTTCTTTGAAGGCTTCGATCACTACTTCGCAGCTGTAGGGTATTTCCTGGCCGTAGTTTTCGAGGATCTTCTCCCGGATGATCTCCGATGCGAAGAACCGCAGGTTCCGGTCCGTGAACTGGTCTTTGTCGAACCAGGGCGGAGAAACCGGCAGTTTGGAAACAACGGCATCCAACACGCTTTCCAGGTTGAATCGTTCCTTTGCGGAAATCGGGATTACCGTTGCGTCAGGAAGCAGATTCTGCCAGAAGGAGATCCGTTCCAGAACTTTCGGTTGGTCGCTGAGGTCGATCTTGTTCAATACTACGACGACAGGGCATTGCAACTGCTGGAGTTTTGTGACATATTCCTCGTTCTTGTCGGCCTTTTCCACGACATCGGTGACGTACAAGATGATGTCCGCGTCCCCGATGGCCGCATTCACGAAACTCATCATGTCTTCCTGCAGCCGGTAGCTCGGTTTCAACATACCCGGGGTGTCGGAATACACGATCTGGTAGTCGTCGGTGTTGACGATTCCCATAATGCGGTGGCGGGTGGTCTGGGCCTTGGCTGTCACGATGGACAGTTTCTCCCCGACCAGGGCATTCATCAACGTGGACTTGCCGACATTCGGGTTCCCGATGATGTTGACAAATCCAGCGCGATGTTTCCTGCCGACCGAGGGACTAGACATACGCCCCCATCTTGAGGATGTTGACTTCGCCTTCGCTGAGGTATCTCCATTCACCTTTTTTCAGCCCTTTCTTGGTGAGGCCGGCGAAATAGACCCGGTCGAGTGCCTTTACGTCATATCCCAGGCTTTCGAAGATCCTCCTGACAATGCGGTTTTTACCGGAATGGATTTCGATGCCGAGCCTGCGGTGGTCCTCCGCGTCAATGTATTCCAATTCATCTGCCTTGATGTTTCCGTCGTTCAGTTCAAGTCCTTCGGCAAGGATCTTGTCTTTGTCGGCTACTTCGAGCGGCTTGTCCAGAATCACCTGATAGATCTTCTTCTTATTGTAGGAGGGGTGCGTGAGCTGTTCGGCGATTTCGCCGTCGTTCGTAAACATCAGCACGCCCGTTGTGTTCTTGTCCAGCCTTCCGACCGGGAAAACACGCAATTCGCATCCCTTGAGCAGATTCATGACAGTTTTCTCGGCATGGGGATCGCTTGCAGTCGTAACGAAGCCCTTCGGTTTGTTCATCACGATGTAGACCTTCTCCTCCCCCTTGAGCCGTTCTCCGTTGAACCTCACCTCATCCTTCAAAATGTTTACCTTGGTTCCGAGTTGGGTCACAACTTCGCCGTTGACGGTCACGACACCGGCCTGGATATAATTATCGGCCTCGCGGCGGGAGCAGATTCCAGAATTCGCGATGAATTTGTTGAGGCGGACTTCTTCCTGAATCGGCGTGGGTACCATGTCATTGTCTGAATACGCGGTACTGTCGATCTGCGGTTTCCTCGAAAGCATCCGGTTGATTCCAGCCTCGTCGGTTTCCGTGAAATACGCTTCGTTGCCGCGATTGAATCTCCGGGCGCCGGGACGGGCAGGGCTTCTGGAAAAGCCGGGTTTATAACTGAAATTCCGGTCGCCGGAGGGTCTCCGGCTGTACGGCCTTCTTTCTCCGCCTTCCTGGTCATCGCCGTAGTTCGGTCGGTCTCCGTAGCTTCTGCGCGGCCCGTAGCTAGGACGGCCTTCCCGATAACTCGGTCGTCTCTCTCCGTTTGCCGGTCGGTCTCCGTAACTTCTGCGCGGCCCGTAGCTCGGACGGCCTTCCCGATAACTCGGCCGTCCCTCTCCGTTTGCCGGTCGGTCTCCATAGCTTCTGCGCGGCCCGTAGCTCGGACGGCCTTCCCCGTAGCTCGGTCGTCCCTCTCCGTTTGCCGGCCGGTCTCCATAGCTTCTGCGCGGCCCGTAGTTCGGACGGCTTTGTCCGTAACTTCTTCGTTCTCCTCCTTCACGGTTGTTTCCATAACTCGGACGGTCTCCGTAATTCCGACGCGAACCGTATCCGCCGCGATCCTCACGGTCGTGATAACCGCGCCTTTCACCATAACTTCCGCCATGGTTTTCGGACTCATATCCTTCTTCCCGGTAGCTTCTGCCGTAGGGTCTGTGTTCTCTTTCTTCCGAGGAGGATGCGACTGGGGAAACTTTTCTTCTGGGTCTGAGTTTTCTGCCTTCTGATGAATAGCCGCTCTTGGGGGTGTCATTCTGCGCGTAATCGCTACGCTCTTCCTGGTGTTCTTGTCCACCGTTTACGTTTTCTTCCATGATTGAAAATGGCTCACGCCATGCTAAAAAATTAATTAAGTTTGAATATGTAAGTGATTGTTCCTTTTTGCAGAGCCGGGGCATCCGCGCTCTGGCTGAAATGTGCTTTCATGGCAGCCGCCCTGGCAGCTGCCCACAGTGTTTTGTCCGCGACCGTGGTGCCTTCGCCGCCTGCGATCGCTCTTTGGACGTTTCCATAGTTGTCCACCCAGATGTCTACGACCACTATGCCATCTTCTTGAACTGAATAGGAAGGTTTGGGAAGGGTCCCGAGGGTGTTTCGTCCCTTCAGATGAGCATTGGCCGTCCCGTCGGTCTTCCCGACAGAGGTGTTGCCGGAAGGTTGTCCGGCCTTGAATTCCGCCCGCGGGTCCCGGGCTCCATGCGGAGCGATCGAGGAGTCTTTCTTGCTCATGCCCGGAAACAAGGCGTTCCGGTTCAATTCTTCTTTTATTGGGGTAGGCACTTCTACGTCGCCGAAGTTATCCGGGGTTGCCTGCGCCGTCTTGTTGTCCCGTTCCGATTGGTACGGAGATTCGGACCGCTGGACCAGTTCGATGGGCTTGGTGCGGTCCACGTTTTCCGCCTGCGGCTGCCGCCCGGCCAAGACGGGCTGAACGAGAACCGGTTCATCTTCCACGAAATCGATTATGAGGGTCCTTTCCTGCGGAGGAGGATAGAGATATTTCAAGCCTGTGAACCCGAAGCAGAAGCATCCGAGCAGATGCACGGCAACCGTCAGGACGATGCCCGTGATCTTGGCGGATCGCGCCTCTTTCTCTCGTTCGCGCAGGTATTCTTTCATTTTTACTCAGGTTGGGTGGCCAGGATGACTTTGTAGTGGTTTCTTTTGGCGATATTCATGATCGCGACTACTTCCTTGATGGGAACGCTCTCGTCGGAGTAGATCGAGAAGGTCGGATCCTCCTCCGTCTGAAGCAGGTCCACGAGCCCGTCTTCCAGGTCGGAGAACTGGGTCGGGGTTTCATTGCCGTTCAGGTGGTAGGTGTACAGGTCGTGCCCCCAGTCCTTGACCGAAACGCTGACCGTTGCCTTGGCGGACACCTGTCCGGTGCTCTTCGGAAGCATCAACTTCAGCGCGTTCGGATTGACCAGGGTCGAGGTGATCAGAAAGAAGATCAGCAGCAGGAACACCAGGTCCGTCATTGAGGACATGGCCATTTCCGGATTTACTTTTGTGGTTCTCTTGAAAGCCATGTACTATTTCTCCTCTTCGTTATCTGCAGGTTCGTGCAGAAGATCCATGAAGTCGATCGTGATGCTCTCCATCTTGAATACGATGTCGGAGATTTGAGAGGTCAGGTAGTTGTAGCCAAAGTAGGCCAAAATGCCGACGATGAGACCGCCTACCGTCGTGATCATAGCAGTGTAGATACCACTGGAAAGCAGGGTGATGTCGATGTTGTTGCCGGCGTTCGACATGTTGAAAAACGCCTCTACCATGCCGAGTACCGTACCCAGGAATCCGATCATGGGCGCGCCGCCCGCGATGCTCGCCAGTCCGGGCAGACCCTTCTCAAGCCGGGCGACTTCGACGTTGCCCATGTTCTCGACCGCGGTCTGGATGTCCGAAAGCGGACGCCCGATCCGCTCGATACCTTTCTCCACCAAGCGAGCTACCGGAGAATCATACTTTTCGCAGAGTCCCAACGCGGACTTGACCTTTCCTTCATGAATATAATCCCGGATATCCCGCATGAAGTTGTGATCGATCTTCGAAGCCTTGCGGATCATCCACCACTTTTTACCGAAGATGTAGAGACCAATCACCGATAGAATGGCGAGGACGATCATCAGCCAACCGCCTTTCGCAGCCATCTGGAGCAACGTGAAACTCTGTTCGACCTGCTGTGGAGCCGCTGCCGCGGCGGAGAGAGCAGCCGTGGAATCCGCCGCCATCTGCACAGATTCCGCAACGTTGTCGATTCCTACCTGGAGAAGATTGAAAAGCATATCTAGTCTTTTTAAAAATTATCTTACATATTCCATGCAAATATCTTGCAAATTTACGTATAATTTTCCGGATTATCGTAAATAATAAGTGAAGGTTGCAGGAAAAGCAGGGATCTTATGCTCCCGGCTCGCGGTACTCGCCGTCGACTTTGAGCGGTTCGGTGTGGATGGCGATGTGGCTCTGGAGGCCGAATTCCTCGCGGAGACGATCTTCGATGCGGGTCGCACGCAGGTGGGATTCGTAAAGCGTGATGGATCCCTGCATGCGCACATGCATTTCGATGGCGTAGCGGTTGCCGATCCGCCGTGTGCGGAGGTTGTGGACCTCACTCACTCCCGGTTCGTTTTCCGCGATTTTGATGATTTCGTTCTCAATCTCCTCCGGAAGGCTTTGTTCCAGAAGATCCTCTCCGGCATTCCGGACCAGATTCAACGCGACGCGGAAAATAAAGAAACTGACAATCAGGGCGGCGAGCGGATCCAGCACGGCCCATTTCTGTCCGAGCAGGATGGCGCCGCCGATCCCGACCATCGTCGCGATCGAGGACATGGCGTCGCTGCGGTGGTGCCAGGCGTTGGCGATCACAGCCTGTGAATTTTCCTCCTTACCGACCTTGATTGTAAAGCGGTAGCACCATTCTTTCAGGACGATGCTGACGATCGCCGCCACGAGGGCGATCATACCGGGAGCCGGGAGTGTTTCACCTCGCAGGAAGGACAGCACGCGGAGCAGGCTCTTGTAAAAAATCATTCCGCCCACGACGAGCAGCGCGAGGCCGATGATCACGGTCGCAAGGGTCTCGAATTTGCCGTGTCCGTAGTCATGGCCTTTGTCCTGCGGTTTGGAACTCAGTTTGACGAAGGCAAGCACGACCAGATCCGTCAGAAAATCGGACAGGGAATGCACGGCATCGGCGATCATGGCCGCGGAGCCGCCCAGGATTCCGGCCAGAAACTTGAAAACAACCAGGAGTGTGTTGATCAGGCCCCCTGCCAGCGTAACACGGTAGATTCGCTTTTCTCGTGATACTTTTTTTTCACGTGACATTTATTAAAATAATAAAATGGTGAAACAATCGCGGAGCCGGGATTCGGGTCAAGGCTGGTATGTGATCTTTGAAAGGAAGAGGGCGTGACCGGGAACGGATTCTCCTGCGTCGGAGCGGGTTCCTCCGCGGAGGAGTTCTTCCGTCCGGGACGGAGGCTGTTTGCCGCGGCCGATATCGAGCAGCGTCCCGACTATGGCCCGAACCATGTTCCGCAGGAACCGGTCCGCGCGGACGGTGAAGACCAAGTAGTCTTCCCGAGGGGCGGGATAACCCAGTATGCGAAGGTGATCGGGCTCCCAATAATCCCAGTGGGCGTAGAACACCTTGCATACGGAAGTTTTGTTGTCCGAACCGACTTTTTCGAAGCAACTGAAGTTGTGCTCCCCGAGCAGGGACTCGGCCGCGCTGTTCATGGCTTCAACGTCCAAGGGAAAGGTGTAGAGGTAGGAATAGGCGTCCATAAAAGGATCTTTGTTCCGGTGGATGAAGTATTTGTATTCACGCAGCCGCGCGTCGAACCGGGCATGGAATTCCGGGTCGGCGGGAACGATCTCGTGGACCCGTATTCCAGGAGGGAGGATGGCATTTAATTTGTAGCCTATCGCGGCGGTGTCAAGGTCCGTCCGGGATGTATCGAAATGGGCCACATAGTTGATCGCATGGACCTTCGAATCCGTCCTTCCGGCACCGGTGACCGCAATCTCCTCTTTCAGGAGGGTCTTGAGAGCTTTCTGTAGACACTCCTGGATGGTGGGTTCTTGGTTTTGAATCTGCCAACCGGAAAAAGAAGATCCGTCATAGGACAGTGTGACCTTGTAACGCATGAGTTGAAATCCTTGACAACGCAAAAGTATAAAAAAATATCATATGGAAAGCGTAAACATCAAAGAACTAAACGATCGCATCCAACAGGAAAGCGCTTTCGTGGACATGCTGACCCTGGAAATGGGGAAGGTGATCATCGGACAGAAACAGTTGGTCGAAAACCTGTTCATCGGGCTGCTCGCCGACGGACATATTCTGCTCGAAGGTGTGCCCGGCCTGGCCAAGACGCTGGCAATCAGTACGCTGTCCCAGGCGATAGACGCGAAGTTCAGCAGGATACAATTTACCCCGGATCTCTTGCCTGCCGATGTTACCGGCACGCTGATTTATTCCCAGAAAGATGGAGATTTTGAGGTTCACAAAGGACCGATCTTCGCCAATTTCGTCCTTGCGGATGAAATCAACCGAGCGCCTGCGAAAGTACAATCCGCCCTGCTTGAGGCCATGCAGGAGCGTCAGGTGACCATCGGAGACGAAACCTGGAAGCTGCCGGAACCCTTCTTGGTGATGGCTACTCAGAATCCGATCGAGCAGGAAGGAACCTATCCGCTTCCGGAGGCGCAGGTCGACCGCTTCATGCTGAAGGTCGTGGTCAGTTACCCCAAGAAGGAAGAGGAGAAACGGATCATCCGGATGAACAATCAGAGAACCTTTCCGAAGGCCAACCCGGTCGTGAAGCCGGAAGACATTCTTCGGGCGCGCAAGGTGGTGCGGGACGTGTACATGGACGAGAAGATCGAGCGGTACATCGTGGACATCGTCTACGCCACCCGGACTCCCGGGGAATACGGGATCGGGAAACTCGCGAATCTGATTTCGTTCGGAGCCTCTCCCCGCGCCAGCATCTCGCTCGCCCTGGCCTCCAAGGCCTATGCCTTTATCAAGCGGAGAGGATACGTGATCCCCGAAGATGTGCGGGCTGTCTGCAATGAAGTGCTCCGGCACCGGATCGGTCTGACGTACGAGGCCGAAGCGGAAAATGTCACTGCCGAGCAGATCATCGCGGAAGTCATCAACGCCGTGATGGTTCCGTAACGCATATGCCGTCGAATTCCTCCACGAACGAACTGCTCCGCAAGGTCAGGAAGATAGAGATCCGAACCCGGGCTCTGTCTCACCAGATTTTTGCCGGAGAGTACCACAGCGCCTTCAAGGGTCGCGGCATGGCTTTCAGCGAAGTCCGCGAGTACCAGTACGGGGACGACGTGCGTTCCATGGATTGGAACGTCACAGCCCGCCTCAGCGCTCCCTATGTCAAGGTGTATGAGGAGGAGCGGGAATTGACCGTAGTGCTGCTGATCGATATCAGTCGTTCCGGCCTGTTCGGCACCGAAGAACGCACGAAACGGGATCTGATCGCGGAGGTCGCCGCAGTGCTGTCCTTTTCGGCCATTCTCAATAACGACAAGGTCGGAGCCCTGTTCTTCAGCGACAAGGTCGAGCACTTTATTCCGCCGAAAAAAGGACGCAGCCATCTGCTGCATATCATCCGGGAAATCATCGAGCTCAAGCCGGAACACAACGGAACGAACGTGAGCGAGGCCTTGCGGTTTTTGACCAATGCCATCAAGAAGAAGTGTACGGCCTTCGTGTTGTCGGATATGCTGGATGTCGATGCCGCGGGAATGCCGCGTTACGAAGAAGCGCTGAAAGTCGCCCGAAACCGCCACGATGTGTCCGTCATCAAGGTGCATGATCCGCGCGAGCGATTCCTTCCGAATGTGGGCATCGTTCATGTGAAGGATTCGGAAACCGGTGCTGCCGCTTGGGTGGATACCGCCAGCCGGAAGATGCGGTCGGACTATGCTCGCTGGTTCGGTCAAGTGTCCGAACACGAAAAGAAATTGTTCAACCGGTATCAGATCGACTCGGTGGACATCGCCACGAATGCGGACTATGTCAAAGGTCTGATGACTTTTTTTGCAAATCGATGAGAACGTTGTCGTCCATTATATTCCTCCTTGCATTGCTGCTTCCCGTTTCCGCGGGAGGGCAGGAAGAAGCGTCCGGGAACCCCGGGGGACTGCTGATCCGGTCGGAGGATTCCTTTCTCGAGCCGCTGCAGAAAAGGGATTCGGTACTCGTCGCCGACCAGTTCCGGTACGGATTTCATCTCAAGAATGTGCATGAAGGGACTCGGTTTGCGTTTCCTGATTTCTCCAAGGGATTTATGGAAGGGGTCGAGATCGTCTCGCCTTGGCGCCTGGACACTGTCAAGGTGCAGGGAGACCGCCGGGGTCCCAAGACCTATGATATCGATGCCAGTTTGATCATCACTTCCTTCGATGCAGGGAAATACGACCTGCTGCCGCTTTCCGTGGTGCGGGCCTCCGGTGCCGACCGGGTGGACACCCTGCTCTTCGATTCTCAACCTTTGGACGTGCGCGTGATGCCGGTCGATACCGCCACCTATCAACTCCACGACCTCAAGGGACAGATCCGGTACCCTTTGACGTTCCGCGAACTGCTGCCGTATCTCTTGGCGTTCTGGGGTGTCGTCGTCCTCGGAATCCTGGTCTGGGTGCTGATCCGGTCCGGACGGAAGCGCAAGCAAGTCGCCGCTCGGCAGGAGCCGCCTCACTTGGTCGCCCTGCGGAAGCTGGACCGATTCCGCGGCAATAAATTCTGGGCGCCGGAGAAGCAGAAGCAGTTCTATTCGGGAATTACGGATGCGTTACGTGAATACATTGACGCGCGCTTCGGCATCGACGCCCAGGAAATGACGACAGCGGAGATCTTCGAGGACATGCGGAAGGTTGACCTTTCTTCCGACCTCTATCAGGAGATGAAAACCCTCTTCGAGACCGCGGACCTCGTAAAATTCGCGAAGGCTTTTGCCACAGATGCCGAAAATTCGGCAGCCCTGCCGATTGCGGTACGCTTCGTGACGACAACGTATCAGAGCCAACTTGCGGAAGAGAAAGAAAATGAAGGAGGGACTGCCTGATGTTTTTTGAATATCCCATGCTGCTTTGGCTGCTGGCCGTTCCGGCCCTTCTGATCCTTCACTATGTCTATTTGGAGGTAAAAGAGCGGAAGCCGCATCTGCGCGTGTCGACGGTCACGCCTTGGACGATCCGGAGCCATTCTGCCCTCAATGTGCTCCGGCATCTTCCGTTCGCGCTCCGAATCGCGGCGCTTTCGTTGATCGTGGTCGCGATCGCGCGGCCCCGTTCTTCCACAAAAGTGGAAAGGATCGATACGGAAGGGATCGACATCGTTCTTTCCATGGACGTGTCCACCAGCATGCTGGCCCGCGATTTTACGCCGGACCGGATCAGCGCGGCGAAGGATATCGCGATCGAGTTCATTTCCCAACGGCCCACCGACCGGATGGGAATCGTGGTCTTCGCCGGGGAAAGCTATACGCAGTGCCCGCTGACGACGGATCGGGCGACCCTCATCAATCTTATGAAGGAGATCTCGACCGACCTCATCGAGGACGGCACCGCCATCGGAAACGGGTTGGCTACGGCCGTGGCCCGGATGAAGGATTCGGACGCCAAGAGCCGGGTGATCATCTTGCTGACGGACGGTGTGAACAATGCCGGAGAAATCGCCCCGGAAACGGCAGCCGAAATCGCGAAGAACTACGGGATCCGGGTCTACACGATCGGAGTCGGCGCCAGCGGGGAGGCTCCCTATCCGGTCCTGACTCCCTGGGGTGTGGATATTCAGAAGCGCAAGGTTGAACTGGACGAACGATTGCTCACGAATATCGCAGCCGCTACCGGCGGACGTTACTTTCGTGCGACCGACAATACCAAGTTGACGGAAATCTATGGTGAAATCGGGAAGATGGAGAAGGCCCGGACAACCATCGACAGTTTCCCCGTGTACCAAGAACTCTTTGGAAAATATGCTTTGATCGCCTTGGTTTGCCTCCTGCTTGAAGCCTTGTTGAAATTGTTTGTATTCAAGAAACTGCCATGATCTTGTTCGCGCAATCGCACTATCTGCTGCTTCTGCTGCTCATTCCGATCTTCTTCTTGTCGTTCGGGGTGATGCTGGCGTTGCGGCGGCGCAGACTGCGCAGGCTGGGCGATGAACAGCTCACTGATGAACTGATGCCTTCCTGGTCTCGGGGCAAGGCGTGGGGAAGGCTTGTTTTGTTCGCCTTGGCTTTTTTCTTTTTCGTGATCGGCCTCGCCCGTCCCCAGATCGGAGCGAAGTTGCAACAACGGCGGATCCGAGGCGCGGAAATCATGATCGCGCTTGATGTCTCGAATTCTATGCTGGCGGAGGACTATTCTCCGAACCGGCTGGAAAGGGCGAAGCTTGCGATCTCCCGGATTACGGACAAACTACAAGACGATCGGATCGGCCTTGTTATCTTTGCGGGGAGTTCTTTCGTGCAGCTTCCGATCACCACGGACTATCTGAGCGCCAAGATGTTTCTGGGCTCCATCACCCCGGCCTCGATTCCTGTTCAGGGAACGGCCATCGGGGATGCGATCCAAACGGCTGCCAAGAGTTTCAGCGCGCAGAGCGAGCACAGCCGCGCGATCATCGTGATCACGGATGGAGAAAACCACGAGGACGACGCTGTCGCGGCGGCAAAGGATGCTGCGGAAGCGGGAGCCAAGGTGTATACGATCGGGGTCGGCTCAACGGACGGCCAGCCCATTCCGATGGACGGAGGGCTTTTGAAGGACCGGGAAGGCAACATTGTCGTATCCAAACTGGATGAACAGGGGCTGAGGCAGATCGCCCGGGCCGGCGGGGGTGCCTATGTGCATGCCGGCAACGATGAGTTCGGCCTGAATCCGATCATTGACGACATCAAGCGGATGGAAGACGAAGAATATAGCTCCATCGTTTTCGAGGAGTATGACGAACAGTACATGTACTTTTTTGCCATCGCGTTCGCCCTTTTCGTACTGGAAATGCTGATAGGAGAACGCAAATCACGTGGAAAGTTGTTTTGAAGAAAAGGCCATGAGAAGAATTCGCGCATATTGTCTTGTAACCTGGACCCTGTTGTTGGTCTGTACCGGCCTGGATGCCCAGGTGGATCGGCGAGAAGTGCGATCGGGCAACCGGCAGTTCCGGAAAGAAAATTGGCAGAAAGCGGAGATTGATTACCGTCGGGCGCAGGTCAAAGACAGTATGTCGTTTGCGGCAGGCTACAATCTCGCTTCAGCGCTTTACCGGCAGAACAATTTTGATGAAGCAGGGAAACAGTTGGAACCGCTCCAGGAGATGGCTGTAGTTCTGCCGGAAGGTGCGGATTATTTCTACAATCTCGGGAACGTCGCGGCCCGGAAGAAGGATTGGCAGGCGGCTGTCGAGGCCTACAAGCAGTCTTTGCTCCGGAATCCCGGGGATCTGGATGCGAAGGAGAATTACATCTATGCTAGACTGATGCTGGAGAATGAGGGCGGTGGCGGTGGTGGCGGTGAGGATCAGGAAAACCAAGACCGGAACGATCAGAACGATCAAAACGACCAGAATCAGGATCAGCAAGATGAAGAACAGCAGCCCCGGCCGCAGCAGGATCAGGGTAGCGCGAGCCTTTCGCCTCAACAGGCTCAGCAGATGCTGAATGCCATCCAGGCCAAGGAAAAGGAAACGCAGGACAAGGTGAATAAAGAAAAGGCCGCTCTCCTGAAATCCCGGCAGAAGGAGAAGAACTGGTAGCATGGTATGAATATGAAAAGATTATCCTACATAACGGCATTGCTGCTTTCGTTCGTCTGGACGGTTTCGGCGCAGAACGCCATCAAGGTGGAGGCGCCCGACGTCGTGGCGCTGGACGAGCAGTTCAACGTGACTTTCATCATCGAGGGAGAGAAGAACCCTTCCAACTTCTCCTGGTCCGCCGGGGATGATTTCCAGCTGGTGTGGGGGCCTCAGCGGGGTTCCTCCAGTTATACGCAGATTCTCAACGGTAAGCGGACCACTTCCCGTCAGACGACCTTCACGTACATTCTAATGCCGAAGGGAACAGGAACCTTCACCGTTCCTGTCGCGACGGCGACCGTGGACGGGGAACCGATCAGTTCTTCCCCTGCTTCCATCCAGGTCGTTTCCGACGGGGCCTCCACGGCCGGCCGTTCGCAAGCGGGCGGATCCGCCGCGCCGGACCGGTCCGGCGCGCAGGCCGCGGCAACGGGGGACATCGCCCGTGATGATCTCTTTCTGCGACTCTCGCTCAGCCGGACCGATGTGGTGTTGGGCGAGCCGATCACGGCGACCTTGAAGTTGTACCAGCGGGTGGACATTGCCGGCTTCGAGAATGTCAAGTTCCCGACGTTCAACGGATTCTGGAGTCAGGAGACATATTCTCCCACCAACATCGAATTCCGGCGGGAAAGTCTCGACGACAGGATCTACAACACAGCAGTACTGCGGAGTTATGTCCTGATCCCCCAGCAGTCCGGTTCCATCACCATCGATCCGGCGGAACTGGTATGCCTGGTCAATGTCAGGACCGGTTCAAGCACCTCCAGCAGCATCTTCGACAGTTTCTTTCAGGATGATTATGTACGGATCCGGAAGCGGATCACGACTCCGGCTTATACCGTTCGGGTTTCTCCTCTCCCCGCCGGTCAACCCGCTTCGTTCGGCGGTGGCGTAGGCAACTTCGGGATCTCCGCGCGACTCACCGGCAATTCCCTCAAGACCCACGACGCGGCGTCGTTGATCGTCACGGTTTCGGGGAGGGGGAACGTGTCCCTGCTTGAGGAGCCGAAAGTCACTTTCCCGCCCGATTTCGAAGTCTACGATACCAAGACGACGGAAAATTCCGACAAGAGCACCGGCCGCACTTCCGGCAGCAAGAGTTTTGAGTTCCCGTTCATTCCGCGGAGCGCGGGAGATTTCACCATCGCGCCGATTGAATATTCCTATTATGACATCAACGCCGGCAAATACGTGACGCTTCGCACAGAACCGCTGGAAATCAAGGTGGCGAGGGGGAAGACTTCTGAATCGCCTTCCCCGGTGGTTCAGACCGGAGTGGACCGTAAAGATGTTCAGAGTCTCGCGGATGACATCCGTTTCATTGTAACGAAGCATCCCGCCCTCGTCAAGAAAGGATCGTTTTTCGTAGGATCTTCCTTGTTCTCCGTCCTGGCCGCGTTGCTGATCGTCCTGGCCGTGGCCGCTTATTTCTTCCTGAGAAAAGCCGCGGCGATGAAGGCCGATGTCGCAGGCGCGAAAAACCGCCGGGCGACGAAGATGGCGCTGAAGCGTCTCAAACAAGCCGGGGACTTCCTGGACAAGAATCTATACACGGCGTTCTATGAGTCTCTGCACCAGGCGCTGATCGGCTTCATTTCCGATAAACTGAACATGGACATGACAGACATCAACAAGGAGAACATCGCTGCCGCCCTTTCCGAAAGAGGGGCGAGCGAGCGGCAGACCCGGGATTTTACAGATCTGCTGGATGCTTGCGAGTTCGCGCGGTACGCCCCGGACGCGGGACATGAAGCCATGCGGGCGCACTTCGACGGAGCCGTGGCATCCATCTCGTCGTTGGATGCGAGCCTGAAGAACGTCAAGTCCGCAAAGCCTGGCGTTTCAGCAGTCATTGCCTTGCTGCTGGGCTTGTTCTCGGCATCTCTGTTTGCTTCCGAAACGGCCGACAGCCTCCTGTCGCTGGACCCGCTTGCATCCGGGGACAGTCTGAAAGCGATTGTGCAGCAGCCGGGGACCATGTTGCCTTCCTCGCCGGATTCGTTGTGGCTCGAAGGAGTCCGCGCCTATTCCGACAGCCGTTTCCAGGATGCCTCCGATTGTTGGCTTGCCATTTTGGAGAAGGGGGTGGAATCTGTCGCCCTGCACTACAACCTGGGCAATGCCTATTATATGCAGGGGAATTATCCGAAGGCCGTGCTTTACTATGAAAAGGCGCTTAAACTGGATCCTTCCGATTCAGACGCGCGTTACAACCTGGAGTTCACGAACAGTTTCGTGCAGGACAAGATCAAGTCGGTTCCTGAATTCATTTTGAAGAATCTTGCCCGCAAGACTTGCTATCTGTTGAGTTCAAACGCCTGGGCCGTCCTTTTCCTGGTATTGCTCGCCCTCGCCTTGACTACCGCTCTGATCTTTTTGTTGGCAGGATCCCGAGCCTGGCGCCGCAGGGGCTTCTATTCGGCCGTCGTCTTGTTCTTGTTGGCCTTCTCCGCTTTGGGTTTCGCCCAGTGGCAGAGGTCTGTCTACAGGAAGGCGGACAGTGCCATCGTCATGATCCCGGTAGCCTCGGTCAAGAGTTCCCCGTCTGAAAGTTCCGCCAAGGATCTGTTCATCCTGCACGAAGGGACGAAGGTGAAGATTCTGGATGAAGTCGGCTCTTGGAAGAATATTTCTCTGGCCGACGGCCGTCAAGGCTGGATCCCTGCGGACAATCTCGAAATCATCTAAAGGGTCTGCCCTCCGATGAATTCCCGCATGATCGAGGTCGGGGGGATCGCTGCGATTTCCGAGGGTTGCAAAGCGATCACGTAATTCAGGAACTTCAGCAGCCGCACGGCTTCCGTGTAAGCCGGCGAGTTCGGAGGAATGCGCAACAACAGCGGTTCAGCATAATATTTGAGCAACGGAATCTCGAAGATGAGCGCCGAGTTGAACAAGGCGTCGGCGTTTTCTTGGAACGGAAAAATGTTTCGGTTTTCCCCTCTCCGTACGCTGTTCCAGCGCACGATGGTCTCTTCGGGAACGATGCCGCGGGTCCGGTTGTCCCGGACCATCCTGCGCAGCAGCCGGCTGTCCGAGGTGGACATGTTGTTGTTTTCGTCGATGTTCAAAGAGGTCAGCGCCGAGGCGTAGACGCGGAATATACGGGCGTTATCCACAGCCGAGGTCATCTCGGGATTCAGGGCATGGATGCCCTCCAAGATCAGGATGTCCTTTTCTTGAAGTTTCAGGCGGTTGCCGGTGAAGGTTCTGCAGCCGTTCTTGAAATCAAATTTGGGGATCTCGATCTCCTTCCCTTCCAGCAGTTCGTTGAGCTGCTGGTTCAGGAAGTCCAGATCCATGGCTTCGAGACATTCGAAATCGTAGTTCCCGTCCTCGTCCCTCGGGGTATTCTCCCGGTTTACGAAATAATTGTCCAACTCGATGACCTTCGGTTTCAATCCCAGCACCCGGCACTGCAGGGTAAGCCGCAAAGAAGAGGTGGTTTTCCCGCTGGAGGAAGGGCCGGCGATCATCACGATCCTTTTCTCTCCCCGGTTTGCGTAGATGATCTCTGCGATCTCGGAATACCGCTTCTCGTGCTGGGCTTCCGAGAGATTGATGATATTGATCGCCTTTCCGTCCATGATTGCTCGGTTCAGGGTTCCCAGGCCGTCAATTCCGATAATGGAACACCAGTCGGAGTATTCCTTCAGCGCAGCGTAAATTTTGCTTTGACGCTTGAGCGGCATCACCTTGTTGAAATTGTTCAGGGAAGGAGGCTGCAGGCAGAACCCGTTGCCGAAACCGATGATCTCGAAGACTTTAAGGAAACGGGTGGACGGGATGAGCGGACCGTGAAACGTGTCCGCGCGGCCGTCAAGGTAGTAGACACTGCAGGTAAAAGTCCCCAGACTTATCTGCAGTTCCGCCTTGGCCGGTTGGTGGTTGGCCTGGAAAATCCGCTGCGCTTCCGTGGAAAGCAGTTTCTTTTTGATGAACGGGAGATCCTTCCGGACGATTTCCCGCATCTTGTCCCGGACCGTTTCCAGTTCTTCGTCCGTGGCAAAATAAACCAGGCGACGTCCGTTCTCCACTTTCACCGCCTCCCGGATTTCACAGTAGAGACCGCTGGGCAGGGAATGGTCAATGACCAGGACCTTGTCGGGATAGAGTTCCCGGATGGCATTCTGCAGGACGAAGCAGAGCGAACGGATGTAGGTTCTGCGACCGTCCGGGTGGTTGTATCCGATGAATTCCACCTGGTGGAAAATCATAGGTTTATACGACAGTTCCTTAAGTTTGTTGTCGACGAGGGCTGCGATGACTTCGAATTTTTCCCCGGTTTTGGGGTCGGTCACGCACGTGCAGTATTTGTTGCTGATTTCTTGAAGGGTGCCTCCTACGGGGACCCGGTGATTTTTCCCGTCGTTGACGCAGAAGATCGTGATGTATTTGTTCTCCTTCTCCATTTCGAGATTTTGTGATAGTTTTTTTCGGTCACCACAAAAATAGTTTATTCTCCCCGATCGGACAAGACCGATGTGGCAAAAGTTATCATCATGGCAGCGGGGTATTTAAACAAGGGATGAAAGAATATTATCCAGAATTGCAGGAATTGCGAGATGTTTTGCGGACATTGGTAAGTTTTGTACTTTTGTGGTGAAACACCAAGGGTGTGCAAGAATGTAAGATGGAAAAGTCGATAAAGATCAGTGCCTCCGTTGCATGCGCGGACTTGTTGAATCTGGAGACTGACATCCGTTTGCTCGAGGAAGCGGGGGTCGAGTATCTTCACATAGATATCATGGATGGGATGTTTGTTCCCAATTTCTGCCTCAGTTTTGACTTGATGAAGGCGATCAAGGGAATGACAAGCATTCCTATGGAATGCCATGTCATGGTGACTGATCCGGAGCGGTATGTCGAACAAGTCGCGGCAACAGGCTCAGAATGCCTTTCTGTTCATTACGAAGCAACTCCTCATATCCACCGCGCGCTTACGTTGATCCGGCAATCCGGGATGAAGGCCGGTGTCGCTTTGAATCCTTCGACTCCAATCAACGTATTGGATTATATCCTCGATGATTTGGATGTGGTGACTTTGATGATGATCAATCCTGGTTTCACCGGCCAGAAAATGATTCCTTCCATGCTTAGAAAACTCAAGGAGACACGGGAATTCCTGGACGGCAGGGGGAAGCAAGATATGGACATCATCGTGGATGGCAATGTCAGCATAGAAAACATCCCCAAAATGGTGGGTGCGGGAGCAACCGTATTGGTCGGCGGTTCTTCAAGTGTTTTTAGAAAAGGCGTATCCATAATCGAGTCCGTCGAATTGGTCAGGTCATTGTTTTATTTTGTCGGATAACGAAAAAATTATGATATTTACCGTCACATTTGGTAAGTTGGGCTTCGAAACGAAACCTGCCGGGGAAATTATCGTCGAGTGAGATTTATTTTGAGGTTTTGGATTTCAGGCAGCGCGGAAAACGGACGAACTATAAAATCATAAATCATGTCAAAGTCAAGAAAAGTTGTCTTCATCATCCTGATGATTCTTTCATTGTCAGTGAATGCTTTTGGGCAGAAAGCAAAGTATGTGTTTCTGTTCATAGGAGATGGTATGGGAATCAACCAGGTGAATGCTGCGAACGTATTCTTTTCACTGGACAAGGCAAAGTACGGAGAACAGCCGCTCCTGTTTCCGACATTCCCGATAGCGACATTCGCCACTACATATTCAACGAATTATCAGATCACGGATTCCGCCGCAAGCGGAACGGCAATCGCTTCCGGCAGCAAAACTTTCCAAGGAGCTCTCGGGGTTGACAAGGACACCGTGAGCGTCATGTCGATCGCGGAGATGGCAAGGGACAAAGGAAAGAAGGTCGGCATCATTACGAGTGTCAGCCTTGAACATGCCACTCCGGCGGCGTTTTATGCTCACGTTGCAAAGAGGGACTGGAACTATGAGATTGGCTGCCAGTTGGCTGAATCCGGTTTCGACTTCTTTGCGGGAAGCGGATTGCGGGCAAAGGATGCGGATCGCAAAGGCAATCCCAAGGAGAATATTTTCAAAGTGATAGAGAATTCCGGCTACACAATTGCCCGTGGGCGGGAGGATTACCTTTCGAAGAAAGACGGCGCGGAAAAGATCCTTTTGATTTCGAAGGATGACCCCGGAAAGTCCAGCCTGGACTTTGCGATTGACCGCAAGGAAGGTGGACTCAATATCAAGACCATGACGGAAGATGCGATCGAATTCCTTACAAAGAACAACAAGAAAGGTTTTTTCATTATGGTTGAGGGCGGTATCATCGATCACGCCTGCCATACGAACGATGCGGCCACTGTTTTCCGTGAAATTAAGGATATGGACGATGCGGTGAGGGTTGCCTATGACTTTTACCTGAAGCACCCGAAGGAGACGCTTATCATTGTCACAGCAGACCACGATACCGGTGGGATCAGTGCCGGTAATGGACCGGGATCCATGATGCGCCTTGAATATTTCGAGAACCAGAAACAGTCAATCAGCATGTTCTCCCAAGCAATGGCCAGGCTGAATGCCGAGAAGGGGAAGCAAATGAAATGGGAGGAGATGAAGGAATTCCTTGGCGACGAGCTTGGGTTCTGGAGGGAGATTGACATCAATTGGGAAGATGAGAAGAAGTTGCGTGATGCGTTTGAGGAATCATTTGTGAATCAGAAGGATACCGAGGTCAGTGACCTCTACACCACCATCAGGAAACTTGCCTCGGTGGCAAGGCAGGTGATGCAGAAAGAGGCGAGGATCGGATGGACCTGCGACTCCCACACGGCAGGCTATGTCCCTGTCTATGCGGTCGGTGCCGGTTCCGACGGGATTAAGTCGGTGAAGGACAACTCGCAGATTCACGCTGTCATACGGCAGGCGGCCGGGTATTAAAACCAGTAGACAATTTTACATCCATAAATAATCATTGCTAAAGGATGGTCGTTTTTGGCCATTCGGCAGATTTTTCTGATTCTTTCGGGAATTTCCGTTTTTGTGTAGGAATTTCCGTTTCCTTGGGGCACTTTTGTCGGGAGATTCAGGAAGGAGAACCTGAACGGAACGTCGAAAACTTCAAGGACATGCTTATCAACATTCATGGGGCGAAGTGCATCGGCATCGAAGCGGTCCCGGTGACGGTCGAGGTGGACATCACCTCGGGGATCGGGATTCATCTGGTCGGCCTGGCAGATGTCGCCGTCAAAGAAAGCCTTCTGCGCACAATCACCGCGCTCCAGTCGCTGGGGTTCCATATTCCCGGCAAGAAGATCGTCATCAATCTGGCACCGGCGGATATGCATAAGAATGGCAGCGGCTATGACCTCCCGATCGCGCTGGGGATCATCGCGGCCTCCGGACAGCGGAATCTGACGGGGCTCGATAGGTACCTGGTCATGGGGGAATTGGGCCTGGACGGATCGATCCGGGAAGTGCCCGGCGCCCTGCCCTTCTCGGAACTGGCCCGGAAGAACGGATTTGCCGGCTGCATTCTGCCGCTCCGGTCCGCGCTCGAAGCCACTGAGTGCAGCCAACTCTCCATTTTCGGGGTCGAGACCCTTCAGGATGTGATCCGGATCTTGGAAGAACAGGAGGATTGCAGTCCGCTGCTTGTATGGAACACCCGGCTGTACCGGAAACTGACCCGGAACCACCGGAGGGACGCCTCCTCGAGTCGGAAGGATGTTATGGATTTTTCGGAGATCATCGGCCAGGAAGGGGCGAAGCGCGGACTCGAAATCGCAGCGGCCGGCGGCCACAACGTAATTATGGTGGGGCCGCCGGGATCCGGCAAAAGTTCACTTGCGAAGGCAATGTCCGCGATTCTGCCCCCGATGACTACGGAGGAAGCCATCGTGACCAGCAAGATTTATTCGGTCGCGGGAATGAAAGGAAGCGAGATGGGGTTGATCCGTACCCGTCCGTTTCGCGCGCCGCACTACAGCGCTTCCCTGGCGGCCATCATCGGCGGCGGCGCGGGGGGTGACATCCGTCCGGGGGAAGTGACCCTTGCTCAGCACGGAATCCTTTTTCTGGATGAATACGGTCAGATGCCGAAGTCCGTCCTGGAGGCGCTCCGAGGTCCGATGGAGGATCGGCGGGTTACGATATCAAGGCTCCGGAACAAACTTGAATACCCGGCCTCATTCATGCTGGTAGCAGCCTCAAACCCCTGTCCATGCGGTTATTACGGAGAGGGTGACCGCTGTCGGTGCACCGTCGGACAAAGGATGAACTATCTGTCCAAGTTATCCGGTCCCGTCATGGATCGGATCGATATTCAGCTGATGCTCCATCCGGTGAATACCCGGAAACTGGTCGGGCGGAAGAAGGGGGAGTCCAGCGAAGCGGTCGCGAAGCGTGTGCTCAAAGCCCGGATCGCGCAGAAACGGCGCTTCGCGGAAGAAGAGATTTTCACCAATGCGGAGATGAACAATCGGCTCCTGGAAAAATTTTGCCCCCTTGACGAGGCGTGTCGGCAAGTAATGGAGCAGATTATCGACAAACTGGGCTTGTCGGCGCGAGCGTATTCCCGGATGATCAAAGTCGCGCGGACGATCGCCGATCTCGAGGAGGCTCCTGACATCCTTCCCGCATTTCTGCGCGAGGCTGCCGGCTACCGCTTCCTGGACCGGACTGCGCCGGGACTGTTTTAGATTTCCCAGGAGAGGGTTCGGGATTCGTCGGGATGCACCCGGATGGAAACGCGGAGGGTTTCTTCAGGCAGGATCTCTTCAATGTTTTCCGGCCATTCGATGATGCAGAGGGCACCGCTGTCGATGTAGTCGCAAAATCCGATGTCGAGGGCTTCGGAAACCTTTGAAATCCGGTAGAAATCGAAATGATACATCGGCGCTCCGGAGCCCGTCTTGTAGGCGTTGATGATGGCGAAGGAAGGGGAGCTGACAGCATCTTCCCGAACGCCCAGTTGACGGCAGATCGCCGTGGTGAACGTGGTCTTTCCAGCCCCCATCGGGGCATAGAAAGCAATGATCCGGCGGTCTCCGATTTTCTTCAAGAAAACTTCCGCAGCCTTGTCCAGGTCTTGCAGATCCTTGATGACGATTTCGTGTTTCATGTGCGTTAAGGTCTCAGCCAAACTTCCGGATCCTGGGGATCGCGCTCCTTCCAGATTTGGAAGTGAAGTTGTGTTTCACTGTTGATGGTGTCCACCGTACCGATTTTCTGCCCGGTCTTGACGGTTTCGCCGGCCTTGACGTTCACATCCCCGAGCTTGCAGTAGAACGTGAAATAGTTGCCATGTTGGAT
This sequence comes from Bacteroidales bacterium, assembly GCA_012522855.1. Lineage (GTDB taxonomy): Bacteria > Bacteroidota > Bacteroidia > Bacteroidales > UBA932 > Cryptobacteroides. The sequence goes on from JAAYJQ010000002.1 coordinate 72,636, forward strand.
GAGGATGCATTTGTTGTAGCCCGGCATTACAACGATCTGTTTGACGACCCCGTCGAAGATGGCTTTCACGGCAGTTCCTTTTTGGAGCGCGACGGAAACGCCATTGTTGAACGGCAGCTTCACTTTGGTGAATACGGGGTGGTAGTGCTGACCGAAATGATCGACGACCGGACCTTCGGCAGGCCAGGGCAGTTTTCCCTTGTTGGCCTCGAACTGGCCGGCCAGTTTGTAATCGATCGGGGGCCGTTTCGAGGACTCGGTGGGTGTCTGCGACTTGGCGGGTGCCGTCGCTTCCCGGATGATCCGTTCGATTTCCCGGTTGAGAGCTTCCACTTCCCGCCTTTTCCGGTCAAGCTGCTGCTGGTATTGGCGCCTGTCTTTATTCAACTGGTTGACAACCTGTTGTGATTCTTTTTCCTCGCTTTGGAGTTTCGACATTTCTGCGACGCGTTGGTCCCGGACTTCCCGGGCAGTATTCCGGAGTTCGGATAAGGTGGCCCGTTCCGCTTCCAGCCGCGACCGGGTTTCCTTGATCTTCGTCGCTTGGACATTCATCTGCTTGGACAGGTCCCGGAGATAGCCGAACCGCCGGAACGCCTGGCTGACGTTGTCACTTGCCAGGATGTACATGTACCAGATCTTGGTGTCCCGGTTCTTGTAGGCGCTTCGCACCAGACGGGTATAATAGTCCGAAAGGGTGTCCAGACGGGCCTGGATCGACCGGATCTCTTTTTCCTTCGCAGCCATTTCGCGAGACAGGGAAGCGATCTGTTTGTCGCTCTCCGCGATGAGTTCCTTCCGGGACGCCACTTTTTTCTGAATCAGGGTCAGGTTGGCCAAGGCATTCGAATGCCGCGCGGCGCTTGACTTGATCTGGCCGTCGAGGATTGCGATTTCTCTCTCCAGCCGCGCCTTCCGGTCCTCTTGTGCCTTTGTGTCCTGGGAATATGCCGGCAGCTTGCTTCCTGCGGAGAGAAGCGCGGCTGCGATCATCAGTTTTCCAAACAACCCTAGGATTTCCTTCATCATTCCATTCCTTCTGATTTCCGGGCCTCCGCCTGGGACCGGTACACCTTGGCCAAATCGGTCTCGCCCAGGGCTTCCAGCACCGTCGCGTAGTGGCTCAGGCAGGTCGCGCTTTCCTTCCCGCCGTAGAGCATGGCATGTTTGAAGTAGGTTTTTGCCTCCTGAAGCTTGCCCTGTCTGTACAGGATCCATCCGATCGTGTCGAGATAGGTCGGATTGTCCGGCTCCTTGTCGATGGTCTTCTTGCTCATGGCATACGCCTTCTTCAACTGCTTCCCTTCGAGGCTCAGATAGTAGGCGTAGTTGTTCAGGACGGGAACGTAATCCGGATCCAGTTTGAGGACTTTCTTGTACAGCTTGAAGGTCTCCTTTTTCGCTCCCATTTCATAATACATGTCTCCCATCATCGCCATCGCCGGGATGGTCCGTGCCGTGTCGCCGGGCGACAGGTCAATGACCCGTTGACAGTTGTCGATGATCCCTGCATAGTCCTCCGTATTGTAATAGGCGATGTTCTTCATTTCCAGAAACACGGTCTCCCCCGGGAAACGGGTGAAAGCAAGGTCGCATTCCGCAAGCAGTTTCTCCCAATCCTTGCGGTAACTCAGCATCTGCAGATAGGTTGCCGCGGCGCTGACGCTTTCAGGATGGGCATCCATGTTCCGTTTGAACAGGTCGGTGGCTTTTTCGAGACGGTCTGAAGAAGAATAGTAGAGTCCGGCTGTCGTCAGCATTGAACTGTCCGCGGGATGCAGACCGACCGCTTGGTCCACGATCGAATCCAATTGCGGGCGAAAGTTCTGCAAAAAACGCGGATCCGGCTGGCGGAAAGCCATGGAAAACAGTCTGGAAAGGTACTGGGCCTTAATTTCAGGGATGATTTCATTGTTGGAAACAAAACCTCGGAGGATGTGGAAAAACGACGGGTAGTCCCGGCGGATCCGGTAGACTTCCGAAAGTCCCAGTATCGCAGGCGCGTAATCGCTCTGCAGTCCCAAGGCTTCTTGATAAAATGACAGGGCCGCGGAATCCCTGGCTTCCGCCATGGCGTGATCCCCGAGTTGGGTCAGCACCCGCGGGGATGAATATTCTTCGTTGAAGCTCTCCAGGGCCTTCAAGGCTTCTTCCGGCTTGTTCTGGCGGAGCAAGATATCGTATTTCGTCGTGGTTACCGCCTCGGTCTTTCCGAACACGGTTTCGATCTGGTCCATGGCGGCGAGGGCCTTTTCGAACTGTCCTCCCTTCAAGTAGAGGTTCACAAGATTGAAATAGATCTCGTTCTTTTTCGGGAAGTCCTTCAGGATCTCCTCATAGGTCGCGATCGTGAGATCATCCTCTTCCCCCAGGGTGTAGGCCATTGCCAGCCGATCCTTGTACCAGTAATTTCCGGGGTCGAGTTTCGCGGCTTGTTTCAAGGCGGACTGGGCGGTCTTCACGTCGCGCAGGTACAGGCTGCTGAGCCCCAGATAATAATGAGCGGCGTCGTTGCGTGGGTCGGCTTCCGACAGTTTCCGGAATATCTCGCTGGCTTCCCGGATGGAACCCCGGTTCAGGGCGGCGACGCCGTCGATGAGCTGGCTTTCAGCGGACGTGTTCCTCGTTGTTTTCGGTTGCGAATATGCCTGATTGTACGGGAGCAGCGACAAGGCTGCCACAATCGCTATTTCAATAAATTGTTTCATCTTCTGGATATCATCAGACAATTCTATGCAAAAATAGTACTTTTTAAAAGAATTTTTACGAAATTTGTCACAGTGCAGGCTTCAACGTTTTGAATGTCTGCAAGAAATACGGTTCAAGGGTAATTATGCAACGTTTCTTGGGAAATTTGCATCTTCACTCACGGGAAAGCCAAGCAAGCCAGCATCATGCGGTTGCCGGAACCAAGGATATGCGTGTACCGAATCTGATCGAGCTTTGCAAGCAGGGCGATCGAGCTGCGCAGAAGTCGCTGTTTGATACCCTGGCCCCGAAGATGTTCTCAGTCTGCCTTCGCTATATGGGCGATCGGGCAGCAGCGGAGGATGTGCTTCAAGACGGGTTCATTACTTTGTTTACAAAGCTGGATACCTACTCGGGAGAAGGTCCTTTTGAAGGCTGGGCCCGGAAGATCTTTGTCAATACTGCACTCATGTCTCTGAGAAAAACGGATGCCCTCAGCCTGAGCGATGATATCGATATCGCGCGGGGAGTGGGCGACGGGGTTCCCACTCCGGTCCAAAGTCTCGGATACAAGGAGCTCATGAAGCTGATCGCGCAGTTGCCGACAGGATTCAGGACCGTTTTCAACTTGTATGTGTTGGAAGGATATTCGCACAAGGAGATTGCGGAAGCGCTCGGAATCTCGGAAAATACATCCAGATCACAACTTCGCAGGGCTCGCATGATGTTGCAGGATAGGATAAAGAAAGAATAAGATGCTCGAAGACAAATTCACAGAGCTTGACCAGTTGTTCAGGTCGGTGATTGAAGGCGCGGAAGAACAGGTTCCTTCCGGGCTTTGGAGCAGCATATCCGATCATCTCGATGCTTTGATCGCCCCGCTTGCGGGTGCCGCAGGGGTGGCCGGAGCTTCTGCTGTGGCATCTTCGACAAGTACGTCCGCTTCAACTGCCGGCGCGACGGGGACTGCGGCTTCCGGTGCGGGAACAGCAGCCACGGGAGCCGGCACGGCAGTTAGCGGCGCAGCGACGGCGGCCTCGGCTTCGCATATTGTGACCGCAGTGGTCGTCTCGACCTTGGCTGTGGGTACGGGCGTCGGATCTTATTTCATCCTGAACCGGAGCGAAGAGCCGGTTCCTGAGCCGTCTCACGTCATCGAAGTCGTCGAACCCGTCCCTGAAGAAATGCCTGCGGACACGATTGATTTCGTTACGGCTATCCGGCGCGTGTCCCCTCCCGTACAGCCGGAACCTCCCGCCGCAGAGCCCGATCCCGTTCAGCCGGAGGCGTTGGAGGTCGTGGAACCTGTCCGGGAACGCGTTCCTTCCCGGACCTCCCGCCCCAGACCTGAAAAACAGCCCCGGGTACCCGAAGCCAAGTATCGTACTTTTTCATTCGATCTTCATCTCGTTCCGGAGTTTGCCGGAATCCGGTCGGGGGCGGATCCCGCAGCCGTCATGGCCTACAATCCTTTGGCTGTCGACCGGCAGGTTGAAATTCTGCAGGATGAGAAATCCCGCTTCAAGATGCCGGTTTCCCGTGGAATCGGTCTGCGGTTCTATCTTTCCCGCCGTTGGTCCGTCGGAACAGGGGTCAATTATACCAAACAGGAGCGGTCTTTCAGCGGCTCATATGCCCTGGTCAATCCGGACGGCACCCGCCAGAAAAGCACGCCTGCCCGTTTCACAAATGAACAAGTCTATGTCGGAGTACCCTTGACCGCTTATTTCGATATCGTGCAAGCTCCGAAATGGAATGTGTATGCCTATGGAGGCGGCATGTTCGAGAAATGCCTTCATGACCGGTATCGCGCGGAAGCGCGGAATGGTAAAGGAATTCACTATCTGAGGCAGGATGTGAAAGGAATCCAGGCCTCATTGAATCTGGGAGCCGGGCTCGAATACAAGATCTTCGATCCTGTCGGAATCTATGTGGCTCCCGGACTTCGCTATCATCTTCCCCGGAATCAGCTTAATACGATGTGGAGCGACCAGCCGCTCCGCTTCCATGCCGAATTCGGCGTGCGGCTCGCTTGGTAACGCGTGGAAATCATCTCATATTCTTCAATCAGAACCGGCGGATTTACAGATTCGGATTGATTTTTTTCCAGTCGGCGATTGCGGGGGTGATGCCGAGGGTTACCAATTCGTCGCGCATCATACAGAGGTGTTCATAGGAACTGTCCAAGTTTGCAATCTCCTCCGGAGTTCCTTTGACCTCGGTATAGTGGACGCCGGTGGCGTCGATCGTGGTCGGCATCGCCATTATGATGTTTTGGTATCTGCCTTCTTTGAGGTAGGTGCCGGCGGGCAGTGTGAACTTCTTACCGCCCATAGCGGCTTCTATCATCTTCACCGAGTGGTAGGCGGAACTTTGGAAGGAGCTGTGTCCGCGAAGCTTGATGATGTTCGAGCCGCCCTGGATTGTTCTCTGTTTGATTTCTTCAAATTTCTCAACAGAGATTTCCTTGCCGATGAGTTCCGCGAGGGGCGTTCCGTCGATTTTGACCTGGGAAGCGAACACGGCCATCTTTTCTCCATGTCCTCCGTAGGTGTGGGCGCCGGTGACTTTGCTTTGGTGGATTCCGAATTCTTCGGCGAGCTCAGTTTGCAAGCGGGTGGAGTCCAGGGCAGCGAGCGTGGTTACCTGGGAAGGCTTCAGGCCGGAATGCAGGAGCACAACCAGACCGGTGAGGTCTGCAGGGTTGAAAATGACGACGATGTGTTTCACGTCCGGGCAATATTGCTTGACATTCTTTCCGAATTCTTCGGCGATTTGACAGTTACCTTTCAGCAGGTCTTCGCGTGTCATGCCTTCTTTCCGGGGAGCGCCGCCGGAGGAGATGATAAACTTCGCGTCTTTGAATGCCACCGCCGGATCTGTCGTAGCCGTGATGTTCGCGCCTTCGAATGCACAGTGGTTCATCTCGGCCTGCACGCCCAGGAGTCCTGGCTCATAGACGTCGTAGAGACAAAGGTTCGGGGTAAGCCTCAGGATCATTGCCGTCTGTGCCATGTTGGAACCGATCATTCCGGCGGCGCCGACGATGACCAGCTTGTCATTTGTCAAAAATCTCATGATAATAAAATGTTAAGTTGTTTACGACTAGAATAACCTCGTGATTCCGATCGCGTGCAAAGATAGCAAATTCAACATGATTTTCTTTGTAATTCAAAAAATGATTATATTTGTCCCGTAATGTTTTGACAATTCACATGGAGCCTCCCAGTTCTAATCTGACAGACAGCAGTTCCAAGGCGGATTCCCGATCGGATGATCCGCTGTCGAAACCTCAACCGACATACTTGAAGTTTGCTTGCCGGATTCCTTCGGCGAGGTGACATGTTCGTTTTTTATGGCACTGTATTTTAAAAAAGAAATTGAAGAGTCCCGTTCGATCATCGGGGTTTGGCAGATCACCGAGACGGAAGAGGAACTTCGGGAGATCGGGAACGTTCCTTCCGATGAAATGGAGGAGATTTCCTTCATCAAGAGCGAGTCCGTCCGCAAGCAGAAACTCGCGGTCCGCGCATTGTTTAGCGCCTTGCTTGACGAGAAAGTGTATCTGAGTCACCATGACAACGGGAAGCCTTACCTGGAAAACAGTGTGACGAACGTCAGCATCACGCACACGGAGAAATATGTCGCCGTCATTCTGGATGACAATGAGGATATCGGAATCGACATGGAGTCTCTCGCCCGGGATTTTTCCGCAGTGGAGCAGAAGGCGCTTTCGGACGAAGAAATCGAAAACCTGGACGAAGAAAAGAAAAACGAACAACTTGCGATCTACTGGTGCGCCAAAGAAGCCATATTCAAAAGGCTATCCGCCTACAATGTGGACTTCGCGGAGCAGATCGAGGTCGAGCGCTTCCGTCCCCGCGGGGAAGGAGAACTCGTGGCCACTTTCATCCACAAAGATGGGGATGAGGAGGAATTCGACCTCCAGTACATGACTTTCGACAACCATGTACTGGTCTGGGTCATCGGCTAGGCTACCGCTACTTTGAAAAACCGCCTTCTTAACCGTCGTCTACCCGAGAAGCGTTCGCTTGTTGCTAACATGCCGAAAGATTCTTAAATTTGTGTACTGATACGTACCGCAACTAAAATTCAATTATTATGACCATTACTTTGATCATCCTCGCCGCTCTGGCGGTATTGTGTTTCCTTTATATCCTTTCGATCCAGCGGAAGCTGGTCAAATTGGAGGAATTGATGAAAAATGCCCTCGGGCAGATCAATGCACAACTCAAGACCCGGTGGGATGCCGTCACTTCCCTGGTCCAGATGACCAAGCAGTACACTGAACACGAGCATGACACCCTCATGGATGTCATCGCGCAGCGCCGGATGGAGTCCGTTTCGTCGCCGGACGATGTGAACGACCAGAACAACGCCATCGGCTCGGTTTTGGGCCGGCTCTCGGTTGTCGCGGAACAGTATCCGCAGCTGAAGGCCGACGGCATATTCAAAGAGACCATGGGCGGGATCCAGCGGTACGAGGAGAATGTACGGCTGAGCCGGATGGTATACAACGATTCCGTGACCAAGCTCAATACGCTGGTCCGCCAGTGGCCGTCCTCCTTTGTCGCGAGCATGCTGCATGTTAAAGCCCAGAACTATATAGAAGAAGACAAGAAGGTCGCTGATGCCCCCGACATCTCCAAGATTTTCAAAGGGGAAGATAACGCTCCGCTCGCATGATGAAAAGGCTTGTCTTGATGGGCACGGCTGTGCTCATGGCGGCTGCCGCCGCGGCGCAGAGTGTCGTTGATTCCGTGTTTATCGACGTTTCACTCGCGGACGACGGGTCCGCCCTCGTCACTGAAACCTGGAACATCGATGTTTCCGACGACATTACCGAGTGGTACCGGGTCGTCGATAACCTGGGAGATATGGATGTCCGATCTCTGCGGGTCCGGGATGAAACCGGACAGCGGTACGTTACCGAAGACCGGGAATGGAAAGTTGACCGCAGCCGTTCCCAAAAGGCAGGACGTTGCGGCATGGTCCGGAAATCAGACGGTTACGAACTCTGCTGGGGGGTGGGGAGCAGCGGGCCGCATATCTATGTGGCTTCCTATGAATTGCTCGGCTTGGTAAAGGGGCACGAAGACATGGACGGGTTCAACTACATGTTCATGGCCCGGGACCAGGGTTCCCCTCCCGCGTATATTCAGGTCAGGATCTACAAGGACGGACTGGGTTTTTCGGAGGAAAACGCGAAGATCTGGGCCTTCGGCTTCGATGGCGAAATCAACTTTGAGGATAGCGTCATTGTCGCGCGGACAACCCGGCCCTTCACGGAACGGAGCGGCTTGATCGCGCTGGTCGGCTTCCAGAAGGGTCTGTTCCATCCCGCATTGCAGGAGGTTCGTACTTTCGAAGAAGTCAAGGAGCAAGCTTTCGAGGGAAGTTCGTACGCGGATGCCCGCGCGGGGGGCAAAAGGAGCCTGGGAGACTGGATTCTGGACAATATTCTCGTGATCTTCGGGATCATCGCCGGTTTGTTCGTTTTCGGCGCGGGCCGGAGCGCCGTCAAGCGAAAGCGGAAGAGAAAGGAACTCTTCGGCGGTTCGGAAAAAGACGTGAACTGGTACAGGGATGTGCCTGTGAAGGGGGATCTTCATCGGGCCAACGGCATTCTGAATGTGATGACCCGTTCCGGAGACTACAAGAGGCTGATTGCGGCCTACATCACCCGGCTTTTCTACCGTAAAGCTTTCGATGTCGTTCGGGACGAGAAGGGGAGACCTGTTCTGCGTGTTCTTCCCATTGTCGTGGATCCGACCGAGGAAACATCGAAGGACACGAATCTGGAGTTCGATCTCTATAATTTTTTTAAAGAGGCTGCCGGAGAGAACGGTCTGCTTGAGAACAAGGAGCTGAAACGCTGGACGAAGTCCCATGATGAAAGCGTGTACAACTGGTACAAGAAGTTGAATCCTTCCCTTACGCTCTGGAATGTTCGGAAAGACGAAGTACAGCAGGTCTTCGGTCTCAAAAAGTTCTTGAAGGACTTTACGCTGATCGAGGATCGCGGTGTGGTGCAGGTGCAGCTCTGGAACAATTACCTGATCTTCGCTTCCCTGTTCGGAATCGCCGATCAGGTGCGGAAGGACTTCAAACAGGTCTGCCCCGAGTACTTCAGCTTGAGCGATGTCGGACAGATGATGGATAAGATGGATACGTCCACTTTCGACACAATGGTGAATATTCCGGCGCAGTCCTTCTACAACACGGCCCGCTCGTATATAAGTTCCTCGAGTGATGGCGGAGGAAGTTCCTGGAGCGGTGGCGGGGGAAGTTCTTCCTGGGGCGGCGGAGGAGGCTTCTCCGGCGGCGGTTCCGGCGGCGGAGGCCGATAATGTCCATTATATTTACAGAATTTGAATTCAAAAAAGAAGCCGTAGGAGAAATCCTACGGCTTTCTTTATGCTTCATCTACAATAGACAAAGGGATAGTTCCGTTATTTCCAAGGGTTCTGAGTCAGGTTGGGATTCAACTGAAGAACCGAAAGAGGAATAGGGTAAACAGTGGTCACACCGGCAGGGTCTTCTTTGAACTTGCCTCCGAGCGAGTGTGCAGGAACGCCTACGAACTTATCATCTGTGGGAAGAGTCCACATACCGAAACGGACGAGGTCGGCGCGACGGCCGGGCTCCCAGGCGAATTCACGCGCGCGCTCATCGAGAAGATCTGATGGCTTGACTTCGGTGTATGTCTCGACTTTTGCACGGGTACGGATTGAGTTGAACATCTCGAGACATTTACCATCATTGCCCATACGTTTGTAAGCCTCGGCGGCTGCGAGAACGACATCGGCATAACGCCATACGACGCGGTCGCGGTTGTTGAATGCGAACGGGTTCGAAGATGTGAAGTCCCAGTCTCTCTTCTTGCCGCCGCGGGGACCGCCGTAGGTGAAGAGGTAATCCCATTTGACACCTGCATAGGACTCCTGGTAGTCGAGTCTTGAATATTCAGGATAATAGCAAAGATATTCATTGAAGCTTGTTCCGTTGGTGGATTTGATCGGGTCGCCTGATCTGTTCTTCTGAAGACCGAAATAAACCGTATTTGCCATGCGCGGGTCGGCCGCGGTCATGGTCTCAGGATCATATCCCCAAAGTCTGGAAGACTGGATGGATGCGATGGGGCCGTTACATGCAATGGCGATGCCGAGAGCCTTTGCATGGTCGAAATTCATACTGAAGAATACGGTTGTGGCGGAACGTGCGCTTTCGTCGGAAGGCATTACGAAGATGTTCTCAACCGAAGTCTCGTTATTGATGGCAAAGTTGTCCGCGAAGTTGGGCTGGAGTTTGTAGCCTTCTTTCTCAATCTGCTGCTGGCACCAGATAACGGTCTCCCAGGCATTTCTTGACTGCCCGTCAGGACAGTTGATTGAATATGCCTTGCCTGCTGCGGAAACTCTGTCGAATACATTGTCCATATCGTATTCATAACGGCCGGTCTTGATGAGGTTTGCAGGGAAAATCTTTGCGTCATCGTCTCTTCCTTCATTATTGACCACAGGGTTGGGATAGTTGTGGGCGTCCGGGTAGTTATCCTTTACGACGGTTGCGATGTACGGGCTGTTTGACCAGTCATCGAGAGACCAGATAGGAGCGTTGAGGGCGAGTTTCTGGAGAAGGGTGTAACCGATGGCCTTGGTCATGCGGCCATAAAATTCACCTGTATTCTGTGATTTTGCACTGGGAAGGTCAGGGATGAGTGAAGCGACGTCCTCGAGGAGCCATTTGAGGGCTGCGCTGCGTGAAGACTGTGTTACATCTGAAATACTTGATTTTCCGGAAGTGACGATAGGAATACGTCCCCAATAGTCGAGTCCTACCATATAATAGATGTCTCTCAGGATTGAGATTTCACTGATGTATGGCTTCAGGAGGTCTTCATCCCCACCTTCCGCCAGAATGTCTCTTACCTGATCGAGAGATCTGTTGCAAAGCGCGATATAGGTGTACAGCGTGTTCCATGCCTGAGCCAGTTTTCCGAAAGTCTGGTCGATATCGTGCTGGAAAATCTGCTGGTGAGGACCGCCATCGACCCAGCCGTTCCGTCTTCCCGGAGTGATTACCAGGTCCGCGGCAGCATTGTCGAAGTAGTATAGAAGCTGGTCGTAGTCCGTAAGATTGGGAATTGTGGAAGGAACATACAGAGATGCGACGCAGTTGATATAGATAAGTTTGGGGTTCGAGTAGGCCTCAACACCGATAAACGAACTCTTCGGGTTTTCATCAAGGAAACCTTTACACCCCGAAGCCATAATAATAACGATTGCAAAGAATGCAAAAAATATTTTTTTCATAATTATGCTGTGATATTTGGGGGTTATAATTAAAACTTAACATTGAGCTGGAGCGCGAATGTCCTCATGATAGGATAAACGTTGCGGGCATCGACACCACCGGTGATGGATGCGGAGTTGATCATAGGGGTAAGACCCGTATATCCGGTCAATGTAGCTACGTTGTTGCAAGAAAGAGCGACCCTGAGACCTTTGATAAGAGAATTCCTGGTAATGGTACTCGGGAGGTTGTAACCGAGAGTGATATAGGCGATGTTTACGTAGTCGCCCTTTTCCAGATAATATGAAGTATGGGAAAGACCGTAGATGTTTGCATTGATAGCATCCTGGAGGACGTTGTACATCGGGAAACCGCTCAAGTCATGAAGACACATGGAAGTGAAGTTATAGATCTTGTGTCCGAAAGCACCCTGGAGCTGTGAGGCAAGATCGAAATTTTTCCATCTCAGATTGATGGTCATGTTGGCAATGACTTTGGGAATTGCCTGTCCCATCTCTTCACGGTCGCCCTCGTCTGAAAGGTCAACCCCGTTTCCGTCAAGGTCTTTCACCTTATAGTGGAGGTGGCCCTGGGCATCCTCGTCGAAGCCGTCGTGGACGGGGAGACGGAAGATGCCTACCGGTTTGCCTTCAGTCATATATGTAACACCTGTGTTGGAAGTAAGACCCCCGGCTATACCCGAAGCGAGAACGATGTACTTGGGAGTGGTCAGCTGCTCGTCGTTGTAGGTACCGTGGAGTGAAACGAGTTCATTAACCTGATATGCAGCGTTTGCAGAGACGTTCAGGGTCCAGTCTCTGGTCCTGACGATATCGCCGCGGAGAGCGAACTCGATACCGTTGTTGGTCATTTCTCCCATGTTTGCGAGGAGGCTGGTGTAGACGAACGGAGGAACAGGGACCTGATACGTGTAAAGCATATCCGTTGTCCTGGATTTATAGTAGTCGATGGTGCCGGACAATCTTGAATTGAAGAATGCGAAGTCCAAACCGACGTCGAATGTTGCCTTGGTCTCCCATTTGAGATCAGGGTTGGCATTCGAACCGATTGCGTATGTAACGGTAGGAATACCGTTGTAGTTGGTGATGCCGGTAGGGTTCATGATCTGCAGAGAGTTGTAAGCAGAGATTGCATCCTGGTTGCCCGTTACGCCATAACCGATGCGGAGTTTCAAGTTGTTGAGGTATTTGAGACCTTTCATGAACCTCTCGTTCGTGATGATCCACGCTGCGGATGCTGAAGGGAAGAAACCCCATTTGTTGTTCGCGCCGAGCTTGGAAGAACCGTCGGCACGTGCATTGGCCGTCAGTACATAGCGGCTGTCATACATATAGTTCAGACGGCCCAGATAAGAGAGCAGCTGGTTCGCTGTAGCGCTTGAAGACACGTTGCCGTACTTGACGACTGCGCCCGCACCCATATTGTTGAATCCGAACTTATTGGTATCGAAGTTTGAAGCGGACATGGAACTGGTGAAAGATTCGACTTTCTGAGCCTCTACAAGACCGAGGGCGTTGATCTCGTGCTTGCGGAAGACCTTGATATAAGAGAGCTGAATGTTTCCCATCATATCCGTTCTCTCCGTGTTCCGGATAGATGCGGATCCCACACTCGTCGAGATTGTAGTAGGAGTGTATGATTTGACTGCGGAGAGAAAACGGCTATAGCTGCCGAATGCGCTTAACTGGAGGTCTTTGATGATGTTCCAGGTGATCTTGCCTGAAGTCAGTATATCGTTGCCGGTAGTGTAGGAAGGCTGTTCGAATGCTTCTCCGGGATGACCTGCCATCATGGAGTTGGGGTCGCGGTCCCATTTGTCGGTTTCCGGATTGCGGAAACCGGGGAATGTTGGATTGTAAGTCAAAGCACCCGACATTACGTTTCCGCCAACGTTCTTCTGGTCACGCTTGGACGCGCGAAGCCTGAGATCGAATATGAGTCTGCCGCCCAGTGCTTTCTGATTCGCTGTAAAGTTAGCGTTGTAGTTGTTGTTGTAAGTTTCTCTGATCAAGCTGTTCTGGAGCTGAGTGCCGATGGAAGCCCGCATAGAGAAATTGTCCGTGCCTTGGGTGAGGGAGATGTTGTGGTTGTTTTGGAGCGGATGGTCGTTCCTGACCCATTTCATCCATTCTGTATTGTAACCCATATCGTAACCTGAGCCCGGGCAGATGTCTGCAACGAGTTTCCTCCACTGATCAGCGTTGAGAGGAAGGATCTCTCTCGCGATTGTCCCTACACCGATTTTACCGCTGTACTCTACGTTGGCCTGGCCTTTTTCACCTCTTTTTGTGGTTGCAACGATGACACCGGCAGCACCGCGACTGCCATATTGAGCCGTCTCTGAAGCATCCTTCAAGATCGTAAGGTCTGCGAGGTCTTCGACTGAAAGATTCTGGAGCTGGCGGAGGTTCGAGAATACACCGTCGATGATAACGAGAGGATCGTTACCTCCCGACAGGGAAGTAGTACCCCTCAAACGTACTGAAGGATTGGCGTTGATGTTGCCACCATTGGTGGTGATCAACAATCCCGGTACATTACCGGCCAAAGCTTCGATCGCGTCTGAAATGTAACCCTTGTTCAGTTTTTCAGCCGTTACCTTTTCCACTGTACCGGAAACCGATCTTTTGTTTCCGACAGCGTAACCGATGACGAGGGTTTCGTCCAATTCAGTAGATTCTTCTTCAAGAATTACATTGATCACAGAACGTCCGTTCACCGGGACAACTTGTGTTATGTAACCGATACAAGAAATCTCAAGAACTGGATTGTCGCCTGTAACACTGAGAGAATACTTCCCATCAATGTCGGTCGCAATACCGGCTGTCGTGCCTTGTACCAAAACAGCCGCGCCCGGGATCGGGAATCCGTCAGGATCGGTGACTACACCCGATACGTTGGCCTGAGCGAAGAGAGCCAGGCTGGCGAAGGTCAGGCACAAAGACATAAACAACTTTCTTGTTAAATAAAGTTTTGTGTTCATTGTGATTTGTTTTTGTGGTTGGTTGTGTGTAAATGGAATTTATATGCTTATTTGTTCAGCATCTTGCAGTTGTCGAGGAAATTGTAGAACAGTGTCGTCCAGATGTTCACCGGCTTGCCGTTGTCGCGGTATCCGAAACCGTGCATGGCGCTCGTGAATGAGTGGATCTCGCAAGGCTGACGGGTCTTGTGCCATGCGGTGTAGAGAGCGGGCGTGTCGCCGAAATGGTTTGTAGAAGCGGCTTCGCCTTGGCTCGCGGCGATGAAGAGAGGCATTGGATCTGCAGGTACTTCGGCAGTGAACCATGCCGGATAGATCATTCCGACGAAGTCCGGACGGCTCATCTCGTCATGATGGAGCGATACATTCCATACGATGTTGCCACCCGCCGAGAATCCGATGATGCCGATTGCCTTGGGGTTGACGCCGTATTTGTCCGCGTTCTTTCGGATGTATGTGATGGCTGCTCTACCGTCATCCCATGCCATCTTTCTGTCATAGCCCTGTTCTTTGGCAATCTGCGCGTGTTTTTCAGTAAGCTCTCTCATGCGTGCATCCCTTCCCTGGTTGCCGTATGAATGGTCGGCCACATATTTCGCTTCCTCATAATCGGCACCTGAATATGCGATACGGTATTTCAGAACGAAGGCGGCGATGCCGTGCGCGGCGAGCCATTTGGCAACGTCCGGACCTTCCTGACTCCATGATAGAGCCGTGAATCCACCACCGGGGCATACTACGACCGCAGCGCCCGTTTCGGTGCCTTTTGCCGGGAGATATACGTACAATTCGGGATCTACTACGTTTAGGATGCATTGGCCGGTCTCACCGGGGTACAGAGAAGTAGTATAGTCGAAGAGAAATTCCTGTTGCGTCCAATCCTCACAACCAGGAGCTTTGCCTTCGTAAAGACGGATTCTTTCTGCCTGTGCAAAAACACCGGTCGTGCACAATGCAAGGACAAACAAAGTGATGATTCTTTTTTTCATAATTATATCTTGATTGTTATTTCAGTATTATTCTCAACACACAAGGAATCCAAGGAAAATTTAAACTTTATTGTACGGATTGTATCAGATTTCAGGGAATACGGTAAGCCTGATAGTAGAAGCACCGTAAGGAACGAGCTCGATGAATGCATCGCTGCCTTCCTCAGGAACGACTGTCTGCGGGAGGGGTGGAGTGATATACGCATCTTCCATTTCCCAGCTGCAATACCATATGCCGTCTTTCTCGAACAAAGCGTTGTAAGCGTCGCGGACTCTGCCGTACGTGCCGTCAGGATCGACGTAATACCTCATGGAGCCTGCCCTGAGCAGCTGAACGAGCTCGCCATTGAATTTGACATAGCCGCCGTCTTCTGCCGGTTTACCATTCTTGTCGAACAATGGTTCATGGGTCCACTGGGTGAAACGCTCGCCTTCATACGGTTTGCTCGGAACGACATCGAAGTCCCAGTCCTTGACACCCGTCACGGGGATTCTGATCTTCAGCGGAACATTGTCGAGATCGAACGGGAAGCCCTTGGCGTTTGTCTTGATGAGTTTGACCTTGTCGAGATCGGCGTTGCGGATAGCGTAGTTCCATTTGCCGGAAGGTGTTATGTTCCAGTTGACGAAATCAGGATTCTTTGATTCCTTGCCCGCAAGGTAGTCGTAAACCTTCGTATCCACTTCCCAGTTGGCAGGGATAGCGTAAGTGTAAGTCAACGGACCGCGCACAACGCTCTTACCTTGGACCGCGTTATTCACGAACTCGATCTCCATCGGGAAGTTCACGTTGAATTTCTCGCCGCTCTTCCATGTCTTGCTGACGGTCTGGAAGCCTTGCTTTTCAGATGTCTTGCACCATCCGGGCACTCTGTATGTGAAGTCCATTTGGTGAGACTTTTTCGATACTTTCCCATCCTTGTAGAAGGTGAACTTGAACTGGATGTCTTCATCGAACGGATAGTCGGTAATCTCCTGGATTTTCACCGTGACGCCGTCACCGAGATCATAAACCACTGACGAAGGACCGTAGAGGGCAGCCACAGGCTGGCCGTTCTTATCTTTCATCCACATTCTGGATGCGAAATTCGGGAAGTATCTGTGGAGGTTGCCGATACAACACTCAACTTCGTGGGCAGACCGGTATGCCATCCATGTCTTGGCTTTCTTGTATTCGTTGTGGTTCGATGAGCCTGTGCAGAGGAATTGGTTGGGGCATGAGAAATATTGCATTGCCTTGAAGTCCTTGGTGACTGCGCCGAAGCCGGCATTGTAGATGGCTCTCTCCAGGCGGTCGGCGAATGTTGCATCACCGGTGACCATCAGATAATAACCTATGGTCCATGTGTAGTCGGATATGACGCAGGTTTCGTGTGAAGCCAATGGATCGACACCTGCAAGTCCTTCTGAACTGGAGACGATACCGTCAATGAGCATATTCAGGTCTTCCATCTTCCGGTCGCCCTTCAAAGCGGCTTCCTTGTAGATCTCTTTACCTGTGAAAGCGTAAAGGAGCATGGGGAGCTTGAGGGTTTCGCAGACGGTGACGCCGTGGCCTGACATGGGCTGATCGCTCAGGTACTGCTGCATATACCTCGGAACCAGAGCCCAGACAGCTTCCGCCAGTTCGAGGAGCTTGGGGTTCCCGGTGAGCGCGTACGTCCAGAGGATCCCTTCGATATTGATGATATAACGGCTCTCGCTGAGTTCTTCCGGAGTGTATGTGAGGTAGTTCTTCTCGAGCGCGACAGGAACTCTCGGATCGCCGGTGGCCTCATAGTAGGTCTTCATTGTTCGGAAGAACACTGCGAAAGGCCAGCCCATTGATTCGCCTTCACGGCCGAGACGGCCTTCAGGACGTCCTGCAGCGGCTATGATCTTCCGCTTCTCGATCTGTGCTCTTCTGCTGGCCTCTCTCTCCTTTGCGCGAGGGTCGTTGGCGATCTGGGATCCCGGGCCGAAGCCGAAGCCCCTGTAAGTGGACTCGTCGAATACATAGCCCGGCTTCGGAGGCAACGGATGATCAAGGACGTAGTCCACGTTGGCTTTGCCCTTGGCCATGAGTTCCTCGTCGTCGAGAACATAGCCAAGTCTGCTGAAACCGTCCACATAGTATGCAGACTGCTCGAAACGCCACCAGTCAGAACCCCAGTAGTGAGGATTCTTGCTCATCTCGAGATCGCCTGCCCAGCAGCAGCTGTCGAAAGGATACGACATCGCTTCCGGGTGACCCGTAAGGCCGTCCTTCTGTCTCTGAAGGATTTCCCTAACCCAGCCTTCGGGGGTGATGTCGTTGATAAGACCCTCAGCGAAAGCGGCGAAGGGAGCGACAGGAATAACCGGGGCGCCTGCAACCGGGGCTTTTCCCTTTTCCCTGCATGCAACCAGGAACATAGAAAAAACGAGTAAAATCAGTGAAATCCTTTTCATGTTGTTACCAGGATAATGCGGTGTGCGACAAATTATTTGATGTATTTCTGGATGATACCTTCGAGAACTTCGTATCCTGCGCTGGTAAGGTGGCAGTTGTCCACGGTGTATTCGTCCTTGCAGGCGTTGTTGCCGTCGGTGAGCGCAGAGAAGTAATCGACGTATGTAACTCCCTTGGTGTGGTCCGCATACTCTTTCATCAGGGCATTGAAAGCCGGAATCTTGGTCTGAGGATCAGCTTCTTTCCTCCATAAGTATTGCTTGCACGGGGTCACCGAGCAAAGGAGGACCTTGATCTTGTTGGCCTTGGCAAGCTCGCACATGGAGATGATGTTGTCCAGCATGTTCTCCAGGGAGATGATTCCGTTGTTTTCAGCCACGTCGTTGGTCCCGACCATCAAAGCGACATACTTGGGGTGGATTTCGAGTACGTCCTGACGGAAACGCACCAGCATTTCGCTGGTAGTCTGGCCACCGATGCCACGTCCGAGATAGTTGTTGGAAGCGAAAAAATCAGGACGTTGTCTCACCCAGAATTCTGTAATGGAGTCGCCCATGAAGACGACCTTGGGAGTCTTCGTGATAGCGGCATTCTCATCGGCATAGCGAGTCAGATATGCCCAGTCCCTTTTTTGGAGCGCCCGGAAATTCTGCCCGAAGCAGGTTGCAGCCGAGAATATCACAACTGCGATCAATAACAGTTTCTTTTTCATATTTCCGGAGTCCGTTATCTGTTCATGATTTCGATAGCCTCCTTGTCAGGAGCGTTGAGGACGTAACTCTTGTCCGCAAGAATCATGGTCGCGCCTTCTTCGGTAGTATATTCCGGCCAGTTGGGAAGACCGGTCTTGCCGTTGGGGTTGCCGGTCGCCATGAAATTATAGAGCGCCTTGGCCATCTTCTTGGAGAGGTTCCTGGGATACTGTCCGCCACCGGTGTGGGATACCTGCAGGTCGGTGTTCATGAACCAGAACGCGATATCCATTGTGTGGAATGCGTGGAGACGGCCGTCGAGGATAGGCGGCTGCCAGTCAAACCAGGCCACATATACCGGGGCGTTCTGCTTGACCTTGAGATTGGCCGTATTGAGGACACCCCTGCGGGAACTTGCGACGAGATCGTTGATTTCGATAGGGAGCTTGTCAGGGAAAATCTTGGCAAATGCCTCGTAGAGGGGAGCCGCCTTTTCATCACCGACTCTCTGGGCGATCATCTGGATGACTTCGTCCTTGGAAGAAGCATGCTTTTTGGCATCGTCGCGCGCAGAAGGCCACTCAGCGGTCGTGGAGCAGATAAGCAGAGGAACGTTTGAGCAGTGTTCGCTCTGGAAGAAGTCACCCACGGGGATATGGTCACCGTCAGCGATAGGACCGAATCCGAAACGACCGAGGCCGGGGTGAT
Source organism: Bacteroidales bacterium (assembly GCA_012522855.1). GTDB lineage: Bacteria > Bacteroidota > Bacteroidia > Bacteroidales > UBA932 > Cryptobacteroides. Next base: position 91,464 of record JAAYJQ010000002.1, read on the forward strand.
TGCCGGCATACGCTCTCTGCACTCTGCTGGCCAGGGCCATATACTCTTCGAAAGGCATCTCTTGAAGCTTGTTCATCTCCTCGGGTTTCAGGCCCGCTTCTTCGAGAATGGCAAGACCGAGTCCCCGGGCCGCTTCTTTGTTGATAGCCTGCGTAGCGTTACCGCTTAACGCGACAGCCTTGTGAATCAAGCCTTCGGTCTCAGGCATTGCAACGAGGTTGCAGACTTTTGCTCCACCGCCGCTCTGGCCGATGATTGTTACGTTGTCGGGGTCGCCACCGAAGTTCGCGATGTTGTTGTGCACCCACTTCAAGGCCTCTACGAGGTCGAGAATACCTACATTGCCGGAATCCTTGAACTTGGGATCCACTCCCGAGAAATCGGTGAAGCCGATCGAATTCAACCTGTGATTGGGCGACACGAACACAGCATTCGTATAGCGGCTGAAGTTCTCGCCATGATATTCGTGGTGCTCGATGCTGTTGCCGCTGGAGAAGCCGCCGCCGTGGAGCCATACGATAACGGGGCGCTTCGCATTGTCGAGGCCGGGTGTCCATACGTTCAGGTTCAAACAGTCTTCGCTCATGTCGTAGTAGTTCCAGCAGTCCAGGAACGTCGCGATGTTGTTCGGATATTTCATTACGGACTGCGGAGCGCATGCGCCATAGAACACGGCGTCTTTCACGCCGTCCCAGGGCTGCGGCGGCTTCGCAGGCATGAAGCGGTTTTCACCGGCTGTACTTGCTCCGTAAGGAATGCCCAGGAATGTGTAGGTGTCGCGCATGATGTACCCCCTTACCTTTCCGTACCGGGTGTTCGCGATGGCGATGCTGTCGCCGATGTACAGCTGCTGGTCAGTGCGGCTGAAGAAGTTCTCCTCCTTAGCGTTTTTGCATGATACAACTGCAAATACGGCAGAAAGTGTCAGGATTGACAGTATAATCTTTTTCATAATACGTGTGTAATATAATTGTTGGATAATCGTTTCAACACAGTTAGAAACCTTCCACCTTCATCCAGTGGAGCATGCTTTCCTTCCAGTCGTCGCTGGTAGTGTTGTTCACGGCGGAGCCGAAACCGCCCTTGCCGTTGCCGTATATGTGGATCTCAGATGGAATTCCGTGTTTCTGCCACTCGAGATAGAGGGATAGGCACCCCGGCGCTACGTTCTGATGGTCAGCCCTTGTTGCCACGAAAAGTTTCGGAGCATTCTCCGGAACATTCATAACGGTGACGGGAGGACCGTACATCGTAGCCAGATAAGCCGGCATAACAGACGGGTCGGTATTGCGCATCACAGCATAGATGGCGATGCAGCCTCCGGCCGAAAAACCGAGATACCCGATCTTGGCGGGATCGATGTTCCATTCCGCGGCATGGGACTTCACGTAGCGGACCGCCTGCTCGGCATCCAATTGCTCCAGGGCCATGATAGGAGAGTGCTCCGTTCTCAAGGATTGGATATACTCTTCCACCTGATAAACCTCAAGACCGGCCGGAATGGGACCGGTAGCGGCACGTGGCGCCTGCCCTTGAGCGGTCGGCGACTGCGGCTGTTCCGCCGGTGCGGATCCGTCATGAAGCCTGTATTTCAGGACAAATGCGGCAACGCCGTGGTCACGGAACCACTCCGCTACTACGCCACCCTCAGATGCCCAGCTGAGAAGTTGGAGTCCGCCACCCGGGAGGATGATGACTGCCGAGCCTGTAGCGTTCTCCTTCGGAGGGATATAGGCGGTGATTGTGGGTATTGAGACGCCTCTGAGGATGATTGTATCACCCAGGGGGGAAGTCGTGGCCGATTCGAGATTGACATTGCCTTTGTTTCCCGGAACCGGACCATCGAATAAAGGGACTTGATTCTGGGCGAACACACGCCCGGAACCAAATCCCAACAGAAGCAGTATCAATAATATCCCTTTACGCATGAAGTTATGGTTTTATTGCCTTGGAGGGGCACCCTGCGGAGCACCCTGAGGACGACCACCGGGAGCGCCGCCCTGGCTACGCATGCGGTTCACGGCTTCATACTGTCCCGGACGTACGGTGTCGAGGAAATTCGCGTCCGTACGAGGCTTCGGCGATCTCTCGACTGCATGGACCTTGATGTTCTGGCCGTCGATGACGATTCTGTCAAGGAACGAGTCGATTTCATTCCAGAACCATTTCAGAGGGAGGAGTGCCATTACGTGGTCACCGTTGAAGTACTCGTAGAGCATATAGGGAACGTCCATTGCATAGAGCTGCTTGCTTACGTAGTTGGGACCGAAACCGTAGCGGTTCGGGTTGCGTTCCATGTCAAATGTCACCATAGGGTCTATCGAGCCGTGGAAGAAGCACATGGGGCAGGGTTTCTTGTCCCATCTGAGTTCCGTGTCGTTGTCGCCGGTCAGATAGACAGCACCTGCCATAGGGATTACACCGGCATAGTTGAAATCAGCGGGAAGGTTGTCCTTCGCGATTTTGTGGCCTGAGCAGATATAATACTCGGCGTTCATACTGTTGATGGCACCCGCGCTGCTGCCGCTGAGGACAATCTTCTCGGGATCGATGTTGTATTCGTCAGCATGCTCGATAAGCCATGTAGTAGCGGCATAGATATCTTCAACACCGATGTCGATCGAATATTGGAAAGGATTGTATCCCTCCGGGGGAGTGATGAGACGGTTTCCGTCCCTGCTGCGAGCGGAGCCGAGACGATAGTCGATCGCGACACAGACCCAACCTTTTTCGCAAAGGTGGTCATACAGGGGATTGCAAAGAGCATCCACCCTTGATCCCATGGCCCAGGCGCCGCCGAATGAATAAATGAATACCGGACGTTTACCTTCCGTTTTCTGGTCCTTGAACTGATAGATATCCATAAGGATAGGCTTGGAATCGCGAACTACGAACTCTACAGTAGTCTTATCGGCTTTGGACACAACTTCCGCCTGTTGTTGCGGCTGTGCGCCGGTATTTATGGACCATGCCGTTATGAGGACTGCACAGAGAATCAAAAATTTCTTCATGATCTGATACGTGATTTAAAGGTGTTAATTAATAGTGTTTTATTCAGTTATTTTTTACCGAGGAGATAGAGGACGGGGACATCGAGACGCGAAGCCCAGGAATCCTCAACGTGGGCAAGGCCCGGGAATACTTTGCTGACATAATGGGCCTCGTCCCAGCCCGCATCCTTGAACATCTTGTCCAGGCGGTCCTGATACTTGGGGTACTGGGCGTCGAGGGTCTGGTCGCCGCGGTCCATGTACATCTTGCAGCTGTTGGGTTTGAGGTTCGCCTTGAGGTAGTCAACATAGCACTGGTTTGCAAGGTCGATGAAGTCCTGTTCAGCATTATAATTGGTGATATAAAGGACCGAGTGGGTCGAAAGACAGCCTGCGCCGCCGAACACTTCGGGATATTTGGTCACTGCATAAGAAGAAATCAGGCCTCCCATGCTGGATCCCATGTGGAAAGTATGATCCCTGTCCTTGCGAGTCGAATATGTCTCGTCGATGAAAGGTTTCAGCTCTTCAACGAGGAATTTCAGGTAGTTGTTGGCCAGGAGGTCATCTTCGCCCAATCTCTTGCTTCTCGAATATTCTTTCAACTCCGGGGAGTAGAGATCGAATATATCCTGGGGGAAGTATTCCTGGCTTCTTGTGCGGAATGAGTGGGCTACACCGACAACGATGCAGTTCTGGATCTTGCCCTCTTCAAGAAGACCGCCGAAGACTTCGTCGACGCGCCATTCCTGATGGTTGAACATCTTTTCAGGATCGAAAAGATTCTGACCGTCGCTCATGTAAACAACGGCGTATTTTTTACATTTCGTGTAATTCTCCGGGACCCATACATACACGTTTCTCGGTGTTACAAGCCCCGACTTGGATTCGAAATCCGGATAAAAATCAAGTTTGCCCACGGAAACCTCGGGCTTGTCAGGATTGCCGTCACCAACGGTGCCGGCCGTTTTGTCAATGCCGCAGCATGTGAAGATAAATAATGTTGTGGCAACCACTGTCGGAATTCTATATAATTTCATGGCCGGAATATGTGTTATGTTATAGTGCATCTCAAATTTAAAACGTTATAAGAAAGTACCGTTGCACAATTGTGCCAAATTAATGCAGTTTTTCACCAACTTGACAATTCAAGTTCTTTGAGCGGTGTCTTGTCCGTGAGGGGGATGCTGAGTAGATTTGGATCCGGACTGTTGTCGAATGCAAGCGTTAAAGCGAGTGCAATTGAAATAAAAAAGGCTTTCTAGATATTTAGAAAGCCTTTTTAAAGTCGGGGTACCGTGACTCGAACACGGGACCCTCTGCTCCCAAAGCAGATGCGCTAGCCAACTGCGCCACACCCCGAAAACTTTCCTTCGGGTTTGCCCCTCAGGCCGTTTTTCCGCAGTGAAATCCATTCGGGGAATCCCTGCCGGAACGGATTGCAAAATTATTTCAAATAATCGGAAAAGCAAAATTTCCCGTTATTTTACCGTATCTTTGGTTCATGATCATACAGGCGAAAGGCATAGAAAAAAGTTTCGGGACCTTGAAAGTTCTGAAGGGAATCGACCTGGAGGTCGAGAAATCCGAGATTGTGTCGATCATGGGCGCCTCCGGTGCCGGGAAATCGACGTTGCTGCAGATTTTGGGCACCTTATCAACTCCGGATGCAGGCTCCCTGCGGATCGAAGGGACCGATGTCCTTCATTTGAGCGGGAAGGAACTCTCTGCTTTCCGGAACCGGAAGATCGGATTCGTGTTTCAGTTCCATCATTTGCTCCCTGAGTTCGATGCCCTCGAAAATGTCATGATTCCGGCTTATATCGGAGGCAGGGGCGACAGGGATGCCCGGCAGGCTGCGACGGCCCTCCTGTGCGAAATGGGTCTGGAAAGCCGCATGAGTCACAAACCTTCCGAACTTTCAGGCGGAGAACAGCAACGGGTCGCCATCGCCCGGGCACTGGTCAATTCTCCGGCCATTCTGTTTGCGGACGAGCCTTCCGGCAATCTGGACTCGAAGACCAAGGCGGAAATCCATCAACTCTTCTTCGATCTCCGCGACAAGTACGGGCAGACGATCGTCATCGTGACGCATGACCCTGTCCTGGCCGACATGTGCGACCGGTCGCTGTTCATGCGGGACGGACAGTTCGTCTGACCTTGCTTGAAGAAAAAGGGAAACGTACTTCTCAGCATGCTTCCCTAACAACAGATTATTATTTGTAACCAAACTAACCAACCAATTACCAAACCAGCAATAATCTGTTCTATTACGACGGGTGTGGCGCTTACTGTCAACCCGTTCTAGTTTCTCCTCAATCGGTGAATCTGCTGCCTGCGGAAGGATTCTTCACCGATGTACAACTTGGCGACCTTCATGCCGGGAAGAATCTTCCGGTACTCCGCCGCATACTTCTGGTCGATGTCTTTGTCGGACTGCAGAGCCGTAAGATAGCGGTCAAGCAGGGTCGTGATTTCTTTGTCATCCTTTTTCTCGCGGACGGCTTTGTCCAAGGACCGATAGGCTTGCATGACGGCATCCATCGACTTCCGCTTCTCAGTCTCCGCCTGATTGTAGATCGGCCAGAATTTTTCGGCTTCGGCAGGGGAAAGTTCCATCGCGTTTGTGAGGAAAGCGATTTTCTCCGCCTTGACCCGGTCCATCCAATTTCCTTGCCCTCTACCGGGGCCCTGAGCATGGGATGACACGTTCAGCATCATGCCCAGCACGGAGAGAAAGATTGTAAACAGGATATTTCTCATAATTAATCTTCTAGAAGTTCAACGTATGCAATTAATTCCACCGACACGCCTGTCTCGATCAAGAAGTTGATGATGTCTTCATCCGAAGTTTCCATTTCTTCTTCGTCTTCCATTTCGAAGATGGCATAGGGTTGCGTCACGGGGATGAGGTCCGAGTACATCAGCTCTTTGTAGAACTGATCCGAGGACGAAGCCCCGGGCGCGGTTTTCCGGAGAATGGCGTTTCCGATCAGGAAAGAAGCGGCGAAGCAGGCAGCAAGCGCGGCATAGGGCCTGATTCGCTGCCAAAGACTTCTCGGAACGGTGTCAACCGATGAAACAGCGATCTCGTTCAGTCTCCCTTTCAACCGGTCAAAATAGCCGTCCGGGACGCTGTAAGGATTCCTTTTCAGGTCGTCAAGTATGTCCTTTCCCATTTTCATCGCTAATTGTTTGACAGATAAATAGACAGATGGTTTAAAGTTGGATGGATGATTTTTTCAGTTCCGTTCGGATTTTCTTCGCGGCAAAGTGATAGGAAGCCTTCAAAGCCCCGACGGAAGTGTCCAGGATCTCCGATAGGTCTTCGTAGGAGAGGTCTTCGAAATAGCGCATCGTAAAAACGATTCGCTGCTTTTCGGGCAGGCGCTGGATGGCCTTCAGCAATTCTTTCTGGAGTTCATCTCCGTTGAAATACGGATCATCATCGATCTTTTCTTCCATTTCTACGGAGAGTCGTTCGAATTTGAGGGAAGCGCGGATCTTCTCCTTGTGCAGAAAATTCAGTGTTTCATTGGTAGCGATCCGGTAGAGCCAGGTGTAGAGCCGGGAGTCTCCCCGGAAGGAGGGAAGGTGTTTCCAAACCTTCACAAATATTTCCTGCAGGAGATCATCGGTATCCTCATGGGAGCAGACAAAGCGGCGGACATGCCAGTAGAGCCTTTCGCTGTAGTTTTCTACAATCAAATTGAATGCTTTTTCCTGCTGACCGCTTCGATACAGACGTATGATTTCGAGTTCCGTCATGTGTCGGGGATATGTTTCGCCTTCTCTACAACAATTTTGCCAAATAGATGATATTTGTTTCCTTTTGATTATTTTTGCACATATGAAGAACATCCGGAATTTCTGCATAATCGCGCACATCGACCATGGCAAGAGCACCCTCGCCGATCGGCTGTTGGAACTCACCCAAACCCTTTCCGCTCGGGACATGGAGGCCCAGGTGCTGGACAGCATGGACTTGGAGCGGGAGAAGGGCATCACCATCAAGAGCCATCCGATCCAGATGGACTACTTGTACAAAGGCGAGAAATTCCTCCTGAATCTTATCGACACCCCCGGACACGTGGATTTTTCTTATGAAGTATCCCGATCCATCGCCTCCTGCGAAGGCGCCCTGCTTGTGGTGGATGCCACCCAAGGGATCCAAGCGCAGACCATCTCGAATCTTTATCTAGCGGTGGAACATGGTCTGGAAATCATTCCCGTTTTGAATAAAATCGATATGGATTCCGCTCAGCCGGATGTGGTGACGGACCAGATCGTGGATCTGATCGGTTGTAAGCCGGAAGAAGTCTACCGGGTGTCCGCGCGCACGGGCGATGGGGTGTCCGCGCTGCTGGCTGCCATTGTGGAGAAGATCCCTGCCCCGAAGGGCGATCCGGACGCTCCGCTGCAAGCTTTGATCTTCGACTCGGTTTTCAATTCCTACCGTGGAATCATTGCGTATTTCAAGGTGTTCAACGGATCCATCCGCTCCGGGGACCGGGTGAAATTCGTCGCGACCGACATGGAATATGAAGCCGAAGAGGTCGGCGTCCTGAAAATGAAATTGCAGCCGATGGATGTCGTGTCCGCCGGAAATGTGGGTTACATCATTTCAGGAATCAAACGGGCAATCGAAGTGAAGGTCGGCGACACGATCACCCATTCCGATCGTCCCTGCGACAAGGCGATCTCCGGCTTCGAGGAAGTAAAACCCATGGTGTTCGCCGGCCTGTATCCTGTTCAGGCTGACAAGTTCGAAGAACTTCGCGCGACGCTGGAGAAGTTCCGGCTCAACGATGCCAGTTTCGTTTACGAACCGGAGTCCTCGCTGGCCTTGGGCTTCGGCTTCCGTTGCGGCTTCCTGGGATTGCTGCACCTGGAGATCGTGCAGGAACGATTGTTCCGTGAATTCAATATGGATGTCATCACGACGGTACCGAATGTCTCCTACAAGGTGTTCACAACGCATGGCGACGAACTCGATGTTCACAACCCCTCCGGTTTGCCCGCTCCTACACTGATCGATCACATCGAGGAGCCCTATATCCGGGCGCAGGTCATCTCCAAGACAGAGTTCTATGGTCCCATCATGAAACTCTGCATGGAAAAACGCGGTATTCTCATCGGCGAGCATTACATCACCTCCGATCGGGTGGAGCTGACCTACGACATGCCGCTTTCGGAGATCGTCTTCGACTTCTATGACAAGCTCAAGTCCATGTCCAAAGGCTACGCCTCTTTCGACTACCATGTGACGGGTTTCCGTCCGGCAAGGCTGGTGAAACTGGACATCCTGCTCAACGGAGAGCCTGCCGACGCGCTCTCAACCTTGATCCATGAGGATCACGCCTATGATTTCGGAAGGAAGATCTGCTTGAAACTCAAGGAGTTGATTCCCCGGCAGCAGTTCGACATCGCTATACAGGCTGCCATCGGGGCAAAGGTCATCGCCCGGGAGACGGTTCGACAGGTGCGGAAAGATGTGACGGCGAAATGTTACGGGGGCGATGTGAGCCGGAAGCGGAAACTCCTGGAAAAACAGAAAGAAGGAAAGAAACGAATGCGTCAGATCGGCACGGTTCAGGTTCCGCAGAGCGCATTCATGGCGGTACTGAAACTGGATTGACGTCACCATGCTGAAAGTTGCGATCATCATCACGATTGTGGACCCCTCCGACAAGAATCCGGGATGCCTGGAAGAGTGCCAGCGTCAGATCGATGCGATTCAGGCGGAAGAAAGGTACGCATTCTCCATCTTCATGAACACGGCCGGAGAGATCGGCCAGGAGAGCATTTGGACGCAAACTTCGAAGGAGGGCTACGATTTCTATCTCTGGATCGATAACGATCTGCAATTAGCGGAGAACGCTTTGACGGTATTCCTGGAGAATTCGGAATTCCTTCGCCACAAAGCCATCATCGCCGGAACGGTCGCAGGTCCGGACAAGATGCTTCTCTTCGGCGGAAGGACCCGTCGCGGAAAAATTTTGAAGCCGGATCCGATTATCCCGATTCCCTGCTATCTGTTTGACAACGATCTCGTGCTGGTTCCGTCGGATGCCTTAATGCGATTGGATGCTCCGGAGGAGTTGCTGCATCGCAGCATCATCGATTACGGTTGCGGAGCCAAGGCGGCTCGCGCGGGGATACCCAGAGTCATTGCTCCCGGCATCCTTGCGGAGACGAACCGGAAAATTGAAATCCCCGTTTGGAAAAATCCGGAATATCCGATCCTGGAGCGGGCGGGGTCTTTCCTCAAAGAATTCAGTCGCGCGCTGGCGCGCATGATGCACTCTTCATTCAATTAGCCTGCTTCAACCTTACATTCCGCTGATGATGCGGAGACAACCGAGGAGGAGGGTAACTGCCTGTTCGTCCAGCGCAACCAACCACGCCGGACAACACCCGATCGCGGAAAGCGAGATCGTGAGAACGGAAAGCATCATGATCACGCTTGTGAGCGGCATGGCAATCAGATTGGTCAGCAGAAAGTATTGGGGGAAGGTGCGGAAGTGGAACCAAGCCACCGGAGCGGTGAAAAGTTGGCAGGAAATGGTCAAGGAAGCACCCCTCCATATTCTCCGAAGGGGATTCCATCGGTCCAGGCGCCGGTTGCCGGAGGCGGGATACAAACTTTCCAGCATCGGATAGAGCAGATAGATTCCGGTCATCGCCAGGTAGGAGAGCTGGAAGCCAACCGATGCGATCACCCCGGGTTTCAAGGCGAGCTGGATCGTGAGGCCGGCCAGAAGCACCCGCAGGGGTTCCCGTTCCCTGCCGGCCAGCTTGCAGGCTTCGTTCAGCAAGATGAACAGGAAGGCGCGAACAATGGAGGGACCCGCCCCGGTCAGGAGGGAGTAGAAGCCCGATGCGGAAACGATCAGAAGAAAGCGGACGATCCGGGAGACCCGGCTGTTTCCCAAGGGTGCCGTAATCCAGAGAAGCATCAGATAGAGAATGCCCAGATGCAAGCCGGAGAGGGCCAGCAGATGAGCGGCGCCGCTGGTCCTGAAGACATCTGTAATCTCCCGATTCAACCCGCTCCGGTCCCCGATGAGCAAGGCTTTGACAAGCCCGCGGACGTCTTCGGAAGTGTAGGGGATCTTGTCGATGACCATACGGAGTTCCTGACATGCTTCAGTCGCGATGCGGGCCGGAAATCCTTCGTTGCCCGGAAGGGCTGTTCCGATCCATGCTCCGTTCGCGCCGCAGAAGATTCCCGTCAAAAAGAAGATCCCCCCGATGGCGCTTTGCGCGGCATGGAATGACAACCGATCACCGGAATGCAAGAACAAAAAAAGAACTGCGCCTGTCAAGAGGATGGCCAGCGAAGGGGTGATAGGGCCGGGGAAAAAAGGCAACAATAGGATACCCGCTGCGACTCCTGCCGCGAACGGAACCCCGACTCCCACAAAATCTCTCGCCCCCGTCATTCTCCGGTTCCTTTTTTGATAAAAATAGGGATAATATTTGTATCTTTGTTTAATTATAATAATAAGTTTGCAACGAATGATCATTCTTGTAATCAATTGTGGAAGTTCTTCCATTAAGTATCAATTGCTTGACATGAAAAGCCACGAGGTCTATGACCTGCTGGCAAAAGGTATCGTCGAAATGATCGGACTCGAAAGCGCCCGTCTGCAGCACACATCCTCCGGCAAGGCGAAGGTCGTCAAGGACTTGCCCATCCCGGACCACCGTGTCGGGATGCAAGTGGCGCTGGAGGCTTTGATCGACAAGGAACATGGCGTGCTCCAATCTTTTGAGGACATTGAGGCCGTAGGGCACCGGATTGTGCACGGGGCTGATTTTTTTGCCGGAAGCGTCCTGGTGGATGAAGAAGTCCTCAGCAAGATCGAGTTCTGCAATGATTTCGCTCCCCTCCACAACCCTGCTCACCTTCTCGGGATCCGGGCCTGTCAGGAGGTTCTTCCTTCCGTTCCGCAAGTGGTGACTTTTGACACGGCATTTCACCAGACAATGCCCTCCTATGCCTACATGTACGCGCTCCCGTACAAGTGTTACGAAAAGTACCACATCCGCCGCTACGGCGCGCACGGGACCAGCCACCAGTTCGTTGCGAACAAAGGTGCCAAGATGGTCGGTCTGGACATCGCGGATTCCAAGATCGTGACCTGCCACATCGGGAACGGGAGTTCCATCACGGCTACCGTAAACGGCCGCTCCATCGACACCTCCATGGGATTGACCCCGCTTGAAGGATTGATCATGGGGACCCGCTGCGGCGACGTGGATGCGAACGCCATCCTCTATCTCATGCGGAAAGAAGATATGACCGTGGATCAGATGTACAGGCTTGTCAACAAAGAGAGCGGCTTCCTGGGGCTTTCCGAAAAGACTTCGGATGCCCGCGAAATGGACGAACTCGCCAACGCGGGAGACCCGAAGGCGAAACTGGTGTTCAAAATGCTGACCTTCCAGATGATCAAGTACATCGGGGCCTACGCCGCGGCGATGAACGGTTTGGATGCCGTCTTCTTTACGGGAGGCATCGGAGAGCACAACAGCCGGCTGCGCCGCAGGGTGTGTGAGAACTTCTCCTACTTGGGGCTGAAGCTCGACTATGAAGCCAACACTGCTTCGGGCGTGGACACGGTCATCTCTCTGCCGGATTCTCAAGTGAGGGTCGCGCTTGTAACGACGGACGAGGAGCTTGTGATCGCACGCGACACCATGCAAATTGTGCAGAACTTGAACGAATAACCAAATATACAACCGAATATGATTACGAGTTTTTCAGATGTCTTCGCTGAGTTGATCGCACAAAAAGTCTGCAAGAAGCTTGTCGTGGCGTGGGCCATTGACGCTCATACCATCGAAGCTTGCGCCGAGGCTTCAAGAATGGGATTTGTCAAAGTCACCCTTGTCGGCGACGAAGAATTGATCAAAAATACCTGCGCTGAAGGGAACATCGACGTCGCGCAGTTCGAGATTCTGCACGAACCTGTAGAACTGAAGGCGGTCACGAAGGCGGTGCAGTTGGTCCACGACGGGAACGGAGACATTCTCATGAAAGGTCTTTGCTCCACCGACAAATATCTGCGCGCGATCCTGAACAAGGAGACGGGTCTGCTTCCTGCCAAGGGATTGCTGAGCCACGTGGCTGTCATCGACAACCCGCTGTATCGCAAACTTCTCTTCATGGCCGACATGGCCGTGATTCCGCTTCCTGATTTCCGCCAGAAGATGAAGCTTGCGAACTTCCTGATCAGCGTGGCCAGTTCTTTCGGCATCTCCAAACCAAAGATCGCCTTTATCGCCGCTTCCGAACAGGTGCTGAATTCCATGCCTGCCTGCATGGAGGCTGCCGCGCTTGCCAAAATGTGCGATCGGGGCCAGATTCAGGGTTGTATCGGGGACGGTCCGCTGGCCCTTGACGTGGCCATCGACAGCGAATCCGTCGCGATCAAGAAAGTGGTCAGCCCGGTCGCCGGTGACGCAGACTGTCTCCTGTTCCCGAACATTGAGTCTGCCAATGTGTTCTGGAAGGCGAATTCCAAGTTGGCGAAAGGCGTCAAGCAGGCGGGCATGCTCGTCGGGACGACGGCGCCCTGCGTGCTGGCCAGCCGTTCCGACAGTTTGGACACCAAACTCAACTCCATCGCCGCGGCCGTTATGTTCGTGAATAAATAACGATCGTTTTCCGTCTTCTCTCTTTTCTCTGGCGACTCCGGGAAGGCGAAAAAACAAAAGCCCGGCAACTGCCGGGCTTTTGTCGGGAAGATCCGACTCGAACGGACGACCCCCACGTCCCTAACGTGATGCGCTAACCAACTGCGCCACTTCCCGAATGGACCGCAAATATACGCATTTTTCGGGAAAAGCCAAGAGTGTCTCGGCTTTATTTCTATTCATAGAACAAGTTGCGCTTTGGAAATTTCGTCCCGTATTCCGCGCGGAGTTTCTCGAAAAGTTCCGTTGTGTATTTGGCAAGTTCCGATCCCTTCCAGGTGCTGGTGTTTGTAATGAAGATCCAGCAGTCTCCTTCGGGAAAGTACTTCACCAGGGCGCTGGTCCCTGCAAACGTACCGGTTCGGGTCCATTCTCCCGTCGGCTTCGTGTCGTTCCAGCCGAGGGAATAGGTGTCTTTGTCGAAATATTCGGTCATCAAATACACGCTCTGCCAGTTCAGGATGTCCGGAATTTCGGGTTTTCCGTCGATCGAGGCGACAAAACGGGCCAGTTCGGGCGTGGATGCGATCCAGGCCCCGGAGCCTAAAAGTCCTTCGATGTTGTTGCCTCCGTAGCAGCGCGGCACCAGCCTTCCGCTGTTGTTGAATTCCGCAACCGGGTTGTCGTCCGGCTGAACGTAATATCGGACTTCGCCGGGATACCGTCCTTCGTAGTAATTGCGCCCCAGATGGAAATCGGCGCAGTTGCACTGATGAAGTACATGGTCCTGTATGAATGTTTCGTAATCTGTTCCGCTCACCTTTTCGATGACGAGGGAAAGCGCCAGATAACCGAAGTTGGAATATTCCTGCGTCGTACCGGGTTCGAACTTCAAGGGCCGCGCGAGTTGGATTTCCATCAGTTTTCCCGAGTCGGGAACCTTTCGGAGGCGGTTCTGGATCATGATGGACCGGGTGGAAAACATGGGATCTCCACCTTGGCGTGAAAAGCCCCCCTTGTGCCGGAGCAGGTCTTCCACCGTAATCCGATAATAGGCGGGATCCTTGATAGCGCGGCTGTATACAGTATCGTTCAGAATTCCCCGCGGACCGAAAACAGTATCTTTCAGGGAAAGCAGACCCCGTTCCTGCAAGATCATGATGCCCGTCGCCGTGATGAGTTTGGACACGGAAGCCATCCTGAGCAGGTTGCCGGGCTGCATATCCTTCCCTTGGTCGGCCACCCCGTATCCCTTTGCATAGAGAAGCGAGTCGTTCCGCATAACGGACAGGGAAGCTCCCTTCAGTCCCCAGTAGCGCATGTATTCTTTGATTTCGCGGTCGAAGCCGGCGAGAGCGGGGATATCGGACAGGTTATTGGTAAGAACGGCGTTCAGATGGACGGGAATCCCGGGAGAGACGGAACCCTTTTCATTGCATCGAATAAGGACGGACACGGTCGGAAGGCATGTCGTACACAGCGCCAGCAGGCATATTCTCAGAATCTTGTGCATGGTCTCAAATCAAACCGGCTTGCTTGCCGAATGCGATGATGTAGTCTGCTGTTCCCGCGATGCCCAAGAGCGAGGAATTCAGACAAAGATCATAATCCGATGCCGCCCCCCAGTGGCCGAACGTGAAGAAATCGTAGTAGGTTTGACGGATCCGATCCTGTTTCTTCACTACTCTCCGCGCCGCTTCCAGGCTGATTTCCTCCCGCCCTGCAACCCGGGCGACGCGGTCATCCAAAGGGGCGGAGATGAACACATCCAGACAGGCAAGGTCGCGGAGGACGTAGTTGGAGCAGCGCCCCACGAAGACAGCGGACTCCTTCCTCGCGATATCCCGGATGACGTCGCTCTGGATCTTGAACAGCTCGTTGTCGCCGACGTAGTTCCGGACGGTTCCGAAGCGGCCGGAACCGAAGAGGGAAGAAAGATTGAAGATCCTTCTTTTCTCATCGCTCCGCGCGAAAAATTCTTTGCTGAAGCCGCTCTCCTCGGCGGCTTTGGTGATCAGTTCGTTGTCGTAGACGCGGATTCCGAGCTTTCTGCCGACTTCGACGGCGACGAGTCTCCCGCCGCTCCCGAACTGTCTGCCGATGTTGATGATCTTGTTCATGACTGTGCTTTGATTTGACTGCCGAGGAGGGTAGGTTCATCCCCGTCATTGAGTTTGCGGAATTTACGGAAAAGGGCGCTGATCAAGAAGAAGGTTACGATGCAGGAGATAAGGTCTGCAACGGGGAAGGCCATGAAGACCCCGCGCGTCTCCCAAAATAGCGGCAGGACAAAAATCGCGGGAACCAGGAACAGCAGTTGCCTGCTGAGCGACAGGAAGATGGATTTCCCCACCATTCCGAGACTCTGGAAAAAATTCGTCGAAACCATCTGCCAGCCCACTATCGGCACCAAGGGATTCATGATGCGCAATCCTCGTTCCGATAGGGATTTCAGCTCAAAGTCATTGGTGAACATGCCCACCATCAAACCGGGGAAGAACTCCGAGGCGACGAACCAGAACAACGAGACAAGCGTTGCCCATTTAGCCGTCAAGAGGTAGACTTGCTTGACCCGGGAATATTGCCGGGAGCCAAAATTGTAGCCTGCGATCGGTTGCATTCCCTGGTTGAAACCGAAAATGATCATTACGAACAGGAAATTGATCCGGTTCACGATGCCGTAGGCTCCGATAGCCAGGTCGCCGCCGTATTTGAGCAACTGCTGGTTGATGAACATTGTCACGATGCAGGAGGCGGAATTCATCAGGAAAGGCCCCATGCCGATGGCCAACGCATCCTTGGCGATACGCCAGTCGAGGCCGAAAAAACGTTTCGGGAGATGCAGGAAATTGCTTTTCCGGGTGAAATACCAGAGGGTATAGGACAAGGCCAGCACCTGCGAAGCGACCGTGGCAATGGCGGCTCCCCGAATGCCCATATTGAGTCCGAAGATCAAGATCGGATCCAGAATGCTGTTGAAGATCACCGTGAAGAGGGTCAGACCCATGGCGAGTTTCGGGTTGCCTGAAGATCGGATGATGCTGTTGAGTCCGAAGTACAGATGCGTGACCACGTTGCCGTAGAGGATGATCCGCATGTAGTCCCGCGCGAAGGGAAGCGTGTTCGGACTGGCCCCGAAAAATGTCAGGATGGGATCCAAATAAAGCAGACACAGGATCATGAAAAGCAAGCCGACAATGATGTTGAGCGTGACCTCGTTGGCCAACACCTTGTTCGCGACCTTGTAGTTCTTCTGGCCCAGGAGTACGGAAATCAAAGTAGAAGCCCCGGCTCCGATCAAGGTCCCGAGGGCGGTGGACAAATTCATCAGCGGAAAGGTGACGGCCAAACCGGAGATGGCCAGCGAGCCTGTTTCGGGAATATGCCCGATGTAGATGCTGTCCACCATGTTGTACAAAGAAGACGCGGTCATGGCGATGATACCGGGGACCGCGTATTTCTTCAACAGTTTTCCGATGTTCATGCTCCCGAGTTCGGTGGGAGCGGTCTGCGATGCAGCCATTTGCCTCTCCTCTATTCCGCCTTGTCCACCAGTTCGATTTCGAAGGAAATGGGGGAATAGCCCGGTATGGCATTGCCGCTTCCGTTGTGCATGTATCCGAAGGGGGAATAAAAGGCGCAAATTCCTTTCTCGTTATGACCCATCTTGGAAAGGCAATAGGAAAATCCCTCCACCAGCGTCGATCCCGATGAAGTACCCAGACTGCCCAGCGTGATCTCGGAATGGGATTCGCTCATGTTAATCTGGACAGGGGCGTAAGATTTGGAGGCGGAGTAGATGCCGTGCACCTTCGCCGTGTCCCGGATCGTGGTGTCGAACACCTGTCCGTTCAGGAGCCTGCCTGTATAGTTGATATGGAAACTCGTGTCTCGCGGAATTTGCAGGCTGTCTTTCGGCGCCCGGATCTGTTTGTAGTAATAGCCGTAGAAGGTTGAATCCACATCGCCCATATGTTTCGCGACGTAGCGTTCCAGCGAATCGATCTGCCATTTGTTGATATCGTCAGTTTTCCCGGTCAGCTTGCAGGTGTAAATAGCCGCCGTGCCCGATTCCTCCTTCAAGTAGTCGTCGGCAGTCTCGTGGTCGGCTTTCACATTCAGCCAACCCGGGACGATGGCGGTCCGGGTTCCGCCGACCCGCATACCTTTGATCATCTCGAGGAAGCCGGCCGGGGTGGCTGCGCGGTTGTTGAGGAAGACCCGCGGGCCGTAGTAGTTGGACCGGGAATAGGTCCCTACTTGTTTTGAGATCTTTTCGAGGGTCGTTTCTTTGATGTTTCCGTCCAGGTCGCGGACCGTGTATTCGACGAAGAGGTAGGCATCGGCATCTCCGATGGTTTCACCGTTGCCGGGCAGCTCGTCTATGATGTACACCCCCAATCCGCTCGGGGTCGCTTCGGGATGGTTCACGCTCAGCCACGCGTCGAAGTAGCGCTTCGCATCCTCATTCACGTACACCGTTTCTTCAGTGGCGCATGCGCCGGTGAAGAACAATGCCGCCAAGCTGAAAAGTACCGGTATCTGGTTTTTCATTCTGATCATAAATCCATGCTTATTCATTGCTGACGCTTTGTATCCACAAATGGTAGGCCAAGGCAGCGTTTGCCGGTACCAAGCCGAATGTCTTGTTTTTTGCGAAGCCATACATTCCGCTGAACAGGATGTAACATTCTTCTCCGCCTTGTACCCCGATCAAACCCTTGCGAAGCCCGTCCACCAGTTCGGAATCGGAAAGCTTCACGGTGGCTACTGTGAAAGCGGTCGTGTCGGAAAGATTCCAATTGGCCGACCGGGCGTAGACATCGTAGTTGGTAGCGAACAAATTGCTGGCGCTCAGCGAAGTGCCGCTCAGATAATGTCCCGCGTAAAAAAAGGAAACGGCCCCTCCTTCCTGCAGTTTTTCACCGCTGCCCTGCACAACGGTCACGCGGGTGGAACCGTCTTGGTAACTGACGGTACGGGTCGAGTCCGCGTTCAGAAAAGACTGTACGATGGAAGCGATGGTGCCTTCCTGTTGTTCGTAGGTCGCATCCAGTTCTTTGTTGCAGGATGCGACGGCCAGCGCCGCCATGCAGGCGAACAAAATTTTTCGAGAGGATGTCATGACTTGAAAAATCGTTTGATAACTTTCAAGATGTATGCCTCGGCGCTTGAAGGCGCCGGAACATCCTCCGGAAAATAAAGCTTCCCGCCGGCAGCCAGTTCGTGGCCGCCTCCATGGAAACAGGCCATGGCGCAGTCGTTGGCGGAGACACCTTTCTTCGAGCGGAGCGACACCCGGAAATGACCCTCCTCTTCTTTCAGGAAAAGGCTCAGGCACACCCGGTCGATCTCCAGCGGCATGTTCACGAATCCTTCGGATTCTCCGTCCCGCAGGTCGAAGCGGTCCTGATCCTCTTTTGTCAGGATCATGTAGGCGGCTCCTTCGGGGGTGATCTTCAGTTTCTCGTACAACAAATAGCCCATGACGCGGATTCGGTTCTCCCGATAATTGTTGTACAATTCTGCGAGCAAGGTGTCCCGGTCCTCTCCTGCGTCGAGCAGCTCCGAAGCCATCTTCAAGGTGCTGGGAAACACGGAGTTGGCAAAATTGTTCGTGTCGGTGGTCATGCCGGCCAGCAAGTGCTTGCGCGCGGCGGCCGGAAGCCTTGACGCCTCTCCACCTATATCCGGCATCTCTTTCAGTATCCAGTACACATATTCGGATGTCGAGGAAATGTCCGGCGTGGAGAAAGCGAGCCGGAACGCATTGAAGTCCGGATTCAGATGGTGGTCGATCAAAATCTTAGGGACAGGGGAGGTCCGCAGGGCTGTTTCGAGTCCGGCAGTCCGGCTGAAAGCGTTGAAGTCCTGGCAGAGGATGAGGTCGCTGTCCGCGACTTGCCTGCTTGCCTGCAAAGGGGTACGGGAATGGGTCAAGATCTCCCCTTCGGGTTCGTCCGCAATCAAAAAGGCGAGGGTGTCCGGAACCGGGTCCGGAACGACCAGACAGGCATCCTTCCCGCGACACTTGCGGAGGTAATGCTTCATGGCCAAGCCGCTGCCGATCGCATCCCCGTCGGGGTGCGTGTGCGTGACGATCGTGACAACCCTTGCCTTTTCAATCATCCCGTCCAACTCGGGTACACGTTCCAGATATTTCGGTTTCATTTTCGGTTTCGCCTTCCAGTGTAGGCAGATGCAAAATTACGAAATTATATTGCATTTCATAAATCATTTTTTTAACTTTGTCTGAAATTGACGTGTAGTCGATTCCACAGATATCGGATCACTAAATAATTCAGAATAATGAACAAGACACTGAAAACGATTCTTTCCATCGTACTTGCCCTAGTCTGCTGCCTCCTTGTCTATCTCATTTATGACGGAATCATGCAGCCGGTGCGTTTTGACAAACTTGAGACACAGCACAAGAATGTCGCCGTCCAGCAGTTGAAGGATATCCGTGAGCTACAGGTCGCCTATCTGGGTGAAAACGGCGTGTACACAGCCTCTTTCGACTCCTTGAAGCAGTTCTACAACGACGGTCAGATGACTGTCACGCTTCAGGTGGGATCTCAGGATGACTCGGCGGCTGTCGCCAACACCGACCGGGTCAGGAGGGCGAACCGCGGCATCACTGACGAAGGACTGTACAAATTGTACTTGGCCGGCGAACCGAATCTGGTCTTCCAGGTTCAGAACAAGATCAATGTGCGGGATACGCTGTTCAACAATCGTCCGGATTTCGACATCAACAGGATCGACGAAATCCCGTTCTCCGGCGGGGACAAGATCGAGATGCAAGCGACCGTCAAGAGGGTTTCCGGTGTCGACGTGCCTCTTTTCGAGGCCAAGATGCCTCTTAAGTCGCTGTTGAAGGATTTGGACGATGAGTACCACCAGAATATTGTCAATTTGGTCGCCGCGAAGAACGATATCAACCAATATCCCGGTTGGCAAGTCGGAAGTATTTCCGCTCCGAACAACAATGCAGGAAACTGGGAGTAATCCGTCCAAATGATTCACAAGGTCGCCCTCATTCCTTCCGCCTACTTCCATCCTGACCATGTCAGGCAGTCTCTATCCGAGGTCGTGGCGTTGGATGAGGGCGAACTGGTTTCCTATGCGGATGTCCCTGAATTCGATGCGAAGCTCTTATACGTCCGACCCGTGGAAGGAGATGTCTTTCCCGAGTTGTACTACGTATTGAAAGAAGTGTCCGCCTGTACCGACTACAACAAAATCGTCGCGTCCTATGTGGACGGATGGCTGAATCTGGCCATAGCCCAGGGACACAACCTGCTCTTGGCGAACGTCTTCCGGGCGATGGATTTCACGACCGCCGAGTATTTCATATTCCTCGCGCTGAAAAAGTTGCAACTCAATCCCGAAGTTTCCACCATCGTCTTCCGGACGCCTCTGTCGGAGGAGGAATCTCTGTCCCTGTACAGATACTTCAAGTCAGTGGAGCAGCGATGAGGATCATCGGAGGACGCCTCAAGGGGAAGCGCATCCAGCCTCCCGCCGGCTACCTGGCGCGGCCAACCACGGATTTCGCCCGGGAAGGACTCTTCAACGTACTCGGGAATGAATACGAATTCGAAGACCTGAAGGTTCTCGATCTGTTCGGAGGCACAGGGGCGGTTGCCTTCGAATTCGCTTCCCGCGGCGCCTCGCGCGTCTATTCCGTGGAGATGTCCCGTGAGAACGCATCCTTCATCAAGACCGAATCCCTGCGGCTGGGCCTGGAGAATGTCACGACGGTCCGGAACAATGTCTTTGACTTCCTCACAATCTGCCGGGAACGCTTCGATCTCATCTTCGCCGATCCGCCCTTCGCTTTGGACGGGCTTGAGACCCTGCCCGACCGGATCTTTGCCCGGGATATTCTGGTACCCGGCAATTATTTCATTCTGGAGCATGGCAAGGAGCACAACTTTGCTTCGCATCCGTATTTCATCAAAGAGAAACGTTACGGAAAGGTTCACTTCTCCTTTTTCTCCCGTTCCTGATGTACCCGGTGCTCGTAAAGTTCCCACGAGTTGACCAGATTCTGGAAAATACTGTAGAGACCTCCCGCCACCGAGGTCACGGGGGTCAGGAATGAATAACCCAGCCAGATGAAGAATCCCGTGTTTTTCTGTCCCAGGGCATGACCGGCGGTAATGCATTCGGCGCGCCCGAACGGTTTGCCGACTTTCCGGCCGACGAAAAATTGGAACAGGGTGCAGAACAAGGCGACCAGGCCGATCATCCCGGCTGCGAAGACAGAAACGCCGCTGTTCAACAGGGCTCGGGTCGCAAGATAAAGGGCGAATGTCAAGCTGAGGCCCCAAATATAAAATGCCCAGTGGGTGTAGCGCATCAGCAAGATCTGGACTTTGCGCATCGTGTAGCGGATGGTCCAGGCAGCCATCAGCGGCAGTATCAACAGCGGGAACACCCTCCCGCTGATGCTGATGAAGTTCCTTCCGAAACTCATACCCTCCGTCGGATTGATGACCGGGATCAGGAGCGGTATCATCACGGAGGCCAGGCAGTTCGCAAGCACCAGGTACGTGACGGAAGTGGTCAGGTTGCCGCCCAGTTTCAAGGTAATCACGCCGGCGGCGGCAGCTGTCGGGCAGATGAAACAAAGTGTCGCGCTCTCGACCAGAATCCGGGGCTCTCCGAATGGCATTCGGGAGGCGATCAGGGCGAAAACCGCGAACAGAACCGCTTGCACCAGCAAAAGGCGGAAATGCCAGCGGTGGATCCGGAGGTCGTGCGGGGAAATCCGGTTGAATTGGAGGAAGAGTATCAGGGCAACCAAAGTTGGTTGGATGTTCTCGGCAAATTTGGAGAACCCCGGCTCGATCGCGTCCAGAACCGGCAGGAATCGTATCAGGAGGTACAAGGAGATGCCGGTGATGATCGCCAGCGGCAGCATCCAGTCTTTTATGAATTGCAGGACTTTCTTCATCTTGTTCAAATTCCGGCAGCGGGAAAGATGATACAAATATCGTCAAAATCATTAACTTTGTTTGTTTTAGTATAAAGTATAAAACAAATTGTTTTATCATGAAGAAGATTTTGTTGGTGATGACAACTTTTCTAATGCTGGCTGGTTGTGGTACCCGTCAAACGGAGGGTACCGTGCCTGCCATTGATCTTTCAAACCTTGATACCACCGTGTCTCCCGCGGTTGATTTTTACAAATATGCCGTTGGAGGCTGGCAGCGGAAGAACCCGCTGAAGCCGGAATATGCCCGTTTCGGCAGTTTCGATGTGTTGCGTGACTCCAGCGAGGTCCGTCTGAACCGTCTTTTCGGAGAAATGACGGAAATGACGGTTGAAGCCGGATCATCGGACGAGAAGATCGTCATCCTGTACAAGCAGGGACTCGACTCCGCGAAATTGAACGCCGAGGGCAATGCTCCCCTCCGGAAAGTGCTGGACGAGATCTATGCGGTGGCTGATAGACAAGGTCTGGCGCGGGAGATCGCATCCCTTCATGACTGGGGCGTGAACCTGTTCTTCGGAGGCTACGTAGGACCTGACCTCCTCAACAGCGACTCCCAGATTTTCTACCTCGGACAGGGCGGACTGGGGATCGGTGACCGCGACTACTACATCGATCCCGCGAACGCGGCCATCAAAGATGGTTATCGATCTTTCCTTGAAAAGATCTTCAACCTTTCCGACGTGAACTACACCGTCGATGCCGCGAACAACGCGCTGGCGGTCGAAGATGCGCTCGCGCGGCATTCCTGGAGCAAAGTCCGGTTGCGTGACATCCCGGCACAGTACAACACAATGAGCACTGCCCGGCTCGAAGCGGATTATCCCGGATTCGATTGGAAAACTTATTTTTCCGTCCGCAACATTCCCGATCAGGAGAAGCTTGTCGTCGAGCAGCCTTCGTTCTTCAAGGCCTTCTGTGACTACTTCGCCAAGGCGGATCTGAAGGTGCTGAAGGACTATGTCGCCGGCTGCGTGATCAATGGCGCTTGCGGAGCGCTGAATGATGAATACTATGCCGCCTCCTTCGATTTCTACAGCAGGCAGATGTCCGGCATCGAGGAGCAGAAACCTCGCTGGAAGCGGGCGATGAGCGTGCCGAACAGCATCCTCGGCGAAGCGGTCGGCAAGATGTATGTCGCCAAGTATTTCCCGGAGACCTCCAAAACCAAGATGATCACCCTGGTGGAGAACCTCAAGCAGGCCTTCTCCCAGCACATCGAGGCTCTGGACTGGATGAGCGATTCCACCAAGGTCAAAGCCCGGCAGAAGTTATCTAAATTTACAGTCAAGATCGGCTATCCGGACAAGTGGAAGGACTATTCCTCGATGAACGTTTCCGCCGACCGGAGCTACTACGACAACATCCGTGAAGCAAACCGGTGGTATGTGGCGGACAACCTGTCTAAACTCGGCAAGCCAACGGACCGGAGCGAATGGGGCATGTCTCCGCAGACGGTCAATGCCTACTATAATCCCACGACAAACGAAATCTGCTTCCCGGCCGCCATTCTTCAGGCTCCTTTCTTCAATCCGGATGCGGATGACGCCGTCAACTACGGCGGCATCGGTGTCGTGATCGGACACGAAATGAGCCACGGCTTCGACGACCAGGGACGGCTCTTCGACGGAGACGGGAATATGGTCGATTGGTGGACGGCCGAAGATGCCGCCCGCTTCAAGGAGAAATCCGAAGTGTTGGTCGCCCAGTTCGATTCCGTCCAGGTGCTTCCCGGATTGATGGCCAACGGACGGCTCTCGCTCGGTGAAAATATCGGTGACCACGGTGGACTGAGCATCGCGTTCACGGCTATGCGGAACGCCCTTGCCGGTCGGAACGTCGGCCTCATCGACGGATTCACCCCGGAGCAGCGGTTCTACCTCTCCTATGCTGCTATCTGGGCGCAGAACATTACCGATGAAGAGAAAGCCCGCCTGACCAAACTCGACGTCCACTCGCTGGCCGAGAACCGGGTCAACGTTTCCGTTCGGAACTTCCAGAGCTTCTTCGATGCCTTCGGCGTCGAGGAAGGGGATCCGATGTGGCGGCCCGAATCGGAGCGTGTCCACATTTGGTAGCCTTGCATGGACGCGTCCCGTTTCATAGCCAGACGCCTCCATTTCGGAGGAAAGATTCCGATGGTTTCCATTGCGATTTCTTTCCTCATCATGATCATCGCCGTCTCGGTCTCCTCCGGTTTCCGGAATGAGATTCGGGACGGGATTTCCAAGATGACGGGAGATGTACAGCTGCTTCCGGTCGACCTGAACTACATCAGCGCGGACAATCCGATTTCTTCCGCGCCGAGTTTTCTCGGCGCGATCGATTCCCTTTCAGGGGTGCGGAGCGTAGCCCCTGCGGTCTATCGCGCCGGAATCATCAAGAGCGGGGAGAATATTCACGGAGTCCTGTTCAAGGGAATCCCGGTCGACACGACGCGCGAGAATCCTGCCGATACCGTGAAATTAGGGGTGACCATCCCTTCCACACTATCCAAACTGCTCGGAGTCCGCCCCGGGGACAAACTGTTGACCTATTTCATCGGGGACCGGGTTCAGGTCCGCAATTTTCAGATTATCGATGTCTACGAAGCGCTCATGGACGGGACGGATAATCTGATCGTTCTGGCCGACATCGCCGATATGCGGAGGCTGAACGGGTGGGGAAAGGATGAATCCTCTGCATTGGAAATCGCGCTGACCCCGGCCGCGCGGAATCCCGAGGACATGCGCGAGATGGCGGGATGGATCGGAGAAATCGCCTTGCACCGGATGGGCGAGGATGACGATACCCTGATCGCCACTTCTGTGATGGATCGGTATCCTCAGATCTTCGACTGGCTGAACCTGATCGATTTCAACGTTTTGTTCATTCTTGTGCTGATGACGATCGTCGCGGGTTTCAACATGGTTTCCGGTCTGCTGATCCTGCTGTTCAGGAGTATTTCCACGATCGGAACCCTCAAGTCCGTCGGGATGACGGACCGGTCGATCGCAAAGGTTTTCCTGCGGGTGGCTTCGAGAATCGTATGGAAGGGCATGGCGATCGGAAACGGGATCGCATTGTTGTTCTGCGTCCTGCAGAGGGAGACCCATCTGCTGAAACTGAATCCGCAGAATTATTTCGTTTCATTCGTCCCCGTACATCTGAATCTGCCGGCGATTCTGGTCGCCGACGCGGCTGCATACATCGTCATCATGTTGCTGCTGCTGATCCCTTGCCTGTTCATTTCCCGGGTAGATCCCGCGCAGACCGTCCGGGCTCAATAGGTGAGAAATTCCTGGTACTTGCCCAGTACCGAGCGGACGAAGCCGACCGTCTCGGCGCTCATGCTCGGGACGGTTTTAACCGAATCCCAGACGGCATGTCCGACACCCAGGGAGTCGGCTTCGCTGATGCAGTTCAAGATTCTGCCCTCACCGGAATTGAAGGCCGCCAAGGTGAATTTCGTCAGTTCACTGTCGTCCGAGGCGTAGTTCCGGAACATCTTATTCAGCCGGGCCAAGTACGCTGATCCCGCGCGGATGCTTTCTTCCGGATCGAACCGGTTTTCGACATCGTATTTATCCGCGGTCCGGGGCATCATCTGCAAAAGACCCACGGCTCCTCTTCCGGACTTTGCCTGGATGCGGAACCTGGATTCCTGCCACATGATGGCGGCAACCAACTTCCAATCCCAACCAATTGTCTTGGAATGGACCCGAAGGAGGCCATCGTAGGGGCTGATGATGTCGGTTCTGGTTTTCTGCCGGCGATACGGATTGTATCCGTTGAAGAAACGGTCCCGGGTGGGGATGAAGTTTTCCGAGGCTTGGAACGTCTGGAACCATTTGTCCACTTCTTTGACCCTGGCTTGGCTTGCTTTGACGATCCAGCTTATGGTGCTGTCGCCGGAATGGGTTTCGGTCACCCCTTCAAGCATTTGAAAGGATCCCCTGGGAACGACCAGGATATCCAGCACATCTTGCCGGATCGAATCCACATAGGGAGCGGCGTCCGGGTGAATGTCGATTTCAGCAGGGATGCCGATGCTCTCCGCGAAGTTTCGCAGAAGTTCGAAGTTATACCCGGTAAGATACCCTTTGGAGAGTTTGTCGAAGTCTCCCAGGCAGATCGCGCACCGCAAGGTGTCCTTTTGGAACGGCACATCGTTGTCCTTGTGTTTCACATACTTCACCAAGAAAGCGAGTGACGCGAGGATCAGTGTCAGCAAGAGCAGGAGAAAGTATTTTCTAGCGTTAGGTTTGGCCATAATCGTTTGTTTTGAATCCGCTTAACGGTTGATGAAACCGCCCATGCCACCGGAGCCTCTTCCGCCTCCGGAGAGTCCGGAACCTGCCTCGACCGTACGGTTTTCGGTAGGTTGCTTGTAGAAGGGCCAATATATGCCGAACTTCAGCGAGCGCTGCGTCCGGATGAAATGGTGCGCGGAAAAGTAGTCATTCTTGTCCATCGGCCAGCCTTGCCCGATGTTTTCAACCTTGACGAAGATGCAAGCTCGTTTCCACTGCATGTTGAGGAAAACGTCAATCACGGGACCGCTGTTGTAGGTTACTTCACGCTGGTTGTAGAAGGCGCCTACGGCGGGATTCCAGCCGGGAGTGTAGTAAGACGTGTTGTACCAGGCATTCGCGCCGATCTGCATCTGCATGATTTCGCGCTTGACATCGAACTGCAGGTAGTACCGTGCGTTGACCGCAAGCCGGGGCAGGGGAACGACTTCCTGGTCGGAGGACAACTGGAACAGAAACCTATGGTCCAGATGGATCAGCCGAAACAAGTTGAAGTTCTTTGTCAAGGTGGCGGAAAGAACACTCATGGGGGCGTCGTTCTGGCGGACGACGCCTGTGGAATCGAAATAGATGTTCTTGCTCAGCAGGGCATAGCCGGCTGAGAGGCCGATGTTCCAGTGGGGAATCGCCAGTTCTCCCTGCAACTCGGTGGTTGAAATCTTGTCGAAATCATTCTCCCATTTGTAGTGGTTTGAAAAGAAGCGCTGGTGATAGAAGTCCGGTTCTTCCAGCGATGTCCCGAAATGCAGGTTCAGGGATACGGGACGCTTTCGATCCCTACGGAACGGGTGCAAATCGAAGCGGGCGTTGGCTTCTAACGAGACATCGTTCTGTTCGTCACCGACAAAAGTGTAGTCACTGACGGCATTCCAATGGATGTAGTCTTTCAGTTGGCCTTCGACGCCGGCATAGACGAACGCTGAGTTCCAGACGGTGTTCGAACCTCCTTTCAAGAATGTGGGATCAAAACTGTAGTAGCGCAGGATCCGGTTTCCGATCCCGCCGTTCAGTTTGGATACGATTCCTTGGCTGGACCAGGGCTGCAACCGGAGGAACAATCGGTTTTCAAGTTTCATAACCCGGACGGAATCCGAGGAATTAGTCGGATGGTAGAGGAAAGTGTTCCGGTAGAATTCGCGGGCTGCGATGTCCGAGGAGGAAATCTGGTCGCGGTATCCTTTGCGGAAGACGGAATATTCGCTGCTGTGACCGATGAAGGCGGTTGTGATGTCCCGGTCCCCGAGCGAGTCTTCCTCTTCCCGCAACCTTTCCCGTCCGGCCAGCAGCAGCTCCATTCTGGCGATGGCCGCTGAGTCGCCTGTTGCGGTAACGCTGTCGCGGTAGGCTTGCTCTGCTTTGATCACCTTGCGGTTCCGTAGATTCTTCAGGAAGGAGAACGGAATGCGGTACTGCTGGTCGAGAAAGAAAGTGTTTTTCTTCAGCCCCGTGCTCGCATTGGAAAGAAAGATCGGATATTCCCGCGCATCGAGGGTCGTGTCGCGGACCATCGCATTGTCGGCGATTCCTCCGTTCTCCCCGCGCCTCACCATGTTGTAGATGTAGCCGAAATGCATCAGGTAGCGCTTGCCCAGATAATTCGTAGAGGCCACGAAAGTTTTGTTGCTCGTCGCTTCGTTTTCCACCATCCCGTTTCCTCCGAACCGATTGTATTCAAGAGTCAGATTGAAAGCAGGCCAGAAGTTCTGGGTGGTCAGGATGTGGAGATTATTCGATTCCTTCTGGCTCTTCGCGAAAAGCGTACCGAAAAAGGCCAGTTCTGTGTAGGCCGTCTTCGAGTTGTACATAGGCAATGTCGCGGGCGAGTAGCTCCAGGATTCGTAAGGATCGTAGAAGGATATTCCGTTCTCGCTCTTCCGGTTGAAAAAGTTGTAGTACTGCAAGGCGGAACCGGCGACGCCCAGCCAAGTGGCGTTCACATCCTTCCGGAAGAAAGGATAGTCGTAGAACCGGTAGTTGTAGTTCGTGTCCAGTTCTTTCACTTCCATCCGGTGGAATTCCCGCTCATGGGTCCAGGTGATGATGCGCTTGTATTGCATGGAATCAGTCAGAGCGAAGGTCTCGAGGATCCGGGGGGTTGCTTCCCGGATGCTGTCCCGGATGGCGCCCAAACTGTCCTTGACGGCCAGGATGCTGTCTGTCACCGCTTGTTTGCGGTTGGCTTTCTCTTCGAAATCATATTTTTTGCGTTCCGTCTTGGAAAGTCCCGCATACCAGGCATCGAAGGCTGCCTTCGCGCGGGATGCGGAATCGGCGTAGTAGAGTGAGTCCAACCGAGGCCAGTCCAGGGAATCCCCTGAATTCCGGAGCGAATCGACCACCAGCTTGTGTGTCAATGAGTCCAACAAGGCAACGTAGTATTTGTAGCGGAACGGGTCGCTTTCTCGGAGAGAATCCGGCGGAAACAGGGTGTCGCGTGCCGTTAGTTGAGGCACGGTGTCGAAGAGGGGGAACAGCAACCCGACCGTGTCTTCTTCCAGGATTTCGGGAAGGTTACCGAATAGGTACTCGTACAGAATGGTGTCGGGAGCCGTTTTCTCGGCAGTGACAAGACCGAAGCCAGGATCCCCCGCCGGCTTGAACAAATCCATGCCGACGGTCTGCAGCGCAAGCGCGCAGATGATCGCCAATGGGAATCCTATTTTCTTCAACGCACCTTTCATCTTCCGGTGTGAATAATTCGGCAAATATACTCACTTTTCGCGTTTCCAACAAATCCCGAGCCACCTTCCGTCTCCCGGCCTGCCGTTCGGGCCGAGGCGGATCATCGGTTTCGCCGGAAATTCCCTATTTTTGCAGTTGCCCAACCAAGATGCGGCATGAATATGAAGGAGAAGATTCTCAGAGACGATCAGATCGGGGAGGTGGTGCTGCGTAAAAGTACCCGATCCCGACGGTTGAGCGTCCGCGTTCATCCGGTTCGCGGCGTAAGCGTCAGCATTCCCTGGTTCATGAGCGAATTGGATGGAGCGCGATTCTTCCAGTCCAAACGAGACTGGGTACTCCGCGCGATCGATCGGCAGCGGCAGAAGGCCGTTGTCGCTGAAGAGACGGGTCGAGCCATTTCCGGGCTCGGGAACGGCTCGGTAATCCATACCCTGCTGTCGGAAGTCACTTTCCGGGAAGATACGAAACCCGGGGTCGAAGTGATCCCCGTAGAAGATGTCCGTGCCACGCGTCGGACCTACCTCAACCTTGCGCGTCCCCTTTTTCGGAAGATCGTACATTTTACGCCGGACACGGACTTGCGCAAGACGCTGGTCGAACTCCTGCGCGGCGAGGCCAAGACCCTTTTGCCGACCAAACTTCGCTACTTCGCGGAGCGGTATGGTTTCACATATGGGCGCGTTACGATCAAGCACAATTCATCGAACTGGGGAAGCTGCTCCTCGAAAGGAAACATCAATCTGAATCTGAACCTGGTCCGTCTGCCCGAACCGCTCTGTGACTACGTGCTCTTGCACGAACTCTGCCATCTGCATAACCCCAATCACAGTGCCCGTTTTCACCGAGAACTCGAAAAGCGGGTCATGGACAACTTGGATCGGCTGTCGAGGCTTGGAGACCCCTCTTCGGATCAGTTGCTTGCCGATTTCCGATCCGGTGGCGGATCTTTCCGTATCGATGAATATCTCAGCCGTCAGATCGCCCGGTACCGAATCTTTTAAATAGGTGTCCCCTTGAGAAATCCGGCGGCTTTTTCGCCTTTCCGACTTTTGCATGTCAGGCTGACGCCGGCGTCGAGGTCCCAGCCCGGCAAGCTTCCGACGCTCCGCTGCTGTTCCTCTAAACCTGCGGTTCTTCCAGAGGTGGCGTTCCATTCACAGAATCCCGTGGAAACATGCTGCGGCTCCGCCTCAGATGGCGCTCAGTTCGCCGAATCCCGGGAAAGCGTGTTCGCGGCTCCGCCCGAGGCCGGATCGACGGAGAAGCCGATGGAGCCTAAAGTCTTGCGGCACAATGCGTAGATGGTATTTCATCTCCGGCTCCGGCAGGGGATGAATATGGTTCAATGGACGGATGACCAGCCAGTTAACCTCCACGGCTACGAAAGAGGATGCTCCGGCTATGTGGTTAAGTCGATCGGATCGGAATTGCCGGCCGGACTCTGAAGCGGAATACTTTTCATGTATCGCAGGATCAGAACGAGGGCGACAGCGCTCAATGCGAACAGGATGGAATATTGCCAAGCGGGAATGAGATCGAGCAGACTCTTGGCGTTTTCCACCTTTTCACCGCCGAAGTAACTCAGCATCGCGGATAGGAAGTTGTTCGCGAAGTGCATCAGAATCGTCAGTTTCAATGAGCCCGTCCGGTAGTAGACATAGCCAAGCAGGCAGCCCAGCAGAAAGGCGGTGATGCCTTGCCACAGGTTCCCGTGTATGGTCGCGAAAAACAGGGCGGAAATTACGATGGCCAGCGCCGGGCTTATTCCGGCTTTGACATTGCCTTCCTTGTCCTTTCGTTTCGCATGCAGGAGCCCCCTCAGCACAATGCCCCGGCACATCCACTCTTCGAAAATCGGTGCCAGGACGCAGGTGCTCAGGAGGGTGATCCACAAAGGAGCATCCATAAGCATCTTCATGGCGTTTTTCCAGGTTTCGGACATTTCCGGCAGGAAGCTGTTCACGAGTTCCAGCATCAAGGCCGCGGACAGGGTGGCGATTACGGCCAGCAAGGCCATCCAGCCTCCTCCTGCCTTGCCGAAGTGCTTGCTGTCCAATGCGTAGCCGACATCGAACATCGCGTTCCGGCTGCTCATGTACTTGGTGAAAATCAGAACCGGAACAAACTGGACGACATAGACGATCGGGAAAAGATAGGAATTCGGGATGTCCGCAAAGCCGAATTGCGCGGGTATCACGACCAGCATCCCCAAGAACATTCCGGCCAGGAACCAGAGGAGAACGGTGAACATGCCTCCGACTCCGGGCGTGTACCAGGAGAATCCGGAGAAAAAGTCATAGTTCTTTTCGACTTTGCGCGGATTGAAGAAGGACATGGCTACTTCCAGAGCGGAGTCGGATAGACTCCCGTGTCAACGAGTTCCTGAAGTTTCGCCACTACGCCCGGACGGTCTTCCTTGTAGGTGACTCCGAACCAGCGGGAATCAGTCGAGAGCACCTCGCAGTTCATCCGTTCCGCCTTCATCAGTTCGTCAACGGCGAGCGGGATGAAAAATTCTTTTTTGAGTTCGTTCAGGTTTTTCTCAAGGAAGAGATCGAAAACCTCCTCGCTGAGGTCGAAGTAGTCCGGCGTGAATCCCCACATATTCATAGAGCAAAGCGCCTTGCCGTCGAGTTCGACATGGGTGCGGCCATCGACGGAATTGTCTCCGTAAACCTTCCCGTCCGCTTCCTTGCCGATGTTCAGGTGTTCGACGATACCCGTTAGATGGAGCTGCTCGTCGTAGAAGCAGATGCCGCGGGAGACGGTTCCGTGCTCGGACAAGGTATTGTCCAGCCTGAACCCTACGATGCTGCACACTCCCTTGGAATCCGCATGTGCTCGGAGCCATTCGGCCAGAATCCGGAAGGAATCCTTGCCGTAATAGTCGTCCCCGTTGATGACGGCGAAGGGCTCATGGATGACATTTTTCGCCATCAGAACAGCGTGGGCGGTACCCCAGGGCTTCTGCCGTTCGGGATTCAGCGTAAAACGGGATGGGATTTTGCTCAATTCCTGGGTTACAAATTCGAACTTCATCGGCTCTCCATCCGGACCTTTCAAATTGCTGTACTTCTGTCGCGCGACCTCTTCGAACTGCGCTTTGAAGTATTCCCGGACGATGTACACGACTTTGCCGAATCCGGCATTTACGGCATCGTAGATTGAATAATCGATGATCGTTTCTCCGCTCGGGCCGAGGCCATCCATCTGTTTGAGGCCACCGTAGCGGCTACCCATTCCTGCTGCCAGGACAAGAAGCGTTGGTTTCATAAGCTGTAGGATTAAAATATGTTCGGTTGATACGGCAAATTTAACTATTTTTGCAGAGAATATCGCAGGCCGAGTCAAATCTTTCAAGATTCTTCAGCAAATTGGGAAAGTTCAGAGACATATGGAACACTGAAAAGGATGGAAAACAGGCCGAAAAACGGTCTTTCATCCGCTATGCGATTCTTGCCACGGCCGTGTTCCTCCTGCTGGTCGGATTCCTCAACCAGAACAACTTTGTTCGTTGGATCAAGGCGGGCATCGAGATCCGGCAGCAGGAAAAGCAGATGGAACGGTATCAGCGGGAAATCAAGGAAATGGACAATCAGATCCACGGTCTGACCACAAGCAAGGATTCCCTCGAACAATATGCCCGCGAGCATTTCAACTTCGCTGAGCCCGGCGACGATGTCTATCTTGAGGAAGACTAGAATCCGGTATAGTTCCAGGGCGTGATCGCCCGTAATTCTTCCTTGACGGACGGATCCACCTCCAGCGACGCGATGAAGTCTTCAAGCGTTTTCTCTTCGATGGCCGCTCCCGTGCGGGTCAGATTCTTCAGCGTTTCATAGGGATTCGGATAGTTTTCCCGGCGCAGGATGGTCTGGATGGCTTCCGCGATGACAGCCCAGTTTTTCTGGAGATCCGCTTCGATTGCCGGTTTGTTGAGGATCAGTTTCCCCAGCCCTTTTTTCAGTGAGTCGAACGCGATTAATCCGTGGGCGATAGGCACCCCGACATTCCTTTGCACCGTGCTGTCGGTCAGATCCCGCTGAAGTCTTGAAATCGGGAGTTTCAGAGACAGGAATGTCAAAATGGCATTGGCCATTCCGAGGTTTCCTTCGGCATTCTCGAAATCAATGGGGTTGACCTTGTGCGGCATGGCAGAGGAACCGACTTCGTCTTTCGCGGTCTGCTGGTGGAAATATTCCATGGAAATGTAGGTCCATACATCCCGGCAGAGATCGATGAGGATGGTATTGATGCGCCGAAGGCAGTCGAATAGGGCCGCGAGATTGTCGTAGTGGTCAATCTGTGTGGTCGGGAAAGATCGCTTGAGCCCGAGCGAATCCACGAAATCGTCTCCGAAGCGGATCCAGTTGACGGAAGGATAGGCCACTTTGTGGGCATTCATGTTCCCGGTCGCCCCTCCGAATTTTGCCGGATAGGTGAGCAGGCGGAATTGACGGAGCTGTTCTTCGATGCGGACGACGAACACATCGAGTTCTTTTCCGAGGCGGGTAGGGGTTGCCGGCTGGCCATGAGTCTTTGCCAGCATGGGCACCTCCTTCCAGGCTTCGGCATCGGTTTTCAGAATGTTCAGGATTTCTTCCAGGGCCGGGAGGTAAACCTCTTCGACGGCTTCTTTCAACATCAAGGGCTGAGCAGTGTTGTTGATGTCCTGCGAGGTGAGTCCGAAATGCAAGAACTCCTGCCACCGGCTGATCCCCAGCCTTTGGAATTTTTCTTTGAGATAGTATTCCACGGCCTTGACGTCGTGGTTGGTCACCTTCTCGATTTCTTTGACCCGCTGTGCGTCTTCCGGCTCCATCCGGCGGTATAGGTCGCGCAATGTCTCGAACCATTCTTCCCGCGACCATCCGGTGCCTTCGCCGAAAGAGGCCAACTGGGGGAGCGGAACCCGGCAGAGGGCGATGAAGTACTCGACTTCGACCCGGGTGCGGTTGCGGATGAGGGCATATTCACTGAAATAGGGTCGCAGTGCGGCTGTTTTGCCGACATACCGCCCGTCAAGCGGGGAGAGGGCGAGAAGAGCGTGTGTGTCCATGATCCTCCTATTTGATCAGATTGCCGAGAATGGATCGGGTGATTTCCCGGGTCATGGTGCGGGTCGCGGCGGAGGTGGCGTTCTTCACGACCCGGCCGGCGCCTTCCTTCACGCCTCCCGACTTGGATTTCTTTCCGGTCATGCGGTTCGATACGGCGCTCCCGACCATGGTTCCGACGGTCGCGGTCACAGCAGTGAAGACGGCTTTTGAAACTTTTCCGAACATCCCGCTCTTTCGCGCGGTGCCTTTCGCCTTTCCTTTGGCGTCTTCCTCCGCCTCAGCGGCTTCCTGTTCCTGCTGTGCCAGCAGTTGTTCGAACGCGCTTTCGCGGTCGATGGGCTCGTCGTACTTGCCGTACAGCTTGGAAGCGTTGATGAGTTGGTTTCTCCGGGAGGAGTCGATGGGGCCGATCTGGCTCAGCGGGAAGAGGATTTTCGCACGCTCCACAATGCCCGGAGCACCCTTGGCATCCAGGAAGGAGATCAGCGCCTCTCCGGTTTCGAGGGTGGTGATGGCTTCCGCCGTACTGAATTCCGGATTGGGCCGGAAGGTTTCCGCGGCCACCTGGACCGCCTTCTGATCCTTGGGGGTATAGGCTCTCAGCGCATGTTGCACCCGGTTCCCCAGCTGGCCCAGAATCGTGTCCGGAATATCGTTGGGGTACTGCGTCACGAAATAGACGCCCACTCCCTTGCTGCGGATGAGGCGGATGACTTGCTCGATCTTTTCCACCAGCGCCTTCGACGTGTCGGCGAAAAGCATATGGGCTTCGTCGAAGAAGAAAACCAGTTTGGGCAGTTCCAGGTCTCCGACCTCGGGTAGGTTGGTGTAGAGTTCCGAAAGCAGCCAGAGCAGGAAGGTAGAATAGATCTTCGGTTTCATCATGAGCTTGTCGGCGGCCAGCACATTCATAATGCCCTTGCCCCCCTCGCACTGCAGCAGGTCGAAGATGTCGAAAGAAGGTTCGCCGAAGAACTTGTCCGCCCCTTCGTTTTCGAGGGTCAGGACGGAGCGCTGGATGGCCCCGACGGAGGCCGGAGAGATATTTCCGTAGGTTGTGGTGTACTCCGCGGCATGCTGGGCCACGTAGTTCAGCATGGACCGGAGGTCCTTCAAGTCGATCAGCAGCAAGCCTTTTTCATCGGCGATCCGGAACACGATGTTCAACACCCCTTCCTGGGTGTCGTTCAGTCCGAAAATCCGCGTCAGCAGCTGGGGGCCCATTTCTGAAATCGTGCAGCGCATGGGGTGTCCCTGTTCTCCGAACACATCGAAGAAGCGGACCGGGCAACTCTGGAATTGCGGGTTTTCGATGCCGAATTCCGTCATGCGTTTCTCGATGAAGCCGTTCAGTTTGCCCGGCTCGGAAATTCCGGACAGATCCCCCTTCATATCGGCCATGAAGCAGGGAACCCCGGCTTGGCAGAAACTTTCCGCCATTACCTGCAGGGTGACGGTTTTCCCCGTTCCGGTCGCGCCGGCGATAAGTCCGTGGCGGTTTGCCATTTTGCCGAAGATGGAGAGCGGCCCTTTGTTGCAATGGGCGATCCAGAGCCCGTGTTGTTGATCGAACATACTATTGATTCTTATGGTTTTTCAGCAGATAATAGAGCGCGATGGAGCCGGAGAAGGCCGCAAGGCCGATCCAGGGAGCCAGTCGCGCGGAGAGCCCCAGTCCGACTTTGTCCACCAGGATGAAGGTCAGGCAGACCGCCGTCATGAACGCAGCGGGGATCAGCGTGATCAGATACCAGCTGCCCTTCCGGGCACGGGTCAGATAGACCGTGACCGCCCACAGGGTAAAAACGGACAAGGCCTGGTTGGCCCACCCGAAATACCGCCAGACCGTGTTGAATCCGTTCTGGTCTGCGATGTTGAACCACAGCAGCAAGGCGGCGCAGAGGAAGATGGGAAGACTGATCATCAACCGGTTTTTCACGGGTTTTTGGTTGAATTTCAGGGCGTCGGCGATGATGAGCCGGGCGCTTCGCAAGGCCGTGTCCCCGCTGGTGATCGGAGCCGCGACCACGCCCAGCAGCGCAAGGATTCCGCCGAACAGGCCGAGCCACCCTTCCGAGACTTTGGTTACGACCGTCGGAGCGGCTGCCGTGAGGTCCGAGCCGACTTCCGCGGCCCCGCCGTCGAAGAAAAACCAGGCGGACACAGCCGCCCAGACCAGGGCGATCAGACCTTCCGTAATCATGGAACCGTAAAATACCGGACGCCCGAGGCGTTCGTTCCGGATGCATCGTGCCATCAGCGGGCTCTGTGTGGCGTGGAAGCCGCTGATGGCGCCGCAGGCGATGGTGATGAACAGGCAGGGGAAGATGGGCTGTTCCGCAACCCCGACGGAGGGACCCCGGTTCGCCAGTCCGTCCCACAGTTCCGGGATCGAAGGCCATTTCGCGAGCAGGGCGATCATCAGGGAAAGCACCATGAACAGCAAGGAGAACGCGAACACCGGATAGATTTTTCCGATTATCTTGTCGATCGGAAGCAGAGTCGCGAGGAGGTAGTAGAGGAATATGACAGCGACCCAGATCATCATGGACTGTTTCCCGCCGTCTCCGGCGATGTCTCCCAGAATGATGGCCGGGCTGTACACGAAGACTGCGCCGACGAGCAGCAGAAGCAGGATCGTGAAGACCAGCATGACGCGCTTGGTTCCGGTGCCGAGATACGTGCCTATGAGTTCGGGAAGTCCCGCGCCGCCGTGCCGGACCGACAGCATGCCGGAAAGATAATCGTGGACCGCCCCGGCGAAGATGCACCCGAACACGATCCAGAGATAGGCGGCAGGGCCGAACTTGGCACCCATGATCGCGCCGAAAATCGGCCCGGTGCCCGCGATGTTCAGAAGTTGAATCATAAACACCTTCCATGTAGGCATGGCGATGTAGTCAACCCCGTCCGCTTTTTCGATCGCCGGAGTGGGGCGGTTGCTGTCCGGCCGGAAGACCTTTTCCACGAACGCGCCGTAGAAAACATAGCCTGCGATGAGGGCAAGAACACTGAGCAGAAAAGAGTACATATCGTTTTAAGACAATGTACAAATTTAATGAAATAATCGATATATTTGTAAGTATTGGATAATTATAGAACACGACAATCATCATGAAACACAGACTCATCGCATTTGCGGCCGCTTTGTTTTCCCTGGCCGCGCTTTCTTCCGCGCAGGAATCCCGTTGGTCGCCTGCGGGAAATCGGATCATGACCCCCTGGGCGAAAGAAGTTTCACCGGAGAACGTACATACTGAATACCCGCGTCCCCAAATGGTTCGCGAGAACTGGAAGTCGCTCAACGGGCTTTGGGAATATGCCGTCACGGACAAGCTTGCCGCGGAACCCGAGCGGTACGAAGGTGAAATCCTGGTGCCCTTCGCGATCGAGTCCGCCCTGTCCGGGGTGGGACGCGCGGTGACTGGACAAGACGCGATCTGGTACAAGACCGCCTTTACGGTTCCGAAGGGTTGGAACCGGGTCAAACTGAATTTCGAGGCGGTGGACTGGAAGGCGGAAGTCTTCGTGGGGGGCGTGCAGGTCGGGACACACACCGGCGGCTATACGCATTTTTCGTTCGACATCACACCCTATGTCAAGAAGGGGAGCGTGAATACCCTGGTCTTGAAGGTGACGGATGCCACGGACAATGACTTCCAGCCGCGCGGAAAACAGGTTTCGCGTCCCGGCGGAATCTGGTATACAGCGGTCTCGGGCATCTGGCAAAGCGTGTGGATGGAATCCGTTTCCGCTACCTGCGTGGAAGACTATTACGCGGTTTCCAACATTCACGATCGTACGGTTGATGTGTCCGTTTCTGTGGCCGGAGCCCAGGCAGGCGATGTCGTCCGGATCGCGCTGCTGGACGGCGGGGTCGGCTACTCGACAGAGAACCAGCCTCACGAGTTCGTACAGGTCGTCTCCCGGGCGGATGCCGCCCCGGGTGTCACGGTGACCTTACCCGTCCCCGACATGCAGCTGTGGAGCCCGGATTCTCCTTATCTATACGGCTTGGACATCAGCATCCTGCGCGGCAAGGTGACCCTCGATCGCGTGAAAGGCTATACGGCTATGCGGGAAATCTCCGTCGGAAAATCCCGGAACGGCGTAAAATTGATGGCGCTGAACGGGAAGAACCTCTTTCAGTTCGGACCATTGGACCAAGGTTGGTGGCCGGACGGTCTCTACACCGCGCCGACGGACGAAGCCTTGAAATTCGATATTCAGAAAACGAAGGATTTCGGATTCAATATGATCCGCAAGCACATCAAGGTTGAACCTTCCCGCTGGTACTACTACTGCGATCAGCTCGGCATGCTGGTCTGGCAGGACATGCCTTCCTTCTCGGACAACAAACAGAATATTTGGGGAGTCCATAATTACGACGAAGGAACGGATTTCCCGGCAACGACACTTGCGAAGGCCAATTTCCGCAAGGAATGGCGGGAAATCATCGATCAGACGAAGAAGTTCCCCTGTATCGTCGTCTGGGTTCCTTTCAATGAGGCCTGGAGCCAGTTCGACACGCGCGAGATCGTGGATTTCACGCGGGATCTGGATCCGACCCGCCTGATCAATATGGCTTCGGGAGGCAACTGGACGAGAGATTGCGGCGACATCCTGGACAACCATCATTATCCCTACCCCGCCATGCGTCTCTGGGATCGGAACATGATCAACGTGCTCGGGGAATACGGCGGGATCGGCCTTGCGGTGGAAGGCCATCTCTGGCAGCCCGACCGCAACTGGGGCTATGTTCAGTACAAGAACGCGGAAGAGGTGCTTGCGGAATACGAAAACTTCGCCGGGCAGCTGATCCAGCTGGTGACGCAGGGATGCGCCGCGGCCATCTATACCCAGACCACGGACTGCGAGATCGAAGTGAACGGACTGATGACTTATGACCGGGTCGTGAAACTCGACGAGGCCCGTTTGAGGGAAATCAACACCCGGGTGATCGAATCGATGGAGTGATACCGGATCGTCAGTCGTATCGACAGTATTCATAAAAGAACAGCATGAAATCGATCTGAACCTGAAACACATGATACAACCTGTATCTGACATCGGATTGATCGGCCTTGCCGTGATGGGCGAGAATCTGGTCTTGAATATGGAAAGCAAAGGCTTCTATGTCAGTGTTTTCAACCGCACTGTCTCCAAGGTGGACCATTTCCTGGAGAACCGCGGCAAAGGGAAGAACATCTACGGCGCCGGCAGCCTCGAAGACCTGGTCAGTTCGCTCAAGAGTCCTCGCAAGGTCTTCCTGATGGTCAAGGCCGGCCGACCGGTCGATGACTATATTGACCGGCTCATTCCGCTTCTTGACAAAGGCGACATCATCATTGACGGCGGCAACACGCATTTCTCGGACACGGCGCGCAGGACTGCCTATGTCGAAAGCAAAGGACTTCTCTACATCGGCACCGGCGTTTCCGGCGGAGAGGAAGGCGCCTTGAGAGGTCCTTCCATGATGCCGGGCGGCTCTCCAGCCGCATGGCCTGCCGTGAAACCCATCTTCCAGAGCATTTCCGCCAGGGTCGATGGTACTCCTTGCTCCGACTGGGTGGGTGAAGGCGGAGCCGGACACTTTGTGAAGATGGTCCACAACGGCATCGAATACGGAGACATCCAGCTCATCTGCGAGTGCTACCAGATCATGAAAGACTTGCTTGGCATGTCCAACGAAGAAATGCACGAGGTCTTCGCCGAGTGGAACGAGGGCGACCTGGACAGTTACCTCATCGAAAT
This sequence comes from Bacteroidales bacterium, assembly GCA_012522855.1. GTDB lineage: Bacteria > Bacteroidota > Bacteroidia > Bacteroidales > UBA932 > Cryptobacteroides. Next base: position 130,894 of record JAAYJQ010000002.1, read on the forward strand.
CACCCGCGACATTCTTGCCAAAAAGGATGAGGAGGGGAAATATGTTTTGGACTACATTCTGGACACAGCAGGACAGAAGGGGACGGGAAAATGGACCGCCATCGCCGCGCTGGACCAGGGGATTCCCCTCACCTTGATCACTGAGGCCGTGTATGCCCGCCACTTATCCGCCCAAAAGGAAGAACGGGTAGCCGCGTCCAAGATTCTGGCCGGTCCCCGTCCTGTGCTTTTCACCGGTGACCGGAAAGTTTTCCTGGAAGATCTGGGAAAGGCGCTATTCGCTTCTAAAGTCGTTTCCTATGCCCAGGGCTTCGCGCTGATGCGTTCCGCCGCCGAAGAGTACGGCTGGAACCTGAATTACGGTGGGATCGCTCTTCTATGGAGAGGCGGCTGCATCATCCGCAGCGTCTTCCTCGGCATCATCAAGGAAGCCTTCGACAAGGATCCCGACCTCGCGAACATCCTGCTCGCTCCCTATTTCACCGAAAAGCTTGCCGATGCCCAGCAAGGCTGGAGGAATGTGGCTGCGCATGCCATTGCGAACGGCATCCCCATCCCGACCCTGAGCGCCGCGCTTGCGTACTACGACGGATACCGCGCTGCCCGGCTGCCGGCGAATCTGCTGCAAGCGCAGCGGGACTATTTCGGCGCGCACACCTACGAACGTACGGACCGTCCTCGCGGAGAATTCTTCCACACCAACTGGACCGGTCGCGGCGGCGAAACGGTTTCGGGAACATACACTGTATGATCATGTATTTCAGACAGCCACTCCTCCGGCACTCGAGGTGTACGAACAGAGCGCGTAGAAGGCTCTTTTCTTGTACACCTAGCGGCCTATTCGCGGAAAACCGGTGGTTTTGTGACGGGGTGTACACACAGAATGCGTAGAAGGCAGCTTTTCTGCACACCTCCCCGTTTCGTACCTTACCATCTCGCTTTCCTGCAGGGTGTTGAGGAGCTGAGACAGAACGGGCGCGGAAAGAAACGGGTGCAGGAGGAACCTGCTGCAGGGTGTTGAGGAGTTGAGACAGAACGGGCGCGGAGGAAGAGTATGGCGGCGCAAGGGTGGGAAGAGGACCGGCGGCGCGGAGGGCTGGCTGCCGCATACTTTTTGGGGGTGAACCGAATATTTTCTATCTTTATCATCGCGCTCTGCGTCGTGCGGGCCTGACGATTTTGCTTTTCCTCTCAACCGTCTCAACCATGAAGACACTGAAGACTTTGACCCTTGCGATCCTGCTGCTCTCCTGCGCGACCGCCTATTCACAGAAGTACAAACCCGCTCCGGAAAATTTGCGGAATCGGAAGGAGTTCGCGAACGAACGCTTCGGCATCTTCCTGCATTGGGGCATCTACAGCACCTTCGCCCAGGGGGAGTGGTACCTCAACAGCGGCAAACTTCACAAGGATGAATATGCCAAAGCGGCTTCGGCCTTTTATCCCCACCTTTTCAATGCTTCGGACTGGGTGAAGGCCTTCAAGGAAGCGGGAGCGGGTTACGTCTGTCTGACCTCCCGTCACCACGACGGTTTTTCCATGTTTGACACGGAGACTTCGGAATACGACATCGTGGATGCGACTCCTTTTGGAAGGGATGTGTCCGCTGAACTGGCGCATGCCTGCCGCGCGCAAGGCCTTGCCCTTCATTTCTACTATTCCCAGCTGGACTGGATCCGGGAAGACTATCCGCTCGGGCGGACCGGGCACGACACAGGGCGGAAAGGAGACCGGCAGGATTATGACAGTTACTTCGCGTTCATGAAACAGCAGCTGGGGGAACTGATCCGCAACTATAGTCCCCGTGCGATCTGGTTCGACGGCTACTGGGACCATGATTCGGACGCCACTCCCTTTGACTGGAGGATGCCGGAACTGTATTCCTATATTCATTCCCTGGATCCCGCCTGTCTCATCTGCAACAACCACCACATCGCGGTGATCGAGGGGGAGGATTTTCAGGCCTTCGAGAAGGATCTTCCCGGACAGAACACGACCGGCTTCGCCCCGGATCAGAAAGTTAGCGATGCCCTTCCACTTGAGATGTGCGAGACCATGAACGGGATGTGGGGGTACAAGGTTTCGGACCAGAACTACAAGTCCGTTCCGAGGCTGGTGCAACTGCTCGCCACCTGTGTGTCCATGAACACGACCCTGCTGCTGAACATCGGGCCGCAGCCGAACGGTGAACTTCCGGCGCTGGCACTGGACAGGCTTCGCGGCATCGGAGCCTGGATGGACACCTACGGGAGTTCCATCCGGGGCTGCGGCCCGGGTCCGGTGGTTTCCGGGGATTGGGGCGTTTCAACCGCGCCGACTTCCGATCCCAAGACATTTTATCTGCATTTGTTCAAGTCTCCCGGCACCATTCTGGAGGTTCCGCTTTCCGTGAAAGGACGCGTCCGCGCTGTGAAGGCCTTGAAGAACGGCGCCGCCCTCTCTTTCCGGAGAGTCAAAGACAAACTTTTCGTCACCCTCCCTTCCGAACTGGACGAATCCGACTACGTCGTCGAGGTGAGGATGCGGTAGGTAGTATAATCAAGAAATCTTCATTGGATATTCTGTTGGTACTCCGAAGGGAGACAGCCGTACTCATCTTTGAAGTATTTCGAGAATTGTTTTGGAGAGAATCCGACTTGCCAGGCAATCTGTGAAATGGAAGTTTCTCCACTTTCAAGCATTTCCAGCCCCCGTTTGATCCGGATGATTCGGATGAATTCCAGCGGAGACTTTCCGGTGATGAACATCAGTTTCTTGTATAGGCTGCTGCGTGAAATACCGACTTCCGCGCTGAGTTCCTCAACAGAATACTCGCTATCCGTCAGATGTTTTTCGATCAGTCCGATCGTTTTGTCCAGAAGATCTTTGTCGAGCTTGCTCGCTGTGATGTCTGAGGTGTCGAGATGTAGATCGCCGATCTTTCTGTGATTGTCCTGTGTCCATTTAAGGAGGTTGTCAATCTTGAGGGTCAGGATCTCGAAATCGAAGGGCTTGGAGATATATTCATCCGCACCTTCTCGCAAACCTATAAGGGCGTTTTCCTGCTGCTGTCTGGCGGTGAGCAGAATGATGGGGATATGGGAGTATCGGATGTCATTTTTGACTTGCTTGCACAGTTCCAATCCATCCATTTCGGGCATCATAATGTCGCTCACGATGATATCGATGGGATGGCTGGCCAATTTTTCAAGTCCACTCCTGCCATTTCCTGCCTCTATCACTTTGTAACGCTCGGACAAGGAGTCTTTGAGGAATTTCCGGAACGGATCATTATCTTCCACAATCAGAATCCGTGCCTTCCCTGATGCTGCCTGACTCCTGTTATCAGGTTCTTGTTCACCTCCTGGCTCTTTTGATTTTGGAGACAGTTCTTCGTGTTTAATCGGAATCGTAACAGTAAAGATGCTTCCTTTGGGATGGTTATCAGTAACCGATATCTTTCCACCGTGAAGTTTGACATATTCGGCAGCGATGTGAAGTCCGATTCCGTTACCGGTAACAGCTTCTTTTCGATGATCTTGATAAAATCTTTCAAAGATGTGGCGTTTGCCCTCATCGCTTATCCCGATGCCGCTGTCTTCCACGGATATCACGGCATCATTACGATCCTTCTGAACCGATACTTTTACATAACCGCCAGGGTTGTTGTACTTGAATGCGTTGCTAAGAAGATTCTGGATGATCCTCATCATCTTATCCCTGTCAAAATCCATCAGAATGGGTTCTTCGTTCGGTTCCAAGGTAAAGCTGACAGAATCATCAATGAATAGCAGGTTGAATGAACTACAAAGGTCATTAATAAATTTCACCAGGTCTCCGTAACTGGGTTTGAAACTGACTTTGGCTTTATCAATCTTTCTGAATTCAAGCAGACGGTCGATCTCGCCCATGAGAGTATGAGCGCTGCGGTTGATAAGATCAAGATCCTTCTCGATTGGTTTTCCTTTGTTTTCGCGTAAGAGTTTTCCGAGCGGAGTAATGATCATTGTGAGCGGGGTTCGGAGATCATGGCCGATGTTTGTAAAAAATCTGAGTTTTGCTTCGTTTACCTCGTGTTTTTCTTGATCAAGCAGTTTTCGGTTTCTGGATTGAATAAGATTCAAGATGAAGGCGAGAATGAGAATAAAACAGAAAGCATACAGGGAAAATGCTATCCAAGATTTCCAAAAGGGAGGAGCCACAGAAATTTGTAGTGCAAGAGGCATGATATCTGTGTTGCCCGTGCCTGCAATCCGTACATACAATAAGTGGTTCCCGGGTTGAAACCCATTAATGAATAGCACATTCCCTTGCATTAGGTTCCAGTTTCCCTTGTGGTCAATAGCATACTCATATCGGATCTTGTTTCGATTGAGATAGTCCATGGCAGAGACTTCGATGTCAAGAATGTCCTTATACTTGATACGGATTTTATCTGATGTGCCTTTCTCCGGGATAGGAATGTTTTTCCCAGAAACCCCTATCCCTGTAAATGAGAGGGAATTTGGTCTCTTGATTCGAATGAAATCGTCTGGCCTAACGCGGAGAACTTGACCCCCGGTTCCCATAAGAATGTCTCCGTTTCCCGCACAAAAGACTGTTCCTTTGGTAAATGGGCTGTCACCAATTCCATCTTCTTCATAAAAAGGATAACACCGGATGGTCAGTTTCTCATCCATAGGGTCATCTATGATGTAGAGGTATGTGAAGCCGTTGTCTGTGGTTACCCACAGGTTACCTTTCCTGTCTTCTCCAATGCCCTGGATGTGGGGATTGGAAATCCCGTCGGATTCTTTTAATTGGCATAAAACGCTTTTGCTCCTGGTATCCAAGAAGCACAGGCCTTCTGACGTGCCGATCCACAAAATGTCCCGGCTATCTACGAAAAGATTGTGAACCTGCCTGCACTCTAGAAACTTTTCCAAAGTGGCGGTCTTCGTGTTGATTCTGTAGATGCATTCACTTGTACTGGCATAAAAGATGTCTCGAGTTCTGGTGCTCGCGATAGATGTCATGCTGTTTGAAATCAGAGGAGAATTGGTGTTCGTGAAACGTATCCATCTGCCGTCTTTGGACAGGTATCCTATACCTTGTCCGAAGGTGATGATCCATAACTTACCTTCAGAGTCCATAAGGATGTTTCGGGAGAATCGCGTGCTCCGCTGAAAATCCGGATTCGGATTTTCCAATGGCTTGCAGGTGGATTCATCCATTGCGAATACTCCTCCTCCATAGGATGTAAAGAGAGGGGTTCCGTCCGGTAGCAGAGTGGAACCAACGATGTTATCGGACGGAAGACTCCCGGACTCGGCGTCATATCGAGTCAGTTTAGCATCCTTGTGGCGAAACAGACCTTGTCCATCAAAACCGATCCATAGCGCGCCTTTTTCATCCTCCAAAATGGTTCCGACATCTTCCGATACTCCCAGAGACATTTTCTCGATCTTCAAACTCTCAAGCGGAGTAAATGCAAGCCCGTTCTTCCCAGTTCCGATCCAGAGGATGTTTTCATCTCCGAGATGAAAACAGTTAATGTGGTTACTAGGAATCGTCTGCTTGTTTCCCACTTCATGCTGGATAGTCTGAAGGCTTTTCAGATCATCACTTAGGACTAGAATGCCACTGCTGCCACTTCCCAGCCAAATTCTGCCTGTTCCGTCATCGATGACGGCATTGATATAATCATGGCTGGTGATCTCATTCGGCTCAATACCGTTCCACTTATCTGTCCTTTGGTCGAAAAAACTGACAGGGCCTGCTGAAATACCGTATTTCCACAGCCTTCCCGAAGCGTCTAGGTAAAGGGAGGATCGTCTTCTCGCACCTTCTTTGAATAAGATTCGTGTTTCTGGGATCAACTGTCGGATCTCTCCGTTGCTGAACGCTGCAAACGCGGTAATTCCGTTCCCGGCAATTGAATTGCACGTAGCGACTTTGGGGAATGTTTCCAATTGTTTCCGGTTGAAACTGTAGTGGTAAAGATTTCCGCTCGATTCAACCCACAAATCCTTCCCTTGGTCGACAAATAGTTTTGTGATGCCACTTGAAGGAATGCCCAAATCGGAGAGCACAGGTTCGATCCTGTCAGTCAACCGATTGCCCAACCGGTCATAGAGATAGATTTGTCCACCGGATGAAACCGCCCACAAGTGGTTGCCCCCGTCTTCTGCGACAGTGCGGAATGAATCATAAAGGAGTCCGAACTCCTGTTGGGAATACTTTTCGATTCGATATCCGTCGTAACGGTCCAGTCCACCAAGTGTAGCGAACCACATGTAGCCAAGATGGTCTTTGGTGATGGACTGAACGTTTCTTTCAGAAATACCTTCTTTAACCCCGATGATCTGGAACTGTTGAGCATGAACATTGGGAAGGAGCCAAATCAGAAAGATGAATGGCAGGATTCGTAGCGATATTCGTTTCATACCTCAAAAATAACATAAAAAATCATCCTCGGCACGATTCAAAATGCTCATAAACTCCAGTTTGTGTAAAAAACTTCCCAAATGAATATTTCGACAAACGGGATGATCAAAAAGTAAATCGGTAGTTGAAAGAAAAAAAAGATTTGGATATTTATAACGTTTAAACCATCCCTTTCTTATTCTTACGGCAAATATGTTGACTGTATAATTTTCTTCTATTTAATTAACTAACTCTTAAAACTAAAAGCACATGAAGAGCAAAGTCTTTTCTACTCTTTTGTCGATGCTGCTCGGCTTCACGCTGATGGCACAGACAAGAATCACGGGTGTAGTCAGTGATAATGCTGGTCCGTTGGTCGGAGTCAGTGTCATTGAACAAAACACCACGAACGGCACCGTGACGGATGAAAATGGGCGCTTCGTCCTCACAGTCCAGCCCGGCGCCACCATTCTGTTCACTTCCATCGGGTACAAAGATCAGACAGTGGAGGTGGGTTCCAGAACGAACTTCTCTATTTTCTTGGAAGAAGATTCCGAATTGCTTGAGGAGACTGTCGTCATCGGATACGGCATCCAGAAAAAGAGTGATGTCACCGGTTCCGTCGCATCAGTCGATGCGGAATCGATGGCGCTTCGTTCACCAATCAGCGTTGTTCAGGGTCTTCAGGGCGCTGCCGCAGGAGTGGTCATCACCCAGTCAAGCGGTGATCCGAGCGGCGGGTACAACATTCGCATCCGCGGTGTCGGTACGGTACAAGGTAACACAAACCCACTTTGGGTCGTAGATGGAATCCAATACGGGACGACATCCAACCTGAGCTGGCTGGATCCGCAGGATGTCGAAAAAATCGAAATTTTGAAGGATGCTTCGGCAACCGCCATCTACGGAGCCCGAGGCGCCAACGGAGTGATTCTCGTATCCACCAAGAAAGGCCAGGTAGGAAAGGTCCGCGTGGATCTTCGGAGTGACTTCGGTGTGTCCACTTTTGCAAGTCGTTTGGACATGGCATCGCTCGATGAATGGCTGCCTGCGTACAGAGAATCCATCAAGAATGATGGTCGCTTACCTTTCCCGGCCTTTGATGGCTCGTATGACAGTAAACTAAACGAGATTGATTGGCAGGATGTCATGACGCAAACAGCTTATCGCCAACAGTACCACTTGTCTGTTTCCGGGGGGTCTGAATCGGTTCGCTCCAATTTCTCTATTGGCTATTTGGACAATAGAGGCATCATCGTAAGTTCTTGGAGCAAGCGTCTTAACATGAGACTGAACACCGATTTCAATATTACAAAATGGCTGAAGTCGGGATTCTCGATTGGTTTCAACACGGGCAAGAACAAGGGCGGAGGAAACATGATCAACTACGCACGTATTGTTCCCACTATGGACTATGTGGACCAAAACACAGGAAAACTGATGACTGTGCCCGTTGTGTATCCGGACGGCAGTTTTGGTCACTTTACTTTCCAGAACGATGTCGATTACACGGGAGGGCGTTATCAGACCAATCCTTATGCCGATCAGCACCAGCAGGAATTCGGCAAAGATTGGGATAATGACAACGGAAGCGTACGAAACGCATTCTGGGCAGAAGTTACGTTATTCAAAGGATTGACGTTCCGTACCAACCTCAACTACGATTTTTCGGGGAATAACGGTTGGTCTTATCGCCAGCCGTACATAGACAACCAATATCATTATGCACAGTACGCCGGTGATGATCCGGTTGATAACTTTAGTACTTCTGGCGGAGCCAGTACTTCTGTTGGAGCTGAAAACTACCTCACATATGACAATCTGTTCGGCAAGCACCATGTGACGGTGCTGCTTGGGCAGTCAGCCAGCAAATATCACGGATCTTCCAATGGTTCGTCCACCCAGGATCTGACTTTCGGTTTTCTTCGGGGATTCTTTTCTACCGATTCCGTTGCCTACAATGACGGCAGCGGAGGACCTGACATCTCTACCCGTTTCGCCTCCTACTTTGCGCGTGTGAACTATTCTTTCGACAGTAGGTATATGCTGACGGCTTCAATTCGCCGGGACGGTTCTTCCAATTTCGGGAAGAGCAACCGTTGGGGAACCTTCCCTTCTTTCTCTTTGGCATGGAACCTCGGTAACGAGGGTTTCTTGAAGGACCTGCATGTATTCGATGTCTTGAAGCTTCGTGTTGGATGGGGCGCGACCGGCAATGCCAATGTGAGTCCGACAGCCTCCGTTCCTCAGCTTTCCGCAGGAGGGACTTCATTCTCTTTCTTTGACGATGGCGGAGATGCTACCCGCATCATAGGCATTGCCCAAACGAGTGAGATCGACACTGGTCTTCATTGGGAGTCTTCCGTGCAGACCAACATCGGACTCGATATGGCATTCTTCAACAATTCTTTGACCTTCAGCGTGGACTGGTACAATCGTCAATCCCGCGATCTGATCCTCAGAAAGACCATCCGTCCTTCGGCTGGATTCAACAATATTACCACCAATTTCGGATCCATTCGTAATCGGGGACTAGAATTCGCGCTCGGCTACAAAAAGCAGATCAATCGCGACTGGTTCGTTGCCGCTAGCGCTACAGGGTCCACTAACTGGAACAAAGCGATCGACATCGGATCCGGCACGACCGTCTCCGGCGCCGATGGTTCGGGCTGGGATGACCGCCAGGTCAGCTTCAACGGTCTGCCGCTGGGTACATATCAGGGCTATAAGGTTCTTCACATCATTAAGGATCAGTCCGAGATCGATGTGCTCAACGAGGCCGCGGTGGCCAAATACGGTCAGGGATCTTACTATGACCGTCAGTCCACCGGCCCGGGAGACTTCTTGTTCGCTGATATCAACGGAGATGGTCACATTACACCGGAAGACAAGTTTTTCATGGGAAATGGTTTTCCGGATCTTGTTTACGGTTTCAATATTGCCGTAAACTTTAGGAACTGGGATGCTACAGCCTACATGTACGGTGAACTTGGCAAACAGGTTCTTTCTTGGTCCAAGTGCTACCTGACTACGTTGCGTAACGAAACCAACGGTTATTTCAACCTCCTTTCCGAGGCTGCTGAAGATTACTATTCATCCAGCAATCCGGATGCAGTGTTTCCTCGCATTTCCCGTACTGACGAATCGATGAACACGAGGGTGTCTGATTTTTATGTAGAAAACGGAAGTTATTTGAAAATCTCCAATTTCCAGATCGGCTATACCCTCAACAAGGAACTTTTCGGTGGCATTTTCCGCAATGTCCGCTTGTACGGTCAGATTCAAAACTTGCTGACCATCTCTCCCTACACCAAGTATGGCGATCCTGAGATATCCGGTGGAGTGACCACTACAGGTTACGACGGCGGACGATATCCGTTTCCCCGTACGTTCATGTTCGGTTTCCAACTGGGCCTCTAATCGTTTAATTTGTATTGGATATGAAAAAGATAACACATTATTTCATCCTGCTGGCTGTTTCTCTCGGAATCGTTTCTTGTGGAACCAAGTTTCTGGATGTAGATTACTACACTATTGTCAATCCGGAGGGAGTGTATGAGGATTCTTCCAACGTGTTCCTCGGACTCGTCGGTGTATACCATGCTTTGTATGCCAGCGGTGAATATCTCGTCCCGCACCCTGCCGTGTTCAATCTCCCGACGCTCGACATGCAGGCTGACGGATGGGACGCGGAAATGATCAACCACTCCTGGACAAACGAGGCTCGTTCGGGTTTCTTCAGAACCCAATGGGAAAGGGGTTATGTGCAGGTTAATCGCGCGAACCTCTTTCTCAGAGACCTGGAAAATGTCAGCGATGATGTCGTCCCGGAAGCCCAACGGAGAATCTATGAGGCGGAGGCCCGTGCATTGCGTGCCGAGGCGTACTACTACCTGACCATCAATTATAGCCGAGTGCCGATGTTGATGACCGGTGAAACCTACGAGACCTCACCGGAAAAAGCTCGTCCCGAATCTGACGAGGATGCTTGGAGTCTCATTGAGGAAGATTTCGCTTTCGCTGCATCCGTTCTGGATTGGAAGCCAGCGGAGAACATGAGTGGTCGGTTTACCAAAGCTGCGGCACTTGCCTATCAAGGCAAGGCGAACATGTACATGGGCAATTTCGATAAGGCCAAAGGCCTCTACAAGCAGATCATCGATGGCAGCGGAAAGAAACTCAACCCCGTTCACGGCATGCTGCACTGGCAGTCTAATCCGGATAGCGAAGAAACGATCTGGGAGGTTTCCTATCCAGAGTACCCGAACATGTCCTGGGGTATCTGGCGCTACGCCCTGAACGGAGACAATAAATTCTTCAGCGCGCAAACACGTCCCGACGAGTACGGGGGCTGGGGAGATGCTTCCGTTTCCTTCGAGCATGTCCGCAGTTATGAGCCCGGAGACAAGCGCTTACTATACAACATTGTCGGCTGGCATGAAAAGTATGAAGAGGCTACCGGTAAGATGGTCGGTTGGGGTGATAAGAATCCATATATGTCAAGTAGGAATCAGATCGGTGCTACCGCAAAGTATCAGAAATTCTTTCAGGAGCGTGAGGGCATGCCGAACAACCACAGTATTAAATGGTGGAAGGATAATAACGAGTTCTCTTCCTTCTCCGTTCAACTCTACCGCTACACAGCCGTGCTCCTTGACTATGCAGAGTGCTGCTTCCGTACCGGTGATGCTGCAACGGGATGGGAAATGATCAAGCAAGTGCGAAATCGCGCCTGGGGCAATCTCGAGGTTAACTACGATCCCAACGTTACAAACAAGGCGTCAGACCATTACGTTTTCCCGACCGAACTGCTCAACGAGGATGTCGTGGCAGTTCCCGACGCCCAACAATTCTATACCCAGTATAAGGCTGACAAGGGCTATACAAGCGATCTTTGGATCGTCGCTTTGATGCAGGAGCGACGCAAGGAGTTCCTGCAGGAATTCAGTCTCTGGTTCGACCTGACTCGCATGGGACTTGTGGAGGAATGGTTGAATTGCGAGTATCCGAAGAATGGTGGGGCTACCTTCTACAACACCCAGACCAAGAAGTACTATATCCCTTCCGGGAACGATTACAATGAGCCTTATACCCAAGCTCCCGATGCTGAAAAGCGGTATATGATCCCGATTACAAAGCGAGACTGGGATTGGAATCCAATCCATAGCGTCTATCCGATTCCCCAGTCCGAATTGACGGCAAATCCGCTTTGCGAGCAGAACCCGGGTTATTAATCGTTATTAATTTTGTAGTGGAGGCAGGAGCGTGCCTCCACTACAAAATTGTTTAAGATTAAGATGATGAAAAAAGGTTTGATGTTGTCTGCCTGGATTCTGTTTGCTGTGTTATCAGCAGCGACAGCGCAGACGAGAGCCGAAATCGATACGCTGAAATCCCAACTTGAGCGTAATCTCACTGATAATATTCTACCGTTTTGGATGAATTACACAGTCGATCCAGGCGGTGGATTTTATGGAGCGGTAGCGAACGACGGGAAGTTCATTCCCCATGCGGACAAGGGATCGATCATGAATTCCCGCATCATCTGGACCTTCTCAAGAGCTTATCGTCAGTATGGACTTACTGATTATCGGCGGATTGCCGACAGAGCCGCGACCTATTTCATGGATCATTTCATAGACAAGAGGTACGGCGGTGTTTTCTGGACGCTGAACGATGAAGGCGGGATCAAGGATGCAACCAAGCAATCCTATGCTACGGCATTCGGAATATATGGCCTATCGGAGCATTTCAGAGCCACCGGTAACAGAGCGAGTCTTGACGCCGCGGTCGCGCTTTACCGAACCTTAGAAGACAAAGTGCACGACAAAGAAGGATTGGGGTATATTGAAACCTTTCAACGTGATTTTACTCGGAGCGACTCTGACGGCGTCGATGGGCGATCCGGTGCTACAAAGACGATGAATACCCATATTCATATTCTAGAAGCCTATACGACGCTCTATCAAGTCTGGCCGAACGAAGAACTGAGAGGCAACCTGCTCGAACTCCTCGGGATTCTCCAGAATCAATTGTATAACGCTTCAGGGAAGTATTTGATTCTCTACTGCGATGATGCTTGGACTCCTTCAGGAGATGTGGAATCCTTCGGGCATGATATAGAGACCTCTTGGCTGATGATAGAGGCTGCTCGTGCCGTCGGCGACGATGCCCTCCTGCGAAGCGTCGAGAAACAGGCTGTAGAAATGGTTGATAAGGCTCTTTCTGACGGACTCAGTCCCCAAGGATACATGCGTTATGAGCGTTCCACTGAAGGTTATAGCAGGACTTTGTCCTGGTGGCCGCAGTGTGAAACGATTATCGGTTCGATAAACGCTTGGGAAATCACCGGCGAGAAGAGATATTTTGACACTGCCGTTAAGAACTGGGACTATATCCAAGCTCATTTTGTGGATAACGTTCATGGCGGATGGTACAAGGGTCTTACTCAGACCGGAACCCCTACCCGCGAACCGAAAGCCAGCCAGTGGAACTGCCCCTATCATAATAGCCGTGTCGCATTCGAACTCATGGCTCGGCTTGCTCATTCCACCGTCCGTTCGGAAGTGATGGCTTGGAGCAATATTACGGGGATACGTCTTGAGGGGGAACTTATTGATTTCGAGTCTACGTTACGAGTGGGGGCACCCGGCGGCCCCATTGAGACAACAGGTCGGGAAAAGCAGAGACGCATCCAATACAAGCGGGAAGGAGACTGCCAGATTACCGTAACGCCCATGACAGGGGCAAGTATCACGCAGACGGTTACGGATACTGATCCATCTTCTGTTCATCTTTCGTGGACAGTCGAGGCCACCGAGACTCGCGATGGAGCCGTTTATTTCTGCATGAGTTTCGGACCAAAATACTACTCCAATGCTGTTATCAAGGCTTCTGGAAGGGAGGTTTCTGTGTCTGCGCCTGAGCGAAAGGTTTTCCTTCGTTTTAACAAATCAGTAAGGACTTTCGTACAAGAGGAGGGCGAAAACCAAGTCGTTTATATGACATTGCTCCCGCGCATTCGGAAAGGTTTGCGGTCCAATCTTTCGGCAGTCATGACTGTGGACGGCATTCGACACCATGATGTTGCTCGTGTTGAACTTGATTTGTCCAGGCCTGGCAGAGAGTTCGCTGGCTTCGGAGGAAACTTCCGCCTCCAGAATGTCCAGAAAGATCCCGAAGTCATCGACTATTGTTTGGAAAATATGCGGGTCGCTTTCGGCCGGGTCGAATTCCCATGGGCACAGTGGGATCAGCATGGCGGTGAATCTGAGCATATCCAGCGAAGCGCGCGGATGGCGCAGCGCCTAAAAGCCATAGGCATGCCTGTAATCGTAAGCTGCTGGTTTCCTCCGCAATGGGCGGGTAATCTGACAACTCGCTCGGACGGTACTTCTCGCGCCTATTCTCTAAAGTTGGAAGAGAAGGATAGGATCTTCGCATCGATCGCCGGTTATCTGGAGTTTCTCAAGTTGGAATACGGAGTCGAGACGGATTATTTCTCCTTCAATGAGTCAGATCTGGGAATTAATGTGGTTTTTACTCCTGATGAACATCGCGACTTCATTAAGGAGTTTGGGTCTTTCGTCGCCGGCAGGGGATTGAAAACACTGATGCTACTCGGCGACAATTCCGATGCTACGACCTATGATTTCATTGTACCTGCCTTGGACGACCCGTCTGCCCGTAGATATATTGGTGCTGTTTCCTTTCATTCCTGGAGGGGTTGCGACGATACGACTCTGGAAAAATGGGCCGACGCTGCGCGCAAGATCAATGTTCCGCTGATCGTAGGTGAGGGTAGTACCGATGCCGCTGCGCATCAATATCCGAGCATATTCAACGAATCCACTTTCGCACTCTACGAGATCAACCTGTACGTCCGGATCTGTGCGATCTGCCAGCCTTTGAGTATTCTTCAATGGCAGCTCACTTCCGACTATTCGCTCCTCTGGGGAAACGGAATCTACGGTTCAAGCGGTCCTCTACGACCAACACAGCGTTTCTATAACCTCAAGCAGTTGTCGATGACCCCGGAAAATGCATTCTCGGTTCCTGTCGCCTGTGAAAAGGACAATGTCTATGTGGCTGCTTTCTCTAAGCCGTCTACCGGTGAATCTGCTGTGCACATCGTCAATAATGCGGCTTCGTGTGACGCCGTTGTCTCGGGACTTCCTACAGAGACTCGAGAGGCTGTCGTGTACGTGACCAATTCCGGACAGAACGCCCAAGTCCGGATCCTCTCAGTAGAAGGGGGGACGGTCACGGTTCCCATACCGGCGGAAAGTTTTATTACGATCCTTGCTAATTAATCAAGATGTATATGAATAGATATCTTGTCTTTATAGTCCTGTCCCTGTGCCTGAGTTTTCCGGCCATCGCTCAGCAACGTTTCGCACCTGTGAATCCCAATGCGATTCCAGAGGCGAAAGCACTTCTTGACAGCTTGTATCGGTCTGTCGCCCAAGGAAAGATCATTTCGGGTCTGCATCACAACCAGCTTCAACTTCCCGCCTACTGGCGGGATCTCGACCGGATTGAGGAAGCGTCCGGGAAAGAACCACTCATCTGGGGCGGGGATCTTGCGTGGGATGCGCGTCAGGTAGTTGAAATCGCGACGCGCGAACATCGCAGAGGTCGTATCATTACCTTGATGTGGCATGTAAACCGTCCGTTCGATCGGACGCCGCGAGTGGATTTCAGAAACCAGACCCAGGGGGATTTTTTCGATGAACAATGGAAAGACTTGATTACTCCTGGTTCCAGAATGCAGAAGATGTGGCTAGAACAGGTGGATTCCATTTCACAGTATCTGAAGATTCTTTGTGACCGCCATATTCCGGTGCTCTGGAGACCGTACCACGAGATGAACGGGGAGTGGTTCTGGTGGGGTTACAGAATTGGAAACGAAGGATTCTCCGTGCTCTGGAAAATGTTGTACGATAGGATGGTAAACTATCATCATTTAGATAATCTTATCTGGGTTTGGAACCCCAACGCGCCGCGGGAGATCCCTAATGATACTGCAATGTCTTACGAGTTGTTCTATCCTGGACACGATTATGTAGACGTTCTTGCAACGGATGTGTACAACCGAGACTGGAAGCAGTCCCACCATGACCAGTTGCTTGAACTGGGAAAGGGCAAATTAATTGCTTTAGGCGAACTGGGAAGCCTCCCGACTCCCGATCAGCTTGCTTCCATGGATAAGTTTGCCTGGTTCATGATCTGGACGGGTTTTACTAACGACCGCTATAACACGTTGGAGCAGTTGAAGGCTGTCTTCGACCTTCCAAATGTTGTCACGTATGAACGTGGCGAAAGATATTCAAAACATTCACAATAATATACAGCATTGATAATGAAACACAAGATCTCAGCAGTCCTCGCTACGCTCGTATTTTCCGCGGCGACGCTCTGCGCGCAAAGTTTTTCTCTAAATTCTAGTGGGTATTTCAATCACGAAGGCGTGGATGCCATGGCCTTCAACGACTTCTATCCTGAAGGCCATCAGGGAGGGATCTCTTTCCTGATGAACGGGAAGCGGATCGCTACGAATGGAGACCTCCGGTTTGAACCGACTCCTGGACAGTGGCAACCCGTTCCGAAGCAACTTTCAAGAAAGATTGAGGACGGGAAGATTGTCACGACCTTGTGCTTCCCGGATTCCAGCCGACACGAAACCGGATTCAATCCGATGTTCTACCCGGATCTGCAACTGATCTACACGGTTACGTTGGAACCGTCCGGAAAAGGATTTCTGGTGACGGTCGATCTGGACAGGCCGATTCCGGCTGAAATGGTCGGCCGCGCGGGTTTTAATCTGGAATTCTTTCCGGGTGAACTGTTCGGCAAACCTTGGATCATGGACAATCAGTCCGGAATATACCCTCGCCAGGCGAATGCTCCCCTCCTTGAACAGCAGACCTACATCGATCTGTCCGTCGGTGATTTCCGTCCTCCCGGCGCGCCTGCTGCCGATCTGAAACATCTTATCGGTGAAGGATACAGTCCGTACACGGCAGATGCGATCATCGCGGAACCCTATGCCGTCGGGAAGACCTTTACCTCCTGCCCCGATGACCCTGCGATGCGGATCACCGTCAAGACACTTACGTCGGATCTCAAGCTTTATGACGGGCGGATGAACCACAACAACGGCTGGTTTGTACTTCGTTCCGAAATACCGGCCGGTGCCACCCGTGATGCCGTCAAATGGTACATCGAGCCGTCTGTTGTCGAAGGATGGCGGTACAAACCGGTTGTCCAGACCTCTCAGGTGGGTTATTTGCCTGCCCAGCAGAAAGTGGCTGTCATCGAAACGGATCCGCGGGACACTCCGCTGCAGACCGCCGAGTTGGTGAAGATTGATGCGGAAGGCGAACGTGTCGTGAAAACGGTACCGATACAGCTCTGGGAAGGTAATTTTTTGCGTTACAAGTATCTAAAAGCTGATTTTTCCGAGGTCGCCGAGGATGGGATCTATTGTCTGAAATACGGGAGTTCTACATCTCCGGTCTTTAAGATCGGGGCCGATGTCTACGACAGGGGTGTTTGGCAGCCTGTCATCGAATATTTCCTCCCGGTTCAGATGTGTCATGTGCGGGTAATGGACAAGTACCGGGTCTGGCACGATGCCTGCCATCTGGACGACGCTGCCATGGCCGTCCCAGGAAACCTAATCGACGGTTACAACCAACCCGAGGATAATATGACCGCATTCAATCTTCTGGACAGGGTTCCTGGATTGAATGTCGGGGGCTGGCACGATGCCGGCGACTTCGATCTACGCATCGAATCGCAGGCCGGCGAAAGCTATATTCTGGCAAACACGTATGAAGCCTTCCGTCCGGACATTGATGTTACGGCGATCGATCACAAGAACCATCGGGTCGAGATTCACGAGCCCGACGGGAAAAACGACATTCTCCAGCAGGTGGAGAACGGTATGATCACCGTTGTTAACGGCTACCTTGCGCTGGGGCGCCTGTATCGTGGAATTATCACCCATACCTTGCGTCAGTATGTCTTGCTGGGCGATGCTGCGGCGATGACCGACGGCGTCCCCGACAATGCAGATGACCGATGGGTCTTTACGGAAAACAATCCGGGACGGGAAATCAGTACCGCTGCTGCCCTTGCAGCTTCCGCGAGGGTGTTGCGCGGATTCAACGATACGCTTTCGGCGCATTGTTCGCGCATTGCCGCGGAAATCTTTGCGCAGAGTATAGAGGCGGAAGCCCGGACAGACGCGTCAGACCCCCGGGCAAGATTCGGTGTCATGGGGAGAATCCAGGCTGCCGCGGAACTGTATCGGACGACCGGAGAAGCGATATATTTCGACTACATCCTCTCCCGTTGGGACCGCTGTGTCCAGTCGGTCGCTTCTTGTGCCTGGTATCTTGCGCCGATCGAGAAACAGATGCAACGGCAGCCGAAATACAAGGAGCAGTGTGCCGCATTCCGTGAAGCGCTCGGCCGTTACCGTGATCAACTGGACCGGCAGAGCGCGGAGACGCCCTACGGGGTTCCGTACCGACCCAGTATCTGGGGCGCAGGCTGGGACATCCAGTCTTTCGGATATCGGCATTATTTCTTGGCGAAAGCCTATCCTGACATCTTCGTGCCCGATCAAGTCACCAACGCCCTGAATTTCATTCTGGGCTGCCATCCCGGAAGCAACCAAGCTTCTTTCGCAAGCGGTGTCGGAGCAGAGTCCGCCACGGTCGGTTACGGTCTTAACCGGGCGGATTGGTCTTATATCCCCGGCGGTGTCGTATCGGGTACTGCGCTCATCCGGCCGGACTTCCCCGAACTGTTGACTTTCCCGTATCTGTGGCAGCAGGTTGAATATGTGCTTGGAGGCGGCTCTTCCCACTATATGTTCTTGGTACTTGCCGCCATGGATCTTTTGAAATAACGAATGGAATTTCTTAATATGAAGAATAGCAATCTGTTGTTGTTGGCCTTTTTTGCCCTCTTGTTCTCTTCTTGCTCCCGGCATGGCTCCCGTGCTGATTTCACGCGGGGCATCGGGGAATATCCGGGCAAGGTTGATGAATATGCCGGCCCTGCCCTCATCACAGATTCAGGTACATATCGCAACCTCGCCTTTCGCAGGGCGGCCTACCATTCTTCTTCTTACGACTACAATCTCACCGGACACTTGGTGACGGACGGGATTGTGACGGACCAGAGTCCTGTCTTTTTAGCTGTTTCCACCAGCGATGGTCTGGTGGCGAAGCGCGATCGGGAAAGGCTCTTCGATAATAACAGGACGTCACTCCGGGTTAATGGTGGCCGAGAGTCCTTCCTGTGCGTCGATTTACGCAACGGCTCGTTTTCATCCGATCAAGTGAAGGTGACCGGTGTCTTGGAATGCGATCTTGGAGAGCAAACGGGGTATCATTGGTACCTCGACGGTCTGCCGGAGAAAGGGGACTGGGTCCTTCTAGGAGAGAAACAAGGTGCTGGTCTGCCCGGGGATCCGACGGTGCAGGCTTCTGTCCGCGCTTTCGACTACGTGTTCCAGGTACCCGGAGATCTTGAATTCACTTCCTACCGTCTCCGGATGGAAGCCGGGTGTGTGAAGAGTTGGGAGGTCCGAGAGTTGAACTTCTTGTGCGAGGGGAAGGGGCATAGCCCCCTTCCTGCCCGATCCTTTCGGAGCGCCTGGATGAGCGGGGGGGCGGAAGATGAGTGGCTGTACGTGGATCTTGGGGCGGAAGCGGAGTTTGACAAAATCGTGTTGAGCTGGATCCGGAAACCCCTTTCCGGTCAGATTGAAACCTCCAGCGATGCCGTCGGCTGGAAAAAACTCGCAGACCTTTCGTTGGATGAAAGCCTGGAGCAGACCGTGCCGGTCAATGGGGCAGGGCGCTATGTCCGTTTGTCCGGCTTGAAAGCGGACAAGTCGGGGTATATCCTCCTCAGCGAATTAGAAGTCTATGGGAAAGGGGGCGTTGTTCCCGTGCCGAAACCCCAGGCAAGCCCCGTCGGCAACCGGCTGTATCTCAGCGGCGGGAACTGGCGTCTCGAACGCGTTTCGCAGGTTGAGGCGAATGGAGAAGCGATTTCCACTCCGGGATTCCCTGCGGATGATTGGCTCGTCGCCACCGTCCCCGGGACGGTAGCTACCTCCTATTTCAATGCCGGCGCGATTCCGGATATCCGTTATGATGATGATCAGTTGCAGATCTCGGAATCGTATTTCTATTCGGATTTCTGGTATCGGGATGTATTCGAACTTCCCTCGGAGTATGAAGGAACTGCGCTTGCGCTCAATTTTGACGGCATTAACTGGAAGGCGGATATTTACTTCAATGGAGTTTTCGCCGGACATATTGACGGGGCATTCACCCGTGCCCGCCTGGACGTGACCTCCTTGGCGAAAGCAGGAACGAACGTTCTGGCTGTCAAGGTGTTCAAGAACGACAATCCTGGAATTGTAAAAGAAAAGACCCGACAGTTCACGGATCTGAACGGAGGAGAATTGGGCGCGGACAATCCGACGATGCACTGTACCATCGGCTGGGACTGGATTCCGACCGTTCGCGGCCGGAACATCGGCATCTGGAACGATGTCTATCTCGCTTCTTATCCGGGAGGTGTTTCCATCGATGACGTCTTCATTCCTTCTGATCTTCCGCTCCCTTCCGTAGAATATGCCGACTTGGCTCCGGTCGTGACATTGACGAATTACAGTAAGCAGCAGCGTTCGATTGACGTTCACCTGCAGTTCGGCGACCTCCCCATCGAAACGCAGGCTATTTTGGATCCCGGGGAGTCCCGAGATGTGAACCTGCCGGTCACTCGTGTCGACCAGCCCCAACTCTGGTGGCCGGTAGGGTACGGAGAACCGTATCTGTACGATGTGCAGGTAACGGCATCGGTGGCGGGAAACGTTTCCGACATAAAGCGTGTGAAGACCGGTATCCGGGAAATGTCTTATAAGACCGATGGCGGTGTCCTCGATCTTTACATCAACAATCGCAGGCTTGTCGCGAACGGCGGCAATTGGGGGTATCCGGAAATCAATCTCAATTATCGCGCGCGTGAATACGATGCCGTAGTCGCCTACCATGCGGACATGAACTTCACCATGATTCGGAACTGGGTCTGCCAGACAGGGGACGAAGAACTGTATGACGCCTGCGACAGACATGGCGTTATGGTGTGGCAGGATTTCTGGCTTGCCAATCCTTGGGACGGACCCGATCCCGACGATGCCAAGATGTTCCTGGACAATGCGGAAGACTATCTCAGGAAAGTCCGGAATCATCCTTGTATCGCCCTATATGTCGGTAGGAACGAAGGAGATCCTCCCTCAGAGATTGACAACGCCCTTATGGCGCTTATGGAGCGACTCCATCCGAGCCTGTTCTATATTCCCAACTCCGCCTCCGGAATGGTCAGCGGCGGAGGTCCATACCGGGCATTGGCGCCACAGGAATATTTCTCCATCAGGCGAGGAAGTGACCGGATCCACAGTGAACGTGGAATGCCGAACATGATGGTTTTCGAAAGCATGCAACGGATGCTGCGGGAAAAGAATCAATGGCCGCAGAACGCTGTCTGGGGTATGCATGACTTCACCCTGGAAAACGCGCAGAGCGCTGCCACTTTCAATGCCCTTGTTGAGAAGGCGTTTGGGAAGCCGAGAGATCTCAAGCAGTTTACGGAGTGGGCGCAGTGGATCAACTATGATGGCTACCGTGCGATCTTCGAATCCAGAAGCCGCAACCGGAAGGGGGTTTTGCTCTGGATGAGTCACTCTTGCTGGCCTTCTTTGGTCTGGGATACTTACGATTATTATCTGGAACCTTCCGCTGCCTACTTCGGCGCGAAGAAGGCATGCGCGCCGGTCCACATCCAATGGAACCCCGTGACGGACAGCATCGAAGTCGTCAACAACCACGCTTCAGATCTGGATGGCCTTACCGCCTCCGCCGCGATCGTCAACTTCGACGGAGAAGTATTGTACGAACAGTCGGAGGAACTCTCCAGCCGGGACGACTCCACCTTGCCGCTGTTTCCGCTCTCCTTGGATCAACCTGGACTTGCGGAAGTCTATTTCATCAAACTTCAGCTGATGCAGGGAGATACCCTGTTAGCTGACAACTTCTACTGGTTGGGGCAGGAGGCCGGTAACCTTACTCGTCTGCACTCCCTGCCAGTCGCGCGGCTTGATTTCGCATCCTCCCTGCAGAAAGATGAGAATGGGGAATGGACGTATCGGGTAACCATCCGGAATGCGACCAGAACACCTGCTTTGATGATCCGGCTCAAAGCGCAACGGTCCCGAAGTGGTGAAAGCATCCTTCCGGTGTTATACGAAGACAATTATTTCTCCCTTTTGCCCGGAGAAGAGAAAACCGTCCGGATTCGATTCAAAGAAGAGGACACAGGGGGAGAGCGTCCCCGGATTCTTCTCGAAGGATTCAATGTTAAACAGATGGTAAAATAAAAACTCTATAATTGCATTATGAAATCGAAAGTTTTTTTTCTCACACTCATCATCTTACTGTCCACATCCATGGCAGCCGGCGCCGGCCATTATAAAAGTTTCAAGGTATCTTCCTACATCCGTGCCCAGGACGTGGCCAGAATGGCCGACAAGCACTTCCGGGATTCTTTGTGGAACATAGTCAGCAGCCAGATCGATCTCGACAAAATTTATATTGAGACCCATCGGGACTCCTTCATCGTGGATGAAGCTACGTTGACAACCGTCATCCGATTCTTCCGGGACAAGGGGCTCGAGATAGGCGGCGGTATCACCTACACGATCTCGGAACCCCAACTTTTCGAGACTTATAGTTATGCTCGCCCCGCAGACCGCAAAGCGGTGCGACATATCGCCGAATATACAGCCCGATTCTTCGACGATATCATTCTCGACGATTTCTTTTTCAACGATATAAAGAACGATGACGAGATTGCCGCCAAAGGAGACAGAAGCTGGACCGACTACCGGCTGGAGCAGATGACTGCTGCAGGAAAGGAATTGGTAATGGATCCTGCGCATCAAGTGAACCCGAATGCGCGTATCATCATCAAATATCCCAACTGGTACGACCATTTTCAAGGATTGGGCTTTGATTTGGAAAATGAGCCTCTTTACTTTGACGGGCTTTGGGCAGGTACAGAAACTCGCGATCCCGCAGGCAATCAGCACTTGCAGAATTATCTTAGTTACAACATTATACGCTATTTTGACAATATCGCTCCAGGAAAAAACGGCGGGGGATGGGTTGATTCCGGAGGCGTGAACATGAGTATGGACCGCTACAACGAACAAGTCCATCTAACCATGCTCACCAAGACTCCGGAAATCATTTTATGGAATTACATGCAACTTGCCCAAGTAGCAATCAGACCTGGACAGAAGGCAGCCTGGCAGGATGGCACTACAAGTTGGGTATATGATGAAATCGTCGCTCCGCGCCAGCGAGACGGAAAGACGATCCATCCTTCGACCCTCGCCAGTTATGCCTCTGCTGTTCTGCGTCAAGACGATAGGTTTGTTTACAAACTTGGGAATCCCGTGGGGCTCGTATCCTACAAACCCTATCATTCTGCCGGTGAAGCTTTTCTTCAGAACTATTTGGGCATGATCGGTCTTCCCATGGACATGATGCCTTCCTTTCCTGAAGACAGACAGCAGATCCTGTTAACGCAGCAAGCCGCTGACGATCCTGAAATCCTCGAGAAGATCAAAGCCCAGCTCCGTAGGGGCGGGGATGTAATCATCACGACAGGGCTCCTGAAGGAGATCCAAGATGCTCTTGCAGACGTGTGCGAGCTTTATTGCCAGGATCTTAAAGCAATCGTGGATGATTTTGGCCGTTATGGCAAGGCTTCCCGTGCGTTCATCATCCCCCAAGTGAAATACTACACGAACGATGCTTGGGAAACGGTGAGCGCGGGACGTCCTTTGTCGGGAGGGGTGTCCGGATACCCGATCCTGTTGTTCAACAATTATTCCAAGGGCAGGTTGTATGTCCTAACGATTCCCGACGATTTCGGGAATCTATATGATTATCCAGCCGGCGCGCTTAATGCCATCCGCAGTGTGATGTCCAAGGATGTGGGCTATTATCTGGAGGCACCGTCAAAGGTGGCCTTGTTCCCGTATGACAACGGCACTTTTGTGGTGCAAAATTTCAACGATGAAGCCGTGGACACGAAAGTTGTTTTCAACGAAGAAGCACGTGCTTTAATCAATCTGGAGAAGGAAGAAACCTTGACTCCTGACGTTATTCAGACCTACGGACGCATCCCGAGCAGTATGTCCCGGTGTGTTTTCTCCATCCGCATTCCTGCTCATTCCTACCGTGTCTATTCCATTGAATGGGAATAAATCTCACAGAAAATCAAAAATTTGATGCAATGAACTTCTCCTTGAAGCCCTTCATTTTTATATTCGCAACGATTCTGGTCATGACGAACATGACCGCGCAGTCCCAACCGGAGCACAACGCCGGAACCAAATATCTGATGAACGAGACCCTGGATGTGAGCGAGAATTTCAGGGACATCGGAAATACTCTCTTTTTTGCCGATCGGCTAGGTGATTTCGACACTGTAGAGGGCGAAGGTACCGTGATTTGGAGAAGGAGCGAACTTGTTCCCAGACAAGCTTTCAATACGAATCTTCCTCAACCTCGGCCTCTGCGAATGCTTGATTTTCCCGGTTCTTGGTACGTGAATGATCCTTCTTTTAAGTTCAACATCGATTTTGTGTCCCCGAATACCGTGCGCATTCGGATGCTTACCTCTGTCGTTGAACCGAAGGAAGAAGAATCCATCATGCTGGCGGGACAAGTCCCCGTTTCGGACGCCTGGACAGTCACAGAAACAGAGTACAGCATCATTTACTCCAGTGATTGCGGCTCTTTGGAGATCGTGAGAAATCCTTGGCGGTTGATCTTCCGGGATGCAGACGGAAGATTTCTCACTCAGACGGCTTCCCGCATCGACAGTGACTCCACGCAAGTAAAGTTTTCTCCCTTCTCCTTCGTAAAAAGAGGCTCCGATAACGCCCGAATGGTGAATCCGGTTTTTACGCTCGCACCTGGTGAAATGATATTCGGTTGCGGTGAATCCCCGACTGCCCTGAACAAGGTCGGGCAGAAAGTCAATCTTTTCGTTACCGATCCCCAAGGGCCTGAAACTCCTGACATGTACAAACCAGTGCCATTTTTCATGAGCAATCGGGGATATGGAATTTTCCTTCACACCTCTGCTCCGGTTACATGCGACTTTGGGAATTCATATATCGGACTGGACAAACTATTCATGGGAGACGAGAAACTTGATATCTTCTTTTTTCTGGGAACGCCGGCAGAGATCTTGGATGCTTACACTTCGCTTGTGGGTAAACCGTCTATGCCACCGCTTTGGTCATTTGGAACTTGGATCAGCCGGATTTCTTATTTTTCCCAGGAAGAAGGTTACGATATTGCCGAGAATCTTCGCGCGGGGAAATATCCCGCTGATGTTATTCATTTCGATACGGGTTGGTTCGATGTCGATTGGCAATGCGATTACAAGTTTTCCCCCAAACGCTTCTCTGACCCGGAAAAGATGTTGAAGGATTTGGACCAGATGGGATTCCATGTCAGTCTTTGGCAGCTGCCATACTTCTCCCAGAAAAACAGCTATTTCCCTGAACTCATCGAAAAGAATCTATATGTCCGCAATGGTGCTGGCCAGTTGCCGCAGGAAGATGTTGTGCTCGACTTCTCCAATCCCGAGGCTGTCCGGTGGTATCAGGACAAGGTCGCGGGACTCCTTAGGATCGGTGTTAGTGTAATCAAGGCAGACTTTGGAGAAGGTGCTCCGCTCAATGGCTGGTATGCTTCCGGCAAGAGCGGTTGGTACGAGCACAACCTCTATCCTCTGCGCTACAACAAAGCTGTTTCGGACATCACACGAGAAGTTCGCGGGGAAAATATCATGTGGGCTCGTTCTGCTTGGGCGGGGTCGCAGCGGTATCCGCTCCACTGGGGCGGTGATGCCGCCACGACCGATTCGGGTATGATTGGCACCCTGCATGCGGGCTTATCCTTCGGCTTATCCGGTTTCTCGTTCTGGAGTCATGACATGGGCGGATTTGTGAAATCGACGCCGGAAGAACTTTATTGCCGCTGGATTCCTTTCGGATTTTTGACCTCACACACGCGTGCTCACGGTGCGCCTCCAACAGAACCTTGGCTGTACGAGAGCGATAAAGTCCAAGAGGCCTTTCGGAAGAGTGCGGAATTGAAGTACCAACTCATGCCTTATGTTTATGCCCAGGCAAAGCAGTGCGCTGAAAAAGGGCTGCCGATGGTTCGGGCTTTGTTTGTGGAATTTCCGGACGATCCTGGCGCATGGATGATTGATGATGAATATTTGTTCGGTTCCCAGATCCTGGTTGCTCCTATCTTCGAGCAAGGAACTACAGGCAGGATCGTCTATCTCCCTGGCGGAAAGTGGATTGACTATCAGACCGGAAAAGTGTACCCCTCGGGTTGGAATTATATCGAAGCTGGAGAACTTGCCATCATTCTTCTCGTACGGGATGGTTCCGCTGTTCCTCATATTGAACTGGCACAGTCCACCGCTGATATGGATTGGTCCAACTTGTTCGTGAAATCTTTTACTGCTGATGTGAAAAACGCCCGGGGTTTGATATGCCTGCCTTCAGATGACAGGCTCCAGGAAATTGAGACTCGCGGCGGCCGAATCGTTTCCCGTGTTTTCGGCACCAATCTCATTGTAAGAAGGTAAGTTATATGAGACGCTACGTGTTCTCCATTACAATTCTCGTTGCTGCCGCTTTCTCTGGTTTTGGACAAGGGTTCAAGATCAATGACAAAGGGTATTTTGCCAACCACGGAGCGAACGTCATGGTGTTCAGTGACGTTTATCCAGAGGGACATCAGGGTGGCTTGACACTCATCATGAATGGTAACCGTGTCGCAGGCAATGGTGATGTACGACTTGAGGTTTCCCCCGGACAATGGCAGGGGCTTCCCAGAATGCAGAATCGTTCCGTTGACCGAGAAACAGAAACGATATCAGTGACTTCGTCTTATCCGGACTCTTCTCGCCACATGAGCGGTTTTAATCCAGCTCTTTACCCCGATTATGCCTTCAATTATACGATTCGGGTAGAAGGGGTTCCGGAGGGAGTTGAAGTGACTGTGGATCTTGATAAACCTGTCCCTGCCTGGATGGAAGGTAAAATCGGTTTCAATTTGGAGATTGTACCCTCATCTGTGCTGGGACAGCCGTGGATCATGGATGGAAACACAGGAATTTTCCCGCATCAATCTACAGGTCCTACAATGACTCAAGAGCCCAATTTCAGGCATTTGGGGAACTTCAACCCTTCCGGCAAGGCTGATCTCGACCAACTTCTGCTTGATCGGAAAACGTACAATCCAATGATTGCAGATGATATTGTTTCCGCTCCGATGGCAGAGGGGAAGCATTTTGTCCTGAATCCCCACGATCCATCCAATAAGATATCCTTTGTCTCGTTGAACGGAATTTTAAAACTGTACGACGGAAGAATCAACCATAACAATGGTTGGTTTATCCTCCGTCAGGAATTTAAGGCTGGGGCGACACGTGAAGCTGCGAAGTTCCGGATCCGTCCTGCTGTAGATAAGGATTGGAGGTACACTCCGGTTGTCCAAACCTCTCAGATTGGATACTACCCGTCCCAGACAAAAATTGCTGTCATCGAAGTTGATCCGAGAGAGACGTCTTTCCAAATGCCGGTTTTATATCGGATTGAAGCGGAAGGTGAAGTTAAGGTCAAGGAGGCTCCCGCACGGGATTGGGGTGATTTCCTCCGCTACCATTATCTCCAGTTCGATTTCTCGGAGGTGTCCGAGCCGGGGCTCTATCAAGTGGCATACGACAACAGCCGCTCTGTCGTTTTCCGGATTGCTGATGATGTCTTCGATCGGGGTGTCTGGCAAACGGAGATAGAGTATTTTCTTCCGATCCAGATGTGCCATATGCGCGTTAACGAAAAGTATAGGGTATGGCATGACTACTGCCACGGTGATGATGCGGTCATGGCTAAAACAAATATTAACCACATTGATGGTTATTCGCAGGGTGCCTCTACTCTGACGCGGTACGCTCCTGGAGACCGTGTTCCGGGACTAGACATCGGTGGATGGCACGATGCGGGGGACTATGATCTGAGAATCGAATCCCAAGCCGGAGAATCCTATGTGCTTGCTTTGGCCTTCGAGCATTTCGGCGCGTATTGGGATGAGACCAGCATCGATCAGGTCAACCGCATTACGGAAATCCATCAGCCGGACGGCAAGAACGATATCCTTCAACAAGTTGAAAATGGCGCCCTCTCGATCGTCGCAGGCTGGGATGCTCTCGGTCGCCTTTATAGGGGCATCATCTGTCCCACGGTCAGGCAATACGTTCATCTTGGTGATGCGAGTGCCCATACGGACGGACATCTTGGAAGTTGGGATGACAGATGGGTCTTCACTGAAGAGAACCCCTCTCGGGAATTGTCTGTTGCTGGTCAACTTGCTGCTGTTTCCCGCGCGCTTAGGCATTTCAACGATACCCTTTCCGCTCGTTGCTTGGATATAGCCCAGACCTTGTACCGCATCACGGACGGATCCGGAGAACGGGTGAAGGGCAACAAGCTGTTTGCAGCAGTTGAACTCTATCTAAGTACTGGAGACGATGCTTATAAGCAATTTGTACTAGAAAACAGGGACTATCTTATCCGTCATATTGGCAATTCAGGTTGGTACATTGGGCGTTTTGACAAAGCAATCGACGACGGGGAATTCTCCGAAGCCATCCGAAGAGCCCTTGTTCCAGTTGTCGAACAGTTCCAGGAACTTTCCCGGCGAACTCCGTACGGCATTCCTGAAAACCGAGGCAATCGTTCCAGCGGTTCTTGGGAACCCCAGACACTTGCTTTTCAGTACAGCCTTTTGCACGAGTCCTATCCGGACCTCTTTGATCCCGACTATATCTACAATGCAGTCAATTACCTTCTGGGCTTTCATCCCGGAGCCAACAGGGCTTCTTTTGTGACCGGTGTAGGTGCGGAAACCATGAAAGAAGCCTACGGTGTTAATCGCGCCGATTGGTCCTATGTGCCGGGCGGCGTCGCACCTGGGACGAACCTGATCCGACCCGATCTGCCGGAACTGCTGCAGTTTCCTTTCCTATGGCAGGAAGGAGAATACTGCATGGGGGGTCTTACAACTAATTTCATGTACATGGTGCTATTGACGATTAACAACTTCAAGCGATGAAACGGATCTTGTTTTTGTCCTGCCTTCTGCTTGTGCTGGTTTCCCAGTCTTCCTATTCCCGGAAGAGAATATCCTTCGATGAGGGGTGGAAGTTTGCATTCGGCGACGCTTCTTCGCACAAGGCTGATTTTGGAGACGCAACGGAATATTTTAACTACTACACCAAAGCAGCGTCCATTCATAGTAGAGGACCATATGTCTTGTCGTTCAACGACTCCTCCTGGACAGCCGTGACGCTGCCCCATGATTGGGCAACCGGACTTCCCTTCAATCCAAGAGCTAGTGCCAGCCATGGATACAAGGAAGTGGGAGACCAATTCCCGACTTCTTCCGTGGGCTGGTATCGCAAGACGTTCGTAATCCCTGCGGCGGACTCCGTCTACCATACGTCCGTGCGTTTCGATGGGATCTTCAGGGATGCAAAAGTCTGGTGCAACGGTTTCTATCTCGGAAGGAATGAGAGTGGCTATTCCACCGTAGAATATGACATCGCTGATTACCTCGATTACGGCACCCTCAATGTGTTGACCGTCCGAGCAGATGCTTCACTTGAGGAGGGGTGGTTCTACGAAGGAGCCGGTATTTACCGTCATGTCTGGCTGATTCAGTCCGATCCTTTGCATGTCGCTTCTGACGGCACTTTTGTTTCTGCGGAAATCCATGAAGACCGCTCTGCAACCCTTCGGATCGAAACCGAGGTGGAGAACGATGGAAGAATACCTATGACATACTCTATCCGTCACACCCTTCTGGATCGGGAAGGTACGGTTGTTTCGCAATCGCAGCCCTATTCTATGGAAGCACTCGCGCCTCGGGCAGCGGACACGCAGGTCAGCGAAATCTTTGTGCCGCATGCGCACCTTTGGGACTTGGACGATCCTTATCTTTACACGGTTCGGACTGAGATCCTTTCCGGTGGAAAGGTAATTGACACCTACGATACCGTCACAGGCATTCGCACGGTACGCTTTGATCCCGACAAGGGGTTCTTTTTAAATGGGAGGAACGTAAAACTACAAGGGGTCAACATGCATCAAGACCATGCGGGTGTGGGTTGCGCCATTCCTGATGCTCTTCAGGAATATCGCTTGAAGAGGTTAAAATGGCTGGGTTGCAACGCCTACCGCACTGCACACAATCCACCGACCCCCGAGCTTCTTGATGCATGCGACCGACTTGGGATCCTGGTTATTGACGAGAATAGGCTGATGGGCGTAAACCCCGCCCAAACAGATGTGCTTGCAAATATGATCCGTAGGGATCGAAATCATCCTTCCGTGATCCTATGGAGTATCGGAAACGAAGAATGGGGAATCGAAGGAAACATCAAGGGAGATCGCATCGTCAAAACGATGAAGGAGATCTGTCACCGTCTTGATCCGACTCGTATGATGACGGCAGCTGCCAGTGGTGGCAGATTTATCGTGATAAGCCCTGATGTCGCAGGTTACAACTACGTACGTCAGAACCCTGCAGATCTCTACCATGACCAATATCCCGAACGGTGCGCCATCGGTACCGAAGAAACAACAGCCTGTGGAACGAGGGGCATCTATGTCGATGACTACCGTCATGGACATATGATGTCTGGGAATTATAAGAATCCCGGTGACGGAATAGAAAAAGGCTGGAAATTTTACTACGAACGAGAATACCTAGGAGGAGTCTTCTGGTGGACTGGCTTCGACTACCGAGGAGAGGCTACTCCAATGCGGTATCCTGCAACCGGCTCTCAGTTCGGGATTCTTGACTACTGTGGTTTCCCGAAAGATGAAGCTTGGTATCTGAAAAGTTGGTGGACGGATGAGCCTGTTCTCCATATTCTTCCGCACTGGAATCTCGAGAAAGTGGAAGGCGACAGTGTTAAAGTCATTGTTTATTCCAACTGTGAAGAGGTGCAACTCTTGGTCGGCGGACGAAAATACGAGCGAAAAAAAATGCCTTGTAACGGGCATCTTGCCTGGGATGTTCGCTACAAACCCGGACAGGTGGAGGCTCGAGGATATAACGGAGGCAAACTTGTGATGAAAGAGACCGTTTGGACTGCCGGTGAGCCTAAGTCCTTACAGGTGAGCGCAGACAGGTCGCAAATTGCGGCAGACAACCGGGATGTGTCGGTTGTAACGGTGAGGGTGCTTGATGAGAAAGGAAGATTCGTCCCCACTGCCGGGGTGCGACTCTGGCTAGAAGTCAGCGGTCCCGTCCGAATTCTGGGCGTGGGCAACGGGGATCCTGTTTTCACCGAAGCGGAACGACCTGGAGATCCCGAATCCAGGACTTTTGAAGTCAGAACTTTTAACGGCTTGGCCCAGGTTCTACTGCAATCTACGCATGAATCCGGTTCCGCCGTCTTGTCCGTCACCTCTGACGAACAGCAGCGTGGCACCCTTCAAATTATCACTCAATGAAAAAACAATTATTCCTATTTGCCGTTCCTGTAATGGTTGTGGTTTCCTGCGCGGAAAGCAAGACGGTTGGACTTGTTGATATTCCCTCTGAGTCGTATCATTGGAGCAGTGTTCCGATCGTCGGAGGCGGTTTCGTGGATGGAATTATTATGCATCCTTTCGTAGATGGAGTTCGATACCTCAGGACGGATATGGGGGGCGCATACCGCTGGAACAGTCGATCTGATTGCTGGGAGCCCCTTTTGGACTGGGTTAGCCTTTCTGAAAGCAATCTTCAAGGGGTTGAGAGCATTGCAATCGACCCTTCCGACCCTCACAACGTCTATATTGCATGTGGCACCTATGTCGGCCAGAAGCCCACCGCTGTGTTGTATTCTCGTGATGGCGGCTACCGTTTCTCGCGGGTTGATGTTCCCTTCAGCATGGGTGGCAATATGGACGGACGGGGTAACGGGGAACGTTTGATGGTGAATCCTTCCAACAGCGATGAAATTTTTATGGGTACCCGGAATGAGGGCCTTTGGAGGAGCGTTGACAAAGGTCTTAGTTGGCACCAGGTCACTTCTTTTCCGGTTCCGGTTTCATCGACTGATTTTCGTAACCAGGGCAGCGGAGTAATCACCGAAGTTTTTGATGGCGGTGATATCTATGTTGCCGTATCATGTCCCGGGACGCCGGCCGTCTATCGCAGCCGGGACGCTGGCTCAACTTGGCAACCTCTGGAAAACCAGCCTTCTGGCTACCTTCCCACTCACATGGTACTTTCCGGCGACCGAAAACTCTACATTAGTTACGGAGACCGCCCCGGTCCCAGTCAGATGGGTGACGGAGCGCTCTGGTGCTACGATATCGCCTCTTCAATTTGGACGGATATATCTCCCGTCAAAATCGAATCAGGTATAAAATCCGGCTTTGGATACGCGGCCATCGCGGTTGATGCTCGGAATCCATCCCATTTGATCGCCAGCACTCATAGTTTGAGCGGAAAGCACGGATATACCCAAGACGAATTATTCCGCAGCATTGATGGTGGCTCAAACTGGAAAGGCGTCTTTTCCGGGAAGTACAAATACGACTCGTCTCTTTCTCGTTATGTCGATGTTGCACCGCTCCATTGGATGTTTGACGTTGAAATTGACCCCTTCGATAGTGACCATGCGATCTTTACGACAGGTTTCGGTGGCTGGGAAACGTTTAATCTGTCGCATCTTGAGAAAAATGATACGGTTGTATGGCAGTTGATGGCCAAAGGAGTCGAAGAAACGGTTCCATTGGAACTCTGCTCTCCGCCGAGCGGTCCCCGCCTTCTTTCCGGAATCGGAGATTACGGCGGTTTTACCCATTTTGACATTACGAAAACCGATCCACTGGGCAGTCATTCGAACCCGCATTTTGGCAATACCAACGGAATATCCTGCGCCTGGGAAAAGCCAGAAATTGTGGTACGGGTCGGAACCCTGTTCGGAAGTCAGCCCGGTGCGAAGACGATTTCCTATTCGGAAGACGGAGGCATCACGTGGTCTCCTTGTGAAAGCCTTCCATTCGATCAGGCGCGGAACGGACACATTGCCGTAAGCTCAGACGGCGCTTCCTGGATCTGGACTCCTGAGCGGGCTGATGCGTATCTTACAACGGACAAAGGATCCGGATGGATCCCCTGTTCCGGCCTTCCGGTCGGCATCCGAGTCGTTGCAGATAAAGTTAATCCGACTCTTTTCTATGCAGTGGATGCCGTCAACGAAGTCTTATATTCCAGTCTCGACGGAGGCAGAACCTTTACGGCAGATAGCTTGCATCTTACTGTTCAAAACCGGTTTGCCGGAAGGATGTTATCGATTCGTCAGTCCCGTGGCGATAGCAGAGGAGGTCAAGATCGAGTATATAGTGCACCTGACCGGGAACGAGACCTCTGGATTGCTGCGTACGATGGTTTGTACCATAGCGAGAGGTATGGCGCCTTTCCGTTCAGGAGGCTTGACAAGGTGTCCACAATCTATGCTTTCGGCTTTGGAAAGGGTAGGACCGCCAAAGATTATCCCTCGCTGTACTTGATCGGCGTGGTCAACGGGGTGTATGGTTTTTTTCGGTCTGATGATTGCGCGCGCACATGGATCCGGATCAACGATGATCTCCATCAGTATGGTCTTGTCCTGCACATTACCGGCGACATGCAGGAGTATGGACGTGTTTATGTCGGAACACATGGTCGCGGAATCATCACGGGTGTTTCGATGGCAGATTGAAATTAAGTATCTTTAACCAATTTAACGTAACAAACCAAAATATGAAAATTATTTCTGCATGTCTTGTGTTTTCGGCCGCCTTGGTCGCGATCTCCTGCGGCCCCGCAACATACGAGACGACGAGTAACGGAGTCATCGTGTTTCCGCAGACGCATGCGCGCGCCGGGGAAACCCCGGCTTCCCGCATCCGCCTGTCGGTTATTGACGAATACATCATCCGAGTCGAAGCGACCCCGGACGCAGCCTTCCCCGACAAGGAAAGCCTCATGATTGTCCCGCAGCAGGGCGCTCCTTCATTCACGGTAAGCGAGAGGGGGCGTGAAGTGATCCTGTCCACTTCGAAGGTGGAGGCCCGGATCGCCCGAGACGGACGCATCGTCTTTTCGGCACCGGACGGCCGTACTTGGCTCGTGGAATCCCGGAACGGGAAGACCTTCACCCCGATCGAAGTCGAAGGGCGAAAGGGCTGGTCGTGGCGGACGCTGTTCGAGAGCCCCGAAGACGAATCTTTCTACGGACTCGGGCAGCAGCAGTCCCTTGAACTCGATCACAAAGGGTTGAACGAAGAGTTGTTCCAGTACAACACGAAGATTTCAGTGCCTTTCATTGTCAGCAGCAAAGCTTACGGCCTCCTTTGGGACACGTATGCCATCAGCCGCTGGGGCAACCCCGCCCCGTATCGGCAGCTGGGAGAGATCTTCAAACTCTACGACAAGGACGGTCGGGAAGGCTCCTTGACGGGGACCTATACTCCCCGCCAAGGCGACCCTGTCATCCGTCAGGAAGACTCGCTGTATTTTGAAACGGAATGGTCCTTGGAGAACCTCCCGAAGATGCGCCTGCAAGGGTCGAAGATCACCTATGAAGGCGCTTTAGAGGCCCCCAAAACCGATGATTATCAATTTATTCTGTATTACGCAGGTTTTCAGAAAGTCACCATCGGCGGCGAGGAAGTCGTGTCCGAGCGTTGGCGTCCGTCTTGGAATCCCAATTCCTTCAAATTCACCGTCCGTCTGGAGAAAGGCGAGAAGACTCCGATCCGGGTCGACTGGGATCCGGACGGAGGCACGGCTTACCTGGGTCTCCGGGTCGCTGAGCCACAGACGCCCGAGGAACGACAAAGACTCTCTTTCTGGACCGAAATGGCCGACGAGATGGACTATTACTTCATCGGCGGCGAAACCATGGACGACGTGATCGGCGGTTACCGGCGTCTGACCGGCAAGGCTCCCGTCATGCCCAAATGGGCGCATGGCTTCTGGCAGAGCCGGGAACGCTACCGGACCCAGGACGAGATTGTCTCGACTTTGCGGGAATTCCGAGACCGGCGCATCCCCGTGGACAACATCGTTCAAGACTGGCAGTACTGGAAGGAGGATGAGTGGGGAAGCCATGCTTTCGAGAAGAGCCGGTTCCCGGATCCGGACCGTATGCTTGACGACATCCACAAGCTCCACGGTCGCTACATGATCAGCGTGTGGCCGAAATTTTACACCAACACCGCCAATTTCCGGGAACTGTACGACCGGGGATTCATCTATCCGCAGGCCGTGAAAGACAGTTTGAGGGACTTCCTGGGACATCTCCAATCCTTCTATGACGCCTATTCCGCCGACGGCCGGAAATTGTTCTGGAAACAGATGGACAGCTGTCTCTACACAAAATACGGACACCGGATCGATGCTTGGTGGATGGATGCCAGTGAACCGAACCTCCGTGACTGCCAGCCGATGGAATACCAGAAGGCGCTGACGACCCCGACCGCTCTCGGCCCTTCTACGGAGTATATGAACGCCTATGCGTTGGTCAACGCGCAGGCGATCTACGAGGGACAGCGAAGCGTTTTACCGAACCGGAGGGTCTTTCAGTTGACCCGGAGCGGGTATGCCGGGCTTCAGCGCTACTCGACTGCTTCCTGGAGCGGAGACATCGGCACGACCTGGCTCGACATGCGCGCCCAGATGGCGGCGGGGATCGGTTACTCCATGAGCGGGATTCCGTATTGGGGCATGGACAACGGAGGATTTTCCGTCCAAAGCCGTTTTTCAAGGGCCATGTCGATCTATCAGAGCACCGGGGAAGTGACGCCCGATCTGGAGGAATGGCGGGAGCTGAACACCCGCTGGCATCAGTTCGGTACCTTCGTTCCCATTTTCCGCACCCATGGTCAATGGCCGGCCCGGGAACTCTGGAATCTCGCGCCCGAGGGTACGGAAACATATTCAAGCATCCTTTGGTACATCAAGCTGCGCTACCGGTTGATGCCCTATCTCTATGCTCTTGCCGGGCGGGTGAACCGGGAGGACTACACCCTTATGCGGGGGCTTGTGATGGATTTTCCGGAGGACCGCGCGGTGCGGAAGATCGACGACCAGTGGATGTTCGGACCGGCGCTGATGCCCTGTCCGGTTTCGGAATACCAGGCCCGCTCCCGTTCCGTCTATTTCCCGGAAGGGGCTTCCTGGTACGACTTCTACGACGGACGGCTGATTCTTGGCGGACAACGCCTTGAAGTGGACGCCCCCTATGCGCGGATGCCTTTGTACGTGCGCGCAGGGTCGATCCTTCCCTTTGGTCCGGAAATCCAATGGTCGGACGAGAAGCCCGCCGACCGGATCGATCTGTTTGTGTATGCCGGAGCGGACGGCAACTTCACGCTCTACGAAGATGACGGGTTGACCTATGAATATGAAAACGGCGCCTTCTCCGAAATCGGATTCCGTTGGGACGATGCGAGCCGCAAGCTGACCGTTTCGGCTTGCAGGGGCGATTTCCCCGGAAAGATCCAAAATCGTGTTTTCCGGGTCACGGTCATCGATGCCGACCATCCGGTTGGGTACGACCCCGATCGGATACCGGAAGGCCTGGAGGTTCCGTATGAAGGTCAGGAAATCACCGTACAATTGTGACGTCTCTGGCCTGAAATGTCGCTGAGTGCACGTAGAATGGAGACGGTTATCTTTTACGAAGCACTGATGCGCTAAAACAGTTCGTCGTTTCCTCCGTCGTGCCCGCCGTAGTTTCCGGTGTTTTCGGAATGCCTCGGGTTGTCGCTCTTCGGGCCGTAGGACCTTCTGGATCCCCTGCGGTCGTCACGTCCGCCTCTGTGGTCGTTGCGGCCGCCCCTGTGGTCATCGCGCCCGCCCCTGCGGTCGTCGCGTCCGCCCCTATGGTCGTTGCGGCCGCCTCTTGGACGACGTTCCGGTTCGACATAGCCTTCCGGCTTCGCGGCCAGCGCTCGCATGGAAAGACGCATCTTGCCGGTCTTCTCATCGATTTCCAGCAGTTTTACATCGACCTCATCTCCTTCGTGCAGCACGTCTGAGACATTCTCGGTCTTCCCCCATGCGATTTCGGATACGTGCAGCAGGCCTTCTTTCCCGGGGAGGATCTCCACGAAAGCGCCGAATTCCAAGATGGAAACGACCTTGCCGTGATAGACCTCGCCGACCTCGGGAACAGCGCAGATGTTCTGGATCCATTCATAGGCTTTTTGCATCGCTTCCGCATCGTTCGTCGCGATGTCCACGATGCCCTTGCCATCCACCTCGTCGATGTTGATGACGGCGCCGGTTTCGGCCTGGATCTTCTGGATGATTTCGCCGCCCTTGCCGATGACGGCTCCGATGAAGTCTTTCGGGATTTCGAAGGAGAGAATCCGGGGTACGAAGGGTTTGTAGTCTTCGCGCGGTCGGTCGATCGCCTTCATCATTTCGCCCATGATGTGCATTCTGCCTTCATGTGCTTGCGCGAGAGCCTTTTCGAGCACTTCGTAGGAAAGTCCGTCCACCTTGATGTCCATCTGGGTCGCCGTGATTCCGTCCTTGGTCCCGGCCACCTTGAAGTCCATGTCCCCGAGGTGATCCTCGTCGCCAAGGATATCCGTCAAGATCGCATAACGTTCGTTGGGACGGGTCGCATCGGTGATGAGTCCCATGGCGACACCGGCCACCGGTTTGCGGATCTTAACACCTGCGTCCATGAGGGCGAGGCAGCCTCCGCAGATGGAAGCCTGGGAAGAAGAACCGTTGGATTCGAGGATGTCGGATACCACACGTACGGCGTACGGGAATTCGGGAGCCTTGGGCATGACAGCCTTGAGGGCGCGCATGGCAAGATTGCCATGGCCGATTTCTCGGTGCCCCACGCCCCGCTGTGATTTGGCCTCTCCTGTTGAGAACGGAGGGAAGTTGTAGTGCAGGACAAACTGCTGGTCGTCCTGAATGAGCACTTCATCCATTTCCTTCATGTCCATCTTGGTGCCGAGGCTTACAGTAGCCAGTGCCTGGGTTTCTCCGCGCGTGAAGATGGCGGAACCGTGGGCGCAGGGCAGCCAGTCCACATCGCACCAGATCGGGCGGACTTCCGTTGTCTGGCGGCCGTCAATCCGCAGGCCTTCATCGAGCACGAGGTTGCGCAGGGCTTCCCGCTGCTCGTGTCCGAAATAGCGGCTGATCATCAGCGCCTTTTCCGCCTGCTCTTCCTCGGTCAAGCCGAGGGATTCGATGCACGCCTTCTTGATGTCTTCGAAGCCGTCCTCACGCTCGTGTTTCGGCTTGGCGGACTTGGCCAGCGCATAGCATTTGTCGTAGCAGAAATCGTGAACCTTCTGTTTGATATCTTCGTTTTCTTCATCACGCGGATACTCCCGCTTGACATCCTTGCCGAGTTCCTTGTTGAGTTCTTTCTGGATGCGGCACATGGGCTTGATCGCTTCGTGAGCGGCCTTGATCGCATTCAGCATGACCTCTTCAGAGACCTCGTTCATTTCACCCTCGACCATCATGATGTTCTCCTCCGTGGCGGCGACAATCAAGTCGAGGTCGGCTTGCTCCATTTCGGAAAAATTCGGATTGATCTTGAATGTCCCGTTGATCCGGGCGACCCGGACTTCGGAAATCGGTCCGAGGAACGGAAGGTCGCTGGCGGCCAGGGCGGAGGATGCCGCGAGCCCGGCGAGCGCGTCAGGCTGGATGTCCTTCTCCGCGCTGATCAACCACACGTTCACAAAGACTGCGAGGTGGAAGTCTTCGGGGAACAACGGGCGCAGCGCCCGGTCGATCAGTCTGGAGATCAGCACCTCGTAGTCGGAGGGCCTGCCTTCCCGTTTCAAGAATCCGCCGGGGAAACGCCCTGCGGAATAATACTTTTCCCTGTAGTCTACCTGGAGGGGAAGGAAATCGGTGTTTTCGTCAACTTCCTTGGCACAGGTCACTGTGGCGAGGAGCATGGTATTTCCCATCCGGATTACTGCTGAACCGTCTGCCTGCTTGGCAACTTTTCCGGTTTCAATTTCGATTACCCGACCATCGGGCAATTCGATTTTCTTGTTGATGATGTTCATTATACTTTTTTTACCGCGTCTTATCCAAGTCTGTCACGCAAGGTCACGCATCTTGGTTCAAAAAAAGGGATGGCAGCACAATCGGCGGCCGATCCCTTGCATATTCCTTTCGTATCGGATTATCGACGGAGCCCCAGCTCCTTGACGATGTTTCTGTATCTCTCAATGTCAATCTTCTGGAGATAGTCCAGGAGCCGACGTCTTTTACCTACGAGACGGAGAAGGGAGCGACGGGTAACGATGTCTTTCTTGTTCTTCTTCACGTGTTCCGTGAGGTGATTGATACGGTAGGAAAATAAAGCAACTTGACTCTCAGGCGAGCCGGTGTCTGTATTAGACTTCCCGTACTTAGCGAAAATCTCTTGCTTTTTCTCAGCTTGAAGATATTCAGCCATTTTGTAAAAAATTTTGTGAATAAAAATAAACGTACTTTTTCGTTCGGACAAAGTGTGCAAATTTAGACAAATATTCCGAAAGGGCAAAACGATAACAGAATAATTTTGTTAATTTTACAAAATATGAATTGGGAGCCTCTACAGGATTTGAACGGTCGGCAGGCCGATGCCGTGACCTCTACCGAAGGCCGCGTCAGGGTGATCGCCGGAGCCGGAACCGGCAAGACCAAGGCGCTTACCTACCGCTACGCCTACTTGGTGAACGTGCTGGGCATCGACCCGGCGAACATCCTTTGCCTGACCTTTACGAACAAAGCTGCCGCCGAGATGCGGCAGCGGATCGCCGCTATGGTTCGCAGCGGGGACTACAACGACTTCGTATGCACGATCGACGCCTTTTGCGTGAAATTCCTCCGGAAGGAAATCCATCGCCTGGGATTTCCGAAGACCTTCACCATTCTGGACGAAGAGGATGCCAAGTCCGTCGCCAAACAGTGTATGGATGAACTGGGGCTCAAACGGACCGAGAAGACGGTTAAGGAATTTCTGGGCGGAATCTCCGTGGAAAAATCGCTGAATGATTACATCACGACCTATATGCTGCCGGAAGTCAAGTGGTCTGATGAGATGCTGAAATCTAATCTGGCCAACTACATTCACCGGCAGATGAAGAACTACGCGCTGGACTTTTCCGACCTCGAGAACTTCACCAATTATATTCTCGATCGCTTCTCCGACGCGCGGGAGTATTGGCAGAACCGGCTCAATTACATCATGGTGGATGAGGCCCAGGACTGCAACCTCGACAACTGGCAGATCATCGAGAAACTGGCGGCGGGGCATCGGAATCTCTTCGTGGTGGGCGATCCCGACCAGGCGATCTACGAGTGGCGCGGGGCGAAGCCGGAACGCTTCGTGCAGTTCGCGCGGGACAAGGACATAATCCTTGACGAGAACTATCGTTCCACCCCGAAGATTTTGGACGTTGCCAATTCCGTGATCGCCCACAACAAGAACCGCGTTCCGAAGGATCTGTTCACCCGGAAGCATGAGGGAAGGGCAGTGATCCACTTCCACGGCAAGACCGAGGCGGAGGAAATGGAATGGGTTGTGAAGCAGATCCGGCTGCTGACGGATGGAGGCGCCCGGCCGAGCGATATCGCCCTTCTCTATCGGGCATCCTTCCAGTCCCGGGCGGTCGAACAGGAACTGTTGAACGCCCGGATTCCCTACACCATCTGGGGCGGCACCCGCTTCTTCGAGCGGAAGGAAATCAAGGACGTCCTCAGTTACCTCCGGCTGGTGAACGATCCGGAAAACGATCTGGCTTTCGAACGCATCGTCAATGTCCCGCCCCGAAGGTTGGGCCGGAAATTTCTGGAAGATCTCAAAGCGCGCGCTTCGGAGGATAATCTGAGCTTGTACCATGCTTTGAAGCGCCACAGGGGAACCTCCGCGCTGGGCAAACCCGGAGCATCGGAATTCGTGGATTTGATTGAGGACTGCGCGCGGTACGGAAAGTCCGCCCGGCTGTCCGACCTGCTGAATCGGGTGCTGGACAGAAGCGGCCTCAAGCGGATGCTGCGCGAGGACCAGGACGAAGACCGTCTGGAGAATGTGGACGAACTGCTGCAGAGCGTCCGCTTTTACGAAAGTACCCGTTCCGAGGATGAAGTCACGCTCGCCGGATACCTGCAAGACATCGCGCTCTATACGAATCAGGACTACCGGAAGGATACCCCGACCGTAAAGTTGATGACGATTCACCAGGCCAAGGGGCTGGAGTTCCCTTATGTGTTCATTATAGGGCTGAGCGAAGGAATCTTCCCGAACATGCGGACGATCCGCGAATACAAAAAGAACGGGGAGGAAGAGGAGCGCCGGTTGATGTATGTGGCGATCACCCGGGCCCGGAAGGCGTTGTTTCTGACGGAAAGCGAAGGATTCAACATTTCGACGAAGATGAACAAATATCCCTCCCGCTTTCTGACGGAAATCAAGCGGAACATGTTTGTCACGGAGGGTTTCGTGCCTGAAGAACTCTGGAAGGGAACCCGGAACCTGATGCATGTGCTGGACGAGGAGTCCTTCCGGGCCCGTTTCGATGATCCTGCATCGGACGCTGATGGATTCGCTGCCGAGCGGGCGGAATATGCCTCCCGCTTCAAAGTCGGCGACACGGTGGCGCACAACCTTTTCGGGGAGGGCATGATCGTCGGGGCGAACCGGGAGTTTTCCACCTTTGAAGTCCGCTTCGCAGACGGCTTTATCCGCCACCTGCGGGAGGGGTTTCTCCGGCCGGCGGATTTGCCGGAATAATCCGGGGCCCCTTTCACCGGATTGTCCCGGGAAGACCGGCCGGACGCGCTTGCGCAAGAAGGGAAATATTCATACTTTTACATTGATAACGACATGCCGATGAAGAAGATTTACAAACTGGATCCCTTGCTGGAACCTTACAAGGAGGTCATCGATGGCCGGCACCGCCGGATTTTGGCGTTCCGGGACAAATTGACCGGAAGATCAGCGGCCGCCCCGGAGGAGAGGCTTTCGGATCACATCAACAACCATCTGTACTACGGTCTTCATAAGGAGGAGGACGGATCCTGGGTTCTTCGCGAATGGGCTCCGAACGCCAACCGGATCTTCCTCATCGGAGAGTTCAACAATTGGAAGCGGACCACCGCATACGCCCTCAAACCGGTGGGCTACGGCAACTGGGAGCTTCGCTTGGACAAATTTTTTCTCCATCACGGCCTGCTCTATAAGTTCTTCATCGAATGGCCGGGCGGAGGCGGCGAGCGGATCCCCTCCTATTGTACCCGTCTGGTTCAAGATCCCGTGACGAAGGTTTTCAGCGCCCAGGTATGGGATCCCGAAGAGGCATATTCCTGGAAAAACCCCTGGACAGGCGACGGAACAACGGCCGGAAAGCGGCTTTCACGGCCGCACCCCTTGATCTACGAATGCCACATCGGAATGAGTTCCGAAGAACGGAAGGTGTCTTCCTTCAATGAGTTCCGGGAAAATATCCTGCCCCGGGTGAAGAAACTCGGGTACGACACCATCCAGATCATGGCCCTTCAGGAGCATCCCTACTA
Organism: Bacteroidales bacterium; assembly: GCA_012522855.1. GTDB lineage: Bacteria > Bacteroidota > Bacteroidia > Bacteroidales > UBA932 > Cryptobacteroides. The sequence goes on from JAAYJQ010000002.1 coordinate 173,073, forward strand.
CGGATCCTTCGGCTACCAGGTCTCGAATTTCTTTGCGCTGAGTTCCCGGTTCGGCACCCCGGAAGAGTTCAAACGGTTGGTGGATGAGGCGCACGGAATGGGTATCGCCGTGGTGATGGACCTCGTGCATTCGCACAGTGTGGACAATGAGAATGAAGGCTTGAGTCGTTTTGACGGCCGCGACGACTTGTACTTCTACCCGGGCGCGCAGGGGCACCATCCCGCCTGGGGATCGCGCTGTTTCGACTACGGAAAGGATGAGGTCGTTCGCTTCTTGCTCAGCAACTGCAAGTTCTGGCTGGAGGAATATCATCTCGACGGTTTCCGCTTCGACGGGGTTACCAGCATGCTTTATTGGGATCACGGGCTGGGGACTGATTTCATCGGCTACGACGTGTATTTCGACGCCGGGGTGGACGAGAATGCCGTCGTCTACCTGGCGCTGGCGAACCAACTGATCAAGGAAGTCAATCCCCGCGCGATCACGATTGCGGAGGACGTGAGCGGGATGGCGGGGCTGGCCGCTCCGTTCGCGAAGGGGGGCATCGGATTTGACTTCCGTATGGCGATGGGGATCGCGGACCACTGGATTAAATGGATCAAGGAAAAGAGCGACGAGCAGTGGAGCCCCGGGGAAATGTGGTACGAGTTGACGAATAAACGGGAGGACGAGAAGACGATCAGCTACGCCGAGTGCCACGACCAAGCGCTGGTAGGGGATAAGACGATCATCTTCCGTTTGATGGACAAGGAGATGTATTTTTCCATGAACAAGGAGTCTCGTAATCTGGTTGTAGACCGGGGGATCGCGCTCCACAAGCTGATCCGGTTGGTGACGCTCGCGACGGCCGGGAACGGCTACCTGAACTTCATGGGAAACGAATTCGGACATCCGGAATGGATCGACTTCCCGCGCGAGGGAAACGGTTGGAGTTTTGAGCATGCGCGTCGCCAGTGGTCGTTGGCGGAACCGGACTACCTCCGCTATCGGGATTTGCAGAACTTCGACATCGCGATGATCCATCTCGCGAAGCGGGAGAAAATCTTCACCGGAAAACCGGAATTGCTCCGGGCGGACGAAGAGAAGAATATCTTGATATTCATCCGCAAAAATTGTATCTTTGCCCTGAATTTTAACCCTACCGGCTCCTTCTCCGATTATGGTTTTCCCGCTCCTTCGGGAGCTTATACCAAGATCTTGGATTCGGATGACAAGAAATTCGATGGCTTTTCAAGGCTGGATGATGATGTGCGTTATGTCACGCAAGACGGGATCTTGCGTCTCTATCTTCCAAGCCGCTGCGCCCTGGTATTGAAAAAATGTAGTTCAAAATAACAGATTGAAGATGGCATTCCTGAAATTCAACAAGTCTGAGCTGGTGAACCTCTCCTATTCCCTGAAGAGGGAAATCATCTGCGCCAACAAAACCGGAGCCTATTGCAACACCTCTATCGTGACCTGCAACACACGGCGCTACCACGGTCTGCTTTCCGTTCCGGTGGACGGATTCGGCGGCAGAAAGCACCTGCTGCTTTCTTCTCTCGACGAAAGTTTGATCATGAACGGAAAGCAGTTCAATCTGGGCATCCATTACTACGACGACATCTATGAGCCCCGCGGTCACAAGTACATCGTTGACTTCGCTGCCGACCCGATTCCCCAGATTACCTACCGGGTAGGGGAGATTCTCTTTGTCAAGAGCATCCTGCTGGTTCCGGATTCGGATCAAGTGCTGATCAAATACGAGATCGTAGAAGCCCCCTCCAAGGTGAAGCTGATACTCCGTCCCTTCTTGGCTTTCCGCGATATTCATTCCCTGACCGGCGAGAACAGCCAAGCCCGGACGGAAGGATGGGAAGTGCCCAACGGCATGGCATTTTGCCTCTACCACGGTTTTCCGGAACTGAACATGCAGTTCAACACCAAAGAAGTGATCTTCTGCCCGGATCCGTCTTGGTATAAAGGTATCACCTATTCGGATGAAGCCCGTCGCGGGTTCGCCTGCAAGGAGGATCTGTTTGTGCCGGGACATTTCGGTGTCGATCTTTTTCCCGGCAACTCGATTGTCTTTTCCGGCAGTGTCGAAGAGGAGCCTCCCAGACAGCTGAAACGAAAATTCAACACCACGGTACAGAAGATGGGGGTCATCACCGATCAGTATGATCAACTGCTTCACTGGGCCGATATCCTCGTACAGGACCGGAACCATCGCAAGATGATCACGGCCGGCTTCTCCTGGCTTTTCACCGGACTTCTCCGGGAAACGTTGCTTTCTCTGCCGGGACTGACCCTCTATGCCACTGGCGACAAGGCAGTGTTCGAGGAAGTCCTGGACAATTTGATTGAAGACAACGAGGAACGGTTTTACCGGAGAACCACCCAAGTGGAATCACCCCTGCTCCTCTCCATCGTGCTCCAGGAGTACATCCGTTTCGGGGCCGATCCGAAGCAGGTCTGGAAGAAATACGGGGAAGTCGTCAGGCAGGTGCTCGAGAGTTATCTACCGGGACAGCGCAAGGAAGTGACCATGCAGCCGAACGGCCTTCTTTGGGCACAGTTTCCGAGATGGGCCCTTTCCTGGATGAACGCTTACATCGACGGCTATCCGGTGACGGAACGAGCCGGCTACCAGGTCGAGACCAATGCCTTTTGGTACAATTCCGTCTGTTTCGCCCTGGAAATGGAAGCCGCCTTCGGGGAGACGGAGCCCGGTTTCATCGCGAAGTGGTCGCATATTCGGGATTTGATCCAAGATAATTACCGGAAAATGTTCTGGAACGAGGAAAAAGGAACGCTCGCCGACTATGTGGACAATGCGGGGCAGCATCTGGAAGTCAGGCCGAACATGATGTTCGCCCTGATTGGGGACTACCGCCCCGTGGATGACGAAATCGCCCAATCCGTAATCCATATCATCAAAAACGAACTGGTCACCAGCCGCGGAATCCGCACCCTGTCCCCCCGTCAGCCGGAATACAAAGGCGTTTACGAGGGCAGTCAGCGCGAGCGGGATCTGGCCTACCACAACGGCAGCACCCGGCCCTGGCTGCTTGCTCCGTATGTTGACATTCAGTTCCGCTTCAACGGGGAGGCCTTCCTGAAGAGGGCGGAATGGCTGACGGAAGGATTCTTCGACGATCTGAGCAAGCACGGTGTCGGGGCGTTCTCCGAACTGTACGACGGAGACCCGCCTCATGAGCCCCACGGAGCGATCGCTTCCGCGTTGAGTACTGCTGCCTTGCTGCATGTCGATTACCTGATACGGAAAATGAGGAGAGAAGCCTTATGAGAGTCTTGATGTTCGGTTGGGAGTTTCCTCCCCATATCGCAGGCGGTTTGGGAACGGCCTGCTACGGTATTGTCAAAGGGCTGGCGGTCAATGGGGTACAGACCCTGTTCGTAATGCCCTCCGCCTCCGGTGATGAGGATCAGAGCGCGGCTGAGATCATCAACGCAAGCGATGTCTCCGTGAAAAATGTCAGCGCTTCCGTCGATGAATTCTTGGACCGGGTCAAGATGCTCCGTGTTCAGTCCAGCCTGGTTCCCTACGTTAATCCCGAGGAATACAAGGAAATGGTCGAGAGCGAGACCCGCCTTCAGGAAATCGCTTTCTCGAAGCAGATCGGGGAAAAATTCCAGTTCTCAGGCCGCTACGGATCGAATCTCTTAGAGGAAGTCGCCCGCTACGCCATGGTGGGCGGAACCATCGCGCAAGAACGCAAGAACGAATTCGATGTCATCCACGCCCATGACTGGCTGACCTATATGGCGGGCATCGCAGCCAAGGAGCTGACCGGGAAGCCGCTGGTCGTGCATGTGCATGCAACTTCCTTCGATCGGGGAACCGTTGAGCAAATCGACGACCGTGTCTATGACATCGAGCGCCGGGGCATGATGGCCGCCGACCGGGTAGTCGCCGTGAGCGACTTCACACGGAACATCGTCATCAACCGTTACGAGATCTCGCCCGACAAGGTGATCACCGTCCACAATGCGGTGGATTTCAGCGGCCGGGAGGACCTTACGGTCGAAAGAGGGGTTCGCGACAAGGTCGTGACCTTCCTTGGACGGATCACGTTTCAGAAAGGTCCTGAATATTTCATCGAGGCGGCAGCCAAGGTTTTGAAGCGGACAAAACATGTTCGCTTCGTCATGGCAGGCAGTGGAGACATGATGAACCGCTGCATTCGGCAGGTGGCGCGCCTGGGTATTTCCGACCGTTTCCACTTCACCGGATTCCTGCGTGGCACGGATGTGCAGAAGATGTTCGCGCTTTCGGATGTGTACATCATGCCTTCCGTTTCCGAACCGTTCGGAATCTCTCCGCTGGAAGCGATGCGTTCGAACGTACCCGCTATCATCTCCAACCAGTCGGGGGCTTCCGAAGTGCTGAGGTATGCCTTCAAGGTGGACTTCTGGGATGTGGATGCCATGGCGGACGATATCTACGCCCTCCTGAACTATCCGGCATTGTCCGCGTTCTCCGCCCGCTGCGGCTTCGAAGAGGTCAACCAGCTGAAGTGGAACAATGCAGCCGCCAAGCTGAAGAATATATATGAAACTGTCGTAAACGAAAAATAGGGTATAGCCATGAAAAAGAGCATCTGTCTGTATTTCCAAGTCCATCAGCCCAATCGGCTGAGATTGTACCGATTCTTTGACATCGGCAAGGACTCTCATTACTACGATGATTTCGCCGACAGGACGATCCTCAAACGCATCGCCCAGCATTGCTACCTTCCTATGAACAAGTTGCTGCTGAATGTCATCAAGCGCAACAAAGGCGTATTCAAGGTCGCTTTCTCGATCACCGGCACCGCGCTGGAGCAGTTCGACCGGTACGCTCCCGAAGTGATCGACAGTTTTCGTAAACTTGCGGCGACGGGTTCGGTGGAATTCCTCTGCGAGACCTACTACCATTCGCTGGCGTCCCTGGCGAGCGAAGCGGAGTTCAAGCATCAGGTTCTGAAGCATGCTCATGCCGTCGAACAGTATTTCGGGGTTTCCCCGACCGCGTTCCGGAACACCGAATTGATCTATTCGGATGCCATCGGCAGACAGGTCTACGACCTGGGCTTCAAAGTCATGCTCGCTGAAGGCGCTCGCCACATTCTCGGATGGAGGAGCTCGGGCTATCTCTATTCCAACGACGTGCAGCCGAAGCTCAAGCTGCTGCTCCGAAATTATTCGCTCAGCGACGATATTGCTTTCCGCTTTTCCGACAAGAGCTGGAAGGACTGGCCGCTGACCGGGGAGAAATATCTTTCCTGGCTGAAATCCTTCGATGGAGACGTGATCAACCTCTTTATGGATTATGAAACCTTCGGAGAGCATCAGAGCGCGGCGTCCGGAATCTTCGATTTCATGCGGTTTCTTCCCGAGGTGGTTCTGAAGGACGGATCCTTCGAATTCCTGACCCCGACCCAGGTCGCCAAGAAGCACAAAGCCATCGCTCCGCTTGAGGTCCCCGACGCGATCTCCTGGGCGGATGAAGAGCGGGATGTGTCCGCCTGGCTCGGAAACGAGCTCCAACAGGACGCTTTCAACAAGCTCTACGCCCAAATTGAGAAACTCTCTCTGATGGACGACCCGGTCCTATGGTCCGATTTCGGCCGCTTGCAGGAGAGCGATCATTTCTACTACATGTGTACGAAATTCTTCTCCGACGGAGAAGTGCACAATCGTTTCAATCCATATAATACCCCTTACGAAGCCTTCATCAATTACATGAATGTGCTGAGCGACTTCATCCTCCGAATCGACGATGCCGTCGCCGTCTCGTCTTTCCCCCAGGCAACCGCTTTGAAACCGGAGGCGGAGCAGCCTCCCGTTCGGCCCCCTGTCCGCAGAGCGGCCACCAAGCCTGTCGCCGGAAAGTCTTCAAAAAAGAAAAAGAAATAAATGACAAAAAATCTTATCAATCCGGACTATTTGTTCGAAGTCAGCTGGGAAGTCTGCAACAAAATCGGTGGCATCTATACCGTTATCGCGACAAAATCCCTGTATTTGAAAACCCAACTGCACAAGCATCACATACTGATCGGTCCGGATGTATGGATGGATACGGAAACCAATCCCGATTTCATCGAAGATGAGCATCTCTACAGCCAGTGGAGGGCTCAAGCCGCCTCGGAAGGGATCAGTCTTCGGATCGGGAAGTGGAATGTTCCGGGCAATCCGATCGCCATCCTGGTTAATTTCAAGCAGTACCTGACCCAGCAGAATGAAATCCTGTCGGAACTCTGGGTTAAGCATGGCGTGGACTCGCTCACCGGCAACTGGGACTACAAGGAGAACGTCCTTTTCGGTTATGCGGCCGGGCGCGCGATCGAGAGCTTCTACAAATTCAATCTGATGGCCTCTGACAAGGTCGTGGCACAATTCCACGAATGGCAGGCCGGCGCGGGTCTGCTCTATCTGGAGGAAACAAAACTTCCGATCGCCACGGTCTTGACGACCCATGCTACCGTGATCGGTCGATGCCTGGCCGGAAACAACCTGCCTCTTTATGATGCGATGGATTTGTACGACGGAGATGAAAAGGCAAGGCAATTGGGTGTGGTAGCCCGGCATTCCATCGAGAAAATTTCCGCCGGGAAGGCCGATGCCTTCACGACGGTCAGCGAAATCACTGCTAAGGAATGCGCCCATTTTCTGAAACGGGAAGTTACTGTCGTGACGCCCAACGGATTCGAGGACAGCTTTACACCCGCGTCGGACGCGGAATATAATGATAAGCGCGTCGCAGCCCGTCGGAAACTCTTGGAAGTAGCCACAGCCATGTCCGGTGAAGAAGTCCCGAAGGATGCCATCCTGATTGGTATCGGCGGACGGTACGAGTACCGGAACAAAGGGATCGATGTCTTCATCGACGCGCTTTCCAAACTGGACAAGAGTGATCCGGTGGGACGGTCCATCCAAGCCTTCATCCTCATTCCCTCCGGAAATCACGGGGCCGACAAGGATCTCGTAGCGAAGCTGGAAGGAAACGGCTCTTCCTACAGGACGCAGGTTTCCCATGTCTTGATGGACAAGGAATACGATGTGATCACCCGTCGATTCAAAGAACTGGGCTTCACGAACGACATTGGAAGCCGGGTGAAGGTCTACTTTGTGCCTTCCTATCTGAACGGAACGGACGGAGTGTTCAACACAAAATATTACGATCTGCTGGTCGGGCTGGACTTGACCCTGTTCCCTTCCTATTATGAGCCCTGGGGCTATACTCCGCTGGAGAGCCTCGCCTTCAGGGTGCCCACCCTCACGACCAGCCTGTCCGGCTTCGGCCTCTGGGTCAAGTCGCACTATCAGAAGGAGCATCCCGGCATTACCATTCTCGAGCGGAACGATTCCAACTATTTCGAGGTCGTGGACGGCGTGGTCGCCCGGGTGAAGGAAATCGCTGCGTTGGATGACGCCGGTCGAAAGAAGTACATGGACAATGCTCGGGATGTCTCGAAGATCGCCCTGTGGGAAAATCAGATCCAATATTACAAGGAAGCCTATTCAAAGGCATTGGAAACCGTTATCGCGTCCAAGGGAGCTTTTCCGGATGAAAAGGCGGAAGATAAATCGATGGTATTCCATAAAATAGAAATTAACAATCCTTCCTGGAGAAGTGTCATGGTGACACGCCATCTTCCCGATGCCCTTTCCGGTCTTGAAACCCTCGCCAAAAATCTGTGGTGGTGCTGGAACGAGTCTGCGAAAGATCTGTTCCGGTCGATTGACAAGGACATCTGGCATGCCACGGAACACAACCCGCTGGCCTTGCTCGATGCGGTCAGTTTGAAGCGTTTCATCGAACTGGCCAAGGACGATGCGTTTCTGGCCAAGATGCATGCCGTGCTGGATGAGTTCAATGCTTATATGGCGCTGAAATCCGAGCGGAAGGATCCCCAGATCGCTTATTTCTGTATGGAATACGGGCTGGATACCTCTTTGAAAATCTATTCCGGAGGCTTGGGAATCCTTGCCGGAGATTATCTAAAGGAAACCAGCGACATGAATGTGAACTTGGTCGCGGTCGGGCTGCTGTACCGATATGGCTACTTCACCCAGGCCCTCACCGGACAAGGGGAGCAAGTGGCCCGCTACGACGCGCAGGATTTCCTGCGGATCCCCGCGCAGCCGGTCCTGGATTCCGCAGGTAATTGGTTGACTTCCAGCGTAGCTTTTCCGGGGCGCAACATCACCGCCCGCATCTGGAAGGTGGCTGTCGGAAGGACGGATCTGTACCTCCTCGACACGGACTATGAGGCGAACATTCCTGAGGACCGTCAAGTTACCCACCATCTCTACGGAGGCGATTGGGAGAACCGGCTGAAGCAGGAGTTGTTGCTGGGACTGGGCGGTATCCGCGCGTTGCGTCACCTCGGTATCCGTCCGCAGGTGTACCACTGTAACGAGGGACATGCCGCGTTTACGGGGTTGGAGCGTCTCCGCGAATACATCCAGGATGACAATCTAGACTTCGGAGAAGCTCTGGAAGTCGTCCGGGCCTCCTCCCTGTTCACCACCCACACGCCGGTTCCCGCCGGTCATGACGTCTTTGACGAGGAACTCCTTCGGAAGTACATCGGCCATTACCCGCCGCGCCTGAAGGTGGAATGGGAAACCCTGATGGGCCTGGGCAAGGTGAACGGGGCCGATGTCCATAAAAAGTTCTCGATGAGCATTTTTGCCGCCAACATCTCTCAGAATGTCAACGGCGTTTCGATGTTGCATGGCGAGGTGAGCAAGGAGATCTTCAGCAATATGTACCCGGGTTATCTGCCGGAGGAGCTGTTCATCAGCTATGTCACGAACGGAGTTCATTATTCTACCTGGACTGCTGCCGAATGGAAGGAGGTGCATGCGCGGGTCTTCGGTCCGGAATTCGCGACCCATCACTACGACAAGAAGTGCTTTGAAGAAATCTACAAGGTTCCGGACGAGGAGATCTGGTCGGTCCGGAAAGCCTTGAAAGCACGCTTGATCCGGGTCGTGAAGGAACGGATCGGCAATCCCGCTCTCTGCAACCACTACTCGCCGAGCCAGATTGTCTCCATCAAGGACAACCTGCGCGATGACGTGCTGACCATCGGTTTCGCCCGGCGGTTCGCTACCTACAAGCGGGCGACGCTGCTCTTCAGCGATCTGGACAGGCTGGAGGCGATCGTGAACAATCCGGAGCGTCCGGTCCAGTTCCTCTTCGCCGGCAAGGCTCATCCCGCCGACAAGGCAGGGCAGGATCTCATCAAGCAAATCATTGAGATATCCAAGCAGGATCGCTTTATCGGCAAGATTGTTTTCCTGCCCGGCTATGACATTTCCTTCGCCAAGCGGCTGGTTCAGGGCGTGGATGTTTGGATGAACACTCCGACCCGTCCGCAGGAGGCTTCCGGTACCTCGGGAGAGAAGGCTTCCATGAACGGGGTCATGCACTTTTCCGTTTTGGATGGCTGGTGGGTGGAAGGCTACAAAGAAGGCGCGGGCTGGTGTCTTCCGCAGGAACGCTCCTACGACGATCAAGGCTACCAGAACGAACTCGACGCGGCGACCATCTACACGATTATCGAAAACGAGATCGCGCCGGACTACTATGATGTGGACGAGCGCACCCGTTTGTCGGCGAAGTGGATTGAATACATCAAGAACACGGTGGCCCGAGTCGCCTGCAATTTCACGACCAACCGCATGTTGAACGACTATTGCGACCAGTACTATGTGCCCCAGGCGGAACGGGCAGGACAGATCATCTCCGATGATTTCCGGCTTGCCCGACGGATCGCCTACTGGAAGACTCGTGTGCGGAGGGCATGGAAAAACATCGAGGTGATTTCCCAAACCCAACCGGATGCCTCCTATGTGCTGTCTCCGAAAAACGACCTGGATGTGGAGGTTGTCCTGAATCTGGGCGACCTCTCTCCTGAGGACATCGGAGTGGAGATGTTGTTTGCCGCTTCCGATCGAAAGCGGCAGTTGTACATTCAGGACAAGTGTGAATTCAAGGTCGTTGAATCCAATGACGGGATCGTCCGCTATCAGGCTTCCATCCTTCCTGAACGGGCGGGTATGTACCAGGTGGCGATCCGAATGTATGCCAAGAGTCCTTTGCTTGCTCACCGGCAGGATTTCGGACTTGTAAAATGGTTATAGCGACGGGTTTTTTCGATGGTGTCCACCGGGGACACCGTTTGGTCGTCGAGCAACTTGTCAAGGCGGCGAAGGAGCGTGATGAGCAGAGTCTGGTCGTCACCTTCCGGCCCCATCCCCGCAATGTCCTGCAGAGCGACGCACGGAATCTCCGTCTGTTGACTTCGCTGGAGGAGAAAAAAGAATTGCTGAAAGGACTGGGCGTGGACCGGATTGAGGTCTTGCCCTTCACCAAGGCGTTCAGCCGTCTTTCGACGGAAGCCTACCTCCGGGACTATCTCATCGGACGGTTCGGCGGGAAAGCCATCCTGATCGGCTATGACAACCGGATGGGAAGCGACCTGCTCACGCCGGACCAGATTGAGCCCCTTGCCCGCAGTCTGGGACTGGATGTCATCCGGACGAAGCCGGTGAACGCCGATACTTCTCTCGCCATCAGTTCCACCAAGATCCGGGCCCTGCTCGCCAGGGGGGATGTGACGGCTGCCGCCGAGATGCTGGGGTACGCGTACACCTTGCACGGGGTCGTGGTTGCCGGCAATCAGTTCGGCCGCACGATCGGTTTTCCCACCGCCAACATGCAATTGTACGAACCCCTCAAGCAGCTTCCCGGAAACGGGGCCTACCAGGTGGAGGCGGAGACGGTCGGACTCAGATTGAAGGGCATGTGCAACATCGGAATCCGCCCCACGGTTTCCGACGCGAAGGCTCTGACGATCGAGACGAATTTGTTTGATTTCGACGAGGACATTTACGGCCTGGACTTGAAAGTTCATTTCCTGCGCAAAATCCGCGATGAACGGAAGTTCGCGACCGTGGAAGAACTGAAGACTCAGCTGGAAGCGGACCGAGAATTTTGTCGGAGCGTGGAAATCTGAGGAATATTTCTTACATTTATCCGAAAGAACAACGATTGTCATGGAACTGGATTTCGGTACGATCATTACTCTTATCATTTTAGCGGTCGGCGCGGTCTTGTCGGTTGCCGGCAAATCGAAGAAACCGAATCCTCTTCCTGAGCAGTGGCCGGAGATTCTTGAGGAAGATACCGTATTCGAAGAAGGAACTCCGGAGACGCGGCGTGAGGGAGCGGGTCTCCCGTCGCCTTCCGCCCCGGTTCCGGTTTCCGCTCACGAAGCTCCTGTTCAGCCCGCTGGAACGGATGTGCACGCCCCTGCCGTGCAGGAGAAAAAGAAGCTGCGTATCGACAAGCGGAACCTGATCCTCTATTCGGAAATTATGAAACCGAAATTCGATGGACAGTAGCACTGTTTTTTGAATATTTTTATCTATATTTGCTTAATAAACAGGGTTCTGTCGGAAAAGGGCAGAACTCCGTTATTTTTTACGAACAGAAAGAATAAAACGTTCAACTATGGCGGATATTCATTACATGACCCAGGAAGGGTTAGAAAAATTGAGAAAGGAACTGTCGGACGCGATCGCGCGGCGCCCCGAGATTTCGGCGGCGATCGCGGAGGCGCGCGAGAAGGGCGACCTCTCCGAAAACGCTGAATACGATGCGGCTCGCGAAGCGCAGGGGCTGCTGGAACTGAAGATCGTCCGTCTGAAAGATCTCATCGCGAACGCGAAGGTCATTGACGAATCGCAAGTCGGGACCGACAAGGTGCAGTTGATGAACAAGGTCAAGGTGCGGAACCTCTCCAATGATGCAGTGATGGAGTTTATGATCGTGGGGGAGACGGAGGCTGATTTTACGCAGGGAAGGCTGGCCGCCACGACGCCGATCGCAAAGGCGCTGCTCGGTCATTCCAAGGGAGAAACCGTCGAGGCGCATGCGCCTTCGGGGATCATCAAATTTAAGATTTTGGATATCACACTCTAAGTCCGGCAAAACGATGGCAACGATTTTTACAAAAATTGCTCAGGGGGAGATCCCCTCTTTCAAAGTCGCGGAAGACGACTCTTTCTATGCTTTTCTGGACATCAGTCCGTTGGCGAAGGGACATACCCTGGTTATCCCGAAGCAGGTGGAAGAGGACTACATATTTCATCTCGACGAGAAGACGTACGAGGGACTCTGGGCGTTTGCCCGCAAGGTGGCGCTTGCGCTCAAGACTGTCGTTCCCTGCAAGCGCATCGGTGTCTGTGTGCTGGGCATGGAGGTGCCCCACACCCACATTCATCTGGTTCCCTTGCAGAATGAAACCGACTTGGATTTCCGGAAAGAACGGATCAAACTCAGCCCGGAAGAGAATCAAGCGATCGCCGATGCTGTCCTGAATGAATTCAAGAAACTGTAGGACCATGAAAAACCAAGTTTACCTCCCGGCCCTTGCTGCCTTTTGCATCGGAGCGGCAGCCTGTTCTCCGAAAGCCGAGGTTAAAGGAATGCTGACCGGCGCCCCCGATACCCAGATCGTCGTGAAGCAGCTCACGACCTCTTCCGACGATGTCATCGACACGATCAAGACCGCTTCGGACGGATCCTACTCCTATCGGCTGGAAGTCCGGGAAGGCGAACCCGAATTTGTCTATTTCTACAAAGGGGAGACGAAACTCGCTTCCCTGCTGCTCGAAAAGGGGGATCGGGTGAAGGTGGTTTCCGATACACTCGGCAACTATTCTGTCGAAGGATCCGGGGAAAGCCTCAAACTCCAGCAGATCGAAAGGGATTTCAGTGATTTCATGCAGCGTTTCGGGGATGCGCTGGAGGCGGGGGACAATCCTTCCGCTTCCCGACAGTACATCGAGTATTATCGTTCCCGGGTCATATATGTGATGGAGAACCGGAAATCCATCACGACCATCCCGGTGCTGTACCAAAAGATCAATCCGGATTTCCCGGTATTCAGCCAGTCCACGGACGCGATTCATTTCAAGAACGCCTATGATTCGCTCCTGACCGTTTATCCGGCTTCCCGCTATGTCAAGGCTTTGGGTCAGGAAGCGGACCGCAGATTCAGACTTTTGAACCTGAGTCAGCGCATCAGCGAGGCGCCCGAAATGTCCTATCCCGAATTGGAACTTCCTTCGATCGACGGATCCAAGGTGCGTCTCGGCAGCTTGGATGCGAAGGTGATTCTGGTCTACTTCTGGAGTGCCGCCGATGCCGCGCAAAAAATGTTCAACCAAGATGTGCTCCTTCCGGTGTACAACGCCTATCATCCCAAGGGATTTGAAATCTATGCGGTTTCCCTGGACACCGACAAGGGAACTTGGGCCAGTGCCGTGAACAACCAGAAACTCCCGTGGATCAACGTCTGTGACGGTCTGGGCCCTGCTTCACGCGCGGCGGTCCTGTACAATATCGGCAACCAACTTCCCGTGTCGTTCATGATCGTGGACGGCTCGCTCGTCGACGCAACCATCCAAGGAGAGGCATCTCTTCGGAAGTTCTTGGATTCCAATCTGTAGGGTGGGTCAGGACCGTTTCGGCCCGAGTCTCGCCCGTAGAATCGCAGCGTAGTCCCGGAATTCCTGCTCTCGTCGGGTTCTCCCGAAGTTGGCGGTGTGCACGCGGCGTTCGGCGGAGACGAAATTCAGTTTCCGGATTTTCAAGCCGTGCTGTTTCATTTTGTATTCCCAGTCGATTCGCTCTCCGGCTTGGAGCGTAGCGGGGAAATCTCCGATCCGGTCAAAAATTGCCTTGCGCATTAGGACCGCGCCCGTGAACAGTCCGAAGTAGGGTTCCGCCTTGAGAGCCATTTCTTTTCTTTGCGCGTCGGTCAGTTCCGGAGAGAAGAAATCCTGTACCTTCGCCTCGACCGCAGCGATGCTCTCGTCTTCTGCAAGGGCTTCGTATAGGGTTTGCAGGGCGTTTTCCCGCAGGCGGTCGTCATGGTCGTGAAACAGAATGTACGAGCCGCGCGCGGCATGGAGACCGGTGTTCTTGGCGGCGACCGGCCCGCAGGATCGCTCGTGCCGCAGCACAGTGCAGCCGTGCTTTTCCGCCAGGGCGCCGGTGGCGTCCTCCGAACCGTCATCCACCACGATGACTTCGACGTTCATGCCTTGCCGCTCGATGCAAGCAAGGGCTTCTTCCAGATAGTTCGCTCCGTTTTTTACCGGGATGATGATGGAAATTAAAGCATTCATGTCCGTTGTCTCATTCTGTGCCGCAGAAAATTCATAGAAATGTCAGGATGGCACCGGGAGCGGAACGCGTCGTAGTCCGGAGTGTTCTGCATCAGATCCAGCAGGAACCATTCCAAGTCGTTGTAGATTTCCCGGTTCCGGCGGGCGATGTCTGCGATTTCCGTCAGGTAGGCCTTCACGAAGTTGAATTTGACTTCGCTGTCGAGGACGAGTGATTCGATGAAAAAAAGCTTGACCCCGTCCAGCGGAATCTGTTTCTCCTGCAGGAAGAGATACAGCAGCCTGAAATTCTCGATATAGTGGAAGCCCTTCTCTCGTTGGTGGGCGACCGAATCCGCCCGTTGGAGATAATGGTAGTACGGCCCCTTGAACACGAAGATCTCGGGTAGCAGCAGGTCGCCGGCTCCGGTGAAGTAAATGTCTTCGCCCCCGCCTTTCACCGGCGGGAAACGGAGGAAATGCCGCTGCAGGAACGACCGCCGGTACAACCGGGCCCAGATAATGGGCGGCAACAGCCGCTGGATCTTCGCCGAAGGCTCGAATCGGCCTTCGGAAGAAAAATTGTCAAAGGAACTGAAAGCGCGCTTCCCCGTGTCCGGATATTCCTGGACATAGCTTGTGTTCATGAGGATGTCGGCATGCAGGGCGTCCGACCGCTCGACCATCGCTTCGAGATAGTCTTTGTCCAGCCAGTCATCGGAGTCGATGAAATAGATATATTCCCCGATGGCATTGTCCAGGGCGAAGTTTCTGGCGGCGGAGACACCCCGGCAATCTTGCCAGTCAGTGAGTCGGATGCGGGCGTCTTCCCGGGCGGCCTGGCGGAGCAGTTCGGGAGAACGGTCCGTCGAGCCGTCGTTTACGCACAGGATTTCGATGTCGCTGAGGGTCTGCCCCCGGACGCTTTCGAGGCATTTTTCGAGGTAGTCCGCTGTGTTGTGGACGGGGATGAGGACGGAAACCTTAGTCATGGTTCGATTTGTTGATTTTCATGAGACTGCGGTAGCGGGTGATCTTTTCCATCTTTTCGTAGGTCTCCCGTGTCCGGACGGGGGTCGTGTTGTCCCCGCGTGCGGCGAGGGCATCGAACCGCTGTTTCAATTCGGGGAAGAAGGGGGTCATGCCGGTGAAGCGCCACCAGTCCTCGAAATGCCGGATGCGCTCTCCGACCGCGTCGTAGCGAGAAAGCCAGGGTTTCCGGAGCCAGCAGAAATGCCGGATCACGATGTCCGTCCCGTCCCCGAGAAGGCTGTTGTATCTCCGGTCAAGTACTTTGAAATGTCCCTGAAATACCTTGTTGATGACATCTTGATCAGCACATTCCAACTTCTCACGATACTTTCTTTCGACTTCCAGGCATTTTTCCGAATAGCCTCCCGCGCGCCATTTTCGGCAGTCGAGCAGCAGGACGCCGCAATTGGCATAGTTGCAGTCCGTGTCCACTTCGAGATTCTTTTTGAAGGCCTGGTAGGCGACCCTGGGTTCGGACTCCTCGTCCAGCGCGGCGGCAAACGGACAGCCGTCCAGCGGCTGTTCCCAGAGTTCTTCGATGTCGCCGAGGGCGATGATGTCCACATCCATGATCAGAGCTTTCTCTGTCTCGGGATAGAGTTCCGGAAACACCATCCGGACGTAGGTGGAGGGGGTCATGCGCGGCAGGGACAGATACGGAATCTTGTAGAGACGGGAGAGATCCCAAGTATGGTAGTCGATGCTGAAACGGGGGAAATCTTTCCGCATCCGTTCGATCTTCTCGCGGTTCCCGGGGAGAATGCCCTTCCCGAACACATGGAAATCGATCCATGCCTGGGTGTGGCTGCACACGCTGGCGATCATGGTCGCCATGTAGGGGGAATAGTTATCCTCGCAGATCAGATAAACGGGGATGTGTTTCATCTTTCTTGATTTTTTCTCTGAGTGCGGCGGCGATCCATCGCCTGTGTTCCACCTTCTTGTCGAGGAAGTAAATTTCCAGGCAGTCTTTTTGGTCGCGGCAGCGGGATAGCAGGTCGTCCAGGCCTTTTGCGGCGCCGCGCGTGAGTTCGTCGGATGCATCCGTCCGCCAGCACCATCTCAACAGAAGGTCCAGCAGGAAGCCGAACACGATCCGGTAATGCTCGTCGTCGGCCCTTTCCGTGTCCAGCAGGTCAAGAATCCGGTGCGAGCCCTGAATCTGCGCCTCAAGCTGTGCGCGGTTCGGTGCGGTGCGGGTGGCGGAACCAGGCCGGAGGGTGTACAGGTAGCGGGCATCGTCGACAAGGGCGATCCTGCCGCAGTGCAGGGCGGCCTTGACGGCGAAGAACGGGTCTTCGAAGTATCGCAGTTCCTCCGGAAAGCGGATGTCGTGCTTCCGGAGAAAGTCGGACTGGAAGAGGGCGGACGTGAAGTAGCAGTAGAAGTGGGCCTTGTGTCGGCGGATCTTTTCGTTCTGGTTTACCAGTTCTTCCGTCCAAGAGCGGCCGGACCGGGGATCAAACCGGCGGAGGCTCCCTTTCGCCACCTCCGCGCCGGTTTCGGCGGCCGAGCCGAGGAGCTTTTCGTAGAAAGCGGCATCGATGCAGTCGTCGCTGTCCACAAAACCGATCCAGGTACCTGCGGCTGCATCGAGTCCCAAGTTCCTGGCCGCGGCTGCTCCCCGGTTTTTGTCCGTGCGGAGGAGTCGGATCCGTCGATCCCTTCCGGCGTACCGCGCGAGAATCTCGGGGGAATCGTCGGTGGATCCGTCATCGACGCAAAGAATCTCCAGATCGGCCATGGTCTGGCCGCAGACGCTATTCAGGCATCTTGCCAATTGTCCGGCGGCGTTGAACACCGGGATGATGACGGAGACTTCCGGCATTACGATCCCATCTTGGCCTCCCGTCTCGCGACATCTTCGTCGTCTTCGTTCAGCGAGGATTTTTCCGGACTCCAGCCTTCTTCTTCCTTGACGTTGTGGATGGGATCCGCCAGCAGTAATTCCTGGGCGTCGCTGAATTCCTGCAGTTCCGGCACATGGGCGTCCGCTTCCGCAAGGGCTTTGTCCAGGTGTGGCTCCTTCGGCAGGGCCGAAGACGCGATGAGGATTTCCTTTTCAAGCAACGTTGCGACGAACTGTTTCAGATTTTCTGAGAATTCCTCCGGAAAACCCTCGCGCGCTCCGGCCGCGGCGATTTCTTCCACGGGGACGCCGTCCACGATGTTCTCGTAGATGTGGGTTCCGAATCCATTCATCCCGAAATAGATTCCGGTCTCGGAATCGATGATGACGGCGATTCCGTCCGAGATGTCCGCATACATTCTGGCTTCGTTCAATGTGTAGGTCATATTCTTGAATATTAAATCATTTCAATGCAAGGAGAAAGGCCCGTAGGCAGGCTACGTTCTTGTAAATGTCTCTGCACAGGCGAATCTTGTAGAAGTCGAAATCCCGGACCATGCCGATCAACTTCTTCACAGTGGCCGTGTCCTGGCGATCCTCCATCTGCGAGATGGTGGAATGTACCAGGCGGGTGATCGCAGCCCCTTTCTCTGCCGGGAGACAGCGGGTTATGGAAGGCTCCGCACCCGGAAAGATTTCCGGCAGCATGCAAACCTGCACGGGATAGGCCGTCCGGAAGCGCGCATGAAGGTTGGCGATGTTCAGTACGTACTTGTCTCTTCGCGCATTGTTGGAGACGAACCGGGTTCCCTGCAGCGCCTCGTACATTTCGTTGTACATCTGGGGCGAGAGGGTGACGATTGAATAAATCGGATAGGCGAGCAGGCCGTCCCGGCTTTTCTCAAGGGTTAGGTAGTCGTCGGAAACATATTCGAATCCGTCGAGCAGAGCGTGGACGGCCAGTGTGGATTTCCCCTGCTGCCCGCGGGCGCAGAGCAGAACGCCTTTCCCATTCAGGCCGATGCAGGCTCCGTGGATGAGGTTTGTGTCCGGAGTCTTCAGGATCCGGTTCAGGAGTTGGACGAAAAGATGTCCCTGCTTGATGGCTTCTTCCGGCTCCAGGTGTTCGGCCCCGTAGTAGTAGGTGTCTGTCCGCTTGTCGAAGGCGGTGATGGTTTCTTGTTCGCCGTTGACCATGAGGACAGGGGTGTGCCTGGACCAGGTTTCATCGAGCACCCAGACCACATCTTTCTCTCGGATCCGCAGGCCTTGCGTCTTCCACAGCACAAGCGTCGCATCATACCGTTCCGCCGTGTCTCGGAGGGACCAGGTTAGCTGCCGTTCCATCAGGGGCGTGAATTCCGAGGAATAGTTCAGGATCCGGACGACCCTTACGCCCAGATCGAGAAACTTCGTGCTGGCCGGCGTGAGGTTTCGTTCGATTTCCGACCGCATTGCATCGATCTGCCGCGCGGCTGTTTCCGCTGAAGCCCTAATCAGTTTCATGTCGAGCCAGAATTTTTTTGGCAAAGGCGGGACGGCCTCTGAACATTTTGAGGAAGGTATACAGCGGCCTGACTTTGAAAAAGTCGGCTATGAGCGCCGGGTGCCTCATGACTTTGCGAACACCGAGTTCATGGCTTTTCCGTTGAAGCGGACACAGGATGTATCGGGCATAGGCCGTCAGCGCGCAGAAATCTTCCATCTCCGTTTCAGGGACGTCTTTTTCGAATATCTCTTCCGGCAGCAGATCGGGCACGACGCTGTTGAGGAGGCAGACCGCAAACAGGAGGTTGGCGCGGCTTTTCGACTGTTCTGCGTCCCGGAGCACGATCTCATAGTCGAAGCCGGGGGCTGTTCCGGTCAGGAACCGGGCATCGAACCAGATGAAAAGGAGGCCGTCCGCACTGGTGCGGTACATGAGGTTTTTGGACAAGTTCGCCAGCGCGATGAACAGCATGTCTTCCCGGGAAGGGATCAGCGTGTCTACGCCGAAAACCTTGGCCGGCACCGCGCGCCGGAAAAAGTCGTCGTTGAGGACGCTCCCGTCGCCGACTTTCAGGTCAAGGTACCGGTGAATGTCCATCATCCCTTCCGCCGAGTCCCGGAAATGGATGGACATGGCGTGGCGATCCCGGCGGCAGACGTACCCGAGCCGCCTGCAAAGGGCTCCGACTTTGTTGAAGTCGGACGCGCGGACCAGGATGTCGATGTCGTTCATGACTCTCGGAAATGCCGGGCGGAGACTCTTCATCGCGCCTCCTTTTAAAACGATGAAGTCGATGCCGCGCATTTTCAATTCGACGCAGATCTTCTTGAACTGCGCGATCAGCCGGATGTTCTGGAAGCGGTAGTAGTTCAGCAGGCCTGTCAGTCTGGGTCCGGTGTGGGAAGGGAAGGTCAGTTCCGGATGCATCTTCATGAAGTAGGAGAGTAGGAGCGCCTTTTTCCCTCCTTCGGCTTCGATGTCCCAGGTCTCCATCAGGGCGTCCAAGCTTTCTTGTGCCGGATCGGCGGACAATGCCATCCGCAGGAGCCGTTCATCCGACTCCGTTACCAACTCCTTGCGGATCTTGCTTGTAAGCGAAGAGCAAAGCCCTTTCGGTTGAAAGTCACGTGCATTCATGTGTATGACGTATACGATGTACGCGACCAGCGCGGAAATCCTGTTCAAAAATACACTGATTCCCCTGTCCGCGGACTATCAAATCGTACAAACGGACTGTATTTTCATCAATTCATCATTGCGGAGCGCACTCTTTTGAGGAATCCCCGCATACTCTGCTCGAACAACAGCAGCAAGCCGCCGAAGACCGCGACCGTGGCTGCGAGCAGGAAGGTTCCCTGCCACAAGAACGCCCAGATGGAAGCGGCTTCGCCCAGCCCGGTCCGGCTCGACAGCAAGATCATGGCGGCAAAAGAGATCAATAGGAAGGCCAGGTGCTTGCCGTACATGCGGACATAGAAGATGAGCGGAGTATGCAGCCCCTTGCTGAACAGGAAGATGGGTTTCCAGATGAAGCCGATGGCGACCTGGGCGATGAGCACTCCCGTCAGGATGCCGTTCAGCCCGTAGATTTTTCCCAGCAGCACGGAAAAGCCGACGTTGAGGATTCCTTCCAAAATCGGTGCCCAGATGTCCTGGAACATTCCGTATGCGGTCAGATAGGTGTCCACCGTGGTCCGGGTGTTGGTGATGAAGAACGAGGCGATGATGAGCGCCAGCGTGGTCCGGCCCAGCAGATAATCCGATCCGAGCCAGGCCGTGATGAACGAGTCGGTGAGCAGCCACAGGCAGATGCAGCAGGTGCCCACCAAAAAGAACCTGGAGGTGAAAAGCTCGCGGAAAACTTTCAGAATCAGCTTTTTGTCCCCTTCTGCAACCATATTTCCCACTCCGGCATCCATGCCGGTGTAGAGCGCGGTCAGCAGATTGAGGAGATTGACGGTCAGCAGCATGTAGTTGCCGTACAAAGCGACGGTCGTCAGGGTAGAAAAGGCATAGATGATCAGCGGGCTGAGCTGGTTCATGGCGAAGTAGCCGAGCTTGTGGAAGGACAGGTATTTGACCTTCCGGAGCACGTCCGGATACTTCTTCCGCAGGAGGTCGGGCCGGGTGACCGGTTCTTTCAGGAAGGGATATTCTTGATGGACGATCCGGATCACCCAGAAGGTGGTCAAGGTCGCGAAGACGGCTTCCAGAACAAGCCACCAGATGTAGCCGTTCCCCAGGAACCGCACGGCGAGCGCCTGGAGCACCAGTTTCAGAATGCCGAGCAGACGGCTGCGCGAGACGATTTTATAATTCTGTTGGTCGGCATACAGGACGTTCTTGCTGAACGTGAAGAAGTAGTTCAGCAGGGAACCGTACAGAAAGACGCTGAACGTCGCGTAAGGATACCAGAGCGGCAGTTCCGACTTTCCGAAGATCTGCGGGAAGAAACCCATGACGACCAGGCTTCCGGCCAGGACCAGGGAGGCGATGATCCGGTACATCCTCCCTTGCAGGGCGACAATTTCCCGTATCGATTGGTTGTCCTTTTCCGCCAACGGACGATACAGGGTGACGGCGATCGCCGTTCCGATGCCCAGTTCAGCCAGATTCAGGAAATTCAGGATGCTGGCCGCGGTCGTGTTCAGGCCCACGATTTCCGTCCCGAGGTAATCGATGAAGATTCTTCGGGAGAAGAAGCCCGTGAGGATGGACAAGAGTTGCAGGGACAAGGAAACAATGCTGTTCCTGATACTCTTTTTTGTCCGTCTGTATGGGCCTGTCGGGTCGCGCATGAAAACCGGTGCTACAGGGATCTAGGTTATTGTCCGATCTGCTCAAACGCGGTTTCGATCCGCTTCGCGCATTCTTGTTTTCCGATCCGGAACACGATGTCGGCGATGCCTAAGCCGCTCGCGGCTCCCGCCAAGGCAAGCCGGGTCGTATTCATCACCTTGCCCATCGGCCATTCCCGCCCGCGGATGTACGCTTCCATCGCAGTCTCCAATTCTTCCTTTGCCCAGGGGCCGGAATAGTCTTTGATGAAGGCGGCCAGTTGCCGGACCAGTTCCACGTTTTCAGGTTTCCAGAATTTCTCCACATCCTTTTTTGGGAAGGGTGCGGGGAGTCCGAACGCTTCGAACTCGGAAGGAGCGACAAACAGATATGGAGCGATGTCCCAAAAATCGGCGACGAAGGTTGCCCGCTCCTTGGTGAAGGAGACGACATCACGGACATAGTCCCGGGTGTAGATATGTTTCTCGAAATCCGCTCCGGCTCCCCGGAAATCCGCGCCGGCCGTCAGCGCGCAGACCGGACACTCCACGATGTTGAGGTCGTGCGATTCCAATACGGGGACAAGGAGACCGGCGAGTTCATCGTCGGATTTCATCCGGAGGTATTCTTTGTTGTACCAACGTGCCTTTTCGGCGTTGAAACGCGCGCCGGATTTCACGATGTGGTCCAGGGAGAAGGCTTCTATCAGCTCCTCCATGGAAAGGAGTTCCCGGTTGTCCCCCTCGCCGGGATTCCAGCCGAGGAAAGCGAGCATATTCACGAAGGCCTCGGGGAAATAACCGTCTTCGCGGTAGCCGCGCGAGATTTCCCCTTCCGAATTGATCCACTGGAGCGGGAAAACGGGAAAGCCGAGTTTGTCTCCGTCGCGCTTGCTCAGTTTGCCTTTCCCGTCCGGCTTGAGCAAGAGGGACAGGTGCGCGAAGCGCGGCATGGTGTCTTCCCAGCCGAAAGCCCGGTACAGCAGATAATGCAGCGGGAGCGAAGGAAGCCATTCCTCGCCGCGGATGACCTCCGTGATGTCCATCAGGTGATCGTCCACGATGTTGGCGAGGTGGTAGGTGGGAAGCCCGTCCGCCCGTTTCCAAAGGACCTTGTCGTCCAGGGTGTCCGTGTTCACCTCGATGTGTCCGCGGATCAGGTCGTCCATCTGCACGACCGTATCCTCCGGTATCTTGAAGCGGATTGTCCAGTCGGTCGCGCGCTCCAGCAAATCATTTACTTCTTCTTCCGGTAGGGTGAGGGAGTTCCGCATCTGCTTGCGGGTCTTCCGGTTGTAGATGAAAGTTTCCCTTCGGGATTCCGCTTCGGCTCGGGCTTCGGCAAGCGATTCGGTCGTATCGAAAGCGTAGTAGGCGGCGCCTTTGCGTACGAGTTCTTCCGCATATTCCCGATAGATGTTCCTGCGCTGACTCTGCCGGTAGGGAGCGTGCGGATGTTTCGGGGAGGTGTCTTCCACCACCTTCCCGTCTTCTACACCTTCGTCAGGAATGATGCCGCACCAGTTCAAGGCATCGATGATGTACTGCTCCGCCCCGGGTACGAACCGTTGGGAGTCGGTGTCCTCAATCCGGATGATGAAGTCTCCGTCTTTCTGTTTGGCGTAGAGATAATTGTATAGGGCGGTACGAACGCCTCCCATGTGCAGCGGGCCGGTGGGTGACGGCGCGAATCGGACCCTTGTTCTTCTTTCTGTCATGTAGTGATCTGATTTCAACCTGTAAAAGTACTAAAATTAGGATTCCCTTTCCGTCTTGGCCATCCGTTTGATCGCCGGAGTGTTTTCCAGTTCCGCCATGTTGGCCTTGAGGTCGACCAGCAGCACGGGCTTGTCATCTTTGGAGAAATGGAAACGGCGCTCGTTCTCCCCTTTGTTGTAGCCGATTTTCCGGAATACTCCCGCCGGTTCCGGCAGATCGATTTCCTCGCCGGGCTCCAGATAGGCGGGTGTGTACACAAAGTTCTCGTCAATGATGACGATGTTGCCCAGCGACACATCGATGATCTTGCTCAAGTCCTTGTAACTGAATCCGGTAGCGATGACCGTGATCCGGATCTGGTCGCCGAAATCCTTGTCGTCCTCGTACACGATGCCCCGTTTGAACCGGTTCACATTCCCGGCATATTTTTCAATGAGACGGTCGATTTCGTTGAGCCCGTCCATCTTGAGCCCCTCTTCGTTCCGGCCGGCGGTGATGTTCAGCAGCATGTTCTTGGCTGTCGACAGGTCAAAGTCGTTGAGCAGGGGCGAATCAAGAGCCCCGCGCACCGCGTCCTCGATCCGATCCTTCCCGGTACCGATTCCGCATCCCATCAAGGCCATGCCGCTATCGGTCATCATTGTCTTGATGTCTTGAAAGTCCACATTGATGTAGCCGTGTTTGCTGATGATCCCCGTGATGCCGCGCACGGCGGTTGCCAGCACTTCATCTGCCTTCGGGAAGGCATCTTGAATCAATGTGTCTCCGAAGAATTCATACAATTTCTCGTTGTTGATGATGAGCATGCTGTCCACGTTCTTCCGGAGTTCCTGCAACCCGTCCGCTGCTTTTCCGAGGGCCTCGGATCCTTCGTTTTTGAAGGGGATCGTAACAACCGCCACGGTCAGGATGCCCCGGTCCTTTGCCATCTTTGCGATGATGGGAGCAGCCCCGGTTCCCGTGCCGCCTCCCATACCCGCCGTGATGAAGAGCATCCGGGTTTCCGGACCGAGCACCGTTGTTTCAATCTCTTTCACTGCTTCAATCGCAGCGTTCCTGCCCTTCGTCGGATCGGTTCCGGCCCCCAGTGAATCCCGCCCGATGTGCAGTTTCACCGGAACAGGGCTGTTCTGCAACGCCTGTAGATCCGTGTTGCAGACCACGAAGCTGCAGCCTTCGATTTTTTTGCGGTACATATAGTTGACCGCGTTGCACCCGCCGCCCCCGACTCCGATGACTTTGATCATCGAATCGACCTCTGTCCAATTCGAGGGCCTAATTTCAAAATCCAAATTATCTCCCATGATTCAATTCCTTTTACACTTCTTCGTCTTTCATATCTTCAAAAAGGTTGCCCAGCTTCCTCCACAAGATCTCTCCGATCTTGGGTCCTTCCGGTTTGGGCTTTTTCGGCACTTTGACTTTTTTCGGTTTTTCTACTTCGGGCCCGAAGGCTTCCGGTTCGAACAGTCTGCCGTTCCGCTCGGATGACTCTCGGGTTCCCGCGAGGGTCGCTTCGGTCTGTTCCCCGTTTGAAAGCGGCTTCTTCTCCGCTTCTTCCGTCTTGCGCAGGATCGGAGGTTTGTCCGTGCAACTGAGCATATTGTCTTCTTTCGCCGCAAGGATCATCGCTACTGATGCAGTGGCGGCAGGATCCTTGATCTGCGCGCATCCTTCGTAGGAGAACAGATTTCGCGGGAAGCCGATTGACACGTTGTAGCCGGACAGTTCCTTGATATAGTTCGCGCAGTTGAGCAGGTTCGCCCCGCCCCCCGTCACCACCACGCCGCTCCGCAATTGGTCCGCGAATCCGCTCATCTGGATTTCATACAGGATCGCATCGATGATTTCTTTGACCCGGGTTGTAATCACTTCGGACAGATATTTCACGGGGATTCGGGTACGGACGCTTTCTTCCTCCTCAATTTGCAGGGTCTTCTCCGCAAGCGTCTGCAGATTGTCCTTCATGCAGCCGCCATAGGCTTTTTTGATGTTTTCCGCAACTTGTTCGGAAATCATGCATTCGTTCCGGATGTCGTTCGTGATCGTCTTGCCTCCGAAGGGGATCGCGGAATAGTGGCGCAGGATGTGGTCCGTGAACAAGGTTACGCTCGTCACGCCGGCTCCGAAATCGATGAGCGCCACTCCGTTCTCCTGCTGGTCGGGCTTCAGCACAGCGATCGGCAGGATACTCGGCACGAAGTACTTCTTGGCTAGGGCGATGCCCAGGTTGTTGAAGATCATGTCGATGTTCTCCGTGTACCTCCTCGAACCGATGAAGACCTTGAAATTGCCTTCCAGAAAGGAACTGTTCATGCCCACGATGTTCCCTTCCGGCTCCTGAATGGCTTCTTCGGTGGCAAAACTTTGCGCGACGGCGCCGTAGATGGTCTGGCGCTCTGAGTCGTCGAGAGGGTAGGAATCGACGGCGAAGCCTTTCAAATTGTCCACCTCCTCTTGGGAGATGTAACCGCTTTCCGCGTTCCGTTCGATCTTCGCGGTGGCCGTCTCCTGTCGGACGTAATAGCGCGGCAGATTGACCACCGCCTGCAGAATCTTGATCTTGAGGGTCGATTCCGCTTTCTCGATGGCGATCCTCAAGGTGTCTTCCACCATTTTCGGATTGAAGACATAGGAATTGCGGATACCCTCCGAAGGGGTTTCTTCGTAGTAGACGACTTGGATGTTCTCTCCTTCGATCCGGGCTACCGTGAGCGCGATCTTGGAGGATCCGAGGTCAATTGATGCGATGTGTTTTTCTTCCATATTCCTTATTTTCTGCAGACGATCTGCTTGTGGTATTTAACGTTCACGGTTGAATAATAGCCCGCGCCCTTCTCCGGAAGGATCGCGGAATAGTATTTTTCGATTCTGGCGAATTTTTCCCCGATTTCCACCGGCTTCCCGAAGAGAAACCGCTCCTTCCCCTGACGGGGGACCAGCACGAGGTCCCCGTTCCCTTCCACGGTAATCTGGGCGATATTCTTCGCCCAGACGCGGGACTCGTTCATATGGCTGACCAGGGAAAGGATGTCGGCCAGCCATTGTTTCTGTGATTCGCTTTTCGGTTCGCCCTTGAAGCCTGCCGAAAAATCCAGCGGAACCGCTCCGTCGATGATCGGAACCGTCGAGGCGAAGTTGCGCTGGAGCGGGAAGAGAAAGCCTTTCTCGTCGGCGAAGAAACCGATCGCTCCTTTTTGGAAGCGGACGAACGGCTCGCGTTGGTAAACGATGACATTCAAGTAACCGTCCGGCGTCGTGAAGGCTTCCGTTTTCCGGATGGCGCTCTTGGAATCCAGAATCTGCTCCACTTTCTTTAAATCCACGCTGTCCAGCCTCTGCCCGACGTAGGCGCCGTATTCTTTTTTCAAATAGCCTTCGATGTCTTCCCGGGTGACGAAAGTCCGTTGATCCGCAAACTCCACTTGTAGCCCGGTACAGGTCATCTTTCGCTGTCTTTCTTCGTTCATCGTGAAGATGAACGCGATGCAGACCCCGAGGATTCCGAGGCCGGCCAGCAAGAAGAGGGTTGCGGGAAGTCTTTTCATTTCAGTCTATCTTTCAACAGTTCGGTGATCGGTCCGATGAACTGGTCTATGTTGCCGGCCCCTAACGTGGCAAGCGCGTCCAAGGGTTCATTTTTCAAGTAATCCATTAAATCTTCTTTCTTCAGCAGGATTTTCTCGGGGGCGGTGACTCGGTCGAAGATGATTTCGGAGGTCACGCCCGGGATCGGCTCTTCCCGTGCCGGGTAGATGTCCACCAGGATCAGTTTGTCCACTGCGCTGAGGGCCGCTGCGAATTCAGCGGCGAAGTCCCGGGTACGCGTGTAAAGGTGAGGTTGGAAGATGGCGGTAAGCTTCCTTTTCGGGAAAATGTTCCGGATCGAGCTGATGGCGGACGAAAGTTCCTGCGGATGGTGGGCATAGTCGTCGATGTAGGAGAGCGAAGGGGTGTTCAGCTGTACGTCCAGCCGTCTTCTCACCCCGGAGAAGGTTCCGATGGCTTCCTTGATCTTCAAGGGCGGGACACCGTGCAGCAGGCAGACGGCCGCGGCGGCTACGCTGTTTTCGGCATTGACCCATCCCGGGGTTCCGACCCGGATGCCCGCGAGGACTCCGTCGGGATGCACGAGATCGTACTCAAAGCACCCCGACCGGTCGGGGCGCGGATTCCGGGCGTAGAAGTCGGATGCGGGATCCGCGTAGCTGTAACGCAGGATCTTCGCCTTCGTGTCTGCCGGCGTGATGTCCAGTCCTTGCTTTGCGACAACGGTTCCGCTGACTTGGGCAGCGAAGGCCTTGAACGCCTTTCGGTATTCCTCCAGTGTTCCGTAAATGTCCAGATGGTCTGCATCCATAGCCGTAATCACCGCGATGGACGGATGCAGGGCCAGGAATGAGCGGTCGTATTCATCCGCTTCCGCAACGACCGTCGGCGTGTGGCTGATGAGCAGGTTCGTTCCGTAGTTCTTGGAAATGCCTCCCAGAAAAGCGGAGCAGCCTTTGCCGCTCTCGGTCAGGATGTGTGCGATCAGGGTGCTGGTCGTCGTTTTTCCGTGCGTCCCCGCCACGGCCAGGCAGGCCTGTCCTTTCGTGATTTCTCCCAGTATGCGGGAGCGCTTGATCAATGTGTAGCCTTGTTCCTGCACATAAACCAACTCCTTGAGGTCGTGCGGGATGGCCGGGGTATAGACAACCAAGGTAGAGGCGACATCCTTCGGAATGTAATCGATGTCGTCGGTGTAATGCACATCGATGCCTTCTTTCTCAAGGGAATGCGTCAATTCCGAGGGCGTCAGGTCGTAGCCTGCGACTCCGTATCCTTTGAATTTGTAGTATCGGGCAATGGCGCTCATGCCGATGCCGCCGATTCCGATGAAATAGATTTTCGAATATTTGGACATAGTTAACCCCCATTCATTGTTTATCCGCCTGCGTTCCCAGGGTGGCGTAGATCTCCTCGACGATCCGCTGCGCGGCATCCGGAAGCGCCAGTTTGGCGATGTTCCGTTCCAGAACCGCGATTTTCGCCGGATTGCGTACCAGTTCCAAGGCTTCCGGCATCAATTTCTCTTCGGCGTCCGCATCCCGGATCATAAGCGCTGCCTGCTTGTTCACCAGTGCCATGGCATTGTGGGTCTGATGGTCCTCCGCGACGTTGGGGGACGGCACGAACACCACGGCTTTGCGGGCGGCGCAGAGCTCCGAAACGGAACTCGCCCCTGATCGCGACACAACGACATCCGCAGCGGCATAGGCCAGATCCATCTTTCCGATGAAATCCGAATAATGGATGTCCTGGAGCATTTCCCCGCCCCAGCCTTTTTCACGCGCCTCTGCCATAAAGGCATCGATTTCCTCCTTGTAGTATTTCCCGCACTGCCAGAGTATATCGACACCGGACATTCCTTTGCATCCCCCTGCAATGAATTTCCGCATCGTTCGGTTCAACATCGCGCTGCCCAGACTGCCTCCTACGATGAAAATATGGCGGTTCGCCGGGTTCAACCCGTATTCCGCAATGCCGCGCCGGACGGTTTCCTTGGTGGCCGGGACGATGTTGCCGCGGATCGGATTGCCGGTCAGCACGATTTTGTCGGCGGGAAAGAACTTTTCCATGCCTTCATAGGCCACGCAGATCCGCTGGACCCGTTTCCCGAGGAGCTTGTTGGTGAGGCCTGCGAAACTGTTTTGCTCTTGGATCACGGAAGGAATATGCAGCCGGGTGGCTGCCCAGAGCAGGGGAGCGCTGGCGTACCCTCCGACCCCGACCGTCACATCCGGCTTGAATTCCCGGAGGATCCGCTCGGCCATCTGAACGCTGCGCAGCGCTTTGAAAGGGACCTGGATGCCGTTTATGAGGTTCTTCCAAGTCAGTTGCCGCTGAAGTCCCGTGATCGGAAGGGCCTGGATCCGGTAGCCTGCCGCGGGAACTTTTTCCATCTCCATTTTGCCTTCCGCTCCGACGAAGAGAATTTCCGTGTCGGGATTCACTTCCTTCAGTTTCCCGGCGATCGAGATCGCAGGGAAGATGTGGCCTCCGGTTCCGCCGCCGCTGATGATGACTCTCAAAGGTTTATAATTCATAGTCTTATTCATAATGATAATCACTGATTTCTAAGTCCGGAATCTCGTCTTCATGTCCGCTCTCCAGCAGATCCAAGTCGTTCAGCGAGCTTCGCACCTCGTCCTTTCCGTGTTCCACCAGCGGGGCAGCCTTGGCTACCTCCCGCGCGATTTTACGTTTCGCCATCCGGCTGATGCTCAATACGATGCCGAATGCGATGCTGAACATCAGGAAGGAGGAATTTCCGTGGCTGATCATCGGAAGGGTCTGTCCGGTGAGCGGACCCATATCTACATTGATCAGGATGTGCATCATGGCTTGTCCGGTGATCAGGATTACCAGCCCGGCCACGGCGACCTTCGCGAAGTGGTTGTCACAGTTGCGGACGATGATGGCCCCGCGGGCCAGCAAGCTGCCATAGAGGATCAGCACGATGATTCCGCCCAACAAGCCGTATTCTTCCACGATAAAACTGAACATGTAATCTTCGAACATGATCGGAACGACGTACCGCTGGGTGCTCCTTCCCGGCCCTTTCCCGATGATCCCGCCTTCGTGGACGGCAATCTTCGCGCTGTAGGGTTGCTTGATCTTGTCAAGGGCTTTCTGGAAGTCTTCGCTGCCGGACGCATTCTCTTTGATGATGTTCAGATAATGTTCATTCCCCTCCGAGAGCACCCGGTTCAGCGCGCTTTGGAGATGGGTAAAGGTGGGTTCGTGTCCGTTCTTGATCTGGATTTCGTTGATTCCGATGCAGATGCCCAGCACAACTACGGCCAGCAGAATTGGCAGCGCGAGTTTCCGCATGCTGATTCCGCCGACCAGGATCGTGATGAACATGACGCTTCCGATGAACAGAGTGCTGGAAAGGCTTCCGAACATCATGCCCAAGCAGACCAGGAAGATCGGCAGATAGATATAGACGATTTGTTTGACCCCGTCTCTACCCCAAAAGGGATATTTTTTGGCCAAAAGGTTCGCGATCATGAAACTGTCGTTTCGATAGGCGTTGACCGCCCAAGCCAGGTACATGATCATGGCGACTTTGACCACTTCGTACACGTGGATCTGGAAACCCGACACAGCGATGACGCGCCATGCCTGGTTGATCATCAACGGTTTGAAGGGTCCTATGGTCTTGTGGCTGGCGAGGATGGCCAGGAGCGCGATGGAGATCAGGAAGCCGAGCTGCGAAAGAACCCGGAAGATGCCGATACGCCGGATGTTGTAGCACAGGATGATCAGGCAGAGTCCGAGCGCGGTGATCAACAACTGTTCCCGGATGATGGCCATGCGGGACGTTCCTTGCTGCAGCGCCAGTTGGGAGGTGGAAGAAAAAATGGCCACGATGGAAATCATCATGAGCAGCAACACGATCATCCACACCACGCGGTCTCCCTCGAAGGAATCCGCGAAGTTCCAGAAACCGTCTTTTCTTTTTTTATCTTCCGCCATATGCAATTCCTACAGTCTTCTGACAGCCTCTTTGAATCTCTCTCCCCGGTCCTCGTAAGAGGTGAACAGGTCAAAGCTCGCGCAGCAGGGGCTCAGCAGCACCACGTCTCCGGGATCGGCAAACTTGCTGGAAGCCTTGACCGCCTCGTCGGCGCAGCGGGTGTCCTTCATTTTTTTCTTTCCCACGATTTCTTCGAAGGCTTCGTGGATTTTCCGGTTGTTCACCCCCAGGCAGACGATCGCCTTGACTTTTTCCCGGACCAGGGGTTTCAGCACTTCGTAGTCGTTTCCTTTGTCGATGCCTCCTGCGATCCACACCACCGGACGCTTCTGACATTCAAGGGCGTACCAAGCCGCATCTACGTTCGTTGCCTTGGAATCATTGATATAGAGCACATCCTTGATGCTCAGCACCGGTTCAAGCCGGTGCTCAAGCGGTTGGAAAGAGGCCAGCGACGCTCGGATCACCTCGTTGTCGATCCCTGAAGCCTTCGCGGCCAGGGCTGCCGCCATCGAATTGTAGATGTTGTGTTTGCCGCCCAGCGCCAGTTCTTTCAGATAGATATTGCATTCTTCTTCCTCGTATTTCACGACGATCTTCTCGTCTTTGAGGAAGGCGCCCTGGGGTACTTCCTCTTTTTGTGTGAATGGAAGCCGCTTGCAACTCAAGACGATCTTGTTCAGATGGTCGATGGTGATCTCGTCGTCGGAATCGAAGATGAAGCAATCCTCGGGACGCAGGTTCCGGGTGATCCGGAATTTGGACTTCACATAGTTGTCGAGCCGGAAGTCATAGCGGTCCAGATGGTCCGGAGAAATGTTCGTAATGATGGCGATGTCCGGGTGGAAGTCATAACAGTTGTCAAGCTGGAAACTGCTGATCTCCAAGACATAATAGTCGTAGTGTTCGGTCGCGACCTGGTAGGCGTAACTTTTGCCGATGTTCCCGCCCAGCCCGACGTTCAGCCCGGCGTTTTGAAGCAGATAGTAGATGAGCGAGGTCGTGGTGGTCTTGCCGTTGGTGCCCGTCACGCAGATTTTCTTCGCGGTGTCGTAACGGCCTGCGAATTCGATTTCCGAAATGATGCGCGTACCCTGTTCCTCCAGTTTCTGCACCATCGGCACCGTGCTCGGGATCCCCGGGCTCTTGATGACTTCGTCCGCGTTCAGAATAAGGTGTTCCGTGTGGTGCCCCTGTTCGTAAGGGATGCCCCATTTCAGCAATTCCTGGGCGAAATGGTCGTCAATCGTGCCGTTATCGGAAAGGAAGACGTCAAAACCCTTGACTTTTGCAAGCACGGCGGCTCCGATTCCGCTTTCTCCGCCTCCAAGAACAACAATTCTACGCATGGGATGATTGATTTCTGTTTGTGAATATGTTTCCATCATTATCGAATTTTTAACAGGGCCAGGGTGGCGACCGCGAGAATAATCCCGAATATCCAGAACCGGACAACAATCTTGGGCTCAGGGACAGCCCGCAGCGGTTTTTTGATCAAGGCGGGGATTCCTTCCTTTTGGTAGTGGTGGTGCAGCGGAGCCATCTTGAAGATCCTTCGCCCTTCCCCGTACCGCTTCTTCGTGTATTTGAAATAGTAGCGCTGGATGATGACGGACAGCGATTCCACGAAGAAGATTCCGCAGAGTACCGGCAGCAGCAGTTCCTTGCGGATCAGCACGGCGCACACTCCGACGATCCCGCCGATGGTCAGGCTGCCCGTGTCACCCATGAACACCTGAGCGGGATAGGAATTGTACCACAGAAATCCCAGCAGCGCGCCGATAAAGGCCGACATGAAGACCGCGATTTCTCCGGCCCCCGGGATATACATGATATTCAAGTAATCAGAATTGACAAGGTTGCCGCTGAGCCACGCCAGGATTCCGAGCACCACACCGACGATGGCGGTCGTGCCCGTGGCGAGTCCGTCCATCCCGTCCGTCAGGTTCGCGCCGTTTGAGAGCGCCGTGATCACGATCACGATCATGAATACGTATATGGCCCATTTACAATACCATCCCCATCTGCCCTTGAAAGGAGAGAGCCACTTGTAGTCGAATTCATGGTTTTTCACGAAGGGGATGGTTGTTTTGGTGCTCTTCACCACATTTTCCATTTTCCAGCCGGCATCTTCGGCTACCAGCCGCTCAGAATCGACGTTGAGGGAGTCCATGTTTCCCTGCGCCACCACATGGGGCTCTTCTGCCGACACCGGAACTTTCTCCCGGACCACAATGTCGTTGCTGAAGCAGACAGCCAGGCCGACCAGAAAGCCCAGCGCGACCTGTCCGACCAGTTTCACCTTCGGATGGAGACCTTCCTTGTTGTGTTTGAACACCTTGATGTAGTCATCCGCGAAACCGATCGCCCCGCACCAGAGGGTCGTGAATAGGAGGAGCTGGGTATAGATGTTCGTCAGATCGCAG
The DNA here is from genome assembly GCA_012522855.1 of Bacteroidales bacterium. Lineage (GTDB taxonomy): Bacteria > Bacteroidota > Bacteroidia > Bacteroidales > UBA932 > Cryptobacteroides. The sequence continues at coordinate 206,066 of JAAYJQ010000002.1, forward strand.
AAGAGCAGGACGGGAACCACGACGGACAAGATGATGATAATGCCTCCCATGGTCGGGGTGCCTTTCTTTTCCAACTGGCCCTCCAGGCCGAGATCCCGGATGGTTTCTCCGATCTGCTTGCGTTTGAGCCACCGGATGATGTGCCGTCCGGCGAAGAAGGCGAGCAGCATGGCGGTCACGCTGGCGAGCATGGCCCGGAAGGAGAGATAGGTGAACAATCCTTGTCCCGGGATGTCGTATTCTTTGAGGGATTCGAACAGATGGTAGATCATGGTGTGCTATTTTTCAACGTTTTTCAGGGAGCCGAAAATCTCTGTGACGATCTCGCGCTCGTCAAAATGGCGGTGTTCGGTTCCGATGATCTGATACTTCTCGTGACCTTTTCCGGCGAGCAGGATGGTCGCCCCCTCCGGAGCGAGCAGGATGGCGGTGCGGATCGCTTCCTTCCGGTCGGCGATGAAAAGCGACTTGGACAGTCCCTCAGGACTGAACCCCGCTTTGATGTCTTCCAGAATATCTTCCGTACGTTCGCTGCGGCTGTTGTCGGAAGTGACGAAGATCCGGTCCGCAAAGGCTTCCGCAACCTGTGCCATTTCCGGGCGCTTGGTCTTGTCCCGGTCTCCGCCGCAGCCGAAGAGGCAGATGAGTTCTCGGCGCGGCGCGATGTCACGCAAGGTCTTGAGGACATTCTCCATCGCATCCGGCGTGTGGGCGTAGTCGATGATCACGGCCAGCCCCTTCGGGCCTCGGATATTTTCCAGCCTTCCGGGCGCGGATTCAAGCCGGCTCATCGCCACCAGCGTTTCCTCTTCCTCGGCTCCGACGGTGATCGCGGCGCAGTAAACCGCCAGCATGTTGTAGGCATTGTGCTGCCCGATGAGACGTGCCCATGTTTCCCTGCCGTCGATCTTCAGCAGCATTCCATCGAAGCTCTCCTCCAGAATCCGGCAGGTGTGGTCCGCCATTTTCCGGCAGGAATAGGTAATGACCTTCGCTTTCGTGTTCTGGACCATAACCATCCCGTTCCGGTCGTCGACGTTGATGATCGCCGTTGCGGCCGGGGACAGGCGGTCGAAAAACAGCTTCTTGCAGCGGAGGTATTCATCGAAGGTCTTGTGATAGTCCAGGTGGTCGTGGGTCAGGTTGGAGAAGATGGCTGCCCGGAATTCCAATCCGGACACCCTTTCCTGCTCGAGCCCGATGGAACTGACTTCCATGAAGCAGTATTCGCATCCGGCCTCCACCATCTCCCGCAGCAGGGTGTTGAGGGTGATCGGGTCGGCGGTGGTGTTGAGGGTCTCGAGACGCCGGGAGCCGATGTAATTCGCGATCGTGGAAAGCAGGCCGCACGGATAGCCCAGCAGTCTGAAAAGATGATACAGCAGGGTGACGGTTGTCGTTTTCCCGTTCGTTCCGGTGATTCCGACCAGAGTGAGCCGGCCCGATGGATGCCCGTAAAAATTGTCCGCCATCCGCGCGACGGCATGCCGGGAATCGGCGACCTTGACGAGGGCCAGTTCCTCGGCTTTCACACCGGCGAGGGCGAGTTGTTCCTCCAGTACCGCGTCGTCTTCGTAGGCAACCGCTTTCGCGCCGGCGGCGAGCGCGTCGGCGATGAAGCGCTGCCCGTCCGCATCGTGCCCCTTGACAGCCACAAAGAGGGATCCCGGCGTCACTTTCCGAGAATCATTGCACAGGGCCGCGATATCGAGATTCCGGTCTCCCCGGACTTCGATCGCTCCGCATTCTTTTATGACGGTCTTCAGTTTCATCTATTTCAATACAAGCGTTACAGTCGCCCCTTTCGTCATGGTCTCTCCGGCCTTCGGACTTTGCGAAGTCACATGCCCCGTTCCTGAATATTCGCACCGCAGTCCTCTGCTTTCAATCGCGTACATCGCATCCTTCAGTCCGAGTCCCGCCACGTTCGGGCTGGCCGGGTTCTTTGTGTCCGCGGCGGCTTCGACCGTTCTGGACGGCTCCAGTTCCGGCACACTGCCCCGGATCTCGATTTCATTGCCCCAGTTAGGATCAAGGACATAGAGTTGATCCACGATTTCCCGCATGGCAGCGGCAGGCAGGCCGCCGCCATAAAGACTTCCCTGGATCAGGTAGGTCTGGGCGCAGATGATCGCGCTGTATTTCGGGTCATCCGCCGGGAAAAAACCGACAAAGGTGCCCAAGTTGCGATGCCTTCCATCCAAGACCCTGTTTCCGTCATTGGGATTCTGACCGAATTTTGCCCGGTCTTGGGGATTTAGTGCTGGACGGGAGGTGCCGGTCTTGCCCGCCACCGGCAATTTGGCTCCTTTCAGCCGCGTGGCGGTTCCGTCGGAGGTCACGCTTTTCAGCGCCCGGAGGAGGGTGTCCGCCGTGGCGCGGGAGCAGATCGATGCGTTCAGCACGCTCGGCCCCCGCTTTTGTATGACCTTTCCATTTTTTTCGATGCTTTCCACCAAATAGGGTTTCATCATCTTCCCTTTGCCTGCGATCGCGTTGTAGAACGTAAGAATATGGAGAGGCGTTTCTTCCACGGAGTAGCCTATGGCTACGGAACCCAGGGCGGTCCCGGACCAGCCTTTCCCGTCCGGTACCGGCAGGTAGGGCTCCCGCAGGCCTTCCAGATCGAAATCGAAGGCTTGGCCGAACTTGTACAAGTACAATTTGTCCATGAATTTCTTCGGATTGTCGGAATAGTTGTTCACAGCCAGGTAGCGGAACACATAATTGGAGGAAATTTCGAATCCTTGCAGGATCGAAATGTCCTTCTTTCCCTTCACATGATCGTCATCCGGGTAGCCTGGGATGTGCCCGTTGTTCGTCGGGATCCGGTCGTCCAGGGACTTGACATATCCGTCTTCGATGGCTGCCATAAGGGTGGCGGTTTTGAACACCGAGCCCGGGGCCTGGCTGTAGCCGATCGCCATGTTATACGTCTCGCCGAGGCTCCAGTCCGTAGTGTCCCGCATCAGGTTCACCATTGCGCGGATGGCTCCTGTCTTGACATCCATGATGACGGCGCAGGCCATCTCGATGTTCTTGTCATCCTGGAATTGCTTGCGGAGGGCCTTGTCGGCGATGCTCTGGATGGTGATGTCCAAGGTAGTCCGGACATCCAGTCCGTCCTTCGGCTTCACGTAGGCGCTGTCGTAGTTTTGAATCCGTTCCCGGTTGTCCGTCGGGCGCAGCCACATTTCTCCCTCCTGGCCGTGGAGGACATAGTCGTATTTTCCTTCGAGACCGATGTGGTTGTTCCCGTTGGAGTTGCTGTTGTCTTTGACATAGCCGATCGTACGCCGGGCCAGCATTCCATACGGATAGTTCCGGGAATCCTTCCGGGTCTCGATGATCCCGCTCCGGTACTGTCCTTCTTTCATCAGCGGCAGTTTGCGCAGATTCAGGAGGGTCTCCCGGTCGATCGGGTTACCGAGTTTCAGGTACTTTTCTCCGTTTCTCCTTCCCCGCGCGATCATCCCGTAATATTCATTGGCAGACTTGTCTTTCATGACGACGGACAATTCTTTGGCGAACTGCCGCGCCTTTTCCAGCCATTCCGTTTCCAATTTGCCCGATTTATCCCGGTCGGCGAAATACTGCTTCCGGACCGTGCAGTCCATGTACAATTGGTACATCGGAGTGGAGAGGGCGAGCAACCTTCCGTCCCGGGCGATGATGGCCCCTCGGTTGGGGTTGATGACGCTCCGGGTGCTCGCCGGACGGAAGAAGCGCACGACGGCTGAATCAGGCTGCCAAAACCATTGGACGTGGACAATTCGCGCCACGACGACGACGGCTGCGATCAGGAAGGCAGCATAGAGGGCGTACACGATCATACCGATCCTGTCCCGTTCTTTCTGTGTCGTGTTTTCCGATGGCATGGACTTCTGTCTTTCTTTATTTTATTCTGTCCGCCGGTTTTTCCGGCAGGGTAAGCGTCGATCCTTTCTGCTCCAGCATTTCCTGCACCCGGCTCATCCGGTTCATGCCGACCAACTCAACCGTCTTTTGGGCATGGTAGATTTCCAGATTCTCCAGTTCCTTCCGGTTGTCTTCGACTCGCGTAAGGGTCTTTTCAATCTTCAGGCTGAACCAGATGCTGATCCACAAAAGGAAGAAGGTATAGACGATGTGGATGAAGTACCTTCCCACATGCAGCCGCATCAGGAGTTCTCCTTTGATGGTTGCGAGGAAGGCGTTCTTCAACCACTGGCCGATGTCGGCCAGTCTCCATTTCTTTTGTTCTTTCTTCCTGCGCATCTTGTTCAATTTTTTCCGATCTTTTCAGCGATCCGGAGTTTGGCGCTCCGGGCCCGTGTGTTGGCGGCGATTTCTTCCTCCGCGGGGAGGATCGGTTTGCGGTTTACCGGGCGTAGGGGAGCGTAGGTGTTTCCGTACAGATCCTTTTCTTCCCGTCCGTCCGCCCGACCGGTTTTGATGAAGTTTTTCACCATCCGGTCTTCCAGCGAGTGATAGGTGATCACGACGAGCCGGCCCCCTTCTTTGAGCGATTCCGTCGCCCCTTCCAGAAATTTCTCCAGAGAACGCATCTCGTGGTTCACCTCGATCCGCAGGGCCTGGTAGACCTTCGCGAGAAACTTGTGTTCCGCGTATTTCGGCAGGGCGCTGCGGAGCGCTTGGTTAAGCTGTCCGGTCGTCTCGATTCGTTCCCGGTTCCTCGCCGCCACGATCATCTGCGCGAGTTTCCGGGCGTTCGCCAATTCTCCGTAGGCGCTCAGCGCCTTTTCCAAGGCTTCCTGTGAATATTCGTTCACAACTTCCGCGGCGGTTTTCCCGCCCTTCCGGTTCATTCGCATATCCAGCAGAGCGTCGTACCGGAAGGAGAAGCCCCGTTCGGCCGTGTCGAACTGGTGGGAGGAAACCCCGAGGTCGGCCAAGATGCCGTCGAATTTCCCGGACCAGGCTGCCTCCGCTGCCGTTCCCTTTTTTTTTGTCGCCGCTGCAGTCCCTTCCTTCTCCTCGGTCGCCCTTGTCGTTCCTTCCTTCTCCTCGGTTGCCGCCGCCGTTCCTTCCTTCTTTCCGGTCGCCGCCGCTTTCAAACTGCCGCTGCGGGCAATCTCGAGGGCATAGTTCCGGATGAAGCGGAAATCTCCCCGGACGAGGGTCAGCCGCGGGTCGTCGATTTTGTTTTCTAAAGCGTCGCCGTCACGATCGAAGGCGATGACGCGACCGTCTTCCTGTAAGCGTGAAAGTATTCCGGCGGTGTGACCACCGCCTCCGAAGGTGGCGTCGGCGTAGATTCCTGATGTATTCGTGATGAGGCCGGTGAGACTCTCATCGAACAGAACGGGTGTATGGTAAGTTGACATGTCCGATCCTCCTACCGTTCTTCGGAGAGGTGGCCGGCGATTTGGATGAATTCCTCGTTCGAGAGGGCGGAGGCTTCGAATTTCTCCTTCGCCCAGATCTCGATCTTGTAGTCATTGCCCGAGAACACCACTTCCTTGGTTACACCAATCGTTTCCAGAAGTTTCCGGGGAATGGTGATCCGGCCGAGTTTGGCGTCCGGCTCCACCACCGCGCGACCGCGCATATATTCCCTCCAGAACATCGCGTGCTCCTTCTTGAAGGGGTTGAGCTTCGATTTCACTTCCTCGGACTGGCGCTCCCATTCCGCGTAGGTGTACATCTCAAGACAATCTTCGAAGATGTCCTTCTTGACCACGAACCGCTGATCCTCATGGGCAGACAGCAAACCCTTGAACGGCGAGGGGAAGATCAGCCGCCCCTTGTCGTCCAGTTTCGCTGTATATTCGCCGATGAATGTGATCATTGCGCTATAGGTTACGGATAGTTGAAGGTTTTTCTTTCACGCTTGGTCACAAAGATAGGAATTTATTTCCATTTTATTCCACATTGCTCCATATTTTTCCACAAACTTTTCAACCGACCTGTCATTCTCGGCTGCGCGCTCCCTGCCTTGAGGAATGAATATTCTTCACTCCCCGCTGCCGGTTGACAGGCGTCCACGGGGTTCCTTGTAAAGTGCTGTTAGTGAATATGTTGCGGAGTCCCTCGTGGAAGCCTATGCGAAAAAAAGGACAGGCATCCACGAGGGTTCTTGTAAGTAGTTGATATTCAGAAGTTCTTGAAGAGGCTGATGGATGCTCTAAGTTACTTAAGATATTCTTGGGCGAGGGCTACCCACAGTGAAGCCCCGACGGGCAGTATATCCGGGTCGAATATATACTTGGGATGGTGTACCATGAAGGTATCTCCGTTGCCCAGCATGACGTAACTGCCCGGTTTCCGCTGGAGCATGAACGCGAAGTCTTCGCTGCTCATCATCGGCTTGCAGGGATAGACGACATTCTCCTCGCCGAAATACCGCCTGGCCACATCAGCGGCGAACTTCGTTTCCTCGGCGCTGTTCACCAATACGGCTCCCGGCTGTCCCTCCCTGATTTCGTACGTGCAACCGTAGCATTCCGCCTGGGCGGCTGTGATCTTCCGGATCCGATCGAGTACCTTTTTGCGGGTCTCGGACTGCATATTCCGCATGGAGAGCCGGAGGATGGCGCTATTGGCGATGACATTGCCCTCATTGCCCGCGAGGAAAGCACCAATGGTCACCACACCGTTGTCCCAGGGAGAGATATTCCGAGATACGATGGTTTGGAGCGCCATAACGAGTGAAGCCCCGGCCACCACGGGGTCAATGCTCAATTCGGGCATGGAGCCGTGGGATCCCTTGCCGGTGAGTTCAATCTCCCAATTGTCCACCGCAGACATCGTTTCTCCGTCATGGAAGTGAAACACTCCTTTGGGGAGACCGGGGATATTGTGCATCGCATAGAGACGGTCTATCTGAAACTTCTCAAATAACCCGTCTTCAATCATGGCGGGACCGCCCTTCATATTCTCCTCCGAAGGCTGGAAAATGAAGTGTAAAGTACCCTTGAACCGGCGCGTATCGGCCAAGTACTTCGCTGCCCCCAAGGCCATCGCAGCGTGTCCGTCATGTCCGCAGAGGTGCGATACCCCGTCAGATTGACTCTTGTAGGAGAGAGCGTTGTCTTCCTGAACACGAACCGCATCCATATCTGCGCGGAAGCCGATGCTCTTGTCTCCATCGCCATTGCGCAGGCGTCCGACTACACCGTAGATACCATCCTTGCCGATTTTTTCATGCACTTCGTAACCCATTTTGGCCAGCTCCTTGGCTATGTATCGCGCTGTTTCGTGTTCTTGGGTCGAAACTTCAGGATGAGCATGCAAGTGTTCCAACCATCGCTTCATCTCGGAGTGCAGTGCCGCTACTCCTTCTATTGGTTTTGCGCTCATACCTCTTTATTCCTGCTTTGTTTTACCCTCAACCGTTGCCCTGATGGTGATGATGGCGATGACAATCATCACGAAGTTGAAAAGAAGCGCCATCATGGCACCGTGTCTGAAATCAAGGTTGTCCTGACGTCCTATAAAGAGTGTATCGAGGGCCGTGAATGGCCTGCCGTTGATAACGATACCGGAGTAAATGGCGGAGGAGATGGCGATGCCGAAGCCATTGCCGAGGGAGGAAGCCATCTTGTATATTCCTGAACCCGATGCCGTCTGACTGAGCGGAAGATTGGAAAGTGCCGCATCTGTGGACGGAGTCGCATAAAATGCGAGCCCCAGACCGAAGAAGATATAACCGATCGACATCAATACCATATAGGTCTTCGTCATGATATTGGTCGGCAGCATGCATGCAATCGAAAGAAGCAGGATGAGACAGCCCCAGATCATCGGTTTGCGCGGGCCGAACTTGCGCAGCAGTCGCTCACCCACCCGAATAAAGAGGAGAATCACAACTCCGTATCCTATCGTAAGGAGCCCCGTGGTGTCAGCGCTGATACCCCCGCCTTGCTGCATCAGCATCAGTGTAACGATGAGCACCCCGGAGGTGCCGTTGAGGATAAAGTTGGAGATCGTAGCGCCGGTGAAGGTCTTGTTGCGGAAGAGGCGGAAGTCGATGAACGGACTCTCTTTTCTCTTCTGCTCAAAGAGGATGAATATGATCAGGAAGACAATGGAAATACCCGCCATAATAAGCGACTTCATGCTCGTCCATCCCCATTCGGAACCTTTGCTGACGAAGAGCTGGAG
>JAAYJQ010000018.1 GCA_012522855.1 Bacteroidales bacterium
CATGATGACAATGGAACTCGCAAAGGAAATCGCCGGGTACGCTCTGTCGGCAATCGGCATCGCGGCGTTTGCGATGATGGCGTTCTGCAACTTCGGGATGAAGGGAAAGGACGGTGGAAAATGATCCCCGCCTCCCGAATCCTGCGTAGTGACGCCTATCTCGTCTGGTTGGTATTCTGCCGCTATGCGGCAACCGGCTTCGGGCTAGGCATGGGCTTCTGGTTCGCCGCGCTTCTGCTCGGCGTGTTCAAACGGATTGGAGGGTGAGATGAAACAGCATCCAGACTATGACTTATGGTTTCTGACGATGGGTTTCTTTTCCGGCGTGGTTCTCACGCTCTTGGTTCAGGAGGTGGCGCGATGAGTGTCATACTCACTTGCGATAAGTGCGGCGATCAAGTCATTCGTCACGGTGTAGATGCACTCGCGGCGGCGGTGGCCGCAAATATCAAGCCATCCATGTGCACGGTGCGCGGGTGCGGCGGAATGTATCGAGAGATGGTTATGGCTGACGCGAAGGCGGAGGCAATCGGTAATGCCATGCAGGGCATTCTGCCCCTGCCTCCCGGCACGAATATCAATGCCATCGAGCCATCCCTTGCCGAACGCGCCGAACGCTGGATGCACTCGCCCGGTGGCCGTCATGTCATGCGCGACCTTTACGCTCTCGCGGCGAAGTATGCGCGGGACTGGCGGCGTACCGGAATCCCGATCAGCATGAAACTGCTCTACGAATTGGAGCGGCATCGGATCAAGTGCGTCACGGCCCGCGCCCTGCGGCGTGGGTTCAAGATCAAAGACGAGTATGGATATACCCTGAACAATTCATATACCGCCTACATCGCCCGTCATATCATGGACAGGCGGAAGGATTGGGACGGGCTGTATGAAACACGGAGGCTGAAAGATGACCACGAATAAGAAGCCACAAGTCATACACAAGACCGATTATCTACTGCGCCCAAAGTCGGAGTGCGGCATCACCATACGCCACTCGATAAAAAGTCAAGAGGCGTGGAAGTTCGTCACCTGCAAGAAGTGCCTCCGCATGAGGCGTGACGTGTGGCGCGGGAAGTAGAACGGAATAATTGCCCCCGGCCATGCCGCGAGCCGGGGGTTGGATTAGCGGCGAGAGCAAAATGAAAGGAAAGAAAATGACAGAGACACATGAAGCCACGCCAGTAGTAGAGGCGTTGGAACACCGCGAGCCGGGGGGCATTGCCGTAGTCGGCAAAGCCCTCAAAGACCGCATCGAACTGATGGACAGGATTCACACCCTGCTCCAACAGCGCATCGTGCCGGAGCGCGATCTGAAGAACATCGGCGGGAAGTTCCGCCGCACGATCAACTTCGCCCGCATCTGCCGCAGGGTAGTGGGCGGGGATATTATCTACCGGCGCGACCCGAAAACCGATCTGCCCTATCGCCGCCAAGACTGGAAGGACGATCAGGGCGAGTACTACACCTACAACTGCTCCTGCCAGTGGCGGTTGCCTTGGGGCGAAGTGGTGGAAGGGATGGCCCTCGTCTCCAGCCGCGATCCGTTCTTCGGATTGGAGGATGGCGACTTCAAAGACCCCGGCGATGTAAATGCAGCGCACATCGCGCTGAAGTCCGTCACGGAGGCGTTTAAGCAGGCGGTGTTCGTCGGCTTGGGCTTCCCGAAGGATGTCACGCCGGATGAGTTGTCCAAGTACGGGGTTGACGGCGGCAGGGCTTCCGGCCACCAGTTCGATTCCGCAAGGGGCAACAAGGGCGGAAGTCAGGCCACCTCGCAGGAATCCAAGGACAAGCGGGCCGAGATCGAAGCGGCTTGCCGGGAGATGATGGCGGCGGGATGGAAGAAGCCGGATGGCACTCTCCCCACTTCATCCGAGGATGTCTTACAGACCGTCACCGCCAACCCGGACAGGGGCTGGGGCGGCTGGCGTTCGTTCAAGAATATCACGGAGAAGTCCCTGCCCATCACGCATAAGCAGGTGATGGCGATTGCCGATGAGTTCCGCAA
>JAAYJQ010000027.1 GCA_012522855.1 Bacteroidales bacterium
ATGCCCCTCGACTTGCATGTGTTAAGCCTGCCGCTAGCGTTCATCCTGAGCCAGGATCAAACTCTTCTTGGTATAATAAAATAATCATGCCTCAAAGCGCCGGACCCCGGCAACCGTCAAAAAAAAATAAGGAATCAACGCTCTCGATTCATTGTCGGTACTTGCTTGTACTTCCTTCAGCCTTTTCAATGAACTAGGTGAAAAATCCCGCCCGGAAAAAAAACAACGGACGGGAATGCAAAGATAACTAATTTTAGGGAAAAAACAAATTTTTTTGATTTTTATCAGAACTTCAAGCATCGAGATCCCAGACGCCGCCCGGCGCGAAGAGAGAGTCGACCATTTCGTCGTAAACCATCGCTCGCTTTGCGAGATCCAGTAGGTTGAAGCGAAAACGCATCAGTTGCACCTTCGGAAACATATCCTTCATCATCTTGCGATCTACGCCGATCATGGAAGGGTCGTAGGGGGCGCCAGCGGCTTTGAACAGGGCATGCATCTTTTTGAACGGATAGACTTGATCACGCAGTTTCCGTCTGAATTCAGGCCAGCATTTCTTGACCTTCGTCAGTTGGTCACGCACCACCTCAGCGGGGTTGTATTTCTTGGTGATTTCGGTGTAGCCGAGTTCAGGGACCGGGAAATCCCGGAAGAGCTCCAGCGCGCGCTTCTGCTCTTGCTCAAGAGTCGGCCATGCATGTACGCATTTATCGACGTCAAGTTTCGTGAGGTCATACGAGAGAAATGTATCAAAGGCCGCGCACATCGCCAGCGTGCCGATCGCAACTTGAAATCCGTGTGATTGAAGTTTGCCCTGAAAACGGAAATGGGTCATGTCAAGAATATGACTGAACAGGTGTTCGCAGCAAGAGGCGGGACGGCTGGACTGTGCCGCCTGCATGGCGAACCCGCTGAGCGTCAGGCCTTCAAAAAGATCTGCCACTGCCTGCGGTTCCGCATTGGCGACACCATCAGGGTTGGAAAGCATCTCGTCCAGCACATCCTGCAGCACATGCCATGCATCCGGGATAATAGGTTCTGTTCCCATCAAATCCGCGATCATCCACTCGGCTCCTGCAGGGACCTTCGCCGCAAGATCCGCATAGCCTGCAGCCGTCATTTCTTTCGGGGCGGCCGCGATCACATCAATGTCAGCGATGATGGCCACAGGGGCGGGACAAGAGAACGTCTGTTTTGCATTCTGATAAGAAATCGAGGCTCCGAAGGACGAATAACCGTCCACGGAAGCAGCCGTAGGCAAGGCTAGATATTGCTGATTGTGGTGATGCGCGCAAAGCTTGCAGAGGTCGTTGATGACACCCGACCCCACGGAAAGCGCGATGAAATCCCCGTCGAGTTCCCTATCCACAAGTTCAACATACTTCCACTCGGCATGAAACTCTTCTTCTTCGATGATGAACTTTTCCGTCGGAATCCCTGCCGCGGTAAACAGTTCGTACACTTTCTCTCCCAGAGCCGGCCAGGTGTTGATGTCGGCGATGACTTTCGCTTTCTTGCCCGGAAACAATTCCCGGAAAACCTCGGGCGCCATAGCAGAAACCCCGGGGCCCATTTCAAAGATTTTCGTGTCGGTAGCGATTTTCAACGCTTTCGCAATTCTTGCTTTTGAGTCCATAATTCTTTCGTATTTCAAATTTAAAACCGTTCGAAGGGATTGTCCGGAATGCCGGTCCAACGATAGAGGCGGGCATGCGTGTTTTGTTTTCCGTCAAGCGACCCGTTTTCCGAGATGTACCACAAACCATCGCCGGCCGGACATATTCCTGTAGCACCCCACTTGAAGTAGCTCCCCTGGATCGATCCGGTCCGAAAGTCGACCGTAAAGGTGGAATAGTTCGGCAGATGCGGCTTGCTCCCGGGATAGACCGCCAGGAAGAGGCAGCGAGAAGCGGGGTCGTAGGCCATGTTCTGCACACCGTAACGCGTATTCCCCGTGGGAATGAATATTTTTTCGGCAGGTTTTGCGGGTCCCGCTTCGCTGAACGTACCGAAACGGACCGTCCCGGCATATTTCCGAAGCTGGCAAAACCGGTATCGAAGCAGAATCTGGTTGTCATTGTCCGTCCGGGTCGTATCCCCGTAGATGCCGTAGGCGACATAGAGGAACTGCCTGCCGGACGCCTTGCCCAGCCGAGGCGCGATCGTGACCCCATCAATACCGGAGCAGCCGTACCGGTGATCCAGCATCTTGCCACCGACGTTCACTTTCGCCGCATAGTCCTTGCCGGCTTCGCGGATGCAGACTACCTGGAAGGCCTCGTTGTCCTCTGAGTCCATGCCGACCGAAAGGACCTTGTCCACGTCGATAATTGCCACATAGAACAAGGAGCGCCCCTTGGCGAAGCCTGAAAGTCCCGCGCCGATCGCATCGTCCTTACACTCAAGCGAAGCGTAAACCTTACGGTCTTCGGGGTTGAAGACCATGGCCCCGAGATGGCCTTGAATCTTGTCGATCGTCCCGAGAACCCTCCCGGCAAGATCGGTCTTGATGAACTGCGTCGTGAAGGAAAAGTACATGTAACCCTTCTCCCGGTCAAGCGCGATGCCCTGCACATGATGGTTTCCGCCCTCGGCATAAATATCCGTAGGCAGCCGGATTTCCGTGTCTGGCGTCTGCGCGAAAATTCCTGCCGAAAAAGACAGCGTCAACACCACGAAGAAGAGTTTTTTCATGTCGATCATTCGTGTCAAATATTATATATCTTCCCGGTCCGAGTGACCTGGGTATCGCGCCGTAAAAATAGTATTTTTCCATCAATCGAGGAAATCAACTTTCCCCGGCGAGCGAGTGAAGCATTGTTATTTGTGCCAGATCGCATATTTGGATTTGAAATTGAACCATTCGCCCCAGCCCATGATCACATAGGGCTTGGTTAACTTATAGACCTCGCCGAACTTGTAGTAGGTAAGCCAGAAGGCCTCGCGATGGTCGATCGTATGGCCGAGTTCGTTTTCATGCCCCGAGATGATCAGTTTCGGGTTGAAGCCCTTCACGTAGTCGTTGAAGTCATTGCTCCAGCAGTTTATGATCAAAACGTCCAGGTCTTTGACTTCCTTTCCTATTTCGCGGATCCAGACCATGTCCTCCTGATTGTGCTGGTCGCCTAAGTGGGCGACTGAAAATCCGTTAGGAAGATAGAAGACATAAATGTTGTTGATCAGTTCATCCTGATGCCCCGGAAATACCTTTACCTTGACCTCGTAATCAGTAAATTGTACCTTCATTTCCTTCGGCTTGTCCCAGCGGATAAGACTGACCCCCTCGTCAGTCGTGACATAGTTGGCAATGGCATAAACAGGCTTCTCATCGACAGTGAACATGCTGACGACATTGTCGTCGCAATGGTCGCTGTGGTTATGGGTGATGAAAAGGGCTTCGCAGTATGCAACCAGCCTCCTCATCTGCTCGTCAGCGATTAGAGTACCGGATTTGCCGCAGAGATCCACTGCTATGGTAACCTCGCGCGACCGGATGACGAATCCATCGTTGTAGATCTTGTAGATTTTGACGCGTTCGTTTTTGTTCATCGGCTTCTCAAGATCCGACAAGACTCTGTCAACCCTGGATGCGAGGAAGTCCTTGATCAGGTCGCTGCCGTCGTATCTGGTGTCATGCAGTACGGCGTCCAACATATAAAGAGCCTGCTTGCGTACAAGGTTTGGTTTTAGAGCCCGCTTGCCTGAAAGGTTTGGTTTTATTGAAGGAGGATTCTGGTCAAGAGCCTCATTCACAAGGTCCAGTATCACCATGCCCTGAGCGTTCAGATAATTCTCCGGGCTTCCCCAATAGTGAAGTTCTCTTTCCGCTGTTTGAGCGTATCCCATGATTGGCAGAAAAACCGCCATCTGCAGGATAATAAATGCTTTGTTCAGTTTGTTCATTACTTTTGCGTTTATGGTCTTGTCTCAACTTCTTTTTGTCCCGGTAGCCGCAATCATTTTGCCAATCGGATCCGCGTCAAATATAAGCAAAATCTCCTGGGCCATACCGTGGCCCAGGAAGATATTTGCCGGCAATTTCGTTGCCGAGATTCTTTATGACTGTTACCAGCCCTGTTTCTGATAAGCCTTCCATTCCGGTGTACGATCAAGCTCAACCTGTGGGACAGGCCATACATTATGCTTGGAAGGGTAGCTCATGGTGTAGATCTTGTTTCCCCAGATTGTCGTCGCATCGCCCTTCACGACCTCGGCACCGATGCCCCAGCGACGGATGTCGAAGAAGCGGTGTCCTTCAAAAGGAAGCTCGCGGGCGCGCTCGTCGCGGATGTACTTGCGAAGATCGTCGCCGCTCTTGCTGATTGCAGGCATGTTGACGCGCGCACGCACCTGATTGACATATCCACAAGCCTTGGAATCCTGTCCGAGTTCATTGCTGCACTCCGCAGCCATGAGCATCACGTCGGCGAGACGGATGACCGGCCATTCGAAAGGAGCGTTGTTATATTCACCTCCGAGATTGCCTTCAATGACGAACTTGCGCACGAAGTAGGAAGGTGTGAAACCACCGTTGTTGTTGCGGAGGCAACCATTTCCTTCGCTGGGTCCGAACTTGCTGACGTTTGTGTTCACCAAGTAGTAGTTGAACAACTGAGGGTTCGAACCGGCGTCAGTTCCAAGGTAGGTTGAATATGGAGTGATCGCGGTGACCATCAGGCGAGGGTCTCTTTCTCGATATGCCTTTGCCATTGCAGCAGTGTCTGACTGAAGGAGGTCTTCAACATAGGCCTTCCCATCCTTGACGTTGATCGTGACGGCAGTGAGGTCGCGACGCTTTGCAAGGTTTCCATTCGTCCATCCAGGGAGATATTCTTCCCAATTGAAAGCGCTTCCGTCCTTCTTTTCGTAGAGATCGATAAGTTTCGAAGAAGGATTCATGCGGTCAGTCGGAATCTGGCGAAGTGAACTCTTGTTACCCATCAGGGCGGTTGTCTGCGAACCGTAGGAGTTGGAGTACTGAATGCTGAATATCATCTCAGGACATCTTTTTCCGACATCCCAGGTCTTGAAGACATGTGCATAGTCCGGATCAAGTGCGAGCTTAGTAGAACCATAGGCAATACCATTGTTGATAACATTGTCAAAGTCAACCAAAGCTCCGGAATAGTCCTTGCCATAGAGCTTGACCTTTCCTCTGAGCGCTATTGCCGCCCATTTGGTCGCGCGGCCGTAGTTATTGGTGTCCCATGCTGAAGGTAAAGCTTTTTCCGCGTCATTCAGGTCAACGATGATTTTCTCGCGGACTTCCGCCGCCGATGAGAACTCGACATACATGTTGCTGAATTTGTCGGCAAGAATGCAAGTCTCGTCATAGTAAGGAATGTCCCCGAAGAGGCAGGTTAGCCTGAAATATCCGAGGGCGCGAAGGAACTTGGCCTCTGCGATTCCCTGATCCCTCATCGCTGCCGTAATCTCTCCGGCTCCAGTCCCTACTTCCGCATTGGAGAGCAGTCTGATTGTGGTATTCGCTCTCTGTACTACGTTGTAGGTCTGTGTCCAGCAACCGGAGAACCAACCGTCCGAATAGGATGAAATACCCATCGCATAGTTCTGGAAGTAGTCTCCGTTGGCAATGTCGGTGACACTGTCGAACAGGAAGTCATATCCGAAAGTCCAAGGATTCTTGATCTGGGTATAAGTTCCGGCCATGAGTTTGGTCACATCGCTGGCACGGTCCAGGAAGTTATTCTCACCGATCGCATCGTGCGGATAGTAGTCCAGCCCCCAGCATCCTGAGAGGAATATGGCCGCTATTGTTGCAGTAATCGTATTAAGTATCTTTTTCATGACTCTCAATTTTTATAAAGTTATCGTTACGCCAAAGGTCGTGACCTTGTTGATAGGGTGGTTCTGGACTGCACGTCCCTGAGCGAGTTCAGGGTCCATGCCGGGCCACTTCGTGATTGTGAGCGTATTGTCAAGGCTGAGGTAGAAGCGGAGCCTGCTGACAAAGAATTTGCGTGTAAGTGTCTCGGGAAGGGTGTAACCGAGTTGTACGTTTCTCAAACGCAGATATGAACGGTTGTACATCCAGAAGGTGCTGAGCTGCTCGTTCCTCCCGTCTCCCATGAGAAGCCTCGGGAATGTCGCCGTCTCAGCGTTTTCAGCCGTCCATGCACCCTGGGCTATCGTGCGATTGAGCGTGTAGCCCCATGCAGGAGTAGAACGCCAAACGACGTCACAGAGAACGTCCTTCCAGTTTGCGACACCATTGATGATCATGGACAAGTCAAAGCCCTTCCACTCTGCTCCGAGAGAAAGACCGTAACTCCAGGAAGGCTGGTTGCCGTTGCTTTTCTTGACACGGTCATCAGCATTCAGTACACCGTCGCCGTTCATGTCCTTGTAGAGGATGTCTCCGAGTTCCGGCTTCTGGAGAGAAGAAAACATATTCGGATTGGAAGCGATGATCCGGTCGCGGTAGGCGATGTCGTCCGGTGTCTTGAGAATGCGGTCGGCCTCGTAGATGTAAAGGTAGTTGATCGGCTCGCCTTCCTTGATAGAGTACGTCCCTACTGAAGGAGTAGCGAAGTCAATCACTTTATTCTTGTTGTAGGCTGCGTTGGCGCTTATCCAGTATGTAACGTCCTCGCCGATCATGTCGTTCCACCGCATCTGTACTTCAAATCCCCTGTTGTCAACCACCGCAGCATTCTGCTTCGGGACTCCTACGGTGCCGATTGTGAGAGATGCCGGGAGTGAGAGGAGGATTCCGTCCGTAAGTTTGTCATAAACTTCAGCGTTTCCGGTAAGCCTTCCATCAAACGCGCCGAAGTCAACACCGACGTTGGTGACAGTCGTCCTTTCCCATGTAATCTTATTGTTGGCGATGTTGTTCTGCGACATACCGCCGATTGTCGTTCCGTTGTTCAGGACGTAATTCGCAGCGCCGAATACCGTCTGCCATTCGTATAGACCGGACCAGTTCCAGCGGCCGTCATATCCTCCAAGGACGTTGTTCCCGAGTGAACCCCATGAAGCGCGGAGCTTAAGGAAGTTGAACAGGCCGCCCTTGTTGAAGAATGGCTCTTCGCTTATTAGCCATCCCGCAGAGAATGAAGGGAAATAGCCCCATCGGTGCTCAGGAGAGAACTTGGATGAACCATCGGCGCGGAAGTTTGCCTCGAACAGATACTTGTCTGCCCAGTTGAGATTGAGCCTTGCAAAGTATGAGCGCATCGCCCATTCCTGGCGATTACCTCGGATGTTGGCGTTGAAGTTCCTGGAGGTGTTCATCACATCCCATTCGATGAGACGGTAGTCGTTGTGCTCACCGGGAGCAAGACTCTCATCGTTGTACTTGCGGGCTGCATTGAAGCGATACTGCCAGAATTCACCGGATGTACCGGCAATGGCATTGAGCTTGAGGTTACCGATCTCCTTGTTGTAACGCGCGACAAGATCCGCGGTCTGGTAGGTGTATTTGTACCACCATTTCCGGTTATAAACTGCTACGGTCTTGAGCGTGCGGACAGGCTCCTCAGGGTAAAAGTTCCAAAGGTCCATGTCCTGAAGTACCTGTTCGATTTCGTTGTCCTTATAATTGTAGGTGTAAGTTCCTTCAATCTCGAATCCCTTGAAAGGGGTCACCTTGACGGAGAATCTCGGAATCGCGCTCATCGTGACGTCAGGAATATCGTGCTTGTAGAAGTTCATACGACGGAAAGCATTGGCATTGCGCTGTCCCGTGTTATCCTCAGGGTTATTGT
The DNA here is from genome assembly GCA_012522855.1 of Bacteroidales bacterium. Lineage (GTDB taxonomy): Bacteria > Bacteroidota > Bacteroidia > Bacteroidales > UBA932 > Cryptobacteroides. The sequence continues at coordinate 7,731 of JAAYJQ010000027.1, forward strand.
ACTCGCCGTAGCGTCCGTCGGGAGAGACCAAGACAATACCGGGGGAGCCGGCTGCCGCCCCCCAGCTGATGGCGTCTCCACCAGTCGATGCAGTGGAGGAGTTGGGATCCATCTCGCTGCGGAATGCGGAAATATTCAGACCCATGGTGAGGAACTTCGTCACGTCAACCTCAATGTTGGACCTGAAGCTGATTTTCTGGTAGTCTGTCCATTTGATGACGCCGGGGTTATCGTAGAAGTTTCCCGAGACGTAGTAGCGCACGTTGTCGGTGCCTCCTTGGAGGGAAATGGTGTGGTCCTGAACGCGGGCGGTGCGGAAGTAAACCTTCGTCCAGTCCGTATTCGGCCAGCGCAGCTTGCTCTTTGGGTCCGTATCCTTCTCATGGGAGCGCCATTCGTCAATCTTGCCCTGTGAGAAATAAGGAGAAAGACCGCGGTTTGCACGGGCATCGTTCATGTATTCCATGTAGGTGGCGTAGTTGGACTCGATGTTGAAGTAGTCGGCATCGGTGTTTGCGCGTTCCAATGAATACTTGCCGTTGTATGTTACGGTCGGGGCACCGGACTTTCCTTTCTTGGTCGTAATGAGGATGACTCCGTTTGCGGCACGGGAACCATAGATTGCTGATGAGGCGGCATCCTTAAGGATTGATATGTTCTCTACATCTGTCGGATTGACGTCGTCCATGCTGGAGACATTGCCGTCAACGACTACGAGAGGAGACGCGTCGTTGGTTGTACCGGTGCCACGAATCCTGAGGGAAGCGCTGTTCGCTCCCGGACGAGATCCTGAAGAATTGTTCGCCGTAGCGACAAGCCCGGGAGCCGCACCCGCGAGGAGGTTGGAGATCGTGTTGGTGGAACGCCTGTTGATGTCTTTCTCCACGTTGATGGTGGAAACGGCACCGGTCAGGTTAGCCTTTTTCTGGGTGGCGTAACCCACAACCACGGTTTCTTCAAGGGACATCGCATCTTCCGCAAGGGTGATGATGATGTTGTCCCTGTTGTTCACTACGACCGCTTGGGTCAAATAACCGATGCATGACACTTCGAGAGTGGCGTCGCCGTCAACAGCCAGGACGAAGTTGCCGTCAAAATCAGTAACGGTACCGGAGGTGGTACCTTTCTGAAGGACGCTTGCCTGGATAACAGGGGCGCCGTTCTGATCAATGACTTTACCTTTTACGGTGATTTTTCCTTGTTGAGATGTAGACTCGGCGATTGCAGAGCCTGCGGCAGGTTTAGTACCGGCGAACATGCTTGTCGAGCAGATGAATGCCCCTACGAGGGCAAGCGCGCTCATGCATATTCTTCTCGAAAGGAGATTAAACGATCTTTGTTGAGATTGTTTGTACATAATCCTTTGTCTTTAAAAATAGTGGTTAAAGTATTTATATTTAATTTATTAGTCGTGATCGTGAAAGGGCAAAACAATTAACAATTACATGATTTTCAAGTAAAGACAAAAATAGTCATCATACTGATTAAATATGTAAGAAAGGACATTAAAATTCTATTAAATTATTGCTACCGATGTATTAAAATTTTAACGCGATGGTTTATAAAACACTCTTCAGTACTTCCTGAACAAGGAATATAAATTCTTTGTCTTATTTAATCGGTTTGTTGAAGTAGCGATAGCCCTTTTTGACGGTCGTCTTGTAAATGTTGTAGGTCCATTCCGCATGAGAGTTCGGTTCGGCTTTAACATCGGGAGTCTCTTTGCTGACCGTAAAATAAACTGTAGGATTCTCCCAGTCCTTGATGTGACCGAAATTGTCTCTCATCAGGCCAGCGTTGTGATTGCGCGGGAATCCCGAGATATCGCTCGTAATTCTTCCAATAGAAGTCCATTTCCCTATTCCGTCCAGAAAACTGTCCAAATCCATATAATCGATTTCAATCATTGACGCGATATAGGCAGGATACTTGTTTGAGAACGGATGGACCGGTCTTGTCATCACGATCTTGTTGGTTTCCGGATTGATTGCGAAGTCGCAATTCGCGAGAATGTCAGAGGATTGCTCATCTATCATGAAGCATCCTGCGTCATTCACCTTTGTGCCCTTCTTCGTCTCAAACTTTGACATGTCCGAGAAATCGAAAATTGAATACTCTACTCTTGTCCCGGAAGAGTCTCCGACAGTGTAGGTCAGCAGCACTTTGCCTTTTTTGTCCAATGACACCGCGGCCGGCTGTCCTACACCCCAGGCTTTGTTGTTCCCTCCGAGAGAATAGTCGGCAAACTCGCCCGGCTTTCCCCACGTCTTGTACACGATCTGATTCGGGAACTTGTCCCAATGTTCCGCATCGAGGTCATTGCTGAACGCGACCCCGATTTCGTTGTAATAGAAATTCAAAGGGTTGCTGAGGAAAAACATAGCATATTTGTAGGTTTTCCCGTTAAAACCGAACTCCCCTTCAACAACACTTGGATCGCAAGTATGGTGGCTGTCCCAGTCAAGGCTCGGCTGCAGGACACTTTTTTCGGGTATTCTGCTACCGTCCGCTTTCTCAATAATGTGAAAAATATTGTCCACAATTATTCCCGGAGTCGGATTCCCGCAAAAAAAAATGTGCTTTTCTCCGCTGTCCTGCAGCAAGACCACCGGGCAGTAGGAATACTGTTTCTTGCTGGCAAACCCGAACACCAATTCCGCTTTGGAGAACGAATATTCCAACACCGAGTCTCTTTGGGTCTTTCGATTGTCCTTGTAATCGCTTTCCTTTGAGCAACTCAGGACTGAAAGACCCAAGAAAATCGTCAGTGGGAAAATCAGTCTTTTCATTTCCTCTTTTCAGGGATCGAAGTGATCATCCCGATGAAATGAGTCTTGATGGAGTCAGCCTGCGCGGCATCAACGGAGAGATAGCGTCTGGTACCGTTCTCGTTTTCGGTGAATAGGGTCGATCCCGCTTCCGTGACTTTGATTTCGCCGGCCGGGGAGACTTTGAACCAAGATTCTCCTTCGACAGCGTAGAGGACAGCGGTAAGATCCCAGGTAGGACGGTCATAAGGCATTGGCTGGTAAGCCTTGTAGCCCTCGACGACAGGATGCATGGGAGCCCATCCGAAATCGTTCTCGATGCTTGACCCAGGGTACTGGATCTTGATTCCGATCTCAAAAGGAGATGTCACGACGGGTGTAGGCCATTCTTCGAATATGACCTTTGCCGCAGGAATGTCCTTCACGACATTATATTCGTGGAAGTCAGGATCTTCGAAATTACCTGCCATCGTGACCAATAATTTGACTTTCTTAGCGACCAGTTCTTTGCCTGTGAGATCAGAATATTCGTCGGCTGGAGTTTCCAGAAGTCTGATCAAGTTGGTTGAAAAACCGACGGAGGTGATGACAACGGAATGGTCTTCAGCCTCGGAAAGCAGCTTCCTGTAAAGTATGTGGGCATCAGGAAGGCTATCATATTCCTGCAAAGTCCTCGCGAATGCAGGGGCGCCGGCGCTATCTTTCAGCATCACGACTGCCTTGGCGTAGTTGATGGCGTCGTCTTCGCAGTCGGCGCCGTCGCGTATGACTCCGATCGGAATCTCCGGATAACCGTACCAGGTGTTGAGTATGTCAACATATTCAGCGGGAGCCTGTCCCTCCTTGTTGATGTTGACCGCCAGAAGATTGATTTTCCCCTCGTCCAGGTACTTGTAGAGAAGGTCCATTGCGAGGGCGTCATCGACGTCGTTTCCGATGTCTGTCTCCATTATTATGTTGATGACATCGCTGTCTGAAGCAGCTTCTTTCTTGTCGTTCCTACATCCGGCCAACAAAGCCGCCAATAAGGCGATGGATAATGCTATTTTCTTCATAATCAATTATTTATTGTTAAGATTAAACGTGGCTGAATACAAGTCGTAAGACCATAACCAACTTTCCCCTGTCACGGCAGGTGTGAAGTATACGACAATTTGGTCATTATCCGGCATATAGCCTTTGCTGTCTGTCAGGAAACCGGGATTGTGGTTGCGCGGAAAGCCAGAATCTTCCGCGAACACATTCCCGATGACTTCCCACCGGTCTTCTTCGGAGTGAATATCGCCATCGATAGGCATCCTCGCAACCCTGCACCAGTCCCCGACCCAAGTCGGAATCATGCTGTTGTCATAGCCTTCTGTCCTCATTTCCGAGACCATATAGATGTACTTGTCCGAGTACATCGGATAGGAATTCCCGGAAAGATTCGGAATCTTTTCCTCTTCTCCCAATCGGATGTTGTCAAGGTCATTCAGCACGATTTCGCGTCGTGCATAGGGACCGTTCTCGGTTGTCGAGTGGTAGTACAGGACAATCGTGCTATCGTTCAATACAATACTTGTACTCTGGCCTGTTCCCCATTTGTCCCGGCCTTCATAAGGGACGATGGGATTACCATCGTACTTGATGTAGGGGCCTTCAATGCATTTTGACACAGCAAGACCGATCTGGTTGTGGTTGCAGTCCCACTGGTCAACTCCGAGATATGTCATGATCCAATCGTAGGTCTCTCCCTTCCATTTTGTACGGAACTCCCTGACATCAGGGTCGCAGATATGGCAGTTGTCCCAACCATCGGATGAAGGTTCGATGATCTGGGTGCCTTTCTGCCAAACATAGCCGTCTTTGGTTGGAATTCCTTTGTAAAGATAGACGTAATCAACTATTTTGAAAGGGTCCCTATTTTCGCAGAGGAACCCGTAGATGATTCCATATTTGTCACGGATGAAACTAGGGGCATAGTCATAATGGCCGGCACCCCCGCTGAGTTCGTAACGGATTACCGGCTTTAAAAGCGCTTGTTCCCCATTCTTGCCGCTTTGACACGAGACTAAAATGGCAAGAATGGAAAACAACACTATAAAATGCGACTTCATAGGGCTAGTCCTCTATGGTTATCTTTTTTACGCAGCGAACCATTGCAGCTCTTTTCTTCTGACCATCCCCCCAACCCCAGCAATCCACATATCCGGTGTTGCCGAGCCACATTCCGCCCATATTGTCATTGAGTGAAGTGGCTGTACGTAAAGTAACAAGCCAAGCTCTGTCCAATACTCCCCCTTCAGTCAGCCATCCGCTCTGAGGAAGGAATATTCCACCCATTGACTTGATGTTGCCCTTCGTCACCGAAGATACAGCAGCCTTGTCAATGCCGGCGACGAAGCCGTTTCTGGCGAATCCGTTCTTTTCACTCTTCGAGACCCAAGAAGCTTTCAGCCCTGCTACGGATTCGCCCATGATTCCGTTGACTTCAGCTCCGGTAGGGACTCTCCACCCTTCGGGGCAAGGATCGTTTGTCCAAGCATTGTCTATCCAGCCGCTCTCACTTGGCGTGTATGATGAATAGACAGGTGCGAATTCGGGAACTGAATTCGCGAATGGGAATCCTTGCTTGCGATTGAACTGATAGCAGTAGCCCACTTCGTCGATATCATTGGTGAAGGTGCCCGGGGCAGCAACATTCTTTGTTGACCAAATGAGGCCGTTAATCATAACTTCATCCTCGCCGAGGGACAGGGTCGCCTGGACAACTTTGTGTTTCATCGTCTTCGTCTTGTCGGCATTGGTGAATTCCAGAATTAAGGATCTGTTCTTCACGAATGATGTTGATTGGGTAACTGTCACGGTCACTTCACCGGCACCGGATCCTGAGGTTTTGTCAACCGTGCACCAGTCTTTCGCGGAACTGTTTGATTCGGTAAGACTGATAGTCCAGCTCTCTCCTCCGTTGACCTTGATCTTGTAGGAACCACCGTCTGCCGGAACTGCTTGAGCTATAGGATAGACAGCGAATAGACTAGAATTCTGCTCAATTATGAAATCAGAATCCTCTATGTAGTTAGGATACTCCTCACAAGAAGCGATTGTCAGCAGCGCTAATGCTGTTAAAAAATATTTTATGGTTCTCATAATCTACTAATAATTAGGGTTCTGCTCAAGGTTTGGATTGTTGTCCACATCCCTCTGAGGAAGAGGCAGCCTCTCGTGCTTGCCAATGATGAAGTTGTTGAAGTCAGCATCTCTTTTCTGAATATCCCTAAGAGTGGTCTCATCAAAGCCCCATCTCTTGAGGTCAATCCATCTTACACATTCAAAAGCCAGTTCAAGTCCGCGTTCAATCTTAAGGTGCTCCTTGAATTCATTGTAATTTGAAGTGATGGAGGATCCATTGTAGTAGTTGCTGTTCTGAAGGGTAGGCAGTCCGACCCGGGTGCGTACTCTGTTGACGCATTCGACAGCTGTGGCGTTTGGTCCCTTGTTGATCTCATTAAGACACTCCGCATAGAGAAGCAGCATATCGGCAAGCCTTATTGAACGGAAGTTGTTGTCGTTCCAGTAGTAAAGAGGATAGACGTCCGTTGAATATTTCTTGATGAACACTCTGTTGTTATCATTGTCGGAATAATTGTACTGACTCCAAGTCTTGTTGTAGATGATTTGGTTAGGATGCTCGGGGAAGTCTGTTTCGGCATTGCTGTACCAACAAGAGTAGAAAAGACGAGGGTCATTCGTGCCGCTGGTCGTCTTCTCTCTCTTGAAGTATTCGACTATCCAACGGTTTGCCTCCACGTTGTTCCATCCTTCTCCTTTTGGTGACTGGTTGACCTCAATCTGGGTTCCAAGTTGGGCATTCGCATCACGGTAATTGTCGGTCTGGTCAAAGCCAACGTAGTTGCAGAGCGAGAACTGAATTTCGTAGAGAGATTCTGAATTGTCCTCCTTCTTGTTGCTGAAGTTGTCCTGCCAGTTCGGAACGAGAGAGTATATTCCCTTGCCCTCGCCCTCGATGATCCACCTCAGACACTCGGCAGCCTTCGTCCAGTTGTGATGCTGGGCATATATCTTCGCGAGAAGACCGTAGGCGGCGCCCTTCGTAGGACGTGCCTTGTCAGCGTCGCGCCTGAGCGGCAGATAGCCGATGGCTTCGGTAAGATCACTTTCAAGTTGCGTGAATACTTCGTCAGGTGTAGAATTACTTGGCTGGTCGGAGGCCGAAGATGTCTTGAGAAGGAGAGGAACGTTGTCCCACAACGCGACCATGTAGTAGTAATAGAATGAACGGAGCCAAAGAGCCTGTCCTTTCAAGTCATTGCGATTCGCTTCGCTGCTGAAGCTGATGTTCTCGTCGTCGATGTGGTCAAGTACCTGGTTGGCTCTGTTGATTGCCGTCCAATGCTCTCTCCACATCTTGACCTGTCCTTCTCCAAAGTTATAGTTCGTGTACTTGAACTTTGTCCATTCGTTGAGTTCTGTCCAGCCTGCGTAGCTGACACCATCGTCGGCCATGCCGTTGAGTTGAGTGTAGATGTTTCTTGTCCAGGTTCCCTGTCTGTAGAACATACCATAGACAGCATTCAGTCCTGCATTGATGTCATCCTCCGTTTTCCAGAACACACCGGTGCTCAAACCATTCTCGTTCTGGATGTCAAGATATTTTTCACCGCAGGCGCTCATTCCTGTCATTGCCGCTATTGCAATAGAAATGTAAACTATTATTCTTTTCATAATCATCTGCGTTTAGAAAGTAAGTGAAACTGAGAACTGAACTGACCTCGGGTTCGGGAATGAACATCCGTCGTAACCGATGGTGTAGATTCCACCATCAGCGAATTCAGGGTCAAGTCCTGTGTACTTGGTGAAAGTGATCAGATTCTTGCCTATTACGGACAAACGAAGTTGGTCGAGGCCGATTTGCTTGACGAGCTTGCTAGGGAAATTATATCCCAGAGCAATGTCGCTGAATCTGAAAAATGAGCCGTCTTCAAGCCATCTGTTCTGGTCGCCGCGAGAGTTCCTGGTGTCGCCATAGAGGACTCTTGGAGTTGTAGTGGAAGGATCCTCTTGTGTCCAAGGGCGATAGCCGTTGAAGTTGTTCTGATTTGTCGAGAAGTCGGCCGCAGTCGCTTTGGCACCGTTGAAGACAATCTGTTTGAAACGTCCGTAAGACGAGAAGCTGAAATCCCAGTTCTTGTAACCAAGATTGACGTTCAGGCCGGCATAAAGCTTTGCCCAAGGATCTCCGCAGAGTTGACGATCCTCTGATGAAATCTGTCCGTCGTCATTGTAGTCATCGTACTTGATGTCACCTGGTTTTGCCTTTGGCTGGATGATCTTGCCTTCAGAATTGCAGTATTCCTTTATTTCTTCCTCGCTCTGGAAGATTCCGAGCATCTTATAAAGATACCACTGTCCGAGAGGCTGTCCTATTTCGGATTTCGAAGTTCCTGTGTAGTAAACTGTCTGCGCATAGCCCAGGTCGAGAACGGTGTTCTTCACTGTTGAGAAATTGGCGTTGACAGCGTAGCTGAAGTCTGTCCCGATTTGGTCGTTCCACCCTAGCTCGATCTCAAAACCTGTATTGCGAAGTGAGCCGGCGTTGACAGTTGGCGCTCCGCCTTCGTTACCGGTTGTGAAGAGGATCGGAAGGGAGAGGAGGAGGTCCTTGCTGGTCGCATTGAAATATTCAGCGGACACCGTGAGTCTGTGCCTGAGAGCGGTGAGGTCAAAACCCACGTTCGCCGTTGTCTTCTTCTCCCATACCAGGTCGTTGTTCGTCAAATTGGACTGGGTTTTTCCAATTACCTTGGTGTTGCCGCTCATGATGGCTCTAGGTGCAGTGTTGATAACTGACTGATAGTCCCAAGCGCCGATGTTCGTGTTACCAAGGGTACCGTAATTTGCCCTGATCTTGAGATCGTCAATCCAGTCAACGTTGAAGAACGCTTCATTGCTGATTCGCCAGCCGACGGACACTGATCCGAAGTTAGCCCACCTGCGTCCGGCAGGAAGTCTCGACGTACCGTCGCGACGTGCGGTGAGCTGAAGGAGATACCTGTCGTAAAAAGAATAGTTCAGACGTCCGAAGTAAGAGATGAGGGCGTACTCGACGTAGCTTCCCGTACAGGTCTGGGTTCCTGTCGCAGAGTCGATCGAGCGAATATATTTGTCGCCTACTACGAGCGGATCAAGTTTGGTCTCGCTTCTGTACTCCTCATGGAAAGTGTCGTATGACAGACCGGCGACGGCATTGAAGACGTGTTTGCCGATCGTGTAGTCAAAATTCCATGTATTCTCAATGAGGACCTTGTCGTGCTGGGCGGTTGCGTATGAGAGGAATGCCGCGTCATCTCCCTGTCCCATCGTCCAGTTGCCTTTCTTTCTCAAGCCGTCCGTCGAACCGAAATAATTTTTATAGGAAAGGCTGAGTTTTGTGTAAAAGTGATCCTTCCAGATGTGCATGAGACCGAATATGTCTCCGTACATATACTGCTGGTTATTCGTTTTATGGTCTATCTCCTCCCTCGCGACAGGGTTGAGAGCATAGGTATTGGCCCTGTCAGGGTTTCCATATCCCCACCCTCCGGGATGTGTTTCGTCGTAAACGGGAATGGTCGGCGGCATCGCGATGAAATTCGACCAAGGATTGCCTGAAAGGTTCTCGGTGCGGGACTTCGTGAAGAAGAAGTTTTCTCCATATTCAAAGATGCCCTTCTTTCCTGTTGTGTTGATGCGGAATCCGTACTGTCTGTAACCAGTGTTGTAGAGAGCTCCGTCATCGTTTTTATAGTTCGCCGAGGTGTAGTAGCTCAACTTGTCAGTTCCTCCTGAGAATGAAAGATTGTAGTTCTGCAGGAAGCCTGTGCTCAGCATTTCGCTCTGCCAGTCGGTGTCTCCTTCGTAATGGTTCTGAGTCTGGGTGATTCCGCTTACGCCTTGCATCATTGCCTCTTGGTAGGCGCGGTCGTCGTAGATCTTGTAGGTCTCAGCATCCATGAGATCATAGCGTGGAAGCCAATAGAGCTGGCCGCTGGCATCAAATTTAACCTTCAGATCACCGGTCTTTCCTTTCTTCGTCGTGATGATGATAACACCACTGGCTGCCCTGGATCCGTAGATGGCAGCTGAGGATGCATCCTTGAGGATCTGAATCGACTCGATGTCTTCCACATTAAGGCCGAGCTCGCTTCCGCCGTATGAACCATCCACAATAAAGAGAGGGGAATTGCCTGTGAATGAACCGATACCCCTAATCTGGATTGACGCGTTCGTTCCAGGGCGGCCGCTTGACGTGATCTTGACTCCGGAAGTGAGGCCTCTCATCGATTCGACCACGTTGCCTGTCTTCTTGTTCTGAAGGGCTTGTTCACGCACTGTCGAGATTGATCCCAGGACATCCTTTTTCTTGACTGTTCCATAGCCGATAACAACTGACTCTTGAAGTACGTCCGGGACAAGTCTGACATTAATTTGGTCACCTTCTCCAACTGTGATCTGTTGAGGTTGGAAACCTACGAAACTGAATTCAAGGACCGTACCTTCAGGTACGTTGATGGTGAAAGTTCCATCCGTGTCGGTCAATGTCCCGGTAACTTTTCCCCCGACATTGGCCGTGATCCCGACTCCGGCGAGAATTTCCCCATTGTTGTCGATCACGGTACCATAGACGTTCCTCTGCGCAAAAGCAATCGAGCCAGTGCACAGAAAGAATAGGAGAGTTGGTAATAGACACCACTGTCTCCAATTGCTTCTGAATACTCCTTGATTTTCCATATTGTTGAAAATAAATTATAAATTCTTAACGAAATCTTAATGTAAAATTTAACAATTATCTTCCAGGACAAACGTTTGCGCAAAGCATCGCTTCTCTCCCATAAATTGATGTTCGCTCATTTTTTAATTTCCTGCCGCGACAATCAACGCAAGTCCCGCGATGAAGAAGGCGAACATGAAGGCGAGAAGACCGTAGACCTGCTTGCTGGAGCCCTTGAATTCCTTCCAGATGAAGATCCCCCAGAGCGCCGCGACCATGGGAGCGCCCTGCCCCAGCGCATAGGAAATGGCTGCCCCGGCTTTTTCTGCGGTGATGTAGCTGAGCGCGGTTCCCAGACACCAGATCGACCCGCCCAGCATGCCGACCAGATGGGTTTTGAAGGAGCCGGAGAAATACTGCTTGTAGGTGACAGGTTCGCCGACGAACGGTTTCTTCATCACGATCGTATTGAACAGTAAGTTGCTGAGCACGATCGCGCCCGTAAAGATCACGATCGCCGTGTACGGGGTCACCTTTCCGGCAGCGGGAGCGGCGAAATTCGTAAGATCCATCGCCCGCATCACGAAAGAAGAGAAGAAGGACATGATCAGTCCGGCCACCAGCGCCAGAATGATACCTTTCCGCTGATCCGTTTTGCTGATGTTCGAGATATTCGCCTTTTTGCCCGAAGCGATCCCGTTGCAGACGATGGCGACAACGACCAATGCGACGCCGAGAGCCAGCATGGCCGGATGACCGGTGTGCCCGCCCTGCAGCACCGCCACACGGTAGTTGTTGATCACGCCCAGCACCAAAGCAAGTCCAACTCCGAGCGGAAAAGCGACGGACATCCCTGCGATCGACACCGAAGCGGAAAGCAGAATGTTTGAAAGATTGAAGATGATACCTCCGAGCAGGAGCCATCCGATGCTGGAGGAGGAAGCCTGTCCCAGATCCTGAAGAAACGAACGGCCTTCGGAGCCAAAGCTTCCGAGCGTAAAGGCAAGAATCAATGCGAAGAGGAAAGTCCCGATCGCATAGTCCCAGTAAAAGAGTTCATACCTCCATGTTTTTGCGGCGAGTTTCTGGGTGTTGCCCCAGGAACCCCAGCAAAGCATGATGACAAAGCAGAGAATCACTGCGAGTCCGTAACTGTTGACGATAAACATATTGGTAGTAATTAATGATTATTGATTCATGAATGCTTCCGCCTCGACCCGCTTGGGCATCGCGGTCTGAGCCCCCATCTTTGTAACGGAAAGCGCGGAAACAGCAGAAGCGAACTCCGCTGCCTCAGGAAGCGTTTTTCCCTCGGCGATCGCCACGCAAAGGGCACCGCAATACGTGTCTCCGGCGCCTGTGGTATCGACCGCTTTGACGCGTCTGGCCTGAATGAAGCGAGGCTCCCCGCCGTCCAGAATTAAAGATCCCTTGCTGCCCATCGTTATGATCATCTTGCCGACCCCTTTCGCGAAGAGCACGTCGGCAGCCGCGACAGCAGTCGGGACATCGCGCACGGGCATTCCGGAGAAAGATGCAAGTTCAGTCTCGTTCGGAATGAACAGCGAAATGTATCGGAAGATTTCATCCGGGAGCGCGGCGAAAGGCGCCGGATTGAGGATGACCGTCGCACCGGACGCATTCGCGATCCTCGCAGCCTGCAGGACGGCCGGAACGGGGATCTCAAGCTGCAGGAGGAGGATGTCGCAGGAACGCAGCGCCGATTCGGACGCTTCGAGATCTGCCGCATGAATATCGAGGTTCGCGCCGGAAGCCACGACAATCGAGTTTTCCGCGCCATTGTCCACAATGATGAGCGCGATTCCGGAAGGCTTGTCAGAACGAAGGACACCGCTGACATCGATTCCCTCCTCACGGTAGTGACGCAGGGAATCTTCTCCGAACATGTCCCTCCCGATTTTGCAGATAAAGGAGACATTCCCGCCCAATCGCTTTGCTGCGACTGCCTGATTGGCACCCTTTCCGCCAGGACTCATCGTGAATTCGCCACCGAGCACCGTTTCACCGGGGAGCGGCAGCGAGGCAGCTTTTACCGTCATGTCGGTGTTGCTGCTGCCGAATACAAGGATTTTCTTCATATATCATTCAGTCATTCGTTTTCAAGTTTTTTGCGCAATCGTTTGCGCAAAATTCCGCGCTTTTAACTTCATTCCCAATAATTTCAAACTTTTTCTTACGATTTCCCCCTAACGGCTTTGGCTATTTCGATCCAAATCACTACATTTGCGCAAACGATTGCGCTAATATTCGGTTCAAATATAAAGATAAATCTGAGAAAAACAAGGGAATAATGAAAAAAAAATCTTTGCAATACATCGCCGACAAGACCGGAGTATCGGTCTCGACCGTTTCCCGGGTGCTTTCCGGGAACGGAGAAAAATACCGGATCAGCCAGAAAACGATCGCAATGGTCAAGCTTGAGGCAGACAAGATTGACTACATGCCGGACCTGATCGCGAAAGGGTTGCGGACAAACCGGACGGACACCATCGGACTGACTGTCCCGAACATCGACAATCCCTTCTTCGCGAACCTCTCCTGCATCGTGATCAGCGAATTGAAGCAGCGTGGCTACCACGTGTTGCTGGCGGATTCGATGGAATTGGACAGCGAAGAGCGGGACGCCCTCAATATGTTCGTTTCCCGAAAAGTGGACGGCATCATCGCCGTCCCCGTCAGCGCGTCCCCCAGTCTCTACGAAGAGATCGCGGTGCATACACCGGTGGTTCTGATCGACCGATATTTTGACGAGACCTCCCTCCCCTACATCTGCACGAACAACTACATCGGGAGCCGGATGGCAACCGACTATCTGATCCGGAAGGGTCACCGGGACCTGCTCGCCATCGAAGGGAACCGGAGGGCGCTCTCCAACCGGGATCGGACCGGCGGCTTTCTGGACGAAGTCAAATCCAAGAAAGGAATTTCCATCAGGACACGGATCGTCGGCAACGCCTTTTCCGTGGACAACGGCTACAACGAAACCATGGCTATCCTCAAAAGCGGTGACCTGCCTGACGCCATCTTCGCGTTCAGCACCACCATCTTGCTGGGATCCATCCGGGCGCTCCGGGAATACGGGATCCGGATTCCGGAAGAAATCAGCCTGATCTCCTTTGACAACAACGGCTTTCTCGACTTTCTGGATCCGGCCATTACACGGATCGAGCAGCCGCTTACGGAGATCGGCAGACGATCCACAGAAATCCTTTCCGAGCTTATCGAAAACAGACGAAAAGAGCTCCCGGATCCGAAACCGATCCAGGAGCTCCTCAAACCTTCCCTCATCGTGAGGGACAGTTGCTAGACTACATCATTCCGCCCTGGGGCATGGCAGGCATCGCAGGTTCCTTCTCGGGAATGTCCACGATACCGCACTCCGTGGTCAGGAACATAGCGGCGACGGAAGCGGCATACTCCAATGCTACGCGCGCCACCTTGGTAGGATCGATGACACCGGCCTCGAACATATTGACATATTCCTCGGTACGGGCGTCGTATCCGAAATCGCCCTTGCCTTCGCGGACTTTCTGGGCTACGACGGCACCATCGACACCTGCGTTCTCGACGATCTGGCGAAGCGGCTCTTCAATCGCGCGCTCGATGATCTTGACGCCCGTCGTTTCATCCTCGTTGTCACCCTTCAGATTCCTGATGTCAGCAGCAGCGCGGATGTAAGCCACACCGCCACCCGGCAGGTAGCCTTCCTCGACCGCGGCGCGGGTTGCGTTGAGCGCATCCTCCACCCGGTCCTTCTTTTCCTTCATCTCGATTTCGGAGCCGGCCCCCACATAGAGGACAGCCACACCTCCGGCGAGTTTTCCGAGCCGCTCCTGAAGCTTCTCCTTGTCGTAGTCCGAAGTCGTGGTCTCGATCTGCTTGCGGATCTGGGCGACGCGATCGGCAATGTCTTCTTTCACGCCCGCGCCTCCGACCAACGTGGTGTTGTCCTTGTTGATCGTGACTTTCTCCGCCTTGCCCAGCATTTCCAAGGTCGCGTTCTCAAGCGTGAAACCTCTCTCTTCAGAGATTACGGTCGCTCCGGTCAGGATCGCGATGTCCTGCAGCATCTCCTTGCGGCGATCCCCGAAACCGGGGGCTTTTACGGCAGCGATCTTCAACGTGCCGCGAAGCTTGTTGACAACCAGGGTCGTCAGCGCCTCGCCATCCACATCTTCCGCAATGATGAGCAGAGACTTGCCTTCCCGCGCGATCGGCTCGAGAATGGGAAGCAGATCCTTCATCGTGGAAATCTTCTTGTCCGTGATGAGAATCTTCGGCTCGTCCAGAACTGTTTCCATCTTATCCGAATTCGTCATAAAATAAGGAGAGATGTATCCTCTGTCGAACTGCATGCCTTCCACAACCTTGACTTCGGTCTCGGTCCCTTTGGCCTCCTCGACTGTGATCACGCCGTCTCCTTTCACCTTGGACATGGCGTCGGCGATCAGTTTCCCGATAGTCTGGTCGTTGTTGGCCGAAACCGTAGCGACCTGTTCGATCTTGGAATAGTCGGAGCCGACCTTCTTGCTCTGCTTGCGGAGGCTTTCCACAACAGCCGTCACTGCCTTGTCGATACCCCGTTTAAGATCCATCGGATTGGCACCGGCGGCCACGTTCTTCAGTCCTACGTTGATGATGGCCTGCGCAAGTAAGGTAGCGGTCGTGGTGCCGTCACCGGCCTCTTCGTTGGTTTTGGAAGCGACTTCCTTCACCATCTGGGCGCCCATGTTCTGGTACCTGTCTTCCAATTCGATCTCCTTGGCGACGGTAACGCCGTCCTTCGTAACCTGCGGAGCGCCGAATTTCTTGTCGATCACCACATTGCGTCCCTTGGGCCCCAAAGTGACCTTCACGGCATCCGCCAACGCATCAGCGCCTGCCTTCATTTTGGAACGCACCTCAACATCAAATTTTATCTCTTTTGCCATAATTGATTTCCTCCTAAAAATTTAAAGAATTGCCAAAATGTCCGACTGCTTGACGATCAGATACTTCTGATCATCGACGGTGATTTCTGTTCCTGCGTACTTCCCGTAAAGAACCTCATCCCCCTTTTTTACTTCCATGGGTTCGTCCTTTTTGCCCGGACCTACCGCTATAACCTTTCCCTGCTGGGGCTTTTCCTTGGCTGTGTCGGGAATGTAAAGACCAGCCGCCGTCTTGGTCTCGGCCTCTTTCGGCTCTATCAAGACTCTGTCTGCTAATGGTTTAATCATGATTGTTATTGTTTAAAAAGTTTTTTATACGCTCTGCCTCCCGCTCTCGGGACGGCACAGGGATGGAATCAAAGGATGTGCCACCTGAAAACGACTGACATTTTGTCACCAATGACAAAATTCCGAAAAACGGGATAGGAAATCACAAAACAATGGCTATATTTGAAAGAATATACCATTCTACTTTTTGAGAAAACCAACTAACAGACGATGAATATGATGAATATGAAGACAACCTTCAGGACTCTCCTTTCAGCAACGGCCATTTTGGTGCTTATTCCCGCATTTTCCCTCTGCAGCCGCTACGGCAAAAGCAAAGGTCAAAGCACGGAATTCGCCACCTTCATCAAGGCGTACACAGGCGGCATCATTTCGGACAAATCGACCATCCGGGTGGAATTGACCTCCGACATGCCGGATGTAACTCCGGGGCAGGACGTCAAGGACGGCATCCTGTCTTTCTCTCCGTCCATCAAGGGTACGACGCGCTGGCTGAATCAGCGCACCCTCGAATTCATTCCCGATCCGGGCGCGCTGAAATCCGGACAAGCCTACACCGGAAAACTCCGACTGGACAAGATCCAGAAAGTCAGCAGCCGGAAATTCCGGAAATTCTCTTTCAATTTCCTGGTAGCCATCAAGGAGGCCATACTCTCCCTGGAAAGCATCACCATCACCGCTTCCTCTCCGGACAAGGCGGCTGTAGAAGGACTGATTTCTCTCACGGAAGAGCTTCCGCTTGAGAAAGTCCAGAGCATGCTGGAATTCAACTACTCCGACAATTCCGCGGAACTGAACGTCACGGCTGCGGCAGATCCGCTCCATTTCCGTTTCGACGTGCTTAATCTTCAACGGGACGACAAGGACCATCTGCTCACAATCAGCATGAAGCCTCACGATACCGGATTCGTGACGGACTCCCGTTTGGAGATCACCATCCCCGCAATGAACGACTTCAAAGTCTTGAGCGCGGAACGGGTCGAAGCGGAGGATCCCTATATCGACATTTATTTTACGGAGGCGCTGGCGGACATCGACGATGCGTCCGGACTATTCACCTTGAGCGGCGTCGGACGTTTCTACAGCCAAATCGAAAACAGCCGCGTGAAGCTCTTCTACGAAAGCGCATCGGATGAGTTCCTCACACTGAACATCTCTGAAGCGGTCAAAAGTTATTTGGGAATCCGCCTGGGCGCTGAATTCACCAAAGAATTTCCGCCGACCGAAGAGAAGCCCGCCGTGGAGATTCCGATTTCAGGAACGATTCTCCCGAACGCCAAGGAGCTCCTGCTTCCCTTCAAGGCCGTCAACCTGAATGCGGTTGACATCCGGGTCATCCAGATCTACGAAGAAAATGTGCTGATGTTCTTGCAGGACAATGATCTCGGAGGCGATAACTCCCTTCGCAGAAGCGGAAGACTGGTGTACAAGCGGTGTCTGCGACTGGACTCCGATCCCTTCAAGAACCTGCACAAATGGCAGGACTTCTCCATCGATCTGTCCGGTCTTTTCAAACAGGAACCGGGCGCCATCTACCGCATCCGGATCTCTTTCAAGCCGGAGTATTCCCTCTATGGGAAAAGCGCGGAATTCAAGAGCGGCACTCCGTCCGACGAATTGGTCGATATCTCTTCGGAAGACCTCACCGAAGAAGACAAGGAGGCTTGGGACAGACCCTACCCTCATTTTTACGAGAGTTGGTATGACTGGGATGAATACGAATGGGAAGACCGGGACAACCCCCTCAAACCGACTTATTATATGGACGAGGACCGCTTCCCCGTTGTTAATCTGCTGACTTCCCATCTCGGAGTGATCGCGAAATATTCCGGCGGGGACAAGCTTTGGGTGAGCGTGAACGATATCTTAAGCACGGAACCCGTTTTCAATGCCGAGCTTTACGTCTATAGTTACCAGCTCAAGGACATCGGATTCGCGAAGACCGGCACCAACGGCATGGCGGAAATCCAGCTTGACGGCAAGCCCTTCATCGTGGTCGCCAAGCGCGGCGACGCCACCAGTTACCTGAAGGTAACCGAAGGCGATGAAAAGTCGCTCAGCCGCTTCGATGTAGGCGGCGAGGTGCTGGATAAAGGATTGAAAGCCTTTATCTACGGAGAAAGAGGCGTGTGGAGGCCGGGCGATACCCTGCACGTCACCATGATCCTCGAAGACAAAGAGGATAAGATCCCTGATTCGCATCCGGCCATCATGGAACTCTACACACCTGAAGGCCAATATTACACGAAAATGGTGAACGGGAACGCCTCCAACGGGTTCTATGTGTTCAACATCATCACGAAACCCGACGATCCGACCGGGACCTGGAACGCCTACTTCAAACTAGGCGGCGCCACCTTCCACAAGGCCCTGCGCATTGAAAGCGTCAAGCCGAACCGGCTCAAGATCGATCTGGCGCTGGGAGAAGGGGCGCTTGACGGCGGGACCACCGTTCCGATCACCCTCACTTCCAACTGGCTGACCGGCCCTCCCGCCTCCGGGCTCGCCGCGAAAGTGGACATGACATTGCGCAAAGGCGGTTCTTCATTCAAGGGATTCGAAGGATACCGCTTCACCGACCCCATCTCCAGTTTCAGCACCAGCGAGCACGTCCTTCTGGACACCCGGTTGAACGAAAACGGCCAAGTCCGCATCAACGTGAAGACGCCTGCCGCGGAAGGAGCCCCCGGCATGCTTACGGCAGACCTGGTCTGCACCGTGGAAGAACCGGGCGGAGACATCAGTTTCAGCACCCAGACGACGGGATATTCCCCGTATTCCGCATACGTCGGGGTGAAACTCCCTGAAGAAAAAGACAGTTATTATGTTGAGACCGACAAGGACTACGAGATCAAAGTCGCCCTGGTCGACAAAGACGGGGCGCGAGTTTCCGGACATTCGCTTTCTTACGCCATCTACAAGTTACAGTGGAGCTGGTGGTGGGAAAGCAGGGCGGAAAGTCTGGATTCCTATGTGAACGGTTACGAGTCCGCTCCGATTTCCTCCGGTACGATCCGGTCCGGAAACGGAGATGCTTCGATCGCCTTCCGGATCGATTACCCCGAATGGGGACGGTATCTGGTCTACGTGAAGGATGAAACCGGCGGCCATGCCTCCGGAGACATCCTCTATGTCGACTGGCCATCCTACCGGGGACGCTCTTCCAAGGCCGATCCCGACGCGCTGGCCATGCTCACCTTCTCGACTGACAAATCGTCGTATGAGGTCGGAGAAACGGTCAGGTTGTATATTCCTTCCGCCTCCAAGGGACAAGCGCTGGTGTCCATCGAGAATTCCAGGGCCGTCCTCTCAAGGGAATGGGTAAAGACGTCCGGAGAAGAGGATGCCACCTATAGCTTTAAGGTAACGCCCGAGATGGCTCCGAACTTCTATTTGCATGTGTCC
Source organism: Bacteroidales bacterium (assembly GCA_012522855.1). Lineage (GTDB taxonomy): Bacteria > Bacteroidota > Bacteroidia > Bacteroidales > UBA932 > Cryptobacteroides. Next base: position 26,894 of record JAAYJQ010000027.1, read on the forward strand.
CTCATCCAGCCGCATGAGCGTGCCGACAATGATCTTCCGATCCGGCTCTACGGCGTGCAGCCGATCCTCGTGAACGACAAGGCCTCCCATCTCACCCCGGAGATCACGATGCCGGACATCGTACGCCCTGAAGAGGAATTCACGGTGAAGATCAAGGAAAAGAATGGCAAGCCGATGACCTACACCCTTGCGGTCGTGGACGAAGGCTTGCTGGACTTGACGAATTTCAAGACCCCGGATCCCTGGAATGCCATGTACAAACGCGAAGCGCTCGGTGTCCGCACCTGGGATCTCTACGATGACATCATCGGAGCCTACAGCGGGAGATTCTCCCCGATGTTCAGCATCGGCGGCGATGAATCCGCGACGGTGAATGCAAAGAAAGACAACCGTTTCAACGCCATCGTGAAGTTCCTCGGTCCTTTCTCGTTGAACGGAGGTTCCGCCACCCACAAGATCAAACTTCCGATGTATGTCGGCAGTGTGCGGGTAATGGTGGTCGCCGCGCGGAACGCTGCCTATGGAAATGCCGAAAAAACGGTTCCGGTCCGCTCGCCGCTGATGGTGCTGTCCACCCTGCCGCGGGTTTTGGGGTCCGGAGAAAAGGTTTCCCTGCCGGTCAATGTGTTCGCGCTGGAAGACGCCATCAAGAACGCGACCGTTACTGTCAAGACCGAAGGCCCGTTGAAGATCGACGGAGCCTCCGAGACCTCGGTCTCCTTCAGCAAGCCGGGGGACCAGTTGGTCCGTTTCAATCTCGTCGCGGATGAGGCCGGTATCGCCAAGGTGACGGTAACGGCGAACGGAAGCGGGTACAAGGCGTCCGAGACCATCTCCATCGAGGTGCGGAATCCGAATCCGCCGACCATCGCCGTCAGCAGAGCCGTTCTCGCGAAGGGAGAGACCAAGCGTATGTCCTACACGCCGTTCACTTCCAGCGAAACGGAGTGGGCGACGCTGGAAATCGCGAGTTTCCCGTCCATCGACTACAACAGCATCTATTCCTTCCTGATCCGGTATCCCTACAACTGTTCCGAGCAGCTTGCCGCAAGAGGAATCAGCCTCCTCGCCATCAAGGACGTAATGAACGAAAAGCAGAAGGAGCTGATCGACAAAACCATTCCGGATATCTTGCAGCAACTCTACGTCAGACAGCGTCCCAACGGAGGATTCTCCTACTGGCCGGGCGCGTCCAATGACGACAACTGGGTCACTTCGATGGCCGGTCAATTCATGGTGGAAGCCTCCAACCAGGGTTATCCGGTGAGCAAAGGGGTGCTTGCAAGCTGGTCCCGGTACCAGAAGAAGGCCGTTCAAGATTACCGCCGCGCGAAGGATCTCTATCTCAATGATCTGGAGCAGGCCTACCGCCTCTACACCCTCGCCTTGAATGGAGAAACCGAAAGCGGGGCCATGAACCGGCTCAAGGAAAGCGAGGAACTATCCGCGCAAGCGGGCTGGATGCTCGCTTCCGCCTACGCCATCAGCGGAAAGAAGAACATTTCCAAGGAGATGATCGGAGCCTTGAAGACAGATTTCGTCGATTACGATGAGGTCAACTACACCTTCGGTTCTTCGACGCGGGATCAGGCGATCGCGCTCGAAACCCTGGCGCTGATCGACGAGATCCCCGCCGCGATGGAAGTCGCGCAGGAGATCTCCAAAGCCCTTTCCGATGAGTACTACTCCTCCCAGCAAGTGGCGTTTGCCACGCATGCGATGGGCATTCTCGCAGGAAAGGTGAATACGGGGGCGCTGGAGGCTGAACTTACCCAGGGTGGAGATTCACGTTCGGTCAAGAGCGCCAAATCCGTTTACTCGACGAATCTGGACACCCGGACGGGAAGCCTCGATGTCAAGAACAACTCCGAAGGAACGGTCTACCTCACCTTGATGACCGCGACACAGACTCCCTTCGGAGAACGGGTGGAGGCGAAGTCCAGCGGCATCAGTCTGTTCGTGGAATATCTTGCCGAGAACGGCAAGCCGCTCGATCCCGCCGAAATCCAGCAAGGATCGGATTTCAGCGTGAGGATCACGGTCGGCAACACCAGCGGGATGAGAGACTACACGAATCTCGCCCTGACACAGATGGTTCCGTCGGGCTGGGAGATTATGAACGATCGGCTGCTGGGCACTTCATCAAATAGTTCAAGCTACAGCTACCGCGACATTCGCGACGACCGCGTAAGCTGGCATTTTGACTTGTCCAAGGGTGCTAGCAAGACCTTCACCATGAAGTTGCACGCTGCTTACGAAGGAGAGTTCACGCTCCCGGCTGTCAAGTGCGAGGCACTGTACGATACCCGTGTCAATGCCAACACCGCTTCCGGCGTCGCTCGCGTCGTCCGATGACGAGAAAGGCAAAGATTGGAATGTGCGCCATCAGCATCGTGTTGGTGGCGTACATTTTCTGTCTGCCGCGGAACCTGTTCAAGGGGACGCCCTATTCGACGGTCGTGACGGACCGGAACGGGGAACTGCTGGGGGCGCGGATCGCGGAGGACGGACAATGGCGGTTCCCCCCGTCAGACACGCTGCCGCAAAAATATGAAACCGCGCTGATCCAGTTCGAGGACCGTTGGTTTCGCTGGCATCCGGGTGTAAACCCGGTATCCATCTTCCGAGCCGCCGCAGGAAACCTCCGGGCAGGCCGCGTGATCAGCGGCGGAAGCACGATAACCATGCAGGTGATCCGGATGTCCCGGGGAAAAGACCGGACACTCCTGCAGAAATGCATCGAAGCGATTCTGGCAACCCGGTTGGAACTGCGCTGCTCAAAGCAGGAAATTCTCGGATTGTATGCATCCCACGCCCCTTTCGGCGGCAATGTCGTGGGCTTGGAAGCCGCCTCGTGGCGGTATTTCGGGAGACCGCCGACGGAACTGTCCTGGGGCGAAGCGGCCACGTTGGCGGTTCTTCCGAACGCTCCTTCCGACATCCATCCCGGAAAAAACCGGGAAAAATTGATGGCCAAACGAAACCGGCTGCTGCGCGCGCTGCTGGAAACAGGCAAGTTGGATTCCCTGGACTTCGAGCTGGCCTGCGACGAACCCCTCCCGGGCAAACCGGTGGCGCTGCCGCAGGAGGCCCCCCATCTGACAGAATGGCATGGCAAGATGAATCCCAGAAAGAAGATCCGCACCACACTCGACTTCCATTTGCAGCGCCAGGTCGAGGCGGTCGCCGATCGGTGGAACGATGCGTTCAGCAGAGCCGGGATCCATGATCTCGCGGCCACCATTTTGGATGTGCGTACCGGGGATGTGCTCGCCTATGTCGGGAACGCCAATCCCGGTCGTGTCCGACCGGGAAGCCAAGTCGACATTCTGCGCGCCCCCCGCAGCACGGGAAGCATTCTGAAACCTTTTTTGTACTGCGCGCTCTTACAGGACGGGGACATCTTGCCCAACACCTTGCTTCCGGACATCCCGATCAACATCAACGGCTTCTCTCCCCAGAATTTCAACCGGGAATTTGCCGGGGCGGTCCCGGCGGCCGATGCGTTGGCAAGATCCCTCAACGTTCCCTCCGTCCACATGCTCCGGAAGTACGGCGTCCCGAAATTTCTGGACTTGCTTCGGAAATGCGGACTGAACACCCTCACCCGAAGCGCTTCCGACTACGGCCTGTCTCTCATCCTTGGAGGCGGGGAAGGCACCTTGCTGGACATCACGGAAGCCTATGCGAAACTATCCGCGCGGTATCAGGATGCCGATACGACAGACGACAAGCGATCGGATCGGATGTTCGGTTTCCCCTTGAAAGACAAGATGGCCATATGGTACACCTTCGACGCGCTGAAAGAGGTCAACCGTCCGGACGAAATCGATTGGAGATTGATCTCTTCCGTCAGGAAGGTGGCGTGGAAGACCGGCACAAGCTATGGGTTCCGGGATGCTTGGGCGGTGGGCGTCACTCCGGACTATGCCATCGGGGTCTGGACGGGAAACGCACAGGGACAAGGAGTGCCCGGACTGACCGGAGCCCGGACCGCAGGCCCGGTGATGTTCGACTTGTTCAATCTGCTTCCCCAGGACACCGGCACCTCAGGACCCTACGCCCGGAACGGCTGGTTCCTGGAACCCATGTACGGGGATTATATGGAAGCGGAAGTCTGTTCAAAATCCGGGCATCTGAAAGGGTTGTACTGCGAGGAGACCGACACCCTCCGGCTGTCCCGGAAGGCCATCAAAAGCGAGCCTTGCCCCTACCACCGGGTTATCGACGGAGAACGGGTGTTTCTCCTGCCGCCTTCGATGGAGTGGTATTATCGGCAGCTTCATCCGGAATACCAAGTACCGCGATCCGCTCGGAATGCCCGGATCGAATCGATGGAGTTCATCTATCCCGAGGGCGGGGCGACAATCTACATTCCGAGACAGCTGGACGGGAGTATTCGCGGCGTCACCTTTCAACTTGCGCACCGGAATCCGGGATCCGTCGTGTTCTGGCATCTGGACAACGAGTTTGTCGGACAAACGAGATTCATCCATCAGATGCGTCTGATACCCAAGCCGGGAAAACACACCGTCACCGTCGTCGACGAGGCCGGAAATTCCCGCTCCGTGGGCTTCAACATTGCGGAGAACCGTCTCTAAAGGCCTTCAAAATAGGGTTTTATGGCACAATTTATGCAGTAAATCTTGACATCTAGTTCTTGTTAGTAGTTTTAGTTGGTTATTAGTTATAAGTTTTCAGAATTCGTGAGAATTCATCTTTTTACTTAACAAGACTATTACCAGGCTCTGCAGAGATGCATGGCCTGGTTTTTCTTTCTAAAAAAGAAAACAACCGGGCTCCCGGAAAAGCAAAAATATCCCTATCTTTAACCCGATTATTGTGCAGACTGCACATTGTATTTAAGCCATATAACGATGAAAAAACTACTGTTCACCCTGCTCGCTGCCGTGCCTGTGCTCTTCGCCTCCTGCACAAACCAGTTCAATGCAACCTACCTCCTTTCGGGGGGCATGAAAGCCGCCCAGGCATTGTCGCTTTCCGATGAGCAGATCCAATCCTATGTGGGTCAGTACGTCCAGCAGCTGGACGCCCAGAATCCGGTGCTTCCGGAAACCAGCCCCTATGTCAAGCGTCTCCGCAACATGACCCGCGGCATCACGCAAGTCGACGGCATCCCCCTCAACTTCAAAGTATACAAGACGGATGACGTGAATGCCTTCGCCTGCGCGGACGGCAGCGTCCGGATCTATTCAGGGCTGATGGATGTCATGACGGATGATGAACTGCTCGGTGTCGTGGGCCATGAAATCGGCCACGTTGCCTTGAAGCACACGAAGAAGCAATTCAAGCAGGCGCTGCTCACTTCCGCGGTTCGGGACGCCCTCGTGTCCGCAGGAGGGTACGTGGCGACCTTGTCCGCTTCCGAGCTTGGCAGCTTGGGAGAAGCGCTGGCGGGAGCCTCTTTCTCCAGGAAGCAAGAGAACCAAGCCGATGACTTCGGCTACGATTTCCTCAAGGCGGCCGGCCGGAATCCGTGGGCGATGGCCATGGCATTCGAAAAACTCGAGCGGCTGTCCCGGGGTTCGGATACAGGTGACACCCCGGCGGCGCAAAGCAGCGCGGCCGCCGGGATTTTTTCTTCCCATCCCGACACTGCGACTCGCATCCAACGGATGTCAGACCGCGCCACTGCGGACGGCTACAAGAAACCCGTGAAATAAAAACCCTGCCCCGTAACTGGATGGCTATGGGATCATAGGATTAAAGGTGAAGTTCCCGCCGAAAGCGCCGTTTGCGCGATAGTGGGGGGCATATAGCGATTCGATCATGACGACCGGAGCCCGGAACACGCCTTCCTGCGTAACGAAGAAGGTTTCCGTGACCGTGGTCTTCTCTTCGGGATACACATCGAAGAAGTACTCGGTACGATCCGTTTTCACATTCCGGTATCCCTGCGGGGTCACGGAATAAGATCCCCGGACCGAAAGCGGACGCAACCACCACCCGTAATAGCCGGAAAGTTGGTCCATCGGCCGGAAGCCGGCCTCGCGCGGGGCAGTCAGTTTGACGAAACTGCGGTTTTCCTGATTCCAGATCCGGTATTCGGCAACCAGTTTGTCACCGACCCGCAGCAGATCGCCCGGACGTACCTCAAGGAGGTTGATTTCCGCAGCCCCTTTCACTTCTTTGAAAAAGCGACGCTCGATGGTAAATCCGTTTCCGGCGGCGACGATCTCCTCGAAAGGCTTTTCATAGGTCTTGCTCATGGTGATCACCGAAGTGGCCAGCGCGGCTTCCGACCCGCTCATCACGGAATGGATGGCTTCCAGATAGGCAGGATCCGTGTCCCAGTGCTGGGTCTCCTTCTGCAGCATGATCCAGATACGGATGCCGTCCGCAATACGCAGCGCTGCGTCTGTTTCTTCTTCGCTGAGGATGGCCAGGGTCTTCGGATCGGAAAGCAGGTCGCAGAGCAGGGAATGCGCGTACAGTTCGCTCTCGAGCAGTCCCCTCCAGGGCATGACCGCGTTCGGATAATACCAGCCGCCGTCCCGGTGCGTGACGGCATATTCCAGCAGCGACTGGAGATCGGCCCGGGTGGATCGGTTCATCCTCGCCGACGCGCTGAATCGGATGCCCCAATCCGACGCAAGCCGGATGCCTCCCGGATGGTTCAGCAGTTGCAGCAAAGTTTGAATGCGACGGGACTTGTCGAGAATGCGACCGCTCAAGCCGCGTCCGTCCTTTGCCTTCGGCAGCAGATAATCTTTCAGATATTCCTTGAACTCCTTGAAATTCTCGGCATAGGCGCTCCTTTCATCCCGGTTGGTCCGGTCCACGTCGAACGGAACCGAAGCGAACATCGAACGAACATAGACATACTGTGTCATGGAAAGTACTCCGGACCAGTAAGGCCAGTCGCGGTCGTGGACGAATTGCTGCCGATCGAGGTACTTCACCGCTTCCGAAGCGCGGTCGGCCGGAAACAGCGGAACCGGAGCATCCTGCATTTTGAAATACCGTTCAAGCAATGCGGCCGTGATGACCGGGGAGGATTTCATGCCTTCGAACCAGCCGAAGCCGCCGTCAGCATTTTGGCAGACCGCGATTTTGGCCGAGAGTTCGGAATCCGGCATCGTTCCTTCAGACAGGACTGCAGCCGAATCCGGCAGCAGCCTCGCTGCCAGGTTGCGGGCATAGAGGGCTTCCGACAAGGACAGGACGTCCACCCCGTCCGGCGTGATTTTGGACGGAACAGCATCCTGCAGCATCCGGCGGATGTCAATCTCCCGCGTCACGGCGCCGAAAGCGGTGGTGCCCGTAAAGCGGGCGGAAATCTCGCGGAGCAGGGAATCTTTGTCCATTCCGGCAAGGAAGACAGCTGAGTGAGCCTCCGTCAAGGTCTGCCGGGCCTCGTACACCGGAAGGGCGAGCAAAACTCCATCCGAAAAGGTCTTGGCATCGTCGGCGAAAACAACCTTGCAGCGGAGGGAATCCGTCCCCACGGGCACTTCGAATGAGGCAGGCAGTACGCCGCCCGCCGGCACGGTCACCTGCTTCGCCATCGTTTGAATCGTCTCTCCTCCCTTGCCCAGGACGAGCAGACCGAGGGTCCCGGAAACCGGTTCCGCGGAACTGCTGGAGACCGTGGCATGCAGGACATACCGATCACCTTGATACAAATATTTCGGTTCGACTACGGCCACCTTCACCGGGAGCGAGACCACCATTTCCTTCCGGAGTACCGCATTCCGTAAAGAAGGATCGTGGGCGAAAAGCTGCACGAAATAGGTGGATAGTTTGTCGGAAGTCTTGAATTTCAGCGTCATTCTTCCGTCCGGACCGGATCGCAGAAAGGGCTCGAAGGCGAGCGAGGCGGAGAAGTCAGACCGGACGGTCACTTCGGCAAGGCCGGCATTATCATCGGCAGCAACTTCTTCGACCGCTTCAGCCGAAAGCGCTACCCCAGGCATGACCGCTTCCTGGTCCATGACCGCCCGCGAGAGGACCTTGCTCTCGGATCGGCGGGCAGTACCGTAACCGGTCACCACCATTTCGAGAAACATATCGCTATCGCTGGAAACGCTTCCGGTCGTCGCGCCGATCGTAACGTCCCGGCACCAAACCTCATTCAAACGTACAGTACTCCAACGATTCGGAGAGATGGTTTCGGTGCTCTTGTCGAACACGGAAGCGACCGCCTCGACCCCGGGGAGGGTCTTGAGCGTCAAGGAATATTCCGTCGCGGGCAGGGTCCTGTCCTCGAAGGTCTCGAAAGCAAGCGGCAGGTCCAGGGAGGGCCGTTCTCGCCGGAACTCACGGCTGTATTGATAAGAGGTTTCGTCTTTGAAATAGAACACCTTCAGCAGCACCGCGTCCGGCCAGTCCGCCTGGTAGGCATATTCGATCCGGGCGAGCGACCCTTCCCTCCCCGCCTCTCCGCTGAGATGGAGGGCCTTCCGTTTGAGCGGTTGCCGCCGGTCGCCGAAGAGTTCCACCAGGGCCCATACGTCGCCCCGTCCGGCTCCGAACTGGATGCCGAAGGCCTCGCCTGTCTTCAACGGACCGGCGGTTCCAAGCACTTTGAAGACATTCTCGATTGGGGACGTCAGCACCTTGTCGGAATCGGAAAGCCGCAGGATTTCCATTTTTCTCCGGTTCTCGATCGGGTCTCCACGCTTCGATTCCATCCGGACCGTACATGAGACTTGGTAAAGGCCGGACTCCTTCAGCACGAAATCCTGCTGCGTTCCGGAAGGAACGGAACCTTTGTAAAGTTCTTCTCCGGAAGCCGCAAGGATGACATAGTCGATTTCGGCAGGAACGGCTTTCCCTTCGGAATTCCGCGCCTCGAAACGAATCGTAGCGGTGTCTCCGGACAAGATTGACGCAATAGCGTAAGGGTCGGAGTCCTGCAGAATCTCAGGCAGCGCATAGTGCGGCCGGGGATGGGATCCGGGATTCGGTTTCAGCTGCAGGGTCCCTTCACTTTTGTTCAACAGACTGATAAAGAGGTTAATACGGTCCAGGATGTAGACACGCCGGATGAACTCCCGGGTTTCCCCGGTGCGGTCGGTAATTTTGACCTTTACTTCGTAGGCATGGCGATCCCTGTCGGAACCGAACCGGATCAGGAAGGACCCATCCTCCGTCAGGTCCACCGCCCCCTCGTCGATCCGATCCCCCCAAGAATCCACTGTATAGGTTACCTTGGCAGCCGTGAGGGGATGCCCGCTGTAGCTGGACACGCAGCCCCGGACTTCGACCGAGTCCCCCGGAAAATACAGCGAATCCAGGTCTCCGAACTGCAGATCATAGGTCGGGAGGATGAATTCATCCACCGTCAGTGAAAGGCTGGTCACGGTCTTGCGGTCGTGCTCCACCTGCATCCGGAAGCGTCCGTTCCGCTCGGTTTTCGGCAGGACGAAGTTCCCGGCCACGGAACCGAACGCATTGGTCTTCAGTTCCCGGGAATCGACGCGTTTGGATTCGGAATTGTACAGGGTCACCGTCACCGGCTCGCCGGGATCCAGGACGTGTAGAGCACGGCGCCGGTCTCCCTGGAAGAGCACCGCCTTGAACTGCACCGTTTCACCGGGATTGTACGCCGTCCGATCTGCAAACAACTCACCGAAGACCTGTGAGGTCTCCGGGACTTCCGGATAGGTCCCCGGATTCCCGATCCAGTGTTCAGGGGTCATGCGCAGCAGGCCGTCCGCGTCGCGTGCGGAAACTACGAGTCCTGCCCACACATTGTCCCGCAGCGTCTTCGCGATTTCATCGGGCAGCGGCGTGAATCCATCCACCGCCACATCATTCACCTTGGCAACGCTTTTCCCGGACCGGAAGAGTTCCAGATCCACTCGTTCCACGGGCTTGCCCGTCCGGAACCCCGCCACATAAAATTTCTGGCCTTCCCGGTCGGAACGTACGGCGATGGACAACGTATGCGGCCGGTAAGCGCAATTGCCGGAGATTTTCCCGTTCGTGGCAACGAGGGTGTAATCCCCGTCGTCCACCTTCGGGAGCGGGACTTTCATCTCGTCCAGGGCGTAGAAGCTCCGGGTCGGATTCTCTACCGTTGTCCGCAAGAACACCTTGTCGTCGCTCACGCGCTTCAGCACGAGATTCGCCTGATTCAGGTTGCGCAGGCGGATGATGGCGGTGTCCTCGCTGCAGGACACGTAGATGTCCTTTCTCTGCAACGTGGTCATGAGGATAAAGGCCTCGGCGCAATTCTTCGCGATCTTCCCTTCCGGGTCCCCGGAATATCTGCTCCTCTCCTTCTCGACCCACTCACAGGCGGCAAACAGGTCCTGATAATCCTTGGAAGATCCCTTCTCTCCCAGTTCACGCATGCGATCGGTCAGAAGCAACTCCCTGGCCAGCAGGGAAACCGCTTTACCGGCATATTTCGCCGCGTACGCCTGGAACGCTTTTTCCCGCTCCTCCTTCCGGCTCCCGTCCGAGGCGGACATTCCGTAACCCCAACCGTACTTGTTCAGCAAAAGACGGAACTCCAGATACGGAGCGTCCGGATACCGGCCCCCAAGAGTTTCCTCCAAGACCGGAACCACCCAATCGTTCCCGAAGGAAAGTTCATTCCAGAGGACGAATTCGAAATCATCCTTGAAAAAGCCGGGCAGCAAGCCCTTCAGATAGCCTCTGACCGAACTGTTCTCGTAGAAGGCCGCGTTCCTGCCGGCTTCTAGGCGTTTCCGCGAAGAAAGGATGAAGTCCCTCCAGGCGCCCTGCCCGCGTCCCCGACCATAGACATAGGTTACGACCGGCTCCGCATAGTCCGCGATCTCCTCCGACAGCTTCGTTTCCAGGGAATCGCGAAGTTTCCAATTCCTTTGCGCAGCGTCCTGCACATAACGCGTGGCGGCATCATAAAAATCCCAGTGCAGTTTTTTCGCGCGCGCCTCCCGCTTGATTTCGTCCAGCACGGCGATTCTTTTAGCGGGACGGTCTGCGCGAACCGCCGCATCGTAATTCTTCCAAAGGGCGGTGAGCGCATGGCCCGCCTCGTCCGGATTCAAGTTCTTGTTTTTTCTCATAAAGGTATGCGCGAAAAGCACCGTCCCTGCCACGACCAAGGCGATGGCGGTCATCCATTTGATGTAAGTTTTCATAATTTCGATCTTTGCAAGTTATAGGACAAGGATTTATCTATCAAATATCCGGCCAGATATTTTCCGACGCGGCCATGGCCTGAAATTCCGGCGGAGAACAGGAAGGGCGTCCGAAATCAAGTAAGCGCTGCCTCCGATGTAGACAAGCGGACGGTCTGCCCCGGAAGCGAGCTTCAAGGCAAGCTCGATTGCTTCCGGGACGGTCGCGGCGCTGTGGATCCGCGCGAGGCTGCGTCCCGTTTGCCTGCAGAAAGATTCATAGCGGGCGGTCAGCTGCTCGACGGACAGGGCACGGCGGGTAGAAGGGCTCGTGAACACATAGGTGGATTCTTCCGGCATTAAGGGCAGGATTCCGTCCAAGTCCTTATCCGCCATGACCGCATAAACGATGATCAGGGAAGCATAGTCCCCGCCGGCAAGCATCTGCTTCAACTGCGCGAAATTTTCCGCCAGCGCCTGGGGGTTGTGGCCGATGTCCGCCAAGATCATCGGCCGGCTCGAAATCCGCTCCCACCGCCCGTGGAACCCCGTCCGAACAGCAGTTTTCTCAACAGCGTCCGCGACGCGGTCGCCGTTTTCCAGCGCGGCGAAGGCCGGACGGGCTTTCAATAAATCGACGGCGGCAAGGACGGTACGCAAGTTTTTCGCCTGGTATCTTCCCTGCAGGTCCATATTCCGCAAGATCTCGTCACGGCGGTGCCAGAGAGAGGGCTCCGCATCCTGGGCGAAGGTAAGCGGACAAAGCCCGGCAGCCTTCGCCTCGAAGACCGGACGGGTTTCGGGGAGCGCCTCCCCCACCAGCGCAGGTACATTTTTCTTGAATATGCCCGCTTTTTCCGCGGCGATGGTCGCCAGAGTGTTCCCGAGCTGTTCACAGTGATCCAGACCGATGGTGGTCACGATGGAGAGTTCGGGCCGGATGACGTTGGTGCTGTCCAGCCGCCCGCCGAGCCCGGCCTCAATAACGGCAACATCGACATTCGCGTCCGCGAACCACTTGAAAGCCATTCCGGTGGTAATCTCGAAGAAAGAAAAGTTCAGTCTTTCCAACTCCGCGTCGTGGCGGCAGAGAAAGTCATATACATATTCCTTCGGGATCAAACCCGATAATTCAGCCGCGTCATCCCCGAGACCTCCGACGATGCGCATCCGTTCGCGAAAATCGATGAGATGGGGGGAGGTGTAGAGTCCGACCCTCCATCCGGATGCGGCCAGAATGGAGGCGAGCATCGATGAAACCGAACCTTTGCCGTTGGTCCCCGCCACATGGAGGGTCGGATAGGCTTTGTGAGGATCTCCGAGGAGGGACTCGAAAGCCAGCATGCGATCCAGGCCAGGCTTGTAAGCCGTTTCGAAACCGGTCTTTTGCACGGAAGGAAACCGGTTGAAGATGGCGTTGATTTTATCTTGATAGGCTTTTTCCGTATCGTTGTCCATGATTTTTTCTTTTCGCTCGGCAGCTGTTTTGAACTGAATTCAAAATTACTTAATTTTACAGACATTATCGACCATGATGAAAGGAAAAACATCGGCATTGTACTCCGCGTACATCATTGACGGCCATCGGCGGCAGTTTACTCCGGCCGAACTTCTGAACGGCTGTCTGGCTGAAGGCGCATCCGCTCCCTCTCATGAAAAAAATGCGGATACGATCGTGGACGAAACCTTGGATTTGTCTCCTTCCTCACTGCAGTTCGACGAGCGTGAGATTCAAGACTATCTCGCGCGGACCATTGCCGTGCGTGACAAGCCCCGTTCCTGTCCCCTTGCGTTTTCCGGTTATTTTACCAAGAGCCGGATCGCGAAGGCGCTCCTGGACACCCTCTGGATGAAAGGACATTTCCGCCTGAGCGACCTGGCGCTCCAGGCGCGGTGGCGATGGAACGACAGAAAACTCGGGAACATGGCGGCGTTCTACACCTCAGTGGAAGATGCTGTCGACTACATCGACGGCTTGGGGATCGGATTGAGCGCATATTCCTTCAACGAGAGCGTAAACGACTGCCAGGTAGCCTTTAAAGCCGGCATTTCCGGAAAATCCCAGGATTCCGACGAAAACGGTGCCGAGGAACAGGACACCTATTTTACCGGAAATTCCCCTTTCGGGACGGAGCAGCCGACCCTGAGCAAGAGAAGGGCACAGGCCGACCTGTTGTCGCCGGACAAGGACAGTTGGATCATCTATGTTCCCTTCGAAAGTTGCAGGTACCGTCTGGGTGGTTCCATATTGGAAGAAACCCTCGGACAAGCGGGCAATACCTTTCCGGAAATCGGAGATGCCGATTACTTCATCGACTGCTACGAAGTGGTCCGCGAACTGATCGAAGACGGGATCGTTACCGCCGGCAGGACGGTCGGGGACGGTGGTCTGCTCACCGCTCTGAAATCGATGTGCACCGACCGGATCGGCGCCTCTGTCGACGTGAGCGGCATCATGAACGCCAACCGCGAAGACAAGAGCGTACGCATCCTGTTCGGAGAAGTTCCGGGGGCGCTGATCCAGATCAAGGACATCGACTACGACTACATCGATGCCGAATTCTTGCTGCAGGATGTCGCCTACTTCCCGATCGGCCATCCCGTACCCGGATCCGGTGATGTAAATGTCAAAGCCGGGGGCGACTCCGGCATTGCCGGCATTCTCCAATCACTGCTGAACAGCCAAGCCTCCGAAGGAGAAGACTGATTGATTCATGACCCAATGACTAAATACGCGAATGTGCTCTCGAAGAGCAGAAAAAACAGGAGTCCTAAGATTTTCGTGCTCGACACGAACATCATCCTGCATGACTACAAGGCGATCCGAAAATTCCAGGACAACGACCTGGTGATCCCGATCTCGGTCGTGGAAGAACTGGACAAGTTCAAGAAAGGAAACGACGCCCTTGCCTACAACGCCCGGGGTTTCATGCGAGAAATCGACCGGATCTCGGAGGGGAAATTGTTCGGCAGGGACGGGCTTCCGATCGGGAAAGGACTGGGGAACATCAAGGTCGAACCGAACCACGCTTTCCCCGAGGACATGAGAGGCATGTTCTACGATGACATTCCGGATCATAGAATTCTATCGACTGCTATCTGGGTGCGGGACACCCATCCGGATCGGTTTGTCGCCCTTGTAACCAAGGATATCAACCTTCGAATAAAATCCAAGGCGGCCGGGATGGAGGTTCAGGACTACCTCACCGACCGGATCGAAGACGAGAACGTGGAGAATGCCAACCGGGAAGTCCAAATTCTTGACCGAATCTCCGCTGATCTGGTGCAGAAACTGGCTTACGGCCCGGAAAACGCGATTCCGTGGGAGAAGGTGGCGAAGGAGAAGCCGCGTCCGAACCAGTTGTACAAATTCAAATGGGACAAGGAGATTGTCTGCGGCCGTTACGATGAGGCGCGTAAGAAAATCGTACTCGTCAAGAGCCACAACGTTTACGGAATCAAGCCCCGCAACGACGAACAGAAATTCGCGATCGACGCCTGCCTGAATCCCGAGATTCTGCTCGTCTCCATGACTGGCGGAGCCGGAACGGGAAAAACATTGATCGCGCTTGCCTCCGCCCTGGAACAAGCCCGTGATTACGACCAGATCATCCTGACCCGTCCGACCGTCATTTTGGGAAATCAGGAAATCGGATTCCTGCCGGGAGACGAAAAGGCGAAGATGAGTCCGTTCATCCAGCCGCTGATGGACAACTTCAACGTGATCAAGTCACAATTCCGCCCTTCCAGCAAAGAGGCGCTGAGACTGGATGCGATGCTCAGGGAGGAAAAACTGATCATTTCTCCGCTCGCGTACATACGCGGACGCAGTCTCGGACGGGTGTTCCTGATCTGCGACGAGGCGCAGAATCTAACCCCGCACGAGGTCAAGACCATTATCACACGGGCAGGCGAAGGAACCAAAATGGTGTTCAACGGAGACATTTTCCAGATCGACCAGCCTTATTTGGACCAATGGTCCAACGGGTTGTCGCACCTGAACGAGAAGATGGAAGGACAGCGGCTCTTCGAACACATCTTCCTGCGAGTCGGCGAACGAAGCGAACTGTCCGACATCGCTGCGAAACTTCTTTAAGCAATCTCAAATGAACAACTTGATATAATGGAAGATTTGTAATAAATTTGTATATGAAATTTTAAATCAATTATTATTTCTATAAACTATGTTTGAAACCAAGAAAAGAGTTTACAGCTTCGGCGGCGAAACCGCGGAAGGCAATGGACAAATGCGCGAGCTCCTGGGAGGAAAGGGAGCCAATCTCGCGGAAATGAGCAAGCTGGGCATACCGGTGCCGGCAGGATTTACCATCACGACAGAGTGTTGCACGGAGTACTACGCCCTCGGGGGTGGATTCACGCCGGGACTCGAGCAGGAAGTGGCTGCCGCCATGGAAGGCATCGAAAAGATCATGGGCAAGAAATTCGGAGATCCCGTGGATCCGCTCCTCATAAGCTGCCGTTCCGGAGCCCGGAGTTCCATGCCGGGCATGATGGACACGATCCTCAACATCGGACTCTGCTCCGAAACGATTCCCGGCATGATCGAAAAAACGGGCAATCCCCGTTTTGTCTACGATGCTTACCGCCGTCTCATCATGATGTATTCCGACGTTGTCATGGAAAAGGCCGAAGGGATCGAGCCTGCTGACGGGCAGGGAATCCGCCAGCAACTGGACCGGATGATGTTCGAGCTCAAAGAGCGGAAAGGCTACAAGTCCGACACGGACATCACTGCCGAGGAGTTGAAGGATCTGAGCGAGAAATTCAAAGAGAAGGTCAAGGAGGTGCTCGGGGTGGATTTTCCCGATTCTGCCGAAGAACAACTCTGGGGCTCCATTGGAGGCGTGTTCAAGTCCTGGAACGGCAAGCGCGCCATCGCATATCGTCGCATCGAGAAGATTCCGGATGACTGGGGTACTGCCGTTAATGTCCAGGCCATGGTGTTCGGCAACATGGGCGATTCCTCCGCGACCGGAGTGGCATTCTCACGCAACCCGGCCACGGGCGAGAACGTGTTCTACGGCGAATGGCTCGTCAATGCTCAAGGAGAGGATGTCGTCGCCGGCACCCGAACCCCCAATCCGTTGAACGAGGCCACGAAGACAACGCACAACAAGGATCTCCTATCGCTTGAGAAAGCGATGCCCGAAGTGTACAAGCAGTTGGACGACATCCAACTCAAGCTTGAAGAGCATTTCCATGACATGCAGGACATCGAATTCACGATCCAGGAAGGCAAACTCTGGATGCTCCAGTGCCGGATCGGCAAACGGACCGGGGTCGCCGCTCTCAAGATGGCCATGGACATGATCGAGGAAAAAATGATCGACGAAAAGACCGCCGTCATGCGGGTCTCTCCTTCCCAATTGGACGAGTTTCTCCATCCGATCCTCGACCCTGACTCCGAGAAGAAAGCGAAGCGGCTTGCAATCGGTCTCCCGGCCTCCCCGGGCGGAGCCGTCGGCCAGATCGTCTTCACGCAGGAAGACGCCGTGGAAGCCGCGAACCGCGGCGAGATGGTCATCCTCGTCCGCGAAGAAACTTCCCCGGAAGACATCGAAGGCATGCGGGCATCCAAGGGCATCCTTACGAGTCGAGGCGGCATGACTTCCCATGCGGCGTTGGTCGCTCGCGGATGGGGCAAATGCTGCATCGTCGGCTGCGAATCCATGACCATCGACGTGGAGAATAAAACCCTCACATTCGCGAACAAGGAGCAATACAAGGAGGGCGACTGGTTGAGCCTCAACGGATCCAAGGGAATTGTCTACGGTACGAAGATCGACACCATGGACGCAACCGAGAACCCGTTGTTCCTCGATTTCATGCGCATCTGCGACAAGTTCCGCAAATTGGGCATCCGCACGAACGCCGACACACCGGAAGACGCGATAAAAGCGCTCAGTTTCGGGGCGGAAGGCATTGGATTGTTCCGTGTGGAGCACATGTTCTACGGCTCCAACTCCGAACAGCCGCTGACCAAGTTGCGCAAGATGATCTTATCCGACACCGATGACGAACGGAGGGACGCTCTGCTGGAACTGGAGCCCTTCATCAAGGCCTCCGTGAAGGCGACCTTGAAGATTATGGACGGAAAACCGGTCACGTTCCGGCTGCTCGATCCGCCGCTCCACGAGTTCGTTCCCAAGACTGAACAGAAAAAGGAGGAACTCGCCAACGAACTGGGGGTTTCCGTCGAGGAAATAAACAAGAGAGGGGATGCCCTCCACGAGGTCAATCCGATGATGGGCCACCGCGGAGTCCGGCTGCACATGTCCTATCCGCTCATCGCTGAAACGCAGTACAGAGCGATTTTCACCGCGACTGCGGAACTCCAGCATGAAGGCTTTAACCCGCAACCGGAAATCATGATCCCCGTGACGATATCCGCGCGGGAACTGAGTTTCCAGCGCGCGATCTGTGACAAGGTGAAAGCCGAGGTGGAAGGAAAAACGGGACAGTACATCCTCTATAGCTTCGGAACGATGATCGAGACCCCCCGCGCCACCCTCACGGCCGACCGGATGGCTCGCACCGCGGATTTTTTCTCCTTCGGAACAAATGATTTGACGCAGATGGCCCTCGGGTTCTCGCGCGACGATGTAGGCACTTTCATGGGCGACTATCTCGGGAACAAGATCCTCGATGCGGACCCGTTCCAGACGATCGATCAGAAAGCCGTCGGCAAACTGGTTGAAATCGGAGTCCAGGGCGGACGATCCCAACGACCCGACCTGAAGTGCGGCGTATGCGGCGAGCACGGCGGTGACCCGGAATCCATCCGGTTCTTCAATAAGATCGGTATCGACTACGTGTCCTGTTCTCCGTTCCGCTTGCCGATCGCCCGGCTATCATCCGCACAGGCTGCCATCGAGCAGAACATGCGCTGATCAAGGCCACGATAGCGTGCCTGAAACGGCCGCCAACGCGACTAAAACGCTGAAAGCGACCAGCGCGATCAGCCAGATCACAAAGATCACAAGCCCCGGATGCCAATTCGGGGCTTTTAAGTCGAACAACAGCATGATGCCCCCATAGATCATGCCGATAGCCGGAAGTCCGACCACCAGAAGGAGGAGAATCCAGGAAAGGGGTTTGGAAAGGAAATCGGCCACCATCGGCCACTCTTCATTGATCTGTGACCAGAGATAGCTTCTGGACATGCCCAAATCGAAAACTCCCTCGTAATAACCGAGTCCTCCGATGACCAGGGCTACCCCGATGACCAGCAGCAAGGTCCCGACGCAAATCACGAAGATCCTGCCGAGCACGCGCCCGATCGGCGAAGAACCCGCCTCGCGAATCACCTCACCGGTCTGGTGGCCGAGCTTGCCCACGGCCGCGCCGATTTCTTGAAAACCGTTCCCGACTTTCCGTTCAATGTCGTCAACCGATCCGGTCTCTCCGCGCATCGCCCAACGGTGTTCGGCGGTCCGGGCGGCCGGGATGACAATCCAAAGAATCAGGTAAATCAAAGGGAAGAGCAGGTTGAGGTGGACTGAAGCCCATCCCCAGGGTCTGGGAAGGACGCGGAAGATGTGAATGAAATCGAAAAGCGTGAAAACCACGAATATCAAACGATACACGATCGGATCCACCTTCGTGTACACGCCCAGGCCGCTGCAGACGCCTCCGAGCATCTTGTGTTCCAGATCCCTGTACAGACGTCGTTTCACCTTCGGGTTGTCCCGTCTGCCTGAAGTTTCTTCCGATGAAGATTCCGGTTTCGGGGATGCATCCGCCGGGTTCTGATTCCCGTTTCCTTCCACATCTGATTCCTCCTCGATCGCTTCCGGCCTGCCCAGCACGCCGATTATCCGGTGTACCGTCTCCAGATCCACGACCCCGGCGGATCCTTGCTTTTCAAGGAGCAGCTCGGCCATCCGCTCTTCGATTCCTTCCATGATCTCGGATCCGCCTTGACGGGAAGCGTAGTAGCCGCCGAGCTCATCCAGATAGTCCGAGATCGTCTTGTACGCATCTTCTTCGAGGGTGAAGGCATAGCCGCCGATGCTCACTTTTTGTACAGGCTTCATTTCGTAAGGGTTTGAATAGTTTCTACGAGTTCGTTCCAAGCAGCCTTCATTTCTTCCAGCTGCATCTTCCCCTTCGGGGTGATCTCATAATATTTCCGAGGAGGTCCCTGTGTGGATTCCTCCCAGCGGTAGCTGAGCATACCCTGGTTCTTCAAACGGATAAGCAAGGGGTACAAGGTTCCTTCCACCACGATCATGTTCGCCGCCTTCAGCTCGTCGATGATCGACGAAGCATAGGCTTCCTTCTTCGCGAGGATGCTGAGGGTGCAGTATTCCAGCAAACCCTTCCGCATCTGCGCGCGGATGTTTTCTTGGTTCAAATCCATCACTTACCCCCCTTTTGAAACCTGGCCATATTTTCCGCGGTGACCGGCCATCCTCGCATTTCGCATTTCTGCGCGGGGGTCACCGCCTTGGGCGCGACAATCCAAAGAATGAGGTATGCCCAAAATCCGAAACCGAAACAGATGAGGGCGACGACGGCCAGGACGCGAATCAACGTAATGTCCACGTCGAAATAGGCAGCGAGACCGCTGCAGACTCCTCCGATCATCTTGTCGTCGGGATCCCGATACAGCCGACGAGTCCGGGAATATCTCCATTTCTGTTCGCCGGAAGACTGCTTCGCATCCTCCTCTCTCGGTTCTTCGGAGCCATCGGGCATGCCCAGCTGCGCGGTGATCCGCCGGACAACCTCCAAATTCACCACCCGGGCAGCCTCTCCTTCCGGGGTGCTGACAAATCCCTCGCGCTGGAAGAGTTCGGCGATCCGGCTTTCGAGGTCGGACATCACCTCTTTCTGATCCAGCGCCCCTTCCTTGATGTAGAGCAGTCTCGCTCGAAAATGTTTGAGATAATCGGAGAGCCGCTGGAATGCGTCATCATCCAATAAGAAATTCCTGCCTCCGATGCTTGCGTTTACGATTTTTTTCATTTTTACAAATTATTATCAGGTTGAATAAACATCTTTCTTTTGCAAAGATATATAATATTTTTAATACCTTGCAATACAAAGTACTATTTTGTTGATTTTTTTGCCGAAATATTCCCGACACAGGTCGTTTCTTACATCAGTAGAATCAAGCGAGGTCGATACCGGCGGCGTGGCAGGCCCGGATCATGTCATCGGGCCAAAGTGAACTTTGGATTTCTCCGATGTGCGCCTTCTTGAGCAGATACATGCAGAGACGGGACTGGCCGATTCCCCCGCCGATCGTGCAAGGCAACTCTCCCGCAAGCAATTTTCGGTGGAAATAGAGTTCCGATTTTTCTTCCTCATTCCGGATTTCGAGTTGACGCCGCAGGGCTTCTTCGTCCACCCGGATCCCCATGCTGGAGATTTCGAACGCATGCTCCAAGATGTCGTTCCAGAGCAGGATATCTCCGTTGAGTCCTTCGTAGCCGTCCCCGGTGGGCGTGCTCCAGTCATCATAGTCCGCAGCGCGGCCGTCGTGGATGGTTCCGTCCGTCAGCCGTCCGCCGATGCCGATGATGAAGACCGCTTTGTGTGTGCGTGTGATTTCGTCTTCCCGCTGTTTGGGAGAAAGATCCGGATACATCTGAAGCAATTGTTCGGAATGAATGAAGAAGATCTCTTCCGGCAAGTCGGGCACAAGCTGCGGGAACTCCACATAGATCCGGTTCTGGGTAACTTTAATGGCTTCATAGATCCGCCGGACGGTCTGCTTCAGGAAAGTCAGGTTGCGGTCTTCCCGCGTGATGACTTTTTCCCAGTCCCATTGATCCACGTAAATGGAATGAATATTGTCAAGTTCTTCATCGGGACGGAGCGCGTTCATGTCGGTATAGATACCCCGGCCGGGAAGAATTTTCAATTCGGCCAGTTTCAACCGCTTCCATTTCGCCAGGGAGTGCACGACTTCCGCCCTCCGATCTTCCAAGGATTTGACCGGAAAGCGGACGGGACGCTCGACCCCGTTCAAATCGTCGTTGATTCCGGTTCCGGTCAGCACGACCATCGGAGCCGTGACGCGCAGCAAAGCAAGCTGAGCGGACAAATTCAACTGGAACATGTCCTTGACGGACTTGATCGCTTTTTCCGTTCTTTCCGTACTTCCCAGAAGATTCCGGTAATTCTTGGGGATGAAAAGTGACATCTTCGTTCGTTTACAATCCAAGTTGCTTGAAAAAGTCGTTGCCTTTGTCGTCAATGAGGATGAAGGCCGGGAAGTTCTCGACGCGGATTTTCCAGATCGCCTCCATGCCCAGGTCGGGATATTCCACGCACTCGATGCTCTTGATGCTCTCGAAAGACAGGATGGCCGCAGGTCCGCCGACGGTTCCGAGGTAGAATCCGCCGTATTTCCGGCAGGCATCCGTCACGACCTGCGCGCGGTTACCCTTCGCGATCATGACCAAACTGCCGCCGTGACGCTGGAACAAGTCCACATACGGATCCATACGGCTGGAAGTGGTCGGTCCCATGGAACCGCAGGCCATTCCCTCCGGGGTCTTGGCAGGACCGGCGTAGAACACCGGATGATCCTTGAAGTACTGCGGCAGGTCTTCGCCCTTGTCCAGACGCTCCTTCAGCCGGGCATGCGCGATGTCGCGGGCCACGATGACGGTTCCGTTGAGACTCAGGCGGGTGGACACGGGATACTCCGACAGCCGGGCGCGGATCTCTCGCATCGGACGGTCCAGATCCACCTCAACACCGGAGCCCTCGCCTGCTTCACGCATCGAAGCGGGAATCCACTGCGTCGGGTTGTCATCCAGTTTTTCAATGAAAATACCGTCTTTTGTGATCTTGGCCTTGATGTTCCGATCAGCCGAACAACTGACGCCCATCCCGATCGGGCAGCTCGCCCCGTGGCGGGGCAGCCGGACAATGCGCACGTCGTGGGCGAAATACTTGCCGCCGAACTGCGCCCCGAGTCCGATCTTGTATGC
>JAAYJQ010000021.1 GCA_012522855.1 Bacteroidales bacterium
GTGATATGATCCGGTGGCTATAGCGGCGGGGTCCCACCTCTTCCCATGCCGAACAGAGCAGTTAAGCCCGCCATCGCCGATGGTACTGGTCCTCGCGGCCGGGAGAGCAGGCAGCCGCCGTCCCCTTTCCGGGCGCCCGGAGCATCCGCGAGATGCCCCGGGCGCCTTTTTTTATTATATTGTCACGTTTCTCCCTTACCGGGGAGTCAGGAGGAGAACGATACCGGATTATACCGGGCTGAAACGGGACTGGCGCGGGTCCGACAGGGACGGGGCCTTGGCTGGAACCGGAGTTGAAAAAGAGTTGAAAGAAAATTTAAAGAAAATTTGGAGAGTCGAATGAATATTCCTATATTTGTTAATAACTTTGAAAAAGAGAGAAACGAACCGACAAAAATGCTCATTGGATGAGCCTAAACATTGAAAAAAGTTCAAAAAATATTGTTTTTTTAAATATTCGTACTATCTTTGCAAGGACAAGTCAGCGTTTTTTCATGGCTATGCTCCATGGGGCGACTGCTTGTCACAGAGCAATTCAATGTGAAATGTTAATCTAAAATATTCATTCGCAAGTAGAAAGAAACTAATGTATTTTTATCTATTCAATTTTGTTTTCTAGCTATGAACAAAAAAATTACAAAACTCTTCCTGGCGGGGGCTTTAGTACTAGGCCTCGCGGGAGCATTCGTAGCCTGTACGGACTACGATGATGACATCAACAGTCTGCAAGAGCAGATTGCTGATCAGCAGAGCCAGATCGCCCAACTTCAGGCGGCGATCTCTGGCGGTGCCGTGATCACCAGCGTGACCCCCACCACCGACGGCTTCACCTTCACTCTGAGCAACGGCAACTCCTACACCGTTAAAAACGGTAAGGACGGTGTTGCCGGCGCGAAAGGCGATCCCGGCGCTCCCGGCGCGAAAGGTGACAAAGGCGATCCCGGCGCTCCCGGCGCGAAAGGTGACAAAGGCGATCCCGGCGAGCCCGGCGCGAAAGGTGACAAAGGCGATCCCGGCGAGCCCGGCGCGAAAGGTGACAAAGGCGATCCCGGCGAGCCCGGCGCGAAAGGTGACAAAGGCGATCCCGGCAAGGACGGCGTCTGGTATGTTCCGGATCCCGACCTTGGTGTTTGGGTAAAGCACGAGATGGTCGACGGAGAGGACGTGGCAACGCCCACCGACATCACTGTTCTGCCTTCCGGCACCGTGACCGCTGAAATCGTGAACGGCAAGCTCGTTCTCAAGAATGTGGCCGGCGGTGAAGGCGAAGAAGGTGTGGTGATTCTTGACCTCAAGCCCAGCACTCCTTCCCTCGTGTTCGAACCTCAACTCTATGTGGACGGTGTGGAAGGTCTGGGTTATGTGTCCCTTCGCTACTTTCCGTATAAGCTTAAAGGCAAGAAGGACCACCCGAGTGAAATTTGGCAGCTTGAGGCTGATCCGATGTTCATCAATCCTGAGACAATCGCTTCCTACCACATCAACGGGTCTGACATCCTCTTCGACAGCACCTACACCTACGATTTCATCGTGAAGCCGAATCTGGACTTCTTAGTCACCAGATCCATGGCCACCGATGACTTCAGCATGACGCCGGTCTTCGAAAGTTGTGAAGACGGCATGCTGAACGTGAAAGTCGAGATAGAAGGCAAGCCCGCCCTCGGTGATGGTCCGCTCAGCAGCGATCCGCAGTACATCAGCGTGTTCGCCCTCCGGGCTACCAAGGACGGCGTTTCCTATGTGTCTGACTACGCGACGCTGTATCCCATGACTTTCTGCAACGTCCGCATCGCGGATCCGAAGATTCTGTCCTGGACACTCAAGGGTCTCGTAGACGAGCACTACAGAACGGGTTATTGGGGTATCAGCAATGACGGGGACAATTGGGCTCCCGGCGGCTCGGTGGGCGCATTTGTCGAACCGACCCGGCCTTGGAAACTGGATGACGAAGACATGGCTGTCGCGCGCGCGAACTGCGACACCGCCGTCGCCTTCAATTCGACCCTGGATCTGTACTCCATCGTGGCTGCGCACCTATTACCATGCTATGGCGAGGAGGTAGAATATGATTATGAATTGGACGAGGAAGATTTCGAGTGGTTCGGCTTCACCTGGAAGTTCGAGGTCGTGAAGAACTACAAGATCGGCGCCAACTTGACCGATCAGGCTGACTTCGTGACCCTCCAGAACGGCATCTTTACCCCGCGCGTCTTCTCCGAAAGCGGCGAGGCCTCCATCGGCCGTACTCCGATCATCCGCGTGACGCTCCTGGATGGTAAGAATATTGTGGAAGTCGCCTACATCAGAGTGTTCATCTCCGGTGTTGATCCTGAGGAGCAGACCTTCCAGCTCAATCCGGTCCACAGAAAGTACGACAAGAACGGCAAGTACATCGGTGATACCAATGAGAACTTCTTCATCGTTGATTGCGATGGCGACTCTCTCTTCACGACGGTTGAGAAGATGAATACCCGCATCTACAACAAGCTGGGCTTGAGCAAGAATCAATTCCATGCGCTCTACAACGCCTTCGATCCCGCTCCTGCGATTCCTAATCTGAAAGCGTACGAGAAATTCGGAACGGCAGAGGATCTCAAGTTTGATACCGAGGCTCCGACGGGCGCTACGCACATCATCAAGTGGAGCACCACGATTGATGAGTTGTACGGATTGCTCACCTTGAACCCGCTTCCGGATTCCGTCTATCGCTATGTGAAGTATTATAGCGCCATTGACGAGTCGCAGTATGTGCTGATCAAGCTGGCGGCTGCCGTGAAGGATCTCGCTTCGATGAAGAGCTACGACCTGAAGGCTGCCGACTACATCCCCGCCTACTGGAACGATGCTTTGACGGCTGCCAAGTACAACGTCGATACGCCTGCCATGGGCGATACCAATCCTGCCCACTGCATCTTCGATCTAGACATCAACGCTGCCTTCAAGACCTATCCGTCAAGTAGCGCGAAGGCCGGTCAGATCATCATCGCAAACGAGATGGTCGAGGATGTCGAGTACTTCTTCTGCACAAATCCTAAGCATGGCATGACGAAGATCACGAAGATCGGAGAATACGACGTGAAGTTCAAAGTATTTACTAATCCTAATACTAGTACCCTTCAAGGGCAGATCGGAGGAGAAGGCGATTTCGAAGTGATCGCCGTGATCGACAACACCCCGGCTGCGACGCCTTGGAACGTGTTCACCTACAACAAGGAGAGCGAAGTTGCCAAGAAACTCCTCAACACCAAGCAGATGTATGTGCTGATCGGTGCGCGGGGCTTCCTCTGCGGCGATGTGAAGAAGCCGGTCACCATCACCTTCCAGGGTGTGGATCACTTCCGCGCTGACATCATCCGTCCGATCAACCTGGCTGAGACTGCTGCCGAGGGCTTCATTGATGCGGTGAACTTCGGTGAGAAGGGCTCTTACATCACGATCGCGGATCTGGTCAACCCGGTTGACTGGCGTGGTTACACCTTCGATTCCCTCGGGGTTGACAAGGATTACAGATTCCTCTGGGATTTCTACGGACCGTTCGCGTTCGAAATCCTGGTCGATGGCGCCGAGTCCAACCTCGAAGGCACCTGGAAGCCGGTTCCGGTCACCCTCATCCTGACCCAGGAAGCTGCCGGCAATACGATCACGGATCCTGTATCGAGTGTTACCGTGACCGTTCCTAATAGCCCTACCGGCTTCTTGACCTACAAGAACAACGGTGTGAATGTCCAGAAGGACTTCAAACTCCGTGTGAAGGTGAATGTGACCTACGGTTGGGGTGTGATCAAGTCTGACTGGATCGAAATCCCGGTCGCGAAGACCATCGGCCAGGGTGATTAAGTATGATACGATCATTCTAACTCTTGATAGAGGAGGGGCGGTTTCCGCCCCTCCTTTTTCTTGTTTTGGAACGGTTCTTGTTGCCTTTTTCGGAAAATGTATCGCATGCGGAAAGTATTGCTCTTCCTCCTGCTGGGCTTCGCCGCCCTGCAGGTTTCCTTCGGACAGACGAAGATCGGCGTAATGGAATTCGATTCCCTCGCGGTCGATTTGGGCGTCTTTCCCCGGGACAGCAGCCTGCGTCATTGCGTGTTTTCTTTCCGGAACACCGGGACGGAGCCGCTGGTGATCTATGCAGCCAGTCCTGACTGCCCTTGCGTGAAGGTTCATATTCCCGTCAAGACGATTCCCTCCGGTGAGATCGGAACGTTCGAGGTCACCTACGACGGGACCAAGAAACGACCGGGTTCGTTCCGGCAGCTGATCTACTTTGCCGTGAGCGCGCCTCCGCGCAACTTTCGGCTTCAAATCCATGGTCGAATGACCGAATGAGTTTCAAATTGTTGTTTTTTACATTTAATGATTGCCATTTTGAACTTTGAAAAAAAAGTGCTAATTTAGCGAAGTTAGATTAGGCAATTTATACCCATTTATGATTATGAAACGTATATTCACTGTTCTCGCAAGCCTTGCGCTTGCCGCGTCATTTTCTGTAGTGAGCGCCCAGAAGCAGGATTTCAATCCTTACTGGTTCTTGCAACTGCAGGGTGGAGTCGCCCACACCATCGGCGAGACCGATTTTGTGGACCTCCTTTCCCCTTCCGCAGCTGTTTCCCTCGGCTATCAGTTCTCTCCCGTGTTTGGAGCTCGGATCAATGCGAACGGATGGCAGGGCAAGGGTGCGATCAACGGCCCCCTGAAGGTCTATAAGTACAACTATGTAGAGGGCGCTATCGACTTCATGGCCGATCTCGCCTCGCTCATCGGTGGCTACCAATTCGACCGTACCTTCAGTCCGTATCTCTTCGCCGGAGTGGGCGCGAACTATGCTTTCAATAACGACGAGGCGAACAAGGTTGCGAGCCAGTTCCCCAGCAAGGGCAACTATCTCTGGTCCGATAAGAGCTTTTCCCCTGTGGGAAGGGCCGGTCTGGGAGTGAACATCCGGCTGTCTGACGCTGTCGCTCTCAACCTGGAGGCAAATTCCAGCTTTATCAATGACCACTTCAATTCCAAGAAGGGTTCCGTCCTTGACTTTCAGTTGAAGGCCCTCGCGGGACTTACCTTCAGCTTCGGCAAGTCCAAACCCGCCCCTGCGCCGGTGGTCCTTCCTCCCCCTGCACCCGCGCCGAAACCGGAGCCCCAACCGGAACCGGAGCCCGTGGTAGAGGAGGTTGAAATGGAGCCTGCGTTCGAGTCCCTGACCCGCAACGTGCTCTTCATTATCAACAGGTGGGACATCCGTGACTCCGAGCGGTACAAGATCGACGAGGTCGTGGCTGCTATGAAGGAGAATCCGGACACGAAGGTCCGCGTTTCCGGCTACGCCGACAAGGAAACGGGTACCGCTGCCCGCAACAGGTTCTTGTCCCAGAAGCGTGCCGAGGGGGTCGGCCAGGCCATCCAAGATGCCGGCATCGCGAAGGACCGGATTATCACCGAGTACTTCGGCGACACCGTCAATCCTTTCGATACGCCTGAGGAGAACCGCGTCGCGGTCTGTCTCGTCAAATA
The DNA here is from genome assembly GCA_012522855.1 of Bacteroidales bacterium. Classification (GTDB taxonomy): domain Bacteria; phylum Bacteroidota; class Bacteroidia; order Bacteroidales; family UBA932; genus Cryptobacteroides. The sequence continues at coordinate 5,512 of JAAYJQ010000021.1, forward strand.
GCGGAAGATTACTAAAATCACATCTGGTGGGTGACTGAAATTTCTTTTCGGTCACCCACCGTTGTTTTGCCCTTTTCGCCTCGCCCCGGCACCTTTTGGCCAGCCTCTCTCTCGCCCTTGTCCGCCCTTTTCGCCTCGTCCCGGCACCATTTGGCCAGCCTCTCTCTCTCCCTTGTTTGCCTTTTTCGCCTCGCCCCGGCATATTTTGGCCAGCCCCTCTCTCGCCCTTGTTTGCCTTTTTCGCTTCGCTCCGGCACCTTTTGGCCAGCCTCTCTCTCGCCCTCCGCCGTTGCCCCCGCCGCTCTTGCCCTCCGCCCCGCCGCCCTCTGCCCCGCCGCCCTCTGCCCCGCAGGTACTTCTGTCGGGGTTCACCTTTTCCAGGTGGTCGGCCGCACCGCACACCCGAAAACATATTCCCTTCAAGACGAGGTCATTACGGTTGCAAGTGTTCGAATATTCTTCCACCTGCGAGGGGCGGGAACAATAGTGGTGCTTTTCTCTTATCTGCCATAGAGGTCGCGGACAGTGATGCGCTCTTGACAGCTATGCAGGCAGGGTCGGTGTTCTTCACCCCCTTCGCCCGAACCGGGGTTGCGTACGGTGATGCGCCTTGACAGCTGTTCAGGCGGGGTCGGTGTTCTTCACCCCCCTTGCCCGAACCGGGGTCGCGGACAGTGATTCCTTCTGGACGGCTGTACAAGCGGGTTCGGTGTTCTCCACCCCCTTGTCAGAATCGGGGTCGCGGACAGTGATGCGCTCTTGACAGCTATGCAGGCAGGGGCGGTGTTCTTCACCCCCCTTGCCCGAACCGGGGTCGCGGACAGTGATTCCTTCTGGACGGCTATGCAGGCAGGGTTGGTGTTCTTCACCCCCCTCGCCCGAACCGGGGTTGCGTACGATGATCCCTTTTGGACGATCCTACAGGCTGTTTCGGTGTTCGTCATCTGGAAAAACCGCTCTCAGTCGGAATGGCAAAAGCCACCTTTTCGCTTCGCTCAGGCATCTTTTGGCCAGCCCCCTCTCTCGCCCTTGTCTGCCCTTTTCGCCTCGTCCCGGCACCTTTTGGCCAGCCTCATTTATTGTGAATATGCCGATGATTTCGTATTTTTGTTCCAGCGAATTTTATCAACGTTAAACTATATTTATTATGAGAATTGTAAGAGTTACGGGTAGGGAAATCCTTGATTCCAGAGGAAACCCTACGATTGAATGCGAGGTTGAACTCGAATCCGGCGTGATCGGAGTGGCATCGGTTCCTTCCGGGGCTTCTACCGGCGAGAACGAGGCGCTCGAACTGCGTGATGGGGATGCGAAACGCTACGGCGGCAAAGGCGTCCTCAAGGCTGTGAAGAACGTCAATCAGAAGATCGCTCCTGAAATCATCGGGATGTCCAGTCTCGAGCAGCGTCTCATCGACGAGACCATGATCAAACTGGACGGAACGGCAACCAAGAGCAAGTTGGGCGCGAATGCGATTCTGGGGGTTTCTCTCGCGGTCGCCCACGCTGCTGCCAACTATCTGGGTCTGCCGCTGTATCGTTACATCGGCGGAACGAACGGCCACGTGCTGCCCGTTCCCATGATGAACATTATCAACGGCGGCGCGCACTCCGACGCCCCCATCGCTTTCCAGGAATTCATGATCCGTCCGGTCGGTGCCAAGAATATTACCGAAGGTGTGCGTATGGGCGCCGAGGTATTCCATGCCCTGCAGAAGGTGCTTAAAGCGCGCGGGCTTTCCACCGCTGTCGGTGACGAGGGCGGTTTCGCTCCGAACTTGGACGGCACCGACGACGCGCTGGGCTGCATCATGGAGGCGATCCGGAAGGCGGGCTACGAGCCGGGCAAGGACATGATGATTGCGATGGACTGCGCCGCTTCCGAATTCTGTGTGAAGGAGAACAACGTCTACTACTATGACTACAGCCAGCTCAAGGATGGCAAAAAGAAGGATCCGAATGGGAAGAAACTGACCAGCGACGAGCAGGTCAAGTACTTGGAGAAACTCGTGAAGAAGTATCCGATCGATTCCATCGAGGACGGTCTGAACGAAGATGACTGGGACGGCTGGGTCAAGTTGACCAAGGCGTTGGGCGAAAAGGTTCAGTTGGTGGGCGACGACCTGTTCGTGACCAACACAAAGTATCTGGAGAAAGGGATCAAGATGGGCGCCGGCAACAGCATTCTCATCAAGGTCAACCAGATCGGTTCCCTGACCGAGACGCTCAATGCCATCGAAATGGCGCACCGTCACGGCTACACGACCGTGATTTCGCATCGCTCCGGCGAGACGGAGGACACGACGATCTCCGACATCGCGGTCGCTACGAACAGCGGTCAGATCAAGACGGGTTCGCTCAGCCGTACGGACCGGGTCGCGAAGTACAACCGTCTCATGAAGATTGAGATGGAGCTTGAGGACACTGCTGCCTATGGTTACAAGAAACTGAAATAGCCTTCTAGCCTTCCGAAACCTCCTTTCATCGGGCGATTCCACCTCGTGGGTTTAATCTTGAACCTCCTCCTGCCGGCCGATTCCGCCCCGTGGGTTTAATCTTGAACCTCCTCCCGCCGGCCGGTTCCGCCCCGTGGGTTTAATCTTGCCATTCAGGAAGTTTTATAATTTCCGAAACCTTCTCCCGCCGGCTGGTTCCGCCCCGTCGATCGGCGAGGACTTCCGCTCCAGCAGCGGCTTCACGTCCGGGTTCCGCTTCGAGGGGCTGATGATTCCACCCGCGGCTCCGCATTGAAGGGCTGATGATTCCATCCGCGGCTCCGCATTGAAGGGCTGGGCTGGTGATTTCAAGGATGACCGATCTGCTTTCGGCCATCCTTTTTCATTTCCGCCCTCCCGCCACTCCGCCCTCCCGCCACTCCGCTCTCCCGCCACTCCGCTCTCCCGCTCCTCTTCTCGCTTATGTTACACCGCCAGCCCTCCTGCCACTTTGCCCATTTACCCTACTCTGCCCGCATCACCCGTCCATATTACTCGTTCATA
>JAAYJQ010000016.1 GCA_012522855.1 Bacteroidales bacterium
GAATTATGGCAAGAAAATCAGATGCAAAATTTGACGCCAAGCATAGCGCGAGAAACATAGTGAAGTGCATCCGCATGGATAAATCTCCGAAAACAGGTGCCTATGTGTTCACGGAGCAGTTGATGGATGAAAGCGCAGCCAAGGATTTTTTCGACAAGAAGTAGTCTCTTGCATAACATAATAGGATCGTGGCCCGAAGTCGTCTTGACTCCGGGCCATTTTCTTTTTCCCGGGATGCCGGCTTGGAAATATTCTGCCGGGCGAAATGGGAGAAGGGGGATTTTTTTATTAAATTTGTAGATTAATCTGTTGTCCGGAAAGTTGCCGTGCAACGAACGAAGAATCAAGAAACATGGGCATATTCGACAGAGGGGTGAAAAAGACGAAGGAGAGCTTCTTTCAGCGGCTTTCCCGCGCAGTGGTCGGCAAGTCCAAGGTCGACGACAACGTGCTGGACGCCATCGAGGAAGCGCTCGTGGCCTCTGATATGGGCGTGGATACAACGCTTAAGATCATCGACAGCCTGGAAGAGCGGGCCGGGCGGGACAAGTACGTGTCTTTCGACGAACTGGTGGATATGCTTCGGGACGAAATCGGGAAACTGCTGGACGTGGACGCCGAGGCAGCGCAGCCGGAAAACGTATTCGATTTCTCCCGCAAGCCCTTCGTGATCATGGTTGTAGGCGTGAACGGCGTGGGCAAAACGACTACGATCGGAAAGTTGGCCGGCAACCTCCGCAAGCAGGGCAAGAAGGTGATGATCGGAGCCGCGGACACCTTCCGGGCCGCCGCTGTGGATCAGCTGCAGATCTGGGCGGACCGCGCGGGCGTGGAGATCGTCAAGCAGGGGATGGGGGCAGACCCGGCCTCGGTCGCGTTCGACACTTTGAAATCCGCCGCGGCAAAAGGGGCCGATGTGGTGTTGATCGACACGGCCGGTCGGCTCCACAACCGCATCGACCTTATGAACGAACTTACCAAGATCCGCAACGTGATGCGCAAGGTCATTCCGGACGCCCCGCACGAAGTGCTGCTGGTGCTGGACGCTTCCACCGGTCAGAACGCCTATCAGCAGGCAAAGGAATTCTCTCGCGCGACGGACATTACGTCGCTTGCCGTCACGAAACTCGACGGAACCGCCAAGGGCGGTGTCGTGATCGGCATCGTGGACCAGTTGAAGGTCCCGGTGAAATTCGTCGGAATCGGAGAGGGGATCGACGACCTGAAAGTGTTCGACAAGAAAGAATTCGTCCATTCTTTGTTCTCTAGAGAAGATATTGATAAATAATTATTTGCATACATGAAACTCTCTTACGATTGGCTCAAGGATTATCTGGAATCCGATCTCAGTCCCCGACAGATCGCAGATGCGATGACGGCGATCGGCATCGAGGTGGATTCCGTGGAGGAACAGGAGGAAATTCCCGGCGGACTGGCCGGAGTGGTGGTCGCTGAAGTACTTACCTGCGAACCCCATCCGGATTCCGATCATCTGCATGTTACGACGGTGAATGACGGGACTTCCGAGCCGCTGACCGTGGTCTGCGGAGCTCCAAACGTGGCGGCAGGCCAGAAGGTCCTTTTCGCCAGGATCGGCACCGTCCTCCCGGGTGACTTCAAGATCAAGAAGTCCAAGATCCGGGGCGTGGAATCCTTCGGCATGATCTGCGCCGAGGATGAACTCGGAATCGGCAATGACCATACAGGCATCCTGGTGCTGCCCGCCGACGCGAAAGTCGGCACGCCCGCGAAGGACTACCTGCGCCTCAAGACCGAAGCCGTGATTGAATATGAAATTACCGCGAACCGTGTGGACGCGGCCTCCCATCTCGGGGTCGCGCGTGATCTCCATGCCTGGATGACGGCCAACCATATTCCCTGCAAATTGACGTATCCGGACGTCTCCGCCTTCCGCGAAGGAAGCGGCGCGTCCATCCCGATCGAGATTCAGGATCCCTCGGCGGCGCCGAAGTACACCGGCACAACGATCCGCGGCGTGAAGGTCGGCCCTTCCCCGGAATGGCTTCAGAAGAGACTGATGAGCATAGGCCTGAAACCGATCGACAACATCGTGGACATTTCCAACTTCGTGCTCTTTGAGACCGGTCAGCCTCTGCACACTTTCGATGCGGACAAGATCAGCGGCGGGAAGGTGATCGTGCGCCGAGCGAAGCCGGAGGAGAAGTTCATGACCCTTGACGGGGTGGAACGCTTTCTCGTTCCGGAGGACATCGTGATTGCGAACGACGATGCGCCCATGTGCCTTGCAGGCGTTTTCGGAGGGATCGATTCGGGCGTCAGCGATTCGACCGTCAACATATTCCTGGAAAGCGCCGCTTTCGATCCCGTCTCCATCCGCAAGACATCGAAAAAGCACGGCCTCCAGACCGACGCCGCCTACCGCTTCGAACGATTCACAGATCCCGGTTCCATCGTGGAATATGCAGCCAAACGGGCTGCGCTCCTGATTCAGGAATGCGCCGGCGGTGAAATCGTCGGAACGATGCAGGTGGAAAATCCGGTTCCGATCGAAAAGAAAGTGATCGATCTGGACTACGCCCGCCTTGAAGCCTTCATCGGCCAGACGCTCGGGTACGGCACGATTGAAAGAATCCTCGAATGCCTCGGTTACGACTTCCTCGAGAAGCGTCCGGGGGGCGCCAAGGTCGCCGTTCCGACCTGGATGCAGGATGTCACCCGCGAATGTGACGTGGCGGAAGAAATCCTCCGGATTTACGGTTACAACAACATCGAACTGCCGATGCACATGAAGATGTCCGTCAATGCGACCCCGACCCCTGAACCGGAAGCGCTCCGCAACGGAATTTCCAACTTCTTGGCCGCCAATGGATTCGTGGAAATAATGAACAATTCGCTCACGAAGTCGGCTTACTATGCGGGCTGCGAGACTTTCCCGGAGGAACAATGCGTCCGGATCGTGAACCCGCTGAGCTCCGACTTGAATGTGATGCGCCAGACTTTACTGTTCAACGGGCTGGAGGTGATCGCCTATAATGTGAACCGTCAGCGCGCGTTTATGAAACTCTTTGAATATGGCTCCGTCTACAAACGGAATCCGGAGGGAGACGCCAAAACGCTTGACTCCTACGAAGAACATCCCTGTTTTGCCCTGTTCCTCACCGGAACAGCGGACAAGTCCTGGAACGTCCAGCCCGGCAAGAGCGATTTCTTCCGGTTGAAAGGCTACGTGGAACTGCTCCTGAAGCGGTTCGGCGCGGATCTCAGCCAGATGGAAGCGAGACCTGCCCCCGCCGACCTGTTCCGGGAGGGCGTCTCCTATTCGCTTCCCGGTCAGCACCTTCCGCTGGCGGTGGTCGGTTCGGTCGCCCCGGCGCTCGCGAAGAAATTCGATGTACGACAGCCCGTCTTCGCCGCGGAAATCAACTGGTTCACCCTGTTCGAACTGATCAAACGGAACAAAGTGACATTCAAAGAAATGCCCAGGTTCCCCGAAGTGCGTCGCGACCTCGCCCTTCTGCTGGATGAAAGCATCCGCTATGCCGATTTGCAGAAGAGCGCGTTCCGCGTCGCGAAGAAGTTGTTGAAACAAGTTTCGCTCTTCGATGTCTATCGCGGTGACAAGATTCCCGCGGACAAGAAGCAGTATGCCCTGAATTTCGTGCTTCAGGATCTGGAGAAGACTTTGACGGACGAGGATGTGGAGCGGGTGATGGGCAAACTGATCTCTACGTTCCGGAACGAATACGGCGCCACGCTCAGAGATTAGGATATGAACCGGCCGCTCAAGATCGTTCTGCTGATCGCCGTCCTTGTTTCGATGGCGGTTGCTTGCACCCGGGAAGCGAGGTTGATTCCCCGCCGGAAGATGCAGCGGATCTATCGTGAAATGCTGCTGGCCGACCAATGGCTGGATGCCAACTACGAGCTGAGGGAGCAGGCGGATACGATGTGGTTCTACGAGCCGATCTTCGAGAAATACGGCTACACAGTCGCTGATTATCGAAAAAGCGTGGAACACTACCTCTACGATCCCGACCGGTATATCTATATGCTCGAAGCGGTTTCTAAAAGCCTGAAACGGGATGCGGAGCGGTTGAACCGGGAGGTCACGGCTGAACAACGACTCAGGCAGATGCTGGATTCGTTGTCCCGCGTGACCGGCTTCACTCCGACCTATGTCCTGTATCAGGCCCTGTTCACGGCTCCCGTGATGCAGGACCGTATCCGGATTGTCCGAGATGAAAAGGGTTTTTATCTTCCTGAAAAAGTAGTGGAAGACACCCTCTTCCACGGTCCCCGACTCATCATCAAGGAAAAGGAGCCATGAATCGGGTGGCCGCGCGATACCTTTACACCCTGGATCGGGAAGAACCGATCCGGAACGGCTTTGTGGAATATGACGACACCGGCGCCGTGACTGCTACGGGGGTCTGCCCTGATCCGCGGAAAGAGGAGCGATTCCTGGACGGAGCTCTGGTCCCCGGATTCGTCAACGCGCATTGCCACATCGAGCTCTCCTATCTGAAAGGCTTGTTCAGGAAAGGAACCGGAATGGCCGGATTCATCGACCAGATCAACGCGTTGCGGGATACGCGGACGCAGGAACAGAAACTGGACAGCATCCGACATTGGATGGGGGTTTTGTGGAACCGGGGCGTTTCCGCCATGGCCGACATCAGCAACTGCGCCGATTCCTTCGCGATCAAACAGGCTTCGCCGATGTACACCTGGACCTTTTTGGAAGTGTTCGGAACGGAGCCCGAAGACTGCGGGGCGGTGATGGACCGGGTGTCCGAACTCCATCGCACAGCCGCTTCCTTCGGTCTCGATGCAGCCCCGACCCCGCACGCTTGCTACACCATGAGCCCCGAACTGCTGACCGCTTCCGCGCGGGAAGGTCTGAAATCGGGATACCTGTCTTTTCACAGTCAGGAGTCGCCGGAAGAGGAGGAAATGCTGAAGTACGGCTCCGGCCGCCTGTGGCGGAACCGCAAGGACGCAGGCATGTCGGTACCTCCTGTCACCGGGAAGTCTTCATTGCTGTATTTCCTCGACCGGCTCGCGCAGGCAGGCCAGGCGCCTTTCGAGGAACACATCCTGCTGGTTCATGAGGTCTGCCTCGACCAGGAAGGAATCGATGCGCTCCGCAAGATGCTGCTGCGTCCCTTCATCGCCCTCTGTCCGCAGTCGAATCTGTTCATCCACAACGCCCTGCCTCCGATCCCGCTGATGCGGGCCAACGGACTCAAACTGACGGTCGGCACGGACGCTCTCTCCAGCAACGATGACCTAGATATGGTACGGGAATTGTATTGCATCCAGAAGCATTTCCCCGAGGTCGGCTTGTCCGAAATGCTCGGCTGGGCTTGTCTGAACGGGGCGGAATTCTTGTCCAAGGCATCCGTCCTGGGATCGATCGAGGCAGGCAAGCGGCCCGGCTTGGTGTTCATTGATCATTTGGACGCGGACGGCCGCCTGACGGCCGGAAGCACGTCTCATAGAATTGTGTAGGATATGTTACGGGAAGAACTGGTCTTCGGACCCATCCACTCCAGAAGGCTTGGCGCTTCGTTGGGAATCAATCTGCTTCCCACGAAAGGGAAATTGTGCAATTTCGACTGCATCTATTGCGAGTGCGGCTGGAACAAGGACGGCCGGGTCGACGAGAAACTGCCCGCGGCAGAGGATCTCCGGAAGGCCCTGACCGCGAAACTTGAGGATTGCAAAGCGGCTGACATCGCAATCGACTCGATTACGTTTTCAGGGGACGGAGAACCGACTTTGAATCCGGATTTTCCCCGGATCGTGGACATTGCCCTGGAACTTCGCGATCGGTATTATCCCGCCGCGAAAGTCAGCGTGCTCTCGAACGCCACCCGGATCGGTCGGGAGGACATCTTTCAGGCCCTGCGGAAGGTGGACAATCCGATTCTGAAACTGGATGCTCCCACGGACGAACTGGTCCGGAGGATCAATCAGCCGCAAGGAACTTATCATGTCGCGGAAATCGTGGAGAATCTGAAGAAATTCAACGGGGACTTCGTGCTTCAGACCATGTTTCTGAAATCACCGTACTTCGATTCCTCCGACCCGGAGGTGTTGGGTCCCTGGATGGATCTGGTGCGGGAACTCCGGCCCCGCGAAGTGATGGTCTACACACTTGACCGCAAAGCGCCTGCTCAGCACCTGGAGAAATTCTCCGAAGAAGAGATGGAAGAGCTGGTAAAGCCCTTGATGGACGAGGGCTTCAAGATACAAATTCGTAGTTGATCGCATATGGAAGAACTATTTAAGCGCTATGGTTACGCTCCGGACAAGGAGCGGATCAGCAAAAGCCTGGATGTCATTGCATCCGGCATCGACAGCGTGCTGTCTCCCGAAGTCCTCCGTTCCTGCCTATCCTTTCAGGATCTCACGACCTTGCATACGGAAGACACGCCCGCATCGGTCGCGAAATTCGTTGAAAGGGTCAATTCTTTCGTGACGGACTACCCGTCGTATCCGCTGCCCGCATCGGTCTGTGTGTTCTCGAATTTCGCCTCTCTGGTCAAGAAGTCCCTGAAGAGTCCGGAAGTACGCGTGACCACCGTTTCCGCCTGTTTCCCGACCTCTCAGAGTTTTCTGGAAGTGAAAGCCCGCGAATGCGAGCTTGCCGTGGAATACGGGGCGGATGAGATCGACATCGTTCTGCCGCTCAACGCTTTTCTGGAGGGCGATTTTGATACCGTTCGCGATGAGATAGGCACGCTACGGGACGTGGTCGACGGCACGGCGGAGAGATTCGGACGCCAAGTCATCCTCAAAGTTATTCTCGAGACCGGATTGCTGGTGATGCCCGAGAAGATTGCCCATGCTTCCTTCCTCGCGATGGAAGCCGGAGCCGATTTCATCAAGACCTCCACAGGCAAGGTGCCGGTCAACGCCACACCGATGGCTGCCTATGTGATGTGCTGCTGCATCAAGGCCTATTATGAAAAGACCGGCCGCAAGGTGGGATTCAAGGCTGCCGGCGGTATTTCCACAGCGAAGGATGCCGCGGTATACTATTTCATCGTGAAATCCGTCCTGGGCAGCGGATGGCTGAACAAGGACTTGTTCCGTTTCGGAGTCAGCCGGCTTGCGAATGCTTTGTTGTCGGCCATCGAGCAGAAGACCGTAACGTATTTCTAACTCACGGGCTGACGAAATACCCCGCGCTTCCGATGCTCCACAATCTTGGTTTTGTACCTTTGCGTCTGTGCAGCCGGCGCTGAAAAAGCGGCCGGGAGCACTGCAGCAAGGAAAATCAGAAAGTTTCTGAACAAGCGGATCCGCTTTTTTGCAAGAAAATCCATGCAGTGAAGGTCTGTGACCCCCGGTGAATCGGCAAGGGTCCGGTCTTTCGTACTTACCCGTGGAATATTTCATTCTACGGATGGTCTCCGGTAACTTTGCCTTTGAACAATAAACTATGCGAAACATGAAATGGTTCTTTAAAATCATGCTGCCGGCACTCGTGCTGGTGTCCTGCAGCAAGGAGTCCGGGAGTCTGATGGATTCCGGCTCCGTCAGCACACCGCGGAACGAGGCCGTGGCGCACGACGAGATCGTGCTGGGAAAGAAACTCGACAATCCTTATTCGATTGAGAATGTCCGGAACACGCTGAAGTCGCTGTACCCGACCCGGGGAGCGACTGAAATCGATCCGAACGGGCTGTATGTCCGCTTTCTGCCTGTGAATTCCGGGCAGCTCGATCAGTTGGCCGGCCTCGGGCTGGAGATGTTCGACTACCCGCTGGACTACGAGATCCTTCGGGATGGAGATTACTACCACGATCGTTCGCTGCCGGAGGATCAAATCACCTGGCAGTACACGGTTGTACCTCCGGATTTCAAATTTCCGGCGGGAACCACCTACGAAATTCTCGAAGAGTGCTTTGTCCCCGATGAAGAGATCCCGACGCGGGGGTTCGAAGAGGTGGACTGGGATCGCGTGGAGAAGGAAGCCTTCCGGCGGACCGGAAACGAAGCGCTCATTCTTCCGGATACGCGCGGCAACCGAACCTATCCGAAAGGAAGGATCACCATCGAGGACAAGCAGGCCAAGGAGGGGAAGGTCCTCGGCGTGGCCGGCGTCAAGGTGAAGACCCAGGTTTTTGTCCGGATATCATCGGCCTATACGGACAAGGACGGCAACTACGAAATCCGGATGAAGTATTCCGCAAAACCGCATTACCGCCTGGTGTTCAAGAACACCTGCGACTTTTCGATCGGATTCAATCTGATCTTGTCTCCGGCTTCGACTTCCTCGCTCGGGAAGGGGTCTCCTCTAGGCATGGATGTGAAGATCGACACGAATTCGGACGGAACGTTGTTCCGTAGGTGCGTGGTTAACAATGCTGCCTATGACTACATCTCCAAATGCAAGGAAATGGGGATCTCAGGCCCGCCCAAGAACTTGAGGATCTGGATTTTCAAACAGATGCGGCCTTCCAGCGCGCTGATGCTGCATCACGGGGCCGTGTTGAACCAAAATGCCCTCGACAAATTCCTCGGCCTGTACCGATATCTCATCCGGGTCATTCTGCCGGACATCACCATCGGGGCGAGAGGCAGGAACGACTATGCTTCACTCTATGGGGCCACGGTGCATGAAATGGCGCATGCCAGTCATTTTCAGCGGGTGGGTACCACCTACTGGGACAAGTACATCACCTATGTCCTGACCGCATTCGCAGGCACGGGAGCGACGTATGGCGACGGTTCCGGGGCGAATGCCGGGTATTGCGAGGTCGGGGAGATGTGGGCCTATTACCTGGAGAACAAGTTGTACAAATCCAGATACGGATATTCCCCGGAATCGGGCTACGACCTCTGGTTCTATCCGCAGATCTTCGCCCAGCTGGAGGAGGAGGGGATCGATGTCTCCGATCTGTTCTCCGCCCTTCGGTCCGACGTGCATGACCGGGACGCGCTCTTGAAGAAGCTTGTCGAGATTTGTCCTTCGATGAAGACGGTGATCACCCGGATCTTCAGGTCCTATTCTTGATCGTTTGCGGAATGTTTTTTCATGAGTTTCTTGCGGGACATGCGCGATATAATTTGCAAGTTTGACAACAATTTGTATATTTGCAATCCACTTCTGAGCGCGGGTGGCGAAATTGGTAGACGCGCTACTCTCAGGAGGTAGTGCCTATTACAGGCATGACAGTTCGACTCTGTTCCCGCGCACGCGAAAGAACCGGCTTCCCGCCGGTTTTTTTGGTTTCGGAAGTTGCCGGTTTTTTCGCATATTTGCAGCAAACGATTCCGATATGAAAATTGTTTTTCTGGATGCCGCGACCGTAGGGGATGTTTCTTTGGACCCGATTGAAAAACTCGGCGAATTGGTTTGCTGGCCGACTTCGACCCCGGAGGAAGCCCTGCGAAGGGTCTCGGACTGCGAGGTCTTGATCATCAACAAAATCAAGGTATCGGAGGCGCTGTTGGATGCGGCGCCGAAACTCAGGCTGGTCTGCGAGGCCGCGACAGGCGTGAACAACATTGACTTGAAGGCCTGCGAGGCCAAGGGGATCCCGGTCCGGAACGTGGCCGGATATTCCACAGATTCCGTTGTTCAGGTGACTTTCATGCACATTTTGTCGCTGTTGGGAAGCGCTCGCTACTTCGACCGGTTCGTCAAATCCGGGGAATATTCCCGGAGCGGGATCTTTACCGATCTCTCCCGCCCGTTCCCGGAGATCGCCGGAAAGACGCTGGGCGTAATCGGAATGGGAAACATCGGAACGAAGGTGGCGAAGATCGGGACGGCCTTCGGAATGAAGGTGGTGTACTATTCCACTTCCGGAACCGGGCATTGCACCGATTATCCGAGCATAGCGCTCGAAACGCTGATGCGCGAATCCGATGTGATTTCCATCCATGCGCCCTACAACGCCCGCACGGCGGGTCTGGTCGGCGAGAAAGAACTCCGGCTGATGAAGCCGAGCGCCATCATCCTGAACATGGGGCGGGGCGGGATCATCGACGAATCCGCCCTTGCCCGGGTGATCGATGAAGGAATCATCGGCGGAGCCGCGCTGGATGTGTTCGTGACCGAACCCCTTCCCGCGGACAGCCCGCTTCTGCGCACCCGTCATCCTGAGAAATTGAGTTTCACGCCCCACACGGCCTGGGCCAGCATCGAGGCCCGCGAGCGCCTTGTGACTGCCGTCGCGGCCAACATCGCCCGGGGCTGGTAGTTTTTCCGACAAATCGTTGGTTATTTCAAATTTATTCCGATATTTGTTGCAGAACGAACGACAAATGACAAATCGCAAGCACATCCACGTCCATCATCGCCACTTTTCGGAGCGGTAAGTTGATCGTGTATTTCCTGCAATGAGATATTTCGAAAAGGCTTGCTCCTCCGCGGCGCAGGCCTTTTTCACAATGTATAACGAACGAAGAACATGTTGAGAATTGCAATTCAAGCGAAAGGTCGCCTGAGCGAACAGAGCATCGCCCTGCTGGACGAGGCGGGCATCGTGTTCGATGACAGCAAACGAAAATTCCTTTCGCAGTCGAACAGTTTTCCCGCCGAACTCTTGTTCCTCCGGGACGACGACATCCCCCAGGCAGTCGCGATGGGGGTGGCGGATCTGGGTATCGTGGGCTACAACGAAGTACTGGAGCGCGGACAGCAGGTCGACATCGTCGATCGTCTCGGTTTCGGCGCCTGCCGGATCTCCCTCGCGATCCCCAAAGGGGAGAACTATCCGGGGCTGTTCTATTTCCGGGGCAAGCGTATCGCGACTTCCTACCCGAACATCCTGGGCGGGTTTCTGAAAGAACACGGTATTTCCGCCGAAATCAGCGTGATCGCAGGCTCGGTTGAAATCGCGCCCACAGTGGGGATGAGCGATGCGATCTTCGACATCGTCTCTTCCGGGGGCACATTGGTAAGCAACGGACTCGTGGAAGTGGAGAAAGTGGTTTTCTCGGAAGCCGTGCTGATCGCCGGCAAGAAACTGACCGACGAAAAAAGAAAAATCCTGGAGCAGATCAAGTTCCGTTTCAATGCGGTCAAGGACAGCCGTGGAAAGAAATACCTCTTGATGAACGTTCCGAACGAAAAACTCGAGGACGCGATCCGGATCGTGCCGGCGATGCGGAGCCCTACGATTCTGCCCCTTGCGCAGAGCGGTTGGTCCTCCCTGCACACCGTTGTGGACGCCGATGTACTCTGGGACAAGATCGAACAACTCAAGGAGATCGGCGCGGAAGGTATCCTGGTTCTTTCCGTCGAGAAAATGGTGATTTGATGCGTGTATGATGTCTCTCAAGCTATTCATAGAACCGGACCGGTCGCAATGGGCGCCGCTCTGCCGACGCGCGGCCGATGACGACCCGGTCCTCGCCGCGCGGGTGGGATCCATTCTGCAAAGTGTCCGTCTGCGCGGGGATGCCGCCCTGCTGGATTTCGAACGGCAGTTCGACGGACTGACAGCGACAGGAACCCCGCAGGAGGTCTTGCAGGTCGGCGAGGCTGAGATTCAGGCAGCCTTTACGGCAGTCCCGGAAGATCTGAAGGAAGCCATCGAGAAGGCCGCTTCGGCCATCCGGAAGTTTCACGAAGCCCAGTTGCCCGCTCCTGTCCGGGTTGAAACCTTTCCCGGCGTGACCTGTACGCAGCAAGCGGTTCCGATCCGGAGGGTCGGTCTCTACATCCCCGGCGGAAGCGCTCCGCTCTTCTCCACCGTACTCATGCTGGCCATCCCTGCCCGGGTGGCGGGATGCGAGGATGTGCTGCTTTGTTCCCCGCCCGGAGCCGACGGACGGATTCACCCTGCCGTGGTGTATGCCGCGCGTCTCTGCGGGGTTCGGAACTTGTTCAAACTCGGGGGCGCGCAAGCCATCGCGGCGATGGCCTACGGAACCGAAACCGTTTCCCGGCGCGACAAGATTTTCGGACCCGGAAACCGATATGTGATGAAAGCCAAACAGTTGGTAAGCCTGTCCGATGTCGCCGTCGATATGCCTGCCGGTCCTTCCGAAGTGATGGTTCTCGCGGACGACACCGCCGTCCCGGCCTTCGTGGCAGCGGATCTGCTTTCTCAGGCGGAGCACGGGCCGGACAGCCAGTCCATGCTGGTTTGCGCTTCCGCCTCCTTCGCGGAACGCGTGACTGCGGAAATCGATCGCCAAGCGGAGAGTCTTGCCCGCCGGGACATCATCCGCAAAGCCTTGGACAACAGCCGGACCATCGTGCTGAACGACCGCAGGGATCGAATCGATTTCGCCAATGAATATGCTCCCGAACATCTGATCATCGCGATGCGCGATCCCCGGGCAGCGGCGGATTCGGTGTATGCGGCCGGAAGCGTCTTCCTCGGCAACTATTCTCCGGAAAGCGCCGGGGACTATGCCTCGGGTACGAACCATACCTTGCCCACGAGCGGTTGGGCCCGTTCTTTCAGCGGGCTCGGCGTGGAGTCTTTCCTGCGCAGACAGACTTGCCAGGAACTTACAAAGGAGGGTCTGGCGAGTTTGGCCGGCACCATCCGTACGCTGGCGCGCGCCGAGGGCCTGGATGCCCACGCCGCCGCCGTCGAGATCCGGCTTGAAAACGATAAAAGAAGTGAATTATGAATCTAGAAGCAGTACTGAAGCGTGTACGCCCGAACATCCTGGCGCTGGAGCCCTATTCCACCGCCCGGGATGAATGCCGCGGGTCACGGCCTGAAGTCTTCCTGGACGCCAATGAAAGCCCCTACGACAACGGATTGAACCGCTATCCGGATCCGCGGCAACGGGCGTTGAAGGAAAAGGTTGCCGAGCTCAAAGGTATGTCTCCGGAGCAGCTTTTCCTCGGAAATGGCAGCGACGAGGCGATTGACCTGCTCTTCCGGGTGTTCTGCCGTCCGGGGCTGGACAATGCCGTTTCCATCGCCCCGAGCTACGGCATGTACAGCGTTGCCGCGGCCACCAACGACATCGCTTTTCGGGAAGTGCCCCTCCGCCCCGACTTTTCGCTGGATGCGGAGGCCGTGCTCGCGGCGGCGGACGCGAATACGAAACTGCTGTTTCTCTGTTCCCCGAACAATCCGAGCGGAAATTCCTTTCCGGCAGAGGAAATTGTCTCCTTGTTGAAACGCTTTCCCGGAGTCGTCGTGCTGGACGAAGCCTACATTGATTTTTCGGAACGTCCTTCCCTCATCCCGTTGACCCGGGAATATGCCAACCTGGTTGTGTTGCAGACTCTGTCCAAGGCATGGGGAATGGCGGGTCTCCGGGTCGGGCTCGCGGTCGCCGATCCCGGTGTGGCCGCACTGCTCGACAAGGTGAAATATCCCTACAACATCAACATCCCGGCGCAGAAGATGGCTCTCGCGAAACTGGATCCCGCGGTCCGGGAAGCCCATGTCCGGGAGATTCTCGGCGAACGCGTCCGGGTGGCGAAAGCGCTGCAGGAAAGTCCGTCCGTGTTGCGTGTCTACCCGAGCGACGCCAATTTCCTGCTGGTGAAGGTGACGGATCCCGATGGACTCTACGCGCGCCTCATCGAACGAAAAATCATCGTCCGGAACCGCTCCCGCGTTCCCGGCTGCGGAGGTTGTCTGCGGATTACAATCGGAACGCCTTCCGAGAACGACCGCCTGCTCCGCGCGCTGGGAATCGAGGTTCCCGGACCGGCGGACGGGGTCGAGCTGTTGGGAGACCGGCATGTCCGGATCCGGCGGAAGACCCGCGAAACGGATATTCTTCTGGAATTGAATTTGGACGGGCCTGTCGGAGGGACGATCCGGACCGGACTGCCCTTTTTTGACCATATGCTGGAGCAGATCCCCCATCACGGGGGTGTCGGACTCCGGGTGGAGGCGAAGGGAGACTTGCAGGTGGATGAACACCACACGGTGGAGGATGTCGGCATCGTGCTCGGGGAGGCCATCGACAAGACCCTGGGGGCGAAGCTCGGCATCGGTCGGTACGGTTTCGTGCTTCCGATGGACGACAGCGATGCCATGGTCCTGCTTGATTTCGGAGGTCGGATCGACTTTCAGTGGCGCGCTGAATTCCGGCGGGAGAAGGTGGGCGACCTGCCTACGGAACTCCTCCCGCATTTCTTTCAGTCGGTCTGCGCCGGCGCTCGGTGCAACCTGCACATCGCGGCGCGCGGAGAGAACGAGCACCACAAGGCCGAAGCCATTTTCAAAGCCTTCGCTCGGGCGATCCGGATGGCGGTCGCGCGCTCTCCGTTCCCCTACGAACTTCCCTCCAGCAAAGGAACGCTATGATCGTAGACGACGGCGCGGCGCGCATCCTCAGAAACTTTATTGAATCTTGTTGAATATGGACATCATCCCTGCAATCGACATCCTCGGCGGAAGGTGCGTGCGCCTCACCCAGGGGGATTACGGACGGAAGAAGGAATATTCCTCGGACCCGGTGGAAGTCGCCCGGACCTTTGAACAAGCCGGGGCGAAGCGGCTGCACCTGGTCGATCTGGACGGGGCTCGTTCCGCGGCTCCGCAGAATCTGGATGTGCTCCGGAGCATTGTTTCCGCAACCTCTCTGGTCGTGGAATTCGGGGGCGGCATCAAGTCGGAAGCCTCGTTGGAAGCGGTTCTGGAAGCGGGGGCGCGGTACGCGATCTGCGGCAGCATCGCAGTCACCGCCCCGGACACCTTCTCCGCTTGGCTCGATCAATACGGGGACAGGATCATCCTCGGCGTCGACGTGCGCGGAGGCTTGGTGGCCACGCATGGTTGGCTGAAAACCTCCCGTCTGACTGCTGTAGATGCCATTTCCTCCTGGCGGGACCGGGTCAAACAAGTGATCGTGACCGAGATCGACCGCGACGGCATGCTCCGGGGGGTCAACCTGGAATTCTATGCCGGACTCCAGCAGCAGTTTCCCGGACAGGACATCGTCGTGAGCGGAGGAATCGGAACGATCGAACAACTGGCTGAACTGAAAGCCGCCGGCATCCGGGCGGTCATCGTCGGAAAGGCTCTTTACGAAGGGAGAATCAAACTCGAAAGCTTGTTCTGATATGCTTGTGAAACGAATCATCCCTTGCCTGGATGTGAAAGAAGGCAAGGTGGTCAAAGGAATCAATTTCGTCGACTTCCGGGAGGTGGGTGATCCGGTCGAAATGGGAATCGCCTATTCCCGGGAAGGGGCCGATGAACTGGTCTATCTGGACATCAGCGCGTCCCTGGAAGGCCGTAAGACCTTTACCGGCCAGGTGTCGCGCATTGCGGAACGGATCGATATTCCTTTCACGGTCGGGGGAGGAATTTCTTCCTATGACGATGCGGCTCGATTGATCGATGCCGGTGCCGACAAGATCTCCATCAACACCGCCGCTGTCCTGGATCCGACCCTCATCACCCGCATCGCTTCGAAATACGGCTCGCGGTTCATCGTCGTCGCCATCGATGCCCGACAGGATGCTACCGGGAAACTGCTGTGGCAGGTGACCACGCATGGAGGAAAGGTAACGACGGACAAGGAATTGTACTCCTGGGCCCGGGAAGTTCAGGAGCGGGGAGCCGGGGAGATGCTCTTCACCTCGATGGATCACGACGGCACCCGGAACGGCTATGCCGTGGACACCTATGCTCGTCTCGCCGATGAAACAACGATCCCGATCATCGCCTCCGGAGGAGCCGGAAACACGCGACATATTTTGGATGTACTTACCCGCGGAAAAGCGGATGCGGCTCTTGCCGCCAGCATTTTCCATTATGGTGAAATCCGGATCAAGGACTTGAAGAGGCAACTGGCGGAGGCCGGCGTGCCCGTCCGTCTAGACGATCCTTCCCCGAATGAAATAATTTGACAAACGATGCTGCGATTTTCTGAATTGAATTGTTCCAAAGGAACGGACGGGCTGGTACCGGCCATCGTCCAGGACGAAGACACCCTGCAGGTGCTGATGCTCGGCTACATGAATGCCGAGGCCCTCGAGAAGACCCAGGAAACCGGCCTGGTCACCTTTTACAGCCGCTCCCGGCACGCCTTGTGGACCAAGGGTGAGACCAGCGGGAACTACTTGCATCTGGTTTCAATCACCCCGGACTGCGACGCGGACACCCTGCTGGTGCGCGTCCGGCCCGACGGCCCGACCTGCCACCAAGGTACAAAGACCTGCTGGGGGGAGGCCATCCCTGCCAGCCTGGGATTCATCCGCGCCCTCCAGCGCATTATTCGCGACCGTCACCGGGAAATGCCGGAACGTTCCTACACCACCTCTCTGTTCGAGGCCGGGGTTCCGCGGATGGCGCAGAAAGTGGGGGAAGAAGCCGTCGAGACCGTTGTCGAAGCCGTGAAAGGCGATCGCGAAAGGCTCTTGTACGAAGCTTCCGACCTGGTTTACCACCTGCTGGTGTTGCTGGAAAGCCAAGGGCTCGGCATCAATGATATGGAAGCCGAACTGGAAAAGCGGCACCGATAGCCCCTATTCCCACTCGATCGTTGCGGGCGGTTTGGAGGAGATGTCGTACACGACGCGGTTGACTCCGCGGACTTTGTTGATGATGTCGTTGCTCACGCGGGCCAGGAAGTCGTACGGGAAGCGGAACCAGTCGGCCGTCATCGCGTCCGTGGACACCACGGCCCGCAGCGCGACCGGATTCTCGTACGTTCGTTCGTCGCCCATCACCCCGACGCTCTTCACCGGCAGCAGGATCACGCCGGCCTGCCAGATCGCATCGTAGAGATTGGATGCCTCAATCCGGGGATCCGAAGCGCAGGGCAGGTGCAGGGCGCTGCAGTCGTAGTTCCGCAGCGCCTTGATGAAGATGTCGTCGGCCTCACGGAGCACATTCAGTTTCTCCTCCGTGACGTCTCCGACAATCCGGATGGCCAGCGAAGGCCCCGGGAAGGGATGCCGTCCTACCAGTTCTTCCTTGATGCCGAGGGCGCGTCCGACGCGGCGTACTTCGTCCTTGAACAGCATGCGCAGCGGCTCTACGATCTTCAGATTCATTTTGTCCGGCAGACCGCCCACATTGTGGTGCGACTTGATTTTGGAAGCGACGCCTTCGATGCCTGCCGATTCAATCACGTCCGGGTAGATCGTGCCCTGGGCCAGCCAGCGCGCTCCGGAAATCCGGCAGGCGTAGCGTTCGAAGGTTTCGATGAACTTCGCCCCGATGATCTTCCGTTTGCGCTCGGGATCGGTCACGCCCGCCAGCGCAGAAACGAAGTCCCGGGCAGCGTCGGCCCCGATCACGTTGAGGTCCATGTCCCGGTACGAGGCGATCACTTCTTCATATTCATTCTTCCGCAGCAATCCGTTGTTCACGAAGATGCAGGTTAGCTGGTGTCCGATGGCCTTGTTGAGGAGCACCCCCGTCACGGTGGAATCGACGCCGCCGCTCAGGCCGAGGATTACCCGGTCCGGTCCGATTTTCTCCCGCAGTTCGGCTACGGTCGCCTCAATGAAGGACGCGGGAGTCCAATCGCCCTTGCACCCGCAGATCCGCTTCGCGAAGTTGCTCAGGATCCGCGACCCTTCCGTGGTGTGGAAGACCTCCGGATGGAACTGAATCCCGAACGTAGATTCTCCCTGAATATGGAAGGCCGCATACCGGACATCCTCCGCGGAGGCGATGGGCACGGCTCCGTCGGGCAGTTTCGAAATCCTGTCTCCGCGCGACATCCAGACCTCGGAGCGAGCGGGAACATCTTGAAAAAGAGGAGACGCCGCATCCGTGACATCCAGCATCGCCCGCCCGTATTCCCGGGCTGCGGAACCCTCCACAGCCCCTCCGAACTTGTGCGCCAGATACTGGGCGCCGTAGCAGATCCCCAGCAGCGGCAGCTTCCCCTTGAGGGAGGTCAGGTCGATCTGCGGGGCGTTGGCGTCCAGGACCGAGCAGGGACTTCCGGACAGGACGATCCCCTTGACATCCGGGCTTAGTTCCGGGCACTTGTTATACGGATAAATCTCGCAGAAGACATTCAGTTCGCGCAGGCGGCGGCCGATGAGCTGGGTGACCTGTGAACCGAAATCCAAGATGATAATTTTCTCTGTCATAACGCGACAAAAATACGACAAAATTCGATTTTGGAAAATATTTCAAGAAAAATGAATAGAATATGGAAAATTATCCATATCTTTGTGGGAAAGAGTGAATAATTATACTGTCTAATGGGAGGCAAACAGGATAGACAAAGGATGTTGAGGCAGTTGGTACGGGATCATACAATCTCGAACCAGGAGGAGTTGTCCGCGCTCATGAAGCAGCGGGGGTTCAACGTCGCCCAGGCAACCCTCTCCCGGGACATCCGCGAAATGAGGATTTACAAGGCCCATGACGAAGCCGGATATTTTTACCGGCTGCCGTCCCCGGATGCCGAAATCCGTCAGACGACGGGATTGCGTCAGGTGGACAGCATCATCAGTTTGGAATTTTCCGGCTCCCTGGCCGTAATCCGGACCCGTCCGGGACACGCCAACATGATCGCCTCGATCCTCGACGGGATGAAGAGCAAGGAGATCATGGGAACCTTGGCAGGGGACGACACGATCCTGCTGGTCCTGCGGGAAGGACACCCGCATAGTGAAATAGAACAATTCCTCGACGGAATCTTCCCGGGGGTTAAAGACAAATGCATATCAAAATGATGAACCAAGACGATTTCGTGGTAGAGGTGGCTTCCGAAGAGCACCTGAAATACGTCGACGAAATACTGGCCACGATAGAAGAGGCCGCCAATATCCGGGGGACCGGCATCGCGAAACGAAAGCCGGAGTACCTTGCCCTGAAGATCCGGGAAGCCAAAGCCGTCATCGCCCTGAAAGGGGATCGGTTCGCCGGTTTCAGCTACATCGAGACCTGGGAGGACAAACACTACGTGACGACTTCCGGGCTGATCGTCCATCCCGACTTCCGCGGGCTCGGCTTGGCGAAGCGCATCAAGGACATGACCTTCTCGCTGGCCCGCACACGCTGGCCGCATGCGAAGATCTTCAGCCTTACGAGCGGAGCCGCCGTGATGGCCATGAACACCCAGTTGGGCTACAAGCCGGTCACCTTCGAAGAACTGACGGAGGACGAGGCCTTCTGGAAGGGCTGCGACGGTTGCATCAACGTGGACGTGCTGCGCCGGACCGACCGCAAGTACTGCATCTGTACCGGCATGCTGTTCGACCCGACCGAGCACCTGCCTGCGAAGATTTCCGACGAGGTGCTGGAGCGAATCAGGGCGATTGATGAAAATGTTGAATGAAAATGAATCGGAATATGAAAAAGAAAAAAGTTGTAGTTGCCTACAGCGGTGGGCTGGACACCTCGTTCACCGTTATGTACCTTATCCGTGAAATGAATTGCGAGGTCTACGCCGCCTGCGCCGACACCGGCGGATTCAGCGAGGCCCAGCGCAAGGAAAATGAAGCCCGGGCATACGCGTTGGGCGCCAAAGAATATGTCACCCTGGATGTGACGAAGGAATATTACGAAAAGAGCATCCGCTACATGATCTTCGGCAATGTGCTCCGGAACGGAACCTATCCGGTCTCCGTTTCTTCCGAACGCATCTTCCAGGCGATCGCCGTCGCCCGGTACGCCAAGCAGATCGGGGCGGACGCCATCGCGCACGGTTCGACCGGGGCGGGCAACGACCAGGTCCGCTTCGACATGACCTTCCAGGTGATGGCGCCGGAGATGGAGATCATCACCCTGACCCGGGACATGGTTCTGACGCGCCAGTTCGAGGTGGACTACCTGAACAAGCACGGTTTCAAAGCTGATTTCGCGAAGTTGAAATATTCCTACAACGTCGGTCTCTGGGGCACCTCCATCTGCGGCGGAGAGATTCTGGATTCAAAGCAGGGGCTTCCGGAAGAGGCTTACCTCAAGCAGGTCACCAAGTCGGGATCCGAGCGGATCCGTCTCGCTTTCGAAAAAGGAGAACTCGTCGGTGTTAACGGCGAGCGTTTCTCCGACAAAGTGAAGGCCATCCAGGCTGTTGAAGCCATTGCCGCGCCCTACGGAATCGGACGGGACATGCATGTGGGAGACACCATCATCGGCATCAAGGGACGCGTCGGCTTCGAAGCGGCAGCCCCGATGCTGATCATCGCCGCCCACAAGTTCCTGGAAAAATTCACCCTCAGCAAGTGGCAGCAATACTGGAAGGACCAGGTCGCGAATTGGTACGGGATGTTCCTGCATGAAAGCCAGTACCTTGAGCCCGTGATGCGGGACATCGAGGCCCTGTTGGACAGCAGCCAGCGCAACGTGACCGGCGAGGTGACGATGGAATTGCGTCCGTATTCCTTCTCCACGGTCGGGGTGGATTCACCCGCGGATTTGGTGAAGACCAAACTCGGGGAATATGGCGAGACGCAGAAGGGGTGGACTTCGGAGGATGCGAAGGGCTTCATCAAAGTGCTTTCCACTCCGCTGAAAGTGTACTACCAGGCCCACAAGGAGGAAGGCGAACAATTGGAAAAGGAGCTGTAGATGAACGAACGGACCCCCATACGCATCGGTATCATCGGAGCCGCCGGCTACACCGCCGGGGAACTGTTGCGGATTGTCGTACAGCATCCCGCAGCCCGGATTGTTTTCGCGCAGAGCGCCTCGCATGCGGGCGAGCCTGTTTCGTCTGCCCATGCGGACCTCCTCGGTGAGACGGATCTGCATTTTTGCGACGAAGCGCTTCCTTTCCTTTCGAACTCGGAAACCTGCCCGGACGTGCTGTTCCTGTGCTCCGGCCACGGCAAATCCAAGGATTTCGTCCATAACCTGCCGGAAAGCTACCAAGGCGCCATCATCGACCTGAGCAACGATTTCCGGCTCGAAGCCGACGCGGAAGGTTTCGTTTACGGTCTTCCGGAAGCATTCCGGAGCCGGATCCAGGGCGCGAAGCACATTGCCAATCCGGGCTGCTTCGCGACCTGCATCGAACTGGCGCTGCTGCCGATGGCCCGGGCGGACCGCCTTCCCGAAATCCATGTAACCGGCATCACCGGCTCCACCGGCGCGGGACAGGCCCCGTCCGCAACGACGCATTTCAGTTGGCGCGACAACAATCTCTCCATCTACAAGGCTTTCACGCACCAGCATCTCGGGGAGATCGGCGAGGTTCTCCACCTGCTGGCGCCTTCCTGGAAGGGAGCGATCAATTTCGTGCCGGTGCGCGGCAACTTCACCCGGGGCATCCTGGCTTCGGTCTATTTCGATTGCGGATTGACCGAGGAAGCGGCAGTCGCCCTGTACAAGGACTATTACGCCGCCGAGCCCTTCGTGCATGTGATCGAGACCAATCCGGACATGAAGATGGTGGTGAACACCAACAAATGCGTGCTGCATGTCCGCAAATACGGGGACAAACTGCACGTCATCAGCGTGATCGACAATCTGGTGAAGGGGGCTTCGGGACAAGCCGTCCAGAACATGAACCTCGTGTTCGGACTGCCCGAAGACACTGGCCTCCACCTCAAAGGAACTCGATTTTGATGACAGGTTTGGCAATTTATTTTGTTTCGGAGGGTATGTACCTGCGGACCAAGTCCCTCCCACGCTGGGCGTGGGCCCCTCCCGTTCATGGAGCCACGGGCGGCTACAGTCCGCAGGTACATACCCTCCGAAACACTCCAAGTCCACAAGCGGCTATAGTCCGCAGGGACACACCCTCCGAGAAAAAGGAAAAAAAAGAAGAGAAGATTTGAAGCATGAAACTTTTTGATGTATATTCATTATTCGATATAACGCCGGTGCGCGCGAAAGGCACGCGCCTGTGGGACGAGGAGGGCCGGGAATACCTGGACTTCTATTCCGGCCATGCCGTGATTTCGGTCGGCCACTGCCATCCCGTGTATGTGACCGCCATAACAGAACAACTTAACAAAATCGGCTTCTACTCCAACAGCGTGATCAACCCCATGCAGGTTGAACTGGCCCGCAAGATCGGAGAACTCTCCAGTCTGGAGGACTATTCCCTGTTTCTCGTCAACTCCGGAGCCGAAGCCAACGAAAATGCCGTCAAGCTTGCGTCCTTCCATACCGGGAAGGACCGCATGCTGGCATTTCGCCACAGCTTCCACGGCCGGACGTCCGCCGCCGTTGCGGTCACCGACAACCCCAAGATTATCGCCCCGTTCAATGCCCGTCAGAAGGTCACCTTCGTGGACTTGAACGACCTTGATGCCGTGGAGGCGGAGCTCGCCAAGGGCGACGTCGCCGGGGTGATCATCGAGGGGATCCAGGGAGTCGGCGGCATCCGGATACCCGAGGATTCCTTCCTGCAGGACTTGCGCCGCGTGACGAAGGAATACGGAACCGTACTCATCCTGGATGAAATCCAGAGCGGTTGCGGGCGGACCGGGAAGTATTTCGCCTATCAATGGGCCGGCATCGAACCGGACCTTGTCACCGTCGCCAAGGGAATGGCAAACGGCTTCCCGATCGGAGGCGTCCTGATTTCTCCGGAATTCAAGGCGACCAAAGGGATGCTCGGCACCACCTTCGGGGGAAATTACCTAGCCATGGCGGCCGCGATCGCCGTTGCGGACATCATCCGCGAAGAGCGCCTCATCGAGAATGCCCGTGAAGTCGGAGATTATCTAAAGGCGCGGATCCCGGCCTCCCCCCGCATCAAGGAAGTGCGCGGCCGGGGACTGATGCTGGGCATCGAGTTCCACGAATCCGCCGTCGAGCTCCGCCGGAAACTGCTCTTCGAACAGCATGTTTTTACAGGATTCTCCGGCACTTCCATGCTCCGGCTTCTTGCCCCGCTGGTCACGACCCGGGACGATGTGGACACCTTTGTCTCCGCTCTTTCCGCGGTACTGTAAGTTATTGATTTCCATAGATAAAACGAATATTCAAATGAAAAGTTTTCTGCATGTACACGACATCGGCGACCTGCGTCAGGCGCTGGACGAAGCCAAGCGGGTGAAGGCGACCCCTTTTGCCTGGCAGGAGCTCGGCAAGAACAAGACCGTCATCCTGATCTTTTTCAACAGCAGCCTGCGCACCCGTCTGAGCAGCCAGAAAGCCGCGCTGAACCTCGGCATGAACGCCATCGTCCTGAATGTCAACGGAGACAGCTGGAAACTTGAGACGGAGATGGGCGTGGTGATGGACGGAGACAAGCCCGAGCACCTGCGCGAGGCGATCCCGGTGATCGGCAGTTACTGCGACCTCATCGGCGTGCGTTCCTTCGCCGGTCTGCAGGACCGGGACTTCGACTACAACGAAACCATTCTCAAACAGTTCATCGACTATTCGGGAAAACCCGTCATCAGCCTGGAATCCGGCACGGTGCACCCTTGTCAGGCGTTCGCGGATCTGCTCACCATCGAGGAACACAAGACAGTATCCCGACCCAAGGTGGTGATGACCTGGGCTCCCCACCCGCGAGCCCTGCCTCAAGCCGTTCCGAACTCCTTCGCGGAGTGGATGAACGCAGCCGATGTGGACTTCGTGATCACGCATCCGGAAGGCTATGAACTGGATCCCGGCTTCGTCGGGAAGGCGCGCGTCGAATATGACCAGATGAAGGCGTTTGAAGGAGCCGACTTTGTCTATGCCAAGAACTGGTCTTCATATGTCCGGTACGGGGAGATCCTGAGCCGGGACCGGAACTGGACTGTCGGAAAACGGCAGATGGACGTAACGAACAACGCGTTTTTCATGCACTGCCTGCCTGTGCGCAGGAATATGATCGTGACCGACGAGGTGATTGATTCTCCCCGCAGCCTCGTGATCCCGGAGGCGGCGAACCGCGTCGTCTCGGCTCAGGTCGTCATGAAACGAATGTTGGAGGATATTCAATGAAAGAACAACTGAACATTATCAAAGTCGGGGGACCCGTCGTCGAGGACGAAGATTCCCTGCAGTCGCTGCTGATGTCTTTCTCCAGTTTGAGGGGACTTAAAATTTTGGTCCACGGAGGTGGAAAGATCGCCACGGCCCTGGCGGAGAAGCTGGGTGTGGAAACCCGGATGATCGACGGCCGGCGCATCACCAGCGCGGAGATGCTCAAAGTGGTGACGATGGTCTACGGCGGTTTGGTCAACAAAGACGTCGTTGCCCGTCTGCAGGCTCTCGGAGTCAACGCCATCGGCCTTACCGGCGCGGACATGAACATCATCATGAGCGTCAAGCGTCCGGTCGAACTGGTGAATTTCGGTTTTGTCGGAGACATCAAATATGTCAATGTCCAGGCGCTGAAGAGCCTTCTGGACGCCGGCGCGGTTCCCGTCCTGGCTCCGCTGACCCACGACAAGGAGGGGAACATGCTGAATACGAACGCCGATACCATCGCTTCGGCAGCGGCTCAAGCATTGACGCCGCTCTACGATGTGACCTTGACTTTCACCTCCTCGATGCCCGGGGTGCTTTCCGACGTGAATGATCCCGACAGCGTGATTCCGACCATCGCCAAGGCCGATTTCGAATCCTTGGTTTCATCGGGAACGGTCTCCGCAGGCATGATTCCCAAGTTACAGAATGCCTTCAACGCCATCGATGCGGGCGTCCGCAGGGTTATCATTACCTCCGCGTCGCAACTTGGTTCGGGAACGACCATCCAGGCCGATCCGGAGACGGACGACTGAGTCATGGATACTCTTCAATTGTTGAAAGATCTGATCCGGATTCCTTCCTTCAGCCGCGAAGAGAAGGAAGCCTGTGATTTCCTGGAGGCCTGGATGCGGAACGAGGGATTCGAGGTGCAGCGGAAGGGCAACAATCTCTGGGTGGAATCCTCCGTTCCGGACGACCGGCCGACCATTCTTCTGAACGCTCACATCGACACCGTCAGGCCTGCCGCCGGCTACACCCGGGATCCTTTCACACCGGTCGAGGAAGACGGGAAACTGTACGGACTCGGGAGCAATGACGACGGCGGGAGCCTGGTCGCCTTGCTGGAAGCCTATGTCCGGCTCACGGAGCATCCGCAACCCTACCGGCTCCTCTTTACGGCTACGGCGGAGGAGGAGATCAGCGGGCCCGGCGGCATCGAATCCATCCTGCCCGATCTGGGGAAGGTGGATTTCGGCGTGATCGGAGAGCCGACGGGCATGAATATGGCTGTGGCGGAAAAGGGGTTGATGGTGCTGGACTGCACCGTGCGCGGGAAAAGCGGACATGCGGCCCGTGACGAGGGCGTTAATGCGATCTACAAGGCGCTCGGTCCGATCGAATGGTTCCGGGACTACACCTTCCCCAAGATATCTCCCTTCCTGGGTCCGGTGAAGATGTCCGTGACCCAGGTCCATGCCGGAACGCAGCACAACGTGATCCCCGATGTGTGCACCTTTGTGGTGGATGTCCGCGCGAACGGGCTGTACTCCAATGTCGAGCTTCTGGAAATCATCAAGCATTCCGTGGAGTGCGAAGTCCGGGAGCGGTCCACCCGCCTCGGCAGTTCTTCGCTGTCGATGGATCATCCCGTCGTGCGCAGAGGCTTGTCGCTGGGGCTTACCCCGTTCGGATCACCGACGACGAGCAACCAGGCGCTGGTTCCCTTCCCGACGCTGAAGATCGGGCCGGGCGACTCCGCTCGCTCGCATTCCGCGGATGAGTTCATTTTGCTCACCGAAATCCGGTCTGCGGTGGAGACGTACGTGAATCTGCTGGATGGGCTGGCGCTGGACTAGCGGGACGCGGGTTATTCCTGGGCGAGCAGCTCCTGAAGGGCCTCCCATGGAACGGTCACCGAAATGACGCCCGCAGCGTAGCTGGCGATCTCATACGGCTGATAGTTCCAGGTGATGCCTTCCTCGGACACACCGCAGCATCCGTTCGGAACGAGTCCCTCGATGGTGAACAAATCGTACGTGAAATCCTCTTCTCCTTCGCTCGAGTATTTCTTTTCGGCATATTCCCGGATCAAGGCCGCGACCGGTTCCGCATAGCCTTCCTTGAACAATTCTTCTTCCCGCACCCTTTCCCCGCTCTTGAGATCCAGAAGGTACAGGGATTCATAATTCATTCCGTGCGCTCCGCCCAGGTAGTTGTAGGTGAATACGCAATAGGTCTGCAGGTTCTCGACGCGCCCTCTGAATTCGCTGCTCACGTTTTCCGACCAGCGGCAAATGCTCCACAGGAATTCCTCGTCCTCTTCCAGATTGTTCGCTATATCCTGGTAGAGTTCTCCGGCATCTTTCTGATATTCTTCCGCAGCGTGCTTGCAGTAGTCGTCGAAGGCCTCCCGGACTGTCTTTCCCGCTTGACTTTCATCGAAGCAGAGTTCGACGATCGTGCCGTTGAGCTTGTCGCGAAGTTCATCCCCGCCGGCAAATGTCTCGTAATAGGCGAGCGAATAGACGATCTCCAAATTACAGGAGTCGTTCTGCTCGAGTGTGTACTTGAATTCCGACTGGAAGACAGTCTCTTTTGTCTCCTGCTTCACGCAAGAAGCGAAGGTGAGCGCTGCAAGCGCGCTGATGAAGATAAGTTGATGTCTCATGATGCGTTGGTTTTTAATATGAATCTACTCACCCAAAAATAATCAATTTTCGAAAGATTCTTTGCAATGTACGTTCTGAATTCCGGATACTTTGCATTACGTTCAAGCCTCAACCCCCAGTCCGCGGTCCGGCACAGGCATCCATGGCGGTTTTTGCAAATATTTCATAAACAGGAACTTGCGACGAAGCCCGTGGATGCTTCCATGCTTTTCAGCATCGTCTTCCATTGTTTCCTTTGTAAGTATCTTACAGACAAAAACTTACAAAGAGGCCTGTGGATGCCTCCCGCCGGCCTTCGTAGGAATTGCAGAAAACATTTTTTGAATGACATTCCCTGTATCCGGGTCCTGCGTACTGCTGAAAATATTCAAAGCACGGCCGGGAGATAGTGCTGTGGGAGACCGTGCAAGGTGGTTGGGGGCGGCAAAATGGGCGTTTAAAGGGGGGTATTGCCGGGTGAATACACCCTGTGGCCGCCTGCAAGTGGTGGGGACGCGGCCGTGGTTTGCAGAAAATCTTCCGGCGGTTTTCGGAAAGGGTCTTCAATCCGGTAGATCCTGACTGAACGTCGGGAATATTCATTATATTTGCAAGAGGGACTGGTGCCTCCCCGGAACGGCGCGGAACGAACAGAACAAATCATATTCAGGCCATGGCAAAACTTTGGGATAAAGGATTCAAGGCGGATGCGAAGATCGACGCTTTCACGGTCGGAAAGGACCGGGAACTGGATCTGCAGCTCGCCCCGTTCGACATTCTGGGCACCATCGCCCACATCACCATGCTTGAAAGCGTCGGACTGCTGACGCGGGAAGAACTGGATGCTCTGCTTCCGGAACTTCGCGCCCTCTACCGATTGGCCGAACAAGGAGCCTTCGTCATCGAGCCGGACGTGGAGGACATCCATTCGCAGGTGGAACTGATGCTCACCCGAAAACTGGGCGAGATCGGAAAGAAGGTACACACCGGCCGGTCTCGCAACGACCAGGTTCTGGTGGACTTGAATCTCTTCGCCCGGGCCCGGATCGAAAAGACCGTGGGGAAGATTCACAGCCTTTTTACAGCTCTTCAGGAGGCCAGCGAACGGTACAAGGATGTTCTGATTCCCGGCTATACGCATCTGCAAGTGGCCATGCCTTCTTCTTTCGGACTATGGTTCGGGGCCTATGCGGAGAGCCTTTCCGGCGACCTGCTGTCCATGAAGGCAGCGTGGGATTTCGTCAATCGCAACCCGCTCGGATCGGCGGCCGGGTACGGATCCTCCGCCCCGCTGAACCGCGCGATGACGACCGCTTTGCTGGGTTTTGAAGACCTGAACTACAACTCCGTGTACGCGCAGATGACCCGGGGAAAGATGGAGCGGATCGTGGCGTTTGCCTAT
Source organism: Bacteroidales bacterium (assembly GCA_012522855.1). Lineage (GTDB taxonomy): Bacteria > Bacteroidota > Bacteroidia > Bacteroidales > UBA932 > Cryptobacteroides. The sequence goes on from JAAYJQ010000016.1 coordinate 27,762, forward strand.
GCTTCCGTGGCCGAAACCCTCGGACGGCTGGCCTGGGACGGCTGCCTTTTCTCCAGCCAGAATTTCGGCTTCATTCATCTTCCGGACCCCCTGACCACCGGTTCCAGCATCATGCCCCACAAGAAAAATCCGGATGTGTTCGAACTCGTCCGGGCGCGCTGCAACAAGCTGCAGGGGCCGGTAAACGACATTCGCTTGATTTCGGGAAACCTTCCGAGCGGCTACTTCAGGGATATGCAACTGCTCAAGGAAGTCTTCTTCCCCATCTTCGAGGAATTGGACGATTGTCTTGACATCGTGGAATATGCCGTCGCGGGGATGGAGGTCCGGACGGACGCGATGGAAGATCCGAAGTACCGGCTGGCGTTCAGCGTCGAAGAAGTCAACCGGCTGGCCGCTTCAGGCGTCCCCTTCCGGGACGCGTACCGTCAGGTCGCCGACGCGATTCGCTCCGGCACCTTCGCCTTTCGCGGAACCCTGCGCCATACGCACGAAGGCTCCCTCGGCAATCTGTGCAACGACCGCATCCGGGCTCGGATGGATTTGATCCTGTCGGGCTTCAGTTTCGAAAAGGTCGGGAATGCTTTGTCCGGGCTGCTCGGGGAGTAAACATAATTTCCTATATTTTTCATAATTCTGCAGGATTTCCGTAATTTTGCAGGATTTAATTTGGTATGGACGCAAAGGCCCCGCAAGGCCTCAGGACGATAGTATTATGCAGGAAATCAGAAACATAGCGCTGATCGCGCACGTTGACCACGGCAAGACGACACTCGTGGACAGGATGATCTACCAAGCGAACCTGGTGCGTCAGCCCGAAAATCTCGGGCAATTGATTCTCGACAGCAACGACATCGAGCGGGAGCGAGGCATCACCATCCTTGCGAAGAATGTTTCGGTAAATTACAAAGGATTCAAGATCAACATCATCGATACTCCCGGCCACAGCGACTTCGGCGGGGAAGTGGAACGCGTGTTGAACATGGCCGACGGTGTCCTCCTGCTGGTGGACGCCTTCGAAGGTTGCATGCCCCAGACTCGGTTCGTGCTTCAGAAAGCGCTGGAACTCGGCAAGAAGCCGATCGTGGTCATCAACAAGATCGATAAGCCGAACTGCCGCCCGGACGAGGTCCAGGAAGAAGTCTTCGACCTGATGTGCGCCCTGAACGCCTCGGAGGAGCAGTTGGACTTCAAGACCATCTTCGGAAGCGCCAAGCAGAGCTGGATGTCGGACGACTGGAAAACGCCGTCGGGCGACATCACTCCGCTGCTGGATGCCATTCTTTCGGAAATCCCGGCCCCTGAGGTCGTGGAAGGAACGGTTCAGATGCAGGTCACCTCATTGGAATATTCCCCCTACGTCGGCCGGATCGCCGTCGGGAAGGTGACCCGCGGAACGCTCGTCTCCGGTATGCAGGTCAGCCTCTGCAAGCGGTACGACCAGATCGAGAAGCACAAGATCAAGCAACTGATGATCTTCGACGGGCTGGGAAAGGCCAATGTCGATCAAGTTCGCTGCGGTGACATCTGCGCTGTCGTCGGCATCGACGGCTTCGAGATCGGGGACACCATCGCTGACTACGAGAAGCCCGAAGCCCTGCCGCCAATCTCCATCGACGAGCCTACGATGAGCATGCTGTTCAGCATCAACAATTCCCCCTTTTTCGGAAGGGACGGAAAATTCGTGACTTCCAGGCACATCAAGGATCGTCTTGACAAGGAATTGGAAAAGAACCTGGCACTGAAGGTCAAGCCTGGGATGAACGCAGACTCGTTCATCGTCTACGGACGCGGCGTCCTTCACCTGTCCGTTCTTATCGAAGAGATGCGTCGGGAGGGCTTCGAACTTCAGGTCGGCCAGCCGAAGGTGCTGGACAAGACCATCAACGGGCAGCGCTGCGAACCGATCGAGAATCTTACGATCGAAGTTCCGGAAGCCTTCGTGGGCACGGCCATCGAGCTTGCCACGCGGCGGAAAGGCGCCTTGCTGCATATGGAGCCCCGAGGCGACCGTATCCTTCTCGATTTCGACATTCCGACCCGCGGCCTCATGGGTCTGCGGAGCAACCTGCTTACCGCCACCCAGGGCGAGGCCATCATGGCGCACCGCTACAAGGAATACCAGCCCTTCAAGGGGGAAATCGACAGCCGGACCAACGGCTCCCTGGTGTCTCTGGAGACTGGAGAAGCCATTGCCTACTCCATGCACAAACTCCTGGACCGCGGCAAATTCTTCGTCGAACCCGGTGAGGAAATCTACTGCGGGGAAGTGGTGGGTGAGCACACGCGCGAACGGGATCTCAACATCAACATCTGCAAGACCAAGAAACTCACCAACGTGCGCGCTGCCGGCTCGGACGAGAAGATCATCCTTCCTCCCGCCATCAAGATGTCGCTGGAGGAAATGTTGGAATATATCCGCGAGGACGAACTGGTCGAGGTGACTCCGCACCATATGCGGATACGCAAGATCATGCTCAGTCCTTCGGACCGTAAACGTGCTGGCAATGGCGGGGATGACGAATAGTCAATCATCTCCTTAAAAGATTTTTATTCAGATTTTTTTTGTACCTTTGCATCCCCTTGAATCTATTTGTCGGACCTATGAAAGAAATTTTAACAGTTCCTATGAATGGATTGGCGTCTGGGCGGACGGAATTCCGCTGGTACGCCGGGAAAGCGTTCTTTGCACAATTTGAGAATTCAGAGATATTGGATGCCGATCTGACGGTGGATGCGGTGGTTGAAAAATCGGGAGACTACATCGGGGTCGATTGTGAAATAGACGGAAGCCTGACGGTCCTTTGCGACAGGTGCCTTGAAGATCTGGTCATGCCGGTTTCCACGGGTTTCATGCTCAGCGTCAAGTTCGGCGCGGAGACGGCGGAAAGTGAAGAGGAGATGGAAGAGGGGCGTGAAATCGTCTATCTGAAGGAAGGGGAAGGCGTGCTGGACCTGTGCCAGATAGTTTACGACTATGCCTGCCTATCCCTGCCGATCCAGCGCTTCCACGAAGCGGGCGGATGCAATCCCGTCGTCATGCAGTATTTGAATCCTCAAGTTGTACAAGAATCCGCTGAAAGTTGCGCGGAAACCCCCTTTGCATCGCTTAAGGATTTGATGAATAAGGAATAATAGATTTAAAAGAATACAATTATGGCACATCCGAAACGCAAGGTCTCCAAACAGAGAAGAGACAAGAGAAGAACCCACGATCTTGCACCGGTTCCCACGCTTTCGACATGCTCGAATTGCGGCGCAACGGTGATGTTTCATCACATCTGCCCGGAATGCGGTTACTACAGAGGTCGTCAAATCATTGTGAAGAGCGCGGAATAAGTCCGCTCTCTGCTTCCGAAGAACATTGGTCCCTTAGTTCAACGGATAGAACGGAGGTTTCCTAAACCTTAAATACAGGTTCGATTCCTGTAGGGACTACCAGTGAAGCCAGGCATCCCCTGGCTTCACTGGTAGTGTATCGGCCTGATTGCTGCTCTGATTTGTGCTCTGCCCGCTATTCCCTCTGCTCTGCCCATAACTTTGCTTGCTTTCCCTGCCCCTTTCCTGCTTTGCCTTGCTTTCCCTGCTGCCTTTGCCCCGCTTTCCCTGCTGTTATCACTGTACTCTACACCTACTCTCCGCATAGGTTCGCTCTCCCCGTATTCCCTGCTGCCCGTATTCCCTGCTGCCCGCTTTTCCTGCTGCCCGCTTTTCCTGCCTCCTTTGCCGGAAATGCACCTCCTCTCTGCCATTTCTGGTGCCCTGAGGCTTTCCGGGACGGGAATCCCGGGGAATTGGTCCCGGCTAACATCGGCTGCCCCAAGAACAATTCGGGATTTACAAAATGCGGGCACGCCGATCCAGCTCCCAGGGCTGTACAGGGCATATGAGCGTGAAAGATCTGTCAAAATATTCGCCCTCTTTTCACGCCGATCGGCCTTCTAGTCCCTTCTAATAGCGATTGCTGTGCCCATGTTTTGTAAATCCGATTCCAGAAACAAGACCTTGATTGGTTTCGGGTCTGTATCTAAGACCGGAATCCCGGCAATTCGGGCCTGGGTGGTTGCCGGAAGGTCTTGCCGGGACGGGAATCCCGGGGAATTGGTCCTGGCTGCCGCCCCGAAGGGCTTTCCAGGACGGGAATCCCGGGAAGGCGGTCTTGGGTAGTGGTCGGAAGGTCTTGCCAGGACGGGAATCCCGGGGAATCGGGCTTGGCTGCTGCCCCGAAGGTCTTTCCAGGACGGGAATCCCGGCATTTCGGTCTTGGGTAGTGGTCGGAAGGGCTTTCCAGGACGCGAATTCCAGCAATTCGGTCTTGGGTAGTGACCAGCCCCTTCCGTTGCCATATTCAATAAAAGCGTTCAATCAGTTCCTCGTCCGCTCCCATAAGCCTGCGGACCTGCTTCTGGCTGGCGCCATATTTCCGATGGAGTTTCGAAATGAACTTCCGGAAAGTCGTCGGATCCATGTCCGCAAAACCGGATACGTGATGGTCCTCGAAATCCGTCTGTAGCTTGGCAAGAAGTTCTGCATCCGAAAAGGCAGATCGTTCCGATTTTTCTTGTACTTCCTCGACCTCATTTTCTTGATTCCAATACCGGATCCGCTCAAAGAAGTCCAATGACGTCCCGAATTTATTCTCAATAAATTGGTAATTCACATAGGACTGTGGGAGAACGATTCCGTCAGCCATTACATATTTTCCGGGGAGCTTCTGCCGTGACCGCAACATTTTTTCAACACTCCGGACTCGCATCGAATCGATGCGCTCGGAACGTACGAGGGAGAGAAAGGGGTTGAAATACAGGGCTGCCGTTCCCCATCTGTAGCGATACGGGTCGCAAATTTTTGCCTTATAGGGGTTTCTGAGAATATATGCGGTTACGTTGCGGAAATATTCATCTGTCATGACAGCGATGATGTTGTCGGTGAACTGATCCATCACGGAAGAATCGCCGTATTTATCGTTCAGATATCGTTTGAGCAGTTTTTTGAGAACGAGATAAAACTTATAGACTTCTTCCCGGGCGCCGGAGAGCAGGAAATGCACATGGTTGCTCATGATTACGAAGCAGTAGATGGTCACGTCGGCCTGCTGCAGGGCTATGGGAATGAAATTCATCACGGCTTTGTAGTCTTCCCGGTCCTTGAACAGGATTCCGTTGGGAATAGAATTGGTGCAGAAATGCCAATAAGAGATATTCCGTTTCATAGTTGTCGTTTTTTCAAAGGTAGGGTTCCGCAAGTATCTCCGCTTTAAGAAACGAAAAAACTTTCGAAAGAAACAGAAATTCTTTTCTGACGGTCGCTCCGGTATCTGTCCGGAAGGTCTTGCCGGGACGGGAATCCCGGGAATCAGGGCTTGGGTGGGGTCCGGGAGAGCCTGCCAGGACGGGAATCCCGTGGAATCGGGCTTGGCTGCCGCTCCGAAGGGCATTCCAGGACGGGAATGCCGGGAATCTGGGCTTGGGTGGTTGTCGGAAGAGCTTGCCAGGACGGAAACTCCGGGAATCAGGGCTTGGGTGGGGTCCGGGAGAGCCTGCCAGGACGGGAATCCCGTGGAATCGGGCTTGGCTGCCGCTCCGAAGGGCATTCCAGGACGGGAATGCCGGGAATCAGGGCTTGGGTAGGGGC